>CAVXVE010000023.1:0-80629 GCA_963764955.1 uncultured Alphaproteobacteria bacterium | reverse complement strand
CTGCGGGTTGAAGAATTGGTGACGCGTCGCAACCCGAGACGATCGTCTCGCTGGAAACCCTATCTCCGGCCTCGCTCTCGCCGTGACGAGCATCGCATGTACTGGTCGAGTTCCCTACCTAGGGCCTGTCTTCAGTTGAGGCGAGAACGGATCGGAATCGGACGCGGAACGTTTTGTGTTTCGGATACGCGAGGGATTCCCGAATCAGCAAATGTCTGACTCGTGAGTGGTCGGCCCGAGGAGGGGCTGACCGATGCGACGATATGCCCTGCGCGACGACCAGTGGGATCGGATCAAAGACATTCTGCCGGGCCGTGAAGGCCATGTGGGCGGCACGGCGGCGGACAATCGCCTGTTCGTCGAAGCCGTTCTCTTCAGGTTTCGCGCCGGCATCCCGTGGCGCGATCTGCCCGAGCGCTTTGGCGACTGGAAGATCGTCTATCAGCGCTTCAACCGATGGGCCAAGAGCGGCGTTTTCGAGCGGGTTTTCAAGCTCTTGGCCAGCGATCACGACAACGAGTACATGATGATTGACGCCACCATCGTGCGCGCTCACCAGCATAGCGCCGGCGCCCAAAAAAAGACGGCGCGCAAGCCATCGGCCGATCCCGCGGCGGACTGACCACTAATACCAACGGCTCTGCTGGCTGAGGGAAGACGGCATGGAGGATTTGCGCCATGCCATCAGCGGTCAGATTGCGAGAGGATTATTCGGCGAAGGAGCTTCGGGCGTTGGCCCGGCGGTCGAAGGACGTCAACCAGAGCCGGCGGCTTCTGTCGCTGGCGGCGGTCCGGGACGGGATGGACCGAGGAGGAGCAGCCAAGATCGGCGGCATGGATCGCCAGACCTTGCGCGACTGGGTGCATCGCTTCAACGCCTCGGGTCCACAGGGCCTGATCGACAACTGGACGGAGGGTCCCAAGCCTCGCCTGTCGGCGGAGCAACTGGCTCAGTTCGCGCAGATCGTCGAGGCTGGCCCGGACCGTGAGGAAGATGGCGTCGTCCGGTGGCGGCGCATCGATCTCAAGCGGGTCATCGCCGAGAGATTCGGCGTCGACTTTCATCCCCGCTATGTCGGAAAGCTTCTCAAGAAGCTCGGCTTTTCGCATATCAGCGCCAGGCCGCGTCATCCGGCCCAGGACGAGCGGATCGTCGAAGGATTTAAAAAAACTTCCCGGGCGCGCTGAAGGCCCATCTCGAAGGGCTGCCGGAGACGACGCCGGTCGAGATCTGGTTTGAGGACGAGGCCCGGATCGGCCAGAAGAATGGGCTGGTTCGGCAGTGGGCCAGGCGCGGAACACGGCCACGGCAGCCCGCCGATCAGCGCTACGACAACGCCTATCTGTTCGGCGCGATCTGCCCAGCGCGGGGCGTCGGCGCCGCCCTTGCGCTTCCCTATGCCGACGCCGACATGATGCAGCTTCACCTCGACGAAATCTCACGCAATGTCGCCGACGGCGCCCATGCCGTTCTGATCCTCGACAGAGCCGGATGGCACACCACGGGCAAGCTCGACGTGCCCGACAACATCACGCCGATCTTCCCTGCCCTCGCGCGCCCCGGAGCTCAACCCGGTCGAGAACGTCTGGCAGTATTTACGCCAGAACTGGCTCTCAAACACCGTGTTCGAAAACTACGACGCCGTCGTTGACGCCGCATGCGCCGCTTGGCGAAACCTCATCGCCCAGCCTGAACCGATCACGTCCATCGGCATGCGAGACTGGGCCCACATCGGTCAGACGCTATGACTTTTGGTATAAGATTCATGCGCTCGTCGACGCCCTCGGCAATCCCGTCGAGGTGATGCTCAGCCCGGGCCAGGATCACGATCTGACTTGCGCTCAATCTCTCATCGAAGCCGTCGATCCCGGCGCTTTGATCGCCGACAAGGCCTTCGACGCCGACCCCTTCATCGGCGCCCTCGACGCTCGAGCGATCGTCCCAGTCATCCCATCCAAATCCAACCGAAAAACCCCGCGCCAGTGCGACTTCGCCCTCTACTGCGAACGCAATCTCATCGAGCGGTTCTTCAACAAGCTCAAACACTTCCGGGCCATCGCCACGCGTTACGACAAGCTCGCCAAGATTTTCCTCGCCGGCGTTCAGCTCGCCTGCGCCGCCATCCTCCTCAACTGAAGACACGCCCTTATACATACCGTACATGAGGTTGCTGCTCTCCGGCGTCGGGGAGACCCTTCGCTGGCGATTCGTGAGCAACGAATGGAGAGCAGCGATGAGGATGTATGCAGGGTTGGATATCGGCGGCAAGCGAACGGCGATCTGCGTGATCGACGGGTCGGGCAAGGCGGTGTGGCGAGGAACCGTCGATACGCATCCGGAAATGATCGACGGCGCCTTGCAGCGGTTCAAGGGATCGCTTGGATAAGGTCGGGCTCGAGAGTGGCCCATTCACGCCGCACCTGTTCCGGTCGCTTGAAGCGATCGGCTATCCGATGATCTGCATGGACGCGCGCCGCGCGGCGGACGCCATCAAAAGCCGACGGATCAAGAGCGACAAGGGCGACGCCTGGGCGCTGGCCGAGATGTTGCGGACCGGCTGGTTTTCCTCGGTCTACGTCAAGTCGGTCGACACGCATCGGTTAAAGGCGCTGTTGGGCGCGCGCGATCAATTGGTGAAGCTGAAGCGCTCTCTGGGCAATCAGGTGCGTGGCCTCCTTCGCCCGTTCGGCATCAAGCTGCCGTCGCGGGCTGGCGGGAAGAAATTCGACGAGGCCGCCTATGAGGCGACCCGGCATGATCCAATTCTCCATGCGGCGATTAGAGCTCTCCTGGAATCCTTGGCCTCGATCGAAGGCCAGCAGGCGCGGCTGGACGATGAGCTCGACGAGCTTGCAAAGCGCAACGAAATCGCGTGGCGCCTGATGAGCGTGCCCGGCGTAGGCCGAATAACGGCTCTGGCCTATATGGCGGCGATCGAGAACGTCGAGCGGTTCCGCAGGACACGCGACATCGGCGCGTACCTGGGCTTGACCGAGCGACGATATCAGTCGGCCGAAACGGATGTCGGCATGGGCATTTCCAAACAGGGCGACGCCATGGCGCGGCACTATCTCTATGAGGCCGCCAATGTGCTTTTGACGACGGTCAAGAAGCGCTTCGCCCTGCGGAACTGGGGTCTGAGGCTGGTCAAGACGATCGGCCCGAAGCGCGCCCGAGTGGCGGTCGCGAGAAAGCTGGCTGTGCTGCTTGGACGAATGTGGAAAGATGGCGCGCACTTTGAAGCGGCCGTTGAAGCGTAAGCCGCGAACGAGCAGGTCGATGAACAGGAGGATTTAAAAGAGATCTAGCGTTCCGCCCCTCGGCAATGCAGCGGGTGCGGACCCAAGGGTGAGCGCGCGACCTTTGGTTGCAGGTAAAACCTGCGTTTAATACATTGCGCCGCCCGAAGGGTCAGTGCCAGCGTCGCCCCGGACTGTTGACGCCGGCCTCGGCCGGACGTCGAAAAGAACCATCGATGCGGGCCAGCTGAAGGGTGACTGCGCACAAACCACTTGACGCAGCAACCTCATGTAAAGAACGACGATCGCGACGCTGAAGAAATCGCAGAAGCGGCGACCCGTCCGACGATGCGCTCTGTCGAGTTGAAGAGCCGGGACCAACTCGGCATGCAGACTTCTGGATCGGTCGAGAGACCGGCTGGTCGGCGAGCGGACGGCTCTAATCAATCAGGTGCGCGCCATCCTTTTGGAGCGAGGGCTGGTCGCGCCGCAGGGCAAGCGAAAGCTTCAGCAATTCCTCGCCGTGCTGATAGATGAACAGGACGGAGCAGGCTTGAGCCCACGGATGATTGTGCTCGTCGCCGACGCCCGGGCGCAATGGGCCGAACTCGATCGACGAATCTCTGCTTTCGACGCCGAGTTCGTCCACTGGGTGAAAGAGAACGAGGAGGCCCGGCGACTGATCACGATCCCCGGCATCGGGGCGACGATTGCTTCGGCGCTTTCTCGGTCGAGCGGAAAGCTTCGCGCGCGACGTGATCTCGCGGCCTGGCTGGGACTGGTTCCTCGACAGTTCACCACCGGCGGCAAGCCGAAGCTGCTCGGGATCAGCAAGCGCGGCAACAAATACCTGCGCCGACAGCTGATCCATGGAGCGCGCGCGGCGCTGCCCTATGTGGTCGAGCGCGACACTCCACTTGACTGGTGGGCCAAGGGGCTCACGAGCCGCGCCCATCGCAATATCGCTGTTGTGGCGTTCGCCAACAAGCTGGCTCGAATTGCCTGGGCGATTCTGCGGCGCGGCGAGACTATTGCCGCGAGAGGGTTGAAGCCGGCGGTGGCGTAGGGACTGATCGACGGGGCTCGAACGGGCCGATCGATCAAAAGAGGTTTGCGAGAGGGTGACGACGAGATGGCCTGACAGTTAAGCGGCGTTCCGGAAGCCTGGTTTAAAAAACGGCGCTCGACGCCGTGAGTCCTATGAGGACCGGGGCACGCGTATCACTATCATGGCCGGGGAGGAGAGACCTTCGAGGCCGGATACGTTGAAGCAGACTGATCAGACGCTGATCTCTCGGCACTACCCCTTTGCGAACGGGGCGGGCCATACGTTGCGAACGGGCGGGCCATACGTTTTTAAAATCCTCGATCGCGCCCTCAGCCTGCTCATGATGGCGGGGGCGAGCCGAGAGCTTACGATATCCCATGGCGCAATTCCCGGCTCAATGTCTGCTTGGCGACGACGACGCGGAATTCCTCGAAGATCCATTGGCAGAGGTCGACGATCCGCCAGCGCACGACGCCATGCACGGCCGGGATCGGGCCGCTCGCGAGTATCGCGGCGAGCGCGGCGCGGTGCGCGCCGTTCAGACACGACGGCTGTCCGGGCGGCTAGCGGTCAATCAGCCCTTCCGGCCCATCGACGTTGAACGTCATCACCCAATCGCGAACGAGTTGGAGCGTCACCCCGCCGATCTTCGCCGCCTCGCTCCGGCTCGCGCCTTCGTAAATCGCCGCCAGCGCCAGAAGCCGCCTGGCCTGAGGCCCATCCTTCGACCGCCTCGCGGCGGCCCTCGCCATCCGCGCATCAAAATCAGTCCGAAGTGGAATGGGCATGGCGAACCTCCCGCGATCGCGACCTGGAATCAGACACGCGCCGATTCGGGAATCTAGAGGCTTCTGTGAGGTCCGTGTCGCCGGTTTTGCGGCCCTTGCGGAAGCGGACCTCATTGAAGCCGGATTGAACGAAGGCGCGGACCGGTTCGTTTTGGCGGCGCTATGGGGATTGTTAGTTAGGCCTGCGGCTTTGACCGCCGACCGGCAGGCGGCGTGCAAAACGGTCGGGTCGATCGGGCGCTCGTCATCGCGTCCGGGAAACAGATAGGTCGTTGGCCGCGCGAGCCGCCAATAAGTACGCAGGATGCCGAGCAATTGGGGCGACAGCATCACATTGCGGTCCTTGCCGCCTTTGCCATGGCGGATCAGGATCACGCCCCGCGTGCTATCGATGTCCGCGACCCGGAGGCTCGCGACCTCCGAAGCCCGGAGGCCCGCCGCATAGGCCGTCGTCAGCGCGGCGCGGCTCTTCAGGCTCGAGACGGATTCCAGAAACCGCACGACTTCGTCGGCGCTCAGCACGACCGGCAGCTTACGCGGCTCGCGTGCATAAGGGATGCGCTCGGGAACGTCCGCCTCGCCGAGCGTGACGCCATAGAAGAAACGCAAGGCGCACACGATCTGGTTGAGCCCAGGCCACGAGACGCCAGTGGAAACAAGATGGACCTGGAAGGCGCGGACATCCTCAAGTTCCAACCGTTCTGGCGACTTGCCGAAATATCGGCTGAACTTCGAGACCGCGCTGATGTAGGATCGTTGCGTCGCCGGCGACATGTTGCGGACGGTCATGTCCTCGATCATGCGGCGACGAAGAGGGCTCAACTCGGCCATCTCAAAACTCCTGTCTGGGGGATGGGCGTCGACACCCACATCCTCTCAGGCAGCAGGAACTCAACAAAACTCGCCGATCACGCCGCGGTAGCGGCTTCGTTCAATCCCCCTCCGAGTCGGCTTACTGAGCCTCGGTATAAAGGCCTTGACCGGTCCGATTGAGCAGAACATCATCGCTCGTCTGCAGCCCGAGCAATTTAACACCTCTCGGCGCACGACGCCCGACAATGTCCGCTGGCCGTGGGAGTTCAGCTGTTATCGTTCGACCCGGAAAGTGCGAATGCGCCACGGCAAGGGCTTTTATTTTGGGAATGCAAACGCAGATCAGGTGCGCAGCAGTGGATGGTTTGTCGGCCAGTTCGTCGCCCCGGAACTCGGACTGAGGCACCAGAGCGACGTCGAGGTCAAATGGGGCGTCCACCCCGACGGAGACCGACGACCCAGTCCCTGGGCGAACGGCAACGGTACCACGATCTCTGTGTTGGTTGAGGGTGTCTTGCGAGTCACGTTCCACGTTGACGGAACGCAAGAGGAGGTGAGGCTTCAGAAAAGAGGCGACTATGTCGTGTTCGGACCCAACGTCGTCCATTCCTGGGAGGCTACCGGCGATACGATTGTACTGTCGGTTCGGTTTCCGTCCGTGGAGGTCGGTTCTCGATCCACGTCGGACTGATGCCGACGACGGACAAGCGACTTCGACGCGAGCCAAATCCGCAGCACAAACTGTCGACTTCGTCGTGCAAACGGCTTGCGCGAGTTCTCTGTTTGCAGCGTCCACCTCAATCCCGCGCGCCAATAAGCATGTTGCGTTTAGACCGGCGGACGGCCGAGGCAAGTTCGGCAAAAAACTGCCCCGACGCCAGTGCCAAGAAATGAAACGAGAGGCCGAGCGCTACAACAATCTGCATGAGGCTCCATGACGAGGTTTGCATGTGCTTGCGGTAGTATCGATAACTATCGCACTCGAACTTCATCAAAGATCGGAAGCGGACAGGCAGGCTTGCCATGGTGCCGCCTCTGTGGTTAAGATGAACGATTGAAGTTGTAGGAAGATAATAGCACTTATAACCTGCCTCGGCTATTCGCTTGCAGTAATCGGCATCGACATGATAGAAAAACTGTGGGTCGAGGTGGCCCACCTTCTTGACCACCGCAAGGGGCATCATCGATGCAGCGCCGGAAACAAGGCCAGCAACAAACGGGTGGGTCATGTCTCCGTCAATGTGCAGCAAGTGCTGCCGGGTGAAGCGATTGTGCGGGAACAGTTTGCTTACGATTGAGCGTGCCCCGAAAATCGCCGCCCCGGGGCTGGGGAGCGATTTCACCGACGGCTGGACCGTCCCGTCGTCATTGAGCAACTTGCAGCCCACAACCCCAGCCTCAGGATGGTCGCGCAGAAATTCGATCATCGAGTCAAGCGCAAGCGGCGGAACAAGGGTGTCATTGTTCAAAAGCAACACAAACTGCCCGCGGGCCTGGTCGAGCGCTCTGTTGTTCGAGTAGGAGTAGTTTTGATTGGTTTCGTTGCGCGACAGACGGATTTTGGGGAACGTCGCGCGCGCCATCTCGCTGGTGCCGTCTGTGGACGCATCGTCCACCAAAATGATCTCATAGGTTTCGCTTGGTGGATGCTTGTAGATCGAATTCAGACAATCTCGAACGATGTCTCGAGTGTTGTAGCAGGTGATGATGATCGTTAGCACAGGGCGCAGATTCGCCTCGCGAGCATCGATGCCAACCAAGGTGTTCATCGGCTTCGCTCTCCCGCAACCCGGGCGACGCACCATAGGACATGAAAAAGGGGGAATTTGAGATCGCTTACACAGAGTTCACGCTCTGGCTGATCCCCTGCGAACGGCTTGGGACGACGCTTCACGCGCTCATCCGTCGCCTTGCTGCAGACTTCGACGCGGTCGAGTTCGAACCGCACGTGACGCTCTTTTGCGGCCCATCGGATGCTTCGGAGGCTCGGGCGACCGCCGGCGCGATCGCGGCCCGGTTCCCTCCGGTCGAGCTTAGCGTCGATCGGCTGGACTATACCCACCGCTTCACGAAGACGCTGTTCATCCAGTTCGCCGAATTGACGTCCGCGCAACGCATGTTCGAGGCGGCGAGGGACTACTATGCGAGCCCTTCCGACTATGCGTTCAATCCGCATCTGAGTCTCATCTACAAGAGACTGCCGGAGGTGAAACAAAGAGAGCTCTGCCAAACTCTCTCCGCGCCGAGAGGAAACTACATTTTCGATCGAGTCCGGATGATCGAAACGGAGTTGCCGATCGAGGATGCCGACCCCGTCCGGCGATGGAAGACGATAGGCAATTTTCCGCTCGCTGGGCGGTAGTCGCACTTGCATCCACCTTATTCTCGAGGCGGCCGCGACTCACGTCGCGTCAACCATGCCTAAGAACCGTTTCAGCGCCAATATCCCGACCCGACGAGGCTACGGGATCGGCAACAATTCCCTGCATACCCGAGCGAGCCAACGCCAGTCGAGCAAGCGGCATCGCAAGCGCGGTGCTGGAGACCGCCATGAGAATCATGGCGGCGAAAATTCTCGGAGAGATGATCCCAGCATCCAAGAGAACCGTCAGAACGATCAGTTCTGTCAGACCCTTGGCTTGCAGGAGGGATCCGAGGCCGAGACCGAACGACCATCTTTCGCCAATGAGCCGCGCCGCTACGGCGGTTCCCCCTATGATGCCGATCGCTCCGACTCCGATGGCTATGCTGAAAAATTGGAACAGAGCGGGGGAACTCAGGTCGATAAGGGTCCGCATACCGGTCAACGTGAAAAAGAAGGGCATCAACAGCGCGAGGGTCATGACCTGCAAGCGATCAAGGATCGGCTTGTGCAAATTGGCGGGCATGATTGTGCCGACTAGGAAAGCCCCGATGATAAAGTGCAATCCCATGAGATCGGTTGCCAGCGCTGAGGCAATCGTAGCCGCGCCCACCACAACCGCACCTCGCGTGGTGACCCCCTGCTCCCCCTCTTGCATCCGGGCCGTCACCAGCTTGGCGAGCGTGGGCCGCACGACCCGAACCATGAAAAGGAGATAGACCGGCGCTGATATCAACAGATAAACCGCCGCGGCTCCGTGACCGTGGCCGACACGTCCCGCCGCCGCAGTTGTCAGAAGAATTCCCAGCAATATCCACAATGTTATGTTGTTAACTCCAGCAACGCCGAGGGCGAGCTGGCCGATGCGGCTGCTTAGCAAGTTCATTTCGCCTAAGATCGCGGCAAGCACCGGAAGGGCTGTCATACTCAGAGATATTCCCATGGCCGCGATGAACACCGCAGGGCTAGCGCCAGGGAGAAGCTCTTCCGGATAGAGGAAAAGAATCCAATATCCGGCCAGACAGCCGAGAATCATTGGGAAGCTGACATTCGCGGTGGCCACGGGCCAGAACACCCGGTCCTTGCCGTTGAAGATGGCAGGATCGACGTGCAGACCGGAAATCAACCCGAAGATCATTACCGCGACGGTTGCGAGTCCAGTCAGCGATGAGAGCGCAGCCGGGCTCGCAAACATTTGGAAGTAGCTCGGCGCCACTTTGCCGAAAAACGATGGGCCTAAGGCGATGCCGAGCATGATCTGCACGGCGACAAGGGGCAAAAGGCCCTTGAGCCCCGATACGCGCAACAGCACGACCGGCACGGCGACAATGACGAACGCCTGAATCAGGAAGATTGAACTGGCGGCCATGGGCTCGAAAACCTTCCATTGTTATCAGTACAACGAACTTCCATGGTCAACGCCTAAAACTTTCGATCGCCGCTGAAGGCGCCGGGGTCAACCTGCAGTCCAGTAATGAGTCCGCAAGATGAGGACTGCCAGGATGGCCAAGCAGGTAAGCGTTTTAGCGTCGACCGACCGGCGAACAATTGGAAATAGTTCGGCGCAAGTCTGCCAAACAAGGATGGGCCAAGAGCAATTCCGAGAAAAGTCTGCAGACGGAAGGGTGCACTAGGATTCATCGCTTGCATCCCGTCTCTCGATAACTAAAACGCTCCGCGATGAGTCAACACACGCAGTATAGTCAGGATTATTATTTTAAAATCGAGCGATATACTTCTAGTCCTAACGTATTCTAGATCCAACGCGATGGTTTCTCCCCAATTTAGCAGCCCACGTCCGCCGATCTGGGCAAGCCCGGTGATGCCAGGCCTCACGGCGAATTTCACCATTTCCTCCGGAGTGTAGTATTGCAGCACTTCCGGGGCCTCGGGACGGGGGCCGACCAGCGCCATGTCCCCCTTCAGCACAGACCAGAGGTTGGGAAGCTCATCAATCGACAGTTTTCGAAGCAGCCGTCCCGCTCGCGTGACGCGGGGATCGTCCCGGATCGTCGGGAACTGACTATGAAAATTCTCCTGCGAGAACCTGTAAGCGTAGTATGTCGGAAAGCGCGTCCGAGCGTCAACGTACATCGAGCGGAGCTTGACCAGCGTGAAGTAGCTCGTCACGTAATATTGCGCCTCCGGACGATAGCCGCCCGGGGGCGGAATGAGATCGGGCCGGCTGACGAGGTCGCGTCCGCGCATGCAAATCGAACGCGCAGGTCTTTTGTGCCGAAATAGCGCTGGTCCCGGAGAATCGAGGCGGACAACCACCGAAGCGATCAAAATCAGGGGCAGGCCGACAACCAGGCCGATAAACGCAACGACGATCTCAAATACGCGATAGAGTGCGCGGCTTACGCTCTGCGGCGAGGAGGCAAATTGGTCGGCTGGAATGACATGCAGTCTCTCGAATCTTGCCGGTTCCAGCGCTGGCGCCCACTCGTGCTCTAGCGATACGGCAGAACCAAAAGGGTTTGGAGCTACCTCCATTTTCTGGCATTCCCCTAGGCCCACGGCCTCGTTGTGGTCGCGGCGGCAAGAGCACAACCACGCCCGAGGCGGCGCTCGAGGCCTGCACAGCGCGCCACCGCCCCTCGGCGTGCCAGGCCGAACCATTCCCTCGATATGAGCAAGAACGGAGGCAACGGCGTCTCGCGCCCCGTTAGCCTTCCGCTTCCTTCCGTGGCAGTCTAGGCGAGTTGATGACCGAGCGAACTGGCCCACTTGCCGAAATACGATTTGGTGGTCTCCGAAAGCGGCAGTCCGATGGGCGCACGTGAACGCCCATATCTTGAAAAGTCGAGATATTTCCGGATCTCTTTCAGGTCCGCCGCGTTAGTGAGCTGCAGATCTTCGTTGACGAAATGAATGACGTTTCCTCGCTTCAAGGCGCTGTCAAGCATCTCGTTTCGCATTTCCTCGTCTTCCGGCAGCGAGTAGATGCTGAACATAACGATATTGCAGGTACGGTCCCTGACAAGGTGCCACAACGTCGGCAGATGGAGCATGTCCTCGAGGTCGAAGAGTTCGTAACTGAACTCAATATCCTTCTTTTTGCAGTAGTCCACGAGCATGTAACGCTGCAGATGCACTGGAATGCTGTAAGTTGACGAGGTGTTATTGGCGACGTAGAAGATGTTCGGCTTTCCGTTTTTGAAAGCCTCATCGCGAGACGGACGCGCCGCCAGCCTCTCTTCTTCTTCCTCGGTGTCCGGGATCAGATGGAAATATCCAGCCGGAATCTTGCGGGCGAGATAATCGCTGAACATGCCCTCCGCAATGCGGAAGTCCATGCTGACGCGTGTCTTGCCCGTAGTGTTGGGGCGTCCCGAACCGTGGATGTTCTCCTGAGTGAAGAAGCAGCCGCTGCCCGGCTTTGCCTTGATCTGCCAGCTTTCCTTTCCGAAAACCTCGGTCATGTCCTCCATGCTGAGCCGTTTTTCAATCGCGTATTTGATTAGCTCGCGTGATCGCTTGATGCCTAGGATCTGCATCGATCGGCTTCGGTCCTCGTCCGCGGTCACATCGACGAAGGGCAGCCAGAGGCTGCGCGAGGCGATGCCATGGCCGTACAGCAAGCCGGTGTGGAACGGAAAGAAGAGCTCCGGTGTGGTCGGGAGCATGATCCGGACATTCATGAACCGCTGTACCGCCACGGGAAGCCTCAGTTTACCCTGGGGAACGACCACTTCCCGCACGAAGCGGTTCAGCATCCGTCGAAATTCGGGCAGATTAGTGTCTGCGCAGAGTTGCTTGGTTACCTTGTAAGTTTCCTTGAGCGGGACGGTTTCATGCAAATAGCTCAAGTCGTTGAGTTTGTAACCCATATTGCGGATACGGTCGAGTATCCACTCATTGAACGGATATTTTGCGTTGTCCCACGAATAGACTTTGGCGTCCCACGTGGTTGTGAGGCTTTTCTCCAGCTCGGCGTCGATCTCGTCCGCAGCGACGAGCGATGTTTCGGTGACATGTTTGGTCATTGCTGTCCGCTCCTCACAGTTGACAGAAGATAAGCGCCACTTCTCTGCCCTCTTTTGGGCACACCGTGCTCAAATGAGGCCAGAAAGTAGGCCGAACTAAGGCGAAAACCTGCCAGCAGTTGCACTATTGAAGATGCTAGCGGCCATCAAATCGCACAAGCTCACAGAATGAATCCGTAAATACTTTCAAAACAAGCTACAGAGCTAAGGC
Organism: uncultured Alphaproteobacteria bacterium; assembly: GCA_963764955.1. Classification (GTDB taxonomy): domain Bacteria; phylum Pseudomonadota; class Alphaproteobacteria; order Rhizobiales; family Beijerinckiaceae; genus Roseiarcus. Next base: position 68,178 of record CAVXVE010000023.1, on the reverse strand, counting down.
AGCGAACTTGAGAACATAATTTACCTTGCGTCAGCGCTATTTACCTACCGATAGGCCGCCGTTTGATTGTTCGAGCACAGCCACCGACCTGGTAGCCAGTAGGGAGAAATCTCATTGAGTGTTTAGATTGATGCTCGTGCCCACCGTGGTGCCCTTGCCCTGAAGCGTGTTTACTGCGGAGCCTCCGAGCACGATCGCGCTCTCCGCAGACACGACGGGACCCATCGCTCTGACGGCGAAATCGAAGTAGCGCTCGGCGGTCCCAAGGTTGTTCTTGGGCACATAGACAATATCTCCTCGCCGCAGCAGGATGTTGTCCTGCAGTTCGCCCCTATAAAGGAAGCCCCCCATATCGACCAGCTTCAAGCTTGGCGCGACAACGCCGCCCGAAATGACGAGTACGTGATCCGTCTTCGCGTTTTGTGTGATTCCACCTACCTGACTGACCGCATCCATAATGCTCAGATTCCCGTCCCAATTTACCTTCCCGGCATGCTGCACTTCGCCGATGACATAGGCGTAGTTGTATCTGCTGCTTCCCACGTAAACCGAAGAATAGGGCCGCAGATAAATATTCTGTCTAAGGTCGCCTTGCTTGAACAGCTTCTCGAGGCTGACCGGCAAAATCCTGCCGTCCTCCAGCACGATCGAAGTCTCGTAAGTCGGCCTCGTCGCTCAGCCCGCCAGCCTGGGATATTGCGTCCATGATGGTGGTCGGAGTGCGGAGTTTGATGACTCCCGGAGTTTTCACGGCGCCGAGCACCGAAATCCGCCGGCTGTTGATCTCCTCTATCATGACGTTGACCAATGGGTCAGCAATAAACAAGGGGTGACTTTTATACTCCTGCACGGATACGTTCAAAATTGGATTCTGCACGATGCTCGATATGCGCCGCGTTATCTCGTCCGCCAGTTCGTTGACAGTCTTTCCTGCAGCGTGGATCGACCCGCCCGGCAAGATCGATATCGCGCCGTCGGGCCCGATGGTCTGGGTGGTATCGAGATCCTGGTGTCCATAGACCTTTATCTGGATAACATCCTGAATGCCAAGCTGATAGGGTCGTCCCGATTTGGCGCGCAGCCTACTGACGATTGCGTCCCGAAGCTGTTCTACCGTGCGGCCAGCCGCCTGCAGGTCGCCAGCCGGGAAGAAAGCAATCTTGCCGTCCGGGCGCACTGGCTGCGTCCTTTCCAGGTCGGGCTGGTTAACTACCGATATATTCACGATATCGTCTGGACCCAGCACGAACGAAGTGGTGTCCGGCCTCAAGTATCGACCAGGCGGAGTTGGAGCGAACCCGAGCGGGGCCTGAGACGGAAATGCGCTCTGGTAGTCCAAGCGGGCCTCGAGCGCCCTATCGTCGACCATGTTGGCGCCGGGGCTGCAGCCCGCGATTAAGACAGCCAGGGGGAGAACGCGCCCCAAGGGTCCCATGCGCGTGCGGGGATATGCCTTCCTTCGGACGAACATTAGCTTCATGCGCGCGCTGAACCAGAGTTCCAGTCATTGGGCAAGACGCTCACGCTTCACCGAGCAGCACCGGTGGGCGTTCCTTGTAGCCTCCAAACTCTCGCGCCTTGGGCAAGCTTGCGCTCCCGAAACTACGGTCCAACCGTTCGCAGCGGCAACCATTGCGGCCGGCTGGCCGCGCGCTCCGCGCCTCCGTCCTGAAAACCATAACCACCTCGTTACACCAAGGCAAGCAATGAGCCTTTAGTCTCGAGACCCAGCTTGAATTCGGAGAAAAGTCGCTCGCTCTCCTCTACCTGTGTCGGACTGCGGTGTCGCGTAAGACTGGACAAACAAACGTATTGCGTCCCCCGGAAATAATGGATGACCTCTGTGACCAACCTCGACTGTTGCGCGCCGAAATAGGTTGCACTTAGGTCCGCGGCTTGCGCAAGACGACGAGGTCGTGTGGCGGGTTGCCGTCTGCGCCGCAAGGCACATGCTCGACGATTTCCCAGCCGTCAGCGATGCGATCACGCACGAAAGCGGGCGAATGGAAAGTTGTGCAAAGGTTTGCGCCAGCGGCCTCCGCCCAGCGCACGACGCACCCGCTTTTCTCGCGGACGGCTCGTTCCTCCGGCGTTAGCACATCAGTAAACGCCTCCCCATGTAGCGTAAGCAACAAGTGGCCGCCCGGACGCATCACACGGCGCAGTTCGTCACGCCACGCGAACTGCATCTCAATCGGCAGGTGGGTGAAAACCGAAAGCGCATAGACCAAGTCGAAGCTCGCGTTCCCATAGCTCAAAGGCGGCGCGAGCGCGTTCACGCTGACCTCGACGAACGGCAGGTTGGCACGACACCATTTGATGGCGCGGCTGTTGATGTCAGTACCGTAGATCCGCGCGTCTAGGCGCCGCCAACGCCGAAGCACGCAGCCGCAGCCGCAGCCGAAGTCGAGAATCGCCTGCCGTGCGCCGAGCGGTGCGCCAGCTCGCACAAGCGCCGCTCGTATACATTCCTCTGCGAGCCGGCCTCTCTCGAGAAACCAGGAGACTTCCGTGGTACCGACCACCCGCATTCTGAGATTTGGTGGTGGAAGCTGCGAACCATCAGGAGCACCGGTTCCCCTCTCGGTGCCCAGCGTGCTCATGAATTCCAAGCAGTTGACTAGCGGGAGGAGAAGTCCGAACCTGTTCAGCACACGTGGGAGTATAGAGGTCATGACGCTCTCGGCGCATCGTCGTTCGAACTGCATTGTAGCAGCATTCACACAGCTCAAAATAATATTGTGGCCGCCCTTAGGCCCAGCGGAAGCGTCTGCGATTCGCCAAGTGCCCCAGACGCGTGTGCGGTAGCAGTCAAGAGTTCAAAGCTCTCCAACCCGAACTGGCATGAACCGGGTGCGGTCGGCCCTTTCGGTCGACGACTTAATGGTAGAGGATCAACGAGGTCACAGCAGAGACGTAGACATTTTCGCTTGCACGGACGCCCGCGGGGCCTCGGGTCCAGGTCAGTTTCTTCCAGAGGGCCATAGTGTGATTCGCATCGGCGTGTTGGGAACTGCCAGGGTTGTACCATATGGACTCCTGGCGCCAGCCAAGGAAACGCAAGGCGTCGAGGTGACCGCAATTGCCTCGCGAACGCAGGAGAAGGCGGAGGAGTTTGCTGCGCGCCACGGAATTCAGCACCGCTTCGGCTCCTACCAGGCGCTGTTGGAGTCCAAAGTCATCGATGCCGTGTATATCGCACTTCCGACCGCCCTCCATTATGAATGGGGGCATCGGGCGCTCGAGGCGGGCAAACATGTGCTTTGCGAGAAGCCGCTGGCGGAGAACGCGCAACTGGCGCAGGACCTGTTCCAATTAGCCGGGCGACGCAGCCTCGTCCTCGTTGAAGCTATGCATGTCCTCGGCCTCGAGAAGTTGCGCCGGCAACGCGAGCTGGTCGCCGGGGGAGAGTTAGGACGATTGCTTCACATCGAATTGTGCTTTCGGACGCCGTATGTGCCTTTCAGGAAGGGTGATTTCCGCCTGAGTTACGACCTGGGCGGGGGCGCTGCGCTCGACGTCGGCTGCTACGCAGTGAGCTGTCTGCGTTATGTAGCGGCAGAGGAACCGGAAGTCCTCACGGTAAGCCACAGGTGCACTCGTCCTCAAATCGATCGCTGGATGCGCGCGACGGTTCGATTTTCCTCCGGCGCTGACGGCGTTATTGAGTTTGGGTTCCGCGGCTTTTACCTGCCGCGCGACGGTGTCGTGGCGACGTGTGAGAAGGGGCGTATCAAATGGGACGGTAAAGGTCTCGTTCTTGAAAAACAAGGCAAAGAGATCCGCGAGCCGCTCCGGCAGCCGTCGACCTACCAGCGCCAGCTCGAGTCGTTTGCGAAAAGAGTCAGGGGCGAGAAGTCGGATGATCCTCCGCCCGACGACGCCGTGTTGACCGCAAGGGTTTTGGATACGCTGTACCGAGAAGCGGGTCTTGCTCTGAGAGGAACGCGCAAAGCGTCGTGAAGTTGATCGCGTCAGAAGTTGTTCCGCAGGACGCCGAAGGCCAGGTCTGGGACGCCATTGTCATCGGGACCGGCGCGGGCGGCGCGACGGCTGGCTTCAACCTCGCGCGGCTAGGACGGTCGGTGTTGTTCGTCGAGCGCGGGAAACTCCTCCACCATGATCCCATGGTCGCGCGAGGCGACCCGTTCTGGTGGACTGCCGACGCCGAAAAGGCGCTGAACCACGGCTGGTGGCCTCGTCCTTTCTATCAGCAACAGGAAGATGGCATGCCGGTTCCGACCGCGGCCGCCAATCGGTTGCGGGGCGGGCGGATCGACCGCGCAGTTCAGAGCGGTGATGGACCGATTTCGCCCGCAGGATTTCACCCCGCGTCGTTTCTCTCCGGACGCGCCTGACGCGTCGCTTCCTGAAGCGTGGCCGGTCAGTTACGAGGAAATGGCGGTTTTTTACGAGCGGGCGGAGCGATTGTATCGGGTCCGCGGCACGCAAGACCCACTCGCGCCGCCTGTGGCGAGCCTCCTCGCACCGCCGCCAGCTTCCGCTCGAGAGCTCGCGATTGTCGAGGCGTTGAAGGGCTCGGGGCTTCACCCGTACCGCATTCACTACGCGCTCGAGCAGGTACCCGGCTGCGATGGCTGCCCTGGCGTGCTTTGCCCGCATAAATGCCGCAACGACGCCGCCCGAATTTGTCTCTATCCGGCTCTCGACCGATATGGAGCACGGATCCTTCCGGAGTGCCGGGCTATTCGACTTGAAGAGACAGGACGGGTCGTTCGGCAGGTTATCTGCGATCGGAACGGACAGCGCATCGCGCTGCGAGCGCGAGTTTTCATCCTCGCGGCGAACGCCTTTCTGACGCCGGCTCTGCTTCAGCGGTCGGCCAGCGAGCATTTCCCCAACGGTTTGGCGAACAGTTCCGGACTGGTCGGTCGCAACCTGATGCTGCACGCCTCCGCCCACGTGTTTGTGCGCCCAAAGCGGATCTCCCGGACGTTGAGCCTTGGGATGAACTACGGCTTGTCGCTCAACGACTTTTACGTTCACAACGGTGAGAAGTTGGGAAACCTCCACGCTCATCCGATCGTGAATCGCGATCAGGCCGTGAGGTTCGTGGTCGAGAACTCCTGGGGGCTCGACCTTTTGCCTGGGCCGCTTCGCTACTTGGTCGCATCGAAAGGGACGTTTTTGAGCCATCCGTGGACGGCGTTTGCAGCGATCGTCGAGGATCTTCCCTATCCCGAAAACTACGTTGCGGCGAAAGCAGGCTCAGAGGAGGACATCGTCTACAACTATCGTTATCCCCCGGAGTTGCGGCGCCGGACCCGGATAATGGTCGATGGCTTCAAGACCGCGGTCGCCGCGCTCTTCGACGTCCGCTCCCTCGAACCCGTTGGCGATCTCAATGGCAGCCATGTGTGCGGCACCTGCCGTTTTGGCGACGATCCCCGGATGAGCGTGCTCGACCGCGAGAATCGCGCTCACGACCTCGACAATCTCTATGTCCTCGACGCGTCCTTCTTCCCCTCAAGCGGGGGGATCAATCCGAGTCTCACGATTGTAGCCAATAGCCTTCGCGTTACCGATACGATTGCACAGAGGCTCTGAGGTTACGCAAGGGTTGGCGGTGTGAATTTTACGCTCCCGGCAGATATTCCCCAGCTTCGTGGCCGCGATGACGCTCGTGGTTGGATCATTGTCCAGAGAGGTTTTCCATGGTGTCCACCGTCAGCGCCTATGAGACAGAGCGAGTTTTCACGTAGGGAGGATTTCTGTCTCATCTTCGCTCCTTGCGGCTACGATGATCCAGAAATCCTCCCAGACCTTCCCGCGCTGGCCAAGCTTGCGGACAAGAATAACCAAACCAAAGTCTCGGTGACCGGCAATTCGTTTTCCATCAGCTCGACGGTCGACATACTTCTCCACAATAATATACTTGTGGAGTTGTTATTTATGCTTCGTCCTTCTTAGCCAGTTCCGCCGACATCTCTGACCAGATCACGATCGACTTGCCCTCGGGCGTCACCTTCACCTCCGCCTCGGGCGTGCTTCTGACCGGCTCGGGCAGTGTCGCCGAGACTTTGATGCGGCTTGGTTTCGCGGGCTTATCGCGCCTCGCGGAGAACCGCCGGGGCCGCTGAGGCCCACGGCTTGCATCTAGCTGCCGCGCGATCGCGCCAACACGGCGGCGGTTCACACGTCCAGGTTCGCCACGCTCAGCGCATTGTCCTGGATGAACTCGCGGCGCGGCTCGACGATGTCGCCCATCAGCTTGACGAAGATGTCGTCGGCCTCGTCGACCTCGCGGATCTTGACCTGCAGAAGCGTGCGGGCCTCGCGGTCGAGGGTGGTCTCCCAGAGCTGGTCCTTGTTCATCTCGCCAAGGCCTTTGTAGCGCTGGAAGGTCACGCCCTTGCGGCCGGCGGCGTTGATCGCCTCGAGAAGCCCCGAGGGGCCGGAGACGGTCGTCGTGTCGCCGCGGCGCGCAAATGTCGCGGGCTCGGCGAAGGCTTCGCTGAGCGGGCGCGCATGCTCGTCGAGATGGCGCGCGTCGGCTGAGGCGAGCAGGCCCGCGTCGAGGATCGCGGCCTGCCGGACGCCGCGAACCTCGCGGGTCAGCGCGTAGCCGCCAGCTTCCACCCGGGCGCTCCAGCTGCGCTCGGTCTCCTCGGCGATGGCGTTCATCCGTTCGGCGATGAGGCGCGCGCGCGGCTCGGCCTCCGGATCGACCGGATCGGCGAGAGGCTTCAGGGCGCCGGCGAGCGCCGCCTGCTCGACGAGGCTCCGGTTGTAACGCGAGTGCAAATTGTCGAGCAGCCGGCGCATGGTGCGCGCCTCCTCGATCAGCGCGCGCAGGTCGGCCCCGGCGCGCGCTTCGCCGCTGGCGAGGGTCAGGGTCGCGCCCTCGAGCCCCGTCTCCACCAGATAGTCCTCGAGCGCCCGCTCGTCCTTGAGATATTGCTCCGACTGGCCGCGCTTGACCTTGAACAGAGGCGGTTGCGCAATGAACAGATGTCCCGCCTCGATGATCGCGCGCATCTGCCGGAAGAAGAAGGTGAGCAGAAGGGTGCGGATATGCGAGCCGTCGACGTCCGCGTCGGTCATGATGATGATCTTGTGGTAGCGCAGCTTCTCGATGTTGAAGTCGTCCCGCCCGATGCCGGCGCCAAGCGCGGTGATGAGCGTGCCGATCTGCTCCGAGGACAGCATCTTGTCGAACCGCGCGCGCTCGACATTGAGGATCTTGCCGCGCAGCGGCAGCACAGCCTGGAACTCGCGGTTGCGGCCCTGCTTGGCGGTGCCGCCGGCCGAATCGCCCTCGACGAGGAAGATCTCCGACTTGGCCGGATCGCGCTCCTGACAGTCGGCGAGCTTGCCGGGCAGGCTCGCGATGTCGAGCGCGCCCTTGCGGCGGGTGAGCTCGCGGGCCTTGCGCGCCGCCTCGCGCGCCTGCGCCGCCTCCACCACCTTGCCGACGATCACCCGCGCCTCCTGCGGATGCTCCTCGAACCATTGCGAGAGCAGGTCGTTGACCAGCCCCTCGACCACCGGGCGCACCTCCGAGGAGACCAGCTTGTCCTTGGTCTGGGAAGAGAATTTCGGATCGGGGCATTTGATGCTGAGCACGCAGGTCAGCCCCTCGCGCGTGTCGTCGCCGGAGAGATCGACTTTCTCCTTCTTGAGCAGGCCCGAGCTTTCGGCATAGCCGACGACCTGACGGGTCAGCGCGCTGCGGAAGCCGACGAGATGCGTGCCGCCGTCGCGCTGGGGGATGTTGTTGGTGAACGGCAGCACGTTCTCGTGGTAGCTGTCGTTCCACCACAGCGCGACTTCGACGCCGATGCTGTCGCGCTCGCCCCTGATGAGGATCGGCTTCTCGATCAGCGCGGTCTTGGCCCGGTCGAGATAGCGCACGAACGCCTCGAGCCCGCCTTCATAGTGCAGCTCCTCCCGCCTCGGCTCGGCGTGGCGCAGGTCGGTCAATATGATCCGGACGCCCGAATTGAGGAAGGCGAGTTCGCGCAGGCGGTGCTCGATGGTCGCATAGTCGAAGTCGACCATTGTGAAGGTTCCGGGCGAGGGCGTGAACGTGACCTCGGTGCCGCGCTTCGGGCGCCCGTCGACGACCGGCGCGGGCCCCGTGACCTTGAGGGGCGCGACCGCGTCGCCGCCTGCGAATTCGATCAGGTGCTCGAGTCCGTCGCGCCAGATGCGCAGCACGAGCCGCGTCGAGAGGGCGTTGACGACGGAAACGCCGACGCCATGCAATCCACCTGAGACCTTGTAGGAGTTCTGGTCGAATTTGCCGCCCGCATGCAGCTGGGTCATGATGACTTCGGCGGCCGAGACGCCTTCTTCATCGTGGATGCCGGTCGGAATGCCGCGCCCGTCGTCGGTCACGGTGCACGAGCCGTCCGCGTTGAGGGTCACGGTGACGAGCTTCGCATGTCCGGCCAGCGTCTCGTCGATGGCGTTGTCGACCACCTCGTAGATCATGTGGTGGAGGCCGGAGCCGTCGTCGGTGTCGCCGATATACATGCCCGGCCGCTTGCGCACCGCGTCCAGGCCGCGCAGGACCTTGATCGAATCCGCGCCATAGCTTTCGCTGGCGGCCTCGCCGGCGCTGGCCAGGTCGTTGCCTTGCTCGTCCAAATCCAAAGCCTTTTTTTGCGATTGGCTCACGCGCCCCCCAGAGCGACTTGCATCTTCGTCACCCTAGCCTGTCGCGCCCGCAAATGCACGTTCTGCAGGCGCGCGCGCCCATGCGATATATTGGGGTTCGCAGCGATTTTTCCAGTCGCGGACGGCGCCTCCTGGGGTCTATCCGGACCGGGCGGCCGCGAGTTCGCTCCGCGCCGCCGCGCGCAGCAGCGTCTGGTCGCTCGAGATGGTGCATAGCCGATAGCCGAGCGCCTGCATCTTTCGAACATCGGCGCCGTCGAAGCAGAACATCGCCGCGTATTTTCCATGCGCCTTGGCGCGCTCGGCGATCCGCCGTGCTTCGCTCAAGACCGCCTCCCCGCGCGGCTCGACGCCACGTCCGTCGCTGAGCGCGATCGAAAGGTCGGACGGGCCGACGAACACGCCGTCGAGGCCTTCGACGCGGAGAATGTCGTCGAGCGCGTCGAGGGCGGCGCGGGTCTCGATCATCGCGATCGCCTGGGTCATCGCATTCGCGGCCTTCAGATAGGCGGATGGCTCGAGGCCGCTGAGTGACAGCGCCGTGCGCGGGCCCCAGGAACGCTGGCCGAGCGGCGGGAATTTCACGAACTCGACCAGGCGGCGCGCATCGTCGCCGCTGTTGATCATCGGCGCCAGGATTCCCGCGGCGCCGGCGTCCAGGAGCCGGCTCGCCAGCGCAAATTCCCCGATCGGCGCCCGCGCGATGGTCGGCTTGCCGACGAGGGCGACGCTCAGGATCGCGCGCTGGGCGCCGGCGAAATCGATCGCTCCGTGCTGCATGTCGAGCACGACCGCGTCGAAGGCCTCGCGGGCGAGCGATTCGGCGACCGCCGGCTCGTTCACGGTGATCCAGGCGCACAAAACCTGGCCGTCTCCCGCAAGCTGGCTGGCCAGCTTTCCCAATACAGATTCGGTCATTGCCTCTCTCATGGGAGCGCTCGCGGGCGCCGACGAAGCGCGTAAGGAAGAGCCCCGTGCGCGTTTACCTTGCGCTAACCACAAAATCCATGGGCGGCCGCGGAAAAGCCTCATCACGGGGAGTTAATTTGAAATTCATCGCGCGCGGGAGCAGGTTCCCGGCGCTCAGTCGTTGGACAGGGGTTTCGTCATGAAACGCACACTCCTTGTGGCGCTGGCGGCGTTTACGATCTCCGCCTCCGCCTTTTCGTTGACCGTGGCGGCGGCCGAGAGCGATCAGCAGCCTTCACGCGCAGAGCGGATGCATCAGATGGCGGAAGATCGCCAGGTCATGCTCGACGCCAAGCTCGCCGGCATGAAGGCTGGCCTGCAACTCACGCCCGATCAGGAGAAGCTGTGGGCCCCGTTTGAATCGGCGGTCAAGGACGCCGCCAAGGCGCGGATGGACGCCATGCGGCAGATGATGCAGGCGCATGAGCAGGGCGAGCGCATGTCGCCTGTCGACCATCTCGAGGCCATGGCCGACCACCTGTCGCGAGCCGCGGAGGACGTCAAGAAAATCGCCGACGCCGCCAAGCCGCTCTACGCCGGCCTCGACGATTTGCAGAAGCATAAGTTCGGCATGCTCGGACGCATGCTGATGCCGGAGCACGCCGAGATGATGATGCACCGCATGGGCGGCCACATGGGCGATCATATGGGCGATCACATGGGCGAGGGCGGCGACGACGAGTAGTGCCGGGGCGCCCATCAGCCTCGGCGGAAGAGAAGACGCGGCCACCCCCTCGGCCGCGTCTTCCATTTTTGGCGCCGGAGCAAGGTACCTTTGGATGGAATCGTCATCGCGAGGCGGCCGAGGGCCGACGCGGCGATCCAGGGATGAAGCGCAACGCCCTATGACCCTTGGATTGCTTCGTCGCCATAGCCCGTCAAAAGACGGGCGTCTTTCGACGCCCTATGGCTCCTCGCAATGACGGCCCTGGCTCAACCCAATCGCATTCCGCGCCGGCGGCGGCGCGCGGCGTTGGGATTGGCGCCTTCACCTTCTCCCGCTGGGAGAAGGTGGCGCAATAGGGCGCCGGAAGACGCCCGTCTTTCGACGGCTATGGCGGCGGATGAGGGCGGAGTCGCGCTGCGCGCGCCAATGGTATCGGCGGCTGGAATCGACCGGCAGCCCTTCAACATGCGCACCGCGTCATCCTGAGGAGGCCGCGAAGCGGCCGTCTCGAAGGATGGTCCAGTTCGCAATCCTGTGGCGCCCTCTGGAGGGTCCTTCGAGACGCCGCGCTACGCGCGGCTCCTCGAGGCACGAGGTGCTCACTCGTACTCACTTTCGATCCGCGCGGCGCGCGTGAGAACCTCCGCCAGCTCGGGGGTCGCCGGCGAGGGCGGGGCGATGGCCGGATCGATCCAGTCGACGGCGTCGACTTCGTCGCTCAAGCGCGGCTCGCCGCTCGTCCAGCGCGCGACGAACGAAGCGATGACGAAATGCGCCCGAATCCGCTCCCCCTCGGGGATGATCGCCTCGACATGGCGGTTGAAGGCGATGATCTCGGCCTCGACCCCGACCTCCTCCATGAGCTCTCGGGCGACCGCCTCGGCGAGCGTCTCGCCCACTTCGACGCCTCCGCCCGGCAGGCTGAAATGGCCGATGAGCGGCGCCCGCGCCCGGCGCACGATCAGGACCCGGCCCTCTCGAAACACCGCCGCCGAGACCGCCAGGACCGGGCGTAAGGGAAACAGCCGGTCGTTCATGGGGCCTCGCCAGCCACTGGATTCGGCAAAACGAACGGCGCCCGGTGTGGAGCCCACAATATCGAGCGCTGACGACGTTTGCCTTAAGCGGAGCGGGGCGCCGAAAGGAATTCAAAGTCAAGCATGAGCCACGGGCCCGAAGGGGGCTCGCCTCCTGCGACCTTTGGGGCCGTCCTCGCGTTCAAATTCCCTTGGCGCAGAATCGCCTCCGGGCAATCCATCTGGGCGCCGCCGGGCGTCGGCGTTCCCCGGTTCTGAACCCCGGAACGCTGGAAGCGGGAAAAACAGCTCGTCGACAATTCCTTTGCGAAAATCGGAACCGTGCTACTTTGACTCCATCGCCGGATCGCGCGCGTGCTGGGGACCCGCGGAGGTGGAGAAATGAGAGATGGAATTGCTTTGAGACGTTTTGCGCACAGTCTGAGACGCCTGCCCAAATTTTTTTACTCCAATCGGCCGTAACCCATTGAAAAGTCTCGATTCGGAAAAATAAACGCTAGTAAATTGGAGTCAATTTACTAGCGTTTATGCGCGTTTAGTGGCGTTTAATAGCGCTTATCGCCAGCCGCCCCATACGCGACTGTGGCCTCTCGGGCGCTCGCTCACCCTTACGGATAAAGCATGCGCTTTTCCCATGCGCCCTCCGGCGCCGCCCGCTTGAACTGAAGCCGCTCGTGCAATCGCGACGGGCGGTCACGCCAGAACTCGACCTCGGTCGGCTCGAGCCGATAGCCGCGCCAGTAGTCCGGCCGGGGCACGCCCCCCGTTCCGAACCGCCGCTCGTAGACCCCAACGGCGGCTTCGAGGTCGGCGCGCGCGCTCAGCATCCGCGACTGCTGGCTCGCCCAGGCGCCGATCTGGCTTCCCCTCGGCCGGGAGGCGAAATAAGCGTCGCTTTCGGCCGCGGTCACTTCGGCGACGGGCCCACGGAACCGCGCCTGGCGGCGCAGCGATTTCCAGTGGAAGAGCGCCGCCGCCCGCGGCTGACCGGCGAGCTCGCGTCCCTTGGCGCTCTCGATATTGGTGTAGAAGACGAGACCTCGCCGATCGGCCCCCTTGCACAGGATCATGCGGGCGTCGGGCAGGCCGTCCTTATCGACGGTGGCGAGCGTCATCGCCTCCGGATCGTTGATTTCCGTCGCCCTCGCCTCGGCGAACCAAAGCTCGAATAGGACGAACGGATCGTCAGCCTGGGTAAAGTCTGCGGCGCTCAAGTCGTTCAAGGCGCTGAGGCTCCTTTGCGGGGAGGTTGGACACTATCGCGGCCGGCGCCGACTGGCCAACTCGCGCTGCGCGTGTCGGACTTGCGCGCCGCGCGACGAAGGGCCAAATGGAGAACGGAGACATTGGCCTTTGCGCTTCTAACAGGCGGGGCCGGAAGACGAGCCCCTAATGCGTGATCCTTACGACGTTCTTGGCGTTGCGAAGACTGCGAGCGCGGCGGAAATCAAATCCGCGTTTCGCAAGCTCGCCAAGAAGTACCATCCCGACCAGAGCAAGGAGCCAAGAGCCAAGGAGCGCTTCGCCGAGGTTGGCTCAGCCTACGAAATCGTGGGCGACGACAAGAAGCGGAAAGCCTTCGACCGTGGCGAGATCGACGCTGAAGGCAAGCCGCGGGCGCCGCAGTTCGAGGGTTTCGGTTTCGGCCGCCAACCCGGTGGAGGAGGACGCGGCGACTTCCGCAATTTCGGCTTCGACTTTGGCGGCGGCGGGTTTTCCCCCGAAAGCGGTTCGATCGATCCCGACATCCTGTCGGAATTGTTCGGCGCCGGCCGCACCCGCACGCGCAGCCAGCCGGCTAGGGGGAAGATATCGCCGTCTCGGTCGCGGTTCCCCTGACGACGATCGCGCACGGCGGGTCGGTCCGCGTCGCCCTGCCGACAGGAAGGACGCTGGACGTCACAGTCCCAGTCGGCATCGAAGACGGGAAGTCCATCCGATTGCGCGGCCAGGGCCATCCCGGGGGCCATCGCGGCGCGCCGCCCGGCGACGTCATTGTGACCATTCGTTACGCCCCCCATCCGCTGTTCAAAGTGGAGGGACGCGATCTGCGCCTGGATCTGCCGATTACGCTTTATGAGGCCGTCCTGGGCGCTCGCGTGAGGGCGCCGACGTTAAGCGGCGAGGTGGAAGTCTCGGTCGCTCCGGGCGCTAACGGCGGGCGGGTGCTGCGGTTGCGGGGCAAAGGCCTTCCCGCCGGCGCCGACCAAGCTGCCGGTGATCTGCTGGCGACGCTGCGGATCGTTCTGCCGAATGAGCCGGATGCGGAACTGACCGCATTGATGCGCAAGATGCGCGATCAAAAGCCTTACCAGCCTCGCTCTGGCGCGGCCTGAGCGGCTTCCGCCGGCGGGGCGAAGAAGTCGGTCGCGATCTTAAGCAAAGACGCTGCGTCGAGGTCGCCGACCAGGGCGAATCCTTCGCCACGCGATGTCCATACCGCCGCATGGCCGCCGTCCGCGTCGAGAAGGCGAGGCGCTGTCGATTGAGGCGCGTCAAGAAACTGGATCAACAACCCCAGGGGCCTGTCTTGGGTCCTGTAGAGCAGAAACGCAGCAGGCGCGCCGGGGTAAGGAGCGATCCGCGCCCCGATCAGTCTGACGGCGGACGGGGTCTCGGGGAGGTGGACGGGATGCATGAGCCGCGTGGTCAGCCACGCTTCCGATTCGGTCCTGTCGCTGGTCGCCAATTCGACCGGCGCAACGCCCGGACGGGCGAATGCGCGAAAAGCCGCGACGCCGGCCTCTCCGAGTTCTTTGGCCGGGACGACGATTGCGGCAGGAGCCCAAACGCAGGCAAGCCCGATGGACAACGCGGCCAAGGCCAGGCGCCACAAAAGCGACTGCCGAAGAGCGCTGGCCTTTCCGGCCTCCGCCGAAGATCGGGTGGCGTCCGCAACAGCGGTCAATGATGATCGAGCCGGCTGATCGCCTGGTCTGCCCCCGACCGTGGCCGGCCGTCGGCCCCTGCTCGGGACTTCGTTCTGGTGGCGAACGAGGCTGATCGAAAAGGCTTTCGCGCCCTCGCTGTCGAGGGCCGCGCGAATGGCGCTGTTTTGCGAGCGCCACTCTGCGGCGCGACGCGCCAGCGCAGGATCCTGCGCCATCCGCGTCTCGAACGCCAGGCGGTCATCAGGCTCGAGGCAGTCGTCAACATAGGCGTGCAGATCCGCGAGCCGCCCGGTCTCCATCACTTGACGACCCGCAAATGCGGGACCCCTCTCGGGCCGGCGGCCGCCGCCGGGGGCGCGTGGGTCAGCGCCTCGACGCGCTCGCGGGCCTTTGTCAACCTGGCAATCAGCGTCGCCAACGAGATATCAAGAGCGGAAGCGGCCTCCTGGTGGGCGAATCTGGCGAGAACGACGATCAGAAGCGCTTCCCTGAGCTCCAAAGGCAGCATGCGGACGGCCGCCGCCACGCCGACCCCTCCCGCCGACGCCTTGCCGTCCGCATTCTGCGCATGCTCGTCCCAGCCTGGTTCCCCATCGTCATAGGCCAGGCGACGAACATGGCGGCGGTGAAGTCGAACGAACTGAGCAAAGGCGCGCAGGCGCGCATCACCGTGGGCCGCCCGGTCAGCCTCGCCTCGAACGCCTTCACCCACCGCTTCCAAAGAAGCTTGCCTGAACAGGCGATCGACGAGCGTCGCCGCAGACGCATGGTCGACCACGAACCTGTCGTCTCGCGCCAGCGCAACGCCGAATTGGCGCAAGTCAGAGAGATCGGCCAAAGACTCGCTTAGCGGCGGCACGGCGGACACCGACAGTTTGTTGAGCGTCAAGAAGCGTTAACGCTGCTTAATAATTCTAGCGTGAAGACGCCCAGGTTCCAAGCGCATGTATGAGCAAACTCACACAATTTGTGACGGTTGAGGAAAGCCGCATCCTTCCCATGCGTGTCGAGCGAGGTTAAACCCGAGGTTGGGATGGCGTAACACTCGCCGTCCAGGACGAGTGAGGCCTTGATGGAGCAAACCCTTACAGTCGGCGCAACGGCCGGCGTCATGCGCGGGATGCGCGGGGTTGTCCTCGGCGTCGCGAATAATCGTTCGATTGCATGGGGCATCGCCAAGGCCGCGCACGCCGCGGGGGCTGAACTGGCGTTCACTTTTCAGGGCGAAGCGCTGGAAAAGCGCGTCCGACCGCTGGCGCAGGAATTGGGCGCCCATGTGCTGGGGCACTGCGACGTCACGGACGGCGGCTCGATCGATTTGGTGTTCGCGGAAGCGGGAAAGTTATGGGGCGCCGTCGACTTCATCGTCCATTGCATCGCGTTCTCGGACAAGGATCAGCTTACGGGCCGATACATCGATACGACCGAGGACAACTTCACCAAATCGCTCGCGATCTCCTGCTATTCGTTCACCGCCGTCGCCCAGCGAGCCGAGAAGCTGATGGCGAATGGCGGGTCCATGCTGACGCTGACCTACTATGGCGCAGAGAAATGGATGCCGCACTATAACGTAATGGGCGTGGCCAAAGCGGCGCTGGAGGCGAGCGTTCGCTACCTTGCGGCCGACCTGGGCGAGAAGGGCATCCGCGTCAACGCGATTTCGGCCGGCCCGATCAAAACGCTCGCCGCCTCGGGTATCGGCGACTTCCGCTATATATTGCGGTGGAACGAATACAACGCGCCCCTGCGTCGCACGGTGACCATCGAGGAGGTCGGCGAGAGCGCGGTCTACCTCCTGTCGCCGATGTCGCGGGGGGTCACCGGGGAAATTCTCCACGTGGACGCCGGCTACCACGTCGTCGGCATGAAAAATCCGACCGCCCCGGACCTGACGGTGGTCAAGGACTGAGGTCCTCACGAACGCTAGGCGGCGCGCGATTTGGGTTCGCGGCCTGGCCAAACGCCCCCAGAGCGCGACTGCCGCGATGCCTAAGTGGACGTAGGCGTTCTGGATGAAAAGCATCCGCGGGCCAAAGTCCTTCATCAGCACCGAGGCGACCGCCGGGGCGGCGATCGCCGCGACACAGTAGATGAACAAAAGCCCGACCGAGATGAAGATCAGATCATGCGGATCGCCACGATCATTGGCGAGCGAGACCGCGAGCGTGTAGAGCGAATAGGTCGTCAGCCCGACCAGAAATCCAAGCGTGAGCAGCCACGCTCCTGGCGCTGCTATACGGCTCAAGGCCGTTTCGGCAAGCGCGCCTGCGATCATGACCGCTGCGATCACCAGCCGGCGGTCGACGCGGTCGGAGATCGCGGCGATCGGCAGAACGCCCAGCGCCGAGCCCAACACGACGGACGAGGTGAATAGCGGCGCGCTTCGCGGCGCCATGCCGATCCCGACGGCGAAAACGGGTCCGAGCGCGAACAGGGCGCCGTTCGCGGCGCCCGCGGCCAGCGCGGCGAAACACGGAATCGGCGCCATGCGAATGAGCCAGAGGAGGCGGGGACGCACGCTGCGCGGCTGAGCGGGCGGATCGACGCTGGTCATCGCCATCGGAACGATCGCGAGCGCGAGCAGCGCGCCGGCGACGGCGAAGGGGGAAAAGCCGCTCACTCCGAGCGGTTTCAGCGCCAATTGTCCGCTCGCGGAGGCGACGAAGTTCGCGATTTGATACAGCGCATAGAGAGCGCCGCGATTCGAGTTGGTCGCTTTCGCGTTGATCCAGGCCTCGATCACCGCGTAGAGGCCCGCGAACACGAAGCCGATGAGCGCGCGACAGCCGAGCCAGGCCCATTGGGAAACCATGACCGGCATCAGGATCACGGAAACTACCGCCAGCGACACAAAGGCCGTATAGGCCCTGATGTGGCCGCCGCGCCGAATGATCGCGGGCGCAGCGAGCGTTCCCGCCAGCATTCCAGCGAAATAGACGGAGCCGAGCAGGCCGACAGTGAGGTCCGGGAACCCTTCGATGCGGGCTCTCAGCGGCGTTATGACGCCCACCAGGCTGTTGCCGCCGATCAGCATCAGCACGGACAACAGCAGTGCGGCGATGGAGGAAAAGGCGGCGGTCACGGGAAATCGGCGTTGGCCTGTGATTCGGCCACCGTCTTACACCATAGGTCGATGTGCGACGCGAAAAAGCCCCTTCCCCTTCGACAAAATGCGGGGTCGGCTCGAAAATCGGCATATTGGCCTTACGCGCCGCACTGTATATAGGGCGCTAGGCGTTCAAGAGCGGCGCCCGCCGCTCGGCCCAAGGCTGGATCATGCTGAACCAACGATGGACCCCGGACAGCTGGCGGACGAAGCCGATCGCCCAGGCGCCGGTCTATTCCGATCGTGCGGCGCTCGCCGAGGCCGAGCGCCAGCTTGCCGGCTATCCGCCGCTGGTTTTTGCCGGCGAAGCGCGCAAGCTCAAACAGGCTTTGGGCAAGGCGGCGGCTGGCGACTCGTTCCTGCTCCAGGGCGGCGACTGCGCCGAGAGCTTCGGCGAGCATTCGGCCGACAACATCCGCGACTTCTTCCGCGTGTTCCTACAGATGGCGGTGGTCATGACCTTCGCCGCCGCTTCGCCGATCGTGAAGGTCGGGCGGGTCGCTGGCCAGTTCGCCAAGCCGCGCTCGTCCGACGCTGAGACGATCGACGGCGTCACGCTCCCGGCTTATCGCGGCGACATCGTCAACGACATCGAGTTCACGGCGGAAGCGCGCGAGCCCGATCCGCGCCGGCAGATCGAGGCCTACCGCCAGTCCGCGGCGACGCTCAACCTGTTGCGCGCCTTCGCCACCGGCGGCTACGCCAACCTCGAGAACGTCCATCGCTGGATGCTCGGCTTCGTCAAGGACAGCCCCCAGTCCGGGCGCTACGAGGAGCTCGCCGACCGGATCACCGAGACGCTCGGATTCATGCGCGCCGTCGGCCTCGACCCGGAGGCGCATCCGGAATTGCGCTCAACCGACTTCTACACCTCGCACGAGGCGCTGCTGCTCGGCTACGAGCAGGCGATGACCCGGCTCGATTCCACCTCCGGCGATTATTACGCGACTTCCGGCCACATGATCTGGGTCGGCGACCGGACGCGCCAGCTCGGCGGCGCGCACGTCGAATTCTGCCGGGGCCTGAAGAATCCGATCGGTCTCAAATGTGGCCCGTCGCTCACGCCCGACGAGCTTCTGCGCCTCATCGAAATCCTCGATCCCGACGAGGAGCCCGGCCGTCTCACCCTCATCTGCCGCTTCGGCGCGGACAAGGTCGAGGCCGCGCTGCCGCCGCTCTTGCGTGCGCTGAAACGCGAGGGCCGCAAGCTCTTGTGGGTTTCGGACCCGATGCACGGCAATACGATCAAGACGTCGAACGGCTACAAGACGAGGCCAACCGAGCGCATCGCCCAGGAAGTGCGCAATTTCTTCGCCATCGCGCGCGCCGAGGGAATCCACGCCGGCGGCGTGCACCTCGAGATGACCGGCAAGAACGTCACCGAGTGCACCGGGGGAGCGCGCGCGATCTCGGAAGCCGATCTGCACGACCGCTATCACACCTATTGCGATCCGCGCCTCAACGCCGAGCAGGCGATCGAGATGGCTTTCATGGTCGCCGATCTTCTCAAAGTCCAGCGGCTGGCCCAGCCCGAACGGCCGGTTCGGGCGGCCGAGTGACGGCGCGCGCCTTGCCGCGCCCCCCCGCCTTAAGGGGGCTTTCGTGCGGCTCTCCGAATACGCCGTCGGGCGGGACAACAACTTCACCCTGCTTCGCTTCTCCGCGGCCATGACGGTCTTGTTCGCGCACAGCGTCGCGGTGCTGGGGCTTCCGCCCGAGCGCGAATTCTTTTTCAACCGGATCGGATTTTCGCTCGGCGAAATGGGGCTCGACATGCTGTTCGTGACGAGCGGCTTTCTTGTCACCGCAAGCCTGGTCGTGCGGCAGGATCTGATCGCCTATCTCTGGGCCCGGATTCTCAGGGTCTATCCCGGCATTTGGGTCATGCTCGTCCTGACCGTTTTCGTGCTCGCGCCTGCGCTCACGACCTTGCCGCGCCCCGACTATTACGAGTTGCCGCTCACGTGGGAATATTTCCGCAAATGCGCGACCCTCATCGGCGGGGTGCGCTATTCGCTGCCGGGCGTATTCGAAACCCTGCCCCTCAAGGGCGAGTTCAACGGCTCCTTGTGGACGATGCCGGTTGAAGTGCGGATGTATCTCTATCTCGCCGCCATCTGGGTTGGGCTGGCGGTCTTGCCGGCGGCGCGCATCAAGGCCATGCGCATCGTCCTGCCGATCTCGGCCTGTGTGCTGCTTGCGATCGTGCTCCGCGCGCGATTGACCGGAGTCGCGTTCAACGGGGCGAACATTCGCGTCTTCATGTTCCTGTACGGTTCGAGCCTCTTCCTCTGGCGCGACCGGATTCCGATGGGTCCCTGGCTGCTCGCCGGGATTCTCGTGGCGCTTGTCCTGGCCTCGTTCGACAAGACGGTCTTCTTTCTCGTCTACGTCGTCTGCCTCGCGCCTCTGGTCCTTCATCTGGTCTATGTGCCGGGCGGCCGCATCCGGGCGTTCAACGATTGGGGCGACTATTCCTACGGGGTCTATATCTACGCTTTCCCGGTCCAGCAGACGCTGGCCCTTCTCTTCCCCGCCATGACGCTCGGCGCGATGATGGCGTCGTCAGCTTTCGTCTCGGTCGCGATCGCGATCGTGTCGTGGAAGCTGATCGAGGAGCGGGCGCTGAGCCTCAAGGGCGACTTCGCCGAGGCGACGTGGCGGGCCTTCAACCTCGGTTTGGCGAAGGTCGCGAGCGTCGTGCGCTGAGCCCGCCGGGCCGGGCCCCCTCGTTTCGCCGCCGCCCCGCGGCGGCGGGGGCTTCCTTCAGGTTTTGGGTTTTCTTGGCCGCTCACCGTTTCGGGGCGAAAACCCCCTTCACGAGGGGTTGGAAAAGCTTGGATTTCCTTGGATTCCTTCGTCCGAATTGAGACTTATCAATGGGTTACGCGCGATTTTCCGCGAAAAATTTTCGCGCGGCCCCCTCGCCCCGTGAAGCGCTCGTGGGAGCGGCCGGAAGCGCAGGCGGGAAGGCGAAAATGGTCATGGAGGCAGGTTAGCCCGACTTCCGATTTTCCGCAACAAAATGTCGATCGACAGACTATCGCCGGGCTATGAGCGAGGGGCGCCGTCCGCATGACGCTTCGCGTCGATGAAGATCAATCCTCGCCCCGGGTCATCCGCATGATGTCTTCCGTCGACAATCCGCGAATCGGCCGGCGCCGGCTCATCTCCGCGAGTTGGCTCAGGTAGGCCTGTTCGTTTTTGACCGCGGCCTCGGTCTCGACGATCGCGCCGCCTTCGGGCCGCACGCGGTCGCTCACCCGGCCCCCGGGCCGGCTTCCTGCGGTCTCGCGCGCCGGGTTGGGCAAAGTGACTTGCCCTTTCATCGTGACATTGCTCGCCAATTCAGGCTCCAGAATACGCAGTCGCGAAAATGGTGATAGCACACTCCCGGTCTAGAACCGGAAGCGCCCCCGCATTGCGCCTACCCCGGCGCTCAGGCAAAAGCTCCCCCATGCCCGCCCCCGTCACCAACCGCCTTACGATTGCGCTGGCGCAAATCCCCGCCATTGTCGGCGACATTTCCGGCAACCGCGACCGGCTGCGCAAAGCGCGCGCGGAAGCCGCCGCCTTCGGCGCCGACATCGTAATGGCGCCCGAACTCTACCTCTCCGGCTATCCGCCCGAGGACCTGGTGCTGAAGCCCGCGTTCCAGGAGGCCTGCCGGGCGGCCTGCGAGGAGCTGGCGCGCGAGACCGCCGACGGCGGCCCTGCGGCGCTGGTCGGCCTGCCCTGGGTAGAGGACGGCAAGCTCTACAACGCCATGGCGCTCATCGACGGCGGGCGGATCGAGGCGGTGCGGTTCAAGGTCGACCTGCCCAATTATGGCGTGTTCGACGAGAAGCGGGTGTTCGCGGCCGGCCCCTCGCCGGGGCCGATCGTCTTTCGCGGCGCGCGCCTCGGCGTTCCGATCTGCGAGGATATCTGGGGCCCGGACCCGGTCGAGTGCATTCTCGAAACCGGGGGCGAAATCCTGCTCGTCGGCAACGCGTCGCCTTATGAGCGCGACAAGCTCGCGATCCGCCAGAACGTCGCAGTCGCGCGCGTCGTCGAGAGCGGGCTGCCGCTCATCTATCTCAACATGGTCGGCGGGCAGGACGAGCTCGTGTTCGACGGCGGCTCGTTCGCGCTCAACGCCGACCGCACGTTAGGCGCGCAATTGCCGGCCTTTCGCGCCATGGTGGCGCGCACCGTCTGGGAGCGGGGGAAAAGCGGCTGGGCTTGCGTCGAGGGCCCGCGCGAGATCGTCGAGGAGGGCGACGAGGCCGACTATGCGGCCTGCGTCATGGGGCTGCGCGACTATGTCGAGAACAACCGCTTTCCGGGCGTCGTGCTGGGCTTGTCGGGCGGCGTCGATTCGGCGCTCTGCGCCGCGATGGCGGTCGACGCGCTGGGCGCTCGGCGCGTGCACGCCGTCATGCTGCCCTATCGCTTCACCTCGAATGAATTGCTTTCCGATGCGGCTGCATGCGCCAAAGCGCTCGGCCTCCGTTACGACACCGTGCCGATCGCCGAGCCGGTCGAGGGGGTGGAGCGGGCGCTCAAACAGATGTTTGCCGGCAAGCCACGCGACATCACGGAAGAGAACATCCAGAGCCGGGCGCGCGGCCTCATCCTGATGGCGATCTCGAACAAGACCGGCGCGATGGTGGTGACGACCGGCAACAAGTCGGAAATGTCGGTCGGCTACGCCACGCTCTACGGCGACATGAACGGCGGCTTCAATCCGATCAAGGACCTCTACAAGATGGAGGTCTTTCGCCTGTCCGCCCTGCGCAACCGCTGGAAGCCGTTCGGCGCGCTCGGGCCGGATGGCGAGGTCATTCCTGAGAACATCATCGTCAAGCCGCCGAGCGCCGAACTGCGCGAGAACCAGAAGGACGAGGATTCGCTGCCGCCCTATCCAGTTCTTGACGGCATTCTGCGCAGCCTCGTCGAAAAGGAGATGCGCGTCGCCGACATCGTGGCTGAGGGTTACGACCCCGAGACGGTGCGCCGAGTTCGAGCGGCTGCTTTATCTCGCCGAATACAAGCGCCGGCAGTCGGCGCCGGGGGTGAAGGTCGGGCCGAAGAATTTCGGCCGCGACCGGCGCTATCCGATCGTCAACCGGTTCCGCGACCAGGGCCTTAAGGCGCAAGGGCCGGACGCTTCGATCGCGCCCTCAAAGTCGACGGGAACGAGCGAGCGGTTCGAGGAATAAAGAGTTCGATGATGGGAACCGATCATCGCCTTAATTGCCGAAGCGTGAATGCGCGCCCGCGCCGCCCGTGCGGAATCGAGCGCGATGTGTCGCGCTCAAATAGAATGGGAATAACGTGGCCGAACAAGCCGGCCCACGCGAGGCTCTCCTTGACGACGGAGGCTACCGAGGCGGCTCGGCCACGGCAGTGGGCCTTCGAGGCCGGGCCGCGAGGAGAATAGGGCCCCTTCGCGTCTGTAACCCGTACAACGAAGGGACGCTCTGGCGTCGCAACGCCATTTTCAATACGTTATTCGAGCCGAATCGCAGGCAGATCCCAGGTCCACTTCGGGATCAATCCAAGAAGGTTGTTTTGCGGGGCGAAAAACGCTGGTTGCGGCGAACCTCCCGGGGTCGGTTTGCGGCCCCCGAACTTGAGAAGGTCAATTCATGCCTGAAGCCACCGAATCCGCGGTCGAGGCGAAAGAAAAGAGTCAGGCGGTCGCCCTCGTCATCGCCATTCTTGCGCTCCTGCTGGCGCTGGCCGAAGCCGGCGCCAAGAACGCCCAGCATTTGTCGACAGAAAAAAACATCGAGTTCCTCCGATCTCTTCAATTTCTATCAGGCCAAGAGGATTCGCTCGACCGTCGTCGAGACGGCCGCGGCCGCTCTCGAGGCGCAAAAGAGCGCGGTGACCGATCCCAAGGCGCAAGAGGCGTTCGAGAAGCAGATCGCGGACTTCAAGGCGACTGTGGCGCGATACGAGAAGGACCCGAAGAAGCCGGAAGACAGCATGGAGGCGATCCAGGATCGGGCGAAGGAGGCGTCGGAAGCTCGGGAATTGGCCAATCGACGGCTCGGGCATTACGAACTCGGGAGCGGCCTGACCCAGATCGCCATCGTTCTGGCCTCGGCCGCGATCATCACCGGGATCACCGCCCTCGTCTGGCTCAGCGCCGCGCTTGGCGCGATCGGCGCGGCGCTGATCGCGTTCGGCTTTTTCGCCCCGGCCGTGTTGTCGTTCATCGGGTAAGCCAGAATCGCCCTCAAGGCAGCGAGTGTACGATCACCGGACCGGCGGTCGCGCTCGCCTGCCCGATGACAAGTGGGCCCAGGTTCTCCTCGATGAAGGCCAGCGCCCGCCGGTTGGACTCCTGCGCTTCCGCGGCGGTGTTGAAGACGCTGATCGCAGTCACCGTATCATCCGGCGCGTAGACCACATAGTAGCCCATGAAGCCGGAGACGTCGCTGATGATGGAGATCGCCTCCTTGATCTTCTCGGCGAGCGCATCGGCTGAGCCCGGCTTGGCTTTGAACTGACGAATCGCGGCGTACATCGCGTTCCTCCCCTCGGGCCGATCGTTCGCAGCCCGCTTGCGTTGATCTTAGAACCGTGTCGCGGCTTGGCGAAATCGGTGTCGGATGAGGCCAGGTCGAGGGCGGAGCCGCGATCTCACACACCCAAAAGTTGCCGGCTGGAAAGCGGGCAACCCACGTGAAATAGGCACTACCACCTATTGACCCAGGTAAGTACTAATACCTATTGACAAGAGGGAAGGAGAGAAAATGCTTCTCCCAAGACGAGGGCGGCGAAAGGCATGCTGACGTCACATTTTCTTCGTTAGCAAAATTGAGAGTTAGCAAAATTGAGATTTCGGCGCCCTCTGTAACGTCGCGTGTTCGACTCTGATATTCAGACAAGAAACGGAGGAGGCGACAATGGTGGACGAGACCAAGCTCAACGCGTTCATGGACAAGATTCTGGGCGATCTCGGAGGGGCTCTCAGCGTGCCGATGGTGCGCATGGGTGAGAAGTTCGGCCTCTACAAGGCGCTCCACGAGCAGGGCCCGATGACCTCGGCGGAGCTTGCTGCGAAGACGAACGTCGCCGAACGCTATGCGCGCGAATGGCTGTCGCATCAGGCGGCATCGGGCTATCTCGAATACGAGCCCCAAACCGGCAAATTCACCCTGCCGCCGGAACAGGCGATGGTGTTCGCCGAGCCCGACAGTCCCGTCTATCTGCAAGCGGCGTTCGACATGGCGGCGGTCATGCTGGACAACCAGCCGCTGGTCGAACCCGCCTTTCGCTCCGGCAAGGGCGTTGGCTGGGGCGATCAGTCGCAATGCCTGTTCTGCACCACCGGACGCTTCTTCCGCGTCGGCTATCACAACAATCTCGTGAGTTCCTGGCTGCCGGCGCTGGACGGCGTGACGGCCAAGCTCGAGTCCGGCGCGAACGTGGCCGACGTCGGCTGCGGGCACGGGTTTTCGACCATCATGATGGCGAAGGCGTTTCCGAAGTCGAGCTTCGTCGGCTACGACTTTCATCCCGCGTCGGTCGAGCAAGCGCGCCTTCACGCCGAGCAGCATGGAGCGGCCGCGAACACGAAGTTCGAGGTCGCTATGGCGGGCGATTTTCCCGGAAAAGATTTGGACCTGGTGACGTTCTTCGACTGCCTGCATGACATGGGCGATCCGGTCGGCGCCGCGCGCCATGTGCGCCAGACGCTCAAGTCCGACGGCAGCTGGATGATCGTCGAGCCTCAGGCGGGCGACCGGCTCGAGGACAATCTCAATCCGGTCGGCCGGATGTACTACGCGGGCTCAACGATGGTGTGCATCCCGACGTCGCTCGACCAGCCGGTCGGCGCGGCGCTCGGGGCGCAGGCCGGATTCGCCAAGCTGTCGTCGGCGATTACGCAGGGAGGGTTCGGCGCAGTGCGCAAGGCGACCGAGACGCCGTTCAACATGGTGCTCGAGGCGCGTCCTTAAGGCGCGCGGGGTCAGGCCGGTTTCTTTTTCCTGGCCCCGGCCTTTCCGCCGCGATTGGCGAGCCGTCCGAGCGCACGTTTGACGGACGCTTCGTCGATCATGTCGGCATCGTAGTCGCGGAGCCATCTCTTGATCTCCCGATGGTCCGGATGGCGCGGGTCGGCCGCCGTCTCGAGCTTGTCGTAGAAGCCTGGAATTCCGCCGCAATCCTCGGGCGGACCGTTGCGCTCGCCCGCGACGTAGCGAGGATAGGAGCAATCCGGATCGCCTGCGCGAACATCGGAAACGGTCAGGCGATGCTCCCAGCTGTCGCCAAAGTCGTACATGTAATCGATTTTGGTCTTGCGCGGACCGAGCAGATCCACCAGTCGGACCTTGCCTGCATCGACAAGCGGCTCTTCTCTCCAATCCTCGTCGCTTGGCGGACCGTAACGACGCTTGCCGAACGAAAACTCCCAGAGATGGTAATTCCGCCATCCGAACGCCGCCTGGATGACCGCGTGCAAGGTCTTGAGTGAGATGGAGGTCGCAACCTCGACCTCGCGCCAGATCGGCGGGTCGGTGTCGATGAGCTCGATGCGAATGGTGGCGATCTCTTCGGCGGTCATGTCCATCGAGCCATCATAACGTGAAAAGCGAGGCCTTTCGCCGCTCACGCATTGGACGCCAAAGCGCCCGGCAAAGCCGCGCGCAGGCGCGAAGGCGCGGCGGGAACGAGCTTCTTCACGGCGGCCGAAGCGGCGATCTGGCCGCGGTTGACGAAGGCCTCGTGATTGCGCTCGATCTCGTCGAGATCGTAGAGATAATTGACCATGATCCCGAACGACTCGGCGAGCCCCTTGGGCGACAGGTCCCCCTCCCAGTCGATGCGCTCAAGCCGCGCGCCATTGCCAAGATGGAAGCGGGCGACCGGGTCCAGCACACGGCCGTCGGGACGGCGCGCTTTCAGGAAGTAATAGGCGGCGAGCGGCTCGAGCGCGGCGCGCAGCCTGGCCGCTGCGGCGGGCGCCGGCCAAGCGTCCTCGGCCGCCAATTGCAGCGCGACGGTCTTCACGGCCATGATCGCCGGATCCTCGGTCGTCTCGAGCCAAGCGCGGAAGCCCGGAACCGGCGAAAGGGTGACGAAGGTCTCGATCGCCGGCAGCTCGCGGCGGATCTCCTCGACCACCTGCTTGATGAGGAAGTTGCCGAAATTGACGCCGGCGAGGCCGCGCTGGCAATTGGAAATGGAATAGAACGCCGCAACACGCGCCTTGTCCGGCGCGACATGCGTGCGCTTTTCCGCGAGCAGCGGCGCGATCGCCGCGGGCGCGCCAAGCGTCAGCGCCACCTCGACGAAGATCAGCGGCTCATCGACCAGCCTCGGATGGAAGAACGCGTAGCAGCGCCGGTCAGCGGGATCGATGCGCCGCCTCAGCTCGTCCCAGTCGCCGATTTCGTGCACCGCCTCGTAACGGATGATCTTTTCCAGAAGCGCAGCCGGCGAGGACCAGTCGATGCGGCGCAACACCAGAAAACCCCGATTGAACCACGAACCGAACAGATGCAGAAAATCGCGATCGACGATGGCGAGCGACGGGTTCTGGTTCATAAGCTGGATGAGGTCGGCGCGCATCGCGACCAGGGTGGCCGTGCCGCCCGGCGCGCGATTGAGTCGCCGGAAGAGCTCGTGACGGCGCGGCTCGGAGGCGTAGTGGATTTCGCTCAGCCGTGCTTCGTCACCGTCCGAGCCGAAGCTGGCGACAGCCTCGCGCACCCGCTCGCGATCAGGGCCGAAATCATCCGCAAGCGCACGGAAGAAGGCGCCGTGGTCGGCTGGATCGAGCGCGCGATAGCGCCCGAGGATCTCGGCCGCGAGCGCGATCCCGGACGCTTCGCCTTGCCCGGCGACCAGCGCCCGGCAGTCGGCGACCAACTGATCGACGCGGTTGTCCGCGTCCTTCGGCCAGGGCTTGATCTTGAGCATGGAGCGGCCGCGTTCGGCGACCGACGCCAGGAGATCGTAGAAAAAAACGTTGCTCATGATTTCCGTGAGCTACCCGCAGGGGCCAGCGATCGGACGGGGCCCATGATTCTCATACGGGGCCGGGAGCAAATCAAGACCGCAATCAAAGATTCTGAAGCGGCCGCGCGACGATCCGCCGCGTCCAAAGATCGCCGCCATTGATCCTGAAGGCGGATTGCCGATAACCTTGGGACGGCCGGCCGCGGCGGCCGCCCAACGAGAGAATGAGCGATGAGCGCCGCCGATCTGATGGATTTTTCCCCGGAGATCGCCGAAGCGCGCTCGGCCAAAAAGCCGATCGTCGCCCTCGAATCGACAATCATCACCCATGGCATGCCTTACCCGCGCAACGTGGAGACGGCGCGCTCGGTCGAGGAGGCGGTGCGTGAAATGGGCGCCCTTCCGGCGACGATCGCGGTCATCGATGGGCGCTTTCGCGTCGGCTTGAGCGGGGACGAGATCGAGCGGCTCGGCGAGCTCAGCGGCGGCGTGGTGAAGGCCTCGCGAAGGGACCTCGCGTTGGTCGCCGCGCGCAAGGGCTCGGCGGGCACGACGGTCGCAGCGACGATGTTCATCGCTGAGCTTGCGGGCGTCGAAATTTTCGCCACCGGCGGGATCGGCGGCGTGCACCGCGGGGCGGAGGAGACGTTCGACGTCTCCGCCGATCTCATCGAGCTCTCGCGCACCCGCGTCGCCGTCGTATGCGCCGGCGCCAAATCGATTCTCGATATTGGCAAGACCCTCGAATTCCTGGAGACCCAGGGCGTGGCGATCGTCGGCTACCGCACCGATGAGTTCCCCGCCTTCTACGCGCGCTCGTCCGGCTTCAAGCTCGAGCATCGGTGCGATGGCCTTCACGATCTCGCCCGCGTGATCCGCCTGCAGCGCGAGATCGGCCCCGGCGGGCTGCTCATCGCCAATCCGATCCCGCAGGATCACGCGCTCGAGGAGGCTGCGGTCGAGGCGCGCATCGCGGAAGCGGTGGCGGAGGCCAAGGCGCAAGGGGTGGCGAAAAAGGAGGCGACGCCGTTCCTCCTGAAGCGCGTGTTCGAACTCACCGGCGGGCAGAGTTCTACGGCCAACATCGCGCTGATCAGGAATAACGCCATGCTCGCCGCCCAGGCGGCGGTGGAATTGGCGAAGCTGTAAGGCGGGTGAACCCGGCGCCTTGGGCGGCTGTCCAGGCGGCCTGGGCGCCTGCGCCCTCTCAGGATGATGCCTTCGCGTACAATCCCGGCTTGTCGCGCAAGCTGATCGCCTCGCGCCCGCCGCTCTCGAGCGCTCTTCACGCCGGCCAGCGTGGCAGCGGTGGCGACATAGCCGTCCCAGGCGCTCGGACCCGCCGCGCCGCCCTTGGCGGCGGCCGCGATCCAGGCGCGGAACTCGGCGTCGAAGGCGGCGTCGAACCGTTCGGGCCAGTCGGCGAAGACGCGGCCCGAAAAGGCCCCGTTCGTCTTGACGACGACCTCGTTCTGCTCGGCGAGGCTCACCGTTCCGGTTTCGCCGATCACCTCGCCGCGAATGTCGTAGCCATAGGCGACGTGAACGGAGGTTTCGATCGTCACCAGCGCGCCCGAGCGCATGTCGATCAGCGTGAACAGCGGGTCGGCGACCCCGCCGGCGCGGCTGTTGGCGCGCGGCGCCTTGACTGAAATCGCGACCGGCTCGTCGTCGAGCACGAACCTCGCAATGTCGATGTCGTGCACGGCCGTATCCGTGATCGCCATGGTCGCCTTGAAATGGCTGGGCGAGAACGCGTTGCGATGGATGCTGTGGAACATCAGCGGCGCTCCGATCGCGCCCTTCTGGACTGTTTCCTTCATTGCTCGGTATTGCGCGTCGAAGCGGCGCATGAACCCGATCTGGACGAGCCGCCTGCCGAAGGCGGCTTCCGCATCGAGGATCGCCGAGCAATCCGCTTCGGTCGTCGCCATCGGCTTCTCGCAGAAGACCGGTTTGCCGGCCCGAATCGCGGCCACTACATAGGCTGCGTGCGTATCTCCCCACGACGTGACGATGACCGCGTCAACATCGTCGGCCGCGATGAGTTCTTCGCCGGTCGGATAAGCCTTCGCTCCGGGAACTTTCGCCGCGACCTCCTTGGCCCGTGCGGCGTCGGCGTCGCTCATTGCGACAATTCGGGCGCCTGCAAGCGTCTCGGTCAACCGGCGAATATGCTCCTGCCCGATCTTGCCCGTTCCGACGACGCCGACGTTTAGTGTCATGAATCCCGTTCCCTCCCGACCTCGCTCGCCGAATCAATATCCGACGGCCAGCGTTCCGCGTTGCCTCAAATCCGACGCCCCCTCAAGCTCGCCATCCGGCGCGCGAAGAATCGTATTGGCCGAGCCCATGGCGTTGCGAATAACAACTTTGTGCCCCATCGCCTCGAGCAACCGGACAGTGTCCGGCGACATGCCGCGCTCGATGCGCAATTCGTCTGGCCAGAGCTGGTCATGCGCGCGCGGCGCGTTCTCTGCCTCCGCGACGTTGAGGCCGTGGTCAATCACGTTGAGGATGATCTGGAGCACGGTGGAGATGATGGTCGAGCCGCCCGGACTGCCGGTCGCCATGACGAGCCTGCCGTCCTTGAGTACGAATGTCGGACTCATCGACGAGAGCGGCCGCCTCATCGAGCCCGGAGCATTGGCGTCGCCGCCCAGGAGTCCATACACATTGGCGGCGCCGGGCTTGGCGGCGAAATCGTCAAGCTCGTCGTTGAGCAGCACCCCCGTCCCGTCCGCGACCAGGCCGCTGCCGTAAGGCAGGTTGAGGGTGTAGGTGTTGGCTACCGCATTGCCCTCGGCGTCCACGATCGAGAAATGCGTCGTCTGGTCGCTCTCGTAACGCTGCGGCTCGCCGGGGCGGATGTCGGCTGCGGGGCGGGCGCGGTCGGGCGCGATGAGCGGGCGCAAATGCTCGGCGTATGGCTTGGAGGTCAGGCCGGCGAGCGGAATGTTGACGAAATCGGGATCGCCGAGATAGGCCGCCCGATCGGCGTAGGCGAGCTTTTCGGCTTCCGCGATCTCGTGCAGGGAGGCGGCGGAGTTGAGGCCCTGTGCGGCGATCGGGAAGCCTTCGAGAATGTTGAGGATCTCGATGATATGGGCTCCTCCGGACGACGGCGGGGGCATCGAGACGATGGTATAACCGCGGTAGGTCCCCGAGACGGGCTCGCGCTCGACCGCGCGGTAATTGGCGAGGTCTCGCGCCGTCATCCGCCCGCCCGCGGAGGTGACCGCCGCGACGATTTTTTCCGCGACCGTCCCCGAATAGAAGCCCGCCGACCCTTGCGCGGCGATCGTCTCCAGCGTCGTGGCGAGATCGTCCAGCGCGATATGGTCGCCGGCCTGCTTCACGCTCCCGTCGGGGCGCAGAAAGATGCGCGCCGACGAAGGATGCAACCGAAGCGCCTTTGCCGCCAGCGGCAGCGAATTGGCGACATCGTCGTCGACGGTCAGGCCCTCACGGGCGAGCGCGATCGCCGGCGCGATCAGATCGGCGAAGGAGAATTTGCCAGAGCCGTATTTGCGCCAGGCGAGCTCGAGGCCGGCGACGGTTCCCGGCACGCCGATCGATAAGCCTGAATAGCGCGACTTGAACGGATCGGCCTCACCGTTGGCGTCCAGGAACACGTCCTTGTCCGTCGCGGCAGGCGCGGATTCGCGATAGTCGATCGCAATCGTCCGGTCGAGGTCGGCGCGATGGATCAGCATGAAGCCGCCGCCGCCGATGTTGCCGGCGCGCGGTAGAGTGACGGCGAGCGCGAAGCCGACCGCGACCGCCGCGTCGACCGCGTTGCCGCCGCGCTTCAATATGTCGAGCCCGACGCGCGACGCGGCAGCTTCCTGAGTGACAACCATTTCATGCCTTGCAATGACCGGACGGGCGGTGGCGAGCGGAGAAATGAGGGGCGCCTGATCGGCGAAAACCACGCTAGACGCGAGGCAGAGAAAGACGAGCGCAACGATTTGGAACGGCCTCAAAACCATGGTCCTCGAAAAACGGCTCGCGTGATCATAGAAAGGCGGGCGGTCCCGCGTCGATTCCGTCATTTCCGCCGCCCTACCCGATCGCCATGATCGCGCCGCGCGCGAGGCGAGGCGCCAGTTTCCTCATGTCAGCGGCGGAGATCGCGACGCAGCCCGCGGTCGGCGTGAGGCGATCGCGCGCAAGGTGGAAGAAGATCGCGCTGCCGCGGCCCTTGGCGCGCCGGGAGAAATTCTGGTCGAGCACGAAGGTCACATCGTAGAGATGATCCTCGCGCCACATCCGGTCGGTGCAGTCGCGCGCCGGCAGGCGCACGGGCCGATTGTATCGCGGGCTCATCGGGTCCTCGCACCAGCCCTGATCGCGGCGCAGGGCCTTGAGCGGCGCGCCCGCCGCTCTCAGCCGCACGCGGTCGGGCCGGAAATAGCCCCATAGCAGCCGGAACCGTCCCGCTGGCGTTCCCTTATCGCCTTCGCGCTTGATGCGCACGATTCCTGCGGGCCCGAGCGCGCATGGGATTCGGAACGGACCGGCCGTCAGCCAGCCGCGCGCCCGGTTTCCCGCCAGCGGGCGAACACGCAATTGTGAGAGGGGTCGGGACGAGTTCATTGCGATATCCAAAGATGGCTGGAAGCGTGAGAGGTCAAGGCACGCGCGCGCATCGCCGTCCCGATATTCCCCTCAGAATCGTTCGCCTCGCGCCAATTTGACTTCCACACGCCGTGACGCCGAGCAATCGTGACGGTCCTCCGTGATAAGTTCCACACAGATGGAGGTTCCAGGACGATGATCAACCTTCTTGTCAACGGGCGAAAAATCGCACTCGACGTTGAGCCGGAAATGCCGCTGCTCTGGGCGCTGCGCGACGAATTGGGGATGGTCGGGACCAAATTCGGCTGCGGCGCGGGACTCTGCGGCGCCTGCACCGTCATCATCGACGGCGAGGCGACGCGCACCTGCATCACGCCGGTCAGCGAGGCCGCGGGCAAGACGATCCTGACCATCGAGGGCCTCGGCGAGAAGGCGCTGCACGCCGTGCAGAAAGCCTGGATCGAGGCTGACGCGCCACAATGCGGCTATTGCCAGTCCGGGCAGATCATGGCGGCGGTCGCGCTGCTTTCGCACAATCCTCACCCGAGCGACGCCGACATCGACGCCGAAATGTCCAACATCTGCCGCTGCGGGACCTATCCGCGCATGCGCGCCGCGGTGCATCGCGCCGCGGAACTGACCAAGATCTGAGGACGAGCCAATGACGATCGCTCTCTCCCGACGCGCTTTCATCCAGGCCAGTCTCTCCGCCGCCGGAGGCCTGGCGATCGCAGCGTTCGCCCCCGAATTCGCGGGCGCGACCACCATCAACGGCCAGCCGTGGAGTCCCGAGACCGGCAAGGCGCCTGACGAGGTCAACGCCTTCGTCGTCATCGACCCCGACAATTCCGTAACGCTGCGCGTCGCCAAGTCCGACATGGGCCAGGGCGTCCTCACCTCGATGGCGATGATCCTGGCGGAAGAGCTCGAATGCGATTTCGCCAAGGTGAAGGTCGAATACGCGTCCGCCCACCGCAACCTCATCGACAACGACGTCTATCAGTCGATGGGCACCGGCGGCTCCTCCTCGGTGCGCCGTTCGCGCGTGTTCCTGCAGCAGGCGGGCGCTTCCGCCCGCGCCCGGCTGATCGCCGCGGCCGCGGCGAGGTGGAGTGTGGCGCCGGCGACGTGCGTCGCGAGCAGCGGCGCCGTGCGCCACGAGGCCTCGGGCCGCTCGGCGACCTTCGGCGAACTCGCGGCGGACGCGGCCAGGGTCTCGCTCGCCGCAGAGCCGGCGATCAAGACGCCGGACCAGTTCAGGCTGATCGGCCAGGAGGTCAAGCGCATCGACACAACGCTGAAAGCCACCGGCGCGGCGCGCTTCGGCATCGACACGCGTCTGCCCGGCATGGCCTATGCCGCAGTCGCCAATTGCCCGGTGTTCGGCGGCAAGCTCAAATCTTATGACTTCGCCGCCATCTCGAAGCGGCGCGGAATCCTCGCCGCCATGGCCGTGACCAATGGGGTCGCGGTCGTCGCCGACAATTTCTGGCGCGCCAAGGAAGCGCTTCACGCGATGCCGGTCGAATGGGACTTCGGCCCCGCCGGCTCGACCGACAGCGCCATGTTCGCCGCCGAATACCGCGCCGCGCTCGATGGGCCGCTCGCCGACGGCGGCGGCCATGGCGACGTCGAACGCGGCCTTCGCGAAGCCCGCCAAAACGGTCGAGGCGCTCTACGAGGTTCCCTATCTCGCGCACGCGCCGATGGAGCCGCTCAACGCGACCGCCCATTGGCGGGAAGACCGGATCGACGTCTGGATGGGCACGCAAGCTCCGGAGTCGGCGCTCGCCTACGCCGCGAAAGCGGGCGGGGTCGATCCGAAAGCCGTCTTCGTCCACAACTGCTTCCTCGGCGGCGGGTTTGGCCGTCGCGCGGTCAACGACGAACTGACCCAGGCGGTCGAGGTGTCGAAAGCGCTGAAGCGTCCGATCAAGCTGATCTGGACGCGCGAAGAGGACATCCGCGCCGATCGCTATCGCCCGCAGGCTGCGCTTCGCATGCGTGCGGCTCTGCGCGAGGACGGGGCGCCCGCGGGGCTCCACTTCATCACCGCGGTCGGCTCGATCACCCGCTCGCTCGGCTGGGGCAAGGTGGAGAACGGGGTCGAGCGCCAGGCGGTCGAAGGGCTCTCCAATTGCCCATACCGCAGCGACGCGCTCAAGGTCGGCGTCAACCTCAAGAACACCCACGTGCCGGTCATGTTCTGGCGCTCGGTCGGCTCGTCGCAGAACGCGTTTGCGGTCGAGAGCTTCATCGACGAATGCGCCCATGCGGCGAAGCGCGATCCGGTCGAATACCGCCGCGCGCTGCTTGCGGGCCGGCCCGATTTCCTCGCCGTCCTCGACACGCTCGCGGACAAGGGCGACTGGGGGAAGCCGCTGCCGAAGGGCGTCGGGCGGGGCGTCGCGATCCACGAAGCGTTCGGCACCATCGTCGGCGAGATCGCCGAGGTCGCGGTCAGCAAGAGCGGCGAGGTCAAGGTTCAGCGTGTCGTCGCCTGCGTCGACTGCGGCCATCTCGTCAATCCGCTGACCGCCGCGATGCAGATCGAAAGCGCTGTCATGTACGGGCTCACCGCGGCTTTGTTCGGCGAGATCACCATCAAGCAGGGCCGGGTCGAAGAGGGCAATTTCGACTCCTATCCGATCGCCCGCATGGCCGACGCGCCGGTGATCGAGACCCACTTCGTGCTGTCCGGCGGCGACAAATGGGGCGGGCTCGGCGAGCCGGGCACGCCGCCGATCGCGCCTGCGATCGCCAACGCCGTGTTCGCTGTGACGGGCAAGCGCATCCGCGCGTTGCCGCTCAGGAACGCGTCGCTCGGGGTGTGAGCGAACGGCGGCGCGGCGTCCCCGCCGCTTCAGCCCAGATATGTGTTGATGATCGAAAGGCCGTCCTTGCGCACGTCGTCGGGGGTCATCTCGTCGACGATCGCGCCGTCGGTCATTACGTACAGGCGGTCGCAAACCCGGACCGCGACATCGATGCGCTGCTCGACGAGCAGGAGCGAGGCGCCGCGCTTGCGCAATTCAAGCAGCGCGTTGACCATGAGGCCGACGGCGACCGGCGACAGCGCCACCGAGGGCTCGTCCAGCAGCATCACCTTCGGATCGCTCATCAGCATGCGCCCGATCGCGACCATCTGCTGCTCGCCGCCGCTGAGGTAGGACGAGAGCCGGCGACGGTATTCGTAAAGCGCCGGGAAGAGGTCGTAGACCGATTTCAGCAGCGCCTGGAGGCGCTCGCGGTCGCGGCGCAGATGCATGCCCCCGAGCAGGAGATTGTCCTCGACCGTCTGATCGAGAAACAGCCGCCGTCCCTCTGGCGCGATCGCCGCGAAGCCGCGCGCAACGCGATGCGCGGGAAGCCCGGAAACGTCTTCGCCAGCCACCCGGATCGAACCGCGGCGGTGCTTGACCAGCCCCATGATCGCCTTGAGAACGGTCGTCTTGCCGGCGCCGTTGGGCCCGAGCAGGGCGACCGCCTCGCCCTCGCCAACGTTGAGCGCAATGTCGCGCACGACGTCGAAGCGGCCGTAACCCGCGGAGAGCGCGCTGACGTCGAGCGCCGGGCTTCGCCCGTTCATCATGGGTCCAGCCTTCATTCGCCCAGATAGACCTGCCGGACGACCGGATGCGCCCGCACCTCCTCCGCCGTTCCGGTGAGAATCACTTCGCCGGCGTTGAGCACCGTCACCCGGTCGCAAAGCGGAAAGAGGAACCTCGTCTGGTGCTCGATGATGATCATCGTGACGCCCTGCGCCTTGAGGTGGGTGAGGATTTCGGCGAGGTGGGCGACCTCGCGCGCCGACAGGCCGGTCGCCGGCTCGTCGAGGACGATGATGTCGGGGCCCGCGACACAGACGGAAGCGAGCTGGGTCAATTGCTCGACGCCATGCGGCACGTCGCCGACCGCCCGCCCGACCCACGCCCCCGCCCCGACCATCTCGAGGGCCTCGCGCGATCGGCCCTCCATCCAGGCCAGGTCGCGCCGCCCGGACGGCAGAAGCGGCCATACCGCCGCGCGCTGAACGATGCCCGGCTTGAGGTCGAACAGGCCGACCATCACGTTCTGGACCGGCGTCAATTCGCGCACGAGTTCGGCCGCCTGAAAGGTCCTGCGCATGCCGAGCCTCGCGCGCTTGCTGGGCGAAGCCCCGTCGACGCGCATCCCCTTGATGAGAGTGACGCCGGCGAGCGGCTGGAGGCGCCCGGCGATGACGTTGGCAAGCGTGCTCTTGCCTGATCCGTTCGGGCCGATGAGGCCATGGATGTGGCCCCGCTTCACCGCAAGGTCGACATCGCGCAGAACCCTGAGGCCGGTCCCATAACTGAACTGGATGCCGCGGCACTCGACGGCGTATTCCGGCTCCAAAACCCCTGCTTGCGTCCCGCTCGCGTTTTTGGCGGCGAACTTGCGGAAGAGGCCAGCCTCGGCCGGCGCTTCCGCGCGGCCTGAGACAGCGGGCGCCGCTTCGGACGCGCCGCCTCCGCCGAGCGCCGCGACGCGCTTGAGAAGACTCATCACCCCGCCCGGCAGCAGGGTCACCGCCAAGATCGACAGCGCGCCATAGGCCATCTCCTGCAGCCACGGGTTGATATTGACGAGCGCGGGAAACATCGAGACGAAAGCCGCGCCGATCACCGGCCCCGGAGTTGTGTTGATGCCGCCGATCAGCACCATGACGAGAATGTTGAGCGACACCGACCAATCGAATTGCCCCGGGGAAACGACGCCGAGAAACGAGAACAGCCATCCGGCGCCGCCGGCCATCGCGGCCGAGACGCCGAACACGCCGATCTTGATGAGCGAAGTGCGCGCGCCCGCCGCTTCCGCGAAGCGCTCCGCGTCACGTATCGACAAGAGCACCGGGTAGAGCGGCGAGCGGCGAATGCTTGAAACGAAGCCAATGCACACGAGCAGCGCGAGCATGACGCACCATGCGACCGGCGTCCCGAGCGCCGCGAGACCCGCTGGGAAATCGGGAAACGCGGGACCGAGCAATCCCTGCAATCCGCCGGTGATCTTGAGGTCGGTCGCCAGCACCGTCAGCACCAGGGTGAAGATGAATGTGGTGATGGCGAAATATAGCCCGCTCACCCTCAAGGACATCGCGCCGACCGCAAGCCCGATCACCCCCGCGACCAGGAGCACGATCAGAAGGACGAGAAAGACGTTCCAGTCGAGACTGTTGACGACGATCGTGGTGAAATAGGCGCCGATGGCGAAGAAGCCTCCCTGCCCCAGCGAATAGAGCCCGAGCATGCCGGCGACGAGATCGAGGCTGATGGCGAGGACGCCGAACACCGCCGCGACCAGAACCAGGCTCTGGACGCCGAGGTCCGAGCGCGCGACGAGCGCCGTCCCCGCGAGATAGGCGGCGACAAACAGAGCGACGCCGAGCGTCTTGAGCCGAGGCTTGAATTTGGCGCGATCCAGCGCGGGGGTCGCTCGCGGCGCCTCCATGCGATCGGTGTCCACGGGGCGCGCTCGCCTTCAGGCCTGCGCCGCCGCGGCGAAGCGCCGGCGCGAGCGCAACAGGCTTCCGGCGCTGAACAGGCCGCGCGGCGACACGATCAGGACCGCGACGAGGACGATGAACGGAAACCAGTCCGAGGCCTGCGAATTGATCATGGCGTTGGCGCCTTCGGCGCAGACGCCGAGCAGGAGCCCGCCGAACATCGCCGCGATTGGTTTTTCGGTTCCCCCGCCGATCATCATCGCGATGAAGCCGAAGGTGCCGAACGTGTCCCCGAGATAGGGGTTGGCGAAGGTCGTCGGCCCGATCAAGAGGCCGGCCACGCCCGCGTAAAGGGCCGAGGCGGCGAAGGCGACGATCGCGACCACCGTCGTGTTGACCCCGACGGCTGTCGCCATTTCCGGATCGGCCGCGGTCGCCATGCCGATCTTGCCGAACAGCGTGCCGCGCCGCACCAGCTCGAAGCCGACGGTCAGAACCGCGGCGGTCAGGATCGCGATCAGCTGCTGGCCGGTCAGCACCGCCCCGAAGGCGTGAAAGCTCGTCTCCCGGAACATCTGCGGAAAGGCCTGGGATGTCGGGCCCCAGATATAGGCGGCCGCATTTTCGACGATCACCGCAAAGCCAAGGGTGCTCACGAGCCAGCCGAAACTGAAGCGGTTGAACGCCAGGATCGGACGAACCGCGATGAGATAGGAAAGAACCCCGAGGACGCAGGCGCAGGCGAGGCCAAGCAGCGAGGCGATCCACGTTGGATAACCAGCGGCGGAAACCTCCGCGGTCACCATCACCGCCGCCATCATGATCTGGCCCTGGGCGAAGTTGATGATGCGGGTGACGTAGAAGGTGATGGCCAGCGCCATCCCGATGAGCCCGTATACGGCCCCAATCGCGACGCCGCTCACCACGAACTGAAGCACTGACCTCTTCCTCGGCGTCCCGCGCAAAGTTCGGCGCCGGCGCGCTTCTCACGGCGCTTGGCCGGACGCGGCCGGGCGGCTGCAGGCTTCGCCGCCGCCGCGAACGCGTCGCTCAAACTATCACGTTTCGGCGGCCAAGCGAGTTGGCGGGCCCACGCGAGAGTAGCTAGCCGCTACGCTACGGGAGCAGCAACGAATAGGTCTGACATAACAGGTATGTGCGCATGCGGCCGAAAACGCGCCAGGCGCGGCGGGCGGCGCTCAGGAAACCGAGTTTCATCCGCATCGGGCGGAGGATCAGCCGCGGCGCGCGCCGCTTCATCGCCGGCCAAAATAGCATAGTTATTTCTAGCGCTTAAAGGACCGCGGCAGCGGCTTAGGTTTCCGCTCGCGCCTGCGTTCAGGCGCAAGCGATCGGCCCAGCGCGGGCCGTTCGCAATCGTCTGCTTCCCGGTCGCCGTTGCTTTGACAACACCGGCGATCTGCGCGACGAAAACGCAAGTCTGACGGCGTGTCGACGTTTGCGCGCGACTTAAAGCCGCGCGTTCTTGAGGGAGGGAGCAAGGCTCATGAAAGCCACCATTTGGGCGGCGCTCGCCGCCACGACCGCGCTATGCGCAGCGCAAAGTCCGGCCCTCGCCGCCGGAGAACAATACCTCGTCGGCCTCATCGCAGGAACGACCGGCGCCTACGGGTCGACCGGCGTCGCGACCGTCAACGGCGCGCAGATGGCGGTCGACAAGATCAACGCGTCGGGCGGCGTGCTTGGCCGCCAGCTCAAGCTCGACCCGCACAACGACGAAGCGTCCGCGACGCTCTCCGGGCAATTGTACGAGAAGCTCATCGCGGCCGGCGCGATCGCGATCGCGGGTTCTCCCGACACCGGTCCGGTCACCGCCCAGCTTGCGGTCAGGCACAAGTTCCCGACGATCGGCGTCGTCGACGACGGCGGTCTCACCGTCAACACCAAAGGACCGAACGGCCCGCCAAACCCCTGGGTGTTCGACTTCGGCCTCAACACCTTCGCCTGGGGCGAGAAGATCGGCGAATATGCGCTCAAGCATTGCCCCGACGGCATCGCGGTCCTGCACGATCCCTCGACTTATGGGCAGGGCGGGCTCTATGGCATCCAGCTCGCCTATGACAAGGCTGGCAAGAAGATCGGCATCGACCACACGATCACCGAGAACTGGTCGACCGGCGCGACCACCGGCCTCATGCCCGAAGTCAACGCCGCCAAGGCCGCGGGCATCAAATGCATCGACGCATGGCTGACGCCGCAGGACCAGGCCGCCTTCGTCCAGGACCTGCATTCAGCGGGCTATAACGCCACCGTCTTCGGCAATGACGAGACCAACGCCGACGACACATTTTCGAAGCTTGCCGGCGATCTGGCCAACGGCACGATCAGCGCGGTGCTAACCTCCGATCTCCATCCGAGCCCCGAGCTCACGGCGTTCCGCGAAGACTACAAGAAGCGCTTCAATATCGACCCGACCCCGTTCGCGGAGACGAGCTACGACAGCATCATGATGCTGGCGCAGGTGGTCAAGGACACGAAGTCGGTGAAGCCGGCGGACCTGCAGAAGGGATTCAACTCGGTCAAGAACTTCAAGGGCATCACCGGCGATCTCAGCTTCTCCGAGAAGAACCACATCACGATCAACGCCGACCAGCTGACGCTGGTCAAATATGACGCCGCCGCCAAGCAGTGGGTCGAGGTCAAGGACTGAAGCATCGGCCTCCCCGCGCTCCCCGGGGGACGCGCTCCTGTCCATCAAGGACAGGCTTCCGTGACAGGGGCCGGCCCCTGTCACGGGATCGAAATTAGATCACCACCTTCCAGGCTTCCGGCATGAGTTGGAAGCCGCGTCCGTTGGGGACGAGATGGGCGAAGCCCGGCAGGTGCAGGTGGCCGCCGGTCACCAGCAGGCGCTCCTTCGCGACATAATCGAAGATCTTGAAGCGGTTCTCCGCCGCCAGCGGTTCGCTGATGTCGAACTCGCTCGTGACCTCGGGCCGGGGAATCTGGATCTCCGGCACATGGACGGTGTCTCCCCACATCACCAGGCTCTCGCCGGCGGAATCGAGGCGATAGCCGCAATGTCCGGGCGTATGGCCAGGAAGCGGCAGCTGAGTCGACGCCGGCAGCGACGGTCCCGCCCTGGCTTGGACGAAACCTTTCGCGATAGGCTTCGAGCACCCGGTCGGCGGAATCGAGATAGGGCGTCGCCGCGGCCGACCGGCCGTCGCGGAGGGTCTTGTCCGACCAGAACGCGATCTCATCCTCGTGCACGATCACTTCCGCGCGCGGAAAGGCCGGCTTTCCCTCGGTGTCCAGAAGGCCGCTCGTGTGGTCGGGATGGATGTGGGTCACGAGCACGGTGTCGAAGTCATCGGGCGTGAAACCCGCGGCGCGCAGGTTCTCCGGCAGCCGCCCCATGGAATAGACGGTGGTCGAGCCGCCGCCCGAATCGACGAGAATCGTGTTGCGGTCAGTCTGGATGACGAAGGCGTTGACGGTCAGCCGCGGCGGCCCGTCGCGGAAGGCGGCGCGCATCAGCCCCTGAAAGTCGTCAAGGCCCGCGCCTCGCAGGATCTCGAAGTTGATGTCGAGGAAGCCGTCGTTGATCGTCGTGACAAGCGCGTCGCCGATGCGGCGCCGATAAACGCCTGCCGTCTGCTGGTCGGTCTTAGCCGTCGGATTGGTCATTGTCTCCTCCCGGTCAGAGACTCTCGGGTCTTTGATCTATGCCGCATTTTGCCATCGCCGGCGGCGAAGTGAAATGCACCGGCCGCCCAAAATCGCTATAACTGTTATCCGCCGGATTCGAATGCCTCGCGAAGCGCCGCGTTGCTAGCGTCAAGGTAAGCAGGGCGCGACGGGCGACGCCCGGTCCACGCGCGCGGCGCCGGGCGAGGAGCGCGACGCGGACGGAAGGTCCCGCAACCAGAAGGGAGGCGCGCTTGACTTTGGCCGACCCGCTCGCGCGCTATATCTGCGAGGCCGAGCCTCTTCACGATCTTTTGCGCCGGGGCCTGATCCAGCTCTCGGGCTTCCTGCTCAAGCGTTCGCTCGCTGGCCCCCGCGCGATTGTCGACTACGCGCCTCTGGAGGCCGCTCGCGAAAGAATTCGCGAAGCGGCCGAAGCCCTCGGCGCCCTCGGCGCGCCGATGGAGGCGGCGCACCATCGAAGCCACCTGGACGCCGCGCTCGTCGCGCTCGAGAGCGCGCTCGAGGCGGGGCTCTCCACGACCGACCGGGACGGAGACGCGCTCTTCCATTTCGTCCAGGAAGCCGAGCGACACCTGCGAGCCGTGGGACGGACAACGCCCGGTTTCGAAACCGTCGATTTCAGGCAGGCATGCTGCGCGATGCATGGCGCCGTCGCCTTTGAAGCGCGGCTCGCCGGCTAGCGGCGACGAAGCGGAGAGGAAGGGTCATGGGCAAATATTCGATCTGGGTGCTCGACTACGCCGCGGTGAACAAGTTTCCGCAGAGCGTCATGCTCTATGGCCCGCAATATGCCGGCGTCCGCAACCTGCCCTACGCCTATGTCCTGATCAAAGGGCAAGGCCAGGTGATCCTGGTCGACACCGGCTACGACCATAAGGAATACGGCAAGTATCTCGCCGATCTCTATGGCGTCACGAACTGGCATTCGGCGTCGGAAGTTCTCGCCGAATGCGGCGTCAGGCCCGCCGACGTGACGACGGTTCTCATCACCCATGCGCATTTCGATCACATGGGCGGGCTCGACCTCTTTCCCAACGCCAGGTTCTATATCCAGAAGCGGGAGATCGATAAGTGGGTCTGGGCGCTGACGCTTGGACCGGAATTTCGCTTTCTTGTCGGCGCCGCCGATCCGGCGGACATCGTCAAGGCGACGCGGCTCGCTCGCGAAGGCCGCATGATCGCGGTCGACGGAGACCTAGACGACGTCCTGCCCGGAATCGATCTCCATCTCGCGGCCGACACTCATACCTATGGCTCGATGTACGTGACCGTGCGCAACGACGGCGCGCGCGAGAGCGCGGACGCCTTCATCCTCGCAGGCGATCTCATCTACACTTATGATAACCTCACCGGGCTCGATAAGAACGATCCTCAGCTCGTGCCGATCGGCCTGGCGACGGGCAGCCAGTCGAACCTCCTGTTCACGAGCGCCGACATGCTGAAAGCCGTTGGCGGCGAGCACAAGCGCGTCATTCCGGTGCACGA
Organism: uncultured Alphaproteobacteria bacterium; assembly: GCA_963764955.1. GTDB lineage: Bacteria > Pseudomonadota > Alphaproteobacteria > Rhizobiales > Beijerinckiaceae > Roseiarcus. Next base: position 25,697 of record CAVXVE010000023.1, on the reverse strand, counting down.
GGATCGGCTCAAGACCGTCTTTCCTTCGCGCGCGACGGCCGCGGGCCTGCACGTCGTCGAGCTTGCTCTTGCGGATGGCGAGACGAGCCGCGTCGCCTGACATGAGGGTTGTCGCGCGACCGGCGCGAGCCGCCCCGCCATGCTGCAACCAAGATATTTCTGTTATGTCGAGGCTGGCGGTGCGGCTCCGAGGCCAGTCGGCTAGGCTTTGGAACGAATGACAAGCTCGGGCGGTTCACCCGGGCGCAATCGCGCAAGGATGACGCGGGATGGCGACGCCAAGGATCGGCTTTATCGGACTCGGGCGAATGGGCGGCCCGATGAGCCTGCGACTGATCAACGCCGGCTTCGATCTCGTGGTCTTCGACACAAATCCGGAAGCCTCGGCGCCGCAGAAGAACGCGGGCGCAGGCGTCGCCTCCTCGTCCAAGGAGGTCTTCGATTCGGTTGATCTCGCGTTCGTCAGTCTTCCAACGCCCGACATTGTCGAAAAGGTGGTCCTTGGCGGCGTCGGGCAAGGCTCGCGCGTCAAGACCGTCGTCGATCTGTCGACGAGCGGGCCCGGCATGGCGACGCGGGTGTCGAAGGGACTCGCGACTTATGGCGTCGGATGGATCGATGCGCCGGTGTCCGGCGGCGTCGCCGGCGCCAAGAACGGGACGCTTGCCGTGATGGCCTCCGGCCCGCGCGCGACATTTGAGATCGCCGAGCCGCTGCTCAAGAATTTCGGCAAGGTTTTCTTTGTCGGCGAGAAGGCCGGCCTCGCCCAGGTCGCAAAGCTCGGCAACAATTTATTGGCCGCGGCCGCGCTCGTCATTTCCTCCGAAGCCCTGGTGATGGGCGTCAAGGCCGGGATCGATCCGAAGGTCATGCTCGACATCATCAACGCCGGCAGCGGCCGCAACAGCGCGACGCAGGACAAGTTTCCGAAATCGATTCTGCCTGGCACCTTCGATTTCGGCTTTGCGACCGGACTTTCCTACAAGGATGTGCGTCTGTGCGTCGACGAAGCGGAGAGTCTCGGCGTGCCGATGGTGGCCGGCGCGGCGGTGCGCCAGATGCTCGCCGTCACCAACGCCAGATTCGGGCCGACGTCGGACTTCACCTCGATCATCCGCGTCGTGGAGGAATGGGCGGGCGTCGAGGTCAGGGGCTGATCGAGTCAGCGCGCGAACGACGTTCGCCGCTGAGCCTTGAGACACGGGAGAAATGGAATGAACAAGGAAATGTTCGACCGCGGCCTTGCGATTCGCAAGAAAGTGCTCGGCGCCGAATTCGTCGAGAAGTCGTTGGCCACGGCGGACGAGTTCAACATGCCGATGCAGGAGCTGACGACCGAATATTGCTGGGGCGCCGTCTGGGGCCGCGAGGGCCTGCCGCACAAGACCCGCAGCATGCTCAATCTGGCGATGATCAGCTGCCTCAATCGCCCGCACGAGCTCAAGATGCATGTCAAAGGCGCGCTGAAGAACGGCGTCACCAAGGACGAGATCCGCGAAGTCTTCCTGCAGGTGGCGATCTACGCCGGCATTCCCGCCGGCGTCGATTCCTTCCGTGTCGCCCGCGAGGCGTTCGCCGAAGTCGAGAAGGGCGCCTGACCCGGCGTGCTCAGGCGGAGATTGAGCTCATGAAGCGCTATCAGATGTTGATCGGCGGCGAGTGGGTTGACGCCGAGGCCCGCGAAACGTTCGAGACGGAGAATCCCTATCTCGGCGCGGCCTGGGCCTTCGTTCCAAGGGCCAAAGCGGCCGATGTCGATCGCGCCGTCGAAGCCGCGCTGAAGGCCTTCCGCGCTCCGTCGTGGGGCAAGATCAGCGCGTCGGCGCGCGGCGCGCTTCTGCGCAAGCTCGCCGACCTGATCGCCGCCGAGGCCGATCGGCTGGCTGAGATCGAAACGCGCGACAACGGCAAGCTGATCACCGAAATGCGGACGCAGCTGCGCTACATTCCGCAGTGGTTCAATTATTTCGGCGGCCTCGCGGACAAGATCGAGGGCCGGGTCATTCCGATCGACAAGCCTGGCATGATCAACTTCACCCGCGAAGAGCCACTCGGGGTCGTAGCGGCGATCACGCCGTGGAATTCGCCGCTGATGCTGGCCGCATGGAAGCTCGCGCCCGCGCTCGCGGCAGGCAACACGGTCGTCTGGAAGCCGTCCGAATTCTCCTCGGTGTCGGCGCTCGAGTTTGGCCGCCTGTTCGAGAAGGCGGGGTTCCCTCCGGGCGTGGTGAACATCGTGACCGGGTTCGGCTCCGAGATCGGCGAGCGCCTGGTTTCCCATCCGCATGTGGCGAAGATCGCCTTCACCGGCGGCGACCGCACCGGACAGGGCGTCTACGAGCTCGCGGCAAAGTCCATCAAGCCGGTCACGCTCGAGCTTGGCGGCAAATCAGCCAATATCGTGTTCAAGGACGCCGCCCTCGACAACGCGGTCAAGGGCGTCGTGTCGGGCATCTTTGCTGCGACCGGGCAGACCTGCATCGCAGGTTCCCGCGCGCTGATTCATCGTTCGATCCACAACGAATTCGTCGACAAGCTCGTCGCGCTGGGTGAGACCGCGCGCATGGGCGATCCCTTGCTCGACACCACTCAGGTCGGGCCGGTGACGACCCGGCCGCAGTACAAGAAAGTGCTCGACTATATCGAGATCGCCAAGAGCGAGGGCGCCTCCTGCGTGCTCGGCGGCGGGAAAGCCACGCGTCCCGAATGCGGAGAAGGATGGTTCGTCGAGCCGACGGTGTTCACCGGGGTGAAGCCAGGCATGCGCATCGCGCAGGAGGAGGTGTTCGGCCCCGTCCTTTCGGTGATCACTTTCGAGGACGAGGAAGAGGCGATCGAGATCGCCAACAACACGCAATACGGCCTTGCGGCTGGGGTCTGGACCCAGAACATCGGGACCGCCTTCACCATGGCTGAGCGCCTCGAGGCGGGAACGGTGTGGGTCAACACCTATCGCGCGGTCAGCTACCTTTCGCCCTTCGGCGGCTACAAGCGTTCCGGCATCGGGCGTGAGAGCGGTCTCACGGCGATCCGCGAATATCTGCAGGAAAAGAGCGTCTGGATCGACACCATCGGCGAGGTCGCGAATCCCTTCGTTCAGCGCTAGCGGCGGGTCGCATTGCGGAGCAGGATTGTGCTTGCTAATTTCGCCCATTGCGACGCTCGCTTGGAGAGCGCCGCCGGTTCGAAACCCGCTTCGATGGAATTAAAACAGCTCGACTACTTTCTGGGAGTGGCGGAATCCGGGAGCTTCTCCAAAGCGGCCATCCGTCTGTCGGTCGCGCAGCCGATCCTGAGCCGGCAAATCAAGCTTCTGGAGTCGGAGCTTGGGATCGAACTCCTCTATCGCAACGGGCGCGGAGTCGTCGTGTCCGAGGCGGGCAAGGTGCTCGAGACCTATGCGCGCAGCGTCGTCGGTCTCGTCGGCAAGGCGCGTTCCGAAATCGGCTCGCTCAAGGCGGAGCCCAAAGGTCGGGTCGCCATCGCGATGCCGCCCTCGATCGGCTGGATGCTGACGGGTCCGCTCGTGGTGCGCTGCCGTGAGGCCTTTCCTGGGATCCTGCTTCATGTCGCGGAAGGCTTCAGCGGCCACGTCGCCGAATGGCTCTCCACCGGCAGGATCGACATCGGCGTCGTCTATCAGGCGCCGCGGCTCTCGACGCTACAGACGGAGCCTTTGCTCTCCGACGAACTCATTCTGTTGGGCGCGGTCGACGATCCGGCTGGCCTCGGCGGCGACCGTGCGCGGACCAGGCGGCTCGCCGACATTCCGGTGATTTTGCCGGCGCGGCCGCATGGCCTGCGCGTCCTCATCGACAACGAGCTCGAGAAGCTCGGTGTCGTCGCCAATGTCGTGTTCGAGGTCGACGCGATGCCCTCGACGCTGAGCCTCGTCGAGCGGGGCGTGGGATACACCGTGTTGTCGGAAGGCGCGGTGAAGCATCTCTTGAACGCCGGACGGATTCGCAGCTGGTCGCTGACCGATCCGACCCTGATGCGCGAGCTTTTGCTTGCGACTTCGACGCAGCGTCCGATGAGCGTCGCCACCCGTCTTGTCGCCCGTCTCATCCGGGATGAGGTTCAGACGATTCTGCGCGGCAGCAGTCCGCCGACGGATCGCGTCCCCGCCAAACCGAAGGCGCCGCCGAGTTTGCGTCCATAGGCCTGCTGACACAGCAGTTGAGGAAAAACCAACTTACGGGAGGTCTCGATGTCGAGTTCCGTCGCCCTGGCAGAAGCGCCCACAACCCGCAGCGCTCCGCTTTCCGTCCGCATGGCGTCCGCTATCGCAGCGAAGCGGGAGAGCGACATTTCCCCCGCCGCGCGCGAAAAGCTCAGGATCTGCCTGCTCGACTTTCTCGCCTGCGCGTTCGAGGCGCATGGGCTGCCGTGGGCCCGGCAGGCGCAGGCGCTGGCCACCGCCGGAGCGGGTCCCTGCTCGATCATAGGGACCAGCGTCAAGGCCCCTGCGGTTGACGCCGTCTTCGCCAATAGCGTCGCTGGACATGGACTCGTGCGCGAGGACATGCACACCGGCAGCGTCAGCCACCTAGGCATCGTCGTTCTGCCGCCTCTGCTTGCGCTTGCGCAAGAGCGGCGCGTGGACGGGCGGACCTTCGCCGCCGCGGCGATCGTCGGATACGAGGTCGGCGGCCGGATCGGCCGGGCGATCGTCACGCCGGAATTCGCCCGAAGCTTCCGGCCGACCGGTTTCACCGGACCGCTCGCCGCGGCGGCCGCCTGCAGCAGGCTGCTCGGCCTCGACGAGACCGCGACGGCAAGCGCGCTGTCGCTTGCGGCCAACTTCGTCGGCGGGCAGAATCAATGGCCCCACACCGGCGCCGACGAGATGTTCTTCGAGGCCGGAATCGCGGCGCGCAATGGCCTGACCGCCGCGCGGCTCGCGGCGCTTGGCGCATATGGCTCGGAGAAGGCGCTCGACGGCGAAGCCGGATTGCTCACCGCCTACCGGCCGGACCACAAGGCGCCCGATGTTCGTCTGTTCGAGGGCGAGCCGGAGATCATGTCGGTCTTCTTCAAGCCGGTTCCGGTCTGCAATTTCGCGCAAACCCCTTGCCTCGCCGCGGTGGGGCTAACCAAGGACAGGGACTTCGATCCTTCGGAGATTGTTTCGGTCGACGTCAGCGCGTCGCGCGCCGCCAAAACTTATCCCGGTTGCGACTATCCGGGCCCCTTCGCGCGCGTTCTGCAGGCGAAGATGAGCATCCAATATGCGGTCGCGAGCGCGCTTCTGCGCGGATCGGTCGACGAAGCGAGTTATCTCAAGCTCGACGACCCGGCGCTGCTTGCTTTGGCGGCGAAAGTGACGGTCAGGGCTGGCGACGATTTCACCGCCGCCTTCCCCGCAAAACAGGGGGCCGAGGTGACGGTTCGCCTCAAGGACGGGCGCGTGCTCTCGCACCGCCTTCAGGACGTCGTCCCCGCCGATCTCGACCTCATCCGCGGCCGGTTCCGCGCCGCGGCGAGCAAGGCGATCGGCGCCGACGTAGCCAAGGCGCTCGAAGCCGCGGTCGACGACCTCGAGCGCAGCGCGGATGTCGGCGTCTTGATGCAGATGGCTCTTGCGCCCGCAGCCAAAGCCGGCGCGGCGTAGTTCACCGCCCGCAGCGGACCGACCTGAGCGATAAAGGGCGCTGGGAGACATGGGCGACGACAAGGATCTCCCGCGCTATCAGGTGTACGCGCTCCGCTACGCGACCCGCGAGGGCCGCCGGCAGGACAATTTCATCGGCGGCGATCCGCATGACGGGCCTATGCCGATGGACTATTTCTGCTGGCTTGCGGTCGGCGACGAGCGCCGGTTCGTCATCGACTGCGGCTTCACCGAGGAAGTCTCGGCCCAGCGCAAGCGCACCTATCTGCGCAATCCGGTCGATGCGCTGGAGCTGCTCGGGGTCAGCGCAGCGGACGTCGAGGACGTCATCATCACGCATCTGCACTACGATCACGTGGGCAACTTCGACCGATTCCCCAAGGCGCGCTTTCATCTTCAGGAGACGGAGCTCGTTTTCGCCACCGGCAAATACATGCGGCACCCATTCCTGTCGCACGCGTTCGAGGTCGAGGACGTGGTCGGGATGGTCCGGCTCAACTATCGCGGGCGAGTCGTCTTTCACAACGGTGACGCGGAGCTCGCTCCCGGCTTGCGCCTGCATCTCGCAGGCGGGCATTCGGCGGGCCTGCAGTTCGTCAGCGTCCACACCGAGCGAGGTTGGCTGGTGCTCGCGTCGGACGTGACGCACTATTACGAACACATGGACAGCGGCCGGCCGTTCACCACGACCTTCCATGTCGGCGATACGCTCGAGGGCTACAGCCGGCTGAGGGCGATTGCGCCGAGCCCCGACCACATCGTGCCGGGGCACGATCCCCTGGTGATGCGGCTCTATCCGCCGCCGTCTCCGGAGCTCAAGGGCGTGGCGGTGCGGCTGGACCAGCCGCCGCAGCATTGGCCGTCAAACGCTTGATCCCGCGCTCTCGCGCCTCGTTCCGGCGCCTCCGCCTTGATTCAGGTCCGGGGCGCCGCGATGATCTGATCGATCGTGCACTGTCGCGCCGGCTTGTCGGGCCTGAAGCGGAGCAGCTTGGTCCCGTGGCGGAACCGATTGCCCGTCACGTGATCGTATCGCACCTCGACCACCAGCTCCGGCCGTAGCGGCTCCCATTCGCCGCTGCGCTCCGTGCTCCAGCGGCTGGGGCCGCCCGGCGCCCGCCCGGTGAAGCCTGGCGGCGCTCGTAAAGCGGCAAGCTTTCTCGTCAGTTCCGGGCGCTCCTCGTTGGCGATCGTAGAGGTGAAGCCGACGTGGTCAAGCAGGCCCTGCGCGTTATAAAGACCGAGGAGCAGCGAGCCGACTTCCGCTCTGCCGCTCAGATATCGAAAGCCTCCGACTGCGCAATCGGCGGTGCGCAAGCGCTTGACCTTGACCATTGCGCGCTCGCCGCTTTGATAGCTGCCGTCGAGCCTCTTGGCGACGACTTCGTCTCTTCCGTCGCGGTCGAAATCATCGAGCCACCTTGTCGCCTGGGCGAGATCGCGCGTGCAGGGCGTGACAATGAGCTTTCCTGCAATCGCAGCCTTCTCGCCAAAGGCCTCGAGCGCCCCCCGCCGCTTGGCGAGCGGCAGGGCTCCGACCGGCGAGCCATCGGGTCCGACCAGCATGTCGAACAGGATGAGCCGCGCTGGCGTTTCCTGTGACAATCGATCGATCCGACTCGCCGCTGGATGAAGCCGGGCTTGCAACGCGTCAAACGTGAGTCGCCCGCTAAGCTCGATGACCAGTTCGCCATCGACGACGAATCTCTCGAACGGGACTTCGAGCAGCGTCGCCACAACCTCGGGGAAAAAGCGGCTCAAAGAGGCGCCGGATTTTCCTTTAAGCTCGACCGCGCCACCCTCCTTGAACGCGAGGCAGCGAAAGCCGTCCCATTTCGGCTCGAATTGCCATTCGCCCGGCTCATCGGGAAGCGAGTCCGCGGATCTCGCCTCCATTGGCGCAGCGTCCCGCCGCAAGGATGATAGATCGGGGAGCTCGATTCCGGGCCTTCTTCGAGCGACCATCCGCTTAGCCTCTGCTTTCAAGCCCCGCTGCATGTGTTGCTCGCGTCCCGGCGCCCGGCGATGTTGCTCAACAAGCGCAGGCTGCCTTGGTTCCAGGCTGGCTGTCGTGGCTGCCGGGCGCATGAGCGAGGCGCTGCGCGCCGGCCGGCCGCGAAACTTTTGACCGCAGGAACAGTGTCAACTCAACGCGGGATTTCTGGCGCGCTTAAGGCGCCGGCCAAAGCCTGCGCATGTGGCTTTAGTCTAGGGAGCCAGCCCGGAACGGTTCCCCCAGATCCGAGTTTTGTGGGGAGGGTCCGGCGACGAGAGGAGAAGGCAAATGGCGCCGCGTGAATCCGAGCCGCAGAAGGAGACCGTCGAACGCGTCATGCACGAATTCAAGCATGGCGAGCTTCGTTCGGGGACGAGCGGACAGAAGGTCAAGAGCCGCCGACAGGCGGTCGCCATCGCGCTGAGCGAAGCGGGCGCGTCCAATCAGCAGACCCCGAAAGAGAACGCGGAGCATTTGCGCCATACCAAGGCGAAGGAGCGCCGCGGCGAGACGGCGAAGGATGAGATCGAGGGAAAGCCCTCCCGCCGGCGATCCGCCAAATAGGCCGCGCCCTATTCTTTTGCGGTTCAGGAGCGTTTGCGCAAAAGCGCCCTACAGCTTGAGGCCGCTGCGCTTGAGCTGCCGGGTGAGGCTGCCATCGGCGGGGAACAGCGGAATGAGGCAGGCCTTGCACGGCGTGGTAGATGTCGGGGCGGCCTTCGAAAACGCGCGAGACGGGCTGGAGCGCGCTGTCGAGTTCCGGGCGCCAGCCATGCGTCCGGTCGATCACATGGGCGCTGAGGAAGCTCCAGATGCGCCGGTACCATTCTTCGTAAATCGGATCGCCGTCGACCGAGCCGAGCACGGCGGCGGCGCCGACGCCTTCGGCCAGGGGCCACCAAAAGCGATCCGTCTGGTCCGGCTTATCGCTCCAGTCGAGCGTATAGTAGAAGCCGCCAATCTCCCGGTCCCAGCCGATCGATGTCGTCTTGCGGAAGAGCCCTCTCGCCGCCTCGATCATCCAGCCTTTGCTGCGGCCTCCAAGCTCCCAGAGCTGGACGAGCAGGCGGCTCCATTCGAGCGCATGGCCAGGCGTCGTTCCGCTCGGGCGGAACATCGGATCGCCTTTGTAGGCCCGGTCGACCTCCCAGCTCGTCGTTGAAATGCTCGGCCACCCGCCAGCCTTCGTTGCGGGCGTGGCGGTCGATGATCAACGAAGCGATGCTCTCCGCCTTGTCGAGATAGGCGCGCTCGCCCGTCGCCTCGAAGGCCGCCATCAGCGCTTCGGTGAGATGCATGTTGGAGTTCTGGCCGCGATAAGTCGCCCATCGGCGACCAGTCGGGATTGTATTCTTCCGTGGTCGCGCCGGCGGCCTTGTCCCAGAACCTGTTCCTCGATGACCTGCGTCACGTCCGCGAGCAGGCGCGGCGCGTCGGGATGGCCCACGCACATCGCGGACGAGGCCGCGAGCATGACGAAGGCGTGCCCGTAAGCCTGCTTCGTCGCGTCGGTCGGCTTCTCGTCGTCCACCCCCCAGAAATAGCCGCCATGCTCGCGGTCGCGCATGCGCTCCCAAAGGAACGCCACACCATGATCGACCATGCGGTCGGCGCCCGGAAGCCCGAGCAGATGCGCGATGGCGAAGGCATGCACCATGCGCGTGGTTCCGGGCGCATGCCGGTTCGCGCCTTTGTGTCCGGGCTTTGGCGGGAGAGGCCGCGCGTTCTCGTCGAGCGAGAAGAAGCCGCCCGCCGGATTGAAAGAGGGAAGCTGGAAGAAGTCGAACAGCGCGCGGGCGTTGTCGATCGAGCCACAGCCGATGCGCCGTCAGCGTCGCGAAGCGCGGCGTTCCGGCTACGGCAAGGTCTCGCTGCTCCCCCATCCTATGGCCCCGTCCTATCAATGAAGACGGGGGAGCCTACAGGCAGGGCGGGGCGCTGACGAGACGGGCCTTTAATTTCACATTGTTACCACGTTGTATGGCCCGAGGATCGGTGCGGGGCGAGACGGGGCGCGACGCCGCGAAGGGCCGCGCCGGCTCCTCCGCTTAAAAGCCGATCAGGCCGTTTGGGATTTCTTGGCGGCTGGCCCTTTGGCGACGAAAACCCCAGTTTATGAGGGTTGGAAAAGCTTGGATTTCCTTGGATTCTCTCGTCCGAATCGAGCCTTTTCAATGGGTTACACGGGATTTTCGGCGGAAAAAATTCTCGCGCCCATTGCCCGAAAGGGGCGGCATCGGCGGTATGGGCGCCGACGGTCTTGGAATGCGGAAGCGCGAGGTTGCTCATGGGACGAGCTTGCCTTATCTTCTGATTTTCTGCAAGAGATTGTCGCCCCTATCGTTTCCTTTGAGCCGCCTCGATTCAACGCACCCTAACTCACGAACCGGCGGCGGTCGTCACCTCGACCGGCGTACGTTGGGCCAAGAACCGCGCGCTTTTATCGAAATCGCGCGCCAGCCGCGTTGCGGTCTCGAGCAAGCTCCTTTGTTTGCCGATCAGAAAACTGCGCGAAAACTCACGCGCGGTGAAAAAAGCGCATGCCTTGGCCTTTTCCAGAATGAGAGATGTCCGGGCTTTGAGCCCTGAAACGAGAAGCAGCGCAAGGCCGACGAAACCCGACCTCCGGATGCCTTCGCCCGAGCCGAGCCAGCGATAAGGAGCAAGGTCGCCGCGCTCTCTTCACGATCTCGCGACCAATAATTCTCTCATACGATGGGCCAGACTTTGATCCTGCTCCTTCAATAATTGGCAATTTCGGCCGCCGATATGCCACATCTTAACAACAAGAGTGTATTGTACGTAGTATTTATACCCAAACCTCGTCGATAGTGTGAGCCAGATCACAGCGCGGCAAGTAGTTGTATGATTTATTTCCTCGCGAGGAAGCGCTGGGAGGACTGTCATGAGCGATCAAACTACTGCTGGTTCCGGAGCCTCGGGCGGCGATTTGGAATTTGTTCTGAGCGCTTTCCTTAGCGCCTATCGGCCAATTCTCGAACGCGAACTCGAGCACTCTGCATCCGTGGCGACGCTTGTGCGGGCCGCCAGAGAAAATCCGCCGACGGCCGAACAGGAGATCGAGCAAGCCCGGGCGTTGTTTGAGCGCTTTTTCACCCCAGAGGTCGCCACGCGCCTGCTTCCGTACGAAGGGCGAGCGGCTTTCGGAAATTACAACGAGTGGCGCTGGTGTTATCGCCACATCCTCTGTTGCCTGGAATTCGGCTGGCTGGTGTGCCGCGGGCCCCGAACATTGCGCGGCTTCGGCTATTACGTGAACCAGTATTGGCGCTGTGTGCGCGAGGCGCTCGGTCACCCCGTGTCGGACCCGCCGACAGTCGATGAGACGCGCGACTTCAACACGCTGGTTCATATCCTTTCCAGCGCCTACGCCGACGTCATCAAGGTCCAGGTCAAGGATCTCGATTATCCGATCGACATCTCGAAGAAGATCGCGTCCGGCGAGATCGGCCACAACGTCGACGACCATGCGACGAGCGCGGTATTCGAACGCCTGCTCAGCGCCGAGTCGGCGCCTTCGCTGTTTGGCGGCGCGGCCCTGGCCGAGCATGGCAAAGAAGCCATCGTCAGGAGTTGCCGCTGCTATTGCATTTCAGCGCTTGAGTTCGGCTGCTGCCTTGCTCGCGCGCGAACCCTGGTTGAGGCGGTGAAATGTCTCGAACAGTTCTTTGCCCGAAACCGGCGTTGTTTCGAGTTGATCATCGCCGAGATCGACGCTCCGCCTGCGTGCTCGACGCTCGCTTTTGTCGCCGCGTGCAATAATCTGGCGGGGATCGAGATTACCGGCGCCGCTGCCGGCGCCGCGTTCACCAGCTACGCCTTGACCTACAGCCTGGGCGGCCCCGCATTGAACGCAGCGGTGGTCTATCCTGATTGTTCGCGACCGCCCGCCCATCCATCTTCTACGACCCCGGTGCCGTCAGGAGTCCTGGGCTACCTGGATATGACCCTGTTGCCGCCGGCGACCACGACGGTGACCGTCTATCTCGACGTCTACGGCAGCGGCGGACTGCATCAGCAGGTTTCGGCTGTCTTCAACTTCGCGATCAACGCAATCGAAATCAGCGCGGTCGCGACGGTGAAGACGACGATCGGACAGGACCCCTTCAACCCGAGTCCCTCGATCATCAAGATCGTGCAGAACGTTTCGGCGCCCACTATGGAGCAGTCGATCGGCGGCCTTATCAGCGTCACCGGCAGCGCCTACGTCTTCGGGTGCGGCAACCAGATGACGCAATATCAACTTGCGTTGTTCGGTCCGGCGCCTGGAGCGATACCCCTGCCGGCGCCGACGCCCAGCCCGACCGCACTGGGTGGAACGCCGCTGGTTCCCCCGGTCGTCTACGACGACACGGCCGCGCATCCTTGGTCGTCCGCGTGCTTCCTGGGCTTTCCCATACCGAACACGATCCTCAACGGCGACCTGGTCGCGTACTGGTCAACGGACACCTGCTCGAACCCCTTCCCTCCGCCGCTCACCTACAGCATTCCGGCGATCAGCTCGAACGGGAAGTGGGCCAGCGGAGCCAGCGGGAGGTATGTCCTTTTCCTCGAAGTCGACGAGGGGCCAATGATCTCGCCCCATACGCCGGTGGTCGCCGCTGGCGAAGACCAGGTCACGGTGTGGATCGACAATTTCCCGGTCGTCGGGGCGATCACGCAGATCGGCAATGTGATCGGCTGCGGCGATTTGCATCTCAAAGACTACGTCGGGACGACCTGTCCGGTGATCGGCCTCGCCTGGGACTACCCGATTGACGTCTCTGCAACGCAACAGGTTCCGAATGACAATTTCGGCTCTTATTCGCTGACGTACCAGCCCAACGGCGGATCGCCCCGGAGCTTCCTGCCCTCGGACTACACCCCGAATGGCGCAGCCCCGGGCACCCCGCCGAACGTCCGGGTCCCCAACTTGTGGCAGGCGATCGCGCCTACCCCGGCGCAGGCTGCCACATTGGCCTCTTGGGACATTGTAACGGCCTTGGACGGAGGAACGGCGCCAGACCCAAACAAGCCCTGCATTGCTGCAAATCCCTGGCAAATTCCGCGCGGCTGCCGATGCGCCTACGTGATCACGCTCTATGTGAGTGATACGACCTGGGTAGGGGACGGAGGCAACAACCACGGCACGGGACCGATCATGTTCGCCGTCAACGTTATCAACGATATCTAACGTTTTCGACGAGTCGACGTGATCGACGCCGATACGTTGTTCCGTTTCGTGGTCTCGGCCCTCGCAGCTTGGCGGCTGACGCATCTGTTGGCCGCCGAGGACGGACCGTGGGACCTGATGCTGCGGGTCCGTGGACGCTTGGGATCGACGATCTGGGGCAACTTGATGGATTGCTTCAATTGCCTCAGTCTGTGGGTCAGCATCCCGCTCGCATTCTTCGTCGTGGGCGGGGCGCTGAAATCAGCTTGTCGCCTGGCTGGCGGTGTCGGGGGCCGCATGCCTGCTCAATCGCCTGGGCAATCAGCCGATCGTTTTCGAATCTCCCGATCATTGAGGAGCAAATCATGGCATGCTGTGGTCAGGGGCGCGCCGCGCTGGTTCGGGACGAGACGCGGCGGCAGACGGTCTCGCCGGGTTCAACCATAAAGATCGAATTCACCCAGTCCGCATCCGTCTTCATCCGGGGTGCGGCTACCGGCCGCCACTATCAGTTTCACGCCGGCGCGCAGACGCAAAATGTGGATGCGCGGGACGCGCCCGCCCTGATCAAGAGTGGTTACTTCCGGCTGGTCTGAGGGGTTAGCCGCGCCGAACTGAAGGAATGCGCGAGTTCCCCTCCCGACGGAAGAGGGGTTTGCGCCGGCGTGACGCTGCGGCGATCGAGGCCTGCCGACCTGCCCGAGTTGTGGAGGGCAAAAGTGTTGCCGCAACCCCAAAGGCGGAGAGGGTGACTTGTGTCAGCCAGTCTCGTCCGTGTCCGGTGCTGCAATAGGCAGGCTGTAGGGCTGGGTGATTCTACCCTAGTACGGTCTCACCCTTTCCCCCTTCGCCCCCTCATCTTCCCCGCACTCTTCGGCCGGGCTTCGCCGCCGCCCCAATTGTGCGGACCCATGTCGGCGTCGGTGGGCTTGCGGGGCCTTGTCGATGGCAGGTTGGCGGCGCGGCCAAACAGGCGCGGGCCGGCGTAGGCGCCGGCTTCCGCCTCGACCGCCTCCTGCCGGGCCAGCGGATCGTCGCCGATTGCGAGCGCGACCGTTTGCAGGCGCTTGATCTCGTCGCGCAGCCGCGCCGCCTCCTCGAATTCGAGATTGCCGGCCGCCTCCTTCATCCGCTTGTCGAGATCGGCGATCGTCGCCTGCAGATTGTGGCCAAGGCGCTGAACGAGCGCGGGCTGCCGTCGGGTCGTGGCGGCAAATGGACCGCGCGCGCGGTCATCAACGCAGCAATGCTGGCTCAACGGGCCTGACGCTTTCGATTGGTTCGCATCGCCATCTCGCAAGGCGCCTTCGACGTTATTTGCGCCACGCTCCCCGGCAGCGTCGGCTATGCCAGCGTGATCTTCGATGCCCGCTTGAAGCCCGCATAGCCGAGACCAGCGAAGCCAAGCAGCATCATCGCCCATGTTGAGGGTTCTGGAACGCTGCCAGAATTTCCTACTAGAAAATCTCCTGAGGCCGATTCGAAAGAAACTCCGTCCGGCAAATCAAACGAGAACGTAGCGGTATCCCTAAAGTTAGCCATTCCGTACTCACCTAGAGTGAAGAGAGAAGCGAGAATCGGAACAATCGCGCCCGGCCCCAAAAAGGAGAAGCAAGCGGTGTAAGTATCGTCGACTGCAACGAACTTCGAGCTATCGCCTTGAAGAGACTGGAAGATATTTCCTGGGTTGACAACGTTCGGCGACGCAAAAGAGCAAAAGCCGCCAGTGTCGCACCATTCTTGGTTGCCGCCACCGACCCAAACACCTATGAAGCCACGGCCCAGCCCGCTGCTCGAGTCATCCAAGCTATTGTCCAGAGACCCCGTGACATGCATTGAAAAATCCACGGTCGTCAGAGTGGTTGAACTCGCTCCTGGGTTTGTAAAGAAAAGCGTATCTCCGAACCAGGCGGTTGCATCTGCAGGAAACCCAATCTCTTCACCGTCGACGCCGCCCACCCCAAGCACTGCAGTGTTTATGCCTGCTTGAGCATGTAAATCGCCGGTGTGCCTATCAGCCCATGCCACGGCGCTTCCATCCGACACTAAATCCAAATTAGTGCCAGTCCCGTGAGGGAACCCGATGTTCTCACCGAATATCTCATGTTCTCCCACGTTAAAAACGAATATCGCGTTGTCCGGATTATCCTCTCGGGAATAAAATAGTCGACTCTGCCCAGTATCTGTTCTCAAACCAAGTGTGTCGGTTGTGACTTGGGTGAAGAAATATTGAGGTCCCAGCCCAATGTCGCTGTGGAACTGTAGAAGCAACTGCTCCAAATCAATAGGGCCAGCAATTGCTGGCGAAGGCGGGTTTCCCCCAATAATGGCCGTAGCGATGAACGCGCCTATTAGTTTCGTTTTCATGTTTTACCCCCCCGTTTATATTCAGGTTCTTTTGCCCAGCGAAAGTTTTCAATGCGTTGGTGGGTACCTCATTAGACGTCCACAAGGTCGCCTCGCCCCTTGAGTGTTTTCCGCTCACAAATAGTAAGTTGCATCAGAGCTTGTGAACGTTGTCAACTGAGTAAAACTACCTAAAGGATCGAACCTAACATTTTGAGTCCCGGATGGGATTCCCGGTGGGGGAGGGGCGTGCGAGTTTGCGCGATGCGCGCTGGAAAATCGCTCTGCGTCTCGTCCGCCGATATTCGTCGGATATTACGGGTATTACGGCGACAGGAGCAGAATTGATAAATTCTGCCGTCTCGGTGCCAAGGCCAGAAATCTGACTACCCCGGCCTCCGCCCCCTCATCTTCCCCGCACTCTTCGGCCGGGCTTCGCCGCCGCCCCAGTTGTGCGGGCCCATGTCGGCGTCGGTCGGTTTGCGGGGTCTAGTTGACGGCAGGTTGGCCGCCCGGCCGAACAGGCGCGGGCCGGCGTAGGCGCCGGCTTCCGCCTCGACCGCCTCCTGCCGGGCGAGCGGATCGTCGCCGATTGCGAGCGCGACCGATTGCAGGCGCTTGATCTCGTCGCGCAGCCGCGCCGCCTCCTCGAATTCGAGATTGCCGGCCGCCTCCTTCATCCGCTTGTCGAGATCGGCGATCGTGCCTTCCAGGTTCTGGCCGATGGCGGGGGCGTCGGCGAGGCCGATGTCGACCGTCACGTGGTCGGCCTCGTAGACCGAGCCCAGGATATCCTGGATGCCGCGCTTGATCGACGCAGGCGTGATGCCATTCGCCTCGTTATAGGCCTCCTGCTTCGCGCGGCGGCGACGCGTCTCCTCCATCGCGCGGGTGATCGAGCCCGTGACCACGTCGGCGTAGAGCACCACCTTGCCGTCGACGTTGCGCGCCGCGCGGCCGATCGTCTGCACCAGCGACGTCTCCGAGCGCAGAAAACCTTCCTTGTCGGCGTCGAGAATGGCGACGAGCGCGCATTCGGGAATGTCGAGCCCCTCGCGCAAGAGGTTGATGCCGACCAGAGCGTCGAACGCGCCGAGGCGCAGGTCGCGGATGATCTCGATGCGCTCGATCGTGTCGATGTCCGAATGCATGTAGCGCACGCGCACGCCGTTCTCGTGCAGATATTCGGTCAGGTCCTCGGCCATCCGCTTGGTCAACACGGTGACGAGCGTGCGGTAGCCGCGCCGCGCCACTTCCTTCACTTCGCTGAGCAGGTCGTCGACCTGGGCGCGGGCCGGGCGGATCTCGACCGGCGGATCGATGAGGCCGGTCGGGCGGATCACCTGCTCGACGAACACGCCGTCCGTCTGCTCCATTTCCCAGTGTCCCGGCGTCGCCGAGACATGCACGGTCTGGGGCCGCATCGCCTCCCATTCCTCGAACCGGAGCGGCCGATTGTCCATGCATGAGGGCAGGCGGAAGCCGTATTCGGCCAAGGTCGCCTTGCGCCTATAGTCGCCCCGATACATGCCGCCGATCTGCGGGATCGTCACATGGCTCTCGTCGGTGAACACGAGCGCGTTGTCGGGCAGGTACTCGAACAAGGTCGGCGGCGGCTCGCCGGGCCTGCGTCCGGTGAGATAGCGCGAATAGTTCTCGATGCCGGCGCAGGAGCCGGTCGCCTCCAGCATTTCGAGATCGAACAAAGTGCGCTGCTCGAGCCGCTGCGCCTCGAGCAGGCGCCCCTGCCGGTTGAGGTGGTCCAGGCGTCCCTTAAGCTCGAATTTGATCGCCTCGATCGATTGCAGGAGCGTCGGGCGCGGCGTCACATAATGCGAATTGGCGTAGATCTTGACGAATTCGAGATCCTGCGTCCTGGCGCCCGTCAGCGGGTCGAACTCGACGATCGACTCGATCTCATCGCCGAACATTCCGATCCGCCAGGCCCGGTCCTCGTAGTGGGCGGGGAACACTTCGATCGTGTCGCCCCTCACACGAAACAAGCCGCGTGAAAAATCGCCGGCCTGCACGCGCTTGTACTGCAGCGCGACGAGATCCTTGACCAGCTGGCGCTGGTCGACCTTGTCGCCGAGCTTCAGGGAAAAGGTCATCGCGGTATAGGTCTCGACCGAGCCGATGCCGTAGATGCACGAGACGGAGGCGACGATGATCACGTCGTCGCGCTCGAGCAGCGCGCGCGTGGCCGAGTGGCGCATGCGGTCGATCTGCTCGTTGATGTCGGATTCCTTCTCGATATAGGTGTCGGTGCGCGGGACGTAGGCCTCGGGCTGGTAGTAGTCGTAATAGGAGACGAAGTACTCGACCGCGTTGTCGGGGAAGAAGCTCCTGAACTCGCCATAGAGCTGCGCCGCCAGCGTCTTGTTGGGCGCGAGAATCAGCGCCGGGCGCTGGGTCGCCTCGATCACCTTGGCCATGGTGAAAGTCTTGCCCGAGCCGGTGACGCCGAGCAGCACCTGGTCGCGCTCGTTCGCGCGCACGCCCTTGACCAGTTCCTCGATCGCCTGCGGCTGGTCGCCCTGGGGCTCGAATTCGGACATGACGCGAAAGCGCCGCCCGCCCTCCGACTTGTCCGGCCGCGGCGGCCGGTGCGGAACCCATGGCGGGCGATTGCGGATGTTGGGGTCGCCCTCGTCGAGCAGCGCCTTGAGCGAATTGGCCGAGACGGCCGCCCCGGTCAGGCCGCGCGGATGGCTCTCGGGCGCGGGGGTCTCGAACCTGGGCTGCGGCGCCTCTGAAAATCCTTGGCCGAGGCCGCCCCGCCGCTCCGCGAGCGCGGGATTGAGCAGTTCGGCCAGATGCTCGTCGAGCGGCTGCAGGTCCGGTCGCGACGCCTTGGACTTGGGCGCGGAGGACTTGGGCGCGGAGGACTTGGGCGCGGAGGACTTGGGCGCGGAGGCGGATTTTCGGGGCGCTGGCATGGCAAGGAATATGGGGCGAATCAGGGGCCGAGGGAAGGGCGGCCTGAGGAGCGTCGCCGCTCAACTCAGCCTGAGGCTTAAGCCTCCCGGCCCGCGAACTGTCAACATTTCGCCTCGAGCCAGAGAAACCAACGTCTGGACTAAGAAAAACATTTGGCGATACGAAACCGGCCTCGGGCCCGGGAAGACCTTTCCGGGCCTCATTGCAGGGGATGTGAAACAATGACCACTACGCCTTGCCGCCGCGACGTCCTGCGAATCGCGACCGCCGCCGCCGCAGGCTCGGCGCTTGCGCTATCAGCGCTGCCGGCGGCAGCCTATCAGGGCAATATGGAGCGCGCGTTGTCGGCGCTCGAGGCGGCGTTGGGGTCCTTGCAGGGGGCGACGCCGAACAAGGGCGGCCATCGCGAGCGGGCGATGCGCCTCATCGAACACGCGATGGGAGAAGTGCAAGCCGGCATCAACTTCGCCTACCAGCACGGGGGCGGCGGCTATTGACGCGCGCGCCCAACTCAAGGCGCGGTGGCCTTCGAAGGGCGCGGCCCAGGTTTCCGCGCCGCGCGTGATCCCATTTCGAGCGGCGGGCGATCCAGTGCAAAACCCCATCAATTCCCTGATCGTCTTCGTCGCCATGTGCGCGAGCGCTGCGTTCGGCTTCTTCATCCATTCCCGCCTGCCGGAGACGCACCGGACGCCCCAGTCCATCGCGTTGGTGCAGCTTGTAATCACCCTCCTTGTCACCTTCACAGCCATCGTGCTCGGTCTTCTCACGACTTCGGTCAAGGCCGGGTTCGACGCTGCTTATAGCGCTCGCGGCGACGACGCCGCGCAACTGGCCCAGCTCGATCGCTGCCTGCGCGACTACGGTCCCGAGACGGCGTCGATTCGCGGCCAATTGCGCGGATATGTCGCTGCGGTCATCGCCAGCACATGGCCCGACGAGCCGCGTCCTTCCGGCGTTGCTTTTCCCGACCCGTCGAAAATGCCGCTAACTGGCGAATCCCCCGTCTTGTCCGACATCTTGAGCGATGTCGGTCTCGAGGTCCGGTCGCTTAAGCCTGCGGACGCCGTGCATGAGAGGGTGCTGGCGGATTGCGATCAGCAATATAGCGATTTGATAAAGGCCAGGTGGAAAGTGATCGAAGGAACCCGCGCATCCATCTCTGCGCCCTTCTACTGGGTGCTGGTGATCTGGCTTGCGATCCTGTTTGGAACGTTTGGCCTGACGGCGCGGCCCAACGCCATGGTGGCGACGGTGATGGTCTTGTGCGCGCTGTCGATCACCATCGCGGTTTTTGTCATCCTCGATCTGGACGAACCGTACGGCGGCCTGTTCGGGGTGCCGAGCACCGCAATGCGCAACGCGCTCGCCGACATGATGCGCGCGGGCGGGTGAGGCGCGAGACTTGGGCGTCCGACTCGAACGGAAGCGCAGGAATTGGGTTGAATTTGAGGCCCGGCGGCGCATCTTTCCAGCTGAGGGTCAAACGGAAAACGGCGCCATGAGCGAGGCTACCCAGTATCACGTGTTTGAAACCGCGATGGGCTTCTGCGCCATCGCCTGGAGCGAAGCAGGGATCGCGCGCTTTCAATTGCCAGCCAAAAGCGCCGAGGCCGCCGAACGGCTGATGCGCCGCCGCGCGCTCGACGCGGAGCCGCAAGCGCCGTCCGACGAAGTTGCGGCGGTCGTGGCGACGGCGAAACAATACTTCGACGGCGAGGAAACGGACTTCTCGCAGGTCCGGCTCGACCTCCCCGCCGAGGACCCATTCTTCGCCCAGATTTACGCCGCCTTGCGCCGGGTCGGCTGGGGCCGCACGACCACCTATGGCGCGCTGGCGAAGGAGGTTGGCGCTCCCCGCGAAGCGGCGCGCGATGTCGGCGAGGCGATGGCGAAGAATCCCAGCGCCGTTGATCGTTCCCTGTCACCGGGTCTTGGCCGCCGGCGGCAAGATCGGCGGTTTCTCGGCGCCCGGCGGCTCGAAAACCAAGGCTCGGATGCTGGAGCTGGAAGGCGTTCGGGTCGGGCCGCCGGAAGCCGCGCAACAATCGTTCAGTTTCTGAGCAGGGCCGTCGCGCTCGCCGAACCGGCTTGTCAGGCAGCGCACAGCGCCTAAGTAGAAGCGCGCGAGCCGGTCCCGCCCAAAGCGACCGCAATCCCGAAGGATGGAAGATTATGGCGATGTCCGTTTGGCGGGCCGCCGCCGCCGGCCTTGCGGCGCTGGCGGCTGTTTCGGCTGCGCAAGCCCAGGCCGCCGACCCGGATCTCATCTTCCGCAAATCGACGACGTTCAAGCTTCTGACGCCGAACGATAAACTGGCCGTCTACGGCGTCGACGACCCGCTTGTCGAGGGGGTCGCCTGTCACTTCACCGCGCCGGAAAAAGGCGGCCTTTCGGGCGCGCTCGGCCTGGCCGAGCAGACGTCGGACATCTCGCTCGCCTGCCGTCAATATGCTCCGATCAAATTCAAGGACAAGTTCTCGCAGGGCGATGTCGTCTTCAGCGAGCGGCGGTCGCTTTTCTTCAAGAAGATGCAAATCGTCCGGGGCTGCGACGCCAAGCGCAATATCCTGGTCTACATGAGCTACAGCGACAAGCTGGTCGAAGGGTCGCCCAAGAACTCGACCTCGTCAGTGCCGATCGCGCCCTGGGGCGGGGGCGAGGTGCAGAAGTGCGGCGATTTTCTTCGCTGATCGGAAGTGAGCGCATTGCGCGCGCGGAGGACGCCTTGCGGCGTTCCCCAGGCGGGGCCAGTTGGGGCCGACGTAGGCCCGCGCTCCTCTATCAGATGTCCGGCTGGAGGCGCGGCAATCACGCCGTCGGCTCCCGGCAATCGAGTTCTGGAAACCGCGCATAGTCCCGATCGTAGGTGATCCAGGCGCACCCGTGCTCGATCGCCAGCGCTGCGAACCAAGCGTCGGAGACGCGCGGCCCCCTGATCCCAGCTTCGAGGCAGATGCGGGTGAAAATCGGCCAATGCCGAGGTCCCGGGCGCACGATCTCACAATGCGGCTGTTCGAGCAGACTATCGCAAAAAGCGAAAGCCTCGCGCGACGGAACTTGGCTGCCTGAAGATGCGCGGATTGGATGCAATGCGCGCCACCGCGCTCAGCGTCAGCGGAGAAATCCCAAACTGGGCGTCCCCCAGAACGATGCCGTCGAGCCAAGACTTGCAGATCGAATGGCGGCTCGAATCGGCTCGAAACGCGTAGATCAACACGTTGACGTCAGGAAGGGTCACTGGAGTCGTCCGGCCGCGTCCTGATCTTCCAGCTCCTGCAACGCCGCCGAGTCGTCGAGATCGATTCCCGGCATCAGGCCGCCCCTCGCCGAGCTCACCGGCGGGAGGACGCGTTTCCGTCGAGCGGCCGGCCCGAGCTCATCGAGGACCTTGCGCAAACCGTCCTCGATCAGAGCGGTGAGCGAACGTCCCTCCGCCAGCGCTTTTTTCTTGGCGCGCCGGACAAGATCTTCGGGCAACCGGACTGTCGTTCTCTCAGCCATATGTCATGACATATCTGCCATCGCGGCGTATATGTCAATTCTTACTCCATAGCCTGATCGAGATCGCGGATCAGATCGTCGGCCGTCTCGAGCCCGATCGACAGGCGGATGACGTCGTCGCCAGCGCCGGCCGAGGCGCGCTGCGCGTCGGTCAGCTGCCGGTGGGTGGTCGAGGCCGGATGCAGGATAAGACTGCGCGTGTCGCCGATATTGGCCAGATGCGAGAACAGGCGCACGCCCTCGACCAGTTTGACGCCGGCCTCGTAGCCGCCCTTGACGCCGAAGGTGAACACCGCGCCCGCGCCCTTGGGCAGGTATTTCTGCGCGAGCTTGAAGTAGGGGCTGTCTTTCAGGCTCGCGTAGGAGACCCAGGCGACCTTCGGGTGATGGCTGAGAAACTCGGCCACCTTGCGGGCGTTCTCGACGTGCCGCTCCATCCGCACATGCAGCGTCTCGACGCCGGTGATGGTGCAGGAAGGCGTTCATCGGCGCAAGCGCCGGGCCGAAATCGCGCAAGGCGACCGCGCGCGCCTTCATGGTGAAGGCGAAATCGCCGAAATTCTCGAAGAACTTCAGCCCGTGATAGGCGGGCTCCGGCTCGGTCAACGAGGGAAAGCGGCCCCCTTGCGACCAGTCGAACCGGCCCAATTCGACCACGACGCCGCCGAGCGAATTGCCGTGGCCTGCGAGAAACTTGGTCGTCGAGTGAACGACGATGTCGGCGCCGTGCTCGAACGGCCGGCAGAGGTAAGGCGTGGCGAGCGTGTTGTCGACGATCAGCGGCAGGCCAGCCTCATGCGCGACTTTCGCCACCGCCGCGATATCCACGACGACGCCTCCGGATTGGCCAGGTTCTCGATGAAGATCGCCTTGCACTTCGGCGTCAGGCTTTTACGGAAATTGTCAGGGTCGGCCGGATCGACAAAATGGCAGGTCCAGCCGAGCTTCTTGAACGAGAGGCCGAACTGGGTGAGCGAGCCGCCATAGAGATTGCGCGAGGCGACGAACTCGTCGCCGGGCTCCATCAGGGTGAAGAAGGTGAGGAACTGCGCCGCGTGGCCCGAGGACGCGGCGACCGCCGCGCGGCCGCCCTCGAGCGCGGCGATGCGTTCCTCCAGCACCGACACGGTCGGGTTGGTGAGCCTCGAATAGATGTAGCCGAAATTGTGCAGGTTGAAGAGCGAGGCGGCGTGGTCGACATCGTCGAACGCATAAGCCGTCGTCTGGTAGATCGGGGTCGAGCGCGCGCCGGTGGTCGGATCGGGCGCCGGCGCCGGCATGGATCGCGCGGGTCTCGAAGCCGTAAGCGAGATTGGCCGAGGGCGCCGGGCGGCCTTGGCTCGCCGCTGAAGCGGCGCGCCGGCGGGCGGTTCTGGATGATGCCGCTGTTGACGCCGCTCCACGACAATTCGCCGCCGAGGCGGCCGAACTCGATCTTCGGGCAGCGGTTCATGATCACCTCGATCCCCGCGGCCTCCGCCGTCTTCGCCGCCTCGTCGTTGCGCACGCCGAGCTGCATCCAGAGGACCTTGGCGCCGATGGCGATCGCGTCGGCGACGACGCCAGGCGCCGCGTCGGGATTGCGGAAGAGGTCGATCATGTCGACGTGATCGGGGATGTCCCTCAGCGAGGCGTAGACTTTTTCGCCGAGCAGCGTCTTGCGGGCGATGCCCGGATTGACCGGGATCACGCGATAGCCTTTGCCCTGCAGGTACTTCATCACGAAATAGCTGGGACGGTTCCAGTTCGCCGACGCGCCGACCAGCGCGATCGTCTTCACCCGTTCGAGGATCGAGCGGATCTTTGCGTCGGAATAGGGGATTGGCTCGAGGTCCGGCATAGCGCCCGCTGCGTATGAGAAGCGCTTATCTTAGCGCAAAAGCGCAGAAGCGTTTCACCCGAGCCCGCCCTTCAAGGCCGCGGCTCTGGCGTTCGCTTCTCGAGCGGCAGGCCGGCCGCGGCCCAGCCGTCCGAGCCCTCCGGATACGAGTCGACATTCTTGTAACCGAGCGCAGCGCCGCCTGGCTGCGTTCCACGACATCCAGCAATCCTTGAGGCAGTAGAACACGAGCGGCGCCTGCCGCCGGCCAAGGCCTTGTCGAGCCCGCGGCGGAAAGATCGAGCATGACGGGCGCGAGCTCGCCATAACCGGTGTCGGGGAGCCACTCGCTGCCGGGGATGTCGAACCGCGGCTTGTCTCGCCAGACGACATCGGCGGGCAGGTTCTTGGGGCGGGCGCTGCGGCAGGACGTCGATGAACGCGGCCTCGCCGCGCGCCACATCGCCGCCGCCTCGCCGTTGAGAGCACGCGCGCGCCCTTGAGGGTCGCGGGCGTCGGCGCGCGATAATCGCTCTCACGAGTCGGAGAATCCGGCTCAGGGACCGCGTCGCCGGCCCTGGCCGCGAAGGATGCGAGATCAACATGACGCCGAGCGCGGCGAACAGCGCCCACCTCAACTTTGCACTCTTTGTCGTCACAGCACCGTCCGGCGTTCGCTTGGTCGTCTTGTTGCCGCGATTGTCACTCACGGACAAGAACGACGCGAGCAAGGCGTCGAACTTCCGCCATAGCCCGCGGCTCCCGCCGGAAGCAAATGGAAGTAGGCCGCGCTCGGCGTCTGCGCCCACTGCTAGGCTCGGCTCGAAAAGATCGGATCGGTAGCCATGCGTCTGGCTCGTCGGCGCGGTGATCGCCGCTTCTCGCCTTCTCTCCGCAAGGCGCCTTTTGCGGCGAGCCGATCGCTCCCTGCCCGTCCAGGAAGTCGCGCCGGGCGTGTTCGTCCATCAGGGCGAAATCGCCGCTCATGAGCGAACAGAACCTCGGCGACATCGCCAATATCGGCTTCGTGATCGGCGACAAGGGCGTGGCCGTCATCGACACCGGCGGCAGCGTGCCGATCGGCGAGATCGCGCGCCATCGCGCCCACACGACGAAGCCGATCCTCCACGTGATCAATACGCACGAGCACTCCGATCACGTGTTCGGCAACGCCGCCTTCGAGGGGCTTGGCGCGACCTTTGTCGGCGACCACAATCTGCCGCGCGCCTTGGCGATGCGCGGCCTGAACTCTACCCTCAAGGCGTTTCGCCGGATCATCGGCGACAAGCTGGTCGATCAGGTCAAGACGATCCCGACCTTGCCCTCGTCGAAGATCGGATGACGCTCGATCTCGCGGACGGACGCTGGAATTGCAGGCCTGGCCGCCGGCGCACGCCGACTGCGACCTGACGGTGCTGGACACGAGACCGCGACATGTTTGCCGGCAACCTCCGTCTTCGTCAAGCACCTGCCGATCATCGACGGCCCGGTGAAAGGTCTGGCTGGTCGACCTTCCCGCGCTGGCGCGGGTGCCAGCCCTGCCGGTCATTCCGGGCCATGGGCCTGCCGGGCTCTCCCTGGTCGCAGGCACTCGACAGCGAGCGGGCCTTATCGAGCGCATCGCGCAGGACGTGAAACAGTCGATCGCCGAGGGGGAGCCGGTCGAAAAGGCCGAGACCTGGGCCGGGCAATCGCAGAAGGATGACTGGCGCTTCGTCCGACGACTACAATCGGCGCAATGTGACGGTGAGCATCTGAATACGTGAAGCGGGACCCATCGACGCCGAACGCTCGGGATGGAGGCGCTTTGATAAACCGCGATTATCACCAACGGCACACCCTCACGAGCCTGGCGCTGCTGGCCAGGCGGCGGCCTTCGCCTAAGCCGAGCAAGGACCCGGATCCGTGGCCGACCTCAAGCAGCATGTTCTTCAACGCGCGTCCGATCCGCCAAGGCGCAAGCCCCGTCAGTTCGAAGCGCCGCCGCGCGCCGAGGACGCAGCGCTCGTGCCGGTGTCGGTCTCGGCGAAACTGCCGCCGGACGACAAGCGCCGCACGGTCAAGCTGACGCTCGTCATCGACGAGATTCCCGTGCCGCTGGCCGCCGCCTTCACCTCGGCCAAAGGCGGGCGACACGTGCATCTCGACCTGGGTCAGGGTGAAATCCTACACCAACGCGCGCGTCGTGGCCGAGCTCAGCGACGGCTCGCTGCATATGGCGACCCGCTGCATCAAGGCGTCGGGCGGTGCTCGGCGCCGATGGTCAAGAGCTGGACGAGGAGATGGTGGCCCTTGGCCAGATGA
>CAVXVE010000022.1:0-27854 GCA_963764955.1 uncultured Alphaproteobacteria bacterium | reverse complement strand
CGGCGCGTTCGCAAAAGCGCCAGCCCTGCAAGGCCGAGGACCATCATCGCCCACGTCGCGGGTTCGGGCGCCGGGGCTGCAGCGCCCACGGACGAAATATCGAGCGTGAAGCTGTCTGCGGTCGCCCCATCGCCCCAAGTCCAGACATAAGCGCCGGGCGTCAGCCCGAGGCTGCTGATCGTCGCATTGCTAAAGGTCGCCGTGCTCGTCCCGAGCGGTGTTCCGGAAACATAGCCCTGCGGGACGGCGACAACGCCCCCGCTCGCTTCGTCGAAAGTGCCGAGCCCGACGATGCCGCCGCTGCCGGCGACGGCGGAGCAGGTCGCGCGCGGATGAGCCCAGGGCCTTTCGTCAAAGAACGGTCATCGTTTGCCCACGATACCGCTTTCCGATCGCGGAAATATCGACGCAAATAACCATGAGAGTGTGCGCGTCCAGCCCGCCTGGCGGGCGGATTTCGACCTCCATCTGCGGGAGGAGACTCCCAGCCAACGCTATTATTTCCAGTCAAAGGAACGACACGCCTTGATGTGCGGGCGTCGCGGACTCTCGCCCTCAAGCCAATCAGGGAGTTCAGGATGAAAAAGCTTGTTCTGGCCGCCTCCGCGGCGTTCGCGATCGTCGCCGCCGCGCCCGCGGCTCAGGCCATTGTTCTCGACCCGGGCGGCTCGGGTTCACCGGATCTCCTGAGCTTGGGCGCCGGTTCGACGCTGGTCGCGAATACCGGGTCTCTCTCGTTCAGCAACATCGCCTTTTCCGGAACGATCGACGAATGGGTCTACAAGGACACAGCCAACACCTTCGGCTCCGGCGACCTCACCTGGGTCATTCAGGTCGTCAACAGCCCGAGCTCGAGCGACGCGATCGGGCGAGTCACGGCCGGCAATTTCGCAAGCTTCATGACGGACGTCGGCGACAACGGCGGCGCCAACGCGCCGGACCTGGTCGACCGCGATACGCCCGGCCACACGATCGGGTTCAGCTGGGCCGAGACGGGCGGCTTGGTTCAAGGCGACATGTCGGATCTTCTTTTGATCGACACCAACGCCAGCCGTTTCACCACCGGCACGCTCGCGGTCATCGAACTCGCAGACCTCGGACCTGACCGGCTATGAGCCGTCCCCCGTCCCGGAGGCGGCGACCTGGGCGATGATGCTTATCGGCTTCGCCGGCCTCGGAGTCGCCGGTTATCGCGGGTCCGGCAAGAGCGCTGCGTCCGCAGCGTAACGCCTGGCCTCTTCGAATTTTACCAAACGCCGCTCTCCCAAGAGCGGCGTTTTTCGTGCCGTGGCCAGGTTTGGATCGCCGACGGCTCAAGGTCACTCCACCGCCTCTCCGACCATCTGGCCCCTCGCCGCCACATAGAGGCCGCTGCCGATGATCACCGCGTTGCCGATGATGATCGGCAGCGTCGGGGCGTCGCGCCAGACCAGCCAGCCCATCAGCGCCGCCCACAGGATCGCGGAATATTGCAGCGGCGCGAGCACCGCGGCGCGGGTTATCGCCAGCGCCTGGACGATGCAAACGAAGCAGAGCATCGACACCGCGCCGACCAGGGCCATGAGGCCGAGATCGAGGAGAGTCGGCGTCGTCCATGCGAACGGGGTGGTCGCCGCGCCGATGAGACCGCTGCCGACGAACTGCCACAACACTAGCGGCGCCCAGTGGACGCCCCTGAGCTCGCGGGTGATCGTCTGACTGAGCGCGAACATGATCGCGCCGAAAAGCGCAAGCGGCGCGATCCAGGAAAACATCTGCGGCGAAGGCCTGAGCGCAATGATCACGCCGACGAAGCCGATGAGGACGGCGATCCAGCGGAAGCGCTCGACCTTCTCGCCGAGCAGCGGCGCCGAGAGC
Source organism: uncultured Alphaproteobacteria bacterium (assembly GCA_963764955.1). GTDB lineage: Bacteria > Pseudomonadota > Alphaproteobacteria > Rhizobiales > Beijerinckiaceae > Roseiarcus. The sequence goes on along the minus strand of CAVXVE010000022.1, from coordinate 25,997 downwards.
GCGGTCACGATCAGCGGCGTCGCCATATAGAACGTCATCACGTCGGCGAGCGGCAAGAAGCGCGTGGCGTAGTAGAACGCGAACGTGTCGATCGCGGCGACAACAATCCGCACGCCCTGCAGCCGCGCCCGGCGCCGGTCGATGACATCGACGCGCAGCGACAGGATCATCGGCGCGAGCACAATGACGGCGCCGATCGAGCGCAGCATCATCAGCTGGCCGACGCCATAATCCTTGACCAGCCATTTGCCGAGCGCGTCGTTGATCGCAAACAGGCCGACGCCCAGAAGATAGAGGCCGACGCCAAGGCTCGCGGGTCCGGAGCGAAGGGTCGGCATCGGATCCTGGGGATTTCAGCGCTGGGCTCGACGCGCCGGCGCCGCAAACGCGGGCTGAACCGAGCCGATTCAGCCTCGATGGCCTGGCGGCCCGAAGATTTCGAGGCCCGCCCGAGCGGGCCTGACGCGAAGGTCAGCGCGAATAGAACTCGATGACCAGGTTCGGCTCCATGTGCGTCGGGTAGGGCACTTCGGAGAGCCCGGGAATGCGCGTGAGCTTGGCCGCGCCCTTGGCGTGATCGACCTCGACGTAGTCGGGCACGTCCCGCTCGGCGAGCGAGACCGCTTCGAGCACCAGAGGCAACTGCCGGGAGGATTCCTTGATCTCGATGAGATCGCCGACCTTGACCTGATAGGACGCGATGTTGACCCGCCGGCCGTTGACCCTGATATGGCCGTGGTTGACGAACTGGCGCGCCGCGAACACGGTCGGCACGAACTTGGCGCGGTAGATCAGGGCGTCGAGCCGGCGCTCGAGCAGGCCGATGAGGTTGGCGCTCGAATCGCCCTTGAGGCGAAGCGCCTCGACGTAATATTTGTGGAACTGGCGCTCCGAAATGTTGCCGTAATAGCCCTTGACCTTCTGCTTGGCCTTGAGCTGGGTGCCGAAGTCGGTCGCCTTGCCCTTGCGCCGCTGGCCATGCTGGCCCGGCCCATATTCCCGCTTGTTGAAGGGGCTGCGGGGCCGGCCCCAGATGTTCTCGCCCATCCGGCGATCGATCTTGTATTTCGCTTCCGCGCGCTTCGTCATCGCGATTCCTCTTCAGTTCGGGTTCACCGAGGAACGCGCCCTCCTGTGCGCTTGAAAAAGCGCCGACAGGCCTTAAAGCCGAGCAAGGCTTGAAAGCCGCGGGTGCGTCAAAAAACAAACGCGCCCGTTTTGAGCGCGCCTGAGGGCCGGGTTCGTAAAGCAGCCGGCCGCCGCTGTCAAACTCGCTATCCAGCCCGATCCTGGCTTAAGGCGCGAAAACTGCTTCCGGCCGTCGCCGGCGAGCCTTGAGTCGTGCGGCGCAGCATACGAGACATGTTGTATCCGCATGACATACGTCTGAGATCGCGCGAATATAGTTAATTTTATTGCACTTAGGTGCTGATCAGAGCCTAAATCAACTTTCCGTGACGTCATCGCCATGCATTTTTGTCATTGTCTCTTGCGTTGCACCATTGACTTTTGCAGCGCACCATTCTACATGCGCTTCGTCTGGGAAATGGGAGCGACTCGTCCGGCTCGCCTTGTCGAGGCCGGGATCAGGAGGGCGGTTAACAACGGAGACCGCCATGAAGAAGTTCTCTCTTACGCGCTTCCTGCGCACCCGCCGTGTCTATTGGCATGTTCTGCAGGAGCTTTCGGCCTACACCGACCGCGAGCTGCACGACATCGGCATCGACCGGGCCGACATCCACCAGATCGCCCGCCTGGCTTCGCAAGAAAACGTGTAACCTCAAATGGCGGCGCCGCATGGCGCCGCCATCGCCTCATATCCGGTTATAGACGTCGTCGATGCGGACAATGTCGTCCTCGCCGAAATAGCTGCCGGTCTGAACCTCGATCAATTCAACGTCGATCTTGCCGGGGTTGGCGAGACGATGGGTCGAGCCGATCGGCAGATAGATCGAACTCGTTCTCGTGCACGAGCGTCACCTTGTCATTGAGCGTGACCTCCGCCGCGCCGCGCACGACGACCCAGTGCTCCGCGCGATGGTGATGCTTCTGCAGCGACAGGCGGCCGCCCGGGCGCACGACGATGCGCTTGACCTGGTAGCGCGAGCCCTGGTCGATGCTCTGATAATAGCCCCACGGCCGGTAGATGCGCCGATGCTCGGTCGCCTCGCGCTTGCCCTCGGCCTTTAGGCGCTCGACAAGCTTCTTGACCTTGTCGGTCTGGGACCGGTCGGCGACCAGGACCGCGTCGCCGGTGGCGACGACGACCACGTTGTTGAGCCCGATGACAGTGGCCAATTGCTCCTCTGAACGCACCAGCACGTTCGAAGAATCGATGGCGACCGCCCGTCCGCGCAGGCTGTTGCCGCTGGCGTCGCGCGGGCTTAGGCGCCAGACCGCCGACCACTCCCCGACGTCCGACCAGCCGACGTCGGCCGTCAGCACCACGGCCCTTGAGGTTCGCTCCATCACCGCATAGTCGATCGAGGTCTTGGGCGCCTCGGCGAAGGAATCGTGGTCGAGAACGACGAAGCCGAGATCCTTTTTCGCGCGCGACACCGCCGCGGCAGTCGCGGCGGCGATCGCCGGCTCGAAGCGCTGAAGCTCCTCCAGCATGACATCGGCGCGGAACACGAAATTGCCCGAGTTCCACAGGTAGCCTTCCTCGATGAAGGCGCGGGCGCGGGCTTCGTCGGGCTTTTCCACGAATCGCTCGATCCGCCGCACTTTTGAACCGAGGGCCAGCGGCGCGCCGGGGTGGATATACCCGTAGCCGGTCGCCGGATGGTCGGGCGTGACGCCGAAGGTGACGATTTCGCCGGCCTCCGCGGCCGTGCAGGCTTCGGCGCAAAGGCTGGCGAACCGCTTTCCGTCCTCAAAGGCATGGTCGGCCGCGAGCACGGCGAGCACCGTCTTCGGATCGCGCGCCGCCGCCCAGGCGGCGGCCGCGCCCACGGCGGCCGCGCTGTCGCGGCGATCCGGCTCAAGCAGGATCACCGCCTCAGCCGCAATCTCCTTCAATTGCTCGGCGACGCGAAAGCGATACTCGACATTGGTGATGACGACCGCGGGCTCGAACACTGCGGGGTCGCTGACGAGGCTGACAATCGATTGAAAGGTTGAGCGCTCGCCGATCAGGGGAATGAACTGCTTGGGCAAGCTTTCTCGCAATTCCGGCCACATGCGGGTTCCCGACCCGCCGCACATGATCACCGGTATAATTTTAGGCACGCATTCCCCCCGGGTTGACCGGCGGCGTCGCAATCACCAGCCGCGCGCTGTTCCTCTGCGATAGGCGCTTCCTCTGCAATTACGGCCGCGCCAAGTCAATACCTCATCCAACGTGCCGCTCACGCCTTGCGCGGCGCTCGCCACGCGCGGCTCAAGAAGGCGACGAGGGCCGCGCTTGCAGCTGTCGCCGCGAGCGCCATCGCAAACGCGGCGAACGCGGCCGGGAGCGACAGCGATTGCGCGATCGCCCCAGTCGCGAGCGGCGCGGGCAGGCGGCTCAGCGCGCTGAACAGCGAAGCGGAGGCGAGTCCGACCGCGGGGCCGGCCGCCGACTGGCGTGCGGCCAGCGCAAAGCCGCATGGGACGATAGGGCCGGTGCCCACCCCGATCAAGGCGAAACCGAGGACGCTCGCGGCGAAACCGGCCTGCAGGCTGACCAGAGCGAAACCGGCCGCCGCGATCGCGAACGAGGCGATGATGATGCGAAGGTCGCTGACGCGAAGGCGGATTGCGTCGGCGTTGAAGCGCAGCGCCGCCTGGCAGGCGGAAAAGAACGCTGCGCCGAGGCCGGAAATCGCAGCCAGCTTCGGCGCTTCGTCGCGCAACAGCAGCGTCGACCAGACCGACGCCGCGAGTTCCGCCGCGATCGAGACGCCGACGACGACGCCAAGCCCGATCAGAGCCGGCGCGAAGGACAATCCGCTCCGCCCCACCGCGCCGACCGCGGCCGGAGCGGGACGGCCGGTCCCGGCCGCCCGATGGTAGGCGACGCCCGCGCCGGCGAGCGCGAGCGCGGCGAGAACGCCCGCGGCCCAGGGCGCCGGGCCGGCGGCGATCAGACTGCCCAGGATCGCCCCAAGCGCCATGCCGGCGGAAGCGGCGGCGTGCAGGCGCGCCAGGATCGGGCGGCCGAGCCCGCGCTCGATCCGCGCGCCCTCCGCGTTCATGAGAACATCGACCACGCCGCCGAGAAACCCCGCGGCGATCAGCGCGACGGCCACCCAGGCCTCGCTCGAGGCGTCGAGCAGCGCGCATAAGGTCGCGCCGAAGATGACCGCCGAGACGGAAAGCGCCTGCTCGACGCCGAAGCGATGCGCGAGCGCCCCGCCCGCCGACATGGCGACGAGATAAGCGCCGGTGTAGACGGTCAGGAGAACGCCGAACGTCGAAGCGTCGACGCCCGAGCGGATCAGAATCGCGCCCGACGCGCCGCCCCAGAGGCCGACCCCAATCCCGAAGGCGAAGAACACCGCGGCGACCGCCGCATGGAGAGCGGCGCCGAGACGGGAATCGCCGAGCGGCCGGAGGGCGTTCAAAAGTCGGTCGGCGCGCCGCCCTCCGCCTTGCGGCGGGCGACGAAGGCGGTCAGCGCCTCGAGGCGGTCAGCCTCGAGCGGGGGGCTGACGAAATCGCGCAAGCGATCGGCGACGATACGCTCGGCCGCGTCGAGCGCGGTCGGAGAACCGGCTTCACGCCAGGTCTCGTAGTTGCGCCAGTCGGAGATGATCGGCGAGAAAAAGGCGGTGCGATAGCGCGACTGCGTGTGCTCGGCGCCGAAGAAATGCCCGCCCGGGCCGACCTCGCGCATCGCCTCGAGCGCCAACTCCGCCTCGTCGACCCGCAGCGGGCGCAGGAATTCGGCGACCATCGCCAGAAGGTCAGCGTCGAGCGCCATCTTCTCGAACGAGGCTTGCAACCCGCCCTCCATCCAGCCCGCGCCGTGCATGAGAAAGTTAACCCCGCCCATGATCGCGCCCCAGAGCGAGAACACGCTCTCGTAGGCCGATTGCGCATCGAGCGAATTGGCGGCGTTGGTGTTCGATGAGCGGTAGGGCAGGCCGAGGCGCCGCGCAAGCTGCCCGCCGACGATCGCGGTTTTCATATATTCCGGCGTGCCGAAGGCCGGGGCGCCCGATTTCATGTCCACGTTCGAGGTGAACCCGCCGTAAACGAAAGGCGCGCCCGGCCTCGCAACCTGGGTCATGACGAGGCCTGCGAGCGCCTCGGCGTGCTGTTGCGCAAGCGCTCCGGCGAGCGTGACCGGGGCCATCGCGCCCGCGAGCGTGAACGGCGTCAGCACCACCACCTGGTTGCGCCGCGCCATCTGGATGACGCCCTCCAGCATCGGCGTGTCGAGCCTCAATGGCGACGACGAGTTGATTACCGTGAACAACGACGGCTCGCGCTCCAGCGTCTCCTCGTCGAGCCCACGCGCGATCCTGATCATCTCGATCGCATCGAGAACGCGCTCGCGTCCGAGGCTGTAGGCGTGGATCGGTTTGTCGGAAAGGGTCAGCATGTCGAACAGCGCGTCGAGATGGCGCACGGACGCATGAATGTCGATCGGCTCGACCGGATAGCCGCCCCAGAAGTGAATGGAATCGAAACTCTGCCCGAGGCGGATGAAGTTCTGGTAGTCGCGCTGATTGCCGGGCCGCCGTCCGCCGGCGCGGTCATACGAATTGGGAGCGCTCGCGACCGAGCCGAAGGCGATGTGGCGTCCGCCGATCGCGAGGTCGCGCGCCGGATTGCGTGCATGCAGCTTGAATTCCCTCGGCGCAAGACCGATGTGCGCTTCGACGAGATCAGGGTCGAAGCGAACGCGGCGCGAGGATGAATCGACGTCGGCGCCAGCGTCCTTCAACATCGCGCGCGCTTCGTCGTGCAGGAAGTCGACGCCGATCTCCTTGAGAACCCTGAGCGCGGCCTGATGGATCGATTCGAGTTCGTCGCGGGAGATCAGGTCGAGCGGCGCGAATGGCGCCCGCGGCTGACCCTGGGGCTGGGCGGCGCCGAAACCTCCCCCGCGCTCGGCCGAGCGCCGGCGGCGGCGCCCCGTCTCTTGAGGCGGCGGGTCGATTGTCATTGCGTTCCCTGGATTCCTCTGCGCCCACGGCGCCCATCGCGATTCGTCGCCCGGCCTGTTCTAGCGAAGTCGCCCCAACGATGCGCGCGCCAAAATGGCGTTATGGCATGCCAATTCGCGCCGGAACGGCTGGGCTGCTATTTCGCCGCGCGGAGCTTCGGCGGCTCGGTCGGGGCGGCTTGCAGCTTCGGCGCCTCGGGCGCGGCGGGTTCCAACTCGGGCGGGCGGGCAGGCGCGCCAGCCGAAAAGCGCGCAATGAGCCAGGAGCGGAACAGCGCCACCGCCTCGTTGCTCAGATCTTCGGGATGCGTGGTGAGATAGTAGCCGTAGCCTTCGTCGAGCCACAGGTCGTAGGGACGCACCAGACGGCCGGCCTTGATCTCCTCGTGGAACAGAAGCGGGTCGAGCAGCGCGAGCCCGTCGCCCATCATCGCGTATTGCGCCGCGAGTTGCTGAGTGTCGAACACGAGGCCCCGATCGACCGCGATATCGGGACGTCCGATCGAGCGAACGAACATCTCCCAGAAGAAGTGGCGCTGCCGGCCGTCGATCTTGAGATGCAGGAGGTCGCTGGCGGCGATGAGCCGTCCAAGATCGCTGGCGTCCATCCCCTCGAGGAGCTTCGGGCTGCAGAGGAGCGTCGAGCGCACCATCCATAAGAGGTCGTGGATCGCGTCGGTGACGCGGGGCTCGGAATAGACGATGGCGATGTCGATATCGCCGTCCACTTCCGGCCCGGTGGTCGGCTTGGAGACGATCTCGAGCGAGATGCCGGCGTTCTCGGAGCGGAAATCGCGCAGGATCGGAATGGCGAGCCGGTGAGCGAACGAGGTCGGCAACGCGACCTTGAGCACGCGTTTCGGCCGCCCCTTCTCCTTGATCACTTCGCCGAGCGCCTGATCGATGCGGTCAAAGGACTTCGAAACGACCGGCAGGATGTGCCGCCCCGCCTCGGTGAGCACCAGCTGTTGCGGGCGCCGCTCGAACAGCGCCACGCCAAGGAAATTCTCGAGCACGATCACGTGACGGCTGACCGCGCTCTGCGCGACCGTCAGGCTATTGGCGGCGGCGGTGAAGCTGAGATGTTGCCCGGCCGCTTCGAACGCTCTGAGCGCGTTGAGCGGCAGCCACTTGCGATCCATTCCTCCTCCACGCGCGGCGCATTCATCTCACCCATGCTTTTGCGCGCGCGTCAAGGTTTGGTTCATAACGCATGACCAACGGATCGGACAATCAGGATCGGCGCCGAGGACCTTGCTTTCAACAGTTCGGCGATCAGACCGAGGGTCGGGGTCCATGCTTCGCGGGCGCCTCGAGCCCCGGAGCAAGCGAGACCAACCGGCATTGGAGCGCGGCTGTCGATCCCGTGAGCGTCGCCGCCGAAGCCCTAGTGCTTCAAGCCCCCGGCTCGAACGGAATCTGAATTTGCCTTATGATCCGAAGGCGGCGAGGCCATGAGTGGACGTCCGCGCTTTGACCGGCTTGAATGGGTGAAGACTGGTCTTAAGAGAGGACAGCGCGCATGGATGAGCGGAGCGTGACCAACATCGGCGCGGCCGTGCTTATCCTCGCGCTCGTTGTCGTCGCTTATGTCATCCGTAGGCTTCGGCTTCGCCAGACGAAGCGGCGGATGGGGGAATGTCTCGCGGAATATTTCAACGGCGACCTGCCGCTTGACCAGCTTGCGCGGCGAGCGCGAGAGATCTCGGGCGAACGCTTCATGGGGAGCTCCAGGTTCCAAGCCCTCGTTCAGGCCGCTTTTCAGCGCTCTGCGGAGGCGAAGCTCGCGGGCAAGGCCCATTCCCTGGAGATTGAGAAGCGGCTACTGACTGCGCTTGCCGACGTGAAGTGGGAGTTCGGGCTGCCGGACCGTTATCAGAACGAAGGCTGGAAGCCCGGTCGGGAGTAACCGCCCTTCCCCTCAGGCCCGAGCCGCACTAAGTAAAGGCGCCGCTTCCCCGAAAATTCAAAGATCATGCCTGACCTGAACCCCGTCGCGCGCCGGCGCACCTTCGCGATCATCTCGCACCCCGACGCCGGCAAGACGACGCTGACCGAGAAGCTGCTCTTGTTTGGCGGCGCGATCCAGCTTGCCGGCGAGGTGCGCGCCAAGGCCAATCGCCGTCAGACCCGCTCCGACTGGATGGGCATCGAGCGCGAGCGCGGCATTTCTGTCGTGACCTCGGTGATGACCTTCGAATACGGCGACTGCGTCTTCAACCTGCTCGACACGCCTGGCCACGAAGACTTTTCCGAGGACACCTACCGGACCCTCACCGCTGTCGACTCGGCGGTCATGGTGATCGACGCGGCCAAGGGCATCGAGGCGCGCACCCGAAAATTGTTCGAAGTCTGCCGGCTGCGCGACATCCCGATCGTCACTTTCATCAACAAGATGGACCGCGAAACCCGCGATCCGTTCGATCTCCTCGACGAGATCGAGAAGACGCTTGCGCTCAACTCCGCGCCGCTCACCTGGGCGATCGGCCGCGGACGCTCGCTCGCCGGGGCCTATGACATCCGGCGCAGCCGACTGACGCCGTTTGGCAAGGACGCGCCGACGTTTGCGGTCAAGGGCCCCGACGACCCGCGCGTCGGCGAGCTTCTGCCCGAGCACGAGCGCACGCAAGCGATCGACGAGCTCAACCTTGCGGTCGAGGGCCTCAAGGCTTTCGACAAGAAGGCCTTCCTCGAGGGCCATATGACGCCGGTCCTGTGGGGCAGCGCGCTCAAGGATTTCGGCGTCAAGGACCTCATCGACGCTCTCGCCGAATTCGCGCCGAGCCCGCGAGCCCAGGAAGCTCAGAGCCGGACGGTGAAGGCGGACGAGCCGAAGATGACCGGCTTCGTCTTCAAGATCCAGGCGAACATGGACCCGAACCATCGCGACCGCATCGCCTTCATGCGCGTCTGCTCAGGCAAGCTTCAGCGCGGCATGCGGGCGAAGCTCGTGCGCACCGGCAAGCCGGTCACGCTGTCGGCGCCGCAATTCTTCTTCGCCCAGGACCGATCGCTGGCGGAAGAAGCGTTCGCCGGCGACGTCGTCGGCATTCCCAATCACGGGCTGTTGCGGATCGGGGACACGTTGAGCGAGGGCGAGGAGATCGTGTTTCGCGGCGTGCCGAGCTTCGCGCCGGAAATCCTGCGCCGGGTCAAGCTCACCGACGCGATGAAAGCCAAGAAGCTGCGGGAGGCGCTGCAGCAAATGGCGGAAGAGGGCGTGGTGCAGGTGTTCCTGCCGAATGACGGGGCGGCGGCGATCGTCGGCGTCGTTGGAGCGCTGCAGCTCGACGTGCTGACCGAGCGACTGAACGCCGAATACGGCCTGCCGGTGAGCTTCGAGCCCTCCCGCTTCGACGTCTGCCGCTGGGTCTCGTCAGGCGACAAGGGGGAGCTCGCGAAGTTCCTCGGCGCCTATCCGTCGTCCGTCGCCTCCGATCTCGACGGCGCGCCGGTGTTCATGGCCTCGAGCGCCTTCAACCTGCGCTACGAGCAGGAGCGCTGGCCGAAGATCGCCTTCACCGATGTGAAGGATTACCAGAAGGCGGCGGCTTAACCCGGGCGGCCGCGACGGCAGTGGACATCAAGGAAGCAGACAGGCGGTGGCTTGACGCGGCGTGTGTTCCACGTCAGGGAGAGTCTCGTGAACAGTGTGGACTCAAGCGGCGCGCCGTCGCCGCCATCCGCTCAAGCACCTTTCAAGGCGCAACTGCGCTTGAGTTGGGGAGGAAAAGAATGAGATTCATGACATCGTTGTGTGCAATGGCGCTATTGGGCGCCGGCTCGGCGCAGGCTCAGGTCGAGCTGAACACCTATGCGGATCCCAAGGGCAATCTCGACGTTCAGAAGCTGACCTGCGGCCAGCTCGCCAACACCTTCCAGGAAGACGCCGACTTCATGACCGTCTGGTACAGCGGCTGGTACAATGGCCTCGCTGGCTACAGCAAACTCAAGGTCGACCGAGCCAAGGAGCTCGAACACCGCGTTATTGTCTATTGCAAAGCCAATCCCAAAACCAAAGTCATCACGGCGATGGACATCAACATCAAGAAGATGCGCAAGGAACTTGGGATCAAGGTCAACGACGAGAAATGACTTCGTCTTGGGCGCTGTTCGCGGGACCGGAAGGCGCTCATCGGACTCCTGAAATTGAAAGAGAGGAAACAATGATCGCCTCAAGCACAAGGCTGTCAGCAATGCTTGGTCGGGTCGATTTGCGGGTCGCTGTGGCCGCGGCTGCGGCGCTGATCGCGTCCGTTTCGGCGTCGCAGGCCCAGGTCGAGTTGAAGACCTATATGGACGACAAAGGCTATCTCAACGTTCGGGCGCTGACCTGCGCCCAGCTGGCCAACACCTTCCAGGAGGACGCCGACTTCCTCGGCGCCTGGTACAGCGGCTGGTGGAACGGCCATCTGAAGCGCCACACGGTCAACATCCCGCGCGCCAAGCAGGGCATCCACGAAGTCATCGTCTATTGCAAAGCCCACCCGGACGACAAAGTGATGGACGCGGTCGACGCCTATGTGAAGAAGGTGCAGGCGGGCGGCCAGTAGGCAGGGGCGCTGCGGCGGCGCTTTAAAGCAGGCGCCGCCGCCGTGGCCTGACATCCAAGCCCCGCTCCGAGCGTCGGGTTGCGTATCGCGGCTCCGCCTCTTAGCTGAGAGGCATGAGCCCCGCCCCCATGACCAGTTCGCCGAACGATCCGAACCCGCTGCTCGAGCCCTGGACCGGGGCGTTTGAGGCGCCGCCGTTCGACCGCTTCGAGCCTCGCCATTTCCGGCCGGCCTTCGAGGCTGCGCTCAGCCAAGCGCGCGCGGAGATCGACGCGGTCGCCGCCGATGCGGCGCCGCCGAGCTTCGCCAATACGGTCGAGGCGCTCGAGCGCAGCGGGCGCAGGCTCGACAGAGTGGCGAGCGTATTTTTCAATCTCGCCGGCGCCCATACGAGCGACGAACTGCAAGCGATCGAGCGCGAAATTGCGCCGATTCTCGCCCGCCATCGCAGCGAAACCCACCTGAACGAGGCGTTGTTCGCGCGCATCGACGCGCTTAAAGCGCAGGAGGCGAAGCTCGGGCTCTCGCCTGAGCAGGCGTGCGTGCTCAAGCGCTATCATCTCGATTTCACCCGCGCCGGCGCGGCCGCCGCGCCTGAAGCCAAGGCGCGGCTGGCCGCGATCGCCGAGCGGCTGGCGACGCTCGCCGCTGAGTTCGGCCAGAATGTGCTGGCGGACGAAAAAGACTGGCTCCTGCTCCTGGACACGTCCGATCTCGACGGCCTGCCCGACTTTTTCACCACCAGCGCCGCGCGCATCGCAGCCGACCGCGGCCATCCCGGCAAGTACGCGGTCACCCTGTCGCGATCGAGCATCGAGCCGTTCCTGCAATTCTCGGCCCGCCGCGATCTGCGCGAGACCGCCTTTCGCGCCTGGGCGGCGCGGGGCGAAAAGGGCGGGCCGACCGACAATCGCGCCATCGCCGCCGAAATGGTGCGCCTGAGGGCCGAGCGCGCGCGGCTCCTTGGTTACGAGACTTACGCTCATTACCGCCTCGCCGACACGATGGCGAAAACGCCACGGGCGGCGCTCGATCTGCTCGAGTCGGTCTGGGCCCCGGGCGTGGCCAGCGCGCGCAAGGACGAAGAGGCGCTGCAGACGATCGCCGCGGGCGAGGGCGACAATTTCAAGATCGCGCCCTGGGACTGGCGATATTTGGCGGAGAAGCGGCGCAAAGCCGAGTTCGACTTCGACGAGGGCGAGCTCAAGCCTTATCTGCAGCTCGACCGCATGATCGAGGCGGCCTTCTACGCCGCGACCCGCCTGTTCGGCTTGAGTTTCGCCGAGCGGTTCGACCTCAAGCTTTATCATCCCGACGTTCGCGCATGGGAAGTGACGGGCCGCGACGGCGCGCCAAAAGCGCTGTTTCTGGGGGATTATTTCGCCCGGCCCTCAAAGCGCAGCGGGGCGTGGATGAGCGGCTTCCGCGGGCAAGAGAAGCTCGACGGGCGCCAGTTGCCGATCGTGGTCAATGTGATGAACTTCGCCGAAGGGGCTCAAGGCGAAGCGAGCCTCTTGAGCCCCGCCGACGCGCGCACCCTCTTTCATGAGTTCGGCCACGCGCTGCACGGCATGCTGTCGGACGTGACGTATCCGCGCATTTCTGGAACCCATGTCGCCGGCGACTTCGTCGAGTTTCCCTCGCAGATTTTCGAGCACTGGATCCAGGCGCCTGAGATGCTTCGCCGCTTCGCGCTCCACTACAAGACCGGCGAGCCGATGCCGGAGGCGCTCATGGACAAGCTTCTCGCCGCGCGCCGGTTCAATCAGGGCTGGGCGACGGTCGAATACACCGCCTCGGCGCTGGTCGACATGAAGCTCCATCTCGATCCGTCGCCCGGCGAGGTCGATGTGGTCGCGTTCGAGCGGCAGGAGCTCGAGCGGATCGGCATGCCGGACGCGATCGCCATGCGTCACCGCTCCCCGCATTTCCAGCATATTTTCTCGGGCGGCTATTCGGCCGCCTATTACAGCTATCTGTGGTCGGAAGTTCTCGACGCCGACGGCTTTGAGGCGTTCGAAGAACGTGGCGATATCTTTGACCCCGACGTGGCGAGGCGGCTTGAGGATTTCGTCTACGCGGCGGGGGGCAGCCGCGACTATGACGAGGCCTATCGAGCCTTCCGCGGCCGCGGGCCGTCGCCCGAGACCCTATTCCGCAAGCGGGGGCTCGCGCTCACGGCCGAAGGCGCTCTGGGGTCTACGTGACGCGCCTTACATCTTGGCGACGACCGCGAGCTTGTTGATCTGTCCGTTCTCATAGGCCTTCAGGAAGGCGTTATAGTCCTTGAACGACACACAGCCGTTCGAATCACCGTTGGGGCCAAGCATGAACGGATGCGCAAGCAGCCCCGCCCGCCCGTAGATTCCACCTTCCCCAACCGGATTGAGGCGCAGCGCCTGCACGCCGTGGAATGAGCCCTCCCGCAGCGTCAGTGTGTAAAGATGCGGCGGGGTCGGGCCCCGCGCGCGCTCGCTCACATAGCGCGGATCGTCCAGCGCGTTACCCAGGCCCGAATGGGCCTCGAGCCGCGTTCCGTCTGGAAGATAAACGACGCGGGCCGAGATGTCGTAGACCGCGGTGTTTCGATCATAGCCGGAGATCGGGGCCGAATGGCCGAACGGATTCGGGAACGGGAACAGCGGTCCCCTGCCGAGTCCGGTGGCTTCCCTCTCCCTTTGCTCGGCGACGACCGGCGGGCTCGCTGTGCGGGGCGCAACGGAGGCGATTGCAGGCGACCCTTGGCGTCCCAATCCGAACAGTTTCTCGAGAAAGTTGCGATTGTCGCCCGGAGCGGCGGGCCGAGCGACCGCCACCTCCGGGCGGGCCCAATGCCGCTGGGGCGCAACCGGCTGCGTTGGCGCGGCGAGCTCGGGCGGCCGGGTGGGCGGGAGCGGGAAACTCTCGGTCTCGCCGATTTCAGGCAAATCGCGCGCCGGTGGCGCCGGCAGGCTGCCGGCTGGCGGGATCGTCGGGGCAGGGGCCGGCACAAACGGTTCGAGAGCAGGCAGCGGGAATGGCGCGTAAGAAGCGGCCGGAGCGCTCTCGAGGCTCGCCACCTGCGCCGATGGCGCGGGAGCAATCGGCTGCTTGAGTTGGGCGAGCACGGTCTCGTCGATGGCGATGTCGCCGAACGGCTTCGAGACGGACGGCGCCGGCGCCGTCACAGAGGTCCAATGGGAGAGGATCCCTTCAGGGGCCGAGCCGCACCAGTGCAACACCCAGACGCCAACAGCCCCGGCGAGGGCCGCCGCGGCCGCGCCAGGGAGGATTTTAAGGAGAAGTCGCCGAGGACCATCCCCGCCCTCAAACGAAGCTTCGTCGAATGTCGCGTCGATTCCCTGCATCCCCCGCCCTACGCATACGCCTCGCAATTGAATCAAGTTAGCGCGTACGCGTTGAGCTTTTCTTAACGCAGTCCGGCGCCTGAGGCCAGCCGGGCGCGGACAACGGGCAGCGGTTTCGGCTTCACTTTCTTGGAAAGTGTGGCATGGCCGCCACAGACATGACGGCCGCTGCCCGTAGTTAGGCCGTCCTGCCTTTAGGGAATCGAACCGGGACGCCTGGGGCCTTGTCTCCTTGTCTCCGGCGGCGGCGGGAGACCGAGATGGGTCCGCCTCTCAGGCGACCGCCGCGCCCATCAGTTTTCGTGCGGCCGCCGCGGTCATCGGCTGGCCGAACGCCGCCCCTTGGGCGAATTGGCAGCCAAGCTGGGCGAGTTCGACCGCGTCGGATTCCGTCTCCGCCCCCTCGGAGATGACGTCCATCCCGATCTCCTGCGCCATGGCCACGATCGAACGCAGAATAGGCGACCGGGCGCCGAAGGCGTTGGGCCTGACCAGCGAGGCGTCGATTCGCATCGCGTCGAACCGGTACTCCGGCAAATGGCCGAGCGAGGTGTAGCCGGCGCCGAACCGGTCGAGCATGAGGGCTGCGCCAATTTCGCGCACCCGCTGCAGCAGCGCCGCGGCGTATTCGGGGTTTTCCATCACCAGGCTCTCCGCTGCGGCGAGCTTGAGCGAGCCCCGATGGACATAGTGGCGCCCGAGCGCCTCGCGCACGTCGAGCAGGAGATCGTGGCTCAGCATCTGGCGGGACGACGCGGCGACTGTGGCGAAGATTGGCGGATTGACCTCGAGCGCCTTCTGCCAGGCCGCCAGCTCCCTGGCCGTCGCCTCCAGAGCGTAGGCGCCGATGTCGACGATCGCGCCGGTCGATTCTGCGGCGGAAAGGAATTCATCCTCGTCGAGCGCGCCGAGCCTCGGATGGCGCCATCGGATCAGGGACTGGAATCCGGCTACGGTGCGATCCTCGAGACGCACGATCGGCCGGAACAGAATGGAGATCTCGCCGCGCTCGAGCGCGCGTCGCATGTCGTTCTCGAGCGTCTGCCGGTCGGTGCGGGTCGAGCGCATGTAGGGGGCGAAGATTTCCACCCGATCGCCGCCGGCCTTCTTGGCGTTGGCGAGCGCGAGCTGAGCATCGGCGAGAAGATCGCCGCCCTTGTCGTGCAGCTTCGGATTGTACTGCGCTGCGCCGATCGAAACCGAGAGCGCGATCTCGCGTTCGCCAAAGCTGATTGGGGCGGCGAGCGCGGCGCGCAAGGCGTCGATTCTCGCAGCCGCCTCCATCGACTGCGGTTCGGCGAGCACGATCGCGCCGAAGGTGTCGCCGCCCAGGCGAGCCAGGGTATCGCCCGGGCGAAAATCGCGCGCCAGACGGCGGGCCACCGCCAACAGGGCCGAATCGCCGATCGACAGCCCATAGGAATCGTTGACCGACCGGAATTCGTCGATGTCGATCACCATCACCGTCGGGACGCTCCCGCCGGGCTTCTGGGCGAGCAGAATCGCCGCGCCCAGGCGGTCGTTGAACAGCTCGCGATTGGGAAGGCCAGTCAGGTTGTCGTGAACCGCGTCATGGAGCATGCGCTCCTCTGCCGATTTGAGCTCGGTGACGTCCGACAGCGAGCCGATCACCCTCACCACCTCGCCGTCGGCGCTGATGACCGGCCGGGCTTTCAGCACGTACCAGAAATAGTGACCATCCGAGCCACGCAGTCTCAGGTCGTGATTGATCCGGCCCGAGCGCTGATGGAGGAGTCCATCGAGCGCCAGCGTGTAGCGGTCGCGATCGAGAGGATGCAGCACGTCGAGCCAGGTCGCCGCGGGCCCGTCGAGCGCGCCGCGCTTCAAGCCCAACTGGGTTTCGATCGCCTCCGCGCCGTTCACTTCGTCGGTCAGGACGTTCCAGTCAAAGATCGCCTCGCCCGATCCGGTCATGGCGAGCGACCGCCGGTCGGCGTCGGCGCCGCTGTCCATTGCGCTGCCCGAGCCGGAGAACGCGAATTGCATCACGGTGAAGCCGATCAGCATGACGATCAGCACCAAGCCGCCGACCAGGCCAGGGGCCGCAAGGTCATTGGTCAGATAGCCGAGCGCCGCCGCTCCCGCAGCCACCACCCAGACCGCGAGCAGATACCAGGTGGGGATGAGCATCACCGCGCGGTCGGACCCGCGCGCCGCGAGGCTCAGGATGAGCAGGAAGCCAACGCCGGCGACAGTCGCGATGGAGATTCGCGCCACTCCCGCCGCGACCGGCGGATTATAGACCGAGAGCCCGACCACAGCCGCCATCAGAAGAAGCCAGGCGAGCGCGAAATGGGTGTAGCGCACGTGCCAACGGCGCAGGTTGAGGTAGGCGAACAAGAAGATGATGAGCGTCGCGCCGATCGTCGCCTCGACGCCGGCGCGCCAGATTCGCTCCGAGGCGTCCGAGAGCCCGAACATCTTGCGCCAGAAGCCGAAGTCGATGCAGACATAGGCGAACACCGCCCAGGCGAGCGCCGCGGCGGCAGGAAAGATCATCGCGCCGCGCACCACGAACACGATCGTCAGAAACAGGGCCAAGAGGCCCGCGATGCCGATCAGAATCCCTTCATAGAGCGTGAGGCTGGTCGACTTGTCCTTGAACGCGTCCGGCTCCCACAAATAGAGCTGCGGCAAGTTCGGCGAACGCAGCTCTGCGACATAGGTTACGGTCGTTCCCGGATCTAGGGTGAGACGGAAAACATCAGCGTCTGCGTTGTCCTCACGCTCCGGCGCTGCGCCCTGGCTCGCGGTAATGGTCGTGATTCGCGACGAGCCGAGATCCGGCCAGATGACGCCCGAGCCGACGAAGCGGAAATGCGGCGCCACAATCAGCCGCGTCAATTGCTCGTCGGAATCGTTGGTCAGCGCGAACACGATCCACGCCGGCTGCGCTCCTGGCTCCAGCGCGCTGACCTCGATGCGCCGAACGATGCCGTCCGCGCCGGGCGCGGTCGACACCTGGATCCGATCGCCCTGGGCGCTGTGTCGCTCGACCGCGCGCGTGAGGTCGATCGCGTCCGAATCGGGCGACACCCTGACCGATTGCACGGCCCACGCGGGCCAGCAGAGCGCGGTCAGTCCGGCGATCAGGACGATGACGCCGACGAGGCCGCGCCAGACGCCAATAGCGCGCTTTGCCGGCCCATTCGCGCGAGCCCCGGTGTAGGGGCGCGGGCGATCGTTAGCGACCGGTTCAGTCAAGATTGGCCCACGTCTGTCGCGGACGTGCGTCGCTTTCGACCAGCCCGAACAGGACATGGTCGCGCCAGGCCCCGTTTATCCTCAGGAATCCGCGCGCGTAGCCTTCACGGCGGAAGCCGTTGCGCTCAAGGAGCGCGATCGACGGCGCATTTTCCGGGATGCAGGCGGCTTCGATCCGATGCAGCCGCAGCCTGGCGAGGGCGAATTCGACCGTCGCCGCGACCGCTCGCGTCATCGTCCCTTTGCCCGCATGCGGCGCCCCCATCCAGTAGCCGAGCGTTCCGCTCTGAGACACGCCGCGCCGCACCCCGCCGAGCGTGATGCCGCCCAGGAGCTCGTCATTCCCGCTGTCGAAAATCAGGAACGTATAGGCCTCGTCGCGAGCCATGTCGTCGTCCTGGCGCCGGAGCCGTCGGCGAAACGCGGCGCGGGTCAGATCATCGTCCGGCCAAGTCGGCTCCCACGGCTCGAGAAAACTTCGGCTGAAAGCGCGCAGCCTCGACCACGACGGATAGTCGGATGGCGACGCCGGCCGCAGATATAGGCCGTCGCCGCGCAGCAGCGGCTCCGGACTAGCAGTCCGCGACAAGCCGAAAAGCGCCATTATACCCCTTTCAACGCGCGGGCGATCTTCGCCCGGCCGGGAACCTTGCCGACGGCGCCGACGGCCGCCACGGCCGGGGGCGATCTAAGCATGGCGGCCCCCGTTTTGCGAACCTCTTCGACGGTGACGGCGTCGACACGGGCGAGTATCTCGTCGAACGAAAGCGGACGCCCGTAGACCTGCATCTGGCGCGAGAGCTGGTGGACGCGCGCCGCGGGCTGCTCGAAGGCGGACACAAGCGAAACCTTCATCTGCGCCTTGACGCGGCGAATCTCCGATTCCTCAAGCCCCTGTGTCGCTTCCCCCAGGCAGTCGAGCGAGGCCGCGACCACCTCCGCCGCATCCCCATCGGCCGAGCCGGCGTAGAAGCCGAAGAGCCCCGTGTCCATGAAATCCCAATGGAATCCATAGATCGAATAGGCGAGGCCGCGCTTCTCCCGTACTTCCTGGAAGAGCCGCGACGACATGCCTCCCCCCACCGCAGCAGCGAAGACCTGGGCGGCGCCGTGATCGGGCGCGTTCGCCCGCCGGCCCTCGAAGCCCACCACGACATGCGTCTGCTCGAGCCGTCGTCTAACCTTGGTCTCGCCGCCGCGATAAGCGGCGCGCTCCTCGGCCGGCGCCGGCGCGGCGTGGAGCTTTTTGAGGCGAGATTGAGCGAGGGCAAGGATATGATCGTGCTCGACCGCGCCGGCCGCGGCGACGATCGTGGCCCCGGCGCTATAGCGGCGGCCCAGATAGTCGTCGATGGCCGCTCGGTCGAAAGCCTCGACGCCCTCGCGCGTGCCGAGAATCGGCCGGCCAATCGCCTGGTCCGGCCAGGCGGTCGCGGTGAGGAGATCGAACACCAGGTCGTCTGGAGTGTCTTCGACCGAGCCGATCTCCTGGAGGATGACGTTCTTCTCCCGTTTGAGCTCATCCGGGTCGAACGCGCTCTCGGTGAGAAGATCGCCCATGACGTCGAGGGCGAGCTCGGCGTCGCTGCCCATCAGGCGGGCGAAATAGCTCGTTCGCTCGATTCCGGTCTCTGCATTGAGATCGCCGCCGACGTTCTCGATCGCCTCAGCGATTTCGCGGGCGCTTCGACGGCGCGTGCCCTTGAACGCCATGTGCTCGATGAAATGCGAGAGTCCGTGCTCGCTTGCGCGCTCGTAGCGCGTTCCCGCGGCGACGAAGACGCCGATCGCCGCGGTCCTCACATGAGGCGCCGTCTCGGTGATGACGGTGAGCCCCGAAGGAAGGCTGGTGACTTGAACGCTCACGCCGCGGCTCGCAAAGTCTGGCGCAGATGATCGGCCACCGCCCGGCGGTCATTGGGCAAAATGACGATCGCTTCCTTGCGCTCCATGAGATCCTTGAGGCGCTCCGGCAGCGGGGGTCGCACGCCGGTCGCGCGCTCAACCGCATCGGGAAATTTCGCCGGATGGGCCGTGGCGAGAGCGACGACCGGGGTCGCCGGCGCGGCGCCGAGGGCCTTTCGCGCGGCGCGAACGCCGACCGCGGTGTGCGGGTCGATGATCATGCCGCTCGCGCGGTAAACGCGACCCATCTCGTCGGCGCAGGCGCCCTCATCGACCCGGAACGCGTCGAAGTCGGCGCGAATGCGGACCAGCGCTTCTGTCGGGATCGTGAATGAGCCATCTCTGGCAAGCTCGTCCATCCGTGCGACCACCGCTTGCGCGTCGCGGCCGGACGCCTCGAACATGAGGCGCTCGAAATTGGAGGAGACCTGGATGTCCATCGACGGCGACTGGGTCGCCTTGACCTCCTTCGGCGCATAAAGCCCGCTGGCCAGCGCGCGGGCAAGAATGTCGTTGTCGTTGGTTGCGATGATCAAACGCTCGATCGGCAATCCCATGCGCTTGGCGTAATAGCCCGCAAATATGTCGCCGAAATTGCCGGTCGGAACGGCGAAGGACACCGCCCGGTCAGGGGCGCCGAGCGCCACGGCGCTGAAGAAATAATAAACGATCTGCGCCAGGATGCGGGCCCAATTGATCGAATTGACGCCCGACAGGCACATATCGTCGCGAAAGGCGAGATCGCCGAACAGCTCCTTGACGATGCGCTGGCAGTCGTCGAACGAGCCTTGAATCGCGAGCGCATGGACGTTCGGCCGATCGACCGTCGTCATCTGCCGGCGCTGGACGTCCGACACCCGCCCGTGCGGATAGAGGATGAACACCTCGACCTGGGACTGCTCGGCGAAAGCCTGGATCGCCGCAGCGCCGGTGTCGCCCGAAGTCGCCCCGACAATGGTCGCTCGCGCCCCGCGCTGGCGCAAAACGCGATTCATCGCCCGACCGAGCCATTGCATGGCGAAGTCCTTGAACGCCAGCGTCGGTCCGTGGAAAAGTTCGAGCGCGAACAGATTGGCGTCGATCTGCGTGAGCGGCGCGACCGCGGCGTGACGGAAGTCGGTGTAAGCGGCCTCGGACAGCGACTTGATCTCGGCCGGGTCGAAATCCTCGCCGATGAAGGGCGCCATGATCCGGGCCGCGGCTTCGGGATAGGGAACGCCCCTCAGGGCCCGGATCGCCTCGGGCCGCCACTGAGGAATCGCGAGCGGCAGATAGAGTCCGCCGTCACGCGCCAACCCCGTGAGAAGCGCATCGGCGAAGCCAAGCGTTGGCGCCGCCCCGCGCGTTGAAACATAATGCACGATCAGGGAATCCTTGGCCGGGTCCGGTCGTCTAGCGCAAATTCCGCCTCAAGGGAACGACCGCGGACTTGGTCAGCGAATGAGGCCAAAAAAAGACGATCTCATTCGGGGATTTGCGTAAGTCGAATGCCCGGCGCGCCACATTCGCACTTGAAATCGCCCGACAACCTTCCGTAACGTGACACAATGACAACACAGGCGCGGTGGTCGACCCGCGCCGGGCGAATTGGGATCGCGAGGGATGAGCGCGGCGTTTCAGGCTTTTTTGCGGAGACTGGTTCGTAGGGGTCGCCTGGAAGTGGAGACTGCGGACGGAGTCGTCGAGATGCACGGGGATGGCGACGGGCCGCTGCTCGGCGCCAAACTTCTTGATATTGCGGCGGAAGGGCGTCTCATGCTCAATCCGGCGCTTGCGCTCGGCGAACTCTATATGGACGGGCGGATGGTCGTAACCAAAGGCGAGCTCTACGACCTCTTGGAGCTCGGCGCGCGCAACCTCGCCGACTTTGAGAATCAGACCTGGGCCAAGGCGCTGAACAGGGCGCGCTTGGCGTTTCGCGGCCTTCACCAGCGCAACCATCGGCGCAACGCCAAACGCAACGTCGCCAGCCACTACGATCTCGATCAGCGGCTTTACAATCTCTTCCTCGATGCCGACCGGCAATATTCCTGCGCCTATTTTGAATATCCCGGCCAGTCGCTCGATGACGCACAAACCGCCAAGAAACGTCACCTCGCCTCGAAGCTCCTGCCGAAGGACGGCGCGAGCACGCTCGATATTGGCTGCGGCTTCGGCGGTCTTGCGCTCTATCTCGCTGGCGTCGCCGGCGCGCGGGTGACCGGGGTGACCTTGTCCGAGGAGCAGTTCGCCGTCGCGACCGCTCGCGCCCGTGACACCGGCCTCGCCGACCGGGTCGAATTTCGGCTGCAGGACTATCGCGACGTCCCCGAGACGTTCGACCGTATCGTCTCGGTCGGCATGTTCGAGCATGTCGGCATCAACCACTATGACGAGTTCTTCACCAAGGTCCGCGGCCTGCTCAAGGACGATGGGGTGGTGCTGCTCCATGCCATTGGCCGCAACTCCGTTCCCGGCGTCACCAACGCCTGGATTCGCAAATATATCTTCCCCGGCGGCTACATTCCCAGCCTGTCGGAAGTGCTGCCGGCGATCGAACGGGCCGGCCTCTACGTGACGGATATCGAGATTCTTCGCCTGCACTACGCCGAGACGCTCAAGGCCTGGCGCGAACGGTTCATGGCGCGGTGGGACGAGGCGGCCAAGCTCTACGACGAGCGCTTCTGCCGGATGTGGGAGTTCTATCTCGCCGGTTCGGAGACCGCGTTCCGCGTCGACGCACATATGGTGTTCCAGATTCAGCTGGCGAAGCGTCAGGACGTCGTGCCGCTGACCCGCGACTACATCCCGGAGCGGGAGGCTGA
Source organism: uncultured Alphaproteobacteria bacterium (assembly GCA_963764955.1). Taxonomy (GTDB): domain Bacteria; phylum Pseudomonadota; class Alphaproteobacteria; order Rhizobiales; family Beijerinckiaceae; genus Roseiarcus. The sequence goes on along the minus strand of CAVXVE010000022.1, from coordinate 4,066 downwards.
GCTTCGCCGCCGCGAGGCGGCGGCGCGCTCTCAGATGCGGCACGCCGCGGAATAGGGCCTGGCCGTTTACGGCGCTGGGAGGCTTGCGGCTCGCTTGGCGTCGTTTCGCCGGCGCGGTCCTTATGATTTCAAGGAGTTCAGGCCCCCGTTTAGCTCCGCGCGTAACTGCCCGGCGGGGTGAGTCTCATTTGTCACATGGGAAGGGGATCTTGGGTTTGGGGCTTCTAATGGGGAGCCTCGGCGAGAAAATCATGATTCTTTTGTTTTGCGGGATGATTCTTCCGCCGGAGATCATGGTTCTGATTGCGTCGCTTCAGCGGGAGCTGGAGACATTGCGGGCTGAGAATGCCGAGCTTCGGCGCCGGCTTGGGCTGGACAGTTGGACGAGTTCGAAGCCGCCGTCGAGCGATGGCCTGAAGAAGAAGCCGGTGAGCCTTCGCGAGCCGTCGGGGCGCCCGAGCGGCGGGCAGAAGGGGCACAAGGGCGAAACCCTTCGCCAGGTCGCCGAGCCCGACCGGATCGTGACGCATGCGGCCCCGGCTTGCCGGCATTGGGGCTGCGCCCTGAGTGCGGCGATGACGGCAGGCGTTGAGCGGCGTCAGGTGTTCTGTAGTAGCTGGTACTTGATCTGCCGGAGCGGCTGCTCGAGGTCGTCGAGCATCGAGGCCTTGTCTACGCCTGCGCCGGCTGCGGCGGGCGCACCCGGGCGGCCTTTCCGACCGAAGCGCAATATGGCGAGCGCCTCCGGGCTCTGGCGGTCTATCTCAACGCCCTCGACGCCGTGTTCGAAGCCAAACTCATGCTGCCTTGGTCGTTCTCAGAAGAGGCCGCGATCGAGAAGCACATGGCCCAGCTCCAGCACAATATGTTCGTGACTAACGCGCGGTCGGCGGCGCTATCGATCATCACAGGCGGGGGCAATTGGATCGAGATGACGATCCCAGCCGATGCGCTCTACCAGCATTTTCTTATAACTGCGGAGCGTCAATTTTGGCGCTGCGTCCAAACTGGCGAGACGCCATGGCCCTATGGGATCGAACCGCCGCGGCCTCGCGTCGAGGCGCGTGGTCGATATGAGCGGCTCCAATTCATGGGCGGAGTTCGCCGGCCTCTTCTGCGCAACCCACTCGGCGTTCCTCGACCACGAACGCGCCAAGGTCGAACTCAAGGCCCTGATGCCGGAAGACGCGAAAGAAGCAACCGGCCATGGTGTCCGCGCCGAGCGCTCAAAGTCGGGCGCGGTTAGCTTCGATCTCCTCGCGACGGAGGAGAACCGTGCAGCGTATCTAGCGAATTGATCGGGGCGATTGCCGCCGCGCTCGCCAAGGCCCAGGCGGAGCTCACCAATCCGGAAAAGTCTCTCATCGCCACCATTCGCGCCACCGGACCGCGCGACAATGATCAAACCTTTCGCTATGCGGCGCTTTCGAGCGGCCTCGACATCGTGCGCAAGGCACTCGGTGGCCACGAGATCGATACCGTCCAGACGACCGCAATCGACCAGGAGGCGGGTCTCATCCGCCTGACTACGACGCTTGCCCATTCATCTGTCGTCTGTGAAGTATCCGGATTTGCCTGATTTTTGAGGGGTTGGCGAAGGTTGGCAAGTCGTTGCATTTGCAAGAATGGAGCGTCTGTTGGCTTGATTTCTTGCAAATTGATCGGGGCGTTTGGTCGTGATTTTGTCTCTCCGTCGGCTTGGCGGAGGGTGATTCGATGCGGCCCAGGGAGCGGCGCGACAGCGGGCAGAACGATCTGTTCAAGGCCCGTCTCGACCAGATCGTCGACACGGACCACGCGCTGGCGAAGCTCGGCCGGGCGATCGACTGGCGCTTTCTCGAGCAGCGGTTCGGCGCGGTCTATTCCGACAAGACCGGACATCCGCCGCTGCCGACGCGGCTGATGGCGGGACTTTCGATCCTCAAGCACATGCACGATCTCTCCGACGAGGATCTGTGCGCGCGCTGGGTCGAGAACCCGTACTATCAGCTGTTCTGCGGCGAGGAGTTCTTCCGGCACAAGCTGACCTTCGACCGCTCGTCGCTGACGCGCTGGCGCCAGCGGATGGGGGAGGAGAAGCTCGTGGCGCTGATCCAGGAGAGCCTTGCGGTCGCCACGCGCACCGGCGCGGCCAGGCCGGCTGACTTCTCCAAGGTGATTGTGGATACGACGGTTCAGCCCAAGGCGGTGGCCTTTCCGACCGACGCCAAGCTCATGCATCGGGCGCGCGAGCGGCTGGCGAGGCTGGCCCGGAAGACGGGCGTCCAGCTTCGCCAATCCTACCAGCGGGTCGGCAAACACGCGCTGATCGCCCATCAGCGCTACGCCCACGCCAAGCAGTTCAAGCGCGCCAACCGGGCGCTGAGGACGATCCGCACTTATCTCGGTCGGGTCACGCGCGACATCGTGCGCAAGATCAAGGGCGACGCCGCATTGGAGAGCGTCTTCGCCCATCCGCTGATGCTCGCCCGCCGCGTGCGCGAGCAGCTTAAGCATCAGCGCGGAAAGAAGGTCTATTCTCTGCACGCGCCCGAGGTCGAGTGCATCGGCAAGGGCAAGGCCCATCGGCCCTATGAGTTCGGCGTCAAGGTCTCGCTCGCCACCACGCTCCATCGCTCCAAAGGCGGCCAGTTCATCGCCCACGCCAAGGCGATGCCGGGCAACCCCTACGACGGCCACACCCTCGCGACCGTGATCCCGGAGATCGAGACGCAGATCGGCGCGAACCTCTCGCGCATCGTCGCCGACCGCGGCTATCGCGGCCACAACGCTCCGCCCGACCACAAGTTCAAGGTCTATATCTCGGGTCAGAGACGCCGCGTCACCGAGACGATCAAACGCGAACTCCGCCGCCGCTCGGCGGTCGAACCGGTCATCGGCCATGCCAAGGCCGAGCATCGCATGGGTCGAAACTATCTCGCCGGGTCCCATGGCGACGCCGCCAACGCCGTTCTCGCCGCAGCCGGCTACAACTTCCGCCGGCTCATCGAATGGCTGGCTCTCTTGTTGTCCATAATCCTGGCCGCCCTCAACGCCCCGTCCGGTCAGGACTGCTCGCTGAAACCGGCATGAAGGTGTTCTTCACGGGCGACTCATCTGGGGAATAGCTGTCCTCGGAGTGGCCGGTGTGCGCGACCACGGAGACGGCGGCGCCGCGGCGGATGGGTGCCGCGCTCACCTACGCCAGGCGCTACGCGCTGTTTACCCTGGTCGGTATCGCCGGCGAGGACGACCTCGACACCCCGGATCTCAACCTGAGGGTGAAGCGGTTTCGAAGCGCGAGGGGCCAGCGAAGGGTAACGGAGCAAGTTCAACAGGGAACGCGGAGACCGCCGAGCTTGAGCCTAAGCGGGCTGCGACCGCAGAAAGCCTTGAGGCGAAGGCGGAAGCTGACGCTTTGCCAACCACTCTGTCCAACGGCCAGTGGAACGGCAGGCGTAAGCGCGCCAATAGCGAAGCGAGAATTCGTTCGACGTGCCCGATGCTGAGCATCGAAGAATTCGCCGCGCGAAGCGACAGGCTGATCACGGACCTAACCCAATTTCAATCGGCGGACGAGGCAGCGGACTGGGTTTACCAGAACATGCCGCTTAAGAACAAGCTAACCGCAGCCGATGCCGTCCTTGTCGAAGCGGCCTTCCGCGATCGACTGGCGATCCTTGAGGCTGAAACGTCAGCGCGCGAAAGCGGGCCGTCTTCAGGGGAAGTCAGTAGCGAAACGGATCTGAACGAACTGCTGCCGGATCCTGGAGGAGCGCCTCCAACGGGACTATTGCAAGGGGCAGAGGTTGGATTGATGATCCTGCACGATCAGCCCTCGGCGCATTCGCGTCGTCTCGTCGCCAAGGCCATTCGCCTGCGTGACAAGGAGCACTGTAATATGTTGCGATGCAGGCCTGCGTCATTTGTGGCCGGGCGCCGACCGAAGCGCACCATATTCGCTTTGCCCAACCTCGTGCGCTCAGTCGAAAGGTCAGCGACGAATATACGGTTCCAGTCTGTCGGCTCCATCACCGCGAACTGCACCGCTATGGTGACGAGACCTCATGGTGGGCCGGCGTTGGTG
>CAVXVE010000021.1:0-8633 GCA_963764955.1 uncultured Alphaproteobacteria bacterium | reverse complement strand
GGTTTGCTGATCAATTCGTTGCAGCAGTTCGATGAACGACGAAGCCATCGCCAAGCGGCCAGAGCCTTCGAGGGCGCTGAACTAACGCAGCGAAAACTCCACCGCTGAAAGGCAGTGGCTTCGAGTGATGGCTCAACGTCCAAAGGCTCCGACGATCCGCCGGACGCGGCCGTAACTCAGCGCGACGGGTGTGGATGCTGCTGCGCGGATTCCTGCTCAGGAGAAGTCGCGCGAAGATGGTGCCATCGAGACATCTGAAGGAGCCATGTTGGAGGGAAAGTCAATCATCACATCGCATCCGTCACGACGGTTGGGCTCGATCTGGCCATGACGTTTTTCAAGTCCATTGCGTTGATACTTCGGGGCGGGTTGTTGTCGCCAAAGCGATCAGGCGCAATAAGCTGCGGCGGGGGATAGGAACCAAAAGTCAGCGAGCATTTGCGACGTATCGATCGGTGCGCTCTTGGAGCAACGGACGCCCCGGGCGTCCGCAGATCGAAGAGCTCGTCGCAGGTCTAGCCGATGGTGTTGAACCGTTTCATATACGATTTGGCGCCTATCAAGCACGTGTTCATGCGTCTAAACGGCTGACCTTGCGATTTTAGAAGCGCACCCCTTCTGCCGCCTCCTTCAGTATTTCGGCGCTCCGCTTCAGCGCGGCGCGCTCGCCAGCGTCGAGATCTGGCATGAAGGTCTTCACGACCCCGGCTGCGCCGATCACGCGTGGCAGGGAAAGGGCCACATCCCGTACGCCCTCGCACTCCGGCGTCAACATGGAGCAGGTGAGCAACGCCCGCTCGTCGTCCTCAATAGCCTGCGCGATGCGGGCAAGACCGGCGCCGACCCCGAACCAGGTCGCTCCTTTTCCTTTGATGATGGCATCGGCGGCGCGGCGCACGGCCGTATCAATGCGGCTGCGGTCGACGTCTGTCAGTTGACGCCCCATCTGGCGCGCGACTTCGGCCACCGATAGGTTGCCGGCTGCCGCGCCCGACCAGTGGAGCACCTCGCTGTCGCCATGTTCGCCCAGCACTCGCGCATCGATGTATGTTGGGCTGATGCCGAGATGTGCGGCGAGCAAGGTGCGGAACCGAGCGGAGTCGAGGATGGTGCCCGACCCGATCACTCGTTCCGACGCAACACCGCGCCGCCCCGCGATTGCCGTGACAATCTGGGTCATCACGTCAACCGGATTGGTCGCCACCAGAAAAATCGGGTCCGGCGCCGCCGCCAACACTGCCGGCACGATCTCTGCGAAGATTTCGGCGTTGCGCGACAGCAGATCCAGCCGGCTCTCCCCCGGCCTCTGGTTGGTCCCCGCAGCAAGCACGACCAGACGCGCGCCATCAAGATCGGCAAACTCGCCCGCGCGGACCCGGACCGGATCGGCAAAAGGCGTAGCGTCCAGAATGTCGCGCGCCTGTGCGACCGCCAGATCCGAGTTGCGGTCGACGAGCATGATCTCCGAACCGACGCGGCGCATCATCATGGAATAAGCCGCGGTGGCGCCGACCTGTCCGGTTCCGACGATGCCGATTTTCATGCCGTTCCTCCTATATCGAGAACGGAGCCGTTATCCCCGCATATTCCCGGTTGCCCAATTGGCGCCGAGCGCGGATGCGCCCGCGCCGCATCGTCTGAGGCAGTTGAGCCCAGCGGCGAGCTTGATGCCGGCGGGCCGAACGGTGTCCGTCGAAAAGAAAAAGACCGACCCCGAATGCGGGTTCGGCGCGCCGGGGACGAAGATCGAGACGAGGCCGTTACTCAACGCTTCGGTTTGAACGCCGAGCTGCCATCCCCCTTCCATAGGCACGAAGACCACGGGAAGCTCTCCGATCTCAGCGACGCCCAAGGCGCTTGCGCTCTCCTGTTTCAGATACTCGTAGGCCGGAATCTTCGACAGCACCGACGACTCCAATGCGTTAACGATATGCTGCGCGGGCACGGTGCGAGCGAGGAGCCCGGCAAGAAAGCAGATGAGCGCGACGAGCACGACCGCCAGCGCCGTCGCAACGCCAGCGCTCAGGTCTGAAACGGCTGGAACGTGAACAACAACGGCGTTTAAGCCCTTTTTCGCGTAGTCGAACGCCTTGGCGAGAATAACGATCAGCACGACGAGCGGGGCCAGGAAGAGGAGGCCGCCGACAATTGTCGTCCGTACGAATTGAGCGATCGCGTTCATGGATGATGTTCCTCGTTGTTGCCTGCATCGCGCGACCAGCGGCCCCGAGCGCGTCCGGCGATCAGAGGTAGTGGGGAGCGACGTGGACGACACTATCCTCGCGCCTTATGTTTATCGCGAGACCGCAGAGCTCAAAGACCCTTAGCGTTGGAAGGCTGTCGAGAGGACCTCAGCTGCCCCGAGCCTGTTCGTGCCCGAACGCCGCAAGATGCCGGTCAGGGTCAGCAGCGAAAGGATGAGGGCGGCAGCTTTCAGGGTCCTCAATTCAGCGTCGGTGATCCGTTTCCGCTCCCTCCATTTGCTGATCCGTCAGCCTGGAAGAATGGTGGACACTGCAACTGAGCCGTTGAGGTTGACTGCCCGTCCGGGTTCACCGTCGCCTCGATCCTGAATGGCGTCATACCGAGCTATGCGGAGAAATCGGTGACGGCATAAATCAAGCGGCGGATTTGATTTCGGCGACAGCTTCGATTCCGTCTTTGAACTTTATACCGTTGACGACTTTCGGCAACTGGTTTTGACCTTGCAATCGCCGCCAGGTCCTGGATGCGGCCATCACCAGTTTGAACACCATGAGACGCGCGGTGTCCTGCGACAGCGCGCCCTTCATGCGGATGGTGCGATGCCTCACCGTCGCGAACACGCTCTCGATCGGGTTCGAGGTTCGCAAGTGGTCCCAATGATCGGCGGGAAGGTCGAAGAACATCAGCAGTGTCTGCCGATCCTTGATTAGGCATTCGACGGCCTTGTCGTATTTGGGCGCGTATTTCTCGGCGAAGATCGTCATCGCCGCTTCCGCCGCGCCCCGGCTCGGCGACAACCAGATCTCGCGCAGATCCTTATGCGCGCTGGGTTGCATCGACTTCGGGAGCTTGTCGAGCACGTTCAATGTCTTGTGCAGCCAGCATCGCTGATGACGTGTCGTCGGGAACGCCTCGTCAAGGGCCTTCCAGAACCCGAGCGCGCCATCGCCAATGGCTGCTTGCGGCGCGACGACCAAGCCGCGCGCCTTCAAATCGACGAGCAACTCCTTCCAGCTTTGCCCGCTTTCCCGCATGCCGGTCTGAAAGCCGATCAGCTCCTTCTTGCCCTCGGGCGTCGCGCCCATCAGCACCAGCATGCATTCGGCCTGCGGCTCCATGCGCGCCTGCAAATAGACGCCGTCCGCCCAGACGTAGACGTAATGGCGCGCCGACAAATCGCGCTTCCGCCATCGTCGATATTCGTCCTCCCATTCGCTCTTGAGGCGCGCGATCACAGCCGCGGAAAGGTTGGGCGCGTCCTTGCCGAGCAGGGCGGCGAGGGCCTCCTGGAAATCGCCGGCGGAAATCCCGCGCAGATAGAGAACGGGCAGCAGGGCGTCGAGGCTCCTGGTGCGCCGCGCCCATTTGGGCAAGATGTTCGACGTGAAGCGAACGCGCTCGCCCGAAGCAGCGGCGCGATCGCGGGCCTTCGGCCTTTGCACTTCGATCGGGCCGATTCCTGTCTGGATCGCGCGAACCGGATCATGCCCGTGGCGAACCACCCGTCGGCGGCCATCCGGAAGCACGAGTTCCGCGGTCGAGGCCAGAAATGTCTCGAACTCCGCCTCGACCGCCTGGGCGATCAACCGACGCGCGCCGGTTCGCAGAATTTCGGTGAGCGGATCGTCGATTGCCCCTTTCTGTCGAAGGGCAACAACTCTATTCTCGGTCATGGCGTAACGCTCCTACTTGGAGGTTCGGGTGGCTTGATCACCAACCCCGTTACGCCGCCTTCCTCACACCGTCACCCAGTTTCCCGCATAGCTCCGTCATACCCTGGGGGTGCAGACGGGACTAACCCCTGACGTCGGTGACGACCCATCCCGCTTCAATTCATCTGGGGCCGTCTCAGCCGCCGTTCCGGATCGCCAGAAACGCCGGGCTTGAAGTTCGTTGTACGCAGCAGCATCTCGCCGGCGAAAGGTGCTTTGCGCACGGCTGAGTCGATAGATAAGCTCTCCATCGGGAAGTGTGCTTCAATAACGGCGTGAAACCTGGGAGGTCGAAGACAATGAGCGTCGCCGGGGCTCGAAAGCTATGTGGCCTGGCGATCTGCGCCCTGCCCACCCTTCACGGCGCGGCGCTGGCCGGTGGAACGGCATGCAAATACTTTAGCAAGTTGCCCGATGATTGCGTCGGCGCGGTGCTCCGGAAGTACGACAGCCTGCTCAATTATCGCTATGCGGAGATCGACCTCTTCGCCAGGGATGTGATCAAGAAGATCCTGTACGTAAGCTCCTACAACACGACAGGGCTCAACGGGGGCGACGCGTCTGGAGACTCGGCGCCTCAGCCTCTTGCTCATAGCCTCGATCCCAAGGGCATTGCCAAGCGATACCAAGCGCTGAACGTACGGGTGAGCCCGCCTCGTTACTGGACGATCGACTGGCTCGTCGACCGATTTGGGAGGTCAGGAGTTTTGGCGACCTCAACGCCGCGTGGATGGGCAACCGCCCAGCGTCAGCGGCAGCGGATCCGAACAAACCGGCCCTGAGGTCCTATCGCTATTTGCCCGTGGCTCGAATCGCAGCCAAAGGATTCAAAAAGGGACCCAAAGTGTACCTGCTCGATGACCCGAAGGGCAGAACCTGGATCATGACTTCCTACACGGACGAAATCGTGACCGAGTTGACCGTTGATAAGCTGGAGACGCTGGGGAGCCTCCTGATGCTCCCGTCAGGCTGGAAGTTCCGCGCCGCCGCGGCGCTCGACAAGGAACTGGTCCTCGTCGCCAAGAGCGGCTCCGTTGCCACAATGCCGGACGACAAAGAGAACAGCTACGATCTGACGGGTCCTAGGCAGAGCAATTTCAGCCCGTGACCGCTTGGGGAGCGCCCCCCAATAAAGACCGAAGAGGAGACGAAGGCATGGCTGCGACGAAGGGCCAAATCAAGGAGCGCAAGAACGGGGATGAAGCTGACCGGAGCGGCAATGGCTCGCTGACGAGGAAAGCCTACGATCGAGAACTCGCCCGCCTGCATGGAGAACTCGTCAAGCTGCAGCAATGGGTCGTCGCCAAAGGGCTCAAAGTCGTCATCGTCTTCGAGGGACGAGACGGCGCCGGCAAGGGCGGGGTCATCAAAGCGATCACGGAACGCGTGAGTCCCCGGGTCTTCCGCGTGGTCGCGCTGCCCGCGCCCACCGAACGCGAAAAGTCGCAGATGTACATCCAGCGCTACATGCGGCATCTGCCGGCCGCTGGCGAGATCGTCATCTTCGATCGTAGCTGGTACAACCGCGCCGGAGTTGAGCGCGTTATGGAATTCTGTTCGATGGACGCCGTCCAGCGCTTCCTCGAAGTGACGCCCGAAGTCGAGAAGGCCTTTGCAGAGTCCGGCATCATCCTGATCAAATACTGGCTCGAGGTGAGTCCGGAGGAACAGACCGGGCGACTCGAAGCGCGCATAGACGATCCCCGAAAGATTTGGAAACTGTCGCCGATGGACCTGAAATCCTACAGCCGCTGGTATGATTATTCCCGCGCCCGCGACGATATGTTCAAGGCCACTGACACGCCCTGGGCGCCCTGGCATGTCGTGCGGTCGGACGACAAGAAGCGCGCCCGGCTCAACACCATCGCGCATCTTCTGTCTCTGATCCCCTACGAAGAATTGCCCCGCGACAAGCCGCAGCTGCCGAAGCGACAGAAGTCGCACGGTTACTCGGAACCGAACTACCCGTACAAGTATGTGCCCGAGTTGCGATGGCCCGTGGAGTAGCGGACAATAGCCATTGAGGCTCAGCGAATGGACGCTGTTCAGTCGGGAAGGGTGAGCGCATCAGGCTGGGTCCGCTGGCTGCCGGGAATTGCAACGCTGCGAAGCTATGAAGCGCGTTGGCTCCCCCACGACATTGCAGCCGGCCTGGTTCTCACGACGGCCCTGGCGCCGGTCGGGATCGCGTATGCCGTCGCCTCTGGCCTTCCGGGCGTCTATGGCCTCTACGCGACCATCGTGCCCCTGCTGGCCTATGCGCTCTTCGGCCCCAGCCGAATCCTGGTGCTCGGACCCAACTCCGCGTTGGCGGCCGTCATTCTGGGCGTAACGGCTCCGCTCGCGACTGGAGATGTCAATCGCGCCGTCACGCTTGCTGGAATGATGGCCATCGTCTCCGGCGCGGTTTGCATCGTTGCCGGCGTCGCGCGTCTGGGGTTCGTGACCGAGCTTCTCTCGAAGCCAATCCGCTACGGGTACATGAATGGAATCGCGCTTGCGGTTCTCGTGAGCCAGACGCCCAAGCTGGTTGGCGTCAAAGTCGAGAAGGCAGGGCCGTTGCGGGACATCTGGTCGATCGCCGTGGAGATCGCTGGTGGAAGGATGAATTGGACCGAATTCGCGCTGGGGGCGGCCACGCTCGCGGTGATCTTCTCGATCAAGACCTTCAAGGGTCTGCCCGGCATCCTTCTCGCGGTCGCCAGCGCGACGGCAATCGTACAGGTTTTTGACCTGGAGACGCGGGCCCACGTCTCAGTGCTAGGCCCCCTTCCTCTCGGACTGCCGGCATTTTCCATACCGTGGGTCGGCGTTCAGGACTTGACGACGGTAGCTGTCGGCGGCCTCGCGGCGGCGCTCGTGTCGTTCGCCGACACCAGCGTGCTATCGCGCTCATATGCTGCGCGGCTTGGCCAGCCTGTCGATCCCAATCAGGAAATGATTGGACTCGGCGCCGCAAACCTCGCCGCCGGATTTTTCCAGGGATTTCCCATCAGCAGTAGTTCGTCGCGCACTCCGGTGGCGGAAGCGGCCGGATCGCGGACGCAGTTGACCGGAGTTGTCGGCGCGCTTGCCGTCGCCTTCCTCCTGATCGCCGCTCCGCGTCTCCTGCAGCATCTTCCCTATGCCGCGTTGGCGGGCGTCGTCATCGCCTCGGCGATCGGCTTGATCGAGGTGACGGGTTTGCGTCGGCTTTATCGGATTCAGCGCTGGGAGTTCTGGCTTGCGATCGTCTGTTTCGCGGGCGTCGCCGTTTTTGGCGCAATCCCTGGCATTGGCCTCGCCGTCGTGATTGCGGTCATCGAGTTCCTGTGGGACGGCTGGCGTCCGCATTCCGCGGTGCTTGGCAGTGTGGACGGCGTTAGAGGCTATCACGACATCACCCGCTATCCCCATGCGCGCCAGATGCCGGGCTTGTTGCTGTTTCGCTGGGACGCCCCGCTGTTCTTCGCGAACGCGGAGTTTTTCAAGGAACACGTTCTCGACGCGGCGGCCTCTTCGGCGACCAAGGTGAAGTGGGTGGTCGTGGCAGCCGAGCCGGTCACCAGCGTCGACGTCACCGCCGCGGACTCCCTCGTCGAGCTTGACGAGGCTCTGCGCGATAGGGGAGCAAAACTATGTTTCGCCGAGCTCAAGGATCCCGTGAAGGACAAGCTGAAGCGTTTCGGAATCTACGACCGATTCGACGATGAGTTCTTTTTCGCAACCCTCGGCGCCGCTGTCGACGCGTATCAGGTGATGCACGACACGAATTGAACGACCGTCGCTGAGAGCGTTCGTAGAAGCGGACAAGTTCGCGGCGAGAAGACATGGACGGGGATGAGCCAAAGAACAACGAGCTATTTTTCGCGTTGAAGAGTCTTTTCCTTTGTCGTTTGTGTCCGCTGCGATAACCGTAGCTTGCGATTGATATTACGGTTCACGTTTTCGAGTGACGTTTCCACAGCCGAGGTGAGCGCAGGGCCTATGTATCCCGCCACAAGCGACGCACTATTCGGCTGAGGAGCGGGCGCATGCGCAAGTCGAACGCGAAACACGAACCGGCAAAGGACGCCTCCGGCGCCTCTGGAGCATACATGTCCGCAGACGAGCGACGCGCCGCAGGCAAAGCGCTGCGCGACGCGACCCCGCGAGCTGCGCATGGCGGTTGGAAGTCGCCCAACGATCGGCGCGATCCGATCGAGCTTCTGCGCGAGTCAAACGAAGGCCGAATCTTGGAGCTGATCCCAATCCGCTTCGGGCGCATGGCCCAATCGCCTTTCGCGTTTTATCGCGGCGCAGCCCGGCTCATGGCGGCCGATCTGGCATTGACCCCTGCGTCCGGACTTCGCGTACAGGCCTGCGGCGACGCTCACCTGATGAATTTCGGCGGGTTCGCCACGCCGGAGCGCAACATCTTCTTCGACATCAACGATTTCGACGAAACCCTGCCGGCGCCCTGGGAGTGGGACGTGAAGCGGCTCGCGGCCAGCATTGTCATCGCCGCTCATCATATCAACCTGCCCAACAGCCAGGCGGCTAAGGCGGCAACGGAGTCCGTGTGCTCGTACCGTGAACGAATGGCGGATTATGCCTCGATGGGCGCGCTGGATGTCTGGTCCGATCGCGTCGATCTCGACCGCGTTCTCGAGGTTCTGCCGTCCAGAACGGAGGTGGAGCGCGTTAGGCAGAGAGTCGAGCAGGCGCGCCGGAAAAGCTTGCCTGAAAGCCTGTTCC
>CAVXVE010000020.1:0-195648 GCA_963764955.1 uncultured Alphaproteobacteria bacterium | reverse complement strand
GAGCGCTAGTAAAATGACTGCAATTTACTAGCGTTTATTTTTTCGAATCGGGACTTTTCAACGGGTTACGGCCAATTCAAATAAAAAATTCTCCTCGGCCTCCCGTCGCACGGTTAAGTTGTGGTCGGAACGTTTCAAACAGCCGCAGTCTCTCGTTCCGCCGGTACGCACCGAGCGAGGAGACGATTCTGCCTGAGAGAAAATACATATCGCGCATTTTTTGTTTTTGTCAAGCCAACTCGCTGTCGCCATCTGGTTTTGCGGACTCGACCGCGATTGCCAAGGTGTGTTTGTCGAGCCGTCAATTCGGAGGGGCCACGCCCCAGGCAATGCCCAATCCGTTGGACCGGTTTCGACCCCTTGCAGTCCTACGGCGGCGCGATGTGGGCGACCGGTCTGCGCAAAGAGCGGACGTTCAGCAATCGCTGAGCACGAAGCCATCTGCCTCGCCGGAGCCGTTGTGGTTATAAGTGTAGGACGCCGGTGCCGTGCTCATTTTCATTTTTTCATTAGCAAGCGCACCAGCTCCGCCTGGCGGGTCACGCCGGTCTTGTCGAAGATCCTGGACAGATGGCTACGCGCGGTCCCGACGGCGATCCCTAGCCGGTCGGCTGCAGCCTGTCGGCCGTCGCCCCTCACCATCTCGATCGCGAAAGTGGTTTCCGCCGGCGTGAGGCCGAAGCGCTCGCGGATCGCTTCGATGCGCGAGCTGATCTCTGCGTCCGGATCAGAAGCCAATACAATCGCCGTTGGACGCTTCGCGGCGGTCCAGGGCATCGCGGAAATCGCGACGTCCTGAGGGATCGGCATGGCAAGGATATCCAGCGGAGAGCGTCCTGAACCACGCCGCAGCGAAACCTCGCCCCCAATAGCGGCGGTTGTGGTGTCTTCTGCAAAGCAAGCAGCGATGATCCGGCGCAGCACCCGGTTGTCGTCGGCATTTTGCGCGGAAAGGACGCCGGCTTCCAGCTGGATACCGTCGTGGGCGTCGATCAGTTTCTGGCCCGCACGATTGACGAATACGGGGCGGCCCGCGGCGTCCACGAGTAAAAATCCGTATTCCAGCCTGTCGAGCGCCGTCAGCGCCCCTCCACTCGTCAATGTCAGGTGCTGCAGGCGGCGTTGCAGCGTGACCGCGCGGACGAGATGTTGCGCCAAGGCGGCGAATAGCCGCTTCTTCGCGCTGTCGAGCGGAGCACGATCGGCATCCTGATTGCAGGTGAAGATCGCGGCTGAGCCGGTATCGGTCAGTAGGTTGGTGGTAAGCGGCTCGAGGCTCAAACCGTTCGGGCGCCACCATTCACGGAAAAACGCCGTGGTCTTGAAATGTTCCACGGCGATAAAATCGGAGATCGTGAACACACTACCGGGTCGTCTTCCAGCGCTGAGGCTAGGGAGGGGATTGTCTCGGTCCAATTCGACGCAGCTTCTCACCGTTTCCGGGTCGAAGCGCGGGGCGTGGATGGCGGATCGTCCGGTCGCGCCGTCATAGAAGCCGAACATCACCCGCGGCGCGCCGACGGCGTCACCGATCTTGTTCAGGATGTCCGGCCAGAGCGTTGCGTCGAGGGCGACATCGTAGATTGCGCCAATGAGATCCAGCGCGGCGTCTTCCGAACCGCCCACGCCAGCCATCGCTGCTCCCGTGCTTCGTTGATTCTGGCCGCGGTTCCGTCCTAGCCCCGAGGCGGATCTGTTCATTGTGCGGGCCGTGACCTCCATGCCGGCGCTATGTGTTTGTTTTAAGTCGGCGCTTACGACGAATGTCAGACGCGGCCGCCACAGCTCCTAGTCTAATGTCGCCCATGATCAGGCGTAGCATCCAAATCTTTGCGAACTTGTGGAGTCTTGTCTTTTCGAACCGTTTGACGTCGGACGTAACCTCCGGACGCCCACTTTATCCAAGCTTCTGTGCTGATTATTTGAATAATTGAAAAACGTCTCGGCCGTCTCAGAGGAACTCCAGCATGCGATACTTTAGGGTTTTGCAAACAATATTCACAGGATCTCTGCTCGGCAGCGTTGGATATCTGGCGCCAGCCGCCGCGTCACCGTGCGCCGGGTTCTTTTCGCTCAGCGCCGCGGTATGCGGAGACGCTGCCGAACTCGGCGAAGTGGCGCTCGGGACCGTGACGGCCAGTCCTCTCCTTCATGAACTCAACCCAAGCGCCGTCGCGGTCGGGGCGGTCGCGACAGGGCTCGGCCTTTTTGGATCGACGGCGGCGTACGGAAGCTTTGGCACTGCGCATATCATCGCCTCCGCAACCAGCAGTTTTACAGTTCCAGACGGATTCTCACTACACAGAGCGCATTCGATCGGTGCGATAGGATTCGTTGACGGATTTACGGTTGGACCTTCTGATTTGAACGTTCGGCTCGTTTCTTCTTTGAGCGGCAATTTTTCCGGCGGAGCAACAGGCGCCGTTAACTTTTCTCTTGAAGATGAAACCACGAACCAATTTGTTTTTGCGGATCAAGGATTATTCGCCTATCGCCTGTCGTCCTCTTCAAGCAAGACCACCGATGTCACGTTATCGGCAGGAAATACGTATTTGTTCAATTGGTCGATGGAGGCGGATGCAAGTGCAGGGGTCGACCAACTCGACTCATTCGGGGCGTCGTCCACGGCTGACCTCGCCCATACCGGGACCTTGCATATCGACGTGCTGACGCCAGGCGGCAGTCTGACTTATCTTAGCGGCTCCAACTATGCCTCGATCGCCAACGGCGTCCCTGAAGCCTCCACATGGGCGATGTCGCTCGTCGGATTCGCTGGCGTTGGCTTCGTGGCTTATCGGCGCAAGAGCGCTATCTTCGTAGTCTGATCACACTCGTTGTGGCCAATGGAAAGCCGCCTTTGCGCGGCGGCTTGCCCCGGACGCGATCGCCGCGGTCTGCTACGTCCGCTTGACGTCGATACCGGACATGGCGGGTCATTCGTGCCTTCTCCGCTTTCCGCCCAAGGCGGTCATCGCCGTGTCCGCAGATTGCGCTCCGCCTTACGCCAGATACTGCCCGCCATTGGCCGAGAGCGTCGCGCCGGTGATGAAGCCGGCGTCGTCGGAGGCGAGGAACATGACGCAGCGGGCGATCTCCTCGGGCTGGCCGAGGCGGCGCACCGGAATCTGCGGAATGATCGACTTTTCGAGCACGTCCTTCGGCACCGCCATCACCATTTCGGTGGCGATATAGCCCGGACAGATGACGTTGACGGTCACGCCCTTGTTGGCGTTCTCCTGCGCCAGCGCCTTGGTGAAGCCGATGTCGCCCGCCTTCGAGGCGGAATAATTGGCCTGGCCCATCTGCCCCTTCTGGCCGTTGATCGACGAGATGTTGATGATCCGGCCGAAGCCGCGCTCGCGCATCCCCTCGATCACGGGGCGGCACATGTTGAACAGCGAATTGAGGTTGGTGTTGATGACGTCGTACCACTGCTCCGGCGTCATCTTGTGGAACATGCCGTCCTTGGTGATCCCGGCGTTGTTGACCAGAATGTCGACCGGGCCAAGGTCCTTGGCGACCTGGGCGAGGCCAGCGACGCAGTCTTCGTACTTCCCGACGTTCCACTTGTAGACCTGAACGCCGGTCTCCGCCTTGAACTTGGCGGCGGCTTCCTCGTTGGCGTTGTAGGTGGCGGCGACCTGGCATCCGGCCGCCTTCAAGGCCTTCGAAACGGCGGCGCCAATGCCCCGCGTGCCGCCGGTCACGACTGCGACTCTCGCCATGTTTCCCTCCCGAGTTTTTTGAGCGCGCCGTCTCTTGGATCGGCGCGCCTGATTGTTGCAGGCTGCGAACTACCGTTCGACCGCCATCGCTATCCCCATGCCGCCACCGATGCAGAGGGTGGCCAAGCCCTTTTTGGCGTTGCGGCGCGCCATTTCATGCAACAGCGTGGTCAGAACCCGCGCGCCCGAGGCGCCAATCGGATGGCCGAGGGCAATCGCGCCGCCATTGACGTTGACGATCGCCGGGTCCCAGCCCAGGTCCTTGTTGACCGCGAGCGCCTGGGCGGCGAAAGCCTCGTTCGCTTCCACAAGCTCGAGGTCCTTGACCGACCAGCCGGCTTTTTCCAGCGCTTTCCGGCTCGCCGGGATGGGCCCCGTTCCCATGATCGCCGGATCGACCCCCGCCGTCGCCCAGGAGACGATGCGCGCCATTGGGGTCAGCCCCCGGCGCTTCGCTTCGTCGGCGCTCATGATGACCAGCGCGGCGGCCCCGTCGTTGAGGCCGGAGGCGTTGCCGGCCGTCACCGTTCCGTCCTTGGAAAAGGCCGGCTTGAGTTTCGCCATCGCCTCGTAGGTCGACCCTGCGCGCGGATATTCGTCGGCGTCGACGATCGTGTCGCCCTTGCGCGTCTTGACGGTCACCGGCACGATTTCATCCTTGAACCGTCCGCCCTTTTGCGCGGCCTCCGCCTTGTTTTGCGAGGCGACGGCGAAACGATCCTGCTCCTCGCGGGTGATCTGCCACTTTTTCGCGATGTTCTCGGCCGTATTGCCCATATGATAGCCGTGGAAGGCGTCGATGAGGCCGTCCTGCAGCATTGTGTCGACGAGCTTCATTTCCCCCATCTTGACGCCGCTGCGCAGGTAGGCCGCGTGGGGCGCGAGCGACATCGATTCCTGGCCGCCCGCGACGATGATGCTGGCGTCGCCATTGGTGATCTGCTGGAGGCCGAGGGCAACCGCCCGCAGGCCGCTGCCGCACAGCTGGTTGACGCCGAAGGCGGTCTTTTCCTGCGGAAGGCCAGCCTTCATCGCGGCTTGGCGGGCCGGGTTCTGGCCCTGCGCGGCGCTCAGGATCTGCCCGAGAATCACCTCGTCGACCTCGCCCGCGTCGACCTTCGCGGCTTCGAGCGCGCTCTTGATGGCGACGGCGCCAAGCTCGTGCGCGGGGGTCTGGCCGAAGGCGCCGTTGAACGAGCCGACAGGGGTTCTCTTTGCGCTGGCGATGACAATCTCAGAGGCGGGCATGGTCTATCTCCCTTTCGAGCAGGAGTAACGGGGGGCGCTGTGATCCTATGGCTTCTACACGATCCTTCGCCAACGGCGCCAGTTTTCTCTGATCGACGGCCAAAGCGAGATCGACGACTTCATGGCCGTCCGGCGCTCACGCCAAGGGTGACGAGCAGCTCGTCCAGTTGTTCGAACTGCTCGGGCATCCCATCCTCCATCCCGGCGATGGCGCGATCGAGCGCTTCCTTCGACGGGTAGAGTTCGCGCAGGACCAGCAGCGTTTTGCCGCCCTTTTCCTCGAAGGTCAGGGTGGAGACGGCGCCGTCGTCGCTTTCTTCATTCGTCCAGACGAGACGCGAGTGCGGCGTCACTTCGATGTACCGGCCGAAGAACGCGATGGTCTTTGAGGCGCCGCGGCCGAACTCGAAGCGGTAGCTGCCCCCGGCGCGAACATCTGCCTCGCAGGAAATGAGGAACATCCCTGTCGACTTCGGCGCCCACCAAAGCTTGAGCAGTTCGGGCTTGGTCCACGCTTCGAACACGACGCGCGCCGGGCCGTTGAAGGCGCGCGTCACGACGAGCTCACGCTCGGACTTCCGCTCCACAATCGTGCAGTTACTCATGGCGGCGTGCTCATTCTCTTTTGTTGCGTTCATCGACCTTCTCCTTCCGGTTCAACTCCTCGACGACCTTGTCCAGCTCGTGGAAGCGCGCGTCCCAGAGCTGGCGGCGCCCCTCGATCCATGCCGCTTCTTCCTCCAGTCGGCGCGGGCCGAGCTTGCAGGTCCGCACGCGCCCAACCTTCTCCGTTGCGACGAGCCCCGCCCGCTCCAGGACGCCGACGTGCTTCTTCATGCCCGTGATGGTCATGCGGTATTTCTCGGCGAGGTCCGTGATCGAGGCGTCCGCACGGCCGAGCTCATCCAGAACGCCGCGCCGGGTGGGGTCCGAGAGCGCGGCGAACGAGGCGTCGAGGAGGGCGCTCGAATACTGAACCATGCGGTTCAGTATTAACGCACGAATTGGCGCCATGCAAGGGGAGGCCGAGCCGCGGCCGCCTTCGCGCCTAAGTCGACCTCATTTCGATGCAGATTCGATCCACTCGCGATCCCCAGGCCCTAAGGCGCTCAGGCAATCAAGACCAGGGAATGGAGACGTCGCCAGGGGAGAGACAGAGCCAGGGGAGAGATGGCGGGAGGGATGGCGCCCCAGGGCGTTTCGAAGCTGCCGGGCCGATCGCGGCTTGGAAAGCGGTTACGCCTTCCGGCCAAGTCCGACCGGTTGCAGCGTGAGCGCGGCCTCGCGCCCGCGGGTTTTCCGCCGGGCCGCAAGGCCGAGGCCGGCGAAACCAAGCAGGATCAGCGCCCAGGTCGACGGCTCAGGCGCGCTCATGACCGAGTCCTGTACCGGGTCGCTGAACGCAATCGCCGCGCCTGGGAAATAGGCGCCGGCAGGATTGTCCGTTGAAAGATAGGCCGTCGGTCCGTCCGAATATAAGTTATAGTCGTAGCCGCCGGCCGTGAACAAGATGCCATTCGCATCGAACGGCGCCGGTCCGCCCGGAAAATATACATTGTCGTATTGATAGATAAGGGTATTGACCGGAAAGGGTTGCGATGGGTTGGGCGCCAACACGATCCCTGCGCCGGTTGGACCAACACCCGGACCGAAGATCGTTCCCGAGATCGACAGGACGTCATAACCGCCGATCGCATCCAGCGTGTCGCCGGTCGTAATCGCGCCCGTCGCGCTGAACAGCTCGTCGGTGGTCGAAAAGCTAAAATCGTAGGTCGCGGCATTCGCGCCGACAGGACCGAGGCCTAAAGCCGCGACAAACGCCCATTTCACCGCTTTTTTCATCGACGCGAAATATCCTCAAATCACATAGCCTGCCCGTAAGGCTGGGTCATGATTTACATGTCTGTTGATGGTGATACAACCCCAAAAGAAGATTTTTTAGGCATAAACTCGCTATTAACCTTATGGACCTTCGGTCCAGGGCCTAGGCTAAGGACGCCAACCGTCAGCCGAACGCGCAACGGCGCCGCCGAAGAAGCGCCGCGTTCCTGACGCTCGATGTTTTTCCGCGACGGAGGTCGTCGATTCCCGACTCGCGCTTGACACCGGCCAAAATAGACATAAAGATATGCTTATGTCTGACGAACAGACGCCGTCGCTCGGCTTTCACGCTCTGCTTGCAGGCCTCCAGGCGGCTGGGGAAGAGACCCGGCTGCGCATTCTCTGCCTGCTCGAAGCCGCCGAACTGACCGTGAGCGAGCTGGTCGCTATTCTCGGCCAGTCGCAGCCGCGCGTCTCGCGCCATCTCCGACTGCTGGTCGAGGCTGGGCTCGCCACGCGGCAGCGCGAGGGCGCCTGGGCCTTCTTCCGGCTCGCCGAGCCGGGAGGGACGCTGGCGCGCCAATGGCTGCGCCGTCTCGATCCGGCCGATCCGGTCGTGAACGCCGACCGCGTCCGCCTCGACATCGCGCGCGAGGCCCGGCGCAAGCAGGCCGCCGCCTATTTCGCCGCACGGGCCGCCGATTGGGACCAGATCCGCGCGCTGCACGCGCCGGAGGAGCGGGTCGAAGCGGCGCTCATCGCCATGATCGGCGATCAGGCCGTTCCGCAATCTGCTCGACCTCGGCACCGGCACCGGCCGCATGCTCGAGCTTCTCGCTCCGCGTGCGGCGCGCGCCGTCGGCGTCGACCAGAGCGCGGCGATGCTGGCGCTGGCGCGCGCCCGCATCGATCAGGCCGGCCTGCGGCACGTTTCCTTGCGTCAGGGCGATATCTACGCCCCGCCGGTCGAACGCGACGCCTACGACCTCGTGGTCATCCATCAGGTGCTGCACTTTCTCGACGATCCGGCGCGGGCGCTGGCCGAAGCCGCGCGGGCGCTGGCGCCCGGCGGGCGCCTCGCGGTGGTCGATTTCGACGCCCATGACCAGGAATTCCTGCGCGACGAGTTCGCCCACCGTCGCCTCGGCTTCGCGGTCGACGAGATCGAGGGCTACCTGGCCGAGGCCGGCCTCGCCGCCATCCGCGCGGAGCGCGTTCCGCCGGGCGAGGGCGAAGCGGGCAAGCTGACCGTCGCGCTCTGGATCGCCGAAGATCCGCGCGTCATCTCCGATGATTTCCTGAAGCGCGACACGGAGTTCGCCTGATGGCCGCCAAACCAGTCCCCCTCAGCCGCGCTGGAGCGCAGGTTCGGGTCTCGTTCGAGTTCTTTCCGCCCAAGACGGCGGAAATGGAGGCGAACTTATGGGAAGCCGCGACCCGGCTCGAGCCGCTTGAGCCCCGCCTTCGTCTCGGTCACCTACGGCGCCGGCGGCTCGACCCGCGAGCGCACGCACGCCCTGGTCGAGCGCATCGCATGCGAGACGACGATGAAGCCCGCGGCGCATCTGACCTGCGTCGGCGCCTCGCTGCGATGAAATCCGCCAGACCCTGCGCGACTATCACTCGGCCGGGGTGCGCCACGTCGTGGCGTTGCGCGGCGACCCGCCGACCGGCTTCGATGCGCCTTACGAAGCCGTCCCGGACGGCTATAAATCGACCGCCGAACTGGTCGCCGACGCTACGCAGATGGGCTTTGAGGTGTCGGTTGGAACCTATCCGGAGCGCCATCCGCAAAGTCCGACCTTGCTGCACGACATCGAGATCCTGAAGCGGAAGGTCGACGCGGGCGCGACGCGGGCCATCACCCAGTTCTTCTTCGACAATTCTGCCTATTTCCGCTTTCTCGACGTCGCCGCGGCCGCGGGGCTCGACGTTCCGATCGTGCCCGGAATCTTTCCGGTGCAGAACTTCAAGCAGACCGCCAATTTCGCCCGGCGAGCCGGGACGAGCGTGCCGCAATGGCTCGCCGACCGGTTCGAGGGCCTCGAGGACGATCCGGCGACGCGGCGCCTCGTCGCGGCGGCGGTCTGCGCCGAGCAGGTGATCGACCTCATCGACCACGGGGTCGAGGAACTGCATTTCTACACCATGAACCGCGCCGATCTCGTGTTCGCGATCTGTCATCTCGTGGGCCTGCGCGCCAGACCGGCGCCGATCGCGATGGCGCGCGTGGAGCGAGAACCGCCGCCGCTTGCGGCGAGCGCGGTGTGAAGGCGCGGGCAGGCCTCTAAGGGGGCCGGTCCTCGGCGAGGATCACGTTCTTCGGGTCCACGACCCGGCGCTAGACTAGGTTTGCCTTCGCACGATCCGCTCTCGTCACGTAATGAGCGGTCTCCCGTAGCGGCGTCGCATCTTGGTTAGAGCGCCGGATGGGCGCCTGGTTTTTCCTGGTTAACCAAACCTTAAGAAAGCCCGCAACGCTGGGCGCCGCAGCGTTGACTGGCGTTTCTCTTTTTCACATTGTGAACAAACAGAGAACAATCCGCGGCGAGTTTCAGACAGGGTTGTTCGTTAACAATGCAGTTCGCGCAGAAGGTCCCTCAACCTTCCTGGCCTCCGACTGCATAAGGAGCGGGCGATGTTGAAGCTTATCGAAGGTTCGTATGCATCCTTCTTCCCAAAGGAAATCGACGCGATGTTTCGGAACAGAGCCGAAACCTTTTCCGATCGGCTGGGCTGGGAGGTCGTCGTCAAGGACGGCCGCGAGCGAGACGCATTCGACGACGCTAACCCTCTCTATCTCGTATCCGTCGATCCAGACACTGAGGAATACTGGGGTTCCTTGAGATTGTTGCCGACCACAGGCCCTAACATGTTGCGGGATGTATTTCCGCAGCTGCTCGACGGCGGTTATATCGAGAGCGCCACCATATGGGAGAGTTCACGCATTTGCGCCGCTGCCGCCCCTGGCCAGCCGGAGCGAAGCAAGAGCGTCAACTATGTCTTAAGCGAACTCATCCTGGGCATCGGCGAAGTCGCGGTGGCAGCCGGGCTGACGCAAGTCGTCTCCGTATTCGACGCCAGGATCTTCCGCGTCTTGAAGGCGGCCGGATGCAATCCTCAGATTATCGGAACGCCGCAACGGATCGGCGGCGTCATGAGCTACGCCGGTCTTTTCGACACCGGCGAGGGTCCCCTGCGGGCGTTTCGCGCCGCGAGCGGCATCGAGCGCTCGGTTCTGGCGCCAGGCGCCAAGGAGATGGCGTTTGCATGATCGTCGCGCGGCGCGCCCGGCCCGCAGAAGCGGAGAGCGGAGCGGTCTTGCGGCTATCAGGCGCCTCGCAACCGACAAGTAGTAAAACCAGCACAACTTCGCGCCGGTAAGTGTTTCAACCCACGATATTCGAGATGTTCTCGTTTTGTCGTCTACAAGTTTGTCGATTGTCATTCTTCCTGTACGTCATCAAACTGGCTTTCGAAGGCGGAATCAAGTATGGGGGCGGGGGTGGCAAAGAAATTAAAAAAACGAGCTCCAGATATAGAAGTTACAAAGCCGCATGTTGGTGAATTGAATCTATCTGCGTGCGAGGCAAGAAGGTTATATGGTATCTGCGTTGAGTTACTAGAATTGTGCAGCCACGTATCTGGTCGAATAGATCCTCAGGCAGGCTGGATGGTTGCTCATGCTCGCGACGAAGTTATGCTCGGGATCTTCAATGTAAAGTCTTAGCGACATGTCATCCTTGAACGTCACGATCGAGTTCGCTACGGCTCGGTTGACCGAGACAATTCTCGGCAACGATGACCGTGATCTCGCTGAAACGCTCAAGGCGATTGCTTCAGAAATTGGCGTTAATCACATCGCATATTTGCGTTTGTCGCCGGACAAGAGCCCCGATATTTGCCTCCTGGTCGCGGTGGTCACATATTCCCGGCTGTGGCAACACCGATATTTCGTCAAGAAATATATGACCAACGACCCGGTGATTACATACGGCC
Organism: uncultured Alphaproteobacteria bacterium; assembly: GCA_963764955.1. Taxonomy (GTDB): domain Bacteria; phylum Pseudomonadota; class Alphaproteobacteria; order Rhizobiales; family Beijerinckiaceae; genus Roseiarcus. The sequence goes on along the minus strand of CAVXVE010000020.1, from coordinate 184,855 downwards.
GGGCGGTTGATCAGCCGTTCGACTGGGCGAATGTCCCTGTCGACGATCCGGCGACGAAGGCCTTCTTCACCGACGCCCTAAATCACAGCGTCGGCCGAAACGGCCTGTCGATTCCTTTGCGCAACCGCCGGGGCGTATACGCGCTCGTGTCGTTCACCAGCGACCTCCCGAAGGACGAATGGGAGGCCTATAAAGCCGCCAACATGGCGAAGCTTAAACTGCTGTCCGTCCTTATTGATTCTGCGTCTCATATCAATTTCAAATTGCCGGCCTTTCCGGTCCATTTATCCAACCGGGAAGAGCAATGTCTGCTCTGGGCGGCGCGCGGCAAGACCTATCAGGAGATTGCTGAGATCCTCGGATTGGCGTTCGGCAGCGTGAAAACCCATCTCGACGCCGCTCGCCACAAGCTGCACTGCATGAATCTGACCCATGCGGCTGCGGTCGCCTTCGCAACCGGCGTCATCCCGGCGCAGGCGCTGAAATAGAGCGCGCCCCGCGCGTCGGCTTCCGCCCGGCCAAACCGCGCGTAGTACGCGCCCACTAGGCCGGAATGCGCACCATAAGTTCGCTGATGCCGTGGATGAAGGACGAGAACACCCGTTTCGGCTCGCCGACGACCTCGATCCTGGGCACACGCTCGAGCATCTCCTCCCACAGGATCTTCAATTGCATTTCGGCCAGGTTCTTGCCGACGCAGCGGTGAATGCCGAAGCCGAACGACAGATGCTGGCGCGGACGGGGGCGGTCGATGATGAAGCGGTCGGGATCCTCGATCGCCTCCTCGTCGCGGTTGCCGGAGATATACCACATGGCGACCTTGTCGCCCTTATGGATCAGTTTGCCGCCGAACTCGACGTCCTCGAGCGCGGTGCGGCGCATATAGGCGATCGGCGTCTGGTAGCGGATGATCTCCGGCGCCATCGACTCGACGAGTTCGGGCTTGGCGCGCAGCTTCCTGAATTCGTCCGGGTTCTGGCTGAGGAAGAGAAGGCCGCCGCTCATCGAGTTGCGCGTCGTGTCGTTGCCGCCGACGATAAGCAGGACGACATTGCCGAGATATTCGCGCGCGCTCATGTCGCGCGTGGCTTGCCCATGCGCCAGCATCGAGATGAGATCGGGGCGCGGTTCGGCATTGACGCGCTCATTCCACAGATTCATGAAATAGCCGAGGCACTCGCGAAAGACCGCCTCGCGCTGTTCTTCGCTTTCGATGATTCCGCCCGGAGTGGGAATGGCGATCGAAACGTCCGACCAGTAGCTCAGCTTGCGCCGGTCCTCGAAGGGAAAGTCGAACAGGGTCGCCAGCATCTGGCAGGTGAGCTCGATCGAGACCTTGTCGACCCAGTCGAAGGTCTCGCCGCGCGGCAGGCCATCGAGCGTGTCGCGCACCCGCTGGCGGATCAGGCCCTCGAAATTGGCCAGATTTTCAGGCGAGACGATCGGCTGCACCACCTTGCGCTGCACGTCGTGCTTCGGCGGGTCCATGGCGATGAACATCGGCAGTTCGAGCTCGCCATACCGGTCGCGCAGGACGATCCCCCCGAGCGTCGAACTCGACGAGAACCTTCGATGGTCCGTCTCGAGGGCGATGATGTCCTTGTGCCTGGTCACGGACCAGTAGGGTCCGAGCGGGCTTGCCGGGCAGTAGTGGACCGGCGCCTCGCGCCGCAGCCGGCGGAAGTAGGGCTGCCAGACGTCCTGCTGGTACAAAGCGGGGTTGCTGACGTCGAACGCATCGAGCGGCATGGATTTGGCAAGCGCCGCGTGATCGACAGGCTTCAAGGCGCTCCAAACGGGATAGTCCGAGACCAAAGTCATTGGCTCGCTCCTCCAGACGGCCGGCCCTTGGGCCTAGCACGCCGTCCGCCGGTGGTCTACGCAACCCGGCGGACTTCGAACCCTCGTCAGACGATTGATCTGTTTAGGCTGGACAGTCGCTGGTCTGGATCCCCGCGTGCCGGCTCGCGTAGGCAAGGATGCTTGCGCAGAATCGTCCCCGCGCCGACAGCCGCCACCGCGCTCCCGGCCCTCAGCGGCGCCCCTCCGCCTACCCTACGTGCTTGCGCAGAAAGGCGATCGTGCGCGTCCAGGCGAGCGCCGCGCTCGCGGCGTCGTAGCTCTCGCGGTGATCGCAGTTGAAGCCGTGATCGGCGGGATAGATGTGGACCTCGACGTCCGGATGGGCGGCGGCGACCTCCTTCACGCCGGCGATTGGAATGTGCTGGTCCTTCTCGCCGAAATGCAGCTCAGTCGGGACCTTCGGCTTCAAGTCCTTGAGCCCGATGATCCCGCCGCCGTAATAGCCGACCGCGGCGCTCAGGCCCTTGAGGCGGCCCGCTGCGCTCCATGCGACCGTGCCGCCGAGACAGAAGCCGACGATGGCGACCTTGCCGCCTTGCTTGGCGACGTCGATCGCCGCGGCGACATCGCGCAGCACCTGCTCGCGGTCGATCTTGCCGGCGATCGCCATGCCCCGCGTTCTCGACTCAGGGTCGTAGCCGGTCTCGAACCCGGGCTCGACATGTTCGAAGATCGCCGGCGCGACGGCGAGATAGCCCTCGGCTGCGAACTTGTCCGTGACCTCGCGGATATGCGAATTGACGCCGAAGATCTCCTGGATGACGACGATGCCGCCGCGCGGCGCGCCTGCGGGATCGGCGCGCCAGGCTCGAATAGGGCCCGCGCCCTCCGGCTTCAGTTCAATCCAGGCCATGTCGATCTCCTTGGGTCCGGCTTCAGCGTTGAAGGCCGCTCGAGCTTCTTTGCGCGATGGCGATGCCGCCGACAACTAACAAGAGCGCGAGCACATGATAGGCGGCGAACGGCTCGCCAAGGATGGCCACCGCCATGATGGCCCCGAACACCGGCACCAGATTGACGAACACGCCAGCCCGCCCCGGCCCGATCAGCTCGACCCCGCGCATGAAGGTGATCTGCGCCAGGAACGCCGGCCCAAGCGCCGCAAAGGCCAGCACCAGAAGGCCGGCCCGGGTCGGCCAGATGAAGCCGCCGGACAGGATCTCCCAGATCATCAGGGGCACGGACGTGACAAAGGCGGCGAACGCCATGGCGGCCAGCATGCTCACTCCCGAAACGTTCGGCCGCTGGCGAAGGCCGACGGTGTAGCCTGCGTAGATGACCGCGGCCACCACCATCATGACGTCGCCGCTGTTGAAGGCGAGCGCCGCGAGCCGCGCCAGATCGCCCTGCGCGGCGATCACGCCCACGCCGATCATGGTGATGAGCGCGCCGACCGCCTGCAGCGCGGTGAACCGGACGCCCAGAAACATGCGCGCGCCGATGAGAACGAGCGCAGGGATGGCGCCCTGGATGATCGAGAGGTTGAGCGCGCTGGTGCGATGCGCCGCGACATAGAAGAGCGCGACGAAGGCCGTGTATCCGGCGGCGCCCATCACCGTCAGATAGACCCAGCGGGCGCGCAAAAGCGGCCAGTCACGCCGCAGCGAAGGGCGGGCGGCGATCAGAATGGGAACAAGGGCCACGGCCCACCGCAGCGTGGTCAGAGTCATGGGCCCGATCTGGCCGACCGCCAATCGTCCGACGATCGAGTGCGCCGCCCAGATCAGCGTGGTGATGATCAGCAGCAGGATCGGGTTGGCCCAGGTCGATTGCATGAGCCCGGCCCTTGGCGCGGTCGTGTCGGTCATGAATATTTCGCTGGGCCTCGACGATGGTCGTGAGTTCGCAAGCGCTCCCTGGCCGGAAGCGAGCGCGACCCCTTTTTGAACGAGAGCCGGGCGCGGCACATAGGCCGAACCCGGACCGAAGGCAATCCGTCGACGAGGACGCTTCGTGACGCTGGCCTCGAGCGCGGCTCAGGCGGCGGCCTGGCGCGCCGGGGCGACGGCCGGGGCGACGATCGTCTCGCGGATCGATTCGGCGAGCGCCTTGGCTTCCTCGCTCGGACGTCCCGGCGCGTGGATGAGCCCCATGCGGTTCAAGGGCAGTTCCGGCAGCCCTTCCGCCCGCCCGAGCACCTTGAGGCCCGGCCCGACCAGCGATAAGGGCAGGATCGTCGCCGCGAGCCCGGCGCGCAAGAGCGTGCCGATCGCGCTGAAGTTCTTGGAGTAGAACCGCGCCCGCGTCACGCCCGGCGCCGCGGTCAGCGCCTGCTCGGTCGCGCGCCGCCAGCAACAAGTCGGGCTGCCGAGCGCGAGCGGGATCGGCGCTCCCTCCTCCACCCGGAATCGCTCGGCGGCGACCCAGACGAGCGGCTCCTCGCGCAGGACCTCGAGCCCCTTGAGCCCCTCGTAGTCGGTGATCAGCGCCAGATCCAGCGCTCCGGCGGCGACCTGAGGCGCAAGATCGGTCGACGCCTCGCAATTGACCGAGATCTCGACCAGCGGATGGCGGCGATTGAAGCGGGCGAGAATGTCGGCCAGGAAGGATTCGGCGTAGTCGTCCGGAATGCCGAGCCGCGCGGCGCCCCTGAGGCCCTTGCGCGACAGCGCCGCGACCGCGCCCGCCTCGACCTGGATCATGCGCCGCGCGAAATCGATCAGCCGCTCGCCTTCCTCGGTCAGCCGCGCGCCCCGCCCGTGCTTGACGAACAAAGCGCAGCCCAGTTGCTCCTCGAGCCGGCGGATATGCATCGAGACGGCCGACTGCGTCTTGTGCACCCGCTCCGCCGCCTTGGTGAACGAGCCGGAATCGACGATGGCGAGGAAGGAGCGAAGCTGGTCGGTGTCGAGCATGGCAACCCATCCGAAATTTTGATCGGTTACTCTACAAACATTCGTTGGACCGATCAATAGCCCTCCCTATATAAAGACACATTCCGAGATTGAACGGCCTCTCCCGGCGCCCCTTGGCGCCGAACGGATCGCCGTCACTTCAAGGAGGAGGCGAACATGATTGCATCGTTAACACTGACCTCCCAGGCAGCGAACGCCCTGTGGCGGATCCTCACCTGGCCGACCCGGGTCAGCGCGGCGCGGCGCACGATGTCGCAACTGGGGCGGATGTCGGACTATGAGCTGCGTGATATCGGCCTTACCCGGTCCGACATCAATGACGCGACGGCGTTGCCCCTGAGCGACGACCCCTCGAGCCTGCTCGTCAGGCGGCGGTCCTGGCGCGAACGGACTCATGGCAGGGAAGCCGATCTCGCGGCCTGATCCAGGCCGCGGACCGCCGCCGCGCGACGGCGCCTCCCCAAAGGCGAGGAAAAGGTCTAGGACATAGGTCCTGGACCTTACGCCTTTGCGGAGCCCCTCATGACAGCGCACGCGGCTGTAGCCGGCGTCGAGATCAACGCCAAGCCCGGCGGCCGGCAGGCCGAGATCCTCAGCGCCGAGGTGCTTGGGTTTCTCGCCGACCTGCACCGGCGATTCAACCGGCGCCGCCTGGAGCTGCTCACCCGGCGCATGGGACGACAGGAAGACTTTGACGCCGGCAAGCTGCCGGATTTTCTTCCCGACACAAAATCCATTCGCGAGCGCGACTGGACCGTCGCCAAGATCCCCGCCGACCTTCTCGACCGCCGCGTCGAGATCACCGGTCCTGTCGACCGCAAGATGATCGTCAACGCGCTCAATTCCGGCGCCAAGGTGTTCATGGCCGATTTCGAGGACGCTTCCTCGCCGATGTTCGCCAACATGGTCGAGGGCCAGGCCAACCTGAAGGACGTTTGGGCAGGCAAAATCGACTTCACCGACCCCGCCACGGGCAAGCTTTACGCAATCAAGGCCAATCCAGCCGCGCTGATGGTGCGGCCACGCGGATGGCATCTGCCCGAGCGCCATGTCGCCGTCGACGGCGAGGAAATGTCCGGCTCGCTGTTCGATTTCGGCCTTTACGTCTTCCACTGCGCCAAGGCCCAGATGGCGAAAGGCTCGACCCCCGCCTTCTACCTGCCCAAGCTCGAGAGCCATCTCGAAGCGAGGCTATGGAACGAGGTGTTCTCGCACGCCGAGCACGAACTCGGCGTCCCGCATGGGACGTTCAAGGCGACGGTGCTGATCGAGACGCTGCCGGCGGCGTTCGAGATGGACGAGATTCTCTACGAGCTGCGCGATCACATCGTCGGCCTCAATTGCGGCCGCTGGGACTATATTTTCTCGTTCATCAAGCGGCTCGGCAAGAACCCCGCCTTCCTCACCCCCGATCGCTCGGAAATGACGATGGGCAAGGCGTTCCTCAACGCCTATTCGCTCCTCCTCATCAAGACCTGCCACCGCCGCGGCGCCTTCGCCATGGGCGGCATGGCGGCGCAGATCCCGATCAAGGGCGATAGCAAAGCCAACGAGGCGGCGTTCGCCAAGGTCCGCGCCGACAAGGAGCGCGAGGCCGGCAACGGCCACGACGGCACCTGGGTCGCCCACCCCGATCTCGTGCCGGTCGCGATGGAAGTGTTCGACCGGCTGATGCGCGAGCCCAACCAGCTCTCAAAGAAGCGCGACGATGTCCACGTGACGCAGGCCGACCTGCTGGAGGTGCACAAAGGCAAGCGCACCGAAGAGGGCCTGCGCGAGAACATCCGGGTCGGCGTGCAATATATCGAGGCGTGGCTCAGAGGCCGCGGCGCCGTGCCGATCTATAATTTGATGGAGGACGCGGCGACGGCCGAAATCTCCCGCGCCCAGGTCTGGCAGTGGATCCATCTCAAGGCGAAGCTCGACGACGGCCGCGAAGTGACGCCCGCGATGTTCCGCGACGCGCTCAAGGGCGAGATGGAGCGGGTCAAGGGCGAGGTCGGGGCCAAGGCTTTCGACGGCGGCCGCTTCGGCCAGGCGACCGAGCTCTTCTCGGACATGTCGCTTAGCGACACGTTCGACGAGTTCCTGACGCTGCCGGCCTACAAGCTGATCGACTAGGCCGAGGGGCGCCGACCCGCCGATGGGCGCATACGGGAGAGAACCACGATGGCCAAGGCCTATTGGATTTCCACATATCGTTCGATCAGCAACCCGGATGCGCTGGCCGCCTACGCCAAGCTCGCCGGACCGGCGCTGGCCGCGGCAGGCGGGCGGTTCCTGGCGCGCGGAATGCCGGCGCACGTTTATGAGGCCGGCCTTAAGCAACGCACGGTGCTGATCGAGTTTGATAGCGTGGAGGCGGCCCGCGCGGCGCATGACAGTCCGGCCTATCAGGAAGCGCTGGCCGCGCTGGCCGGCGGCGCCGATCGCGACATGCGCATCGTCGAGGGGGTGTAGCGGGCTTCGCCCCGCCCTGCGCCCGAAACCTCATTGCCGAGCAGCCTCAACCGTCCTAGGCCATGTGGACGAATTTGATCAAGCAGAGGCCTGCGGCGAAGCTGACGATTGATCTGAAGTTTCGTTCGGTCTTTTCGCAGCGGAGCGCGACGCGCAAGCGCTTGAGCCGTCCGACGCCCTGCTCGATGCGGGCGCGGGCCTTGTAGAGGGTGCGTGCGAAGAAGGCTGGCTTGTTCTTTTCGTTGGCCTTGTGGGGAATGACGGGAGCGACGCCGCGCGCTCTCGGTGACGCCGGGCACGGGCGTGCACGGCAGCTTCTACTCTTATCGCGACGTCTACTATCTCGACCCGCTCTATAAGGACCGCTTCGGCCGCCCGCTCGTTCGCATGACGATCGACTGTCACGACAACGAGGTGAAGCAGAACGCCTATCTCACCGACAAGTTCGCCGAGATCATCAAGGCGATGGGGGCGAAGGAGATCGAGAAGCAATACCGCAAGGCGCCCTACGACGTCACTCAATACCAGACGACGCACCTATGCGGCGGCGCGATCATGGGGACCGACCCCTCGACCAGCGCGCTCAACCGCTATTTGCAGAGCTGGGACGTTCCCAATCTTTTCGTCATGGGCGCCAGCGCCTTTCCGCAAAATGCGGGCTACAACCCGACCGGCACGGTTGGCGCGCTCGCCTACTGGGCGGCCGAGGCGATCCGGACCCAATATCTCAAGAATCCCGGGCCTCTCGTCCATGCGTGAAAAGTTCGCGCGCCGGATCGCGAGCGCCGCGATCGCGTCGGTCGTCCTCGCGGCGGGCCTGGTCGCGACGGGTCGTGCGGAGGACAAGGTCGGAACGAGCCTGGACCCGCAGAATTTCAGCCAGATCGAGCGGGGGCGGTATCTCGCCATCGTTGGCGACTGCGCGAGCTGTCACAACGCGCCGGGCTCAGGCCAGCCTTATGCGGGCGGGCGGCCGATCGAGACTTCGTTCGGCGTCGTGGTCGGGGCCAATATTACGCCCGACCCCAATACGGGCATCGGCGCCTGGAGCGACCCCGATATCGTGGCCTATCTCAAGAACGGCCATAACGCGGTCTCCGCGGCGACGGGGATCATGGGCGAGGAAATCGCGCTATCGAGCTCGCAGATGACCGACGGCGACCTCACAGCCATCGCCACCTACCTTAAGGATCTGCCCGGCCAGACATCCTCGCCGCCTGCGGCGATTTCCGCGTCCGATCCGACGATGACCGCCGGAGGGGCGATCTACGCCGACGAATGTTCGGCCTGCCACGGAATGGACGGGAAAGGCGTCCCCTATCTTTTCCCGTCGCTTGCCAGATCGCCGAACGTCCGTTCCGTCGATCCGGCGAGCCTCATTCGCGTCCTGATCGAGGGCGCGCGCAGCGTGGGGACCCACGGGGAGCCGACCGCTCCGGGGATGCCGTCGTTCGGATGGAAGCTCAGCGACGATCAGGCCGCCGCGGTCCTGACCTATATTCGTAATTCCTGGGGCGCCGCCGCGCCGGCCGTTGACCCGCATGAGGTCGAACAGGCTCGCGCGCGGGCCGCAATGGGCGGCCATGGGGCGTTAGAGCGCGGTACGAAAAAGTGGAAGCCGGTTTTTCGTGAAAAAGCGCGCGAAATCAAAGAAGCATAGAGCTCTCACATCCCGAAGCCGCGCGCCATAGCCGCGGCGCAGAGCGGAATGAGGGCGAACAGCCCCGCCTCGACATACAGGACCTGGCGCAATTGCTTGATCTCGTCCTTGGGCGGGCGGAAGGCCGGGTCCGCCCGAACCTGCCTTCGCCAGACGATGTACATGTATGTCGGAGCGACCGACAGCAGGCCGACTGCGACAAACAGGCCCATCTTGGCCCAGAAGAAGATGTTGGCGAAATAATACTCATAACCCTTGGCGCCGAAGAACACCCGCAACGCCCCCGCGGCGACGACGAGCGCCGCCATGATACCAAACCAGGCGTCGATGCGCGCGAGTCTCAGCGCCATGCGATCGTCGATCGGCCCCGCGGTGAGAAAAATCTCGGCCGACAGGATGGCGGCGAGCGAAAAGACGGCCAGGTGATGGAAGCTGGCCAGCAGCCAGTCGACGAACATGTCCCCTCCGGTCGATTGAGAGGCTTACCGTAACCGCGCCTGGCCGGCGTCGCCAACAGGGCCGAGGCAAATGCGATTGACTTTGCTTTAAGCTCCGCCTATAGGCTCGCTCCGCTTCAAGCGCGGCCATAAAAGCCGCGCTTTTGGTTTTGAGCGTCTCCGCTTAAAACCCGAGCGCCAAGCCTGCGGCGAAAGCCGCATTTTCGGTCAACTGCAAAGAAGCCGGCCGCGCATGCCTCATGCGTAGTGTTCGGGCGGAACACGGGAAAAACGATGTTCGCAGTCATCAAGACCGGCGGCAAACAGTACAAGGTCGCCGCCGAGGACAAGATTACGGTCATGACGTTGCCCGGCGAAGCGGGCGACAGGATCGTGTTCGACGAGGTGCTGGCGCTGTTCGACGGCGCGACCAGCCACGTTGGCGCGCCGCGCGTCGCCGGCGCAAGCGTCGTCGGCGAGATCGTTGAGCAGACGCGGGGCCCCAAGGTCTACGCGTTCAAGAAGCGCCGGCGCAAGAATTCGAAGCGCAAGCGCGGGCATAAGCAGGATCTCACGATCGTGAGGGTGACCGGCATCCTGACTGACGCCGCAAGGCAGGCGGAGCCCGCAGCGCCTTCCGCCGGCGAGTAGGTAGAACGCGCAATTCCCCGGCGCGCTCGGACGCGCTATAGGCAGGTCAAATTGGGACGCTTGGCTTAAGGGCGGGCGGCCCTGCAAGGTTTCGGAGCGAGGATTATGGCTCACAAGAAGGCAGGCGGTTCGTCGCGCAATGGCCGCGATTCGGCCGGCCGGCGTCTGGGCGTGAAGAAGTTCGGCGGCCAGCAGGTTATCGGCGGCATGATTCTTGTACGCCAACGGGGAACGAAATTTCATCCCGGCCGTAATGTCGGCGTCGGCACGGACCATACGCTGTTCGCCACCGCCGCCGGAGAGGTCGCATTTGAGCGAAAAGGCGACGGACGCCAATACGTATCGGTACGCACGATTAGCGCTTCAGAATAAAAGCGGGGAAAAAGACGAGAACCCCGCTTCGGCGACAAGCTCCCGCGGACGTTCTCGAAGATAAATTTCGAGATGAGATTGAAGGCCAAAGAGCCTGCTCATTCGTCCGGTAAGCCCCAGGCTTACGAAGGGGACGCGGTCGCCGCGTCCCCTTCGTCGTTTTCGGCCCCGGACGGGGCGCTTTGCGGGAGGTTTCATGTTCCCGGACATGGCGAGAGATGATGTGTTCCGGCTGGAGACGCAGCGGCTTTGGCTGCGCTGGCCGCGAATCTGCGACGCAGCCGCCATCCATAAATTTTGCAGCCAATGGGAAGTCGCCCGCTACACCGCCCGGATCCCCCATCCCTATCCGCCCGGATCGGCTGAGCGGTTCATCTATGCGTCGCGCGAGGCCAACGCGTCTGGACGCGACTTGACCTTGGTCATCACGCCGATCAAGGGCAAGGGCGACGCCATCGGCTCGATCAGCCTCGAATCTCGCGGCCGGGACCGCCTGGCTCTTGGTTATGCGCTCGCGCCCGAGGCTTGGGGCAAGGGCCTCGCGACCGAGGCGGCCGAAGCGATGATCGACGCCGCCTTCAGGCTCACCTCCACGGTCGAGGTCCTGGCCGGCGTCAGGGTGGAGGACGAGGCCTCGAAGGCTGTGGTCGAGAAGTGCGGTTTTGTGCGCCTCGGCGCCGGCCTGCAAGGCGCCCCCGCGCGCGGCGGGATGGTCGCGTGCCACAGCTTCCGCCTTGGCCGCGCGGATTGGCTGGGCGGCGCCGTCGTGAGGCGTGAGGCGGCCATCGGCCTGGCGCGCGCCCCGTGATACGCTTGCGACGATGAAGTTTCTCGACCAGGCGCGGGTGTACGTGCGTTCAGGCGACGGCGGGGCGGGTTCGATCTCGTTCCGCCGCGAGAAATTCATTGAGTTCGGCGGCCCTGACGGGGGCGACGGCGGGCGCGGCGGGGACGTCGTGGTCGAATGTGCGGACGGCCTCAACACGCTCATCGACTTTCGCTACCAGCAGCATTTCAAGGCCAAGACCGGCATGCACGGGATGGGCAGAAATCGCGCCGGCGGGCGCGGCGACGACGCCGTGCTGAAAGTCCCAGTCGGAACGCAGGTGTTCGACGAGGAGAGCGGGGCGTTGCTCGCCGATCTCACCGAGCCTGGCGAGCGCATGGTGCTCGCGAAAGGGGGCAACGGCGGTTTCGGCAACGCCCATTTCACCACCTCCACCAATCGCGCCCCGCGCCGCGCCAATCCGGGTCTGCCCGGCATCGAGCGCACGCTACTTCTCAGGCTCAAGCTGATCGCCGACGCCGGCCTCATCGGCCTGCCGAACGCCGGCAAATCGACCTTCCTTGCCGCGGTTTCGGCCGCGAAGCCCAAGATCGCGGACTATCCCTTCACCACCCTCCACCCCGGTCTCGGCGTGGTGAAGATCGACGGACGTGATTTTGTGCTGGCCGACATTCCGGGCCTCATCGAGGGCGCGCACGAGGGTCATGGCCTCGGCGACCGGTTCCTGGGCCATGTCGAGCGCTCAGGCGCCCTCGTGCATCTTGTCGACGCGACGGGCGCGAACGCGGGCGCCGATTACCGCACGATCCGCCGCGAGCTTAAGGCTTACGGCGCGGATCTCGCCGAAAAAGCCGAGATTGTCGCGCTGTCAAAGGTCGACGCGGTCGACGAGGAAACGCTCACGAAGCAGACCGAGCGCCTGAAGCGCGCAATGCGCAGCTTCGGGCCGCCGCTCGAGCCGGGCGTAAAACGCACGAGTCCGCTTATGCTCTCGACCGCGACGCGGACCGGCGTGACCGAGGTCCTCCGCGCGACAATGGGAGCCATCGAGGCGCGGCGCGCGACGGAGGCCGCAGCCAAGGCGAGCCCGGCCGAATGGGCGCCGTCGATTTAGTAGCTCAAAGCCAAGCTGAGGTTCGACCCGAACTCCAGCACGAGCGACTGAGTCTCCCGCAATGTGAGCCCAGTCACTGCCGGTCTGCTGCTCGTCCGCCATTGTGCATGGTGTGGGTCGACCGGGTAAGCCCGCCTTTTTCGAAAACGAACAATCCCGGGTTTTGAAGGGCGCCAGTTGGCGCGTTAGCGCCTGCAACCTCTGGCGCCGATCAGAGGAGATTACGCCATGTCTGTTCCTGGAAATTGGACATTATATTACGATTGGAACTCGACAGGGAATTATGGGTCCACACCCATGACCATCGCCGCAAACAATACCTGGACCAACGGCCAGGGATATAGCGGCGTGTGGGTTCACGTCGCCGGCATTCTGACGTTCCTGTTCAACGGCTCGAAGACGACATACTCCGGCAACCTTGCCGACAAATCCGTTACGGGCGTCAATACGACGTTCGGGGGGCTCAATGGCTCCTTCTACATGTTGGAGACTAAAGCAGCCGCCGCAAAGGTGGCCGAAGTAGCCCATAAGATCGCCGACGCCAGCGGCAAGGCGCACAAGTGAGGTACGTAGCCCGAAACTGACGTTCGCCAAATTCGGGCGCGCGAGGGAGTCTCTCTCCCCCGCGCGCTTTTTTGCTTCGACGGGCCCGCTTGGCCCAGCGCTGAGCGACCTTGCTCTCTATCCGACGCTCGTTGAGCCGCGTCCCATCCCGCTCGGCTCAAACGCCTCTCGCGCCAATGGCTCCCAAACCCGCGGGCAAGGTTGTTCCTCCCCTCCCCCGGGCGCCCTCAATCGTCGAGCTTGCGCGCTTCCTCTGGCAGCATGATCGGCACGCCGTCCCGGATTGGATAGGCAAGCCGCGCGGCGCGCGAAACGAGCTCCTGGCGGACCGGATCGTAGGTCAGCTCCGCTCGCGTCACCGGGCATACGAGAATCTCCAGGAGACGGGCGTCGACTTTAGCCCCGGCCCGGTCTTTTACCGGCGTGCGTTTGTCCGCATCATCGCTCATGGGACGGGCCCTCCACTGCGGCGCGGCGTGTCAGAATTGCAAAGCGGCGACCTGACGCACGCCATCGATCTTGCTCACCTTTTCTATCACCTCAGGCGGGGCTGTCCCGTCAATCGAAACAAGAGCGATCGCCGAACCGCCCTGTTCGTCGCGCCCGAGCGCGAATGTCGCGATGTTGACGCCCGCGCCTCCCAGGAGACTGGCGAAGCGGCCGATGAAGCCCGGCTTGTCCTCGTTGGTGACATAGATCATCGAGGGGGTGAACTCGGCGTCGACCTTGATGCCCTTGATCGAAAGGATGCGCGGCTTGCCGTCATGAAAGACGGTCCCGCCAATCGCGCGCATTTGCTCCGCCGTCGTGACGGTGAGGGTGACGAAGCTTTCGTAGTCGCCGTCCGCGGCGCGTGTCATTTCCTCGATGACAATGCCGCGACTGGCGGCGACTGAGGGCGCGGAGACGACGTTGACGTCGACCAGCGATGGACGCAGCAGGCCTGCGATCGCCGCCGACGTCAACGCCTTGATCTTGAGTTCCGCAACTGCGCCCTCATAGGTGAGCGTGACCTTCTCGATCGGCGCCTGCGTGAGCTGACCGGCGAACGAGCCGAGACCCTCCGCCAGGGTGATGAAGGGCTTAAGCTTCGGCGCTTCCTCGGCGGTAATGGACGGAAAGTTGATCGCGTTCGAGATCGCGCCGCGCGTGAGATAGTCCGACATCTGTTCGGCGACCTGGAGCGCGACGTTCTCCTGCGCTTCGTTGGTCGAGGCGCCGAGGTGCGGCGTGGCGATGAAGTTCGGATGGCCGAACAGCGGGTTGGCTGTCGCCGGCTCCTCGACGAAGACGTCGAAGGCCGCGCCCGCGACATGGCCGCTGTCGAGGCCGGCGCGCAACGCCGCTTCGTCGACGAGGCCGCCGCGGGCGCAATTGATGATGCGAACGCCGGGCTTGGTTTTGGCCAGATTCTCGGCTGAGAGAATGTTGCGCGTCTGCGCCGTCAGCGGCGTGTGCAGGGTGATGAAATCGGCGCGCTTGAGGAGATCGTCCAGCTCGAGCTTTTCGACGCCGAGCGCTTCCGCGCGTTCCGCGCTCAGAAACGGATCGAAAGCTACGACCCGCATCTTCAGTCCCAACCCGCGCGACGCGACGATCGAGCCGATGTTGCCGCAACCGATGATTCCGAGCGTCTTGCCGGTCAGCTCGACGCCCATGAACCGGTTCTTTTCCCACTTGCCCGATTGCGTCGACACGTCCGCGCTCGGGATCTGCCGGGCGAGCGCAAACATCAGCGCGATCGCATGCTCGGCGGTGGTGATCGAGTTGCCGAACGGCGTGTTCATCACGATCACGCCGCGAGCCGTTGCGGCTGGAATGTCGACGTTGTCGACGCCGATGCCGGCGCGGCCAACGACTTTCAATTTCTTCGCGCGCTCGAGCAGCTTCGCCGTGACCTTGGTCGCGGAGCGAATGGCGAGCCCGTCATAGTCGCCGATGATCTTGGCGAGCTCTTCCTTGTCGAGGCCTGGCTTGACGTCGACCTCAACGCCGCGCGCCTTGAAAATGGCGACGGCGGCCGGGGAAAGCTTGTCGGAGATGAGAACGCGGGGAGTCATAGGGGTTATCCCGGAATGGCGGCCCGTGACGGCCGCGAAAATGAAAGGGAAACGATGGTCCGTGTCATGCCCGCGGAAAGCGGGCATAGAGAGCGACCCCCGCTTTCGCGGGGATGACAGGCGCCGATCAGGCGGCCTTGGCGAGCTTCATCTTCTCGACCGCGAAGGCGTGGTCGAGCCAGCGGGTCAGCGCCTCGACATCGGCCGTCTCGACAGTCGCGCCGCACCAGATGCGCAAGCCAGGCGGAGCGTCGCGATAGGCGCCGATGTCAAACGCCACCTTTTCCTTCTCAAGGAAACTCGCAATGCCTTTGGCGAAAGCGGCCTGGGCGTCCGGACTGAGGGCGGCGACCGCGGGATCGACCACCTTGAGACAGACGCTGGTGTTGGAGCGCGTCTCGGGCGCGCGGGCGAGGAAATCAATCCATGGGCGTCCGCGCAACCCAGTCCGCGATCGCCTTGGCGTTGGCGTCGGCGCGAGCGAAGAGCGCCTTCCGCCCGCCCAGCGACTTCGCCCAGTTCAAGGCGTCGATATAGTCCTCGACGCATAGCATGGAGGGCGTGTTGATGGTCTCGCCGTCGAAAAAGCCCTCGGTTAGCTTGCCGCCCTTGGCCAGCCGGAAGAGCTTCGGCAAGGGCCACGGCGGCGTGTAGGTCTCGAGGCGCTCCGCCGCGCGGGGCGAGAGGATGATGATTCCATGCGCCGCCTCGCCGCCGAGGACCTTCTGCCAGGAGAAGGTGACGACGTCGAGCTTCGGCCAGTCGAGCTCCTGCGCGAAGGCGGCCGAGGTCGCGTCGCAGATGGTGAGCCCCTTGCGGTCGGAGGCGATCCAGTCGCCGTTCGGCACGCGCACGCCCGACGTGGTGCCGTTCCAGGTGAAGACGACGTCGTTGTCGAAATTGACTTCAGCGAGATCCGGCAATTCGCCGTAGGCCGCTTTCAGCGTGCGCACGTCCTTGAGCTTGAGCTGCTTGACGACGTCGGTCACCCAGCCTTCGCCAAAGCTTTCCCAGGCGAGAACATCGACGCCGCGCGCGCCGAGAAGCGTCCAGAGCGCCATTTCGACCGCGCCGGTGTCGGAGCCTGGCGTGATCCCGATGCGATAGTCGGCGGGAACGCCGAGCACCTCCCGGGTGAGGTCGATCGCGAGCTTGAGCTTGGCCTTGCCGGGCTTTGCCCGATGCGATCGGCCGAGCGCCGCATCACTCAGAACTGTCGGGGTCCAGCCGGGGCGCTTCGCGCATGGGCCGGAAGAAAAACAGGAATTCGCGGGCCGAACGCCCGGCGCATTGGTCGCCATGATGAGCCATCCTTTCAGATGGGCGCCTCTCGTTGGGGAGAGGTGTCCCGCCGCGGCTCATAGCGGAAATGGCGAGCGACGGCAAGCGGACCGCGGGCCGATAAAGTTGGCGACGCTGAGAACGGGAACGGTTGTCATCTTTCTTTGCGGGCGGAACGGCGGCCAATTGCGCGCCCGGCTGCGCCTAGCGTTGGCTGGCGCCTCCGCGTCCTGCCCCGCCAATCTCGCCGCCCTGGCGCTTCCGCCGGTCGCGTCGTGGTTGGCCGCCTGGCGCATGCGGGTCTTCGCTCACGCGTTGATAGCGAACGCCGGTGAAGAACAAGATCTGTGCGCTGCGATCACCGGCCGCCATCGGGCGGCGGCTGTTCGCTGGCCGGAAACGGATGACGTTATTCAATGCGACGTTATTCAATGCGGCCCCCTTCGAGAATCGGTCGATCGTTGCGATTCGATCTCAATGTCGAAGAGTGAAGGTTAACAAATGGTCAAAGGGCGGCGCTTGGCGTTTACTTTCAAACCGACAGGCCGCCACACTCGAAATTGAGTTTATGGCCGGCGAATTGCGGCGCTCGCATTTTAATTTCCGAATTGCCTGGCGGCCGTTGCGTCACCCCAGGCGATGAACGGGCCGTTGCGCAATCCGCTCTCGGCTTTGCCATACGAAAGCGGGCGTCCCGAAGGGTCGAGAACAACGCCGCCGGCTGCGCGCAGGACCGCATCGCCCGCGGCCGTGTCCCATTCCATGGTTGGCGCAAACCGCGGATAGACATCGCCGAGACCCTCGGCGATCAGGCAAAACTTCAGCGACGAGCCAGCGAAGCGCGTCTCGCCGACCGGCAGTCTTTTGAGGAAGGAATCCAACTCGGCGTCGAGATGGGAGCGGCTCAAAAAGGCGGTCAGGCTGGACGGCGCGAGACGCGTGCGGATTCGCCGCCGGGAACTCTTCGCCGGGCAAATCTCCCCCGGGGCGCGCTTCACACACAAAGGCCGTATCGCCGCCGACCCATAACCGGCCGATTGCAGGCGCGTACACAGCGCCGGCGATCGGGGCGCTCCGCTCGATCAGCGCGACGTTGATCGTAAACTCGCCGTTGTTGGCGAGGAACTCCCGCGTCCCGTCGAGCGGATCGACCAGCAGGAACCGGTCGCCTAGCCTGGGCCGCGCGCCGGCCGCCATCGCCTCTTCAGCGCATATCGGCGGAGAGCGCTTCACGCTCGCGAGACGTTCGCAGATGATCGCTTCGGCGCGGCGATCCGCCGACGTGACCGGACTGCCGTCCTGCTTCGAACTGACCTCGCAGCCGCGGTCATATTCCTCCATCACCGCCGGTCCGGCCGAAAGCACGCACTTGGCGAGAAACAGCGCGATTTCGTCGCGCGCGCGGGAATCGAACACGAAGGGATCCGGGTCCCGGACAACCGAGCTCAAGCCGTCGCTCCCTCATTCGTTGCGTTCATTTGCAAGCTTTCATCGCGACCATGGAGCGAATCGGCTAGAGAGGGATCGAACGCCGCAAAAGGCGACACGGTTTCTATCTCCGCCAAGGTCCCGATATCGAACCCAGGATCGACCAACTTGATGATGGCCTCGCTCACCCCGCTCGACCTCGCCGCGCTGCTTTGCTCGCGGGTATGCCACGACGTGATCAGCCCAGTCGGGGCGATCGTCAACGGCCTTGAGGTGCTCGACGGCGAGCAGGACGAAGAGATGCGGGCCATAGCCATGGAGCTCATCAAGAAGAGCGCGATTTCAGCCTCGGCGCGCCTCCAGTTTTGCCGCCTGGCGTTCGGCGCGGCGGGTTCGTTCGGCGCGTTGATCGACACTGGCGACGCTGAAAAGGCGGCAAGGGACATTTTCGCCAATGGACGCACGGTTCTGCAGTGGAGCGCGGCGCGGCGGATGGCGTCGAGGAACTCCGTGAAGCTCCTGCTCAACCTTTGCCTCATCGCGGCGAGCGCCATACCACGGGGCGGCGTCATCGTCGTGGACATTTCGGGCGAAGACGACGCCATAACCCTCCGGGTCGAGGCCAAGGGCGCCAACGCCCGACTGTCGCACAGCGCAGCCGACATCCTGTCCAACGCCCTCGCCAAGGAAACGATCGACGGGCATTCCATACAACTCTATTTCACCGTGCTTTTGGCCCGCGAGTCGCAAGCGACGCTGAGAGTGTCATCTTCGCCCGAAAGCGTAACCCTGACGGCCGTTCCAGCGCCTCTCCCCAAGGATATTGAGGCCGCCGCGCATGCCACAGACGGGTCGCCAGTCGCGTAAGCGGCTTCCTAATCCCGATCCCGCTCGATCCGAGATCATTGTTCGTCCATGCGCCGGCGGCTATTCCCTGACCGGCGAATCGTCGGCCGTTTCCGGAGCGGCGTCCGGTTGCTCCGCCTCACCTGGATTGGCGCCGCCAAATCCATATGGCGACCGCAGACGGCGGCGTCGGCCTCGCGGTTGAAAGGCGGCGTTTCCCTCTGACGGCGATTCGAACCCCGAAGGACCAGCCTCAGGCGTCGCCATCGGAGTCGGTGAAGCTTCCGCCTCGGGTGTCGGCGCGCTGGCGACCGGCTCTGTGCTGTTGGGTCTCGGGCTTGCGGTTATGAAGGAGGGAAGCGCGGCGGCGGCGGGCGCCGTATCGGCGTCGGCTTCTCTTGTCGGCTGGGGCTGAGAATCGCGATAGGGCCGGAACTCCCGCGGACGACCATCGCGTCCGTGCCGATTGTCGCGATAGCCCTCGTTGCGCTCGGCGAACGGCCGATCGGGTCGCGGACCCCGGTCCGGAAACCGATTGCCCTGACGGTCTTGCCGGGGGGCAAAGCCTCCACGATCGCCGCCGCCCTGACGCTCGGCCTCATAGGCCGGTCTGTCGACAAAGGGTTGCGGGGCGTTTGGCGGCAGGCTCGGCTGCGGTTGAAACCCTGGCTGGGACTGCTGGTAAGCGTTCTGCCGCTCCGCGGGCGAAGCGAAACGATCCGACAGGCCGCCGAAATCGCCATCGTCTTCCAAGTCGTCCTCGGCCTCTCCTGGCGGTCGTTGCTGACCGCTCTGTGCGAGCGCCTGAGCAGCCTGAGCAGCCGCTATGAGCCTGAAGTAGTGCTCCGCGTGCTGCAGATAATTCTCTGCCGCGACCGGATCTCCGCCCGTGTGAGCGTCCCTGGCGAGCTGCAGATATTTCTCTGCGACATGATGCGCGTTGCCGCGTATTTTGACGTCCGGTCCATTCAATTCATAGGATCGCGTCAAAGGATTGGGGCCCCGCCGATTATTTGTCGGCCGGCCACGCATCCTTTTGTTCTGACCTGGTCTCATTTTTATTTCCCAACATCCTTCCGGTTAGACCGGAGCTTTTCTGCTCGATTCTCGCCAAGCTTTCTCGAAATTGGCGCAAGAACAGCAGTTCACGCCTTCGCGTCACTCGAATGAGCTGATCTCATTGCACCCGAGACACGGACACGAGCGATCGCATTGATCCCGTGCAAATTCCCTTTACGAGCGCCGTCCGTGGCCCACGCTCGGATTGCGTCCTATGTCCGGAAGGCCTTTTCGCGAGATCGCCCCGCCCGACCTAATTCCGCGACTTCGGCGCCCCTGCCCGCGAGCGCACGCCCCATGTTCCTGAATTGCGTCGATTCGGGGCCGAGCTTTGAAGCGTCGGAATCTGTGCTGCCAGCGAATCCTTCTCAAGCAGAATAGCGTCCTTTGCCTGGATCGCCAAGCCGGAAATTGACCCCTTCCCGAATTCCGGCCTTCGAACCGCGAGAACAGCGGCTTGATCGTGGGTCAAATTGGATCAGTTTTTAGCCGACCCTGCTACCGCTTCGACGGGGGCCCGAAACCCCTTGGGCGGATCGGTCAGCCACTCGCGGTCAGGCTCAGGACCAAGCGACTGCTGCTGCTTTCCCATTCCGAACCAGTTCAATGGATTGATATTGCCTAGCACTGTTGACGTCGATCCGCAAGCGCCTTCACATTTCACCGTTTGTCCATCCGGCGTGACAGCGCGAACGGTGACGGGTTCGTTCGCGGGGAATGGATGCGTGTAACGCAGACGCGCGTCGCCGACCCCGGCGATCGTCTTCTTTCCTTCTTCCTTCAGAGCCTTTCGGCGCAGGACTTCCTGATTCACGGGCCAAGCGGGGTCGGCGCGTTCTGCGGAAGAGCCGGGTGGCGGCAGCGCGTCATTCGGCGGCAGGACGAGCTTTCCATGCTCGCGGTAGTTGATCGGAGGCGGCTTGTCCCCGCCAAGACCAAGTCCACTCAATCCAAGAACTGGAGCGAACATCGACCCAATGCCCTGCCACAGCGGCGCCGCGCCGTCGTCGCCGGCCCAGGCGGCTGAACTGACAAGGCTCATGGAGGTCAACGCCAACGCGATCGCGGCTGATCGCAAACCAACGCCCTTCGGCCCCACCGCTTGTCCTCCGCAATATTTGTGACAGCCGTTCAACGCCGTGTCTCGCGACAAATTCCGGCTATTCCATGACATTCGCGACGTTCCTGATCCGCCGCGGAGCCTGACTACAAAGAAATTCCTCGCTGAGCTCAGGTCGCGCTCCGAGGGGGACTGCCTTCGCTTCGAGTCTTGGGCGCGCGCGGGGTGAACAACAAGTCTAGGATCAACAGCACGACCCCGATGTTAATGGCCGCGTCGGCGACATTAAAGACGAAGAAGTGACGGCCAAAGGCATGCAAATCGAGATAGTCAACCACGGCTCCATGCGCAAGGCGATCGATTGCATTGCCAAGGGCGCCGCCGATGATCAGCCCGAGCCCGACGGCGGGCAACGCGGATCTGGCCCGAACAAGCCACCACGCGAGCAAGCCCGTCGCCGCCAAGGTCACCGCGAGCAAGGCGGCTTGGCCCGACGCGGAATCGCGCGCGAACAGGCTGAAGGAAATGCCGCGGTTCAACCGCAGGGTCAAATCCAGAAAGGGCGCAAGAGGCCTCGAATCGAATTCGGACCCGCGGAAATGCGCCAGAACGCCGGCTTTGACGATCTGATCGACCAGGACAACAGCGAGCGCGATAATCCCTCCCATCACGGGCAGCTTCACTGCAAGCGGCCCAGGGCTTTAAGCTCGCGCAGCGCCTCGGCGTCGCGAGGGGTTACGTCGGGAAAATCAGGCGAGGCGGTTGCCGGATCGAAGTAGCGCCAGGAGCGTGGGCACTTGACGCCCCGCGCGCGCTCCACGCACGACGCCGACGTCGGGCGTTTCCGACAAACGAAACGCCGCCTCAGGGATCGCCGTTCCGAACTCGACCGCAATGTCCGAGGTGATGCAGACTTCCGCAAAGTCGACGCCTTCGAGCGCCTTCAAATGTTCGGGCTTGCTCAGATAGACGCGCGGCGCAGCCTCCAGCGAGGAGCCGATCGCTTTCTCGGCGCGCGCGATTTCGATCGCCCCGGTGACGGCGAGACGGAGCGCCCGGATCGTCTCCCATGTCCTCGCCAGTTCGTCATCGCGCCAGCCGGGCGGAATGACGGGAAACTGTTCGAGATGGATCGAGCGGCGCGCGTCGCCGCGCGATGTCCAGGCTTCCTCGGAGGTGAACACCAGAATCGGCGCAAGCCAGATCGTCACCGCGCGGAAGATGTGCTCGATCGCCTCCAGCGCGCCGCGCCGCCGGACGCTCGAGGGCGCGTCGCAATAGAGCGCGTCCTTGCGGATGTCGAAATAAAAGGCGGAGAGGTCGGCGTTCATGAACTGGGTGAGCAGCGCGACGACCCGCGCGAAATCGAAATCCTCGTAAGCCTCGCGAACCTTGAGATCGAGCTCCGCCAGCTTATGCAACATCAGCCGCTCAAGGCCGGTCATCGCCGCATAGCCGACCGAATCGCCCGGCTCCCGATGGGCCAGAGTTCCGAGCATCCAGCGGATCGTGTTGCGCAGCTTGCGATAATTGTCGCTGACGGCTTTGAGGATTTCGGGGCCGATGCGCTGATCGTCGGTGTAATCGACGCTGGCCACCCATAGACGCAGGATGTCCGCGCCCGAAACGCGGATGACGTCCTGCGGGAAGGTCTGGTTGCCGAGAGATTTGGACATCTTGCGGCCGCTCTCATCGAGCGTGAAGCCGTGGGTCAGCACGACGTCGAATGGCGCGCGGCCCCGCGTGCCGCAGCTTTCGAGAAGCGACGACTGGAACCAGCCGCGATGCTGGTCGGAGCCTTCGAGATACATCACCGTGTCCTGGCCGCCGTCGATCGCGCGGCGGATGCCGGCCAATCCAGGGAAATGCTCGGGGTCCTCGAGCACGAAGGCGTGCGTCGAACCGGAATCGAACCAGACCTCGACCAGATCGTCGATCTTGTCGTAAGTCGCGGAGTCGTGCTTTGCGCCCAGAAAACGCGCCTTCGCGCCTTGAGCGAACCAGGCGTCGGCGCCCTCCTGCTCGTAGGCGTCGGCGATGCGGGCGTTGACCTCCTCGTCGAACAGGATTTCGTGACCGTCCTTGCGGACGAAAATCGATAACGGCACTCCCCAGGCGCGCTGGCGGGACAGAACCCAATCGGGCTTGTTCATCACCATGCCCTTGATCCGGTTCTCGCCCGATGGCGGCGCCCAGCGCGTGCGTTCGATCGCGTCGGCGGCGATGGCGCGAAGGGTCTTGCCGCCTTGCGCGTTGGCGAATGGCCGATCCATCGCCAGAAACCATTGCGGCGTATTGCGGAAGATCACCGGCGTCTTCGAGCGCCAGCTGTGCGGATATTGATGCTTGAGCTTTCCGCGCGCGACAAGCGTCCCTGCCCCCACCAGCGCATCGATGACCGCTTTGTTGGCGTCGCCGGTTTTGCCTTTGTCGGTGATGACGCGCTTGCCTTCGAAACCGGGCGCCTCGTCGGTGAAGGCGCCGTTCTCGTCGACCGTGTAGGGAATGCGCGTCTCGATCCCGCGCTCCTGAAGGAGGCGCGTGCTCGCGGTCCAGAGCTCGAAATCCTCGCGTCCGTGGCCGGGCGCGGTGTGGACGAATCCGGTGCCCGCGTCTTCCGTCACATGCTCGCCGTCGAGCAGGGGAACGACAAAGCCGTAGCCGAGATCGTGCAAGGGATGGGCGCAGTTGATTCCTTCGAGAACGCCCCATGGTATGTCGCAAAGACGACGGACCGATTGCTGATCAATGCGCGCGGCAGCAAAGACGCTGTTTGCGAGTGCATCCGCTAGGATTCAGCAAGTCCCCGCACTCACCCAATTCCCGTCTGGCGAACTTAAGACCTCATACATTCCATAGTTGACACGCGTCGAAAACGCGATCGCGCGGTTACCTGGAATCGTCCAAGGAGTGGTCGTCCAAATTACAATTGAAGCGCCCTTTATTTTTTCGGGCAGGAGATAGAATCGCTCTCTCCCAGATCCATGGCAGGTCCAGAGTAGGACACGACCGGGAAGGCGGCGTAGATCGTGTCGCTGACATGATCCTCATATTCGACCTCGGCCTCGGCCAGCGCGGTCTTTTCGACGACGCTCCACATGACCGGCTTCGAGCCGCGATAGAGAAGGCCGTTGCCGACGAATTTGAAGATTTCACGCGCGATCTGCGCCTCGGCCGGATAGCTCATCGTCGTATAGGGATGATCCCAGTCGCCGACGACGCCGAGACGCTTGAATTCCTCCCGCTGTATGCCGAGCCAATGCTCGGCATACGCGCGACATTCCCGGCGGAAGGCGATGATGGCTTGCGAATCCGAGAAGTCCGGCTTCGTCTTGCCCTTGGCCCGGTAGAATTCCTCCTCGACCTTCCATTCGATCGGCAGCCCGTGACAGTCCCAGCCGGGAACATAGTTGGATTCCCGCCCCGTCATCTGATGCGAGCGCACGACGATGTCTTTCAGCGTCTTGTTGAGCGCCGTGCCGATATGAACATTGCCGTTGGCGTAAGGCGGCCCGTCGTGGAGCACGAATTTCGCCCGGCCCTTGCCGCTCTCGCGCAGCGCTCCATAGAGATTCTCCCGCGCCCAGCGGGCCAGAATCTCCGGCTCCTTCTGCGGCAGGCCGGCGCGCATCGGGAAGTCGGTCTTTGGCAGATAAAGCGTGCGCGAATAGTCGAGGTTTGAGACGGACGCGTCGGACATGAGTTGAATTGGGTTTCGAGGCGGCGGAAGCGTGGCCTTAGAGGATTTGGAGCCATTCGCCAAATTCGGTCTCAGCGCTCGGTCCCGCATGTTCCGGCGTTGGCGCTTGGGCCCCGCTGGTTTCAACGGCCGACTCAGGAGGGCGTCTTGGCGACGCGCCGGCCGAACCGCCATTTTACCGGCAGGCTCTAACGTTTTCAGTGCTTTATGACCCCGTTTAGTTCCGCGCCGAAAACGAGGGGCGCTTGGGAGTTACTTCCGCGCTCAAAATCGCGGCGATGAAGCTAATATACCATATTACAACGTAATTATCATAGTCTCCATCCGGGAACGCAGGACTCCAGGATCGCGCGGGCGCGCTCCTTGTCGCGCTCCATTTCGGCCTTGAGCGCATCGAGCGACCCGAACTTCAGCTCATCGCGGATGCGTTCGATGAACTCGACCTCCATTTCGCGTCCATAAAGGTCGCCGTCGAAATCGAGGAGATGAACCTCGAGCAGCGGCGGCCCGTCATCGACCGTGGGCCTCGTGCCGAAGCTCGCCACCGCCGGATAGGCGCGGCCCTCGACCCGCGCCACGACGGCGTAGATCCCGTGGGCGAGCCGGTTGTTCGGCTCGAGCGCGATATTCGCCGTCGGCACGCCAAGCTTGCGCCCCAGGCGCTGGCCGGAAATGACCTGGCCTGACACCGCGTAGTTGCGTCCGAGGCCTCGCGCCGCAGCGGCGAGGTCGCCCTGCTCGAGAGCGTTGCGAATGGCGGTGGAGGAGAGGACGCCGTCGCCGTCCTCGACTTTCGCGACAATCTCGACGCCGAAGCCGTATCTTTTGCCCGCCTCCGTAAGCGTAGCCGGCGAGCCGGACCGGCCCTTGCCGAAATGGAAGTCCCAGCCGATGACGACCGCGCCGACCCCGAGCCGGGCGATCAGAATCTTCGTGATGAACTCGTCCGCGCTCATGCCCGCAAGGGAGGCGTCGAAGGGAAGGAGGACGAGGCCCGACAGTCCGAGCCGGGCGGCTACCACCGCTTTGTCCCGTGGCGGCGTCAGCCGGAACACGACCGAGCGGCGGGCGAAAAAATCGGCGGGATGCGGTTCGAACGTCAGCATGGCGCTGGGGGCGGCTCTCTCGCTCGCCATGGCGACGGCGCGTTCAATGACGACCCGATGCCCGAGATGCAGGCCGTCAAAATTGCCGATTGCGTAGACCGCGCCTATGAGCCCGTGCGGCGGCAGCATCGGGTCCGTGGCGAGCACGAAGCCGTTGGTCATGGGTCCAGCCGGATCATCGGGATTTCCGCCGACCCCGTAGCCGCGTTTCGCGGCCCGCGCAACTGCCCTCAGCCTGCGACATGGGATCAGGCCATGAAGTCAGGCGGCGGGCGGCTTGGGCTTGGGCGTCGGCGGCACGCTGAGAACCCCCTCGCCCTCAAGAACGAGCTGGCCGCCCACGCGGCACTCGCAATGCAGCCGGACGCGGCGGTTCTTCTCGGTCAATTCCACCACCTCGACGCTGACGTCGACGACGTCGCCGATCTTGACCGGCCCGAGAAAGTTCAACGTCTGCGAAATATAGACCGCGCCGGGGCCCGGCAATCGCATGCCGATGACGCCGGAAATCAGGCTCGCGGTGTAGAGCCCATGCACAATTCGGCCGCCAAAGCGGGTCTTGCGGGCGAAGTGCTCGGATAAATGGATCGGATTGTGATCGCCGGAAAGTTCGGCGAATCCGATCACGTCCTCATTCTCGACCGTCTTCTGGATCGTCGCGCGCATGCCGAGCGCGAGATCGTCGAAATAGAGCGTCTGAAACAGCGGAGTTTGCATGGCGCGCGCGAACCGCTAGGGCCGAAGCTGGGGAATGGCGGCGACCGGCCACAGGTCGTTTTCATCATACAGCCGTTGCAGCTCAACGGGATCGGCGGGCGATTCCGGCGCGTCCCCATGCACGGACCGATGTATCCCCCCGGTGACGAACAGCGCGTCCAGCCCCGATTTGGCCGCGCCTGCGATGTCCGTCTTCATGCCGTCGCCGATGGCGAGCGCGCGGCGCTTGTCGATCGGCGCGCCTCGAGCCCGCTCCGCAACCGCCAGCGCCAGATCATAGATCGGCGCATAAGGCTTGCCGGCGTAGACGACCGAACCGCCGAGCTCCTCGTACCGGCGCGCCAATGCGCCCGCGCAATAGATCAGCGTCTCGCCGCGGTGGATGACGATATCGGGGTTGGCGCAGATCATCGGCATGCCCCGCGCCGCCATCGCGCTGAGTTCGGACTCGTAGTCGTCGACCGTTTCGGTCTCGTCGTGTCTAAGCCCCGTGCACAGGGCGTATTGGGCCTCTTCAAGCGAAACGAGCCTCGGCCCCGCGCCGGTCGCCTCTTCAGCGGCGTCAAACAGGCTGAGATCGCGCTCCGGCCCGATATGGAGCACCCGATCGCCGGCGCGCTCCATCAAGCCGATCGTCACGTCGCCCGAGGTGACTATGCCGTCGAACGCCTCGGGCGAAACCCCAAGCTTGAGCACCTGGCGTTTGACGGGCGGAAACGGCCGCGGAGCGTTGGTGATCAGGACGACCGCGCCGCCCCGGCGCCGGAACGAAACCAGCGCCTCCGAGGCTGGCGCGAAGGAAGCCACGCCATTGTGAACGACGCCCCAGATATCGCAAAGAATCGCTTCGTAGCGGTCGGAGATTTCGCCGAGACCGCTAATCCGCCTGACAATCTGCGCCTGTTCCTGCCCCATCGACGGCCGCTCGGCTAGGCGACGAAGCCACCGCTGTCAAGCTGCGGGGCGGGCGCGGCGGCGCCGCGTTCCGCGCTGCTTGACGCCGCTCGGGTTGGTTCCTAGCTATGGGATACGGCAAGCACGCCGCCATCGAGGGCGCTATGTCAGCACCGGCCAAAGTCACAGACGCGAGTTTTGAGACCGACGTTATCAAATCCCAGGAGCCAGTCGTCGTGGACTTCTGGGCGGAATGGTGCGGGCCGTGCCGCATGATCGCGCCAGCGCTCGAAGAAATAGCCACCGAAATGAACGGCAAGGTGAAAATCGCCAAGCTCAATGTCGACGAGAACCCCAGTGTCGCCAGCAAATATGGGATCCGCTCGATCCCGACGCTAATGGTGTTCAAGGACGGCAAACACGTCGCCACCAAGACCGGGGCCGGCCCGAAGAGCGAACTTAGCCGCTGGATCAGCGCTTCGGTTTGAAGCCGCGCCTCTCCGCGCGGCCAAGCTGACGAAGCCCGAGGCTAAACGGGAATCCGCACCGCCGCCCTCAGGCCCCCCATGGGGCTTTCGGAAAGCGTGATGTCGCCGCCGTGCGAGCGGGCGATGTCGCGCGCGATCGCAAGCCCCAGGCCCGCGCCGCCCTGGTCCTGGTTGCGCGCTTCGTCCAGCCGGTAGAACGGCCGGAAGACGTCTTCACGATCGGCGGGATCGATGCCGGCGCCGTCGTCGTCAACGACGATCGACACGAATTGAGCCTCGCGGACGGCCGAGACGCGAACCGTTTCGGCGTGACGCTGGGCGTTGGCGACGAGATTGCCGACGCAGCGTTTCATCGCCATCGGCCGTATCCGGATGTGGAGGTCTCCCCGGGTCTCCACGCGGAGGGAATCGCCGTGCCGCTCGGACGCCGCGCGAAGGTCCTCGAGGATCGACCGGACATTGATCCGGGTCGTCGATTTGCCCATGTCTCCGCGCGCGAAGGCGAGATAGCCCTCGAGCATCTGTCCCATTTCATCGACGTCCTTCTGCAGCAATTCGCTGTCGGCCGAATTGTCGAGCAACGCCAATGACAATTTGAATCGCGTCAGCATCGTGCGCAGATCGTGGCTGACGCCGTTGAGCATCGCGGTGCGCTGTTCGCTCGCCCGCTCGACTCGCCGTTTCATTTCAATAAAGGCATGGCCGGCCTGTCGCACTTCGCGCGCGCCATGCGGGGTGAAGTCGAGATCTCTTCCCTTGCCGAAATCCTCCGCCGCTTTCGCCAGGCGCAGAATGGGGCGGATCTGATTGCGCAGAAAAATGATCGCGACCGTGACGAGGACGATCATCGCGCCAAGCATCCAGAGCACGAAAATATGGGCGTTCGCCTCATAGGCGAGCGCGCGGCGCGTCACCAGGCGCAGCACCCGGTCGCCGAGATCGACGCGGATTTCCATGAGCCCGGATCGCCCGACGGTGTCGATCCAGAACGGCTCGGTGACCTGCTTTCTGATCTCGTTGGGGAGGGTGCGGGTCAGCGGATCCAATGCGCCATAGAAGGACCGGGGCATGCGCGGCGGCAGAGGACCGGCCGGCAGCAGGGTCGCGTCCATGCGGAACCTTTCGGACGCCATATTGTCCAGGAATGCGTCGTCCGTTCCCGGCGGCAGCTTCTGATAAAGGTCGGTCAGCGCGCCGACGTCGCGCGCCACCGCCTCGGAGAGCCTGCGGGTCACCAGATCCCAGTGATGCTGCATGAAGACGAAAGTCACCGCGGTCTGCAGCAGAACCATCGGCACGACCACGATCAGAAGCGAGCGCTTGTAGAGGCCCTTCGGCAGCATTTCCGCGAGGCTGCGCGCGGCGCGGCGCCAAAGCATGCGAATCCGCGCCAGCGAGCGCAGATTGCGGAATGCAGGTCGTTCGTTCATCGGTCGACTACGAGCCGGTATCCCGCCCCTCGCGCCGTCTGCAGATATACCGGATTGGCGGGATCCTGTTCGATCTTGCGCCGCAGACGATTGACCAGGACGTCGACCGTTCGCTCCTGCGCGGCGCCGCCCGATCCCGACAGCGCCTCGCGGGAAATGATCGCGCCGGCGTTGGCGCTGAGCAGGCGAAGCATCTCGCGTTCACGCTCGGTGACGCGGACCGGGTCCTCTCCCGCGCGCAGTTCGCCCCGTTCGAGCGAGAATGTGAATCGTCCGAAGCGAACGACCGTGGCCTCCGGGCTGCCTGCCGACGGGGCTCGGGTGCGGCGAAGCACCGAGCCGATCCTCAGCAGCAATTCGCGCGGCTCGAACGGTTTGGCGAGATAATCGTCGACGCCGATTTCGAGCCCGCGCACCCGGTCCTGCGATTCGCCCCGCGCCGTCAGCATCAGAATTGGCACCTGCGACCGTCCCCGCAAGTCGGCGGCGAAGTCGAACCCGTTCTCGACCGGCATCATGACGTCGAGCACGATGATGTCGAAGGCGAGCCCCTCGAGGAAAGCGCGAGCCTTGGCGGCGGTTGGCGCAACCGTGACGCGATGGCCGTGCTTGACGAGATAGGTGGACAAGAGGGCGCGCAGCCGCCGGTCGTCGTCGACCACGAGAACGTGGGGGGCGTCGTCCTGGAAGGGAGCAGGCGCCGTGTTCATGCGGCTAACCGGCTCGCTTCGCCGGCTCTGTCCGGCCGGCGGCGTCGCTCGACGCCTTTTGCGGATCGATCATCGCCTCAAGGAAAGCGCGCGCCGAGGGAAGGCCCCAATCGCCCAGTTGCTCGAGCGCCAAAGCGAACCGCCGCGTCTGAACCACGGCCAACCTCAGCGCCAGGCGCTCGCCGTCCGGCGTCGCATAAAGCTGCCGGCGCCGGCGATCCAGCGTCCCGGCTCGGATCTCCACGAAGTTCTTGTCGACGAGTTCCCGCAACACGCGGTTGAGGCTTTGCTTGGTGATCCGCAATATCTCCAGAAGCTCGGCGATCGTCAGCCCCGGCCGCCGGCTGACAAAATAGAGAACGCGATGATGAGCGCGTCCAAATCCGTAAGCCTCGAGCAGTCGATCGGCGTCGCCGACAAAATCGCGATAGGCGAAAAAGAACAGTTCGATCAGTTCGTACATCGGCTCTTCCGCGCGGCGCGGCTGCGCCGTCGGACCTGGCTTCGAGACCTCGGACGGCGGCGATGGCGCCATTAGGTCAGCAATGTTGACATAATTCAGCCCTCTTGCTATCCTACCAACGCTCACTGACGCGAACCATGTAACGCCAATCGCCAAAAAACCAAACCGGCTCGCAACGAACAGAGGAAACCGCCATGGCCGCCCAGACTTTTGACAATCGTGATGGCTGGATCTGGATGGATGGCCACATGGTCCCATGGCGCGAGGCCAATATCCATGTTCTGACCCACGGGCTCCATTATGCGAGCGCGGTTTTCGAAGGGGAGCGCGCCTATGGCGGGCATGTTTTCAAATCCGCCGACCATTCGCGGCGCTTGAAGGAGTTTGCGCGCATCCTCGACTTCGAGGTGCCGTTCACCGTCGCGGAGATCGACGCCGCCAAGGCCGAAGTGCTGAAGCGAAACCATCTCGCCGACGCCTATGTGCGGCCGATCGCCTGGCGCGGCTCGGAAATGATGGGCGTCTCGGCGCAGCATAACAAGATCCACCTGGCGATCGCGGTGTGGGAATGGCCGAGCTATTTCGACCCCGCCCAGCGGATGAAGGGCATTCGGCTCGATATCGCCGACTACCGCCGGCCCGATCCGGCGACCGCTCCTGCGCTGGCGAAGGCCGCCGGCCTCTACATGATCTGCACCGTCTCCAAGCACCGCGCAGAGCGTCGCGGCTACGCCGACGCTCTGATGTTCGACTGGCAGGGCCGGGTGGCCGAATGCACCGGCGCCAACATCTTTTTCATCACGAACGGGGCGATTCACACGCCGATCGCCGATTGCTTCCTCGCCGGCATCACGAGAGCGACTGTGATTGATCTTGCGCGCAAGCGGGGGTTTGAGGTCGTCGAGCGGCGAATCATGCCCACTGAACTTGGCGAATTCGACGAGTGCTTCATCACCGGAACCGCCGCCGAGGTGACTCCGGTCGGCGAGATCGGCCCGCACACTTACAAGCCGGCGGCGATAACCGCGGCGCTGATCGACGCCTATACCGAGGAAGTGAAGCCGAGAACGAAGGCCGCCTGACGGGGGTCGCGAGGGAAGCCGGCGCGATTCTCGGGCGGCCAAAGGGCGGCTCTGCGATGTTCCGCCCTGTCTTTCGGTTTTTCGTCATGACCGGTTTCTGAATCAGTTGAATTCCACAACGATCAACAGCTACCGCGGCGCCGCGGCGGCCATTGACAAAATCAGAAATTCAGGCTATACATATTCGTATTGGCGGAAACTGGCCCGCCCGGCGCCCACCGGGCCGGGGAGGAGAAGCTGCGGCTATTTGAAAGGGCGATGATCACAACCGTTGCGTGAATCGGAAAGGTCGAGGAAAATTTTTCACTTTTTTCGGCAGTAACCCTTTGAAAAGTCCCGATTCCGAAAACTAAAAGAAAGCAAAAGAAACCAAAAGAAAGCGAATTTCCTTTCTTTTTCTTTCGTTTGCTTTCGCTAATTTCGCGCTCAGGTTGCATCGGGGCTGTGCGAAAGGGCTCTAACTCTCGGCGGCGAGGAAGCTCTCCATCACCAGCTTTCGGCCCGCCTTGTCGAAATCGACGGTCAATTTGGAGCCGTCCACGGCGACCACGGCGCCCGGGCCAAACTTGTTGTGGAACACCCGCGATCCGGCCTGGAAGGCGGAAGCGGGTGAAGCTTGCCGGTGCGCCATGCCCTCGAGGATCGGACTTGACGGTCTGCGGGCGGTCCGGCCGGTCTCATCCGAATCGCGACGGCGCGCCTCGGCCCGGCGCCAGCCCGGCGTCTCGTAGCGGGAGCCGAACCCGGCCGCGGCGCCCGCGGACGGCCACGCGCCATAGGCGCGATCCGCGGCCGAGCCGGCGAATTCATCGACCTCGATGTGGTCGGCGGGCAATTCCTGGATGAACCGCGAAGGAATGGACGCCTGCCATAGGCCGCGCACGCGCCGATTGAGGGCGTAGTAGATTCTCGCCTGCCGGCGTGCGCGGGTGAGGCCCACATAGGCGAGCCTGCGCTCTTCCTCGAGCCCGGCGAGGCCAGTGTCGTCGAGCGAGCGTTGATTGGGAAAGAGGCCTTCCTCCCAGCCCGGCAGAAAGACGAGGTCAAACTCGAGCCCCTTCGCCGCATGCAGGGTCATGATCGAAACCCGCTCGCCCTCGTCGCCGCGGTCGGCGTCCATGATCAGCGACACATGCTCGAGAAAGGCCGCGAGATCGGGGAATTCCCCCATCGAGCGGACGAGCTCTTTCAGATTGTCGAGGCGCCCCGCCGCATCGGGAGTGCGCTCCGCCTTCCACATGTCGATATAGCCGCTCTCCTCCAGAACGAGCTGCGCCAGCTCGTCATGAGAAAGGCGATCGGCGCGACTGCGCCACCGGTCGAAGTCGTCAAGCAGGCTTCGCAGGATCTGGCGCGGGCGCGGCTTCAGCTCCTCGGTCTCGGTGAGCGCCCGCGCGGCGCGCATGAGCGACAGGCCGGTTCGCCGGCCATAGTCATGCAGGATGGCGAGCGTCGCATCGCCGAGACCGCGTTTGGGCTGGTTATAGATGCGCTCAAAGGCGAGATCGTCGTTGGGCTCGGCAACGCAGCGGAGATAGGCCAAGGCATCGCGGATTTCCGCCCGCTCGTAGAAGCGCGGGCCGCCGATGACTTTGTAAGAGAGCCCGAGCGCGATGAACCGCTCCTCGAATTCGCGCATCTGAAAGGAGGCGCGCACGAGGATGGCGATGTCGTCAAGCGAAACGCCCTTGTGCTGGGCGGTCTCGATCGCCTCGCCGATGAGTTCTGGCTTCTTCCTGAGCGTCCGGCGCCTCGGTCACCGTCGGCCGGTCTCCCGGCGGCTTGTCGGTGAACAGCGTCTTTCCCAGCCGGCCGCGGTTATGGGCGATCAGTCCCGACGCCACCGCGAGAATGTGGCCGGTCGAGCGATAATTGCGCTCGAGCCGGATCACCTTTGCGCCGGGAAAATCCTTCTCGAAGCGCAGGATGTTTTCGACGTCCGCGCCGCGCCAAGCGTAAATCGACTGATCGTCGTCGCCGACACAGCACAGATTGCCATTGGCCTGGGCGATGCAGTCGGAGAAGCAGATACTGAACGACGTTGGTGTCCTGATACTCGTCGACCAGGATGTAACGGAACCGCCGGCGGAACGTGGCGAGAACGTCGGCTTGCTCGCGCAAGAGTCGCAACGGCTCAAGCAGGAGATCGCCGAAATCGACGGCGTTGAGCGCCTTCAGGCGAGCTTGATAGCTTTCGTACAAGGTTGCGCCTTTGCCGGCGGCGAACATTGCGGCTTCGCTCGGCGGCACGCTCTTCGGATCGAGGCCCCGGTTCTTCCAACCATCGATCAGACTCGCCAGGGCTCGCGGCGGCCAGCGTTTGTCGTCCAGATTGTCCGCCTGGAGGAGCTGCTTGAGCAGGCGCAACTGGTCGTCGGTGTCGAGGATGGTGAAATTCTGCCGCAAGCCGACGAGCTCGGCATGCATCCTGAGGATCTTGGCGCCGATCGAATGGAACGTGCCGAGCCACGGCATCGCCTGTTCCGAGCCGGCGAAGACCGCGACCCGTTGGCGCATTTCCCGCGCCGCCTTGTTGGTGAAAGTGACCGCCAGGATTTCGTGGGCGCGCGCGCGGCCGGTCGAAACGATGTGGGCTATACGGGTGGTGAGGACGCGCGTCTTGCCGACGCCTGCGCCAGCGAGAATGAGAACGGGTCCGTCCAGCGCCTCGACCGCCTGCCGCTGCTCTTCATTCAACCCATCGAGGTAAGGCGCATAGGCCTCATGCGGGCGGCGGACGAGCGACCCTGCGCGCGCAGCGTCGCGCGCCGGCGACTGCGGCGGGAAGAGGGCCGGTTCGGACGTTTCGGAGGGGTGCGGCACGAATTGAATCATGCGCCCGTCGGCCAGCCGGCGCAACCCGAAAGGCGTAAAGCGTCCGCGCCCTCCGCAGGCGTTTCACCGCGGAAGCGGGGCCCCCTTGCCGAAAAAGCCGCTCTTTGTCCCGCAATCCCGCCAGGGGAGCGAGAAAAAAGGCCGCCGCTTCGTTTTGCCCGCCGCGAAACGCGACTTCCTTCCCGATCTGCTTTTCCGCGTCCGAAGCGCGCCCTTCCGGATGGGCGGCGGAGCTAACTCCAGTTGTTGATCTGAACGATGGCCGGGGTCAAAATCGCTGCGAAAAGCCCGGGCAGAAAGAACAGGATCATCGGCACCGTGAGCGTCGGCGGCAGCGCCGCGGCCTTTTTCTCAGCCGCGGCCATGCGTTGATCGCGGCTTTCCTGGCTCAGAACCCTGAGCGCCGCGCCAAGCGGCGTGCCGTACTTCTCCGACTGCGAAAGGACGGTGGTGAGCGAGCGCACGGAATCCAATCCGGTCCTTAAGCCCAGATTCTCAAAGGCGATCCGCCGCTCGGCGAGATAAGACATCTCGGCTGCCAAAAGACCCATTTCCTCGGCCATCGACAGGCTTTCGACCCCAATTTCCTGGCTGACCTTGCGCACCGCATGTTCGATCGACATTCCGGATTCGGCGCAGATCAGAAGCAGGTCGAGGGTGTTGGGGAACGCCCGCTCGAGTTCTTTCTGCCGCTTGGAGGTCTTGTTTTTCAGGAAGACCTCGGGGGCCTTGATGCCGAGATAGGCGGCGCCCACGGCGATGCCGAGCTTGATCATCGGCGGCTTATTCCACTTGAGGATCAGAAACAGATAGACAACGGCAAGGAGGAAGAAGGCGATCGGCGCCGCCAGGCGAAAGGCGAGAAAAACGTATTCTGGGCCCGCGCCGCGGAAACCGGCCATGGCCAACTGGATTTTGGCCTTTTCAGTGCTGAGCCAGCTGGTCAGATTGAGAGTCTCGACCAATTGCTTGACGAGACCGGTCGGCTTCACCCTGAGCGTGCCCTTGGTCTGCGAGGCCTGAAGCCGCTCGCGCTCGCGCGCGCGGATCCGCTCGCGCTCCGAGCTCACCGCCTTGATGCGGCGCGACAGAGTGTCCGGCTGGAGCCAGGGCATCGCAGCCGTAAGAACGGTCGCGGCCGAGCCGACCGCCGCGAACAGAATTGCGAGGAAATGAGCATCCGAGAATTTGGCGACGATTTCGTCCATCATGGGCGCGGGCTCGATTAAAAGTCGAATGCGATCATTTTTTTCATCATCGCGATTCCAATCCCCATCCAGAAAATCGCGATCATGGAGATCATCCGGCCATGCGTTGTCGTCCACAGCAGCATGACGTATTTCGGCGATGAGACGTAGAGCGCGCCGACGACCAGGAACGGCACCGCGCCGATGATCGCCGCCGACGCTTTCGCTTCCATCGACATCGCGGTGATCTTTCCCCTCATCTTCTTGCGCTCGCGCAACACGCGCGAAAGATTGCCCAAGGCTTCCGAAAGATTTCCGCCTGCCTTGCCCTGGATCGCGATGACAATTGAAAAGAAGTTTGTTTCGGCGATCGGAACCCGTTGCGCCATCCGCTCAACCGCCTCCGGCAAGGTCATTCCGAGCGACAGCCCTTCGACGGCCCTGCGAAACTCCGACTTCACCGGTTCGGGGCTTTCGGCTGCGGCGATTCGGACCGTGTCGCCAAGCGGCAAGCCCGACTTGATGCCGCGCACGATGATGTCGATTGCGGTCGGAAAGTGGGCCACGAACTTGTTGATGCGGCGAATGCGCAGACGCGCCAGCACGAGTTGCGGCAGCCCGACCGTGGCCGTCACGGCGACAAGAAGCGTGAGCACGAGACTCTTCGACTCGATATAGGCCAATGCGCTGCAAATGAGGCCCAGGAGCAGACTTCCGATCCAATATTGCTGCTTGGTGATCGAGAAGTCCCGCCTGTTCGATCCGCGTCGCCAGATTGGCGCGCTTCCTTCCCTTCATTTCGATATCGCGCAAACCGTCGGCGATCTGCTTTTTTCGCGCAGTCCGATCGACGCTCGCGGTCGTGCTCAGCGCCTTCGCATCGCTTTTCGCCACTGCCGCGCGGCGCTTGTCGGCGCGCGAATCGCCGCCGATGAACGCAAACGCCAGACCGCCCAATCCAATCGACAGACATCCCGCGACCGCTATCGGATTGATCATGCCGACCACCCTTTGCTCACTTGAACTCTCGCTCAGGCGTCGACTTCGGAGATGTCCAGCGCCGCCGCCAGACGCGCTTCCTCCCCATAGGTGCGCGCCCGGTCCCAGAATCGCGGCCGGCCGATTCCAGTCGACCGATGCCGCCCCAAGAGCTTGCCCTGGGCGTCCTCGCCCAGAATTTCATAGACGAACAGGTCCTGCGTAATCACGACGTCGCCTTCCATGCCGAGGACTTCGGTTATGTGCGTGATCCGCCGCGATCCATCGCGAAGGCGGGAGGCTTGAATGATCACGTCGACTGAGGACGTGACCATTTCGCGGATCGTCTTCATCGGCAGGGCATATCCGCCCATCGTGATCATGGATTCGACGCGGCTCAGCGCTTCGCGCGGCGAGTTGGCGTGCAGAGTGCCCATCGACCCGTCGTGGCCGGTGTTCATCGCCTGCAGGAGATCGAAGGCTTCCGGTCCGCGCACCTCGCCGACGACGATGCGTTCAGGCCGCATGCGCAGACAGTTCTTTACCAGGTCGCGCATCGTGATCTGACCTACGCCTTCGAGATTCGGCGGGCGCGTCTCGAGCCGTACGACATGGGGCTGCTGAAGCTGGAGCTCCGCCGCGTCTTCGCAGGTGATGATCCGTTCGTCGGCGTCGATGTAGTTCGTCAAGCAGTTCAGAAGCGTCGTTTTGCCAGAGCCCGTGCCGCCGGAAATGATCACGTTGCAACGAACTCGGCCGATGATTTTAAGGATTTCCGCGCCGGCCGGCGAGATCGAGCCGTACTTGACCAATTGATCGAGGGTCAGCTTGTCTTTCCTGAACTTGCGGATGGTCAGGGCCGCGCCGTCGATCGCGAGCGGCGGCGCAATCACGTTGACGCGCGAGCCGTCGAGCAAGCGCGCGTCGCAAATCGGCGAGGCCTCGTCGACGCGGCGTCCGACCTGGCTGACGATTCGCTGACAGATGTTCATCAATTGCGCGTTGTCGCGGAAGCGAACGTTGGTGAGCTGGATCTTGCCAGCAACTTCAATGAAGCATCGCGTTGGCCCATTGACCATGATGTCAGCGATGTCGTCCCGCGCCAGCAGCGGCTCGAGCGGACCGAACCCGAGCACGTCATTGCAGATGTCGTCGAGCAGATCTTCTTGCTCGGCGATCGACAGCACCAAATTCTTGATGGTGACGATCTCGTGTACGATGTCGCGAATTTCCTCGCGCGCGCTTTCCTGGTCGAGCTTGGACAACGCGGCAAGATCGATCGCCTCGATAAGAGCGCCGAAGATCAGCGATTTGGTCTGGAAATAGGTCTCTGATCTTCGTTCAGTCTGAACCGGCGCGATCGGCGCCGGCGGGGGTTTAGGCGCCTCGTTCACCACGCTTACGGAAGCGACGCGCGATACGGCGACCTGGGCGCCGGCGCTCCCGCTCGAACGCTTGCCGAACATCGCTCAGAGCCCCTTCCGCTCGAGCGAGGGCTTGGCGGAGGCGGCGCGAGATGTTTGCGGGCCGGTCATTTCTTCTTCCGCCCGAGTTTGGCCATGAGCGGCTCGAGAACGCCTCTCTTGGGCTTGCGCGTATCGGCGCGGCCCGCAAGCGTGGAGGCGAGATCGACGAAGACCTGCGCCGTTTTGCCGTTTGGTTCGATTTCAGCGATCATCTGCCCATTGTTAGCCGCGCCGCCGAACAGCTTCGCGTCGTGTGGAATGATCGCTATTGGATCGGCCTCAACCGCCTTGGCGAATTCCGCGGCGGCGATCTCCGGCCGCTTGAGCATGCCGACGCCGTTCAGCACTAGACGCGGCGGCGCGTCGTTCAGGCGCGCGCCCTTCACGTTGTCGATCAGATTTTTCGCGTTGCGGAGGTTGGCGAGGTCTGGGCTTGCGACGACGATGACATCATCGGCGGAGACGAGAATCCGTCGCGCCCAGCCCGACCAAAGATGCGGCACGTCGACCACAATCCAGGGCGTCGACCCGCGCATGGCGTCGAGCAGCGAGTTCGAACGAAGCCTCGTCAAAGTCGAGCACGCGATCGAGTGTGGCGGGCGCCGCCAAGAGACTAAGCTTCTCGCCGCACTTGGAAAGCAGACGATCCACCAGCACCGCGTCGACGCGATCGGGCGCGAAGACCGCCTCCGCGACGCCCTGGGGCGGGTCCTGGTTGTAGTCGAGTCCCGCGGTTCCGAACGCAAGATCGAAATCGGCGATGATCGTGGCCATTTCAGTGACCGACGCGAGACTCCACGCGAGATTGTGCGCGACCGTGGAAGCTCCGACTCCGCCCTTGGCGCCGACGACCGCAATGACTCGCCCAAGCGCCTTGGCGCCGGGTACGCTGAACAGCTGGGATATCGCCTGAATGAAGTCGACGACGCCAAACGGGGCGACCAGATATTCGCTGACCCCGCGTGCGATCAACTGTCGGTAGAGAACGATGTCGTTGAGCTTGCCGAGAACGACGACCTTTGTTCCCGCGTCGCAATATTCGGCGAGTTCTTCGAGTTGCCCGAGAAGCGCATCCCGACTGGCGGCCGCCTCGAGGACAATGACATTCGGCGTCGGCGCGCTTTTGTAGGCCTCGACTGCGGCCGGCGCGCCGCCCATGTTCTGTTTGACATGCGCCTTCGCCATGCGGCGGTCCGATATCGCGGCGCCGACGATAGCTGCGATATCCGGCGATTTGCAGAAGGCCTGGATCGAGACGCGCGGCACCGGATCGATCTGTGCGATTGTTCGATCCACGGATGCGTCGGCTTCGATTTCGCTGGCGGCGTATTGCGCCTTCATGGCCGATCAGTTTCCGTTGGTCGGCAGATCGCCGCCGATTGGCGTAAGCACGGCGTTCTTCCACTCGGTGCTCGGATCCTGGCCGTTGCGGACGGCCTCGATGGCTCGGGTTCGCATGGCGACATCGGATGGCCCGACCGCGCGCGGCTGGACGAAATCGCGCGGGTCATCGACCTGGGCTGCGATCGTCGATTGGGTGGCGCAGCCGAAGTTCGCGTAAGGTTCGTTCTTCCACCCCTCGACCGACGACCCGGAAGCCAAATCCTCCGGCCACTGGCCGCATTGCGTCGGAACGATCGCCTTGAGCCCCACGAAAGACACGCGCACCGGCGGCGCCGCGCCGTCGTTCGCGGGCAGGTAGTCTCCCACGACGATCCTGCCTCTGACGCCAGCGGCGAGAAGCGCCCGGCGGACCTCGTACACGGCTATCGAGTTTGGATTGGTTCCCTCAGGCGTCCGAATCATGACCGCTCCCGAGCCATAGCGGCGATAGCGGTCGGCAAAGGCGCGGACATTCGCGCGCGACCGCGCGTCGAGCCTGCCGCCGACGGGATAGAGATCGACGCTCGTCGGCGCGGCGGCGACCACGATCGGGTGACGCTGCTCGAAGCTCCCCGGAAATACGGGATCCGAGGACGCATATTGCGTCCCGCAGCCGGCGAGAGCCGACGCGAACGCGGCGGCAAGGGTGAACCTCAAGACGCGCGCCAGGGACATTGGTCGTACATCAGGAAGAGCGGCCATGAGAGCTGTCCTTCTCGGTTGCAAGCAAATTCGAAGCACGCAAGGCCTACTGGCTGATGAATCCGATCTTGCCGGCGTAGCCAGGCATCGGTTCAAGCGACGGCGAGGTGGAATAGAGTCGGTTGACGCGGCCGAGGAACCAGGTCTGCGGATCGCTCGCGTCCTGGAAATTCTGATCGGGCCTCACGACTTGGCTCGGATCGACCGCGTGCGCAATGAACGGCGTCACGACGATCAAGAGCTCCGTCTCGTTGCGCTGATAGTCGCGCGAACGAAACAGGGCTCCGAGAATTGGGACGTTCATCAGCGCCGGAAAGCCATTGATAGCCTGCTGGGTCTGGGTGCTGATCAGGCCGGCCGAGGCGATCGAACCGCCCGAAGGCAGCTCCACCGTGGTCGTGTTGCTGCGGGTCCGGAATCCGGGGATCGAAATCCCGCTGTAGGTGATTTGCTTCGCATAATCGATGTCGGTGACTTCGGTTGCGATGCGCAACTGGATCCGTCCCTGGGACAAGACGATTGGGGTGAAATTCAGGGTCACGCCATAGGGCTGCTGGATGAATCCATACTGGCAGGTT
This sequence comes from uncultured Alphaproteobacteria bacterium, assembly GCA_963764955.1. Classification (GTDB taxonomy): domain Bacteria; phylum Pseudomonadota; class Alphaproteobacteria; order Rhizobiales; family Beijerinckiaceae; genus Roseiarcus. The sequence continues at coordinate 144,639 of CAVXVE010000020.1, read as the reverse complement.
GGTTGGCACGTCACGCTATTGAGAATTGGAATCGTGCCGCCGGCGAGGAACTTGGCGGTCTCGCCTGAGACCGCGGTCACGGTCGGCTCGGCGAGGGTGTGGGCGACGCCCTGTCGCTCGAAGGCCTGCAAGGTGGCGCTGAGGCTCTGGTTGCCCCTGATCCAATTCAGAGTCCCTTCGGAAGCGGCGACGGCGCCGTTGATGGCGAACGGGTTGTCGAGGGTGAAGCTTCCGTTTGGCCCGCTGCCGCTCAAGTTGACGCCGAGCTGCTTGATGATGTCACGCCGGATTTCGGCGATCGTGACGCGCAGACTGACCTGATCGGCGCCGCGGATCGTGAGGGCGTTGATGACCCGTCCGCGGGGAGAGTTGGACTTGCCGGCAGAGCCGCCGGAGGCGCCACCTCCCGCGTTGGCGCCACTCGAACCGTTCGAGATGGAGACTGTGGCGCCTTGCGTGGAGGGTGCGGTATCATTGACGAAGCCGTCCGCGATGTCGAGCGCCTTTTGAGCCTCCTCGGCCGACGCGACGGACCCGGTGAGGATGATCGTGTTCTCGACCGTGCGCACATGAATTTCGTTGCCGGGGAGGGCGGTGTTGAGCAGGTTCAGCAACTCGGTGACGGCGCGCCCGACCGAGACCTGGAAGACTGCGATCCTCCGCCCGTCCCTGCCCAGGGCAAAGATGCTCGTCTGGCCATTGGCGACGGCGGAAATATAGATGCGCTTCGCCGAGCGCACGATCGCGTTGGCGACAGTGGGATCGCCGACATAGATCTCGCCCGCCTCATCGGGCAAATCGACGATGACGGATTGGCCGACGCCCAATTGCAGGTGCTGGGCCGACGGGTCTGACACGCTGCCGATTCTCAAAGTGTCGCCGCCGTCGGCGGCGCGGGCGCTCGAAGCCGGCGCGATCGCAAGGAGCGCGGCGGCGACGCACATGAAAATGTTCGGCCGTCTTTGAATGCGATCGGTCCTCATGCCCGGGCTCCGTCTCTGGCGAGCAAGCGACAAACGCGCGAAACGCGACTTACCGGGCCGCCTGCTGCGCGGCGCCGTAGCGAACGACCGTCAACGCGCTATCGGGGCTGACAACGGTCTTCGCCGGGCCGCCGCTATCGACGAGACTGCGGAGAACGAGATGCAGATTCGTATTGCCCGCATGCTGAGCGAGGATGACGAGGTTGACCTGATCCGGATCGAGTTCGAGGGTCGCATTGGCGCCGGTGATGACTTTCTTGCCGTTCTGCTCTTCGACATTCTGGCCGATGGCGAGCACGCGCACGTTGGTGAGGATCGGCTCCGCCGTCATGACTTCGACCCCTCGGGCCTTGCTGGCGTCCTCGTCGCGCGCAAGTCGGACGACATCCACGCGGTCATTGGGGAGAATGAATCCGCCCGCCGTCGAATCGCCCTGGTTATCGATCTTGATCGCGACGGCGCGCTTTCCGGTTGGCAGGATCGCAGACATAAACCCGCCCTCTCCGGCTTTGACGACCTTGTCGCGTCGGATCGGCTCGCCGCGGAGGAAGTCCACCCGCGTCATGGAGCCTTCGATGTCTTTGAGCGCGTCGGGCTTCGCAGATTTTGTGATCATCAATTCGGAGACGTCCGCTTTCGGCCACGGGCGCCAAACCGCCGCGCCCGAATTGACCACCGTCCCCATCGGCAGATCCTGACCGGCCACAAGCACCTGCTCGATGTCGATCTTCGGCGCCGCCTCGGCGGCCGGGCTCGGGGCCGGACTCGCGGCGCTTCGCATGAACGCGTACGTCCCGCCAAACGCCAGAACAGCGATCGCCCCGACGATGATCAGCTTCCGATTCATGAAATCACGGCCCTTCGCGCGCCGACCCGTTACCCTCAGGATTTAGACATCGTAATCGTCAAGGTACGGTTAATTTAAAGTATCGAATTGCGTCTTGAGGCATGAAAGCGCTTTTCTGACCAATATCAATAACCTGACTTGAACCACGTTGCTGGAGTGATATTCCGCAGATGGAGGCGTGGTGTTTCCTCAATCGAATCTTCGGTTGAGGATATGCTGAAACCAATTTCGATCTCGTTTCTATGACTACTTGCTGAAACGCTCATATAGTTGCTCTCCGCGCATCTGAGGGAATGCTGTTCGGCCACAGAAAGACCTGGAACAAATGGGCTGGCGCTGTGGTCTCTATGGGTGACACGCAAGCCGCGATTGTCCTCGCATGCCTGCTGCAACGAAGTTCCGCGATCCAATCCGCTGGTGGCTATTTGCGCGAGCTAACACGAAAGGCGAGGGTAGGGGAGTTTTCGCTCGGTCCGGTTCTCATGGCCCAGATTAATGCGCGAACGCGCGAGCGAAGAACGGCCTGAGCAGGTCTTCAGCTGTCCTTGGCGGACCTGCGCTTTCGTCTTGGCTCATTTTTTCATCTGGCGGCACTGCACACACCTCCTGACGCTGTCGTCGAGCTATGCTGGATTTTGGGTGACGGCGTGGATCAAGCGGCGGACATTTCTTGGTTCGCGACTTCGATTCCGTCGCGGAATTTTACACCGCGGACGATCTTCGGCAACTGATTTTGTCCTTGCAGGCGCCGCCAGTTTTTCGCCGCCCGCCATGATCAGCTTGAAAACCATGAGCCGCGCCGTGTCCTGCGAGAGCGCACCTTTCATGCGCACCGTGCGATGCCGGGCGGTCAAGGCTTGGATTTGCTGGAAACTCGGGGCTGGGCTGACCGGGCCAGCGGCGTGATTGAAGCGTGATATTCGTCGTCGAGTTCTTTTCTGACAGCGGCGATCTGTCGGAGTTCGAACTCCGTGAAGCGCAGACCGCGCCATCGTTCGGCGGCTCGGATGAGCGCGCCGAACATGAGCTTGAGCACCGGCTTCTCGCCGAAGCCATTGGGAATGATTTTCAGCCGCCGCCGTTCCTCGACGAACAGCCGTTCGAGGAGGTTCGTCGTCCTTGCGAAACGACGATGCGTGACCGGCAGGCGCAGGTGCGCGATGCAGGCCTCGAAATCGTCCTCGAAACAGGCGAGCGCACTGGGCAGGACGTTGGCGTAATCGGCGCGGAGGCCGGCCGCCAATTGTCGGGCGATCGCGCGCGAGGGCGCCTGATAGCAGGCGGTGACCCGCGCCTTGAATTCGGGCCAAGGATCGGCCGAGACCTTGGCTGCGAGGTTGCGCATCCGATGCGCCAGACAGCGCTGGCGCGCCGAGCGGGGGAAGCATTCCTCGATCGCCCGGATGATCCCAGGCGCCCCGTCGCTGACCACGAGCAGCGGATCGCCCAGCCCTCTGGCGCGCAGGTCCTGGAAGAACGCCCGCACCGTTTCGACATCCTCCTTCGATCCGGCCATCAACCCCAAAAGCGATTTGCGCCCGTCCTCGCCGATCCCCCAGGCGGCCAGAACCGCTTCTCGCCGCTGGCCCGGACGCAGCCGCTCGGCGATGCCGTCGATAAACAGGTAGGCCACCGCGTGTTCGGAGAGATCGCGCTTGCAGAAGTCTTCGTACTCGGCCCACAGCTTCTCGGTGATCTCGCTCACCGCCGCCCGCGACAGAAGCCGCTGGCCGGTCTCGTCGGTGAAAGCGTCCTCGATGTCGCGCGTCGACAGGCCCCTCGCGTAGAGTTCGACCGCCAGTCGCTCGAGTTCCCGCGTGCGTCCCGAAAGCGCCGCCCGCACGTTCGACACGAAGGGCTCAGGCGTGTCCCGGACTTGCGGAGCCGAATAATCCACGGCGCCCTCCGCCGTCTTCATCTTGCCCGGTCGATAACCGTTGCGATAGCCGGCTTTGCCGTCCTCGCCGCGCTCGTAACGTTCCCGTCCAAGCGCGTCGCTGACTTCTCCCTCGAGCGCCTCCTCGACGATCAGGCGAAGCGCCAGACGCACAAGGTCGCCTCGCCCGGCCGCCGTCCCCAGCTCTCCGTTCATCAAGGCGCGAAGCTCCTCGCGCGTACGCTCCGGGGCGGATAATCTCTCCATCGGGATGCTCCCTGCGGGCCAACGGCGCCAACCGAAAGCCCGCCTTCCTGTTGCGATTCAGGCAGGGTGCATCCCAACCAATTTTCCAGCAATCCTAAGCCTTCACCCGCCACGGGCGACGGGCGACGTCGCGACTGTATGTTGCGCCTGCGGTCCTCGTAAATCCCCTGCCCATGGCGTACTACCTGAACGCGGTCGAGAACCAGGGAACCGCGGCGACAAGGGCAAGACCGGCCAAGAGGGCGCCGACATAAGGCCAGAGGCGCCGCAGCCCCAGACCGGGATGCACCCGCCCTATCGCGCAGGCCGCGTAATATCCGACGCCGAACGGCGGGCTGAACAGACCAATGCCCATTGCGAGCACCACCACCATGGCGTAGTGGACCAGATCGATATGCATCGAGCGCGCGATCGGAAACAACAACGGACCGAACAGGACAATCGCTGGAATTCCCTCGAGAACACTGCCGAGGACCACGAAGACGACAATCGAGATGGCGAGGAAACCCTTCGCGCCTCCAGGCACGGACTGCATCAGATCGGCGAGATCAGAGGAAAACCCGGACTGGGTGAGCGCCCAGGCCATGGCCGTAGCCGTGCCTATGATCAAGAGGATCGCCCCCGATAGCGACACGCACTGCACCATCGCCGGATATACGGTCCTCAGATCAAACTGCCGATAGATAAGCAAGCCCGCGGGAGCGACGTAGACAATCGCGACCGTTGAGACCTCGGTCGCGGTCGCTATGCCCCAGATCACGAAACCCCGAATGAGAAAGGGGAGCGCGAGAGCCGGGAGAGCAATGAAAAACAGCCGTACAATCTCGCCCGATTTGGGTCGAATTGCGACGGCTTCCTTCTCGCTAGGCGCGGAGCGTAGAAAAGAAACGATACAGAGCATCAGGACCAGAACGAGCGCTGGCAAAAGCCCACCCTGGAATAGCGCCGAGATCGAAATACCGGTCACCGAGCCAACGGTTATCAGGACGAGACTCGGCGGCACAGTCTCCGACATTGTTCCGGACGAGGCGAGCAAGGCCACCAGCTCCCCGGGATTGGCGCCGCGCTTCATCATCTCGGGAAACAGCGCTGGAGCGACGGCCGCCATGTCCGCAGCCTTCGAGCCGGAAATACCGGAGACGAGATACATCGCTGCGAGCAGCACATAAGACAGGCCGCCGCGCAATTGGCCGAGGATCGCGGCGAGAAAATCGATCATCGCCCGCGCCATACGCGTCGTCTGGAAGAACGCGTCGACCAGCACGAACATCGGCACGCCGAGAAGGAGAAGATGGGACATGCCCTCGTCCATTCGGCCGATCACGACGGTCAGCGGATCGTCGGTGGTGAAGCCATCGTCAGGCTCGTGGGAGCGATCCTTCTGGAGCAGAACGACGAATGGGCCGTCTAGCGCGCCCGCTACATGACACTGGAAACCATGGCCGCCCTGAGTGACGATGCCATCGTCGGATTGCCAGCCATGGTCATCTGACCAACCCGGTCACGCCGGAAAAACGCCGATGCCCAAACGCCGGCTACACCACGCCCCGGGACATGATCCGCAAATATGGTCGTGTCCCCATTGATGGTGTAGCTCGGGGGAAGCGAGCTGCTCGCGAAGCGCGCTCTTCATAGGGCCGTAGCGAGCGAGCGTCTTGCGGCGGTCACCGGCGGTCCGTCGATAGATCGGGTTGCGAATCATTGAACGCAACCGAGGAACCCCCAATGACCGATGAGTTGATGAACCTTTGCGCGCTGGTCGAGAAGGCCCTGACGCCGAACCTTTTGCGCGAAATGATCGCTTTCGCCACCGAGCGACTGGTGGAGATGGAGGTTGGGGCGCTGGTCGGCCCGCCCTCTGGCTCCGTGATCTGGAGCTGAGGGCGGGATACAAAGCCGAACGCGGCCAAAAAGGCGCCCCCCACGCCTACAACATCAAGCGCCATCGTGATCAAGAACGTCGATGGGTCGAGCAGGCCGAGACGGCGTACGCTCGCTTGGTCGCCAGTTGGAATCCGCGCGGCCCTAAACGAGTACGCATAGGCGCCGCAACCGAGGTGCGACGATGAAGGCTGGGCGGCCGCGCTTGGGCCTCACGCCCTGCTCTTCGCCACGCGGTCACCCATGCGCGAGAGAAAATAGCTCAGATCCAGTAAGAAAAAAACTTGTCGATTACATCAGTGGTCCGGGGGTGCTTGGGCTTTGTCAACCGATGGTCGATGTGGTTTTGGGCGCAGGCATATTCGAAGGCGCGCGCTCAAACCGGCTCCCGGGCGTCGAAGGTGGCCTTGATGTCCGGCACCGAGCCCGTATTGCCTGGGGTAGTGAAGTGGGTTCTGTTGTCGGCGAGGACCGTGTGGATCTTGTGGGGGACGGCGGCGATCAGGCGGCGCAGGAAGTTCCCCGCGGCGCGGCGCGCAACCTTCTCGTGCAACTCGACGAAGTCGAACTTTGATGTCCGATCGATGGCGACAAGCAGGTAGAGTTTGCCCTGTGCGGTAGGAACTTCGGCGATGTCGATATGAAAATAGCCGATCGGATAGGCCTCGAATTTGCGCTTGTCGGAGGCTTCGCCTTCGACCTGCGGCAGCCGCAAGATCGCATGGCGTTGCAGGCGCCGATGAAGGGGCTAGCGCGTCAGATGCGGGATGGTGGGCTGCAAGGCGTACAGGCAATCGTCGAGCGGCAATAGCGTATGCCTTCGGAAGGCGATGCAACGGCCTCCTCCTCGACTGCCAGGACAGTCGATCGGAGCGCCTTAGGCCCGGTCGGCCGATCGGAAACGGGGGTCCGGGCCTTTCACTTGCGATGGTTTAGGGTTGACCCCATAGCGCTTCGCAAGCACCCTCAAGCTCTCTTGACTATGCTCTATCGCTCGACGGACCGCCTCTGCCGTCGTGGCGCTCCCGTGTAGAATCTGGCCCATAGCGCCCCCGCGGATCATTCGATAAGAATGTCCCATCAAAGCCCGGGACGAAACAGTCGCCAACGTCGATGCGCTGAAAGCGGCGTCCGCGGAGTTCACAGCAACGCGGCGCCTGGCGACGCGGTTCCGAGGCCTGCTTTGCGGGTTCGGCGGGCGACCATCAGGAGTTCGGCCAGTAGGCGTTCGCCGCCAGGCCTGTGAGAGCAAGACCGTGACTGAGGTTCTCGGTCATCAGTCTCCGCATATCCTGAGTCATGAGGATTCGTGCGTACCGGACGGTCAGAGGGGGCTGCTGCAAGAGCTGCCGGGCGAGTTCCCAAGCCCGAGGAAGGACCTGCTCGCGGGGCAGCACTTCGTTGACGACGCCAAGATCCAACGCTTGCTTCGCTGACGGCTTCTGTCCGGTGAGAAGGAAGTACTTGCCGCGATTTGCGCCCAAGAGATGGGGCCACACGATATGGCAGCCGTCGCCGAACACGAGACCATTGGGAAAGTGCGGCGCGTCCTGAAAGGAAGCGTGCTCGGCGGCGATCACGATGTCGCTCAGCACAGCCATTGACCGCCGCGATCACCGGCGCTTCGATGTTCAGGAGGTTGACCAGCATCGTCTTGGCGTTGGTGAAGGTGCGGTCCCAGGTGTGCGGGTCCATCTTGGTCCAGTTCGGCAAGCGGCTTCCCTTCCCCGGCGTCCCCTTCAACGTCGCGGTTTCGACTTCCTCGATGAACGAATCGCCAGTCCCGGTGAGAATGACAATCTTGTTGTCGGGATCCTGGCTGATGTCGAGAAAGGCCGGAGGCAGCTGTTCGTGGGCCTCGGGTCCGAACACCATCGTGCCGCCGTTGGTGTGCAGGGTGACCTCGAGAATCCCCTCATCGTCGCGCTCCATCCGGATGCGCGAATGTTTGTCTGCGTAGTCTTCGAATTTGCTCACGGACGTTCCTCTCTCATGTTTACGGCTGGGTTTTTTTGGGCTGTGATCTTTCACGCGGAAAGACTTCTCGCTTCGGCGTCAGACCCCAGCGTCTTCATCGGGCCCCCAGCTATTTGGGCCAATATTCGTTTGCCGCCACGCCTTGGAGAGCCAAGCCGTGGCTGAGATGTTCAAGCATCAGGGTCTTCAGTTCCTGGGTCATCACCACTCTAGCGTAGCGTATGGTGATCGGCGGCTGCTTGAGGATCTGCTTTGCGAGTTCGTGGGCCCGGGGCAGAAGTTTTTCCGTCGGCAACACTTCCGCCACAACCCCCAATCGAAGGGCTTCCTGCGCCGAGAGTCGCTCGCCGGTAAGAAGAAAATAGCGGCCGCGATTTCTTCCGAGCAGATACGGCCAGATCACATGCACCCCGTCGCCAGGAACAAGCCCATTCGGGAAGTGCGGGGCGTCCTGGAAGGCGGCGTTCTCTGACGCCGGGACGATGTCGCTCAATACGGCCAGTTCGGCGTGGATGTTGACCGGACCGTTCACCGCGGCGATGACTGGAACCTCGATATCCAGCAGGTTCATGATCAGTCGCTTGGCGTCGGAATAGATGTGGTCCCATACGGTTGGAGTTATCTTGGACTTGGGCAGCCGCTCCGACAGAGTTTCAGGACTGATTTCCTCGATGAACGTGTCCCCTGTCCCAGTCATAATGACGATTTTGTTCTCTGGATCCCTGCCGATGTCATAGAACGCCGGCCCGAACTGAGCGTGGGGACCGCCTCCCCAGACGAGGGAGCGCCCCTCAGTATGGAAAGTGATCTGCAGTATACCGCCCTCTCTCTCCATTCTAATATTGGAGTATTTCTTTGCGTCGTCCTTGAATTCAGTCACGGGGGTCTTCCTCCTGCTTCTCTTTTCGCCTTTTTTACCTTCTATTTCTCTTCTTGGAGGATACGCGCCTAGCCGCATCCGTTGATCCGCGCGGTCAGTTGGATGGCGTCCTTGGCAGCCTTGGGTTGCCAGAACGGATCTCCGCGACGAGCTTGGTTGTGACTGGAACCTCGACCCCAAGCCGCTCTGCGGCCCGAAGTATGGCGCCGCCTATGGCTTCGATTTCCGTCGTCCGCCCCGCCGCAGCGTCCTTCTGCATCGAGGATTGCATGCTCTCCGGGACGCTATCGAAGAGCTTGAGCGTGGCCTGTTCATCGATTGGAGCGCCCACTTCGCGGGCCACCTCCGCCACCTCGTGGACCACGCTCAAGAGGCTCGACCGATGCTTGGTTCGAACTTCGCCGGCGCTGGTTTTCTCATGCGTGGTCAGAAGCGCGAGGGGCGCCAGGAATCCGAGCTTGCCCCACAGCATCAGGGCCTCGTCCGAGCGGATCTCGACATCCAGCCCCGCCGCCACGAGGTGATGCGCAAGGGAGCGTATATTCTGTCCGCGCGCGAGTTCGGCCCCGCCGGCAAGCGCCAGCTCGATGAAGGCGAAGGGGCTCGCTACTCGATCAGCCCGGGCGAAACGCGGTCACTCGACCCCCATTGTCCACCGGAACGACCGCTTCGCCCTATTTTTCGCGCAGGGCTGCGACATGTTCGACGCCGTTGAGAAGTGGAACGATCAAGGCGTTCCCCAGGGCGTCGCGGGAAATGCGATCGAGCGCCGATCGCAGTTCGGTCGCCTTCACCGCGATGAAGCACACATCGACCGGAGAGCGCAGTTCCGCGGCGGCCTCGACGCTCGCCTTGAAATCGCCGAAGCGTTTGCTTCGCACCGAGATCCCATCGGCGTTAAGACGCTCGCAGGTCGAGGGACGGGCGACGCACGCCACCCTGTCCCCTTGCCGGGCCAGCAATGCGGCCAGCAATCCGCCGACCCCGCCCGGCCCCAGCACCGCCACGTTCATCGGCCTGTCGTTTTCGATCGTGTGGTCGGGGTAGGCGCGCGCGGCGTCATCAAGATCGGAATTCCGTCCTCCATCATGACGCTTGCGATGTTGCAGATCGCCAACGGCGTGTGCGCCATGCTGATCCGTGGGCAGATCGCCTATTCCGTGCCGCCTCTGGTCTCAATCTTCGGCAGCAAATCAATCGGGCCCGTGCCATGGCTCGTGATCGTCGCCGGCACCGTTCTGTTGACGGCGCATCTTGTTCTGACCTACGCGCAATTCGGCCGATAAGTTGACGGTGCCGTTGGAGATGCTCCTGCCTTGTGGGCCGGCAAATCACGCAACCCTGCGTAACCGAACGCACCGTGCCGCCGCCGATCTCGAGGCCGCGGCGCCGCCAGAACTCGAGCCTGCCCCCCGATCGCCCGACCGAGATGTTGATGGCGATCGACGGAGCTCATAGTCGCGCCGCTCACGGCTATCAATCGCGGCACATCGACGTCACTGTCGGCAGGATTGAAGTCGCGGGCTGAAAGCCGCGACGCTTTGCTCTCAGCCCCGGAGGGAGCGTCCGCGCCTTTGGCGACGTTGCGCAACGCGCTGCGGGAACAAGGCTGGCGCCCGGCACAACCGTGACCGTCGTAATGCGACGGCGAATCTGCGCCGCCCAGTATGGTCCGCGCCGCGGTCGACGAACCCGTCACTTGCTTCTGGATTGGTGGCACATCTCGATGCGGGTTCAGCACATCGCCCAAGCGTTGCGCGGCGTTTATGCCGCCGAACCGCCGCACCGCGCAGGGTTGGAAATCGTCGAGTGGAGAATTGGGCGGTTAAGGCATCTCATTTGGAACGGCAATCACGACGAGGCCCGTCGCGAGTTGTATGGAATGCGTCATATGGCTTCCGAGGCTGTCTATCTGAACGGCGAGAGATTCCGCTCGCCCATAGGCCGGCTCTTGTGGAACTGCGATGATCTGTCGCGCTATCTGCAGCAAACAACGTCGACGCGCTGATCGACTACGGGGCCCGCTACCGCTCCAAGCTTCCGATTTCAACATCGCGAGCGGAAGGCTGCGTGGATGAAATCGCTAACGCACGTATGGCCAAGAAGCAGCGAATCCATGGTCGCCTCGAGGAGCGCATTGCGTCGCGACAATTGCGCTGCGGTCCTGGACGGACGGTTCAAGACAGAAACCAATCTCCGCCTGGCGGCCTGATCGACCAGAATTTTTCCATTCCCGGTGCTTTCCAAGGCGATGCCGACGCCACCGATCGCCGCATCGACCGACATGTGAGAGCGATCGAAAAGCAGCCGCTGATGGTAGCGCTGGAGACCGAAGCCCGCTGCGGTAAACCGATCCGACCACTGCACCGCGCATTTGACCGACTCGATCAGAACCTGCTGGGCGATCTCTCTGAAGTAAGACTTCCGGCGGCCGCATAGGAGGGCGAACATACCGGTAGAAATCTTTCCTTCGCGAAGCCTTCCACGGCAATTCCGGTCCAGTGGCCAAGCCCGGGGCGGATGTCGACGTCGACGTCTTCGCGCGTGAAGTCCGTCGTCGACGTCAGCGCTTTCCTCGATCCTCAGGAATACGCCCGCAACGTCGACGAGTTTGTGGATGCTCTGAAAGGACTGCCGAGATCCGGCAGCGATCCGATTCTCGTGCCGGGCGAAAGAGAGAACCAGGTATACGAAGAACGCGTGCGCAACGGCGTCACCATTCCTTTGGGGACGATGCAGCGCATTAGCTCTATCGCGCGACGGTTCGACATTCCCTCGCTCTGGTGACCGGAGCCGACGATGACGGAGTTGACACGTCTGACAGCGCGCGAAGCGCTGCGCTGCATCGCGCGCTGCGAACTGACCAGCGAAGAGCTGGTCCGCGCCTGCGCCGAACGACAGCGCGGCGAGCGGCGGCGCGGTAAAAGCCTGGGCTCATTTTTCCAGCGAGCTTGCGCTCGAACAGGCGCGGCGTCTCGATCGCTCAGGGGAGCCTGGTGTGCTTCGCGGACTGCCGATCGAGGGTCAAGGATATCGTCGACACCGACGATCAGCCCACCGGCTACGGTTCGCCGATTTACGCCGGCCATCGGCCGGCCGCCGACGCCGCCTCAGTCGCGCTCGCCCGCACAGCGGGCGCAGTGATCATGGGGAAGACGGTCACGACCGAATTCGCCTACCGGCACACCGGCCCAACCGCCAATCCGCATAACCCCGGTCATACACCGGGCGGCTCCTCATCGGGTTCGGCTGCGGCGGTGGCCGATTTTCAGGTTCCGCTTGCCTTCGGCACGCAGACTGGGGGGTCGACGATTCGTCCGGCGGCGTATTGCGGCATCGTCGGCTACAAGCCGACCTTCGGGGAAATCCCCGTGGCCGGGGCGAAACCCATCGCAGCGTCTTTCGACACGATTACGATGTTCGCGCGTACGGTCGACGATGTCGCGCTCTTTCGATCGGCGCTGCTGGGTGGCGAGGCGGATGAGCAGCCGGTGGCTGCCGGCGTTGGCGGCAGCCCGCGTATCGGGTTTTGCCGGACGTCGGTGTGGGACGAAGCGGGGGATGCGCAGAAGTCTGCAGTGGAAGCCGCTGTTGAAGCCCTGTCCCATGTCGCCGCGTCGGTCACCGAGGTCGAACTGCCCGGCGACGCGCGCAACGCCCACCTCCTGCAGGACACGATTTTCTCCTACGAGATGAGCCGCTCGCTCGCGGCCGAGCGATTTCGCCACCGGGACAAGCTCAGCAAGGTGTTGCGCGAGGAGGGGCTGCCTCCCGGCGACCGGATTTCAATCGCGGAGTATCACGATGCATGCCGCCGGATTGATCGGGCAAGATGCACCGTCGACGCGCTCTTCGACGAACGTTACGACATCTTCATAACACCCAGCGCAACCGGCGAAGCGCCACTCGGCCTGGGGGCGGCTGGCTCGGCGATCTTCTGTCTGGGATGGTCCGGGCTGCACGTTCCGGCCATTTCCATCCCCGTCGGAAGGGGCCCGCTGGGACTTCCGCTGGGTCTCCAGATCGTCGGTCGGCGGCAGGACGACCAGCGAACTCTCGCCTTCGCCGCCTGGATTGCCGTACGGCTCGGCCCGCTAAACTGAAGTTCAATCGGGTAACCCGCCGCGCCCGTCTCGCACCTGTCGTGTGAACCCCGATGAAAGAGGAAGATACTCCAAGACTGTGACTTGTCATGGAATAGCGAACTGGACCCGGTTTTCGGACGGGTGTCGATTTCGGTTTCAATTGAGACTGGATCGGGGAGTGGAAAAATTCTGGTCGATCAGGCCGCCAGATTGGTTTCTGTCGTGAACCGTCCGTCGAGGTGTGAATCGGCATGGAATAAGGGCTCCGACGCACTTTTGATGACGATTGGGTCACGTTGCGCCGATGACGCGTGCTTGGAGCAGATCGAGTTTTCCTCGTCCGTACATCTGGCGTTTGACGAGCTTGAGCTTGCTGATCTGACCCTCGGTTTGGCCGTTAGACCAACCAGAAGAGATCGCGGCGCTGACCGCGGCTTTGTCCTTCGTGACGCCGTTCACGAATGCTGCAACGAGACTCGTCTTGGCGCGCTCGATCCAAGGATCGAGTTTGGCCGGCGCCCTTCTTCGGATCATGGCTCGGAAATCCGCAACGATTTCGCGCGCCTCGACCAGAAGTTCGACACCGCTCTCAATCGCGGCGACGGTTACAGTCTCCGCCTTCGAGAGCCGGTCGCGCCCGATCGTCATCAACCGGGCGATGGTTCGGGCAGAGGGAGTGCGGCTTATCGCGCTTGCATCCATCTTTTCTGATCGCCGACGCCGTCCGCTCCACTCGCTGACGACGCGAAGGCATCCACGAAACCCTTGCCGTTTCAGAGAGCGCCATAGCTCAGAGCCGTTGCGACGCCCCGCCGCCCATTGCTCGTCCAGCCAGGGAAGATAGGCTTCGAGCGAACTGCTGCGAACGCGGAAGATGTCCGACCTCTGACCGCGAAGCACCTTTCGGGTGAGGCCGCGACTGTAGCCGGTGCGGCGCACGATCTCCTTGATCGTCGCTCCTTCTTTGGCCATCGCGAGGATGGCGCCGTTGGTTTCCTCGCGGCGCAGGTACCCATCATATTGGAGCTTCTCGGCCGCGGTGAGCAGCGCGGGATTGATCATGGTCGCGCCGATCGCGGCTCCGAATCTGGCGCATCGATTTGCGCACGGCGTCGAGGAAAGCGTGGCTTGCGTTCTCCATCAGATGCCAGCGGTCCGCGACCTGCATCGCCGCGGGGAGCGCCTTCTGCGTCGCCAGCGCATAACCGCCGCCTCGGTCCCGAGCCACGACGGCGATCTGCGGTTGGTTCGTCAGCCACGCTTCGGCAGTCGCCGGTTCTCGATCCGGTAGCAACGCGATCGTCTTTCGGCGCTCGAGATCACAAATCAGCGTCCCGTAGCGATGGTTGCGTCGCCAAGCCCAGTCGTCGATCCCGATGATCGCCGGAGGCGCGAAGCTCGGACTGCCGCGCCTCCGCACGGCGCGCAACAGGGTGTCGTTGCTGACCGGCATGCTCAAACGGCGCGCAAAACTCGCCGCCGGTCGGCCTCCAAGGGCGAGCGCCAGACAATGGACGATCTGATCGAGCCGAGCCGTGCGCCGCGCCCAATGTCGGGAGCCATCTTGGCCGGGTCTGCGTTACTTTTCGTGCTCGACTTTCGTTAGTCGGCTGCTTCGGCATTATCTGGAGGATGACCAAGACAATGAAATTGGCCTTCGGGCCCGGGATTATCGTGCAAGGCGTGGCGTTCCGTGGGAACCGCTGGGTCGTATCGGCGGAGGGTAAGGGAAGTCGATCGTGTCCGGGCTGCGGCGAAGCTTCGGGATCACGGCACAGTTGGCATGCGACGGCTGCAGGAGCTTCCAATTCAGGGGGTTCCTGCGACGCTGGAGATTCGCTCTGGCCGCTGGAGATGTGGCAACGAGCAGTGTGCTCGAAAGACGTTCGCCGAAGCGTTGGCGATCGCGCTGCCGTCCGCGCGGAAAACACAGCGAGTTGGCGAACTCGTTCGACTGTTCGCCCATGCCGCCGGCGGCCGGGTCAGCGAACGGTTGCTGACGCGCCTGGGAATGCCTGTCAGCGACAACACCATCTTGCGGCAATTGAAGAGCCACGTCAGGAAACAGCGTAAAATCGAACCGTTGCGCGCCATTGCGATCGACGACTGGAGCTGGCGCAAAGGCTTCAGATACGGAACCATTGTCGTCGATCTCGAGCGGCGCACGGTAGCGGACGTTCTGAAGACCCGCTCCGCGCCTGGGACCGCGGACTGGTTGAAGCAGCATCCCGGGATCGAATTCGTGAGCCGCGATCGCTGTGGGCTCTATGCTCAAGGCATCCGCAAAGGCGCGCCCTCGGCCCGGCAAGTCGCCGATCGCTTCCATCTGATCCAGAATTTGCGCGAGAACATCGAGCGGGAGATGACATCCGTCAGTCGATGCGCCGGCAGACCACGGCTTCCGGCTGTCGCGGGCGATCGCCATGAAGCCGTACGCCGCCAAAGCCGGCTTTCCCGCCAAGCTCTGTTCGTCAACACCAAACGGATGCACTCGGCAGGGAGGACCTTCGGAGATATCGCCGTTGAGATTGGCGCGGATCGCAGAACCATCGCCAAATGGGTCTCGCTGGACGATCTGCCCGACAGGCAACGTTCCGCTATCAAGCCAAGCTCGCCACTCTACTTCCAGGAGTTTCTCAAGCGCCGATGGGCAGCGGGCGATCGGAGCGGTCGCCGGCTCTTTCATGACGTCCGGAATCGCGGATATATCGGCAGCTTCTCCCACCTCGAGCGGTTGCTGTCGACTTGGCGCAAGGGCGCGCCGGGTCAAACGCCATCGCCGCCACCGCCGGCAAAGGTTGAGCCGCTCGGGGAAGCCCCGGCCATTGATCCGACGACAGGGTGGCGGATCTCGCCCATGGTTGCTGCGTCTCTGTGCATCAAGCCGACGCCGACGCTGACGCCGTCAGAGGTCGCGAAGGTGGGCGCTTTGAAGGAAGCCTCGCCGAGCTTCGTCGCGATGCGGCGGCTGGCGATGCGGTTCCGCGGTCTTCTGCAAGGAGCCAACCCAAGCAAGCTCGACCGTTTCCTTCATGACACCCGACGATCTCGCCTTTCCTCAATGCAGCAATTCGCAAGAACGCTGACGCGCGACATCGAGGCCGTGAAGCACGCCATCGCGGAGCCTTGGAGCAGCGGTCAGGCGGACGGTCAGATCAATCGGCTCAAAACGCTCAAGCGCGCCATGTATGGCCGCGCGAGCATCGAGCTCTCTTGCGAGCACGGATGCTTCCACTCGAGCCAAACGAGCACGAAAAGTGACGCAGACCCCGCCAAAATGGCTCCCGACAGACCGATCCCGAAATCGAAGAATTGCGCGGCAAGGTGCATTGCGCCGTCGTGCTTGAGCGCACCCCGCCGCTGTGGAAGCTCGACCGTAAGGAAAGCACTAGGCTCGGCCTGAAATACCGCCGCGGTAAGGGCGAGATCCTAGGCTGGTGGGATCCAATGAGCGACGCCAAACGCGACGTCTTCGGGCTCGTGCAACGGCTCGAGCCAGGACTGACGTTCGGCCATGTCCGAAAACGCTTGCGGGAATTCGCAGGCCTGTCGCCAAGCTCTCAGATCGCCAATAGGGCATGGGACAACAGGCAGCCTGACCGTACCGTCGCGCAGCGCTGGACGACGCGGAAGGCCGTATGGCCGGCCGAACTCGCCGACGTGGCGATATCTCGTACGAAAGCGCTATCTTCCAACCGCCATTATTGAGGCAGCTTCCGGGTGCGGAAACCTGCGAGAGGGCCAGTTGGCAGCGCCTGGTTCGCTCATTTCGACGGTGCAGGCGCTGTCACCCATGTCGACGTGCGTGGACCTACTTTCAAAGGCTCGCTGACTGGCGGAGCCAAATCGCTTTTTCGATTGCCGCCAATCGGTGGGCCCTATCCGAGACTGGTCCTCGCCGAGGCGGCGATCGATGCCCTCAGCGTCGCTGGCATCGAAGGTTTTCGCAAGGACACGCTCTACGCTGCGACCGGTGGCGGCATCGGGCCCGGCACCGTTTCAGCGCCGGAGGCCTTGCTAGCGAGCATGGCGCCGCGCCCGGACGCTCTGTTTTGCAGCGCTGCGGACGCCAACGCCCTCGGCGATCGCCTTGCAGATCGTCACCGGTCTCTCGCGGAAAAATTCGGCATTCCATTTGCTCGCCTTCGGCCTCCAATCGAAGGTGGCGACTGGAACGACGTGCTTCGCCGAGGCCCAGAAACGAGAGGATAGAAGCCGCGAGGACTTAGATGCATATTCCCCTGGCGGCATGTCGGACCGACGTCAAAATTCCTCGCCCGACTAGTGGCTCACGTCATTGCGTTTGCCGGCGTTGTCTAAATCAGTGCTGTCGCGATCGCGCGATGGAGATGATTCGTGGCCGGCAAAGAGGTTGCCGTCAAGAAATACGTGGTCAGGCTGAGCGAAGAGGAACGGGCTCGGCTCGAGGCGTTTGTCCGCAAGGGCAAGCGCGCCGCGCCTTTGCTGACGAGAGCCCGCATTCTCCTGAAGGCGGACGTGTCGGAGGCCGGCGACGGATGGAGCGACAGCCGGATCGCCGAGGCGCTGGACACCAGCATCCCGACGGTCGAGCGGGCGCGACGGCAACTGGTCGTGGAAGGCTTCGACGCCGTCCTGACGCGCAAGTCCAATCCCAAATCCGCCCCGCGCCGGATTTTCGACGGCGCCGCGGAAGCCAAGCTGATCGCTCTGGCTTGCGGATCGGCCCCGGCTGGCCACGCCAGATGGACGCTGCGTCTCCTGGAGGAGAAAGTCGTCGAGCTGCAGATCGTCGGGAGCGCCAGTGACAACACGATCGCCGTCGATTACGCCCACGCGCTCAAGGATTTGTCCGACATGCATTTTCCCGGCGCGGACAAAATCGTTCTGGTGCAGGACAATCTCAGCACGCATACGGCTGCGTCGCTCTACGAAGCCTTTCCCGCCGCCGAAGCGCGCCGCCTCGTCGAACGCTTCGAATGGCATTACACGCCCAAGCACGGAAGCTGGCTCGACATGGCCGAATCCGAGCTCGCCGTCCTCTCGACCCAATGCCTCGATCGCCGCATCTCCGACAAGGCGGATCTGGTCGCCGAAGTCGCCGCCTGGCAAAAGCGCCGCAACACCCTGCACGCCAAGGCGGATTGGCAATTCACAACCGCCGACGCCCGCGTCAAGCTCGCAAGGCTATACCCTCAGTTCGTCTAACTCAGGCTACTAGCATGGGAGCGGCGTTTCGAGCGCGCGAAGGTTGAGTCGGACCGGTAACCGCCGCCGAAGCCTCAGAACTTGAGGACGATCTTCCCGAAGTGTTTACCCTCCCGCATGTATTCGAAGGCGGCGCGCGCCTCGGTCCATGGGAAGACGCGGTCAACCACCGGCCGCAGCTTATGCACTGCAATCGCGCGGTTCATATGGTCGAACAATTCTCGAGAGCCGATCGGGATCCCGCGAACGACGGCGCGGCGATACAGAATCTCGAGAGGATTGATCTCGCCGGTCGTGCTGCCGACGTATCCGATCATGTGAATCTGTCCGCCCATGCGGATTCCTTTCAACGACTGTAGGAAACTATCCGGGCCGCCGACCTCCACCACGTGATCGATCCCGTGACCGCCGTTGAGGCGGCGCACGTCAGGATGCCACACCGGGGTCTTCACGTAGTTGATCGTGTGGGTCGCGCCAAGATTCTTAACGCGGTCGAGTTTGGCGTCACTGCTCGAAGTCACGATCGTCATCGCGCCGAACATCGCTGCAAACTGGAGGGCGAATATCGACACGCCACCCGTGCCCTGCACGAGCACCGTCTCGCCGGCTTTCAATTGACCTTCGGTGACAAGCGCCTGCCAAGCCGTCAGCGCGGCGCACGGAAGCGTCGAGGCTTCTTCGTCGCTGAGATGCTCGGGGGCGCACACCAGGCCGTGCTGATCGAGGCGTACATACTCCGACAGCATGCCGTCCTGGTCGCCCCCGAGCTGCCGGATGTCCTCAGTTTGATCGAAATCTCCGCCGAGCCAACTCTGCCAGAAGGTTCCGAGCACCCGGTCGCCGAGGTTAACGCGCGTGACGCCTTCGCCGATGGCGACGACCTCGCCGACCCCGTCGGAGGTCGGGACGAGCGGCAGCGGGAATTTGAACGGATAGGTCCCTGCGACCATCTGGGTGTCGCGGTAATTGAGCGAGACGGCCCGGGTCCGGATCACCACTTCGCCAAATCGCGGCTCGGGCTCCGGACGGTGCACTAGTTTCAAGTGGTCAAGACCGAACTGTCCGTCAATCACCCAGGCTTTCACGATGTCCTTCCCGACAAGTGCTCACAAGCACGACCCAGATCAGCGCGAGCGCATTGCTCAAATCCCGACCCGGCCGCGGACCAAAAAACCAGCAGCATCGACGCAAATTCTGCCGATTGCTGAAAATGTTCGCAAGCGCGAAGGACGCGATCAAAAGGCCTTGTCAGGCGCATCGCGACGCTCCATGCTTTGGGCCGAACCTTTTCGCGCCTGCGTCGTCGCAGCGCCGCTTTCGCTACACAGAGGAGGTCGCCTTGGCTATACATGTGCGCGTTGTAACGCCGATCACGACGCAGAGATTCCGCACCGTGGAGGATGCAATCGGTCTCGGGTCCGACGGCGTCAAGGTCGATTTTGCGCATATTGACGCGGGCCCCGCTTCAATCGAATGCGACTACGAGATCATGCTGTCGCAGCCGGCGACGGTGGCGCGCATGATCGAAGCGGAGCGGGAGGACGTCGATGCGCTGGTGATCGATTGCATGGGCGATCCGGGGCTGTTCGCCGGGCGCGAATGCGTCTCCATCCCGGTGCTGGGGCCAATGCAGACGGCGATGAGCGTGGCCGCGATGATGGGCCACAAGTTCAGCGTCGTGACCGTGCTGAGGCGCATCGTGCCGATGATCGAAAGACAGGCCGCCGTCTACGGCATGACCTCCAAACTCGCCTCGGCGCGCTCGGTCGACATCCCTGTGCTCGAACTCGAGAAGGACCTCGCGGCGACGAAGCGCGCGCTCGTCGCCGAGGCGCGGAAGGCGATCGTTCAGGACGGCGCGGACTACATCATTTTCGGCTGCACTGGCATGCTCGGCTGCGCGGAAGCGGTTCGGCAGGGATTGCTCGCCGTGGGGCTCGACACGCCGGTGATCGATCCGGTGCCGACCGCCGTGAACATGGCCGCGGCGGTGGTGCGCTCAGGTCTCTCGCACAGCAAGCACGCGTTCCAGCAGCCGCCGAAGAAGGCCGTCATGGGCTATGCCGCAATGGGCATCGGGACGGAGAACGCGCTCGCAGCCGAATAGCCGTTCACAGTAGCCATGTCGGTCGAAACGCTGGAATCCAACATCTCCCAACCGGTCCGCCGGAAGGGGCTGACGCTTCCGCGCAACCGGCTATGGCTGCTCGTCATCCCGATGACGCTGTTCTTCGTCATTTTCTTCGTCTTTCCGGTTCTCACCCTTCTCGCCGACGCCTTCGACAAGCCGATGCCCGGCAAAGTCGCGCCGCATGGCGATTTCGTTCTGACCAATTTCATCCGCTTCTTCCATTTTCCCCAGTATTACAACTCGGCGCTGCTCACGATCGAGATTTCCGTCGTTTCGTCGATCGTCGCCGCAATTCTCGGATATCCCCTCGCTTATCTGATCGCGAGGGTCGAGCGCCCGGGGTGGAACACCGTTCTAATGATCCTGGTGCTCGCATCGATGCAATTGGACGGGGTGATCCGCCTCTACGGAATGATGGTGCTTCTGGGCGACAACGGGCTGATCAACGGCACTCTGATCCGGTGGCACGCGATCGATAAGCCGCTGCCCCTGATGTACAACGTCTTCGGCGTGATCGTCGGCACGGTACAGATCACGCTGCCCTTCATGGTGTTGTCCCTGATCGGCGTCATTCGCGGGATCAGTCCCTCGTTCGAGGAAGCCGCCCGCAGCCTTGGCGCATCGCCGTGGCGCGCCTTCCGGACCATCACGCTGCCGCTGACGATGCCGGGCCTGCTTGCGGGGATGCTGCTGGTGTTCGCCCTCTCGAGCAGCAGCTATGTCGTCGCGGCCTTGATGGGAGGGTGGAAAGTCTGGGTCCTGCCGATCCATATTTTTGAGCGGATCAGCAACAGCGGGCAGTGGCAGTTCGGGGCCGCGCTCTCGATGATTCTGTTCGTCATCAACATCAGCGCGGTTTTTGTGTATCTGGGAGTCAGCTCCCGGATGACGGGGGGTCGGACGTGAGGGAGGCGGTTCGCATTCCACTGGCTGATCTGGCTGGGCTCGGCCGCCGCGCTTGTGGTTCTGCTGCTGCCGGTGGTGATCGTAGTCATGGCGGGGCTGACCGCGGGCGAGTATCTGACCTTTCCCCCGCAAGGCCTGTCGCTGCGCTGGGTGGTGGCCTTCCTTCGATCGCCCACATTCTTTCCAGCCTATTTGTTCAGTCTCGAGCTTGCGCTCATCACGATGGCGATCTCGTCCGTCATGGGCACGATGGCTGCGGTCTACCTCACCCGGTCGCAAGCCAGGGGCGTCGCAGCGATGCGCGGCTTGTTCCTGGCGCCGATCGTTCTGCCGGGACTGGTTCTTGGGCTCGCGTTATACGTTTCCTACGTGCTCACCGATATTGGACTGGCGCGCACCTTCTGCGGCCTGCTTATCGGCCACGTCCTGGTCACCGCGCCGTTCGTGCTCGCGACCGTCTCCGCGTCGCTCGTGGGTTTCGATATTTCGCTCGAGGAAGCGGCCCGCAGTCTGGGCGCCGGGCCGTTGCAGGCGTTCCGCCTCGTGACCCTGAAGATCATTTCAGCCTGCGATCGCCGCTGGCTCGATTTTTGCGTTCATTATTTCGTTCGGGCAATTCGATCTGTCGCTCTATCTGGGCACGCCGAACCTGACCGGGCTTCCATTACGCGATGTACATTTCACTGCGCTATAAGTTCGAGCCGACTGCCGCCGCGGCGGGCATCTTCGCGATCGCGCTTGTCGTGGTCTGTCGATGGCGGTGTCGTCGCAGCTGGTGAACCTGACCAGAGCTCGTCTCTAACACCCGCCTTCGGTGGTGACCTGGAGAGATCGGAACATCGTTGGCATTGCGCGGAAAGAGGCTGTCCAACGCGCCCAAGTGGGAATTGCTGGAGTGGGAGAGGTGGTCGATGAACGAGAAAATGGAGACGAAGCTCACTCGTCGTAGAGTGCTGACGGGCGCGCTGCGGCCGCCGCTGCCGCTGCCCCGCTGTTCAACATCAACCACGCCTGGTCGAAGGACGTCCTCTGGGACGGCCGGCCGTTCGACGCCGGGGGCCAGACGCTGCGGATCGCGGAATGGGGCGGATTCTGGGAGGAATCGGTCCGCAAGTATCATCCTGCAGGACTTCGAGAAGCAGTACAATTGCAAGATTTCCTGGGACTCCGGAGTTCCCGTGGTTCCCCAAATTCTCGGCGGCCGGACCAAAGGAGCCCTTTCTGCGATATCGCCAACTGGAACCTGAAGGACATGTATCAGACGGCGCGCGCGGGCGACTTCTACCTTCCGCTCGACGATGTCATCCCCAACGTTCCGAACGCGGTCAATCTCTGGGATTTCGCCAAGGCGACCGGATTGGGCATCACCTGGGCCTATGGGCGCTACACGTTCGGCTATCGCACCGACCTCATCGACGCGCCGATCAAGTCCTTCCAGGATTTCTGGCGCGCTTCGCTGGCGGGAAAGCGCGGGACCTACGTGACCGTGAACGAACTGCAGATGACGCTTTTCCTCACCTCATGCGCCATCTTCGGCAAGGACCCGTTCGATTTCAACGCCGGCTACGAGGCGATGAAGAAACTGGTGCCGATCAAGACCAGCGACTTCACCGGCAACATGCAGGCTCTCGCTCGAGCGCGGAGAGGTCGTCGCCTGCAATCAATGGGACGGCGAAATGTGGTCGATGGCGGACCGCGGCGTGAAGGTCAGCCAATACATCTGGGAGGAGAAGAAGCCGCTGCTCACCCAGACCCGCACCATCAGCAAGTATGCGGAGCCCACGCAGAAGAAGCTCGCGTTCGCGTTCATGAACCAGACGCTGGACCCCAAGGTGTTCGGCAAATTCGCCGAGCTGTTCTATCTCCGGCCGACCTGCAAGAATATCGAAATCACCCCCAAGATGGCGGCGAAGGGCATCACCAACACCGCCGATTCGATCCAGGGGTTCTGGATCCCCGACTACCAGCGGCTATCTCGATCACGCCGACGAAGTCGAGGAGACGGTCAACGCCATCTTCGCGGCGTAACAGAGCCCGGTCGACACCGCGCAGAAAGGGATAGGTGAATTGGCCGCCGTTGAGCTCGTCGGATTGTCAAAAGCCTATAGCGGCGCCGTCGCGGTGTCGCGGGTCAGCATCAAGATCGCCTCCGGCGAGTTCTTCTCCCTCCTCGGCCCCTCGGGCTGCGGCAAGTCCACGACGCTGCGGATGGTCGCTGGCTTCGTCACGCCCGACGAGGGGCGGATCCTGATTGACGGCGACGACATCGTCGACCGTTCGCCTGAGAAGCGCGATATCGGAATCGTCTTCCAGAACTACGCGATTTTTCCTCACATGAGCGTAGCCGAGAACATCGCTTTCGGCCTGCGCATGCGAAAGATCGACCGGACCACGATCGAGCGTCGTGTGCGCGACGCGCTCCATCAGGTCGGACTCGACGGTTACGAAGGCCGATACCAGCGGCAACTTAGCGGCGGCGAGCAGCAGAGGGTGGCGCTGGCGCGCGTCCTGGTCACCGAACCGCGCATTCTCCTGCTGGACGAACCGCTGAGCGCGCTCGACAAGAATCTCCGGGAGGAGATGAAGTACTGGATCAAGGGATTGCAGAGGGTCTCGGCATCACCACGATCTACGTCACACACGATCAAAGCGAAGCCCTCACCATGTCCGATCGAATCGGCGTCATGAACAAGGCTCGCGTCGTGCAGATCGGCTCGCCGATCGAAATCTACGAACGCCCGGGCGACATATTCGTCACAACATTCATCGGCCACTCTAATCTTTTGAACGCGAAGGTTGAGCGGTCGACCGCCAACTCCGTCATGCTCGGGATCGGCAAGGGAACATCGATCGTGGCGCCGGCGCGGAAAGGGCTGGCGCCCGGCCAGCAGGTAAAGCTTGTGATACGGCCGGAGAACGTCTTGCTCGACGATGACGGCAGCAGCGGCTTGGCGAGCCTTCCGGCGATCATCGACGCGAAAGTCTACCAGGGCGCGCTTATCCGCTATCAGGTCAACGTCGCAGGACAGTCGATCGTCGCCGAGGTCCAGAAATCAGGCGCGGCGACCGCAGCACGATCCGGGAGCGAAGATCACGATCTTCTGGCATCCGGAGACGACAGAGGTTCTCCCGATCGACTAGCGGTTGGGCCTGAAATTCAGTTCCACAATCTCCAGGGCAACGGATATGCGAATTGGGATCGACGTCGGGGGCACGAACACTGACGCTGTCTTGATGAATGGAATGGATGTGGTCGGATGGCGGAAGACCCCGACCACGCCCGACGTGGGCTCGGGGATCATAACGGTCCTGCGTGATTTGCTTGGTGACACGAAAGTCGTCGCCGCCGACGTCAAGGCCGTGATGATCGGCACCACGCATTTCACCAACGCCATTGTCGAACGCAGGCGCGTGGTCGAGGTCGCCGCGATCCGACTCGGGCTTCCCGCCACCCGATCGTTGCCACCGTTCACGGACTGGCCTGCCGACCTCGCCTCAGCCGTCGGGCGACACCGCTACATGCTGAAAGGCGGGAATGAGTTCGACGGGCGCGAGATCGCCCCGCTGGACGAGCTTGGCCTTCGCGACGTCGCCAGGGATTTGAAGCGCAAGGGTGTCACGGCCGCTGCCATCAGTTCGGTCTTTTCGCCGGTCACACCGAAAATGGAGCAGCGAGCCGCGGAAATTCTCGCCGAAGAGGTTCCGGGGATACGCCTGTCTCTCTCGCACGAGATTGGGCGCATTGGCTTTCTTGAACGCGAGAATGCCACCATCATGAACGCCTGCCTCGTCGACCTCGCCTATGCGGTGGTGTCTTCCTTTCGACGCGCGTTGCGGGAGCTCAAGATTGATGCGCCGTTCTTCATCAGTCAGAACGACGGCACGCTTATGGCGCCCGAGCATGTCGAGCGGTATCCGGTCCTCACCTTCGCCTCAGGACCGACGAATTCAATGCGCGGCGCGGCGCTGCTTGCGGGGCTCAAGGAAGCCATGGTGGTCGACATCGGCGGCACGACCTTGGACGTCGGCATGCTGATGCACGGATTTCCGCGGGAAGCAGCGATGTCGGTCGATATCGGCGGGGTGCGCACCAACTTTCGCATGCCCGACGTTCTCGCCATTGGACTGGGCGGCGGCAGCATTGTCCGGGACGACGGCGCGCGCATAGGACCCAACTCTGTTGGCTACGAGCTGACTAGCCGGGCCATGGTGTTCGGGGGCGACGTCCTCACCACAACAGACGTTGTCGTGGCGGCCGGACTTGAGGAAATCGGCGACCGCTCGCGGGTGAAACATGTTTCGAAATCCCTGATCACAAGCGCCATCGATACGATTCACCGTATGGCCGGCGGATTCAAGTGGTCGTCGCAACATTTTGACGGGAGTTGCGATGAACATTCGAAAACGGCGCTCGGATCGTTCTGGGCGGGTGCGCTTGTTCTCACCAGGTCGACCGCCGGTGGCAGGGCGAGAGGAGCGGCGGCGATTTTGGGCAGCGATTGCGGCGGGCACGGCGAGTGAAGATGCTGCGGTCGGTGTCGGTGTCCCGCAGGCGGTAGGAACACGATGGTTCAGGAAGGCAGGGGGCATGCCGCCATCGATGTTTGGGCTATCGGCGAAGCCGCTCTGTGGTCGGTATCTCTCTTTTGCGGAGCGGGAGGAGATCGCGCTCCTTCGCGTTCAGGGCTACTCCATGCAGGAGGTTGCTCGCCGGCTCGGGCGAGTGGCATCGACAATCTCCAGAGAGCTGCGGCGCAACGCCGCCACCCGAAGCGGTGGCCTCGCGTATCGTGCGACGACAGCGCAATGGCACGCCGAGCGCGCTGCTCGCCGCCCAAAGCAGGCGAAGCTTGCGCGCAACGCGGCGTTAAGAACCTATGTCGAGGAACGGTTGGCTGGCGTCGTTGTGGCTCCGAGCGGGGCTCCTGTTCCCGGCCCGGTCGTGTCCTGGAAAAGCCGTCGGCACGGACCACGGAAGGACCGGCGATGGGCAAACGCCTGGAGCCCGGAGCAGATCGCCCGTCGCCTGCCGGTGGACTTCGCGGACGACGCGACCATGCGCATCAGCCATGAAGCCATCTATCAAGCGCTGTTCGTTCAAGGTCGAGGCGCGTTGCGCCGCGAACTGACGGCCTGCCTGCGCACCGGGCGCGTGTTGCGGATGCCGAGGGCGCGCACGCGCGGGCGAGGCAAGACCTTCATCTCTCCCGAGATCATGATCAGCCAACGTCCGGCGGAGGCAGCCGATCGCGCCGTGCCGGGCCACTGGGAAGGAGACCTTATCCTGGGTCTTGGGAGTTCGGCGATCGGCACCTTAGTGGAGCGCACGACGCGCTTCACTCTGCTGCTATACCTGCCGCGCATGGCGGGCCATGGCCACGAGGCTCGCGTGAAGAACGGGCCCGCACTCGCCGGTCATGGCGCCGAGGCGGTACGTGCCGCCATCTCGCGCACGATCGTCACGTTGCCCGAGCAACTGCGCCGGTCGCTGACTTGGGATCAAGGAGCTGAGATGGCCCAGCACGCGCGCCTCAAGATCGAGGCGGGCGTGCGAGTCTATTTCTGCGATCCTCACAGCCCATGGCAACGGGGCACCAACGAGAACACTAACGGACTGCTGCGCCAGTACTTCCCCAAAGGGACCGATCTCAGCATGCACAGCGCCAACGAGATTGCAGCCGTGGCCGCCGCCCTCAACTCGCGGCCCCGAAAGACGCTTGATTGGAAGACACCCGCAGAGGCGCTTGACCGGTTTCTCCTATCAGCCGACAAAGATCGTGTTGCGACGACCGCTTAGAATCCGCCGCCGACACCGCCGTCGATCGGATGAAGACTAGCGCCGAGCCGATGCCGGTCATCCTGGTCGGCGGAGGCGCGATCCTGGTGTCGCGCGGCCTGCCTTCGGCTTCCGAAGTCGTGCATCCGCCGCACTCATCGGTGGCCAATGCGATCGGCGCGGCGGTGGCGCAGGTCGGCGGCGAAGTCGACCGGGTGTTTGCCGTCGAAGGTCAGAGCCGCGACGCGGTTCTCGACATCGCCAAACGGGAGGCGTGCGAGCGAGCGGTCGCGGCTGGGGCCGACAAGTCGTCCGTGAAAATCGTCGAGGTCGAAGACGTGCCGCTGGCCTACTTACCTGGCAACGCCACGCGCATCCGCGCGAAGGCGGTCGGCGATCTGTCTTTGCAATTCTAGCCGGCGGGGGCACACCGTGCGGAAGATCACGCAACAGGACCTGCTCGATCTTGCGGTCGGCGCGGCTTTTCTCGGCACTGGGGGCGGCGGAGACCCCTATATAGGCCGCCTCATGGTGCAGGCGGCGATGGAAGACGGCGGAGAGGTCGTCCTACTCGACCCGACCGAGGTGCCCAACGATGCGTTGGTCATCCCAACGGCGATGATGGGCGCGCCGACTGTTCTGGTCGAGAAGATTTCCGAGCGGCGAGGAAGCTGTCGCCTCCTTGCGCCGGCTCGAAGACCACCTCGGAAGAAAAGCATTCGCCACAATGCCGATCGAATGCGGCGGCATCAACTCGACGATCCCGCTTGTCGTCGGCGCGCTGACGGGTCTGCCGGTGGTCGACGCAGACGGAATGGGCCGCGCGTTTCCGGAATTGCAGATGGAAACCTTTAGTGTTCTCGGAGTTCAGCGGCTCGCCGATGGTGGTGACCAACGAGTATGGCGACAGCGCGATGATCAACGCGCGCGACGAAAAGTTCATGGAGTGGATCGCTCGCGGCGTCACCATCAGGATGGGCGGAGCAGCCTACATCGCCGAATATTCAATGAGCGGCGCCGACGTGAAACGAACCGCGGTGCCCAACACCATTTCGCTTGGGATTCAGATCGGTCGCTGCTTGCGCGAGGCGAAGGCGGACCACAAGAACCCGATCGAAGCGCTGCTGCAGATGCTGCCGCGGACCCTTTATTCTTTCGCCAAGGTGATCTGGCGGGGCAAAGTGGTCGACGTTCGCCGCGAGACCAAGATGGGGTGGGCGCTCGGATACGCCAAGATCGAGGGTTTCGACGGGTGGAATGGCGTGATGGAGATTCAAATCCAAAACGAGAATCTTATCGCCCGGGTCGATGGCAAGGTGCGCGCGATTGTTCCGGACTTGATCTGCATCATGGAGGACGAGACAGCGGAGCCTATCACCACCGAGTACTTGCGTTACGGCCAGCGGGTCGTCGTGGTCTCGGTCGCTGTTCCCGCGATCATGCGCACACCTGAGGCGCTGGAAGTGTTCGGCCCCAAGGGCTTTCGCATCGACGAGCCGTACACGCCAATCGAACAAATCGCATAGCAGCCTCGCATCACGGCGGAATCGATGCGTGGTTCACGCCCGCTTTTGCCACCGATGCGAGCGGAGAGAGCGGAACGCGCGGCAGATAGGGGCGGAGCATGATCAGGATCGGCATCGACGTAGGAGGGACCAATACCGACGCGGCGGTCATGGAGGATGATCGTGTCGTCCTCAGCTTCAAGGCGACCACTTCCACCGATGTCACGACGGGCGTGAGAGAGGCGCTGACTGGCGTGCTCGAGAAATCCGGGCTTGATCCGAAATCGATCGACGTCGTCGCACTCGGGACCACGCACTTCACAAACGCCGTCGTGCAGCGACGCGATCTGACCCCAACCGCTGCGGTCCGCCTTGGGCTGCCCGCGACACAGGCGCTGCCCCCGATGGTGGACTGGCCAGATGACCTTCGGGAAGCGATTGGCGAGCATGGGTATTTCGCGCATGGCGGACATGAGTTTGACGGGCGCGAGATCACGCCGGTCGACGCGGACGAGCTTCGCAAGATCGCCAAGGACATCGCGCGAAAGAGAATTCGCTCGATCGCAATCAGCTCGGTCTTTAGTCCGATCAACAACGAAGACGAGCGCAAGGCGGGCGAAATCCTCGCCGAGGCGGCGCCGGGAGCCGACATCACGCTGTCCAGCGATATCGGCCGCATTGGGCTTTTGGAGCGCGAGAACGCGGCCATCATGAACGCATGCCTGAGAGATTTGTCGCGCGCAGTGATCGGCGCCTTCCGCCAGGCCCTGGACGCTAGTGGCGTTTCTGGTCGCTTCTTCCTGACCCAGAACGACGGCACGCTGATGGACGGCGCATTTGCAGAGCGTTTTCCGGTCCTCACCTTCGCGAGCGGACCCACCAACTCGATGCGTGGGGCCGCCTTCTTGTCCGGCGTCAAGGATGGAATCGTGATCGATGTCGGCGGCACCACGACCGATGTCGGTTCGTTGCTAAGGGGATTTCCGCGCGAGGCCAACGTCGCAGTCGAAGTGGGCGGAGTGCGGACCAATTTCCGTATGCCTGACGTCTTCTCGATCGGGCTTGGGGGCGGATCGCTTGTCGTTGAAGACGAAGCGAGTGGAGGAGTGTCCATCGGCCCGCGGTCGGTCGGCTACAAGCTCACCAAGGACGCGCTGATATTCGGTGGTAGAACGCTGACAACGAGCGACATCGTCGTCGCGGCGGGTCGCGCCGATTTCGGAGATCCGTCCAAGGTGGCGCATCTGCCACTGTCATTGATCGAAAAGGCGCAGACTAAAATCAGGGAGATGGCCCACAATGCCGTCGAGCGCACGCGGCTCTCGCCTGATCCCCTCCCGCTCATCGTGGTGGGCGGAGGAAGCGTGCTCATTGGCCAGAAGGTTGGGGACCTTGAGGTCCTGAAGCCGAAGCATTTCGCTTGCGCCAACGCGGTCGGCGCGGCGATCGCTCAGGTGAGCGGGGAAGTCGATCGCATCTACATGCTTGACGCCTCGACTCGCGAAGAGGCGCTCCGCGACGCAAAGGAGAAGGCGATGGACGCCGCGGTCGCCTCCGGCGCGAGTCGGGAGTCCGTCGCTATCGTCGATGTCGAGGACGTGCCGCTCGCCTACATTCCCGGCAACGCCACCCGCGTGCGAGTCAAAGCCGTGGGGGACTTGTCCCTTTAATTTTTCCTCTGGCCGCTTTGGAAGAGAACGTCGATGAGCAAGAAACCGGGCAAGAAGGCGCCACAAGCCGCGAAGCCCAAGAAGGTCAGCGCGCCGCCGAAAACCTCGGCGGCGTCCGCAGGGCGGAAGAAGTCGCCCGTCGCGCCCAGCAAAAAGCCGCCGATTGGCGCGGCGAGCAAAGCCCGCCCGCCGGCGACGATGATCTCTGCCCCCGATCTCGACGACATCGCAGTCGGCGGAGCGATTCTCGGCACGGGCGGCGGCGGCGATCCCTATATCGGCAAGCTCATGGCGCAACGAGCCATTCGAAAGCATGGGCCCGTGCGAATGATTGACGTCGAGGAGGTCGATGACGAAGCGCTTGTCGTTCCCTGCGCAATGATGGGCGCGCCGACCGTGATGGTCGAGAAGATCCCGGAAGGCCAGGAGATTCTCGTCGCGTTTCGGAAGCTTGAAAGATTCCTCGGAAGGAAGATCGGCGCCATTCTGTGCGCGGAGGCGGGAGGGCTGAATTCGACGATCCCTTTCGTGATCGGCGCGATGACCGGCATCCCGGTGATCGACGGCGATGGAATGGGCCGGGCTTATCCCGAGCTTCAGATGGTCACATTCACGATGCATGGCGTCTCGGCGACGCCGATGGTGATCGTCGACGACAAAGGCAACTCCGTCCTGCTCGAATGCATTGACAACCGCTGGACCGAAAGGCTCGCCCGTTCCGCCACGATCGAAATGGGCGGTTCCGTGCTCATCGCGCTCTACCCGATGAGCGGCGCGGTTGCGAAGAAATCGTGCGTCCGCGGCACGCTGACTTTTGCTAGACGGCTCGGCGAGATTTTGCGGGAGAGTCGCCTTTCGCACACCGCCGCGATTGCGGCAATTCAATCGAAGCTAAGCGCGCGGACGATTTTTGAAGGTCGGGTGATCGACATCGCGCGACGCACCGAAACTGGATTTGCCCGCGGCGACGCGAAATTTGAGGGCGTCGATGCGTACCGCGGGCGCTCCACCGGATCGCTTTTCAGAATGAATTCCTGATCGCCGAACAAGACGGAAAGCCGCTGGTCACCACTCCGGACCTGATCACTCTTCTCGACGCCGACACCGGCGCGCCGATCACCACCGAAACCATCCGATTCGGATTGCGCGTCGTGGCGGTCGCCATTCCTTGCGCACCCCAATGGCGGACAGCCGCGGGCCTCAAGCTCGTCGGCCCACGCTACTTTGGCTACGACATCGAATATCGACCGTTCGGCGCTTCGATACCCTGAGTTCGCCTCACGCCATCCGCGGATCGGGATGCTCGCGCCGCCAATGCTCTGCGATGTCTCGCCCGGTGCAAAACCAAACCCGATCGTGCTTCTGCGCATGCTCCAGGAACTTGATCAATCCAACCGCCTTGGCTGGCCGGCCAGTGAGGCGATCGTGCAGATTGATCGCCATCATCTTGGGATGTTCGGCGCCCTCTTCATAGAGCAGATCGAAGCAATCCATCATGTAGCGGGCGAAGCCGTCGGCGGTGCGAAAGCCGGAATTCTGGTCGAATCGATTGTCGTTCGTCTCGAAGGACGTCGGAATCACAAGGTGGCTCCGCTTGCCAACTTTAACCCAGAAGGGAAGCTCGTCGCCCAGGTAATCCCGATCGTACAAAAAGCCGCCGTGCTCGACCAACAGGCGTCGCGTATTGTTACTCGAGCGACCGTTAAACCAGCCCATGGGAGCCTGCCCCGTCAGCTGCTTCAGTCCAGAGACCGCGAGCCGGATATGCTCGCGCTCGGTCTTCTCATCGATCTCGAGATAGTCGAGCCACCTATAGCCGTGACTGACGATCTCGTGGCCTTCGGCGACAAAGGCTTGCGTCAGCTCCGGACACTGCTCAAGCGCCCGAACGACGCCGAGGATGCTGATCTTGACGTTGAAGCGCTTGAAGATGCGCAACAGTCGCCAGCATCCGCTGCGCGGCCCATATTCGAAGACGGATTCCACGGCGGGGTTTCGAGCGCCAACGTAGGACGGCAAGCCGATATCGTTCAGCGCATCCTCGGAGCGGGCGTCCCCTTCGATAAGGCAATGCTCGCCTCCCGCTTCAACATTCAGATTGATGTTCACCGCAATCCGCGCGCCGCCAGGCCATCGCGGATCGGGAGGATTGGGACCATAGCCGTAAAAATCGCGCGCGGCGCCACGATTGCGACGCGGCTCCGCGGCGGAAAGCTTGACGGTCGAGGACTTCGGTCGCGCGCGGCTCATATCAGGTCGATCAGCATGGGCGCTCAATTGGCGGAGCGGAGAGCTTAGCTGACGCCAGCTTTGCGCACGAGTCCGTGGCGCAGAATTTTCTAATAGGGATAGGCGCTCGCGAGCCTTCCCGTTAGCATACGATTTTAAAGCGCGGGCGAGAGGAGCCGAACCGCTGTGCACAAGGTCGAGATCGCACAACAGGCCATCGATATTTCGCTGCGTCGGCGGGGCGCCCGTACAGCCGTTCACGACGATCGAGCCGCGCAAGACAGCGCTGTTTGTCGTGGATATGCAAACCGGGTTCATCGCGCCGGGAGCGGTCGCGGAGATTCCTATCGCCCGCGAGATTGTTCCAAACATCAATCGCCTCGCCAACGCGCTGCGGCGGGCAGGCGGGACAATTGTGTGGATCGTCTCGACTTACGGGCCCGGGGCGGAGCGCGACTGGACGACGTTCTTCAATTTCATCATCACAGGCGAGGCGTCAGATCGATTTCGCCTTGCCTTCCAGGAGGGAAAGCCGGAACACACGTTGTGGCGCGAGCTGAACCGGAGCCCGGAGGATCTTCGGGTCTCGAAAAATCGGCTCACTCCATTCGCCGATCCAAACCAAGAGCTGGAGCGCTTGCTGCGGTCGCGCGGCGTCGACACGGCGCTCGTAGTCGGCACCGTGACGAACGTCTGTTGCGAATGCACGGCGCGAGATGCCGCCATGCGCAATTTCAAGACGATCATGATCTCCGACGCAACGCCTCGCGCAACGACGTGGAACACAACGCGACGCTTTCCATCTTCCTCCAGGCTTTCGGGGGCGTGTTGTCGACCGACGAGGCGATTGAGCTGATCAGCAATGGAAAACGATCGTGAGTGGCTCACCGCGCCCGGGCGCATCGGGCCGCCGCAGGTTCACGACGCGACCGGAGCTCATCGGCGTCTTCGGCGCGGTGAGTTCGACGCATTGGCTAGCCTCTGCCGTAGGGATGTCCATCCTTGAGCGAGGAGGCAACGCCTTCGACGCAGCGGCAGCGACAGGCTTTACGCTGCAAATCGTCGAGCCCCATCTCTCAGGCCCAGCCGGCGATATGCCGGCGCTCTTCTATTGTGCCCGCAACCGCGCGGTTCGCGTCCTTTGTGCTCAGGGAACCGCGCCGGAGGCCGCCACGATCGCCAAATTCCGAGAGCTCGGGCTCGGGATGATCCCGGGTACGGGATTTCTGGCAGCGGCAGTCCCCGGCGCGTTCGACGGCTGGATGCTGCTGCTGCGCGATTTCGGAACCAGGACCGTAGAGGAGGTCCTGACGCCAGCGATCGGCTATGCCGAGAGACAATTCCCGATCCTGCCTCGGGTGACGATGGCGCTGCTGCCGCTGGTCGATTTTTTCAAGGCCGAATGGCCCAGTTCGGCGGCGACGTGGCTGCCCGGCGGCAAGCCGCCAGCGCCAGGCGCTCTGTTCGCCACTCCGGCTGTCGCCCGGACATACAAGCGAATCCTTGCAGAAGCGAAAGCGGCAGGAGGCGATCGCGAACGACAGATCGAAGCCGCGCGTAACGCCTTCTATCGCGGCTTCGTCGCTGAGGCGATCGAGCGGTTCTCGACCAGAACCCCCCAGATGGACGGAAGCGGTCGACGCAACGTTGCTCTTCTGGCGGCGGACGACATGGCGAAGTGGAGCGCTTCGGTCGAACAACCGATGAGCTACGATTATGGCCGCTACCGCGTTCACAAGACCGGCCCCTGGGGTCAAGGGCCGGTGCTCCTACAGCAACTGGCTCTCCTGAAGGGATTCGATCTTGACGCGCTCGCTTCCGACAGCACGGATTTCGTGCACGTCGTGACCGAATGCTCCAAACTCGCCTTCGCCGATCGCGAGGGGTTCTACGGCGATCCGGCGTTCTCCGAGATACCTCTGACGTCGCTCTTGAGCGATGCGTACAATGACGAGCGCCGGCGGCTGATCTCGAAACAAGCGTCGATGGAGTTGCGCCCAGGGCTCCCGGACATATCGACGCCACGACTTGAGACGATGCTCGCACTCGCGCGCGCGTGTCCGCCTCAGGTTGGACCAGGAGGCGGAGAGCCGACGTTCGCTGAGCTGCCGGATCATCGCGGCGACACAGTCCATCTCGACATCATCGATCGCTGGGGCAATATGATCGCGGCGACGCCAAGCGGAGGATGGTTCCAAAGCTCGCCCGTCATCCCAGAACTGGGTTTTCCGCTGGAAACGCGAGCGCAAATGTTCTGGCTCGCAGAGGGCTTGCCCTCGAGTCTGATCCCGGGCGCTAGGCCGCGCACAACCCTCTCGCCAACCCTGGTCGAGCGCGACGGCGAACCCTATCTCGTCTGCGGCTCGCCCGGCGGCGATCAACAGGATCAGTGGACGCTCCTGCTCTTGCTCCGCCATTTTCATGAGCGGTTGAACCTCCAAGAAGCGATAGACTCGCCAATGTTCAACAGCGCGCACTTCCCCGCCTCCTTCACGCCGCGCGTGGCCAAGCCGGGCGTGCTCTCGATTGAAGACCGATTTGAGCCCGAAATGCTCGACGAGTTGGCGCGGCGCGGTCATCTGCTCAACATCGCTGACGGATGGTCGCTCGGTCGACTATGCGCGGCTTCATCCGCCGGCGGCGTAATCAAGGCAGCCGCGACGCCGCGGCACATGGAAGCGTACGCGATTTGCCGATAGTGGCCGTCGAGTCCGATAAGTTCGAGTGCTGGAGAGAGACGTCGCGCGGCCAGTGTTTCGTTATCCGCGCGGCGCCGTGACGCGTTTGTGAATGGAGATGAGCCCTGCCGCCCAAACGAAGTTTGATGAGCGCTCGCGCCGAGGCGTCCGCAAAGCCCAAGGGCGGACAAGCCAAACGGAATCTTGGGCCGGCGCGGGACTTTCGCGGCTACGGAGCCGAGCTGCCCGAAGCGCGCTGGCCGGGCGGCGCCCACATAGCGGTCAACATCAATCTCAACGTCGAGGCCGGCGGGGAGCACTCGATTTTGGAAGGGGATCAACATTCCGAAGACATGCTCACCGACATCGGATTTCCCGCCTACAGAGGAAAGCGAAGCCTTCTGGTCGAATCGGTGTTCGAGTATGGGCCGCGTGTCGGTTGTTGGCGGTTGTTGCGCATATTCAAGCGCTTCGATGTGAAGGTCAGCATCCTCGGCGTCGTGCGCGGAATGCTGATGTATCCCGAATTGACGCGAGCCTTTGTCGAAGAGGGGCATGAGATTGTAAGCCACGGTTGGCGCTGGCTCGACTATTGCCAAACGAGCGGAGACGAGGAGCGCGAACACCTC
This sequence comes from uncultured Alphaproteobacteria bacterium, assembly GCA_963764955.1. Classification (GTDB taxonomy): domain Bacteria; phylum Pseudomonadota; class Alphaproteobacteria; order Rhizobiales; family Beijerinckiaceae; genus Roseiarcus. The sequence goes on along the minus strand of CAVXVE010000020.1, from coordinate 109,132 downwards.
AGGCTTGCAGTCAAAGGCATAAAGAAGCTGACTGGCGCGCCGCCGGTCGGCTGGTTCAGCGGTCGGTCAAGCATCAACACCCGGCGGCTCATCATCGAGCACGGGGGATTTTTGTACGACCGGGACTATTTGGGGGACGAACTGCCTTTCTGGGTGAGGTTCGGCGCTCGCACTCACTTGGTGGTCCCCTACTCGCTTGAAACCAACGACAATCGATTTGATCGCAATACGGGATTCAGCACGGCCGAAGAATTCGCGCAGTACATGATCGATTGTTTCGACCTGCTTTACCAAGAGGGCGCCGAGCGACCGAAGATCATGAGTTCTCGCGCTGCACGATCGCCTCATTGGTCGGCCGGCGAAGGCGGTCGGGCTGATCAAATTCCTGGATCATGCGCGCAAACGGGATCGGGTCTGGTTTTGTACCGGCCGGGACATCGCCGAACATTGGTGCAGGGAGCATCCTCCGTCCGACATGTGATCACCGCGGCGCGGCCTCAGACCCCTGTGTCGGTTGGCACGTAATTGGGGTCTGATTGACTCTTGGTGCAAATCGTTTTCTTACAACGGCATCATCCGAGCGCGGAGCAACTCAACACCGGCGCGGCCATACATGGCTCGCTTGAGGGTCTTCAGTCTGTTGATCTGTCCTTCGGTCTGCCCGTTGCTCCAAGGCTCCGACATAGCGTTCCTCTCAGCGCCGATGACCAAGGCCGACGCCCGCGCCCTCAGTTTGCTTCAAGGCTTTTGCGACTTCAGCGGCCGGGGTTTTTGATTTCGAGTGCGCTTTGAGCGCGCGAACGTCTTCCTTCGTCCAAGAGGCGCGGCCTGGGGTTTTCTTTTTGGCCATAAATTCAGGTCCTTTTGCCTAAGATCGATCGCTCCATCGTGACGCGTTACAATAGGCCGACGCAAGCCTCGCGGGGAGGCTCTCGTAGCCTATTGCTCCAGGCCCCGCGCGTTGCGTATGTTACGCGAGCGCGGAGCATGGTCTCGGACGCCAACTAATATAACCCGCTTAATGCAGCGCTTTGACGAGTTCGCGCACGGCTGGGCCGGGTTCGGGTGATTTTTTTGAACTTCGCAGACGTTTGGCCGCGGCTCGTCGGCTCCACGGAGCCGGAGTCTGAGGAATGAGGGTTTGCGGGTTGAAGGGACGTCGGTGAATGTTTGGGGCCTCATTCCCCGTCTGTCATGTGACGAGGCGCGGTATGCGTCCCAGAGCGAAGCGCAGGATATCCTGAGCGGGGCATGAGGTCGGCAAGTGCACCCGGATCATGGTCTTCATCTCGACGATGCGGGCGGCGATCTTGATGAGGCGCAGGCGCAACGTGTCGAACTGGGCGACGCGCCACATCGAACGCTTTGGCATCGACACGCGAAGTCCCCACATCAGCCAGTACGCGCCCGCATGCAGGAACAACCGAAACTGGTTGGCTGTCGCCTTGGAGCAGGACGTGCGATCCGCCGCCAGATGGGTCTTCCAGGACTTGATATGGTTTTCTGCCTGGCCGCGCCGGCAATAGACATCCACGTAGAGCCGGCGAGCGTCGCGTTTGCTCAGATTGGTGACGACGAAGCGGGTGTCCGGTCCTTCCGCGCCCGCTTCGACGCGAGCGATGATCCGCTCGACCCGGCTCCAGCTTTGCGCGCCGTCGAAGAACTCTATGAAACGACGAAGCTTGCCATCTCGCGGCGCGGCCTCGAATCTCGCCTTCGTGCTGGCTTCGAGACCTTCGACATGGCGGCGCAATGTCGCGGTTGGCGCGATGCCGAGGATGTAATCGAGGCCATTGGCGCGACACCAATCGAGAACCTCGCGACCGCAATAGTGGCTGTCGGCCCGCAGCAGGATCTCCGTGTTAGGCCAGTGAGCGCGGATCGCGCGCAACAGGCGCCTCAGGAAGGGCTTGATCTCCTTGCCGCTCGGCCGCTTGGCGGGACGAAGCACGGCGGTGACGAAGCGGCCCTCGCCGTCGAACACGACGATCGGCTGAAATCCGTATTCGTCGTAGTGGGCGTTGAACAGCCGCAACTGCTGACCACCGTGGCTACCGCTAGCGCCGGCCGCGCCGACAAGGGTTCGTCGCGGGGCTCCCGCGCGTTCTGCGCGCCCTTGCAGCGCGCCCGCTTCGCGGTCGGTGGGCAGGGCAGGGGCGAAGAGAAGCCCAAGGCCAGACAGCCGAGCTCCTGCGCTCAAACGCAAGGAGCGACCATGAGCGACCCGGAAATCGAAGAGCTGCGCTACAAGGTGCATTGCGCCGTCGTGCTCGAGCGTACACTGCCGCCCTGGATGCTCGACCGGAAGGAGAGCACCAAGCTCAGCCTGAAGTATCGCCGCGGAAAGGGCGAGATCCTGATCGTCAGCCACGGCGGTAAAGGCTGGTGGGATCCGACCAGCGACGCCAAGGGCGATGCGTTCAGCCTCGTCCAGCGCCTGGAGCCGGGGATCAACTTCGGTCATGTCCGAAAGCGCCTGCGCGAATTCGCGGGATTGTCGCCTCGCTTTCCGATCGCCGAAAGGGCAGGGCGCCGCAAAGCCTCGGACAGACCAGTCGCCGAACGTTGGGCCGATCGGAAGGCCGTGTGGCCGGATTCGCCGACCTGGCGCTATCTTGCCCGGAAGCGCATCCTTCCATTGACGATCATCGAGGCGGCTTCCGCGGCCGGCGTCCTGCGGGAGGGCCCGGCCGGCAGCGCCTGGTTCGCTCATTTCAACGGCGCGGGTTCGGTCGCCCACGTCGACATTCGCGGGCCGACCTACAAAGGCTCGCTCGCCGGCGGCGCCAAGTCCCTCTTCCGCTTGCCCCCATCGGCTCAATCCTTCCCGCGGCTCGTTCTCGCCGAGGCCGCGATTGACGCTCTGAGCGTTGCCGCCATCGAGAAGTCTTCGCGCCGATACGCTCTACGCGGCAAGCGGCGGGGGCATGGGGCCGGGCACGATCGCCGCGCTCGAGGCGCTGCTCACAGCCATGGCGACGCTCCCCGGCGCACTCTTCTGCAGCGCCACGGACGCCAATGGACCGGGCGATCGCTTCGCAGAACGCCGCCGATCGCTCGCGGAAAAATTCAGCGCGCCGTTCGCGCGGCTTCGGCCTCCAGTCGAAGGCGGGCGACTGGAATGACGTCCTTCGCGCCCGCTCACAACATCAAGGATCGACGTCATGACAGCCGACACCACGGCCTCTCCCTCGGGCGCAGAACCCCGCGCCTTCGTGCTCCTCAAATCGAGACGCCAGCTCGACCTCCTCAATCCGGACCCGCACGCCTGGACCGACGATGACCTCGCGGCCGGCCTCTCGCGCACCATGCGATGGGGCGCGGGGCTTCACGATGGGAACATCCGCTGTCCGTCGCCCAACATAGCCTAACCGTGCTCACGATCCGAGAGGCGGACGGCGCGCTAACCCCAGGCGAGGCCCTGCGCGAACTCCTGCATGACGCCACCGAACTCATGCTCCGCTGGGACTGCATCACGCCGCTCAAAGCGCAGCTCGGCGAACCGTTCCGCGCCCTTGATGCGCGACTGCAGAGCGCGATCGACACACGCTATCAACTCCCGGAATGGACGCCCGAGGCTTACGCGATCCACAAGCGCGCCGACCGCCTCGCCGCCGCGTCCGAAGCTTTCCATGTCGTGGGCTGGAGCCGGGTCGACATGCGCAAGACCCTGCGCATCGCGGAAGTCCGGCTCCTCCAAGATCCTCTTTCGCCCTGCGGTTTCGCGCTTTGGGAGCCCTGGCCCCCGCGCGTTGCCCAGAGGCTGTTCATCGAACGGTTCGATGCACTCGAACGCACCCATTATTCCGCACTGCGAATCCCCTTCCCCAACCTCTGTCTCTTTCCCACTCTCGATGGAGCCGAACGTCATGTCGAATCCTGATGATGACCCCGCATTCGACATTGACTCAGACGGAGACGCCGCAGCTTACGACGAATGGGCGGCGCTCGCCGGCGAACCGACTCGGCCGCCGCCTGATCATCCGGACCGCGATTTCGCCGATAGTCCCGCTTCTTTCGACGCGATCACCTCGAGCCTAACCAAAACCGAGATCAACGCCGCTTGTCACCCAGGCTCGATCCTCGTGTTGGCCGGGGCAGGGACCGGAAAGACCTCGACGCTGACCGCAACCGTCGCTCACCGGATCGCGGTCGACGGCATTCCGCCCCATCGCGTTCTCGCCGTCACCTTCACCAACAAGGCGGCAAGCGAAATGGCAAGTCGCATCCGTGCAGCCCTGGGTTCCGACGCTGCTCCGCACTGGCTAGGCACGTTTCATGGCTTTGCGGCCCGTCAGCTGCGCGCCGGTCCAGAAGTCGCACCGTTGCGCGACAACTTCGACATCCTCGACGCCGACGATTCCCGCCGCATCCTCCGCCGGATCATGAAGGCGATGAACTTGTCGAGCGACGAGGACGAGGGCGGCAAACGCGACCCCGTCAAAATCGTCGCAGGCCACATCGGGAAATTCAAAGGGCGCTGTCATGTCTGGACGTATATGGACCCCGCCCGATTGCAACGGGTTTGGCAAAGGCTGGTCCCAAGGTCACAACTGCCGACGTATATCCGGCTTCCTGATGCGGCGTGAGCGATCGTCGTCATCGCCGCGAGCCACGATGGATTTTCGCGCGCTTCCACCTCAACGGCGCCAAGGCATTGGCCGAAGCCATGCCGGTCCAGACACCAGGTTCGGGAAGCGACGGAGTGACCGTTTCGCCATCTTCTACCAATCGTTGCAATTGCTAGGTGAGACTGATCGATCCTTTCATTTGGGATTTGCTTTCAGGCTGCGCCAACCGAAAGACTGGCGTCATAGACGCTGTCGCTGGTGAGCAAGCTCCAGGCGATCCGCGCATTCTTGTTGGCGAGCGCGACGGCGACAATGTTGGGGTGTCGCCGCTGCCGCATCCTGCCTAGCCACAGGCTTCTCGGATCCTGCTTGTCTCGAACCCGCCCAAGCGCGGAGCGAGCGCCGTGGATCAGCAACGTGCGCAGATAGCGATCTCCCCGTTTACTGATGCCGAATAGTCTGGCGCGGCCGCCACTCGATCGCTGTTTGGGAACAAGGCCAAGCCAGGCCGCAAACTGACGTCCGTTCTTGAACGAGCTTCGGTCGCCGACGGCAGCGACCAGCGCTGTCGCCGTCACCGGGCCGATCCCTTCGACCTTGCCGAGACGCTGGCAGATCTCGCTGTTGCGATAGAGCTCTCGGATCTTTCGATCGTAACCTGCAATCCGCGCATCCAATTCGGTCAGTTCTTCCCGTAGCTCTCCCATGAGCGAGCGAACAAGGTCATGGAGAGCGTGGTCCTCATTGTCGCCGACGATTCTCGCCAAAGCCCGCCGCAGATTGCCGATGTCCTTTGCAACGACAATGCCGTGTTCCCCGAGAAGACCGCGGACCTGATTGACGAGCCTGACGCGGTCGGCAACCAGGCGACTGCGAATCCGATGAACCGCCTGCACCGCCAGCTGTTCGGGGGACTTGACCGGCACGAAGCGCATGTTCGGTCGGCCTACCGCCTCGCAGATCGCCTCCGCATCATTCCGATCGTTCTTGTTGGACTTCACATAGGGCGTGACAAACTGCGGACTGATCAGTCGGACGTCGTGACCAAGATCGGAAAGCGCCTTCGCCCAAAAGTGGGCGCCGTTCGATGCCTCCAGGCCGACAAGGCACGGCGGCAGGTTTGCGAAGAACGTTGACACGGCGTGACGACGAAGCGTCTTGCGCAGCACCGTCTTTCCATGAGCGTCGACGCCGTGAATCTCGAAGACATATTTCGCCAGATCCAAGCCAATGCGAACGATCTGCATGACAGTTCTCCCTCGAAGCAGCTAACGGCCGATCGTAACCCGCGCCCGGAGGGCGGGGTCCATACCATTGTCGCCCGCTGATCAAGGGCTTTTTTCGGCGTTGCGCTGATCGTGGGTGCGGTCATGTCTTCGGCCTTTCGCGCGGAGAATTTGATCCGCTGGCCCTGATGTTGTCCGCTGATCCGTTGCCCCCATCACGTGAGCGCGCTTGACTGCGCAGACAACGCCACGGGCTTCAGGATCAATCCGCTTTCCTGCGCATCACCTCATGGTCACCCTCGATTCCTGTGCCAGGGCTCTTTGGTGAGCCTCAGCCGCGAACCCAGCCGGCGCTCCTTACGCCGGAATTTCCCGATAGACTGTCTTGCTCCGCAGGATCGCGAAGGCAATGCGCGCCATCTTGTTGGCAAGCGCCACGGCGACGAGCTTGAAGGGTTTCTTCTCGATCAGCTTCTTCGCCCACATCCGCAACGGATCGGTGTGGGGCTTACGGTGAAACAGCACCGCGTGCGCGCCCACGACGAGCAGTTTGCGCAAGTTCCGATTGCCCATCTTCGAGATGCGCCCGAGCTTGGGCTTGCCGCCGGAAGAGTTCTGCTTGGGCGTCAGCCCGAGAAAGGCGGCGAACTCGCGCGGGCCGGCGAAGCTGGACGTATCCTGAATAGTCGCCGCCATCGCCGAGGCGGTGATCGGTCCGAAGCCAGGAATGCTCATCAGCCGGCGGGCCGTTTCGTCCTTCTGCGCCAGCTTTGCGATCGTTCGGTCGAGCCGCGCTATCGCTTCGTCTAGGTTGCGCAATTGCACCACAAGCGGCGCCAGCGCCTCGCACACTTCAAACGGAATTGTTTCGTCGCAGGCTTCGATCAGCTCAGCCAGTTCGCGGGCGTGTCTCGGCCCCTGAGCCGCGATCACGCCGATCTCGGTCAAGTGGCCGCGCAAGCCGTTCAGCAATTGCGTTCGCTGAGAGACCAACATTTCCCGCATCTTGTGACGCATCAACGCCGCCTGGTTCATGAGCGAGCGCACGGCGACAAATCGCATCGAAGGCCGCGTCACCGCCTCGCAGATCGCCGCCGCGTCCGACGCGTCGTTCTTCTGCCGGCGAATATAGGGCTTCACATAAGCCGGAGGCATCATGCGCGCCTCGTGGCCAAGCTCGATCAGCTCGCGCGCCCAATGATGCGCCGACCCGGAGGCCTCAAGCCCCACCAGGCAAGGCGGCAGCGAAGCGAAGAACTCCAGCAGCTTATTGCGCCTGATCGCTTTGGCGACAACAACCCGCCCCGAAGCATCAACGCAATGGACTTGAAAAACGTGCTTGGCCAGATCGAGCCCGACCGTCGTGACAGATGACAAATTGATGATAGACTTTCCCACGGACGTCGCTCCTTCAGATGTTGCTTTCAACGACACCATCTTGGCACGGCACTTCCTTGAGCCAGATGCCGCGCGAGCGACGTCCACACCATCACGCGAACTAATTTTGGCCGCGTGAAGATTGGAAGTTCAGCCCAGGTTCAGGCCGCGGTGGCGGCTCGCCACGTCCGGAAGGCTGCCTCTCGGAAGACGCGGAGCGTGCGGCGGGATGTGAGATGGCGCTGGACGTTGAACGTGTTTTGGACGACGGCGTGCACGGACAAGAAGCGTTGGGCTGATCCGGGCGATTTGAAACGCTGCATCTTGCGCTCGCGCCGTCGTGTCGGCCGGTGCGAATTCTCAGCCCGATTGTTTGCGCGTAAGCCCTGGTGGTGGCGAGCCGACAATCCGATTTCGGACTTTGCCGCGCCGTAAGACCGCAGCTTGTCGGTCACTAGCACATCGGGCGCGAAGCCTTGTTTCTTGACCAGCTTGCGCATCAGTTTCACCGCTGCGGCTTTATCGCGCCGTCGTTGCACGAGCAGGTCGAGAACCTCGCCTTCGTCGTCAACCGCGCGCCAGAGCCAGAACTGCCGGCCCGCGATCGTCACGGCCATCTCATCGAGATGCCACCGAGAGGTTGGCCGCGGGCGTCGACGCCGATGTTCTCGGGCGAACAACGGCCCGAACTTCAATACCCATCGTCGCACCGTTTCGTAGGAGATATCCAGACCGCGCTCCGCAAGCAGATCTTCGATGTCGCGATAGCTGAGCGTGAAACGCATCTAGAGCCAAACGGCGTGCCGGATGACCGCAGGCGGGAACTGATGGCGGGCAAACGAGATCGTCATGCGCCATCTTACCCGACAACCGGATGCGCGCTACCGTTCGCGTGACAAGGCCGCCCGCACTGTTGCGCGCCTTCTGACGGTCGGCCGGGAGCGGCTGTCGAAGGCAGAGACGATAACGGTCGCCACAATAGAAAGCGGCGTCACCGTTCTGGTGGAGGCGCGAGAGATCATCCTGGAGTTCCAGGGCATCATTCGCCGAAAGGCGCTCGCTGACCTTGACGCCTGGATCGGCAGAGCCCGGCTCAGCCTCGTCGCCGCATTCGCCAACGGCGTGTCCAAAGACAGAGCGGCGATCGAGGCGGCGATTGCCTTGCCATGGTCCAACGGGCAGACTGACGGCCAAATTTGCAAGCTGAAGCTCGTAAAGCGCCAGATGTACGGCCGCGGAAACCTCGACCTGCTCCAAGCTCGCGTCATGGGCGTCGCATAAGCGGCGCTTTCATCGAAAGTGCGTCAGAGCCCCACTTCGGCACCGAAGCACACATGACGGCACAATTCGTGGGCATGGCGCCCGAAAATGAAGATCGAATGACTAAACTATCGTCTTGTGCCGTATCGAATATTGCATGCAAATTTCACGAGAAATAGTAGCGCGGTATCTACGAAGACTTCGGTCTTGTCCATCCCGCGTGCGGAGCACAGGTTTGCGCGGAACCTATCTCACCTTTCTCGAGTGTGAGGATGTCGGAGCGCATTGTTTGTCGATGACAGCGTGGAGGGTGAGCGATGACGGTAGGACTTATCTATCTGTTCGTAGCGATCGTCGGGATCGTGTTGGCGGGAATCGCGTATTTCATAAACCGCGACCAGGCGGGCAAGATCTTTGTCGCCTTCACATTGATGGAAATCGTGATCATGGCGATCATCGGTGTCATCAACGGGGTGCTGGGCACTCCCAACGCGATGCTCGGCCGCCTCTTCATGACCTTCTCAGGCAGCTACGGCTTCCTGGCCTTCGCCGCGATCTGCGGCGGCTTCTACATTTCAGGGCCGCTCGCCGGCTACATCATCCGCAAGCCGGGTGCGGCGACGATCGCCGAGACCATGAACGGCGTGGCGCAAGTGCTGTCGGGCAATCCGAACGGTGTGATGGTGTTAGGCGCGGGCTTCCTCCAGGGGTTCATGTCCGACCTCGGCTTCGCCTTCTATGGCTACCGGAAGTGGACGCTTACGGTGCTCGCATTGTCGGGCGCGCTCGCTCCGCTCCTTCAGCAGATTCCCGAGGTCTATTTCTTCGGGGTTGGCGATATGGGGATTTCCTACAACCTGCTCGCGCTCATCATCCGCATGATCAGTGGCGCAGTCTATGCGATCATCCTGGTCAAGCCAATCGCAATCGGCCTTGCGAAGGCGGGCGTGTTGCGCGGCACCGCCCTCGGCAAGGAAGAAGCGGCGGCGCGGATTTCCGGTCAGCCCAAGATGGCCAGGTGAGATGGCCGACGCGGTGCTGACGGCAGAAACCCGGGCCACGCTGTTGCGCGACCCGGGAAGTATGAGAGCACAGACCGACGCGCGCTCCTCGCCGGTCTCCGAATCCTCCAGAGCGGCCACCGAGCCTGGGCCCTCGCAGCCGATGATCTCGCTCGAGGGGGTCAGCTACACCTATGAAGGCGAGAGCGAACCGATCCTGCGCGATCTCTCGCTGACAGTGCATAGCGGCGAGTTCGTGCTGATCCTTGGGCCGAGCGGATCCGGCAAGAGCACGCTGCTCAATTTGCTGAACGGCTCGGCTCCACATTTGATTCATGGAACATTGACGGGGAACGCCCGGGTGTGCGGCAAGTCGGTCGCCGAGACGAAAGTGGTTGAATTCGCCACCGAGGTCGGCATGGTCTTTCAGGACCCCGACGCGCAGATCATCAACAGCCGTGTGCGCGACGAAGTTTGCTTCGGTCTCGAGAATCTCTGCCGGCCGACGCCCGAAATTCTGACGCGTCAGGCTAACGCCCTGGGCTTTGTCGGCCTCTCCGGCTTCGGCGACCGCTCCATATTCGAGCTTTCGGGCGGTCAGAAGCAGCGCGTCAGCATCGCCGCCGTCCTGGCCGCGCAGCCGCGCCTGCTGGTTCTCGACGAGCCGACCGCCAATCTCGATCCCGCCGGCATGGCCGAAGTGTTCGCCGTGCTGGCCCGCCTCAACGTGGAGTATGGCACGACGATCGTGATGGTCGAACATCGCGTCGACGAGCTCGCTCACAAAGTTTCGCGGGTCGTGATGATGGATCGCGGCGGCATCGTGTTCGACGGCGACCCTCGCGCGGCGTTCTCCTCCCAGCGCGCCGTTCATTCGGAGGAAGCGGAAGTCGTTCCCATCGCGAGCTGGTTTCCGCAGGTATCGGAACTGGCGCTCGATCTGGCGGCGGCGGCGCGTCGCCCGCTGGCGCTCACCGAAGTTCCGCTGTCGATCGACGACGCCGAGGACTTGTGTCGGAGTTGGATTTTTCCCGTGGGCGCCTCGGCGGGGGCCCACGTCGAACCCTCGGCCGAAAGCAGGGCGTCCAAGCCGTTGCTTTCGATCAAAGAGCTCAATTTCGGATATGATCGCCCGTCCCCGATCCTGAAGGGCGTGAACCTCGACATTTCGTCCAATTCAATGATAGCGCTGCTCGGACAGAACGGTTCGGGCAAGACGACGCTCGCGCGACTGCTTGTTGGCATCAATCCGGCGCCGACAGGGAAAATCATGTTCGAGGGCAAGGATCTGTCGCGGCTCAACGCGCGCGAAATCGCAGCCGACATCGGCTACGTGTTCCAGAACCCCGATCATCAGTTCGTGACGGACCGGGTCGACGAGGAAGTGGCCTACGGATTGAAAGTCCGGGACTTTTCTGAGGAGGCGGTCGCCGAGCGCGTTGACGAAGTTCTCAAGATTGTAGACCTCGAGCATTATCGCGACCGTTCGCCGTTCAGCCTAAGCCTCGGCGAGCGCCGGCGACTCAGTGTGGCCACAATGCTGGTGCTCGAGCCGCGGCTGCTGGTGCTCGACGAGCCGACAATCGGACAGGATCATGAGCGGGCTCAGCAACTGATGGGGTTGATGGCGCGGTTGCGCGAGCGCTACGGGACGACGATCCTGATGATCACGCATGACGTGCGCCTCGTCGCGCAATGGGCCGACCGCGCGCTGGTGCTGCGTTCGGGAGAAATCGCATTTGCCGGGCCGCCGATCGACATGTTCGGCGATGCCGATCTGCTCCGCTCGGCGGGCCTGATGGCGCCGCCGATCCACGAGGTGAGCCGCCGCGTCGCTGCGAAGGCGCCGGGAAGCGGCTTGCGTCCGGTGCTGTCCTCGCGCGAATGGGTCGCGGCGATGATCGCCCATTCCCAGGGAGTCCGGCCGTGAGCCGCCGCAACGCGTTCCAATTCAAGGCAGGAACTTCGCTCTTCCATCGGCTCGATCCGATGTCCAAGCTGGTCTGGCTATTCGGCGTCTCGCTGCTCGCCTTCGGCGCCTATATCGCGTGGATCCAGGTCGTCATCACGCTCGCCGTGCTCGGGACGGCGCTCTTTCTCGCGCGGCTGTCGGTGTCGGAGGTGGTGCGCGGTACCTGGATCTTCATAGCCGCGAGCATGAGCTTCTTCATCATCCAGACCCTGTCGCTGCCGGGACATACGGTCGCGTTCCACATCTTCTCCAAACCGATCTATGCCGAGAGCGCGGACTACGCGCTCGCCTCTGCCCTGCGCATCTATGCGATCGTGCTGTCCTCAATGGTGTTCGTGCGCACAACCGATCCGCGCGACCTCGCCATCGCGCTGGTCACCCAGATGCGTATGCCCTACCGGATCGCCTACACGTTTTTCATCGCGCTCCGCATCGTCCCCACGATCGAGGAGGAGATTCAGATCATCCGCTCGGCCCATGCGGTGCGCGGCGTTGCTCGCCAGCGTTCGATCTCCGGCCGGATCGGCGAGACCAAGCGCTATGTGATGCCGCTGCTGGTCGGCAGCCTGCGCCGCGCTTTGACAATGGTGATGTCGATGGAGGCGCGCGCCTTTGGCGCCTACCCCACCCGCACCTTCGTGGAATCGCCCCGAATGAGCGCGTTCGGCGTGTCGCTCTGCATCTTCATGGGCATCGCCGTCGTCGTCTGGTACGCCGCGCTGATGCTGGGCTACGTTCATTCCGTCTATGTTTTTTCGCCGGCGTGATCGCTGCGAGTTCGTCGCCGAGGCTCGGCCAGTCCGAGCGGTTGCGAGGCTAGCCGCATGTCGCGCGCGCCCCGGCGCCGCGGGGCAACTTGCGGCGCCTATGTCATGAGTAAGAGTTGGAGCCATGATACCGCGCGAGCGCGCCCTCTATTCCGCCATCGTCGACAGGCCGCCGCTGAAGCCGCCGGCCGGCGGCAAAGTGATTGTCTGGACCATCGTCAACCTCGAGGTCTGGGACATCGCGCGCGCGATGGCGCGTCAAGCGATGCCGCCGCCGTCGGGCCAGACCCTCATTCCCGACGTGCCCAATTGGTCCTGGAACGAATACGGCATGCGCGTCGGCGTGTGGCGTTTCTACAAGCTTTTCGCGAAGCTGGGCCTTCGTCCGACATTGTCGATCAATGCGCGCGTGTGCGAGGATTATCCGAGGGTGGCGGCCGAGGCGCGTGACGCCGGCTGGGATTTCATGGCCCATGCCTACGAGCAGATCCCGCTTCAGCGGCAGGAGGATCAGCGCGGCATGATCTATCGCGCGATGGACGTGATTGAGCGTTTCGTCGGCAAGCGCTCCGTCGGCTGGCTCGGACCCGGCCTGACCCAGACGCTGGAGACGCCCGATCTGCTGCCCGAGGCAGGCGTGCGCTACATCGGCGACTGGGTCTATGACGACGAGCCGACGACAATAGCGACGGAGCACGGCCCGCTCGTCACTCTCCCCTACAATTTCGAGACGCACGATCTGGCGACGATGGTGCTGCAACATCACGAATCGCCGTATTGGCTCAAAAAGTGCCAGGATACGCTGGACCGCTACATCGCCGAATTGTCCGAGCGCACCAAGATCATGGCGATCGCCTTGCATCCCTACATCATGGGCCAGCCGCATCGCATCCGCTATCTCGAGGAGTCCTATGTCGACATCGCGAGTTGGCCGGGCGTCGTGCATATGAACGGCGCGGAAATCCTGAATTGGTACGAGGCCGTGCGCGTCGCGTGAGGGCGGCCGCATGATTGAATCCCTTTGGCGTGCGGTCTCGCAGGAGGGGTATGTCTTATGACGTCCGCAGTGCTCCCGGGTTCCCCATGCGCGCCGAAGTAATGAGATTCCTGTTGGCGGACCCTGCGGACGTTTCGGGCCTCGAGGGCGCAATTCGCGAGGGCCTCGTCAATCCCACGCTGATCGTCGCCGTGATCGGAAAAACCCACGGCAACGGTCTGGTCGACGACTACACCCGCGGCTACCTCGCCTAGTCGCTTTCCCTGATGATCGGCGACGCCATTGGAGAGAGCCCCGCAGCCGTGCGCGAGCGCATTCCCTTCATCTTCTCCGGCGGCGTCGAGGGGGTGCTTTCGCCCCATTATGTCGTCTTCATTGCCGCCGCCGGAGCCGCGCCAGCAACCGGCAAGGCGCTCGCGGTGGGGGTCGCCTTTACGCCGCCGTTGAACCCCCGGGATATCGGACGGCAGCGGCAGATAGACCTCACAGCCGCCGCAGTCGCCGACGCCATGGCGGCGGCGGATATCGCGGACCCCGCCGATGTGCACTTTGTCCAGATCAAGGGGCCGGCGTTCCCGCTGGCCGATATAGCGGCGAGCCAAAGAGCCGGCTTCGCACCCGCGAGCGACAATCCCGGCAAGCTGATGGGACTGGGCCGAGCCGCCTCGGCGCTGGGCGTCGGCAAGGCGCTCGGCGAAATCCCAGCCGAGCGAGCGTTGGGAGCGGTGCTGCTCAAGGATTACGGCGCGTTCTCCTCCGTCGCCAGTTGCTCGGCTGGCGTCGAAGTCAGTGCAAACGAGGTCGTCGTGATTGGCATGAGCGACAAGTGGTCGGGAACGCTCGCCGTTGCCCATGCGCCCCTAGCCGACGCTCTCGACGTCTTGGGTATCGGATGCGCGCTCCGTGACCTGGGTTTCGAGGCGCCCGGACAGCTTTCGGCTGACGAAGCCGCCCGCCTTCGCGCCGCCTTCGTCACATGCGAGGCCTCGCGTGACGGCTTGGTGCGCGGCAAGCCCCTCACGATGCTCAATGACGGCGACATCGATCAGCAGCGCCACATCCGCGGCGCAGTGGGCGCCATCGCGGCGAGCGTGCTCAATGACACCGTCCTGTTCGTTTCCGGCGGCGCCGAGCATCAAGGCCCCGATGGCGGCGGACTGATCGCGATCATCGCCGACCGCGGCGCTTGAAAGACGAGAACATGGCACGAAAACCGCCGCGTATCGTGATCGTAGGCGCGGGCGTCGCCGGCAGCCTCGTCGCTTCAGGCCTCGCGGCTCGAGACGACGTCGAAGTGATCTGCCTCGAGAAGGTCGGCAGCGCCGGCCAGGCGGACGCCGGCACCGGGCTCAACATTGGGCCGAATGCGATCAAGTCGCTGACCAGCGTGATGCCGGAGCGCGCCAAGACCATCCTCGCGAACAGCCTGCCCTGGAAGCGCTGGACGGTGGGTTGCACGGACGGTCGACAATTGATGGACCTGCCGCTCGGAGCCGTCGCCGACAATCTCGGCGTTCGGATTCGCTGGTCGGAGCTGTACGCGCTTCTTCGAGCGCCGATCGCTGGAAACATCGTCTACGGAGCGGAGCTGCGGGCCTGCGGACACGACCGGGAGCGCCTGTTCGTCCGCTATTCCGACGCCCGCGCCCGCGGTGCGCAAACCCTCGGCGATATCGATCTGCTGATTGCCGGCGACGGCCGCTATTCGCGCATCCGCCAGCATTTCTGCGGCAAGGAAGAGCCGGACTTTTTAGGCGTCTGCCTCTATCGCATCCTGTTTCCGGCCGAGCCCGATTGCCCGATCGACGATTATGGGCAATGGTTCAACGGCCCCAATCGCCTGCTCGCTTTCCGGACGCTCGGCGATCTCGTTTATTGCGCGGGGTCCTTTCCGATTCCCGCTGATGGAATCATCCGTGACGAGATGAAGTCCCCCGAGACGCTGCGCCGCTGTTACACGCCGAGCGAGAGACCGGCGTCACGCGAATGCGCGTTACTGATAGAGGCGATCGTGAGACATGTCGATCGTATCCATTGGGCGAGGTTGCAGGAAGGCAGCGTGCGCTATGCCGCTGGCCCTGACGTCTTGCTGGTCGGAGACTCCGCCCACCCCATGGCGCCAACGCTCGGGCAAGGCGCGACGCAGGCCGTCGAAGACGCCTGCGTGGTCGTCGACGAAGTCCGCAAGGCGCTGCGACGCGGCGACGGTCTAGAGTCTATCTCGGAACAGGTCGATGCGCGGCGGCGCGAGCGCGCTCAGTTCGTCGTGGACTTCTCGCGCGAGGCGACGGACACCATGCTCGCGGGCGCCGATCCCATCGCGGGGACGCTCGCGAAGCTCGAAGCTCCGTTCCAGGAAAGGCTCGCGCGTCTCTATCGGGATGCGCCCGTGGCGACCACATGAAGTTCCCGGGCGGTCGACGACATCGCGCCTATCGTTTGAACTTGGACACGGAGCAGAGATGACTGACTTCACCGGAAAGGTCGCGATCGTCACCGGTGCCGGCGACGGCATTGGCCGCGCGGCGGCGAGAGGGTTCGCCGCCCGGGGAGCCGCTGTCGCGTTGATCGACATCAAGGGCGCCCCGGCCGCCCGCCTACGGCATGGCCTCCAAAGGCGGAAAAGTGCAGGCCTTCGCCCTCGATGTGCGCGACGCAAAGGGATGGAGCGCTCTCGTTGCGGAAGTGTGGGCGAAGTTCGGTTCGATCGACATCCTCGTCAGCAACGCCGGCATCGCCGTCCCTGGCGACACCGTGGACGAGGTGGACGAGGACCTCTGGGACAGTATCGTGGACATCAACGCGAAGGGCGTCTGGCTCGGAATGAAAGCCGTTCTGGCGACGATGATCGCCAATAAGCGTGGCAAGATCTGCAACGTCGCCTCTACCGCCGCGCATATCGGTCTCAAGAATGCGGCCGCCTATTGCGCGTCGAAAGGCGCCGTGCTGGCCCTGACCCGGCAAGCCGGCGTGCAATACGCCCCGCTCAACATCCAAATCAATTCGGTGTCCCCGGGCACTACGATGACGGGCATCCAGAAGCAGATCACCGACGAACGGCGCGCTGGGTTCCTGCCGCTCACGCCGGTCGGCCGTTTCGCTCAGCCCGAGGAGGTTGCCGCGGCGATCCTGTTCCTATGCTCCGAGGGGTCCTCGTTCGTGACGGGCGCGGACCTGAGCGTCGATGGCGGCATGGTCGCGATGTGACCGTGGCAAAGGAGTAGATCAATGAAAGTTCTTGCAGATCTGTGCCGAATCGAAACGAGGCGTCGATAAGCGCCGCATGATGCAAAGGCTCACTGTCGATCACGGTCCCATCAATGTCCCAAGCGACGGCGCGAAGTTTCATTTCACTCCCATTCCGAGATGTCTTCAACTGGTCGCGTGATTATACTCCGCTAACCGGATCCTCTGAAAAGCGCTCGGGGCTTTCTCCGTCTCATGGTATTGCCTCGCGACCGGCGAGGCTACGGCGAATTGCGGGGCACCGGCGCAGACGCGAACCACGGGGGTGACAAGCGGCACCGAAGCGGCGACTGTAGCTCGAAGCCCCGATTCATTTCGCTGTGGATTGGCCTGCGGCATAGGAGCAGCCGATGCAATTCAATCACGTCGCCAATCGACTTGACCCTCAATATTTCGAGACTGTCGTCGAGATGCTCAAATCCAAACTCGGCTTCGTTGAGCTTCGGCGGACCGAGCGCGCGATTTGGCTCCGCCAGCCCGTCGCCAATGTAGATCTGCAATTCAGCCGCAGCCCTACGGCCAATCGTGACGCGGATAAACTGCGGTCGCAGGTCTCCTTTCTAAGCGAGACGCCGGAATCCGATTTGGAAGAGCTCGCAGACTGGGCGCGACAACAAGGCATGCAAGCGGAGGTCGGCAGCTATTCGGATCGCGAGTTTTACCTCGACGCGCCGGGGGCTTTCGTGGATTTCGTCATTGAGGCGATGAGGCCTGAACTCGCGGATTATGCGTTGCCGATCGCCCGCTTTGACTAGGGTCCAGACCCAAACAAGGTTGATGTGATTCAAAGGCTCGGTGGAGCGCGGAGGGCCACCGGTCGGCGCCAGAGCCGTCCACGACTAAGAGCCTGACTCAAAAGTCTACGGCCTTGCGAGCCGCCTGACGGCGAGTTGGATGCAGGCGAGAGAGATGAAGGCTGCGAGGGGATCTCCGTATAACTTCGATTCACCTAGCCATAACTCCACGGCTCCTTCCGCAGGAAGATATGCATGGACCATATCGAAGGCCTTAATTACATCACTAGACGATGATTTGTAAAATACTCTCGGAGAGATAGGAATCGTACCAAAGAACTCACGACAAATCGCGTGTAAAGCGATCTCGCCAGCTTCGCCACGACTTTCATACTTATCGCTGGCGTATACGCGGACGGCCGCCTGTTTTAATTTCACGAAGATGTTCCCGTGGTGAACTCTTAGCTCGTCTTCAAGGAGGGCGTACTCGGGTAACCATTCAATCAAGTGATCAGCGAATTGCTTGCACCGCCAAATAGACAATTCAAATCCTGCACAGCAGACAGACCATGCTGAATTTGTCTCCGATTTATGATGCAGCCGTTCTAAAAATCGAACCGGCTTCTGATCATAGACACTCACTAAACAAACTCCGACCCGCCTTCGAGGTTACGTGAGTCGTCGTGGGCATAGCAAGTTAACGCCGACAAACACGACGGTACGCGGCAAAGGTAAGACGGCTCCGCTTGGTCAAAAGTGCTGCTCGAAATCCTAAGCACTATAACCCGTTTGGAACAAAAAAAGAACTTGCGCATGAGAACAAACCGTGCACATAGTGTCTCCATTGGGGGGCGCGAAAAACCGCGATTGCGGATCGGACGCTGCCCGTGAGAGAAGGAGGATGGTTATGAGTCAACCCAATCTTCGCCTCGTGGAAGGGACCAGCGTGGACAAGACCAAGGCGCTCGACGCCGCCCTGTCGCAGATCGAGCGGGCGTTCGGCAAGGGCTCGATCATGCGCCTGGGCAAGAACCAGAAGGCGGTCGAGATCGAGACGGTGCCGACCGGGTCGCTCGGGCTCGACATCGCGCTCGGCGTCGGCGGTCTGCCGCGCGGGCGCGTGATTGAGATCTACGGGCCTGAATCCTCCGGCAAAACGACCCTGACGCTACATGTCATCGCGGAAGCGCAGAAGAAGGGCGGCGTTTGCGCTTTTGTCGACGCTGAACACGCGCTCGATCCCGTCTACGCGCGCAAGCTCGGCGTCAACCTCAACGATCTCCTCATTTCCCAGCCCGACACTGGCGAGCAGGCGCTTGAAATCACCGATACGCTGGTGCGTTCGGGCGCGGTTGACGTGCTGGTCATCGACTCGGTGGCGGCGCTGACGCCAAGGGCCGAGATCGAGGGGGAAATGGGCGAATCGCAGCCGGGATTGCAGGCCCGGCTGATGAGCCAAGCGTTGCGGAAGCTGACCGCCTCCATCTCGCGCTCCAACACCATGGTGATCTTCATCAATCAAATCCGCATGAAGATCGGGGTCATGTACGGCTCGCCCGAGACGACGTCGGGCGGCAATGCTCTCAAGTTTTATGCTTCCGTCCGCCTCGACATTCGCCGCATCGGCGCGATCAAGGAGCGCGACCAAGTGGTCGGCAACCAGACGCGGGTCAAGGTGGTCAAGAACAAGGTCGCGCCGCCATTCAAACAGGTCGAGTTCGACATCATGTATGGGGAAGGCGTCTCCAAAGCGGGCGAGCTGATCGACCTCGGCGTCAAGGCCGGCGTCGTGGAGAAGTCGGGCGCCTGGTTCTCTTTCGACAGCGTGCGGCTCGGGCAGGGCCGGGAGAACTCCAAAGCCTTCTTGAAGACGAGTCCGGAAATGGCCGACAGGATCGAGCGGGCCATTCGGGAGAACGCGGGCCTGATCGCCGAGCGGATCCTTGAGCAGGGCGGTCCGGCCGAAGACGACGGCGACGACGGTGACGCCTGATCCGCTTCCTTTGGGTGCGCCTTGCCGTCCCCGCCCATCCGCCAGGGAAGCCGTTTTGGCCTTCGCGCGTCCGGGTGGGCGCGAGAGCGGTCCACCTCCCGTCGCTCTCGCGCCCCGTTCCAACGGACCAGGCGAAGTCGGGCCCTCTTTCAGCGGAGGGCGTGCTGGAAGCCTGGATGATGAGGGATCCGCTCATGATGAGCCGCTTCAGAGCGCGCGGTCGGCGGCGAATTCAAGCGGCGTTCGCGCCGTAAGAGGACATGTGCGTCCCTTTCGGTGGGATTCACGACGCCAGGGTTGAGAAATCGTGGCCGAGCAAATCGCCGATCTTGTCGATCGTTCTGTCGACCGACGCCCCGTCCCGCGGCGGTTCCTCGAGAGCGTAGTGTCCCTGCTTTGGAAAGATGGTGGTGACCCGGTCGCCCCACGCGGCCTTGACCGCGGCGAGGATGCGCGACTTGTCGTCGATGAGCGCGTAGCGGGCGGCCGGAACGCGGCGCTCCACGTCCTTAAGTTCCTTCTCCTTATGGATGTAGATCAGCACATTGCCGTCGAACGCCTCCCACAGGCCCGAGCGCAGGATCTTGCGGGGCTGAAAAATGGCGTCGCCGTCCGACAGGATGGCGGGCCGTCCCCACTGCCGGACATGTTTCACCGCCTCCAGCGCGTGCGGATAGAGGCGATCGGCGAACGGATAATCGAGCAGCCAGTTGGCGGTGTCGAAGATCGCCGAATTGTGCGGGTCTTCGAGCCTCAGGCGCTCCAGCGCCCCGAGATAGTCCATGTATCCCAGTGCGGCCCAGAGCTCGTCCATGATCTCCCAGTAACGCGCGCAGGCGCGATCGCCATGGGCGGCTCGCAGCCGTTCTCGAAGGTCGTCCCGAAATCGGTCGTTGTCGAACAGCGTGTTGTCGACGTCGAACAGGAAAACAATGTCAGCCGTTGGATTCATTCGATGTCCCCGTTGGCGAACGACCCGCTTCGCGGGCCGTCCGCTCTGTTCGCCATCGCGGAGCGCGGCCTACCGAGTCAAGTCGGAGCGGTATGATTCCAGTGCGGCGGCCAGGTCGGTTGAGCGGTGGGAAGCGTCTACGGGCGATCGATCCGGGCAGCGAGGCGCGGCCCGATGGGGTGGTTCTTGTCGAAATCCGTTCCGCGAGCGGCGACCCGCGGCGACAGCGCGATGACCGGATAGACGGAAGACCGACCGCCGGCAGGTCACCGGTCAGACAGTCGCGGGCCGGGGCGTCGCCCCACAGGGCGAGCTCCCGCTGAAGAGTTTTCAGCGTCTCTCGCGATCCAGCGCCCCTCGCGAACGACGGCCGACCTCGGCGGGATGGTGATCGGCCTCGGGCGCGATCCGGCGCTGCGTCGCGCGCTGGCGCCGGTCGTGAGCGGAAAGGGGCGGCGCCAACAGCCAACGATCCTCACTATACTCGACAACCGCCGCCGGTTCGGCGAGCGCGAAATCGTCGTCGACACGAGCCGGCGCGCGTCGGCTCGTGTCGGGCGCGCTGAATTCCGGGCTCTTCAGGTCGCCGGCGTCGAACGACAGGATCTTGCGATGACAGCAATTCCTTTGTGCACGAGCGCGCCAGGCCCGCCGGGCGCAGGGCGAGGCAGAGCCGTCATCGCGACGGCGGGCGCGCGGCCATGAACCGTGACGCCAATCCCGAGGAACGCGGCGACAAAGCCGCCCCTAGAAGCGGACCGACAATCGGTCAGACTTTGACTGTGGAGGCCTGGTAGATCTCCTCGATCGAATCCGTCAGCTCTTTATTGAACTCGGCGTCGGACATCGAACGCTTGAGGCTTTCGGCGAGCGCGCGCGAGAAGCTCGCGATCATGCCATGATTGGCGGCGAGGCGCTTGCAAGCGTCATCCCGCGTATAGCCGCCCGATAGCGCGACGACGCGAACGACCCGCTTGTCGTTGATGAGCGGCATGTAGAAGTCGGGAACTTCCGGCAATGTCACTTTGAACATCACCTTGCGGCCGGCCGGAAGCGCGTCGAGCCCTCGGGTCAGTTCGTCAAGCAGGATCCGCTCGGCCCCGGCCTTGTCGGGGCTTTTGATCGAGATTTCCGGCTCGAGAATTGGCGTGAGTCCGTGGCTCAGGATCTGCTCGCCGAATTCGAACTGCTGCCTTGCGATGGCGGCGATGCCGGTTTTCGAGGCGAGGTTGATGACTGAACGCATCTTGGTGCCGAACACGCCGAGCTTTCCCGCCCGGGTGACCAGCTTGTCAAGGTCCGGCATGGGCTTCATCAGGCTGACGCCGTCCTTCTCCTCCGCGAGCCCCTTGTCGACCTTGACGATCGGAACGACGCCGCGCTCCTCCCAGAGGTAGGTCGGGACCGGCTTGCCCTTCGCCTCGCTGTCCATGGTGCGTTCGAACAGGATGGCGGCGATGACCCTGTCGCCTTTGAAAGAGGGCGCGGTGATGATGCGCACCCGCATTTCGTGCACGAGATCGAACATCTTGGCGTCGTCGCCTTTATATTCGCTGTCCGGAATCCCGTAGAGCCGCAGCGCGCCGGGCGTCGATCCGCCGCTCTGGTCGAGCGCCGCGATGAAGCCGGGCTTCGTCGACATCTGCGCCATCATCTGGTCGTTCGCCATGGCCGTCATCCTCGCGTTCGATGTTGTCGCGCGCCGGTCGCGCTGGCTCGTGCAATGGGCCGGACGGGACGCGGGCGTCAAGGGCGCCAAACGCCGCGCTCGCGAGTGCGCCTTAAGCCGAAGCCGTCCGCGCGCACTCTATCAAAGATTGGGCGACTGTCACGCGACGCCAACGCCGTCAAACGAAGCCAAGCGCTCGGGTTGGTTCGGGCTGCTCTGCATTCGTTTCGTGGCTCGCGGTCGAGGCAGCGGTAACACAACGCTTTGCGGCTGGTCTCCTTGAGCGCCTCGCGATGCGCCACCACATCGCCGTTCGGCCGAGGGCCGTAGGGAACAAAGCACGGCCAGCCGCGTTCAAAGGCGGGGCTGGCGGAAACGCATTCGGCCCGCTGGAGACGCACCGATATGCCTGGAAACCTTATCTATTATGCGCTCGTCCTGATCGTCATCGCGCTCGTGGCGGCCTTTTTGGGATTCGGCGGCGTGGCCGGCACCGCCATGAGCGGGGCGCACCTGCTCATTTGGCTCGCGGTCATCATCGTCATTGTCGGGGTTGTGTTCGCCCTCATTCGCAGAGCTTAAGCTCAGCGCAACGCGAGCCTCAACCGAGGCCGTTAGCTAGGGCAAGGGGTCGGAGGTCCTTCTGGGTCTCTGGCGGCGCAGCCCGGCCCGGTCCGAAACGGGGCGCTCGGGGGGCATGGGCAGCGCGGAAGGCGATCAAGGCGCCCTTTTCCTTCTCCCTTTGGGAGAAGGCGCGCGATAGGGCGTCCGGGCAGGACGCCCGTCCCGCCGACGGACCATGGCGCGCCGGATGAGCGAAACAGACCCTCGGCGCCGAACGTGCATCGCGCCCGAACCCCGCGTTTCCCGGGGGGCTCGACCGCATCGCCAAGTCCTCTGTACGTTTTGATTTCCCAGCTTTCACCGCTATAATACCTTGGCGTAATGTTGTTATAGCCATGCGCCGAGAGCGATTCTGACGCGCGGGCAAGCGCGACGCAGTTGCAGAAAAATTAGGTTAAGGCCTTGAAAAACCTTCTTCGGACGCAGAATTGAACACTTAAGCCGAATCGCGCCTGACGCATACCGGGTTATTTGCCGACTACCCCATCGAGCCAGGCGACGAGGTCGCGAGTCACCTCGTCGCGGTTCGTTTCGTTCAGCGTCTCGTGCCGGGCGCCCGGGAAGAGGCGGGTCGTGAGCTGGGTGAAGCCCGCCGCTTTCAAATCGGCGATCAGGCCCTGGATATTGGCGCCGACCGGATCGCGCTCGCCGGAGAAGACATAGATCGGCAAGTCCTTCCGAATTCGGGCGAGGTTCTCGCGGCTCGTGACACGGGGGAGTGCGTCGAGCACGTCGATTGCGAGCTGGGTCGTGAACGGAAAGCCGCAGAGGGGATCGGCGACATAGGCGTCGACCTCCTTCTCGTCGCGCGACAGCCAGTCGAACGGGGTGCGCACGGGCTTGAACGGCTTGTTGAAGTCGCCGAACCACATTTGGAAGACGGGGTCGCTCTTGCCGCGCTTGCCCAAGCGCAGCCGCTCCTCGCGGGCGATGAGGCGCCCGAGCGTCGCGATCATCGGCGGCCTGCCGCTCGAGCCCGAAAGAGCGACGCCGGCGAGCGCGTCGGAATGTTCGGCGATAAACCCGCGGGCGAGGAACGAGCCCAGCGAATGGCCGAGCAAGACGATTGGGGCGCCCGGCTGTTCGGCCGCGATCAGGCGGTTCAGGGTCCAGAGGTCGCCGACCACCTTGTCCCAGCCGCCTTCGTCGGCGAAATGGCCGAGGTCGGCGGGCGCGGCCCCCGGCCCGTGGCCGCGCAGGTCGTTGGCGTAGACCCCGTAGCCGGCGGCGTTGAGCGCGGCGGCGAGACGGGCGTAGCGGGCGCTGTGCTCGGTGAGGCCGTGGGCGATCTGCAGAACCGCGCGCGGGCGCCCCTCAGGCAGCCAGCGGCGCGCCAGCAGGCTTTGCCCGTCGTCGGTGCTAAGCATGAACTCGCTGCCCGGCATTCCCGCCACTCGTCTTGCTCGCCGTCGTCGGGCGCCCAGTTTCTCAAGAGAAACCTGACGCTGGTTCGGCCGAGCGGTCAAGCGCGCCCGCGAGGTCGAACTCGCCTTTTGGCTCGTCAAATTTCCTCCTCGCCGAATCGATTGCGATCGGTTAGGAGAGAAGCCCCATGGCGCGGTATATCTTCATCACCGGCGGCGTGGTTTCCTCGCTTGGCA
Source organism: uncultured Alphaproteobacteria bacterium (assembly GCA_963764955.1). Taxonomy (GTDB): domain Bacteria; phylum Pseudomonadota; class Alphaproteobacteria; order Rhizobiales; family Beijerinckiaceae; genus Roseiarcus. The sequence goes on along the minus strand of CAVXVE010000020.1, from coordinate 85,142 downwards.
AGGGTCTCGCTTCAGCGGCTTTGGGCGCGCTCCTGCAGGCGCGCGGCTACACGGTCCGCCTGCGCAAGCTCGACCCTTATCTCAACGTCGATCCGGGCACGATGAGCCCGACCCAGCATGGCGAAGTGTTCGTCACCGACGACGGCGCCGAGACCGACCTCGATCTCGGCCATTACGAGCGCTTCACCGGACGGAGCGCCAACAAGCAGGACAACATCACCACCGGCCGCATCTATCAGGAATTGATCGCGAAAGAGCGGCGCGGCGACTTCCTCGGCGCGACGGTGCAGGTCATTCCGCACGTCACCAATGCGATCAAGGATTTCGTCCTCGAGGGCAACGACGGCGTCGACTTCGTGCTGGTCGAGATCGGCGGCACGGTCGGCGACATCGAGGGCCTGCCGTTCTTCGAGGCGATCCGCCAGCTCGGCAACGATCTGCCGCGCGGCCATGTCGTCTTTATCCATCTGACGCTGCTGCCGTTCATTCCGACCGCGGGCGAGCTCAAGACCAAGCCGACCCAGCACTCGGTCAAGGAATTGCGCTCGATCGGCGTCCAGCCGCATATCCTGCTTTGCCGCTGCGATCGCGAGATTCCGCGCGACGAGCGGCGCAAGCTCGCGCTCTTCTGCAACGTGCGCGAGGGCGCCGTGATCGAGGCGCGCGACGCGCGGTCGATCTATGACGTGCCGGCGCTCTATCACGCCGCAGGCCTCGACCGCGAGGTGCTGGCCGCCTTCGGCATCGAGCCCGCGCCCAAGCCCGACATGCGCCGCTGGGACAGCGTCTCCAAGGCCTATCACAATCCAGAGGGCGAAGTGTCGATCGCGGTGGTCGGCAAGTACACGGGGCTCAAGGACGCCTATAAATCGCTGATCGAGGCGCTCACCCACGGCGGCATGGCCAATCATGTGCGCGTCAAGCTCGACTGGATCGAAAGCGAGATTTTCGAAGGCGCCGATCCCGCGCCGCGGCTCGAGGGCGTGAACGGCATCCTTGTGCCCGGCGGCTTCGGCGCGCGCGGCGCCGAAGGCAAGATCCTGGCGGCGCGCTTCGCGCGCGAGCGAAGAGTGCCCTATTTCGGCATCTGCTTCGGGATGCAGATGGCCGTCATCGAGGCCACCCGTTCGCTGGCCGGGCTTAAGGAGGCGAACTCGACCGAATTCGGTCCGACGCCCGAGCCGGTGGTTGGGCTCATGACCGAGTGGCTAAAGGGCAACGAACTCGAGCGGCGTGAGGCCGCCGGCGATCTCGGCGGCACGATGCGTCTCGGCGCCTATCGCGCGGACCTGAAGCCCGGCTCGCGCATCGCCGACATCTATGGCGACACGGAGATTTCGGAGCGCCATCGCCACCGCTACGAGGTCAACACCGCCTACCGTGAGCGCCTGGAAGCGAAGGGCCTCGTGTTCGCCGGCATGTCGCCGGACGGCCTCCTGCCCGAGACGATCGAGTTCGCCGACCATCCCTGGTTCATCGGCGTGCAGTTCCATCCGGAGCTCAAATCGAGGCCCTTCGAGCCCCATCCGCTGTTTGCCAGCTTCATCGCCGCCGCCAAGGCGCAAAGCCGGCTGGTGTGAGCGAAACACCGCGCGCCCGGTCAGCGGGACGCAGCCGTCCGGTGAGATTTTCGCGTCGCGCGGCGCGGCGGCGATCCTTGAAGTCCGGCAAGCGTCTCGAAGTTCGCGATCACTGATCGGGCGGCGCGCCGCCCTGCCCGGGGTCGCATCGGGCGTGCGCGCGCTTGACTTCGGCGAGACTGTGGAACGTCCGGGAGGCGATGCTGGCGCAATAGTCGTCCAGCGACTCGTGTCCCTCTGGCGCATCGCCTGCATCCGGCGGCGGCGCCTGAGAATCAGCAGGATCGTTCGGTCCCGGAACGACGGGCGAATGCTCGAACAGGCCCGGCGGATAGCCGTCATCCGCCGCGAGCGCGGGGCTCGCCGCCAGCGCGGCGGCGAAGGCGATGATCAATCTTTTCATGGCCGGCCACTGATGGCATTGCCTCGCGCCGACATCAACCAGGACGGCGTGAAATAGCCCGCGGGGCTCCCGCTGGCCCGAGCTTGACAGGACCGTTCTCGCAGCCCAGGCCGCTCCGATGACGTCGCACATTCTGTTCACCCTTGGCGCCCGCGGCTCGCCTCTGGCGCTGGCGCAGGCGAATGAGGCGCGCCGCGCGCTGGCCAGGGCCAACGGCTGGGAGATCGAGCGGATCGCGCTTCAGGTCATCCGCACGACCGGCGACCGGATCCAGGACCGGCCGCTCGCCGAGGCCGGCGGCAAGGGCCTGTTCACCAAGGAAATCGACGCCGCGCTCCTCGCCGGCGCCATCGACGCCGCAGTGCACTCGGCCAAGGACCTGCCCTCCCTCCTGCCCGACGGCGTCGCGATCGGCGCCTGTCTGCCGCGCGAGGACGTGCGCGACGCGCTGATCTCGGCCTTCGCCGACACGATCGAGAGACTGCCGCGCGGCGCGACATTCGCCGCCGCCTCGCTGCGCCGTCACGCCCAGGCGCTGCGCCTGCGCCCTGATCTCAAGCCCACGCTCCTGCGCGGCAATGTCGAGACGAGGCTGGCCAAGGCCGAGTCCGGCGCGGTCGGCGCCACGCTGCTTGCGCTTGCGGGCCTGAAGCGGCTTGGCCTCGCCCACCGCGCCCGCGCCGTGCTCGACCTCGACACCTTCCTGCCCGCCCCCGGCCAGGGCGCGATCGCGATCACCGCGCGCAGCGGAGATCAGCGCGCGCTCGAAGCGCTCGGAGCCGTCTCGGACGCCGCGACCATGACCGCGCTCGCCGCCGAGCGCGCCTTCCTGGCCGAACTCGAGGGCTCGTGCCGCACGCCGATCGCCGGCCTCGCCCGGCTCGAGGCGGGCCGGCTCAGGCTTATGGGCGAAGTGCTGCGCCCCGACGGTTCGGAGCGCTTCGATGTCTCCGCCGAGGGCGCGCCCGCCGACGCCGAGCGGCTTGGGCGGGAGGCCGGGCGGGATCTCGCCGCCCGGCTGCCTGAGGGCGTGCTGGTCAAGGGCGGGTGAGGCGGTCACGCCAGCTCCCGTTCAAACAGGGCTACGAGAAAATGCGGGTTAGCGCCCCACGACTTCAGGCGTCTTTTCGGCTGGAGGCGTGTTGCGGCTGCGGCCGGTGCGCACCACGCCGTCGATCATCGTCATGCCGATCCCGGGCAGGTCGCCAAGCCGGATCGAATCGAGGAAATTCGCTCCGGCCGAATGCTGCGCCTTGTCCATGAAGACAAAATCGGCGGCCCTGCCGACTTCGATCAGCCCGCAATCGAGCGCGCGCATCCGCGCGGTGTTGCCGGTCGCGAAGCAGAAGGCGATCTCGGGCGCAACGTCGCCAAGGCTCGCCAGCATCGCGACCATGCGGATAATCCCGAGCGGCTGGACGCCCGAGCCCGCCGGCCCGTCGGTGCCGAGGATCACGCGGTCGAGCTCGTTGCGCTCGCCCGCCGTGCGCAGGGTGAAGAGCGCCGAGCGCTCGTTGCCGTTATGCACGAGTTCGAGCCCGCGCCGGCACCCTTCGCAGATGCAGCGGATCTCCTTGTCCGGCAGCGCCGTGTGGCCGCCGTTGACATGGCCGACGACGTCGGTGTCCGCCTCCAGCACGACGTCGGCGCCGATCAGGCCCGAGCCGGGGATCGAGGGGCCGCCGGTGTGGATGGTCGACTGGATGCCGTATTTGCGCGCCCAGGCGACCATCTGCTTCGCGTTCGCGCCGTCCTTCACGCCGCCGAGGCCGACCTCGCCAAGAAGTTTCACCCCCGCGTCGGCAAGCTCCTTGAAGTCCTGCTCCGTCATGCCCGGCTCGATCACCGGCGCGCCGGCGTGCAGCTTGACGCCGTTGACGCGGAAATTGCTGAACGCGCGCTGGGCGAAGATGGCGTGCGCCTTGAGGCCGACAATGTCGCGCGGACGCCCGGGCTGATGCACCTCGCCGGCCGAGATCATCGTGGTGACGCCGCCGTGCAGCGTCGAGTCGATCCAGCCGAGCTGGTTCTGGCGCGGAGTCCAGTCGCCCGAGACGGGATGGACGTGGCTGTCGATGAGGCCCGGCGCGACCACGGTTCCCTTCGCGTCCACGATTGTCGTCGCGCCTTCCGCGTCCACGTCCTTCGCCCGTCCGACCGTAACGATGCGCCCGTCCACCGCGACGATCGTATCGGCGTCGAGGATCGGATTTTCGATCGCCCCCGAGAGCAGAAGGCCGATGTTGCGGATCACCGTCTTGCCGGCGCCGCCGGTCGCGGGCGCGTCATGAGCCATGAAAATCCTCCTTGTGTCAGACGGCCCAGTTTTTCCGCCAGCGCGTTTCATACCGCCAGATAGGCGTCGCGCACGTCGGGACGGGCCTCAAGCTCCGCGAAGCTTCCCTTGTACCGCACGGCGCCGCGCTCGAGAATCACCGCGTCGTCCGCGATCATCTGCGCGAAATGCAGGTTCTGCTCCGAGACGAGAAGGCTCATGCCTTCGCGCTTGAGGTCGAGGATCGCCTTCGCCATCTGCTCCACGATCCGCGGCGCGATGCCCTCGGAGGGCTCGTCGAGCATGAGGAGCAGGGGATTGCCCATGAGCGTGCGGCCGATGGTCAGCATCTGCTGCTCGCCCCCGCTAATCGCGCCGCCGCGCCGGCGGCGCATTTCCGCGAGATTGGGAAAGAGGGCGTAGACCTTTTCCGGCGTCCAGCCGGGCGCGCCGGCGCGCGCCGGCTGGCGGCCGACCTCGAGGTTCTCCTCGATCGTGAGCTCGGTGAAGATGCGCCGGTCCTCCGGCACATAGCCGAGCCCGAGGCGCGCGATGCGATAGGGCGGCTCCGCGCCGATCTCACGGTCGAGGAAACGCACCGAACCCTTGCGCTCGACCAGTCCGACGATCGCCTTGAAGGTCGTGGACTTGCCGGCGCCGTTGCGGCCGAGCAGCGCGGTGACCGCGCCCCGCCGCACCGAGAAGGCGATCCCGTCGAGAATCTGCGCAGCCCCGTAACGCGCGTCGAGGTCGCGGATGGTCAGCATGTCCGTCATGACGGCTCACCGCCGTGATAGGTCAGACCTTCGCCGAGATAGACGGCCTGCACCTCCGGATTGCGCCTGACCTCCTCGGGCGGACCCTCCGCGATCAGGCGGCCGCGGCTCAGCACGAGAATGCGGTCGGCGTGGCGGAACACCACGTCCATGTCGTGCTCGGTGAAGAGCACGCCCAGATTTTTCTCGCGCGCGATTTTTCCCGTGAGCGCCATGAGCTCGATGCGATCGCGCGGCGACATGCCAGCCGTCGGCTCGTCCATAAGCAGCAGTTTAGGCGCGTTGGCGAGCGCCATCGCGAGTTCAAGCCGCTTGAGGTCGCCATAAGCAAGTTCCGCGCATGGCCTGTCCGCCTGTCCGATCATGCCGACGAGGGCGAGGAGGGCTTCCGCCTCCGGGCGGTTGGCGCGCGTCGCGCGGCCCCACAGCCGGCCAACACGGCGCTCGTGCGAAAGCAGGACGGTCTGCACATTCTCGATGACCGTCATCGAGGCGAAAGTCGCGGTGATCTGAAACGTGCGCCCGACGCCGAGGCGCCAGACCTCGCGCGGCGGCCAGCCCGTTATGTCGCGGCCCGACAGCGCGATCCTGCCGGAATCCGGCCGGATCTGGCCGTTCAGCATGTTGAAGCAGGTGCTTTTGCCCGCGCCGTTCGGACCGATCAGCGCGACGATCTCGCCCGCCTCGAGGCTGAGCGAAACGTGCGCCACGGCCTTGACGCCGCCATAGGATTTCGCGAGGCCGCGAACTTCGAGAAGCGCGCTCACGCGGGCGCCCTGGACCGCGCCTTGGCCCGCGCGGCCGGCCATCGGAACGAGCCGGCGACGCCCGCTGGAAAGACGAGCACGAGCGCGATGATGACGAGGCCGAGAACAAGCTTGGAATAGTCGGTGTGATTCACAAGCCAGATCGACAGGGTCTTGTAGAACACCGCCCCGACGATCGGGCCGGAGACGGTTTCGACGCCGCCGAGCAGCACCATCACGAGGCCGTCGATCGAGGTCGAGACGCCCATGGTATCGGGAAAGACGCTGCCCTTGAGGAAGGCGAACAGCGCGCCGGCCAGTCCCGCGCTCATCCCCGCAATCATGAAGGCGCGCCATTGCACGAGGCGCCGGTCGATGCCGATCGCCTCGGCGCGCAGGTCGGAATCGCGGGCGGCGCGCAGCGCGTAGCCGAACGGCGAAAAGATCACGGCGCGAAGCCCGGCGACGGCCAGCGTCACCAGCGCGAGCGTCAGCCAGTAATAGCGGGCCGGGCTCGCGACCCATGATGAGGGCCAGACGCCGAGCAGCCCGTTGTCGCCGCCCGTCACCGGCACCCACTGGAAGGCGATCGACCAGAGAATTTGGGCGAAGGCGAGCGTCAGCATGGCGAAATAAACGCCCGACAGCTTGACCGCGAACCAGCCGATGATCGCCGCGCCCGCCACAGCCATGAGCGGGCCGGCGATGAGCGCCGGAACCATGGAAAGGCCGAGCGCCTTCATCGCCAGCGCCGCGCCGTAGCAGCCAAGTCCGAGAAAGGCCGCGTGGCCGAACGAGGCGAGGCCGCCGACCGAAGCGAGCAGATGCAGGCTCGCGGCGAACAGGACGAAGATCGCGACCTCGGTCGCGACCGCCAGTCCATAGGGGCCGAGCACGGCGGGCAGCAGCGCCGCAACCGCGACCAGCGCGAGGGCCGCAAGCCGCCCGTTCCGGTCGAGCGGCCTCCACGGCGTTACGATCACGGACCCGGAGGCGCGCGCCGCGCCCTCCTTCCTGCCGAACAGGCCCCACGGGCGGATCACCAGCACGACCGCCATCAGGAGGAAGACAAGAACAAGCGAGATTTCTCGGCAGCACCAGGATGCCGAAAGCGTTGACGAGCGAAACGAGGATGGAGGCGACGAAGGCGCCTTCGATCGAGCCGAGGCCGCCGATCACCACCACGACGAAGATCTCGACGATGATGTTGATGTCCATCGCATGATTGACCGCGTCGCGCGGCGCTTCGAGCGCGCCGCCGAGGCCAGCGAGCAGCGCGCCGAGCGCGAAGACGCCGGTGAACAGCCATTTCTGATTGACGCCGAGCGCGGCGACCATGTCCCGGTCCTGCGTCGCCGCGCGCACCAGCACGCCCCAGCGGGTGCGATGCAGGATGAGCCAAAGAAGCCCGAGCACGACCGGACCCAGAACGATCAGAAAGAGATCGTAAGAGGGAAACCGCTTTCCGACCACCATGACCGCGCCCGCAAGTCCCGGAGCGCGCGGCGCGAGCAGGTCGTCGGGTCCCCAGATCAGGAGCACGAGGTCCTCGACGACCAGGGTCGCGCCGAAAGTCGCGAGTAGCTGGAACAGTTCCGGCGCGCGATAGATGCGGCGCAGAAGCAGCATCTCGAAGGCGGCGCCGATCAGGCCGACCGCGACCGCGGCCGCGACCATGCCGCCCCAGAAGCCGAGCGGCCCGGAAAAGCGATCTGTCAGCGTGAACGCGATATAGGCGCCGAGCATGTAGAACGCGCCATGGGCGAAATTCACGATGCGCGTGACGCCGAAGATCAGCGACAGCCCGGAGGCGACAAGAAACAGCGACGCGGCGCTGGCGAGCCCGGAAAGAAGCTGGATGACGAAGAGCTGCATGCCGGGCCCGACGACTGCGCGGAGACGCTGGCCGCCGCGCTCTTTTCCCGTCAGTTCTGCGGGCGGAGCGTCTTCACCTCAGCGTCGGACGGCATGAAGTCCGAGCCCTTGTGGTAGACGGCGTCGACCATCACGCCCTTGCCGTCCTTGAGCGCCGTCTTGCCGGTGAAGGCGCCCATGGTGGACTGGTGATCGATGGCGCGGAAGGTGACCGGCCCGAACGGCGTGTCGAAGGAGACGCCCTCGGCGGCGGCGATCATCTTGTCGGTGTCGGTCGAGCCGGCTTTCGCTAGAATCGCCGCAATGCCATTCATGAGCGAGTAGCCGACCACCGAGCCGAGGCGCGGATAGTCGTGATACTTGTCCTGATAGGCCTTCAGAAACGCTTCGTGCTCGGGCGTCTTGACGTCGTACCAGGGATAGCCGGTGACGATCCATCCGGCCGGCGTCTCGCTCTTCAGCGGATCGAGATATTCCGGCTCGCCCGTCAGGAAGCTCACCACCGAGCGGCCCTGGAACGTGCCGCGCGTATTGCCCTCGCGCACCAGCTTCACGAGATCGGCGCCGAATTCGACGTTGAGGATCGCGTCGGGCTTGGCCGCGTCGATCGCCTCGAGCACGGCGCCCGCGTCAATCTTGCCCTGCGGCGGCCATTGCTCGGCGACCCACTGGATGTCGGGGCGTTTGGCGCTGAGCAGCTTCTTGAACACCGCCACCGCCGACTGGCCATATTCGTAGTTCGGCGCGATGGTCGCCCATCGCTTCGCCGGCAGTTTCGCCGCCTCATCGGCCAGCATCGCCGCCTGCTCGTAGTTCGAGGGGCGAAGGCGGAAGGTGTAGCGGTTGCCCTTCGACCACGTGATGGCGTCGGTCAGCGGCTCGCCGGCGACAAACAGAACCTTCTTCTGCTTGGCGAAATCCGCGACCGCGAGGCCGACATTCGAAAAGAACGTTCCCGCGAGCAGCGCCACGCCGTCGTCCGACACGAGTTCGTTGGCCGCCGTCACCGCGTCGGCCGGCTTGCCGCCGTCATCCTTCGAGATGACCTCGAGCTTCTTCCCGTCGACGCCGCCCTTGGCGTTGATCTGCTCGATCGCGAGCTGCCAGCCCTTGCGATAGGGCTCGGTGAAGGCCGGCAGCGCCGAATAGCTGTTGATCTCGCCGATCTTGATCGTGTCGGCCGCGCTGGCGGGGGTAAGCAGCGTCAGACTGACGGACGCGGCCGCAAGCAAGGCGTGGACGGCGGTCATAATCTTCATTGGGCGCCTCTTTCGCATGAGTCACAACATCCCGCCGACGGCCGGCGGCTCCGGAGAAGATCGTTCGTGTATGAGTGATAGGCAGCACGCCCTGCTTGGCAAGCCGCTTTTTCCGGCGCCGCCGGGGAGCGTCGCACAGCCTCATGTCAGCTTCGCCAGGAGCGTCATGAAGATCGCGCGCTCCCGCGCCGTCAGAGGCGCGAGCGTCTCGGCGCTGATCGCGAAGGCGTCCGGAAAGCTGGCCGCGACGAAGGCGCTTCCCTCATCCGTCAGTGCAAGCAGGCGCCGGCGCGCGTCGGCGTCGTCGGTCTGCGAGCCGACGAAGCCGCGTTTCATCAGCCGGTCCACCACGCCCTTGATCGTCGCGACGTCCATCGCCGTCAGGCGGCCGAGCCGGTTCTGCGAAGTGGGTCCAACCTCGTACAGCTTCGAAAGCGTGGCCCATTGCGTCGGGGTGATGTCGCCAAGCCGCGCCGCGAACAGGCTCGCATGGCGCTGGCTCGCCTGCCGCAGGATAAAGCCGACCTGCTCGTCCAGCACATAGGGCGCTGGCTCTGCGCCAGGGGGCGCGCGCTCGCGCCGCGCGGTGATCGTCATCGCGCGGCGCCCGCTTCGCCGGCGCGCATGGACCGCAGGGGGTTGGAGCGGAGAATCATGCCGGGCCTCAGCGCAAGCCGTCCTCGCCCTTCACATCCTTATGTTCGAGGCCTCCCACCCGCGGCAGAGGCCGGCCGCCGGTGGTGACCGCAACGGCGACGACGATCTCGTTCGCGTGCGGCGCGTCGCTGACGCTGACCTGCATCCCGTCAAAGTGCGAGCGCACATAAGCCGCATCCTTGTGGCCAAGGGGAATGTCGAGTTCGGCGCCGAGCCCGCCCCGCTTCTTCGATGAGGGAATGAGCGCCGCGCCCTTGCCGAGCGTACTGCGCACCGGCGCGCCCATCTTGGGGTGCAACAGCGCCGCGGCGTGCTCCATCTCGCCGTTCTCGCCGACCAGCGCCGCCTTGCCGTAACTCTGGACCTCGGACCCGGCGATCCCGAGCGCGGCGACCGCGCGCTCGCTCAGGAGCTTGCCCAATTCCTCGCCGATCGCGATCAGCGGCGCGAGGTCCTCGACATATCGCCCGGCAAAGGGATTCTCGATGACCGCGACGGCCGCCGCGCGCCGCACAGGCGGCGACACCGGCCTTCCCATCTCGGTCAGCGTTTCGTCGACGACGGTCACGAGCTTGCGAATATTGGCGCTCATCTCAGGCCGTCCTCTCCCTTGATCTCCGAAGCCTCGATCCGCTTGGGCGCCTCAACCTCAGGCATCGACGAGGCTCCCTGGTTCGCCCATCGCGCGCGAGCCAAGCCGCGCAGGCGCGAATCGGTCCGCGCCCGCGACGCGCGTCTCGCCTTGCAGATGCAGAGCGGCTGCGACGATCAGGCCGCGCCCGAGCAGGTTCCGGGCGACGGCGAGGCCGCTGTCGAGCGCGTGGGCGATCGATTCCCTATCCAGCGGCGGAACATTCCGGGTGACCAGCCTGTCGCCGAGATCGCTGTCGGGCTGGAGGCTGGAGGCGGGGGCGCGCGCGATGCGCGGATCGCCGGGAAGGTCCACGCCGTTGGCGACGACGGTCGCGGCGGCGTCGGCCTCCGCGGCGTCGCGTGCGAGAATGGTGACGGCGTCCGCGACGCCGAGCGAAAAGCTGCGCCCCGGCGCGCCCGAAGTCGCAACGCCGCCGATCCCGTCGCCCGCGGCGATCGAGGCGCGCGCGAACAGGGAGGGACGATCGGGCCGGTCCACGAGGCCGAGCGTCGTCGTCTCGCCCGGGCCAAGCCAGAACGCGATGTCGCCCCCATTGTTGACGGAGAGGCGCTTGAGCCCGGCCCCGGCCTCGGCGCGCATCACGGCCAGGATCTCGTCGGCGACGCTTCCGGCGACCGCCGCCATCGGCGTGATGAAGGTTTCCGCCGCATGGAGGGCGGCGGCGTTCTCCATCCGCTGCGCGACCGGCGTCCGGAACGCCCGAGCCGGCGCGCGGGATGGCGAGCGCAGCGCCGCAAGCTCAGAGCACAGCTCGTCCAGCACGAAACGGAACCGCGACGCAGCTGCGCGATAGGCGGCCGCAACAACCGCCGTCTCGCCCGCCGCCTCGACGATGAGGTCGATGGGGCCGTCCTGCAGATGCAGCCGCCGGCCGTCCGGCAGGAGACAGGCTTGGGCGCGCGGGGCGGGGCGCATCAGTCAGCCCCTCCGGCGCGCGGGCGGCCCGACGGGCCAGGACTCGCCCTCGGTCCGCTGGACCTGAAGGGTCTCCCCGCCCTTGAGCGAACTCAATGGACGCACATGATCCATATGGCCGCCGAGCGCCGCGTAGTCGGAAAGCCGCATGGTGAATTCGATCGGCGCGACCAGCGCCGGGGTGGGAACGTAGCCGAAGGAATTGGCCGGCAGCCGGGTCACGTCCACCATGAAGGTGATGCCTCCGCCCGGCCAGACATAGGCTGGAGCGCCGCCGCAGGTCACCCGCGTCAGCGCGTCCTTCACCGAGCGCGTCAGGCGCACGGGATTTTCGGTCACGCCTGCGCGCAGCGAGCCGCCCGCGCCGCCCATGAAAAGCACGGCGCACAAAGCCGGCTCGCAATTTTCCTGGATGCGGTCGACGGAAAAGCGCAAGGCCGCCGGCAGCTCGCTTTCAATCGGGCGCAGGCCCTCGTCGAGCCGATAGAAACCGTAATGCTCGCCGGTGGTCGAGACCATGAGCAACGTGAGCCCCGGCTTGGCGTATTTCGGATCGAAGGGGCCAAGGATCGAAAGCGGATCGGAGATGTTCGTGCCCCCCCAGCCCGTGCCGGGCTCGGCGACCTGAAAATAGCGGCCGGGCGTCGAGCGCCGGCCCTTCATCTTGACGCCCGTCGGAGGGATGTCGAGCACCTTGCCCGCCTGATGCTCCGAGAGAACGCCGGTGATGTGATCGTCGACGACGACGACCTCGTCAACGTGCCCCAGCCATTGCTTGGCGAACATGCCGATCGTCGCCGATCCGCAGCCGACCCGCATCCGCTCTTCGCGAAGCCCGTTGATGACCGGCGCCGCGCCAGCCTGGACGACGATGGTCTCGCCTCCGTCGATCGTGAGCTCGACCGCCTTTCCGTTGGAGAGATTGAGCAGCGCGTCGCAAGTGACGCGGCCCTCCTTCTTCGAGCCTCCGGTCAGATGGTGCACGCCGCCGAGCGACAGCATCTGCGATCCATATTCGCCCGTCGTCACATGGCCGATCGCTTCGCCTTCCGCGCGCACCGTCGCCTGTTCGGGGCCGAGATAGCGGTCGGTGTCGATCTTCGCCTTGACGCCGCAATAGCTGAAGATGCCCTCGGTCACGACGGTGACCATGTCGATTCCGTCCACCTCCGAGGAAACGATGAAAGGCGCGGGCTTATAGTCGGGGTAGGTCGTGCCCGCCCCGATCGCGGTCACGAAGATGGACTCGTCGGGAAGAATGCCGCCCGACCATTCGGTCTCCTTGCGCGAGAGCGAGAAGGGAACGACCCCGCCGCCGCGTTCGACCGTGCGCTTGAGCAGGATATGGGGATCGACGCGCACGAGCTTGCCGTCGCGGTTGGCGTAGCGGTCGCAGGCGCCAGCCATGCCGAGGCGGATGTAGCAGGTGACGGGACAGGCGTCGCAGCGGACCTTGTCGGCGCTTTCCGCCTCGAGTGGCGCTTGCTCCATCAATCTCACCTGGCGAGCTGAACGGGTAGGCCGGGACCGATTGCGCCGAAAATCCTCGGGCGCTCGGGCGCGGCGCCTTCAAACATTCGTTAGTGTGCTAATGATTGATCCCCGTCCCGCCGCCTGTCAAGATCTGTCGCCGGAGATGCGCCGCGCGCTCCGGGAGGCCGCTCCACGACGGCCGGCCGGGCGCGAAGCGGGCCCTGAGATAGGCCGCGAGATCGGCAAGCTGGGCATCATCCAGATAGCGCGCGAAGCCCGGCATCGCCCCAAGCTGTTCGAGCCCAGGCGGCGCCCGGAAGCCTTCGAGAATGACGCGCAGCGCCGTGTCGGGCGCATCGGCGTGAAGAGCGGTGTTGAGCGCCAGCGACGGCTTCACCCCGAACATCGGCGCGCCCTGTCCGGGCTCGTGGCAGACCGCGCAGGCGCCGGAATAAATTCGGGCGCCGGAGAGATGCGCCGGATCGGAGGCGCGCAGCTTCGCCGCCTCTTCCAGCCGGGCCTTTTGCGCCAGGTGAGCCGCGGGCGCCGGCGGCGCAAGCGAGGCCAGGTAATGCGCCATGGCCCGAATGTCCTCGTCCGGCGCGCCTGCAAGCTCCGCGACGATGGGCGCCATGGGCCCGCCAGCCGCGCCATGCTCGGCCGAGTGGCCGGTGCGCAGATAGTCGAAATAGGCCTGCTCCGTCCAGGCGATGGGCGCGGGCGAAACGCCGTTCAGCGGGGGCGCGTACCAGCCCTCGACCTCGCCGCCCGCGAGATGGCCGGCGCCGTCGAGTTCCGCGCCGAGCGCGTTGCGCGGCGAATGACAGGCGGAGCAGTGCCCGAGCCCCTCGATGAGATAGGCGCCGCGATTCCACAAGGCGCTGCGTCCGGGCGTCGGAACGAAAGGCGCGGCGCGATGGAACATCGTGTTCCATGCCGCCATCAGCGGGCGCCATCCGAAAGGCGCCCGAAGCTGCGGCTCGCGGTTCGGCGCGGCGACCGCGCGCGCCGCCATGAGGAAAGCGTAGAGGGCCTGCAGGTCGGCCTCGTTCACCCGGGCAAAGGAGGTGTAGGGAAAAACGGGAAAGAGATGGCGCCCGTCCCGCGCGACCCCCTCGCGCATTGCGCGGGCAAACGCCTCGAACGACCAGCGGCCGACGCCGGTCGCCTCGTCCGGCGTGATATTAGTGGCGAAGACGCGCCCGAAGGGCGTGTCGAACGCGCGCCCGCCGGCGAGCTCGGCGCCCGTCTCCGCCGTGTGGCAGACGATGCACCCTCCGAGCTGCGCGAGAACCCTTCCGCGCGCGATCGTCTCAGCCGAATAGGCCGAAGGATCGGGGCGCGCGATCGGCGCGATCGCCCCGCGCATCGGCAGGCTCGCGACGCCGAGCGCGCCAACGGCGCCGAGCGCGGCGGCGACGAGCGGACGCAGCCAGCCAGGCGGCTTGCGCGCGGGCCCGGAAAGCGGAACGGGCGCACGTTCCACAGGCGCCGCGCCGGCTAGCCCCGCCTCGCGCAGGCCGGCGAGAATGCGGTCCGGCGTGAAGGGCGGCTCGCGGAACCGCACGCCCGTCGCGTCGTAAATCGCGTTGGCGATCGCGGCGGCGCTCGGCACGGAGGCCGACTCGCCAACCCCGAGCGGCTCGTCGCCGGGCCGCTGCGGCATGACGAGGTCGATGGCCGGCAGTTCCGGAAACGTGAGCAGCGGATAGGTTCCCCAGTCTCGCGAGGTCACGGCGATGTCGGAGAACGTCACCTCTTCCTTGAGCACCCGGCTCGTCGACTGGATGACGTTGCCGTGAATCTGATGGCGCACGCCTTCCGGGTTGATCATGAGGCCCGAGTCCTGGCCGACCGTCACCCGGGTGAGCGAAACCTCGCCGGTCGCGGGGTTGACGGCGACATCCGCCGCCCACGCCGACCAGGCCGAGGCGAGGCCGGGAAATTTGGAATGAACGTAGACGGCATAGGCGAAGCCCTGCCCTGTCAGGTTTCCGTTGGCGTCCCGCCGCTTGCGGGCGCCTGTGCGCGGCTCCCAGCCAACCTTGGCCGCAACCTGGCTCACGAGCGCCGCGGCGCGCTCGTCCCTGAGGTAGCGCAGCCGGTACGCGACCGGATCGACGCGCGCCTCCGACGCCAGCTCGTCGATATAGGATTCATGCGCAAAGGTGTTCGGCATCGCCGAGACGCCCCTCAGCCATGCGGCGCGGGCGAGCGGCGCCATGTCGTGAACTGTGACGCGGTGGTTGGTGAAATCATAAGGCCCGATGGCGGTGCGGTCGCCCATCTCGGTCACGTCCGGGGTGGCCATGACCTTGCCAGTGAGCAGAAGCGCAAGGGTCGGCGCGGCGTTCGAGGGGTAGCGGGTGGCGAAATCATAGGCCGCGACGCCGCCCTCACCGTCGAGGCCGCCGTCCACGTTCATGAGCTGCGCTGCGCCCTTGGGCTCCCACTGGTGTTCCTGATCGCGCGTGAGCTGCACCCGCACCGGCCGCCCGACCGCGCGCGAGAGGAGGGCGGCGTCGGCCGTGACGTCGTCCGCGCCGTTGCGCCCGTAGCAGCCCGCAGCTTCCATGCGGACGACTTCGATCGCGCTCTCGGGAAGATCCAGGAGCAGGGCGAGATCGCGGCGCATCCACAACGGATTCTGCGTGCCGGACCAGACCCGCGCGCTGCCGGCGCCGACGTCCGCGAGCGCCGCCGAGGGCCCGATCGAGGCGTGCATCTGATAGGGCCAGACATATTCGCGGGTCAGGCGTTTCGACGCGCCGCGAATCGCGCTCTCGACGTCGCCCCTGTCGATGAGCACGCGCGGCCGCGACGGATTGGCCGAGAGCGCCGCCTTCAGGTCCGACAAGTCCGGCGCCTTCGGGGCCGGGCGCCACGCGACCTTGAGCGCAAGCATCGCGGCCTCGGCCTGCTCCTCACGCTCCGCCACCACGCCGATGAAATCGCCGAGAACAACGGTCGCGACGATGCCGGGAAGGCTCGAGATCGAGGATTCGTCGACGCCGATCAGCGAGCGCCCGACGTGATCGCCCGAATCGAACCCCGCATAAGGCGGCCTGACGACGCGCCCGTGCAGCATGCCGGGCAGGCGCATGTCGTGAACGTAGACGAGCCCGCCGGTGGCCTTGGCCGGAAGATCGACCCGCGGCGGCGACGCGCCCACGATGCGGCGCGCCGAAGCGGGCTTGACCGGCGCGTCGGCCGCAAGCGCAAGTCGGACCCGCTCGCCCCCGATCAATTCGCCATAGGTCATGCGGCGATTGTCGCCGACCTGCGTCTGCACGACGCCGTCCTCGACGACGAGATCCGCGGCCGGGACGCCGAGCGCCTCGGCCGCCTTGCCTATGAGCCAATGACGCGCCTGCGCCGCCGCTATCTGCAGGGGCTTGGCGCTGAGCTGGATGGTCTCGCTGGCGATGGTCGGCCCCTGGTCGGGCGCGACCGCGCTGTCGCCGAGCACCATCGCGACGCGTTCGAATGCGACGTCGAGCTCCTCCGCGACGATCTGCGCCAGCGCCGTGCGGACGCCAGTGCCGAGATCGACATGGCCGTTGAAGGCGGTGATTTCGCCGGAGGCGCGGACTAGGATGAAGGGCTCGAGATCGTCGGCCGGCGCCGCGTCGAGCTGCGCATCCGGCGCCGCGGGCCGGACGACCGCGAGCGTCCCGAACGGCTCGAGATAGTCGGCGCGTCGCAAACCCTGCGGCTGGAGCGGAATCATGCCTGAGCGAGCGTCGCCGCGAGCCGCACCGCCGCGACGATCTCGACATGCGCCCCGCACCGGCACAGGTTGAACCGCAGCGCCTCGCGGATCTCCTCATCCGTCGGTCGAGGATTGACGTCGATCAGAGCGCGGGCGGTCATGATCATGCCGTTGAGGCAATAGCCGCATTGCGCCGCCGCGCAAGCGATGAAGGCCTCCTGCACCGGATCAAGCCTGCCGTTTGCGGCGAGCCCTTCGAGAGTCGTCACCGCCCGGCCGGCCGCGTCGCCGAGCGACAGGACGCAGGCGCGCGCCAGCCGCCGGTCGATGAGCACGCTGCACGTCCCGCATTCGCCGAGGCCGCAGCCGTATTTCGGCCCGTTGAGGGAACAGTCGTTGCGCAGAAACGAAAGCAGCGGCGTCCTGCGCGGCAGGAGCGTTTCGACGATCGCCCCGTTCACCGACAGGACAAGGGGAGCTTGATGCGAGTCGGAATGCAACGCAGCGTCGGCGTTACGCGGGGGAGCCCGCATTTCACTAGCGGAGGATGATGCGGGGCGCTGCGGGGCTTTGTCAATAATGGCGTTGACCCTTCAGGCCGACAGGACTTCATCCGTCTTCGCCACGCTGACCATCGGCGCGAAGCCGGCGAGGATCGCCAGCGCCTCAGCGTCGCCTTGAGGCGAGCCCGCGGCGCAGGCGTCGGAGACGAGACGGACGAAGCGGCCGTGATCGACGGCGCCGAGGATGGTGCTCAGCACGCAGCACTCGGTCGCGACCCCGCAGACGGCGATCGGGGCGTCCGGTCCGGTCAACGCGGCCATGGGCTCGTCCCATTTGCCGAAGGTCGTCCGCGTCTCGACCAACGCGCCTCCATCAGCAGGCAGCTTCAGGTCCCAGAGCGGATCATCCTCGGGGCGCAGCAGCGAAGGAAACATATCGAAATAGGGAATCCAGGCGCCCGCGAGGACCTTCGGCGGGACATAGCGCGTGAGGATTGTCCGGCCGCGATAGGCGGGCAGCAGGCGCTCGACCTGCGCCAGGGCGCCGTAGAAGCCGGGCGCCGCCCACGGGCTCGGAGAATCGGCGAACGCCCGCTGCATGTCGACGACGATCAGCCATTCGTTCTCAAGGGGCATTCGGCGCGCCTCTCTCACCTCGGAGCGAGCGGCGGCCACGCCGCAGGCGCCTCGTCCTGAAGCATCCGCATCGCGGGGATAAGCGCGCCCCAGCCATAGAACCGGTCGGCGTCCGGGCTCTCGTCGCCCGGGGCGTCGAGGCGATGAAAGTTCTCGCGGCAGATCCGTTCGTCGCCGCCATCCCGGCTCGAACATCGCCCAGGCGCGCGCGGCGACTTGAGCCGCCAGATCCATCCGGCCGGACCGGCGCAGGCCCTCCCAGACGAGGAAGAGCTGCGGCGGCCAGATGCGGCCCCGCCAATAGACGTTGTCGGCGCTCGCCGGGTCGTCATGCGCCGTCGAAGGCAGAACGCGCTCGCCCCAGAACCTGCGCGGATCGAGCAGCCATTTGTCGATCAGCGCGCCGGCCTGCGCCTCGCTCGCGGCGCCGGCGAGCAGCGGATAGAAGCAGGTCACGGGAACCGAAGGGTCGAAAGCGCCGGACCAGTGGCGGGCGGCGAAGACCTGACGCTCCGCGTCCCACAAGAGGTCCGCAATTCTCGCGTTCAGCGCCGCGGCTGAGTCGCGCAGACTGGCCGCTTCCTCTCCGCGGCCCAAAGCTTCCGCGACGCGCGCGAGACATTGCGCGTCGAGCGAGACGAGACAATTGAGGCCCGGATCGGCCATCGTCAGCGTATGGGCGTCGGCGTCGAAGCCAGCGCGATCGAACACCGGCGCGTTGTCCATGAAGGACTCATCCATCGCCGCCTGCTTCGTATGGACGAAAGCCCCGGTTCCGGTGGGAGAGCTTCCATATTCGAAGAGACCGTCGCCGTTCCCGTCGCGGCGCTCGCTCCACCAGCGATGCGCGCGGATCAGCACGGGAAAATGATCGGCGAGCAGGGAGCGATCGCCCGTCATCTCATAAAGCCGCCACAGAACGTAGGCGCCGATCGGCGACTGGGAACGGTCGATCCATTCCTCTCCCGCCGTTCTGAGGCAGGCGAGGTTTCCCTCAGCCGACTGATATTCGAGCGCCGCCTCCAGATTGGCGCGCGCGGTCGCAAAATCTCCGATCACGCCCGCGAGCAGCGCATGAAAGAGCATGTCGTTCAGCCATACGCCCCAGCCGGAGAACTTGGCCTTGAGCCAGTTGCGCGTGAGCACCGTTGTCGGCCGATGGTTCGCGGAATCCCAGAGCGTGTTCCAGGCGATGACGTCGCGCACCGCCGCCCGCGCTGAAGCGTCCTCCGTCGTGGCGCGCCGGCGGCGGCGCGGCGCGCAACGCCTGGGCTGCGCGCCTCTTCCGCCGCCATCCGGTCCGACGCGAGCGCGACCGCGACGACGACCTCGGGATGCATCTGCGCATTGAAGCGCAACACGCCCCAGCGCGCCTCCGCCTCGTCGCGCGGCGGGGTGAAATATCCGCGCGCATCGAGATCGTCCGCGAAAGTCCCGATCTCGCGATAGGCGCCGCCATAGACGGCGGGCGTCGCGGACTGGACCGAGGCGAACAGCGAGCGATGGCGCGCGATGAGGCGGGGCGGTTTTGCGGGCGGCATCGGCGCAATGTTCTCGGCTGCGACCCAGGGTTCGTCCGGCCGCCACGGCGGCGGTCCGCCCTCGAGATTCTGGAAGCCCAGCTCGCAGGCGATCCAGAAGCGCAGGCCCCATTCGCCGAGCCTGAGAACCCGCAAGCGCGCCAGCACGCGATGCGGATCGGGTTTCATATAGACGAGCTCGAGCTCCGCGCCGGCATGGGCGATGCGGGCGCGGACAAAGCGTCCGTCCGATTCGTGATCCATGAGGACGACGCCAGGCCCCTGCCCCAGCAGCCTGTAATGACCATGCGCGCTGCTGAAAGCGGAGAAGCGCAGCGTGAGTCCGCTCGGCAGGTGGACGAAGGCGAGCGGATCCTTCGCGTCCCACGTGTTCCACTGGCGCGCCACGCCTACGCTCATGCGACCCCCGCCGCCGCAGGGAGGAGCTTCGCCTCACGGATGCGCAGCCGAACCTGCGCGCCCGGCCGCCACAGATCCGACGCGAGCACGTCGGGAGAGAGCGCGAGAACGGAAACCTCCTGCCCTTCCACGTCGACGCGCAGCGTCACGACAGGGCCGCCAAACTCGGTCGCGATCAGCCGGCCGTTGAGGCAAGCCGCGGCGCTCTCGCAATGGCCCAATTCCGCGGTCATCTGTTCGGGGCGGACCGCAAGGAGCATCGCCCCGCTGGGCGCCGCAGGCTGAGCGCCGATCCGCCCCGCCGGCAGAGCGAGACGCTGCGCGCCGAGGCGCAGAAGCTCGCCCTCCACCGTCACCTTCAAGAGGTTGATCGCGCCGAGAAAGCCCGCGACAAATTCATCCACCGGGTTGCGATAGATGTCGGCGGGCGCGCCCTGCTGGCGCACCGAGCCGGCCTCGAGCACCAGCACGCGATCGGCGAGAAACAGCGCTTCCTCCTGATCATGCGTGACCATCACCGTCGTCACGCGCGTCTCGGCCTGGATGCGCTTCAGCTCCTCGCGCACTTCCTGCCGCACCTTCCGGTCGAGCGCGGAGAGCGGCTCGTCGAGCAGCAGCAGCTCCGGCCGGATCACGAGCGCCCGCGCCAGCGCCACGCGCTGTTGCTGTCCCCCGGAAAGCGCCGCCGGGTGGCGATGATCGAAGCCCGTCAGACGGACAAGCCGAAGAACCTCGGCGACCCGCTCCCTGCGCTCGGGCTTGGGCGCGCGCCGCATCTTGAGGCCGAAGGCGACGTTCTCGGCGACCGTCATGTGCGGAAAGAGCGCGTAGTGCTGGAACACGACGCCGATGTTGCGCTGCTCCGGCGCCTCGTCGGTGATCCGCCGCCCCGCGAGCGCGACCTCGCCGTCATCGGCGGGGGTGAAGCCCGCGACGACCTTGAGCAGCGTCGTCTTGCCCGAGCCGGAAGGCCCGAGAAGCGTGTGGAACTCGCCCTGCGGCACGTGCAGCGTGATGTCCTTCAGCACTTCCGTGGCGCCGAAATTCTTCCGCACCTCGGCGATGCGAAGGCCGTCCGCCGGATCGCTCAAGGCGCGGCCCCGCCCGGCAGGCCGGCCATCCGCAGCCCCAGCCGGTGGAGAACCGCGATCAAAAGGCAGGTGACGAGAACGATGATCGTCGCGAGCGCGTTGAGATCGGGCAGATAGCCCACGCGGATCAGCGTGTAGATCTTCAAAGGCAGCGTCTGCACGCCGAACGGCGCCAGGAAATACTGGATGAGGAAATTGTTGAACGACACGATGAAGGCGATCAGCGTCCCGCTCACGATCGAGGGGAGAAGGAGCGGCGCGCTGATCCGCAGGAAGCTCGTGCAGCGGGCTTGCGCCGAGCGAGCGGGCGGCGTGGTCGAGGTCGCGGTCCAGCGACTGCAGCCGCGCCGACACGATGAAGACGACATAGGGCAGCGTCGTCGCCAGCAGCCCGAGATAGATCGAGACGAGGCTGCGCCCGAGACCGATGGCGTTCATCACCAGAAGCATCGCGAGGCCGAGGATCAGCCAGGGCACGGTGAGGGCGCTGAGAAGCCCGATGCGAAACACGCCCCCGCCGAGGCGAGAGGCGCGCCGGTCGAGCCACACCGCGGCCATCGTGCCGAACAGCGCGGCGTTGAGGGCGACGAGCGCCGAGATTTCGAGCGACAGCAGGGTCGGGCCGAGCAGGTTCGAGGTCGTGAACAGAGCCACATACCATTTCAGCGTGCCCTCGAACGGAAACGTGCCATAGGGCGAGGCGTTGAAGGACAGAAGAATGATGATGACGAGCGGGATGAAGAGAATCGCAAGGCACAGGCCGAGCATCGCGACCATGAACGGCGAAACAGCTTCGGCGTCGCGCCGGCGGCGCTTAAGCGGGGCGGACATCACGCGTCCTCCTGTCGGCGCCAAACCATTCCAAAGCGAACCTGACCAGTGACGCAAGCCCGATCAGGACGAGCGTGCCCAGAAGCAGAAGAAGCGACAAGGCCGAGCCGAAGGAGGGATCGTCGGCGCGCGTCATCTGGTCGCCGATCACATTGCCCAGCAGCAGCCCATTCGGGCCGCCGAGGATCTGCGACTCGACGAACGCGCCGCCCATCGGCACAAACACGATGACGAGGCCGGAGACGAGCGCCGGCGCCGACATCGGAAAGACGATGTGGCGGATGCGGCTCCAGCGCCCCGCGCCGAGCGAGCCGGCCGCCGCGAGCAGAGTCTGCTCGATGCGCTGCATGCCCGCGAACAGGACGAAGATCATCAAGGGCAGGTTCTCGTAAACGAGCATCACGACCGTCGCCGTCGGCGTATAGAGGATCGAGCCGCCGGCTCCCGCAAGACCGGCAAGGCGAAGGAGCCCCATCACGGGGCTGCCGGGTCCGAGCACGACGAAGATGCTGTAGATCAGCAACAGGTAGGAGGTCAGATAGGGAATGACGATCGCGAGCAGGATGAGGTTCCGCGATCGAGGGGAAAGCCGCGACAGCGCCCAGGCCGGACACCAGGCGATGGCGGCCGTGATCAGGGCGGCGATCCCGGCCGTCCACAAGGTCTTCAGCGCGAGCCGGCCATAGAGCGGGCTCGCCACCATGCGCCGGTAGCTGTCGAGCGAAAGCGGCGCCCCGGCCCGTCCGGCGCGAAACTGTACCAGACGAGCACCGCGAGCGGGATGACGACCATCAGCGCCAGCACAAGCGCCGCAGGCAGGATGCAGGATGGGCGTCGTCAGGGCCTGAAGCAGGCGCCGCTTCGTCACGTCACGAGGCCTTCACCTCTTCCCAGAGTTGCGTCCATTTCTTGAGATCGGCGGTCGAAAGGCCGGTCTGCAAGGCGACCTTGCCGGTGTAGCCGAGAAGCCGCCCCGCCATCAGCTTGTCGGAGGCCGCCTGCGGCAGCGCCTTGATCGCCTGCTGGTTCACCGGCACGGCGAGCTCCTGGTTCGGGCCGGGCTTGGTGATCCACTGGACGAAATATTCCGGACTGGTCACGAAGTTGATCCACGCGTAGGCGAGGTCGAGATTTGGCGTGTCCTTCACGATCGCCCAGGTGTCGCCCCACACGACCGTGCCGTCGTCGGGGAAGATGAAATCGATCTTGGCCGCCGTTGGTCTTGAGCGTGCCGGCCAGACCCGACCAGAGGTTGCCCATCGTGATGGCGCCCGTGGCGTAGGCCTTGTTCCAGTCGTCGCCGGACGACCAGAAGAGCTTCACGTTCTTCTTGAGGTCGAGCAGCGCCTGCCGGACTTTCTGCGAGGTCGGGCTTCTGCGGATCGTCGCCGAGATAGAGCGCCGCCGTCATGATCGCGGTGGTCGGATCGTCGAAGAAACCGACCTTGCCCTGGCTTGAGGGCTCCCAGAGCACCTTCCAGCTCTTTGGCGCGGTGGGAAAAGCGGCCGGATTGACGGCGAGCGACGTCGCGCCCTGCACCCAGGGCGTCGCATAGACCTTGCCGTCCAGCCGGATCGAAGGATCGTCGGCGAAGCGGGGTTCGAGATCCTTCCAGGTCGTGACCTTGGCGGTGTCGATCGGCGCAAAGAGCGACTGCTGCGCGCCGGGCAGCACATACTGGAGATTCGGGAGGCACGCGTCGATCTGGCCCACGCCGCCCTGGCGCAGCATCTGCAGAAGGCCGTCCTCCGAGGTGAAGAACACGTTCTTCACCGTCGCGCCGGTCATGTCGGTGAACATTTTGAGCGTCGCGGGGTCGTCGGCCCCGTAGTTCTGCCAGGAGGCGACGGTCAGGGTCTTGCCCTTGAACGCGCCCGTCTGGGCTCGGGCCAGTCCCGGCATCGCCATCAGCGCGCCGGCGGCAAGGATGGAGCGGCGGGTCATCAGCATGGTTCAGGCCTCCTCTCGACTGAAGTCGGTTTCGGATCTCTCGCCGCAAGCAGCGGCGCCTCCGCGGCGCCGATCCTGGACGCCAGGAAGCTGTCGAGTTCGCTTAAGGTCGGGGACGCGGCCGGTCCGGCTCGCGTCACCGAAAGCGCGGCGGCGGCGTTGGCCCGGCGCACGGCCTCGTCAAGCTCGAGCCCCGCGGCGAGCGCGGCGATCATGGCTCCGCTATGGGCGTCGCCGGCGCCCGGTCGTATCGACCGCGGCGACGGCCGGCGCCGGAATTCTGCGCGCCGCTTCGCCCGCCCCCGTCGAGATCCAGGCGCCGCGCGGCCCGTCGCGCAAGACGAGCGCGGCGTCTTGAGCAAGGCCGGGCCGCATGCGGGCGCGGACAGCGTCGGGTTCAGTCGTTCCGGCGATCAGTTCCGCTTCGCGCCGGTTCATCGCCCAGACCGAGACGCGAGGCATGACGAGCGCCATGACATTTTCCGGAATATCGGCGGCCAGCGGGCCGGGGTCGACGACAAAGCGGACGCTGCGCGGCGCCTTAGCCATCCAGGCCGCGATCGCCGGGCCAAGCTCAGGATAGGCCAGATCGTAGCCGGAGGCGAAAACCGTGTCGCCGGGCGCGAGCGGCAGATCCGCGAGGCGCCGCCCCGCGAGATCGGGCCTCGACGCCGGGGCTGGTGACGAAGGTTCGCTCGCCGTCCGGCTCGACCAGAACGATGCAAAAGCCGCTGTCGCCTTCGGGCGCGCGCTCGATGGACGACGCTGACGCCCTCGCGGAGCAATTCCGCGCGGATGCGCTCGCCATAGGGCCCGGCGCCGTGGCGGCCGGCGAAGACGCAGCGGAGCCCCTGGCGCGCCGCGGCGCACAGGATGTTGAAGCCGCCCCCTGCCGAGATGCGGGCCGATGACGCGATCACGTCGCCGCCCCGGACGGGGAGATGAGGCGCCTCGAGGCGAATGTCGGCGACGATGCTGCCGACGGTGAAAAGTCGCGGCGGCCCCCCGAGATCCATCACCCGCTCCCTTTCGTGCGCAGCGCGAGCAGCGCGTCAGCGAGCGGCCTGAGCTTGAGTTCGGGATTGGCGGCTTGAAGAGCCAGAACGGCGGCTTGAGGAAAAGCCCCGGCGCCGTGACAGGCGCCCATGATCGCGCCCGCGATCGCCGCGATCGTGTCGCAGTCGCCCCCGAGGCTCGCCGCGAGACGGCAGACGCGCCACGGGTCGCCGGGCGCAAGGCTGCAAACCGCAAGCGCGGCCGGAACCGCCTCGTTCGTCGCGACGCCGGTGCCGACGAGGGCGTAGATGAGATCGAGCGCCTGCCCGTCGCTCTTGCCGCGCACGAGATCCATCGCCCAGCGACACCTTGCGCCGACATCGGCGCCGGCGAAATAATAGCCGCGACCGGCGCCGAGCGCAGCGGCTTCGACCGCGATCTCAAGCGCTTCGTCGAGCGTCGCGCCGGCCACTCCGGCGCTGACCGCGGCGGCGACAGCCGACGCTCCGGCAATCGCCACCGTCGTATTATGCGTGACATGGGCGCTCTGGAAGACAGCCTCGACAAGCGCCTCGAGCGGTCTCGGCGCGAAGGCGATCCCGACCGGGGCGACCCGCATGGCGGCGCCGTTGGTCGAGCCCGCGCGGCCGGTCGTCTCGGTCGAGGCGCCCTCCGCGACCAGGGCCAGCGCGCGGCGCGTCGAGGGACCGAGCAGATCCTGCGAGCCGACTGCGATCATGCGCTGCTCCCAGGCGAGGAGCGCGCGCGCGAATTTGTTCGGGTCCACACAGCCTTTTCCGGCGACCAGCATCTCGCCCAGGATCACCGCCTGATCGGTGTCGTCGGTGACGCGGCCGGCCGGCATGCCGGCGCTGATCGGATTGTCGGCAGGACCGGGTTCGAAGCCGGCGAGGAGGCCATAGCGCTCCGAGACGAGCGACCGGGGCGTGTATTGCGTCGGCATCCCGAGCGCGTCGCCGATGGCGAGCCCGAGAAGCGCCCCGTGGGCTCGATCGGAAGCGGTCATTTCCGCGGCTCGCCGAAATTCAGCCGGAGGGTGAAATGCGCGGGATGCAGCAGGCTTCGCACATGCTCGACGATCGAACCCGCCGCGTCATGCGCGATGCGCAGCGTGGCGAGGAAGAGTTCGCCTTCCGTCTGCTGCAGCTCGTTTGCGTCCTCGTGGGTCAGCCGGACGAGCTCGACCGTTTCGCTGCCGCCGGTCGGGCGGATGCCGAGCGAATCGAGGGTCCGCCGCAGGGATCCTCCGACCAGCCCCTGGTGAAGCGCCGGACCGAAGGCCGGCCGCCATGGCAACCGGCTGCGCTCGAGCGAAATGGGCCTGCCGGCCTCGGCGCTGCGGACGCGGTCGAGGGCGAGAAAGTCCGGGGAGGAAAGCCCGAGCTCGCTCGCCAGAAGCTCGTCGTCGATCCGCGCGAAGCGAAGAATGCGCGGCGCTGCCTGAACGCCCTGCCTTGCGAGGGCCTGCGACCAGCCGAGTTCATCGTCAAGCTGCGCGCCGTTGTAGCAGACGAAAGAGCCCGCGCCGCTCCAGGTCTGGATCAGCCCGGCCTCCTGAAGGGTGGAGAGGGCCTGGCGGATGGTGCTTCGGCTGACGTCGAAATTGCGCGCGAGTTCGATTTCGCCGGGCAGCCGTTCCTCGGCGCGGAGGACGCCGGTCTCGATGTCGCGCCTGAGGAGCTTGGCGATGCGCTGATATTTCGCCGCCACCTGTCTGATCCTGTCCGATCCTGTCTGAACCTAACGTAAGTCTCGCCGGAAACGCAAATCGGACCGGCGGGAGGCCAGGCTAGGCAAAAACCGGGGAAAGAGAGTGAGAAAGAGCGCGCAAATCGGCTCTTTATGGCGATAACTGTTCAGCGAAAACGAGGGTGGCGAGAGAGAGAAAGCGCGCGACAATTTGGCTCTTGTAGCGATAGCTGTCGATCATTGTGGAATTCAACTGATTCAGAAACCGGATCCAATGCCCGTCATGGTCGGGCTTGTGCACGCTCAGCGCGGCCATGACGCCCGCTGAGACGCCCCACCCTCCTCGGAGTTCAAAAGCTCGGCGGACCAATGCCTAGCGCCACGAGAACCGCGAATTGAGTTGCGAAAAAGAGAAGTATGTGATAGCGTTTATGAAGGATAGAATCCATGGGCCAACAGGCCATCAGCGATGAGAAGAGACGCGTTCGCGACGTATAATACAACTCTGAGGCGAAAGCGGATTACGCGAGAGATTTTTTTATTTGAATTGGCCGTAACCCATTGAAAGGTCCCGATTCGAAAAAATAAACGCTAGTAAATTGGAGTCAATTTACTAGCGTTTAGGCGCGTTTACTGGCGCTTACTGGCGTTTATGTGAAGGGGGACGCGCGCACCGGTTGTATCCGGCGGGCCGAGGCGGCCGCAAAGCCGCCCCTACTTCACCGCCTCGACTGCCGGCTCTTCGACATGAGCCCGAGCGTGCTTGTGCTCCCCGATGCGCTTGGCTTTCGCGCCCGCTTGCCGGGCGGCCTCGGTGAGCTGGTACATCTCCTGATGGTCGTAGTCGTCGGCGGGCCGGAGCGCCTCGTCGGTATAGTTTTTGGCCTCGGGATCGCGCTGGAGCCGGCGCGTCCAGAAGTGGATCTTGGCGAACATCGCCAGGATCCTGCCGTAGGTGACGACCTGCCCGCCCCAGTGGCGAGCGTAGAAAACGAGCGGGTTCTCGAGCGGCATCCCGGGCCGGCGGTCGCGGCGGTAACGGCGCCGGACAATGCCGGTCTCGAGCGGATAGATGTTGTAGAAGTGGAAGCTCGCCCAGAACCAGGTGAGGAGATAGGCGACCGTATCGGGGCGCGGCCCGCCCGCGACGGCGCGGCGGATCACCGTCTTGATGTGCTCGGGCGTGTAATAGGTGCGCCAGGCGAGACGATAGGCCTCCTGCCATTCCTCGCGCGTCATGCGCGGATGGTCGGTCGTGACATGCTCGAGGTCGAACTTGTTGAGGTCCGGGTCGATGTCGACGCCCTTGGCGACCGCCTTCGCATGATCCTCGCTGCCCGGCAGCGGCGTCAGGATCGAGAATTCGAGAATGTCGAGCGGCAGCTCGCGCTGGATGATCTGGATGCGCTTGACCAGCGATTCCTGCGTGTCGTTGGGGAAGCCGATGATATAGCCGCAATAGGTGATGCAGCGGCGCTTGCGCCACTCGAGCAGAAGCTCGCGATAGTCGGAGATGTGGTTCTGCTTCTTCTTCGCCGAGGCCAGATTGTCGGGATCGATGTTCTCGAGCCCGATGAACACCCGCTTGACGCCGGCCGCCACCGCCTTCTCGATGAAGCGGGGAATCTTGTGGCAGGCGGTGTCGACCTGGATGATGAAGCGCGATTGGATGCCTTGCGCACGCAATTCGATCAGCCGGTCGAAGATCGATTCCCAGTTGCGATTGCGGGCGAGATTGTCGTCGGTGATGAAGAAGTAGCGCACGCCGTTGGCGACATTGACGCGCACCAGCTGCTCGATGTCATCCGCCGTGCGATAGCGCGACTTGCGCCCCTGCACGTTGATGATGGTGCAGAAGGAGCAGAGGAACGGACAGCCGCGTCCGGCGTCGAAACTCGAGATCATGCCGAGCGTGCGGCCCACCCGCTCGGGCGGCATGTAGGGGCCGGTCGCGCCTTCGAGGCCCGGCAGATCGTGCAGGTAATTGTAGATCGGCTTCAGCTTGCCCGCCGCGGCGTCGCGCAGCACTTCGTCGAACCGTCCTTCCGCTTCGCCCGCGTACAGCGAAACGCCGAGGTCGAGGGCTGCTTTCAGCGAATCAGGCGTCTCCGGCAGCATGGAGAGGCAGCCCGAGACATGGAATCCGCCGACGACCACCGGCACCCCGGCCGCCCTCAACGGGCGGGCGCAATCCATCACGCGGGGAAACTGATTCGACTGCACGCCGACGAAGCCGACCATGCCGAAGCCGCCGTTGTCCTTTATCTGGCGGGCGATATGGTCCACCCGGATACGGGTGTTGGTCTCGTCGACGGGGAAGATCTCGATGTCCACGTCCTCGCCAAGGACCTGATCTTCCATGCATTTCTGCGCGATGCCGAACAGGCAGGCGAGGGAATTCGAAGGCAGCGCCGACTTCCACCACTGGATGACGTAGCCCTCGTCGTCGTAGTGCGACGGCTTGATCAGGAAAAGCAGAAATCGTCGACGCTTGGCGATATCCGGCATTCAGGCTCCCCGCGAAACTACGCCCCGCCCAATTCTTGCCCTGTGTTCGCCGCACTTGGCGACGGCGACCGTTACCAGTCCTCGCCCGAATGCGCAATCGCCGCGCGCCGCCTCAGCGGGCGATGGTGACGCGCAGAAAGGTCGCGGGGATTATCGTGGCGCCGCCGGCCGGGCTCTTGTTTTCCCGGTTGAACAGATCGTCCAGCTCCTTCTTCAGGTCTTCGCTGCGGCCATTCTTCTCCGCCGCCTCGAAGGCGTTCATCGTTGGCCCGTAGTATTTTCTGAAGGCGTCAACCAGTTGAGACGGCGGGGCGGCGACGCGGAAAGTATAGGTGTCCCGGGCGAACGAGACGTTGTCTTTCGGGACGCCGGCGGCGCCGAATCGCTCGATCACATGACTTTCGACGCCCCAGGTCATGGGGCTTACGAAGCCTTCGGGGGGAGGAGGCGAATAGGCGGAGCTGATCCTCAGAATCTGCGCCACCAGGGTCGGATCGTTCGGGATCCAGTTTCCCATCACGATCCGGCCGCCGGGGCGGGCGACGCGGACCATTTCCTTGGCGACGTCGAACGGCTTCGGCGCAAACATGGCGCCGAAGATGCTGACGACGAGATCGAACGAACCGTCCTTGAGATCGACGAGGCCGGTCGCGTCGCCTTGCTGAAACTTGCAGTTCGCAAGCCCCGCTTCTTGCGCGCGCCTGTTTCCGGCCTCGACGAGGTTGGCCGCGATATCGACCCCGAGCACCTCAGCGCCGAGGCGCGCTTCCGGCAGGGCGGTCGTTCCGTCGCCGCAGCCAAGATCCAGCACCTTCATGCCTTTCACGACGCCGAGCTTGCGGACGACCTCCTCCCCGCTTTCTCTCATGCTCTCGGCGATGCGGGTGAAGTCGCCCTTTTCCCAAAGCGCCTGGTTCGGATTCATGCGTTTCCTCCCTGTCCGCCGCGTTGAGATTCCGACGACGGCGTCGATCGAACGACTAGCCCGACAATGGGTCGAGCAGTGTCTTCGGTTCTTTCATATCGCACGCGCGCTGCGTTTTGCCTGCGTTCGCATCAGCTCCGCGAGGCTCGCGGCGAGTTCGTCCTTCCGGAACGGCTTCGTGAGCCGGGGCAGATTCGGGGCGACGCCCTCGACGTCCGCGTAGCCGGACAGAATCAGCACTGCGAGGTCGGGATAACGCTCGCGCACCGCCTGAGCGAGGTCGGCGCCCGACATGCCGGGCATCAGATGATCGGAGATCACGAGATGAACCTGCGCCCCGCTCGCAAGCAGGCGCAGCGCCTCCTCGGCGGAGGCCGCCTCGATGACGTCATAGCCGAGATCGGCGAGCATGTCGGCGGTGCTGAGGCGCACCCCCTCCTCGTCATCGACGAGCAGGGCCGCGCCGCGGCCGCGCATCGGCTCCGCCTCCGCCGCCCCTGCGGACGCCTCGCCCCGTTCGTCCGTCTGCGGCAGCCACAGTTCGACATTCGTGCCGAGCCCGACCTTGCTCTTGATCGTGAGCGCACCGCCGAGCTGCAAGGCAAGCCCATGCACCATCGAAAGCCCAAGACCGGTGCCCTTGCTGAAGCCCTTGGTCGAAAAGAACGGCTCGACCGCTCGCGCGAGCGTCGCCTCGTCCATGCCGACGCCGGTGTCCGCAACCGAAAGGCAGATGTAGCGGCCGGCCTTCGGGCCGGCCGCGCTTGCGCCGAGGGTCCTGGCGGTCACGCTGATCCGGAGCGTCCCGCCGTCGGGCATCGCGTCGCGCGCGTTGACCGACAGGTTCAGAAGCGCCATTTCGAGCTGGTTGGGATCGGCCTTGGCCGATGGCAGACCGTCGGCGACGTCGACCGCCACCCGGATCTGCGGGCCCGAGGTGCTCGACACGAGATCCGCCATGTTCCTCACCAGCTGGCCGAGGTCGACGGCGACGGGCTGCAACGGCTGCCTGCGGGAAAAGGCGAGCAGGCGCTGGACGAGCGTCTTGGCGCGCTCGGCCGATTGCGCCGCAACCGCAATCAGCCGCTGCTCGCGCTCGCCGCCGACGCCGCGGCGCTGGAGCATATCGAGCGCGCCGACGATCGGGGTCAGCAGATTATTGAAATCATGGGCGACGCCGCCGGTGAGGCTGCCCATCGCCTCGAGTTTCTGACTCTGGCGAAGCTGCTCGTGCGCGGCTTCCAGTTCGGCGGTACGCTCGAGCACCCGCGCTTCCAGCGTCTCGTTGAGCTCGCGCAACTGCTCCTCGGCGCGCTTGCGCGCCGTGATGTCAATCGCTGTTCCCGCCACGCGGAGACAGCGGCCCGTCTTGTCGAAAACGCCGCGTCCCTTGGCCGCCACCCAGCGGACGACATGATCCTCCTTGCCGATGGTCCGATATTCAACGTCGTAAAGCGCCCGGCGCGCCGGATCGGCCGCGGCGGCGTAGGCCTCGGCCGTGGCTTCACGGTCATCCGGATGCAGGCCGTCGTAGAAGTCGCCCATCGTCACGGGCCTGTCGGCCGAAATGCCGAACATCGCCTTGGTGCGCGGCGGCCAGATGAGCGTGTCATTGATCGGATCGACGTCCCAAAACCCGACTTCCGCGTTCTCCGTCGCGAGTTGCAGGCGCTCGGCGGTCTTCTGGAGTTCGGTCTCGGCCCGACGCCGCTCGGTGATGTCGTATCCGCCGACAAAGATCCCCGTGACCTGGCCCAAATCGTCGCGCACGGGCTGATAGAGGAAGTCGAGGAACCGCTCTCCATCGGGCCGATCGAAGCTGACCGGCATCGCCCGGGCGGCAAACGCCTCGCCGGTCGCGTAAACGCGGTCCAGAAGCTGGTAGAAACCCTGCTCGGCGATGTCGGGAAACGCTTCGCGCACCGTCCGGCCGATGAAATCCCGGTCTCCGGCGATCGCGCGATAGGCGTCGTTGACATAGACGTACCGATGCTCGGGGCCGGAGAGCAAGGCGGCAAAACCGGGCATCTGCTGGAGCATCAGCCGCTGCCGTTCGCGCTCGACCCCGAGCCGGCGCCCGGCCACCACATGTTCGGTCGTCTCGGCGCAAACGACCAGCACGCCGCCCACGCCGTTCGGCGCCGTCGTGTCGTCGATGGGCCCATAGCTATAGGTCCAGTAGACCTCTTCGAGCTTGCCGTTGCGGGTGATGGGGACGAGATGGTTCTCCCGCCAGGTCGCCCCGCCCCCCGACATGACCTGCTCGATTTGCGGCCCGATGATGGACCAGATCTCCGCCCACACCTCGCGCGCCGGCTGGCCGAGAGAAGAGGGATGACGCTCGCTCCCGATCGATTGGCGATAGGCGTCGTTATAGAAGCAATAGAACTCGCCCCCCCACCATATATACATCGGATGGCCGGTGTTCAGGATCAAGCGCACGGCGGTGCGCAGCGGTTGCGGCCAGGCCTCAGGACGGCCCAGAGGATGCGCCGCCCAATCATAGGCCCGCATGAGGGCGCCCATTTCCCCTCCCCGAGCCATGAAGTCTGGCGTTGCATTCTCTTCAGGCGCCACGCGCGCCTCCTTTCCTCGGCGCGCTTCGTTCGCGATCCGGCACCGCCAGTCTACGGTCCAGGCCCGGAACCGTCATCCCAAACGTCGATGGACAGCTTTGGTTTCAGGCCATCCCCCGCGCTCGCCGGCCCCGCGAGGAAGCGGGCGCTTCAGGCGCCGATCCGCTTGATGAACCAGCTCAGGATGCGCGTCCAGACCTCGTCCTTGCCGATCTGGTCTTCGACCCCGTGCTCGATGTTCGGGTTGTCGTTGACCTCGATGACGACAATCGAACCGTCGGTTTCCTTGATGTCGGCGCCGTAAAGTCCCGGACCGATCGCGCGCGCCGCCTTAAGCGCCGCTTCGATGACGCGCGGGGGCGCGTCGCCGATGGGAAGCGTCTTCGACCCGCCCTCCCGCGCCCCGTTCGGACCGTGCTTGATAATCTGCCAGTGGCCGCGCGCCATCTGGTACTGGCAGACAAAGAGCGGCTCGCCGTCGAGCACGCCGACCCGCCAGTCGAACTTGGTCGGCATGAATTTCTGCCCCAGCAGGAGGTCGGTGTCCTCGAACAGCGTGTCGGACAGCTTTTTCAGCTCCTGGGCGTTCTCGACCTTGTGGACGCCGCGCGAGAACGAGCCGTCGGGAATCTTGACCACCATCGGCCAGCCAAGCAGGCGTTCGGCCTTGATGAGGTCGTTGTCGTCGGCCAGCATCACCGTAGGCGGCGTGGGCACCCCGTGCGCTTCCAGAAGCTCGTGCAGATAGACCTTGTTGGTGCAGCGGATCATCGACTGTGGGTCGTCGATGACGGGCATGCCTTCGCTTCGGGCGCGCTGGGCGAAGCGGTAGGTGAAACTGTCGATCGAAGTGGTCGCGCGGATGAACAGGCCGTCGAATTCGGCCAATTCCGCGAGCTGCCTGCGGGTGATGAGTTCGACCGCCACCGACTGCTTCTCGGCGATGCGCTGGAAATGACGCAGCGTCTCGAGGGAGGATGGCGGCAGGGCCTCCTGCGGATCGTGCAGGACGGCCAGCGAATAGCGGGGAATTGGGCGCCCGCGCGGGTTGCGCCACTCGCGCTGGGTGTGCCGGTGCAGGCTTGAGCGGAAGAATTCCGCCTCGTCCGGGCCAAGCTTGGCCAGCGGGCGGGCGCGCAGCCGGTCGATCTTCCAGTACTTGCCTGGGGTGATCGTGACTTCGATCGCCGGGCAGCGGTACCAGTCGAACAGCAGGCGGCCGAAGGCCTCGAAACGCGGATCCTGCGCGAGGCCGAAGCAGAACAGAAGGTCGAAGGTCGTATCCTCCGTGGCCTGCGCCTTGGTCGCCGCCGCGGTCAGCGCCTCCTGCAATTCCGGCAGCGACTGCTCGTAGAGTTTCAGTTCGCGCAGATCGAGCATCGTCTCCACGGTCGGGATCACGCGATGACCGCGCGCCTCGGCAAGCAGGGAGGCGTAGTAGCCCTTCGACTGGTAATTGTACGAGCGGGACAGATTGACGATCTTCGCATGCCCCTGGCCTGCGAACAGCTTCGGCCGCGCCAGATAGTCGCCGGTCGTGATGACCTTGTGCGGCGTGTCGGCGTTGGGAAAGTCGCGCGCATAGTCGACCAGAATGACCCAGCCGTTCATGGCGCGCGCCAGTTGGGCCGTGCGGGCAGTCGCGACAGCGGTTGCATGATAACGGGCGGGAGCGTCCCTGGGTTCGGCGCTGAAAGTTCGACGTTGACCGGCGCGACTCAGTTGCGCGCTTCTCTCATTCCCCTAGCGCGGGCGCGACGTGCTGCGCAACGGTTGAACGCGCTCAGACGGAGAATTGTTCCCCGTTTCCCGATCTGTGGCGGGGACGAGCGGCTTCTCGTAGCGCAACGCGGTCGCGCCGTCCGCGTAGTAACGGGCGTGCTCGCCGAACTGACGGAAGCCGCAGCTCTCGTAAAGCGCCATCGCCGCGACATTGTCGTAGCGCACTTCGAGCGTGATGGCGGCGCGGCGGTGATGGCGGGCGTAGGCCTCGCAAGCCTGCAGCAGCGCCCGGCCAACGCCGCGGCGAGCGAAACGGGCGTCAACCGCGAGCGAGTAGATGCGCAAGGCGCGTGCGCCTTTGCGCAGCGACACCAGAACGTAGCCAGCCAGTTCATCGTCGATGGTCGCCGCGATCACCGGCTGATGAGGCGCCCGGAGGAATTCGCGCAAGGAGCGCCGCGAAACCCGGTCGGTTTCGAACGAACTCGTTCTCAAGCCTTGCAATTGCGTCGAGATCGCGAGGGCGGGCCTCTCGGACAACAACGCCGCTCTGGCGCCAAATGTTCATGCTGAGGAGACCGGTTCCCTGTTGCGCCGCGCCGAAACACATAAGACAGCCGCGCGATCGGTTCGGCAAGCACGCCGTCCGCGCAAGGGCGCCATGCATCTTAGGCCTGCAAGCGGGCGTCGCTCAGCGCCATGAAGGAGCTATGACCATGAATCGGGCCAAATCGCGCCGCGGCCTCTAACCCCCGCCCGAGCGCCTGATCCATTCCTCCTCGTCGATCGTCTCGACGCCAAATTCCCGCGCCTTGGCGAGCTTGGAGCCGGCGCCTGGCCCAGCGACGACCAGGTTGGTCTTGGCCGAGATCGAACCTGACACCTTGGCCCCGAGCCGCTCGGCGACCGCCTTA
Source organism: uncultured Alphaproteobacteria bacterium (assembly GCA_963764955.1). Taxonomy (GTDB): domain Bacteria; phylum Pseudomonadota; class Alphaproteobacteria; order Rhizobiales; family Beijerinckiaceae; genus Roseiarcus. The sequence goes on along the minus strand of CAVXVE010000020.1, from coordinate 50,513 downwards.
GCCTCGTCGCGGGTCATCCGCTCGAGCGAGCCGGTGAACACGATGGTCTGGCCTGCAAGCGGGTGGCCGGCCGCGATCGCCTCCATCGGCTCGACCGTCACTTGCCTGACGAGCGCGTCGAGCGCCGCTTCGTTGCGCGGCTCGGCGAAGAACTCGGCGATCGCCTCGGCGACCACCGGCCCAATTCCTCCGACGCCCGACAGTTCCTCGGCCGCGTTTTCAGCCCGCGCGGCGGCGCGCAACGACTCCCAGTCGCCGAAATGGCGCGCCAGGCGCCGCGCATTGGTCTCGCCGACATGGCGGATGCCGAGCGCATAGAGGAAGCGGTTGAGCGAGATCGTCCGCCGTGCGTCAATGGCGTTGAACAGGTTCAAAGCCGACGTCTCGCCGAAACCCTCCCATTCCCGCAAAGGCGGGCGGCCCTGACCGTCGTGCGCCTTCAGGGTGAAAATGTCGGCTGGCGTGCGGATCAGGCCCTCGGTGAAAAAGAGCTCGATCAGCTTTTCGCCTAATCCCTCGATGTCGAAGGCGTTGCGCGACACGAAATGCTTCAGGCCCTCGACCGCCTGCGCCGGACAGATGAGGGTCCCGGTGCAGCGGCGCACGACGTCCTTTTCGCCCGTCTTCTCGTCGATCTCGCGCAATGCCGCCGAGCCGCAGACCGGGCAGGTCTCAGGGAAGACATAGGGCTTCGAATCCGCCGGCCGCTTGTCGAGCACGACCGCGAGAACCTGCGGAATGACGTCGCCAGCGCGCTGCACCACCACCGTGTCGCCGACGCGCACGTCCTTGCGCGCGATCTCGTCCTCGTTGTGCAGGGTGGCGTTGGAAACGACGACGCCGCCCACGGTCACGGGCTTGAGCTTGGCGATCGGCGTCAAGGCGCCCGTGCGTCCGACGTTGATCTCAATCGCCTCGACGATCGTCATCGCCTGTTCGGCGGGGAACTTGTGCGCCACCGCCCAGCGCGGCGAGCGCGACACGAATCCAAGCCGCTGCTGGAGCGCGAGATCGTTGACCTTGTAGACAACGCCGTCGATGTCGTAGCCAAGCGTCGCCCGCTTCTCCTCGATCGAGCGGTATTGCGTAAGCATCTCCGCGGCCGAATGACAGAGCCTGGTCAAGGGATTGGTCGGCAGGCCGAAGCGCGCCATGGCTTCGATCGCGCCGAACTGGGTCGAGGCGATGGGCTCGCTCGTTTCGCCCCAGGCATAGGCGAAAAACTGGAGCGGCCGCTCGGCGGTCATACGCGCATCGAGCTGGCGCAGCGAGCCGGCGGCGAAATTGCGCGGATTGGCATAAGTCGGCTTGCCGGCGGCGGCCTGGCGCGCGTTGAGCGCGGCGAAGTCGGCGTGGCGCATGTAGACTTCGCCGCGCGCCTCGAAGATTCTCGGCGCGCCCTCAAGCCGCTTGGGGATCGCCTCCACCACGCGCGCGTTCGCGGTCACGTCCTCCCCTTCATAGCCGTCGCCGCGGGTCGCCGCCTGGACAAGCTCGCCGTTCTCGTAGCGCAGGCTGCACGAGAGCCCGTCGATCTTCGCTTCCGCAACGACATCAAGCGGCGCGCTTTCGCCCATGCCCAGGAACCGCCGGACCCGGGCGCAGAATTCCTCGACCTCATCGTCGGCGAAGATGTTGCCGAGCGACAGCATCGGCACGCGATGGCGAACTTTCGCGAATTTCTCCGACGGCGCCGCCCCGACCTTGCGGTTCAGGGAATCGGCGCTCGCCAACTCGGGAAAGGCCTCCTCGAGCGCGGTGTAGCTACGGCGCAGCGCGTCATATTCGGCGTCGGAAATGGTCGGCGCGTCCTCCCCGTGATAGCGCCGGTCATGCCCGGCGATCTCGGCCTCTAGCCGCGCATGCTCTTTCCGCGCCTTGGCGAGCGTGAGTTTGGGCAGTCCTTTTTCGGCGGCGCTCATGACATGAAGGTAGCGCAGGGCGATTGCCGGCGGAAGGCGGCGGGCTTAACCGGCGGCTAACCCGTTTGCGCGATTGATTGACGTCGGCGAGACGCCGGTCCGGGGCGACCGAACGTCATGAGATCTCGATCCGCCTGCCCGTGAGCCGAGATCCTCGATGCGCGCCCTGACCGCGATTGTCCTTTCTGCGTTTCTGCTGACCGGATGCTGCGTCGGCGGCTATCCCCCGATGTGGACCGCGGGTCCGCCCCCGTTCAACGCCTTCCAGGCCGCGATGAAGCTTGGGGTCGGCATGCCGACCGACGTCGCAATCCTTATGATGGGCTCAAGGCCGATTTCCGCCGAGAGCAAGAGCTGCGGCGTCGTCGGCGGATTCGAATGGCCATGCCAGGTCCTGACATTCGGCTGCTGCGAGGGCAACCAGCTCATTGTCTATATTGCGCCGACCCCCGACGGCCGGGGCGCGGTGAACAGCTGGTCGGTCGGCAAGAACGGAGCCACGTGGGGGTAAGGTGCGAGCGGGGTTCTACGCGTTCGCCTCAAAAGCGCCGGGCATGCGCCCAGCTATCGCCTATGTGATCTCCCTCAATGCCAGTCGGCGACTTCGCGTCGCCCAAATCCAATACAGTTTCAACCTTTCAGGAGCAGCCATGACCGGCGCAAGCGACACAGTGCGTCATCCGGAGGGCGAGCCGTTGCGCCAAGCGTCATGGGCCGACAGCAGCGCGCTGCGATTCAGCAAGGTTCCCGAAGTTGCTCTCGGGTTCTGGATCATCAAGATCCTTGCCACGACGCTTGGCGAGACAGGCGGCGACGCCGTCACAATGTCGATGAATCTCGGCTACGCGGTCGGCACTCTGATCTTTTTGGCGATCTTCCTGGGAGCCGTCTCTGCCCAGATTCGCTCGAAAAACTTCAACGTGTATCTCTATTGGCTGACCATTGTCGCGACAACGACTGTCGGCACAACAATCGCCGACTTTGTCGACCGTTCACTGGGGATCGGATATTTTGGGGGCTCAACGCTGCTTCTCGCATGTCTGATGGCGTCGCTTGCAGTTTGGCGATGGTCGGAAGGCACGGTTTCGGTCAATACGATCGTCACGCCGAAGGCCGAATCGTTCTACTGGGTCACGATCCTCTTCTCCCAGACGCTCGGCACCGCGCTCGGCGATTGGGTCGCGGACACCAACGCCTTTGGTTACGGAGGCGGCGCAATCCTGTTCGCCGGCGCGCTCGTCATAATTCTCGCCCTCTACGCCTTCACCCAGACCTCGCGCGTGACGCTGTTCTGGGCCGCATTTATTCTCACCCGACCGCTCGGCGCGACTCTGGGCGATTTGCTCGACAAGCCTGCAACCAATGGCGGCTTCGCAATCAGCCGGTATCTCGCCTCGGCGATCCTCGCCGGGCTCATCGTTGCGCTGGTTGCAGCGCTGCCGCAGAGGGCCGGCGCCCACCCCGGCGCGCATGCCAAACAAGGCTAACGCGTTTGCGACGGCGGTCGAGCCAGAAAATAGGGACGGCGGGACGCTAGACAACACGAGCCTCCACCTTCGAAACAAACTCGCCGATATGCTTGAGATAGACCGGGACCACCGGCTCCCCGGAGTCGTGACCCATCCCGGGAACGATGACGAGTTCGGCGCTCGGGATGCTCTCCGCCGTATCCTTCGCCGCGGCCGCGGGCATGACCGGATCGTCGGCGCCGTGGAGAACGAGCGCCGGGCAGCGAACCTGCTTCAAGAGCGCGCCGCGCGGCGGGGCCACGATCAAGGCCGCCGACTGGCGGGCGAGGCCGGCTAGGTCGAATGGCGCGCGATCCGTGCGGCGTTCGGCGATTGCGCGCATCTTGGCTTCGCTCACGGGAAAGCCGGGGCTCCCAAGCGCCTTCTGGACAAGAATGCTCGCGTCGATGAGATCGTCGCGGCTTTCACTCTTCGGCGGGCGGAACAGCGCCGACAGCGTCTCGCGATTCCCGGGCGGTAGGTCCCGCCGTCCGGTAGTGGACATGATCGAGACCAGGCTCTTTACCCTCGCGGCGTGATTGATCGCGACGAGTTGCGCGATCATGCCGCCCATCGAGGCGCCCGCGATATGGGCGCGCTCAACCCCGAGCGCGTCCATGAGGCCGACCACGTCGTCGGCCATGTCGTCCAGGGTATAGGGAACGTCCGGCCGTCTCCCGGCCATGACCTCGGCCATGAGCGCGCGTGGGTCGGGCGCCGGCGAATCCTTCAGATGGGTCGACTTGCCGATGTCGCGATTGTCGAACCTGACGACCCGGAATCCCTTCGACGCCAGCCCCCCGCAGAGCGCCTCCGGCCAGAAGATGAGCTGGGCGGCGAAGCCCATGATGAGCAGGATGAGCGGGTCGCCTTCGCGTCCGAAGCTTTCATATTCGATGTCGATTCCATTGGCTCGAACGTGCGGCACCAGCGGCCTCCAGCAGACTGTTCGGCCAATCTAGCCGAGACGCCGCTCCCTTCAACCCAATTGCCGCCCAACCCAAGCTGCGTTCGGCTGCAATCGCGAGGAACCCGAAGGGCGACGCGGCGATCCAGAGCCACCGCCCTGGCTCTTCATCCCTGGATTGCTTCGCTTTCGCTCGCGATGACGTCCGCGCTTCGACCCAACCCTATGATGCTTTAGGCTCTCACCCCTCGAACGCCTTTGCGCCCTCAGCCACCGCCTCCTCCGGCGCGACCCAGCGGAAGCCCGAGAGCTGGTGGCGCGCCCAGGTGAACTGCCGCTTGGCGTAATGGCGGGTGTCGAGCTTCGAGCGTGACGCGGCCTCGTCGAGCGTCAGCCGGCCCTCGATATGGCCGATGAGATGGGGAACGCCATGCGCCCGCATGACCGGGAGCGCCGGATCGAGCCGCCGTTCCTGAAGCGCCGCCACTTCGTCGAGCGCGCCCTGCGCGAGCATGGCGTCGAATCGCGCGTCGATGCGCCGGCCAAGCTCCGTCCGGTCGGGCGCGAGGTAGAGACCGGCCCACTCGCCAGGGGCGAGCGCTGGCTTGGCTCGCGCGCCGAGGAACGAGACGAGCGGGCGCCCCGTCGCGGCCATGACCTCGAGCGCGCGCAAGATGCGCTGGCGATCGCTCAAGTTGAGACGCGCGGCGGTCTCGGGATCGCGCGCCTGAAGCTCGTCGTGCAGCTCACGCGTCGCGCGCCCCTCGGCTTTTGCGCGGACCTCGGCCCGCACCGCTTCCGGCACGGTCGGGATGTCCGACAGCCCCTCCGTCAGCGCGCGGAAATAAAGCCCCGTGCCGCCGACGAACACGACCGGCCGCTCTTCAGTCTCGGCCAGAACTTCGCCCGCCGCCCGCGCCCATCGTCCGGCCGAAAAATTGAGCGCGCCGTCGATGACGCCGAACAGCCGGTGCGGCGCAAGCCGCTCCTCTTCCGGCGACGGCCGCGCGGTCAGGATCCTCAGGTCCCGGTAGACCTGCATCGAGTCGGCGTTGACGATCGCCGCGCCGAACCTTTGCGCGAGCGCCAGCGCCGCCGCCGACTTGCCGCTCGCGGTCGGGCCTGCGATGAGGAGCGCCCGCGGCACTTATGTTTGTTCCGCGTCTGGAAGGGTCATGTCGTCCGTCCTTGTCGCCACGCTTGTCGCCGATGCCGCAAAGGCGCCCCTCACCGAAGCAACACTCGACCGGGCCGCGCAAGCCCTCCATGGCGTCGAGCGGCGGCGCTGGCTCGACGAGGGCGTGGCCGCCGACCTTGTTTTCACCGGGGATCTCAAGGCGAAGCGGGCCGCGCTGGACGACGCGCTTGCCGGCGAGCCGGTCGACGTCATCGTCCAGCCGCTTCAGCGCCGCTCAAAGCGTCTCCTGGTCGCGGACATGGATTCGACGCTGATCGGCCAGGAATGCGTCGATGAGCTCGCGGCCTTCGCCGGAGTGGGCGAGCGCGTCGCCGCCATCACCGAACGCGCCATGCGGGGCGAGATCGCCTTCGCCCCGGCCTTGCGCGAGCGCGTCGCCCTGCTCGCCGGCCTGCCCGAAAGCGTCATCGGCGATGTGCTGAGGGACCGCATCACGCTGAACCCCGGCGCGCGCACGCTCAGCCAGACAATGCAGGCGAACGGCGCTTGCGTCGTCATCGTCTCGGGCGGTTTTCGTCAGTTCACGCGCGCCATTCGCGAGCGGATCGGCGCCGACGAGGACCGCGCCAACACGCTTTTGATCGAAGGCGGCAAGCTGACCGGCAAGGTCATCGAGCCCATCCTCGGCCAGGACGCAAAGCTCAGCGCGCTCAAGGAAATCGCCGCCGCGATGGGACTTGAACTTGACGACACGCTCGCCGTCGGCGACGGCGCCAATGATCTTCCGATGCTGCAGGCGGCCGGCCTCGGTATCGCCTACCGCGCCAAGCCCAGGGTCGCGGCGAGCGCGCACGCGCGCGTCGAGCACGCCGACCTCACCGCACTCCTCTATGCGCAGGGGTTCGCGCGCAAGGATTTCGTCGAGGGGTGAGCGCAGCGGCGCGGGCCCAGTTTCGTGAGGGCCCGGCTGAGGAACATTTACAAACTGTATTTAAGATCCTTGCGAGCCTTGCCGAGTTGCAGAAAAATGAGCCTAAGCCATTGAAATCGCTTCCTCGCGCGCAGAATCGTACACCGCCTCAAGACGTGGATTGTGCGGCTTGACCAGGGTTCGCCGATGCGGCCTTCCGCTCGCGTTTCGGGCGCCTTAAGAGGAGCGCGCTTTGCGTCGTTTCGCTCAACCATGGCTCGCCGCCGCGGCGCTGTTCGGCTTCCTGGGCGGCTGCGTTCCGGCGGCGGCCGATGATCTGGTCAAGTTCGCGAGCGCCGGTCGCGGCGAGCCGATCCAAGGCTACCTCAGCGAGCCAAAGGGAAAGGGCCCTTTCCCGGCCGTGGTCCTTCTGCACACCTGTCTCGGCCTGCCGGAAGAGCGAGCGTCGATCGGCGAGCGGATCGCCGCCTGGGGCTATGTCGCCCTGTTCGTCGACGACTTCGCCACCCGCGGCCTGAAAGAAACCTGCGCCGTCGACTTCAAGCCCGCCCTGTCGGACGCCTATGGCGCTCTGGCCTATCTCGCGAGCCAGCCTTTCGTCGACCCTGCCCGGATCGCGGCGGTCGGATTTTCTCAAGGAGGCGACACGGCGCTCAAGATCGCCGCGGGCGCCGGGGCCGCCGGCCAAGGGGCGGCGTTCAGGGCCGCGGCGGCCTTCTACGCCCCTTGCGCGAACCTGGCCGACGGCGCGCTCGACATCCCCACTCTCATCCTCGTTGGGGCGAAGGACGAAGTCACTCCCGCCGCGGACTGCGCTGAGCTCGCGAAACGCCAGGCGCCCGGCGTGGCGAAGCTCGTCGTCTATCCCGGCGCGGCGCACGCGTTCGACCTGGCCGAGTTTGGCGCAGGCCGGCAAGTCATGGGAATGACGCTGGCCTATGACCGCAACGCCGCTCAGCGATCATGGGGCGAACTGCGCCGTTTCCTGGCGGCTCAACTCAAGCGCTAGGCGTCGCCCGGCCTTGCTCGCGTCACATTCCCGACCATTCGTGCTAGGGAAGCGCCAAACCCCGAATCTGTATGAATGCGAGTAAAGGAGCCTTGATGCTCAGACGCGAATTTCTCCTCGGCGCGGCGGCCAGCGCCGCCGCCTCCTCGCCGCTCGCCGCCCTGGCCGCCGAGGGACCGCCGCTTTCGAGCAAGGCCGCATTCGTCGCCTGGATGACGGCCAACCGCCCGGCGGAGGAGACCAAATATCTCGAGCGGCGCTGGGACCGCTACGAAGTGGTGATCAGCTTCAACGACCTCTGGACCGCAGCCGACAAGCGCGCGTTTCTCATGACGCCGCGCCAGGAGTTCTGCCTGCCAGAGAACCGCGAAGACGCCTATGTCGGACACTATCTCGACATCGGTTTCGGCGTCACTATCACCCCGCCCGGCACGATGGGCCGCATGACCAGCGCGCTCGATATCCGCCCAAGCGACAAGGTGCTCGAGATCGGCACCGGCTCGGGATTTCAGTCGGCCCTGCTCACGTATCTTACGCCCCACGTCCATTCGATCGAGATCATTCCCGAGCTCGCCCAGCGCACTCGCGGCGTCTACGACCGGCTGATCGGCGCCGGCTATCGCGAATATTCCGACATCACGACCCGAAGCGCGGACGGCTATTACGGCTGGGAGGAGGCCGCGCCGTTCGACAAGATCATCGTCACCTGCGGCATCGACCACATCCCGCCGCCGCTCCTGCAGCAATTGAAGCCAAGCGGAATCATGGTCATTCCCGTTGGCCCGCCAGGGGCGCAGCACATCCTCAAGGTGGTCAAGAGGGTGGGAGCCGACGGCGCCCCTACGGTCGCGCGCTCGGACATTTTCGGCGGCAAGGTCATTCCCTTCGTGCCCCTGTCCGGCGGCCACCAGAGCGAGGGCTGAGGCTGGCAGGCGTCCCAAGAAATTCAAGGCGTCGCCATGAGTCCGCCATGAGTTGATGTTTGAGGTGCAGCGCGTGCGGGCCGTTGAGAAGAGAGGCTATATAGATGGGTAAGGTGCTCAATGTGGTCGCGGCCGCCGCGATTCTCAGCGCCTATACAACGGCGTTCGCAATGGACGCGATGCACAAGACCACCGGGAGGATCAAGTCCGTCGACCTGATGAGCCATGTCATCACATTGGATGACGGCTCGACTTATAAGATCGCGCGCGGCGTCAGCATCAAGCGCATGAAAGCCGGCCAGAAAATCACGCTGACCACTTCGGAGTTCGGCGGGACCCTGGAGGCCCTGGCGGTCACGCCCGCCGTCGATTGACCTTAAAGGCCTCAAGCCGTGGTCGCGGGAGGCGAGGCCTTCGCACGTCTCGGTCGCTTTCTCTTCGCCCAGCCCTTTCGATTCCAGCATCGCGAGTTCAATGAGCCGCTCCGCGGCGGCGACCTCGCCGGGAGGACGCGGGCGTTTCCGCTTGAGCCGGGGGTTTCTCGGACATGAGATTCGCCGCGGGCAGCAGCGTCGATCCGAGCGTCATGACCCGATTCCATTGGAAAAATCGCCCAAGCTTCGGCGGGTAGCAAAATTCAATCGGCGCCGCCATCCAGGCGTCGCTCGCTTCGTCGGCAGCTTTGGTCCCGATAAGCTCAAACGAGCAGGGCGATAAGGCTTTGCAGAGGTCCCGGCCTCATTTAAGCGTGCGCGAGGCGGGTCAGAGCCGCGGCAGGGAACGGGGCAAGGTCCATCATGGTGAAGAGGGCTGCGGGGCTCGCCCTCAGAATCATCGCCGCAATCGTGGTCATCGCTCCCATCAGCGCGTGGAGCGCTATGGCGCTATGGTTCCGGCTTCCCGCGCCTGAGGTCTTGAAGGCGTCCGCCGCGATCCTCTTCTGCATCCTCGGGTTGGTGACGATTGCGGCGCTGTTCATGCGCCTGAGCCGCAGTCTTGTCGCGCTTGCGGTCTTTGCAGTCGCCTTCGCCGGACTGCTCGCCTGGTGGAGCACGATCAGGCCGCCGCTCGGCGGCGACTGGGCGCCGGACGTCGCGCGGCAGACGACCGGCGCGGTCAAGGGCGACATTCTGACGCTGTCCGACGTGCGGGATTTCGACTGGCGGACCGACAAGGACTTCACCGAGCGTTGGGAGAAGCGCTCCTACGATCTCTCCAAACTGAAGACGCTCGACCTGTTCCTGGCCTATTGGGCCGGGCCCGAGATGGCGCATGTGATCATGAGCTTCGGCTTCGAGGACGGCGACCATATCGCCTGGTCGGTCGAGGTCCGGCGCGAGAAGACCGGCGTGTTCTCGCCGGTCGCCGACGCCTTCAGAAACCACACGCTCGTCTATCTCGCGACCACCGAGCGCGATTCGGTGAGATTGCGCACCAACGTGCGCGGCGAGGACGTGCGCCTCTACCGGCTCAACACCCCGCCCGCCCAGGCGCGCGCACTGTTGACGGAATATGTTGTCGAGTTCGACCGCGCTCGCCAAACGTCCCAAATGGTACAATTCCATCACCGCGAACTGCGCGACTGTCGTCTTCAAGCTGGTGAGGGCGGCGGGGAGCACGCTGCCGTTCGACTGGCGGCTCGTCGTCAACGGCTTTTTGCCGGGCTACCTTTACGACCATGGCGCGGTGGTCACGACGATGCCGCTCAGCGAGCTCATGGAGCGCGCGCGCGTCAGTCCCCAGGCCAAGGCCGCGGATCAGTCGCCGGAGTTCTCACGGCTCATACGGGTCGGCGTGCCGTCGCCTTGGGACAAGGCGCCGCAGTAGCGCCGTCCTATCGCGCGGCTTTCCTCGTCGCGGTCAGATGCGCGTCGAGCGCGGACGGGTCGGCGAGCAGTTCGGCGCTCGGCGCGGCATGGGCGATGGCGCCGCGGTCGAGCACGATCGCCTGGTCCGTGAAGGGTAAGATCTTCTTCGGCTTCTGTTCGACGATGATCATCGACAGGCCCGCGCGGCCAAGTTCGCGCAACGCGGCCAGCAGTTCGTCGACGATGATCGGCGCCAGTCCCTCGGTCGGCTCGTCGAGCAGCAGGAGGCGCGGGTTGAGGACCAGCGCGCGGCCGATGGCCAGCATCTGCTGCTCGCCGCCCGACAATTGCCGGCCCATGGTCGCGCGCCGCTCCTCGAGGCGGGGAAAGAGCCGGTAGACGCGCTTGACCGTCCACGATCCCGGGATCGCGATCGCGGTCAGATTCTCTTCGACGGTCAGCGAGCGGAAGATGTTGCGCTCCTGCGGCGTCCAGCCAATGCCGCGCCGCGCACGCAGGTACGGCGGAAGGGGCGCGATGTCCTCGCCGCCGAGCGCGACCCGGCCGCCAAAACGGGTCGTGACGCCGATCAGCGAATCGATCAGCGTCGTCTTGCCGACGCCGTTGCGTCCAAGCAGCGCCAGCGACTGCCCGTCCTCGAGCGCGAAACTGACGCCATGGACGACTCGCGCCTCGCCATAGCCCGCGCTGAGGTTCTCGACCCGCAGGAGCTCAGCCATGCGCGTCCTCGCCCAGATAAACCGCGCGCACGCGCTCGTCGGCGGCGATCGCCTCCGGCGGCCCCTCGGTCAACAGCTTTCCCGCCACCAGCACCGAAATGCGGTCGGCGAAATTGAACACGAGGTCCATGTCGTGCTCGATCAGGAGGATCGCGACATCGGACGGGCAGGGCGGCGAGCGCCGCGAGGATGTCCTGTCGTTCCTCCTCCGGCACGCCAGCGGCGGGTTCGTCGAGCAGCAGCACGCGCGGGCGCGTGGCCAGCGCGAGCGCGATCTCCAGGAGCCGCTGCTTGCCGTAAGCGAGCTTTCGCGTCGGCTTGTCCATGTCGGCCTCGAGGCCGAAGCGCGTCAGCAGCTCGGCGATTTCGGCCACGATCTCCGGCCTGCCGCCCGCCACGCGCCAGAAGTCGGCGCCCGCGCCGTTGCGCTCGGAGATCGCCAGCCCAAGCAACTCGGCGGGCGTCAGATCGGGAAACAGCTGATTGATCTGAAAGGTGCGCGTGAGGCCCATCCGGACCCGCGCGCTTGGCTTGAGATGCGTAACGTCGCGACCCTGCAACAAGACCTGGCCTGCGGTCGGCCTGATCACCCCGGTCAGGAGATTGATCAGCGTCGTCTTTCCGGCGCCGTTCGGTCCGATCAGCGCCTGACGGGCGCCAGGCCGAATGGCGAACGACACATCGTCGGTCGCGATCAGCGCGCCGAAGTGGCGCATGAGGCCTCGCGCCTCGAGCGCAGGCGCGCTCACGCCACGCCCTCGGCCCGCGGCGCGCGGCGCGACGAGGGCGATCATGCGCCTCGCCGCCGCGCCGAGCCGGTCGCGACCGGCGAGCACCAGAACGACCAGAGCGAGCCCGATCCAGAATTCCCAATATTCGGGCGTCGCAGCGGAAATCACGTCCCTCAGAACAATGAACGCCGCCGCGCCGATCAGGCCGCCGTAGAGATATCCCGCGCCGCCGATGATGAGCATCAGCATGACGTCGGCCGACCGGTGGAAGTCGAACAGATCGAGCGACACGATCTGCGTGGTCTGCGCCAGCAGCGCGCCCGCAGCGCCCGCGTAAGCCGCCGCAATTGTATAGATCGCAACGATCCGGCGGCTGGTGTCCACGCCGAGCGCGCCCGCGCGCAGGCGATTTTCCCGGATCGCGGCGAGCGCCAGCCCGAAGGGCGAATGCGCAAGCCGGCGCGCGATGGCAAACAGGATGAAGAGAACGGCGAAGCTGTAGAGCGCCGCGTTGCGCTGCCCGGTAAAGCCGATCGGGAACAGTCCGAGCACCGGCGCCATCGAAAAGTTGAGGCCGTCCGCGCCGCCGGTGATCCAGCTGTTGCGGTTGGCGAGTTCTCCGAGCATGAGCGAAACGCCCAGCGTCACCATCAGCCGCGTCAGGTCGCCGCCGCGAAGCAGGAGCGGCGCGCTGACGAGGCCGACGACCGCAGCGACGGCGGCGCCGAAAGCAAGTCCGAGCGCAGGCTCCGCGAACCCCTTGCTTGCCAGAATGGCCGCGGCGTAGGCGCCGAGGCCAAGAAACGCCGCGTGACCGAGCGAGACGATCCCGGTCAGCCCGAGAATGAGATCGAGCGACAAAGCGAACAGGCCGGCGATGAGAACTTCATTGATGATTCCCGCGCGCGACGGCAAAGCGAAAATCAGGGCGAGGATCGCGAGCCAGAACACGATTTCCGGCCATCGCCAGCGCGCGCGCCGCTGCAAATGCGCAGCGAGACGGCGCGCCGTTTGGGTAGCGTCGGGCGCGCTCATCGCCCCTCTCCGCGCGCAAACAGTCCTTGCGGACGGACGATGAGGGTGACGACCATCACGGCATAGATGACGAACGCGCCGATCGAGGGCGCGTAATATTTGCCCGCGACGTCGAGCACGCCGAGCAGCAGCGCGCCGAACAGGGCCCCCAGGATTCCGTTCGAGCCGCCGACAGTGACCACGATGAGAAAGGTCACCAGGAACTTCACCGGGAACGAAGGGTCGATGCCGCCGACGACATCGGCGGCCAGCGCTCCGCCCAGTCCCGCGAGCCCGCTTCCGACCGCGAAGGCGACGGCGAAGATGCGGTCGACATTGACGCCAAGGCCCTGAGCGACGCGCGCGTCGTCCACCGCCGCTCTGAGCTGCGCGCCGAATCGGGTCTTGATCAGGAATATCTGGAGCGCCGCGGCGATCGCGCCGCACACGGCGATGATAAAGAGACGATAAACGCCGATGCCCACGCCATGGACCTCGATGCGCCCGTCGAGCCAGGCGGGCAGATGAACCTGCTGCGGCTCATCGCCGATGAAATAGGCGGCGATCGGCATCGCCATCAGCACGAGGCCGATGGTGAACAGCACTTGGTCGAGCGGGCTCGCGCCATAGAGCCGCCGGTAAAGCGTGCGCTCGAGCGCGACGCCGAGAGCAGCCGGAATGACAAAGGCCGCCGGCAGGGTGACGAGAAACGGAACGCCGGCGCGGTTCATGAGCAGCGCCGTGACGTAGCCGCCGAGCATGGCGAAAGCGCCGTGGGCGAGATTGATGAAATTCATCAACCCCAGCGTCACCGACAATCCGCTCGCCAGCACGAACAGCAGCATCCCGTAGGCCACGCCGTCGAGCAGAATGGTCAGCATCGGGCCCCCTCATCCGGCGCCTCGCGCCCGCCTTCTCCCGCGGCGACGGGGGCGTAGCCTCAGTGCTTCGCCGCCTTGTAGGGATCCTTCACATCGGGGATGGTGGCGAACTCGACATTGTAGAGCGAGCCGTCCTTCTTCTCGACCTTGCGCACATAGATGTTTTGCACGATGTCGCGCGTTTCCGGATCGATCGACACCGGGCCGCGCGGGCTCGTCCAGCTCATGCCTTTCATCGCCGCGATCAGCGCCTCGCCGCTCGCGTCGCCTTTGGTTTTCTCGAGCGCCTGATAGACGAGCGCCATCCCGTCATAGCCGCCGACCGCCATGAAATTCGGCCGCATGCCGTTGTTGGCCTTCTCGAACTCGGCCACGAAGGCCTTGTTCTCGGGCGAATCGTGAGCGGCCGAATAATGATGCGTCGTCACCGCGCCGAGCGCCGAGTCGCCCATGCCGGGGAGAAGGTCATCATCGGTCACGTCGCCGGTGCCGATCAGCTTGATTCCGGCCTTGTCGAGGCCGCGCTCGACGAACTCCTTCATGAACACGGCGCCCTGGCCAGACGGCACAAAGACGAAGACTGCGTCCGGGGCGTCGTCCTGGACGCGCTGCAGGAAGGGCGCGAAATCCGGATTCTTCAGCGGCACGCGAATCTTCTGCTTGATCGTTCCGCCGCCTTTCTCGAAGGCGTCCGCGAACCATTTCTCGGCGTCAATGCCGGGGCCGTAGTCGGTGACGAGGGTGACGACCTTCTTGATCCCGTTCTTCAGCGACCACTCCGCCATCGGCACGGAGGCCTGCGGAAGGGTGAACGAGGTGCGGACGATATACGGCGATTTCTCGGTGATCATCGCGGTCGCGGCGGCGGTGACGATCTCGGGAACCTTCGCCTCCGTTGCGACCGATGCGGCGGCCAAGGCCAGCGGCGTCAGCCCGAAGCCCATCAGGACCTTGGCGTGGTCGTTGCCGACAAGCTCTTCGGCGAGCCGCTTGGTCACGTCCGGCGCGCCGGTGTCGTCCTTGATCTCGAGCACGATCTTCTTGCCGGCGACCGTGTCGCCGTGCTCATGCAGGTAAAGCTCGGCGGCCGCGCGTTCCTGCCTGCCGGTGGAGGCGAAAGGCCCGGTCATCGGCAGGATCATGCCGATGGTGACGGTGTTGTCGTCAGCCCGCGCCGGGATCGAGCCAAGCGCGATCGCCACCGCGGCAAGCATCGCGCCGGGCGCGGCGCCGAATATCCAGTGTCTCGACATAGACCGTTCTCCTCCCGGCCGGCTGTTTTCGCCGCACTTCGATTGTCATCTTTCCCGAGGCTTAGCCTCTTGAGGGCCAAAGCGAAAGACCGACCTTGGGCGTACGAGCCCAATGAAGCCGCCGGCAGGAGAGCGAATGCGGGGCGAGATCTCCCCTCTGATCTGATAGGTTGCGGAATGTTCAGTCCGCCGCCGATCGTTCCCGAACTTGACGTCGCCGATCTCGGCCGATCGTTGAGGTTCTATGCAGAGGTTCTCGGATTCAGCGTCAGCTTTGAACGCCCCGAGGAGAGGTTCGCTTATCTTACACGCGGACCGGTCCATTTGATGCTCGAACAGGCCGACGGCCCCGGGCGCCGGTTCCGCTTGGCTCCGCTGGAATATCCGTTCGGGAGAGGGATGAACCTTCAGATCTTGGTTCCCGACGTGGACGATCTTTACGCTCAGGCGTTGAGGGCAGGCGCAACCATCCCTATTCCGCTTGAGGAGCGCTGGTATCGACAAGGCGAAGAGGAAGCGGGCAATCGGCAATTCGTCGTCCTCGACCCGGACGGCTATCACCTCCGCTTCTTCGGCAACCTTGGCAGGCGGCGATCTACGGAGGCGTCCGCTGCCCGTTGACATGTCCGCTGGCGAACCGTTCTGCGTCTCGGTCAGGCTTTGCCGGAGGCGGGGTCGAGCTTGGCCAGGATCCGGTCGGCGAGCGCGCCATAATCGTCCGCCTCCGCTTCGCTCGAGCGCAAGCCGAGTTCGCCGATCGCCTGCTGCCAGCTGACTGAGGCCCGCGACATCTCGCCCTTGAGCCCGAGCAGATCGACGGTCAGCGCCACTTCGCGCATTTCCGCGGCGCGCCTGGATTCCATGGGTCATCACCCGCTCGAGCATATAGGCCGACTTCTCCTTCCAGTTGAAGCCGGGATAGGTGTCGTCGAGCGAATCGAGCACGGTGTCGATAACGCCCGCCTTCCGCCCGGCCAGCACGCATTCGCACACCAGCGCCTCGAGCCCCTTCATCATGACGGAGCGGATCATCTTGACCGACGAGGCGGCGCCGACTGGGCCTTCGTGGATCTTCGCCGACATGCCGAGCGCCGCGAAAGCCGCCGCCGCGGCCTCGACGTGCGGGCCGCTAATCAAGAGGGGCGTCCGGTGCAGGCGCGGATGAACCGCCGCCATCACGGCGACGTCGACATAGCGTCCGCCCGCGGCTTCCACCTCCCGAGCCGTGCGCGCCTTGGTCTGCGGCGCGCAGGAATTGCAATCGAAGAACAACGCTCCTCTCGCGAGACCTGGCAGCGCCGTCACCGCCGCTTCGTGCGCCTGGTCGGCGGTGACGACCGAGAACACCGCCTCCGCTCCGGTGACCGCCTCGGCCGCGCTCGAAGCGCCAAGCACTTTCGCCGCCGCATAGTCGGCGCGCTTCGCCGTCCGAACTTGCGCGTCAGGCGAATCGGTCTTGATGTCGAAGGCGCAAATGCGCCCCTTGAAATCCGGATCGGTTCGCCAGCCGTCGAGGAAGGCGCGCGCCGCCTCGCCAAAGCCGAGAAAGGCGATGGAGCCCGAGTTTATCGTTGAGTCCGGCATGGGTTCGCCCAGCATATCCTCGCGCTTGAAGAAAGCTTGTCGCGCCTCAGTAATGAACGGGAGGCGCAGGCGCCAGAGGCTTGGCCGCTGCTCATGCGCGATGTGGCGCGTGAGCCACCTTCCTCGCTCGCCCTGGGACTGGACATTTGCGGCTCGGCCGTCCTTCGCTAATATCCGGCGCAGCGGAACTTGCTCGCCGCTCGCCAGGGGGGAACCGAGTTCAATGAACGCGCTATTCCGAACGCCGCCGTCCCGCTCGTGACCCCGCGTCCAATCCTATGAGCGGGCGGCTCGTCGGCCTGTCCTCGATGGCGACCCGGCGCATCCTGGCTGACCTCGCTCGGGACTATGAGGCGCAGAACGGGATTTTTATTGAAATCCGCTCCATGGGCGGCGTCGAAGCGGCGAAACTGGTGCGGGCGGACGAGGCGACGGACCTTGTCGTCCTGGCGTCCAAAGTCATGGCGGGCCTGGAGGCGGAAGGCCATCTCGCCAAGGGCAGCGTGAAGGACTTCGCGCGTTCCAAGATCGGGATCGCGGTCCGGTCGGGCGCCCAGGCGCCCAGCGTCGAGAGCGAACAGGCGGTCAAACAGGCCATGCTGAATGCGCGAAGAATTTGCTATTCGACCGGGCCGAGCGGCGATCACTTCAAGGCTTTGTGCGAGAAGTGGGGCTTTGCCGACTCTGTGCTGGCGCGTGCGCTGGTCGCGCCGCCCGGCGTCCCGGTGGCCTCTCTGGTCGCGAATGGCGACGCCGATCTCGGCTTTCAGCAACTGAGCGAACTCATCGGCCAACCCGCGATCGAGGTCGTCGGTCCCCTGCCGCCGGAGATTCAGGCCGTGACCGTGTTCTCGGCTGGCGTATCCGTAAAATCGTCGGACCCTGAGGCCGCCCGCGCCCTCGTCGCCTTTCTGGCCTCGGCGGAGACCGGCCCCACAAAACGTCGCCATGGCATGGAGCCCGCATGAATCCGAAAGAGACGCGCGCATGATCATCGATTGCCACGGGCATTATACGACCGCTCCCAAGGCGCTTGAGGCGTGGCGCAACCGGCAGATCGCCGGCATCAAGGACCCCGCCCAGGCGCCCAAGGTCGCGGAGCTCAGGATCAGCGACGACGAGCTTCGCGAGTTGATCGAGACGAACCAGCTCAGGTTCATGAAGGAGCGCGGCTCGGATCTCACCATCTTTTCCCCCCGCGCCAGCTTCATGGCCCATCACATCGGCGATTTCGCCATAAGCTCCACCTGGGCTGCGATCTGCAACGAGCTCATCTTCCGCGTCTCGAAACTGTTCCCCGACCATTTCATCGGCGCGGCCATGCTGCCGCAGAGCCCCGGCGTCGACCCGAAGACCTGCATCCCCGAACTCGAGAAATGCGTGCGGGACTATGGCTTCGTCGGCATCAATCTGAACCCCGATCCGTCCGGGGGCCACTGGACGAGCCCGCCGCTCACCGACCGGGCCTGGTGGCCGATCTACGAGAAGATGGTCGAGTGGGACATCCCGGCGATGGTGCATGTCTCGACCAGCTGCAACCCCGCTTTCCACACCACCGGCGCCCATTACATCAACGCCGACACGACGGCGGTGATGCAGTTCATTCAGGGAGAACTGTTCAAGGATTTCCCGACCCTCCGCTTCGTCGTTCCGCACGGCGGCGGCGCCGCGCCCTATCATTGGGGCCGTTATCGCGGGCTTGCGCAGGAACTGAAGAAGCCGCTGCTCACCGAGCAGCTGCTCAGGAACGTCTACTTCGACACCTGCGTCTATCATCAGCCGGGCGTCGACCTTCTGACCAAGGTCATCCCCGTGGACAACATCCTGTTCGCCAGCGAGATGATTGGCGCGGTGAGGGGGATCGACCCCGAGACCGGCCATCACTATGACGACACCAGGCGCTACATCGAGGCGACGGGAAACCTGAGCCCCGAGGCCCGCCATAAGGTCTACGAGGGCAACGCCCGGCGGGTCTACCCCCGCCTCGACCAGGCGCTGAAGGCGCAAGGGCGATGAGTGCTGCGCCCGGCGACGCCGTCGAGACAACCGTCGCGCGAATTCGGCTCTGCAGTAAACGCGCCTAAACGCCAGTAAACGCGCCTAAACGCTAGTAAATCGACTCCAATTTACTAGCGTTTATTTTTTCGGATCGGGACTTTTCAATGAGTTACGGCCAGTTGGAGTAAAAAATCCGGCTCGTTCCTCAGTTCGCCCGCAGGTTGCAGCAGCGCTGGTCCGGCCAACCCGTCTCTCACCCTTTTTTTCCTTCGCCCTCTCTCCTCAACCTGAGGCGCAGGTCAAGTCGTATTTCCGAGGATTGAAAATCTATAGCATGATATTCTGCTTTACACAAGACATTTGTCTGACAAATCGCCACAGGGCCGAAACAGGATCGATTGAGCGGTTTCGACCCTTTGCTGCCCTTCAAGATCGGCCCTGCGAACGGGCGAGAAGCGCCAGAAAGCGGTCTTCGGCTGAAGGCGTCGGTTGCGCCATCACCGATGCGCGAACACGATGATCGGGGGTCGAGTGCGCTTTTACCGGCGAGATCGTCTGCGAGCCAAGCGAGCCGTTCGGCGCCGGTTGGCCGCTTGGTTCAGACCATGCTCGCGACCCAAGGGATCTTGGCCTCAACATCTTGAACGTGTCTTCGTAAGCGCTCTTAGTGGGCGAGGGGGCGGACTGGATTTTGGAGGGGCATCGGACGAGCGGCGAAACCGGAAGGCTCTCGGCGAGCGCCTTCCGGTTCGGTCGCGAGTTCGTCTGAAAAGTCTCAGTGCTGCGCGGCCTTATCCGCTTCCTCCGCCAGCTCGTTGACCATTTGAAAGAATTCGCTCGACTGGCCAATGAAGAGCCCGTCAGCCGTGAAGGCCTTGACGGTAGCCACCGCGCCTCCCTGTTCAATCGAGGTGGGGCGAATGATCGACACCGCCGGGAACCTCTGCTCGAGGAAGGGACACGGCTCAGGCATGATGAGGTTGGTCTGAAAATCCTCTAACACAAAGCCTACCGGGAAGGGTGGAGCGTTGAGGTTCGGAAAGAACAGCGCGCCATCGGTCAGTGGGCCCAGCGGAGTTGAAACCGCATTACCCGCCTTGTCGTGCCAGGTCTGAAAGTGCGTGGTCTCGGTTGGGCCGATGCTGAGCAGGATTTGCAGAACCTCCCGATCGGTCACCCCCAGGGCCAGTATTGGGTACAAGCTGCTGCCACCCTGCTCGATGAAGCAAAAATGGAACGCCGCCGTATTGGCTATGGCTTGGATATGGTTCTGAGGCGAGAGGTCGGCATCGGTTCGCGGGATCGCTGGAAACTTCCCATTGTGCAAGCTCGGGACCGCTTGGGGAAACACGAAGTTGGGATCGAGGTCGGGGTTCTTCGTGCGGCTGCGATACCGGGTCCAAAAACTGGTGTCCACGGTGAGCTGCATGAGATTCGTGATCCGACGCTTGCTCTTGTTGGCCCCTGTCGCTTGACTACCCTGCAGAGTGGCGAACTGAGACAGATCGACTGTGTCCGCGCCCCTCGCCGCCAGGAACGCGTTGATGAACGCGTGGTGGCTGAACTCGTCCTCAGTATTGTCGTGGATATACTGGGACATGTCCGCGTCAAGGTTGTTCAGGGCGGCGGTGTAGGGCGCGCTGCCCCCGGTGGGCAGTCCAGGAAGTTCGCTGGGAGTGGTTTGGACTCCGCCGAGTTCGGCGTATTGCAGCCACAGGTCCTGCTCGATTTGTTCGACCGCGGACAGGAACCGGAGAATTGCAGCGTCTCCCTTGTTGAGCCCGCCATCTTTGGCGATTGCGGGCGAGATGTCGGTCAACAACCCGGTGCCGACGGTCGCTCCGGCCGCGGTTACGATTCCTTTCTTGATGAACGAGCGCCGATCTGTTCCAGCTTGCGTCTCATCCAAAACATCGCTCATGGTCTTCTCCTTTTGGATCGCTAAGTTGATTAGCCGATCGTTGCTATTCGAAGGCCTAGAGCTGGCGGGGCCTTCACGCCGCTGCCGTCATCAGTCAACTTGCGAACCCACGCCGGCCGAGCGCGACGATGTTCCGGATTCGACATCGGCAATACGCAACTTCGCAAAGCACCGGTCGTGCAGACGACGCTGAGTCCCCGGGAGAAACGAGACGCCCCAGGGTTGATGAGGTTCAGGTCGGTCACCTCGGCGAGCCCGCAGATGTGTTCGAGACGAGATCCGTTTGAACATACGTGGACGCGTCAGTGGAACCTTCGGGCATCAAGGCAGATTGGAACGGCTCTGGACCACGCATGACGTGTTTCCACCATGACGTTTCAATGACTGCGAGAGTTGAACAGGCGGTTGCAACCCACTCGCCGCTGCGCTACTAATGACAGTTTAGCTTCGTTCTCGAGCGCAGATCTTGCGCCTATCTGGTATCGGTCCGCTTAAACTTTAGCTTCGTTCTCGAGCGCAGATCTTGCGCCTATCTGGTATCGGTCCGCTTAAACACGCATTCGCCGACTTTTATTCGACAACATTCGCCCAAGCCGCCACCGACAACGGCCAATATGGCCGGTCGGTATTGATGTTTTTTCGTTTTTTCTCAAGCGGGGTCGTTCTATAGCGCCCCGACGCGCTCGAAGCGTCGGGGAACGGCCGTCGCGCGGTGAACTCCGTCCAGTGTGGTGCCGATCGCTGGGCGCTCGCCCCACGAGATTCGGAAAGTCTGCTCAGGGCGGTGAAGCCTACGCGCTTGCAGTGGAATGCGGGCTTTGGCGCGGACTCCGGTCCTTCACGCGGCGGTCCTCGTAGGCGCGCTTACCGCCCAAAGCGACCCTAACCCAAGTAAGGGGGCGACTGCGTTTTGAACCCGCGAGGCGCCGCCAGGCGCGGCGACCGAGCGCGTCGCATGCGCCCGTCCCTTCGGCGTCGGGTTCCGATATGCCGCGATCGCCTGCGCAGCATTAAGCGCGGGTGGCCAGGTCCCCGCGTTACTTCTGCGTGTCGTCCTTCATCATCGTGTCTTTCTTCATCGAATCCTTATGCATCGAGTCCTTATGCATCATCGCGTCTTTTTTCATGTGATGCGCGGGCTTCGACATGTGCATCTCGTCCTTCTTCATCATCGTATCTTCCGCCTGGGCGGGAAGCGCGAAGAGAACGCCGAACGTGAGCAGCGGGACGGAAAGCAGGAACATCCTGGTCATGGGAACAACCCTCCAACGGGGAGCGCCGCAAGGCGGCGCCGGACGTGGCGAGAAACCGCCACGTGTCCTCGTTCGTTCTGGCTGGGCCCGGCGTTACGGTCCCGGCGCATATTTCCGGGGGTTGGACAGGTTTCGACGGAGGGAGTTCTGATCTCTTCAGGTGAGGAGTTGCCGAACGACAACCCCCGTACCGAGGAAGCCGTCTCCTTCATTGGGGACGGCTTTGCGCTGTTTCGCGGCGAGCCTACCGGACCGGGCCGTTCAGTCCCGCCGGGAAGAACAGGCCGCTCGTCGCATTGACCCCGCCATAGACGATATTGAGGACCTGTCGCGTTGTCCGATCGAAAGCGATGGCGTTATTTCCGGGCGGCGAATTGCTCGGAAAGCCGCCGAGAAGCGAGCCGTTCATCGCGTTGCTGAGGTTCGCGATCATCGGCGCGGCCGTCGTGCCGACGCCGAAATCGTCCTGATTCTGAGTGTGAATCGTACCGTCCAGGGACGCGCGAAGGTTCGAGATCGCGGTGGTTTGACTCGCAAAACCGCCAGCAAAGAGCGACGCGCGAATGATTCCGGCATGATAGGCCTCGGCCGCCAAAATGCCGGCAGCCTTGTCAAGAATGACCTTGTTGGCGATTAACGGCGCCGCGCCGTGATAGGCGGTGACCCCGACATCCTCGAATATATAGGCCCCGAGCAGGAAGCTGTTTGGGTCAGCATAGGGACTGAAACCTGTGCCAAGCCCGGCGATAAGAGCAGCCGCGGCGAAACTGGACGAAAGGTCCAGGGCCGGGCGCGAGATCGCAGACCCGGTCAAGGCGATCAGCGCCGCTCGGAGGAACTGAACATGTTTGTGTTCCTCTTGCGCGATCTCTGTCGCGTAGGCCTTGACCGTGGCGTTGCCCATGAAATTGACCATGGCGCCGCCCGTGACCGGGCCTGGATTGGGGCCGATATCCTGCGGCGGCAATCCAGCGCCAGTCGCCGCCCTGAGGTAGAATTCGGCCTCCAGATATTCGAGGTTGAGCGCAAACGTCAGGATGGCGGCGTCAGTCACCGCCTGGGCGTTCGCTTCGCTCGAGAATGTGGCGGTCGTCCCCAATACGGCAGCGCCGGCCGCTCCCAGCCCGAGGCTGCGCAGGAACTGCCGACGACCGCTCTCGATTCCTGGTCGTCGATCGCTTGACACCCCATCTATACTGATCTGTCTGGCCATTTCGTCCTCCATATTACAAGATAAGATCCCGCATTCCTCCATTCCGGCCCTGCTGCGATGGGACTTGGAATGGCCGCATAAGGATTACGGGCTAGGCCGACAGAAGTTTCGTTACCCGTAGTCGTTTAATTGTAAGCTACAAAGTCTTCCCGCTGGGGAAACACTATAGTAACGAATAGTGTTGCAGCGCGCGCTAAATCGCTCTTAGAACCTTATAGGCTCTCGATTTGATGAAAGGCGCCGGACTAGACGTTAAGTTTAGGCAGGTCTCGAAGTCAGGCAGGCCTTGGCGAAGTTGTCGCTCTGATGCGCGCCATGGCGCCGCATACGCCCGCACCAATAATGAACATGATCCACGTCGCGGGTTCTGGCACGCCGACGGTGATAAAACCGCCCGGGGTGGTGTTGTATCCGTACAGGACCACCTCGGGGCCGAGCGTGGTGACAAACCCGTAGTGGATCCCGTCCGGCAGAGAAAACGCCAGGCCGATGCTGTCCTCGGCGATCGAGTAGGGTATGCCTGTGGGGGTGGGAAGCGCTGAAAAGCGATAGCCGGTCGCGCCGATCAGGGCGCCCTCCTGAAAGGCGATCGGCTGGCCCAAAAACGAATTCACCATTGCGTCCCCGCCTGTGGATACGGCGGCGACAGTCAGCGGATCGGTGGACGGATCGTAGATATCGGTGAATGTGTAGGTCGTCGCTCCGGCCCCGAAGCTGATTGTGTACGGCGCAGCGCTGAAGTCCGCGTCTGGTCGCGTGAGTACGACCGCAGCTTCAGCGCCTGCCGCCGCGACCGTCCACATCCCGGCCGCCAGGCACAATTCGACAGATGCGATGATGATCGATTTTCGAAGGTTCATGGATCCGCCCTCGCCTGGCGAGGCGCCATGCCCCGCCTTAAGCGCTACGGGCGCAGTCCCGGTTGGGATGAAGCAGCGGCGTTCACGTTCTCGTGATCGGTGTTGAGGCCGATCGTTCAGGCCCGAACTCTGGCCGACCCGACTGGTCTGCCCTGTGAGCTCGCCCTTGCGCCCGCGCTTCGATCTTTAATGCCGTTTGCGCCTGCGGCGGCATAGGGACTATGAAGTCGACGGGTTGATCCGCGCCTTGAGCGAGGCGCGGGCGCCACCGGTCCGGGAGGAGAGATGATGACCGAACTCGGCGTCGTCAGGCGCAAGATCAGGCGGGCGGAACGCGCCGCGGTCGAGGCTCTCGGGCGCTATGGCGTAGCGACCGTGCATGAGGCGATGGGACGCGTCGGCCTCATGAAGCCCTATATGCGGCCGATCTATCCGGGCGCGCTCGTCTCGGGCACGGCGGTCACGGTTCTCCTGCACCCGGGCGACAACTGGATGATGCATGTGGCGGCCGCTGAGATCGAGCCGGGCGACATCGTCGTCGCGGCGCTGACCTCGGACTGCACCGACGGTTATTTCGGCGATCTCTTAGGCACGAGCTTCATGGCGCGGGGCGCCAAGGCGCCTCATCATCGACGCGGGCGTGCGCGACGTGAAGACGCTGACCGAGATGGGCTTTCCCGTCTGGAGCAAGTGCGTCAGCGCCAAGGGCACGGTCAAGGCGACCCTGGGCTCGGTCAATATTCCCGTGGTCTGCGCCGGCGCCGCGGTCAATCCGGGCGACGCCATCGTCGCCGACGATGACGGGGTGGTCGTCGTGCCGGCCGAATGGGCGGCCAGGACGGCGGAAGCGGCGAAAGCGCGCGAGGCCAACGAGGGCGACAAGCGCGCCAAGCTCGCGGCGGGCGTACTGGGCCTCGACATGTACAAGATGCGCGAGCCGCTCGAAAAGGCGGGCCTCAAATATGTCGACTGAAGGCGCTGTGAACGACGCGGGCAAACCCGTCTCGGGGCCGTTCGAGAAGACAAAGGGCTGGCTCGACTGGTTCGACAAGCCCAGCAAGCCGAGCTTTGCGCTTCCTGCCGGCGCCGTCGACGCGCATTGCCATGTGTTCGGGCCGGGGGCCGAGTTTCCTTATGCGCCCGAGCGCAAATACACGCCCTGCGACGCCAGCAAGGCGCAATTGTTCGCGCTTCGCGACCGTCTCGGCTTCGCCCGCAACGTGATCGTGCAGGCGACCTGCCACGGCGCCGACAATAGCGCGATGGTCGACGCGCTCATCTCGAGCGAAGGCAGGGCGCGCGGAATCGCAACCGTCAGGCGGGACGTCACCGACGCGGAACTGAAGCGCTTGCACGAGGCGGGCGTGCGCGGCGTCAGGTTCAATTTCGTCAAGAGGCTGGTCGACTTCACGCCGCAGGACGAGCTGAAAGAGATCGCCGAGCGCATCGTCGAGCATGGCTGGCACATCGTCGTCTATTTCGAGGCGGCCGACTTGCCCGAGCTCTCCGATTTCTTCTCGGGCCTGCCGACCACCATCGTCGTCGACCATATGGGCCGCCCCGACGTGACGAAGCCGGCCGATGGGCCCGAATTCGCGCGCTTCCTCAAGTTCATGGACGATTACGAGAACGTCTGGTGCAAGGTGACGGGCGCCGAGCGCCTGTCGATTTCCGGCCCGCCGGCGCTGAACGGCGAACACAACCCCTACCGCGACGTGGTCCCCTTCGCGCGCAAGGTGGTCGAGGAGTTTCCGGACCGGGTGCTGTGGGGCACCGACTGGCCCCATCCCAATCTCAAGGACCACATGCCCGACGACGGGCTCATGGTCGACATCATTCCCCATATCGCTCCCGCAGCCGACTTGCAGGATCTGCTCCTGGTCGACAATCCGATGCGGCTCTACTGGCCCGAACACAAAGGAGGTTGAGCGATGGCTCTGGACAAAGAGTTCACAGACATTCCCGGCACTGTTGTCTTCGACGCCGAGCAGTCGCGCAAAGGCTATTGGCTGAACCAGTTCTGCATGTCGCTGATGAAGGCCGAGAACCGCGCCCGGTTCAAAGCCGACGAACGCGCCTATCTCGACCAGTGGAAGATGAGCGAGGAGCAGAAGCAAGCGGTGCTGGCGCGCGACCTCAACCGCTGCATCGAGCTTGGCGGCAACATCTATTTCCTGGCCAAGATCGGCGCGACCGACGGCAAGAGCTTCCAGCAGATGGCGGGCTCCATGACCGGCATGACCGAGCAGGAATATCGCGACATGATGATCAGGGGCGGCCGCAAGATCGAGGGAAACCGCAGGATCGGCGAGCACGGCGACGCCCAGCGCCCGCGCAAGGAATGACGGTCCTTACGGCTCCCCGGACAAAGGACGTTTCAGCATGGCCCGCATCACCGCCTCCCTCTACACTTCGCACATCCCAGCCGTCGGCGCCGCCTTCGACCTTGGCAAGACGAAGGAGGATTACTGGAAGCCCGTCTTCGCCGGATACGATTTCGACAAGCAATGGATGAAGACGCACAAGCCCGACGTGATCGTCGCCGTCTACAACGATCACGCGACCGCCTTCAGCCTCGCCATGATCCCGACCTTCGCCATCATGACGGGCCCCGAATTCAATCCCGCCGACGAAGGCTATGGCGCGCGCCCGGTGCCGAAGGTGATCGGCGACCCGGAGCTCGCCTCGCATATCGCCTCGGAAGTGATCCAGCAGGATTTCGACCTCACCATGGTCAACGAGATCGACGTCGACCATGGGCTAACCGTGCCGCTCTCCTGCGTGTTCGGCGAGGTCGCGGAATGGCCGTGCCCGATCATTCCCTTCGCGGTCAATGTCGTGCAGCATCCCGTGCCCTCGGGCGCGCGCTGCCTCGCGCTCGGCCGCGCAATCGGCAAGGCGATCATGAGCTATCCCGAGGACATCAACGTCCAGATCTGGGGCACCGGCGGCATGAGCCATCAATTGCAGGGGCCGCGCGCCGGGCTCATCAACAAGGCATGGGACAACAAGTTCCTCGACCGGCTGATCGATGATCCCGTTGGCCTGTCGAAGACGCCCAACATCGAATACGTCCGCGAGGCGGGATCGGAAGGCATCGAGCTCGTGATGTGGCTGGTTGCGCGCGGCGCCATGGCGGATGTCGTCGCCCACGGCGCGAAGCCGAAAGTCGCGCACCGATTCTACCATGTGCCGGCTTCCAACACCGCGGTCGGTCATCTCATTCTGGAGAACGCTGGTTGATGCACTCGCTCCGTCATTGCGAGGACCCGCGGGCTTGGCCCGCGGGGACGAAGCAATCCAGGGGAACGTCAGGCGCCTGCGGTCTCTGGATTGCTTCGCCATAGCCCGTTCGGAAGGACGGGCGTCTCCGCGCCCTATCGCTCGCAATGACGGGCCCCCCTCTAGCCTTCGGAGACCTTCATGCCCAACACACTCAAGGTCGCGCTTGCCGGCGCCGGCGCCTTCGGCTTGAAGCACCTCGACGCGATCGAGGCGATCGACGGGGTCGAGGCGGTCTCGCTGGTCGGGCGTGAGCTCGACAAGACCAAAGAGGCGGCGGCGAAATATGGAATTGGCCACATCACGACCGATCTCGCCGAGGCCCTGAAGGTTCCGGGCCTCGACGCGGTGATTCTCGCGACGCCGACGCAGATGCATGCCGAGCAGGCGCTTCAGTGCCTCAAAGCCGGGAAGCATGTGCAGGTCGAGATTCCGCTCGCCGACTCACTCAAGGACGCGGAAGCTGTGGTCGCGGAGCAGAAGCGAAGCGGGCTCGTCGCCATGGTCGGCCACACGCGCCGCTTCAATCCGAGCCATCAGTTCGTGCACAAGCGCATTCTCAAAGACGAGTTCCATATCCAGCAGATGGACGTGCAGACCTTCTTCTTCCGCCGCACCAACATGAACGCGCTCGGGCAACCGCGCTCGTGGACCGACCATCTCCTGTGGCATCACGCCGCGCATACGGTCGACCTCTTCGCCTATCAGGCGCGCTCGCCGATCGTGAAGGCCAATGCGCTGCAGGGACCGATCCATCCGACGCTCGGCATCGCCATGGACATGAGCATCCAATTGAAGGCCGAGAACGGCGCGATCTGCACGCTTGCGCTCTCGTTCAACAACGAGGGGCCGCTCGGCACGTTCTTCCGCTACATCGGCGACACGGCGACTTACATCGCGCGCTACGACGATCTCTATAACGGCAAGGACGAGAAGATCGACGTCAGCAAGGTCGACGTCAGCATGAACGGGATCGAATTGCAGGACCGCGAGTTCTTCGCCGCGATCCGCGAGGGCCGCGAGCCGAACGCCAGCGTCGCGCAGGTCCTGCCCTGCTACCAGGTGCTGGACCGGCTCGAGCGGCGGATCGGGTGAGCGAGCCCTTCAGCGAAGGGGGCGAGCCGGAAAGGCCCCTCCCCGAGCCGCATGGCCGTTCGCGCAAAACCGACCATTGACATGTGGCGCGCATGTGATCATCTTTTTCGCATGTCGAAGATGGTCCAGATCCGCAACGTCCCCGACGCACTTCATCGCCGCCTGAAGGCTCGCGCGGCGCTCGAAGGCAAGTCGTTATCCGACTATCTCCTCGCTGAGATTGCGGAGAGCGCGGAACGCCCGACGGTGGGCGAACTGCGCGCCCGGCTTGCCGGGCGGAGTCCTGTCTCTCCGACACGCAAGCCCGCCCTCGTCCTGCGCGAGGAACGCAACTCTCGGTGATCGTCGTCGACGCTTCCGCCATGCTGGAAGTCTTGCTCCGCACGCCAGCCGCGCCAGCCATCGAAGAGCGTCTGTTTGAAGGCGGCGAGACCCTCCATGCGCCGCATCTTATCGACCTCGAGGTGGTTCAGGTCCTGCGGCGCTACGCGGCCGCCGGCGAAATCTCGGCCGAACGGGCGCGGGAGGCGCTCGACGATCTCGCCGCCTTCCGTCTGCGCCGATGGGCGCATGAGCCGCTTACCCTACGAATTTGGGACTTGCGGCAAAACCTAACCGCCTACGACGCTGCCTATGTCGCCCTGGCCGAAGCCCTCGGCGCGCCCCTTCTTACGCGGGACAGACGGCTCGCTTCGGGGCCTGGGATTCGGGCGCGCGTCGAGGTGGCCTGAGGCGCGCAGGTCCTCAAGCATGAACGGCGTCAAATCGCGGGGCCGCGAGTTGTTCGCCCATCCGGCCGGGCTTCGGGCGCCGCAGCCGCGTCGCCGCTCCTACCCTTGGACCCGCCCCCAGTGGCTGAGCCGGGTCAGGAAGCGTTGCGCGAATCCTGCGCATGCGACGAGGGGCGCGGTCATCAAAATAATCAACGCGGATAGACGCGCCCATTCCTCAGCGTCGGAGCCCGCCTGCTGCTCCCGGACGGACATTTGGGCCGCAAGGAAGGGAGGCATCGTCATCGCATGATTGTCCGCGAGATAGACCGAAAAGAGGTATTCGTTCCAGCACAGGACGAAGATCAGAAGCGCCGCCGCAGCAATGCCTGCGGCCGCTGTCGGCGCGACGACCTGAAACAAGATGCGAAAGTGCGAGGCTCCGTCGAGCTGAGCGGCTTCCTCGAGGTCTGTCGCCGTGCTGCCGAGAACAGCCAGCAACAGCCACACGGCGACGGGAAGGTTCGCGGCCGTATAGGTCAGGATGAGGATCGAGCGGGTGTCGAGCACGCCCGCGCGTTGCGCCATCACGTAAAGCGGCAACACGATCACGACCGGCGGCAAAATGCGACTTGCCAGGATGCCGATAAGGACGCCGTTACCGCCGATCGCCGCACGAGCGGCGGCGCCGAAACGGGCGGCGACCAACAAGGCCAGCGCTGAAATCCCGGCGAGCGAGGATCGAAGCATCCAGCCGGAAGACAAAGCGGCTGCGGCGGCCAAAAGCGCGGCTATTGTGATAAGCGCCATGCGCGACAACGAGAGGACAAATGGAAAGCGCGTCAGGCCGTAGACGGCAAAACCGGCGAGGACAGTGGTTAGCGCGGTGGCGCTCAGCCCAACGACCGCGGAATTGAAAAAGCGCAGCAGCGGATTGTCGTTGGAGTCAAAAAGCACATACCTCCAGGCGTCCAATGACGGCGCATAGTCGAAGAAGGGCGCGTAGAACGGGCCGCCAACAATCTCCAGCGGCCCTTTGAGGGACGACGCCGCCACCCAATAAAGCGGGAACAAGCATACCCATGCCCAGCATCCGAGAATGGCGTAGGTCAGCGTCAGGCTCAGTCTCGAGGTCGTGCGAGCTGGCGCTTGCGCAAGGCCGGGGGAGTCGATTGGGGTCATCGCCTCCCACCCGTGCTGCTCGACAGCCGCTCATTTCGGAAAGGCGCCCCGGGACGGATGGCGTTCCGATCGGAAGCGGCTGTCGCGCCTTTGCTGGCGAGCGGTCTACCTCAATTCGGCGGTGAACTTCTGGATCTTCTTGCAAGCCGTCTCGAGATTCGCGAGCGAGGTCGCATAGGAGACGCGGAAGTTCGGCCCCTGGCCGAAGGCGCTGCCCTGGACCGCCGCGACCCCTTCCTCCTCAAGAAGCTCGGTGACGAAATCGACGTCGGTCTCGATCATTTTCCCCGACGGCGCCTTTTTGCCGATCGCGCCCGCGCAGGACGGATAGACATAGAACGCGCCTTCCGGCTTCGGGCATTGCAAGTGCTTCGCCTGGCCGAGCATCGACACGACGAGGTCGCGCCGCTCCTCGAACGCCTTGCGGCGCACGGGGATGAAGTCCTGCGGCCCGTTCAAGGCCTCGACCGAGGCCCATTGCGCGACCGTGCAGGCGCCCGAGGTCTGCTGGCCCTGCACCATGTCCATCGCCTTGATGAGCTCGGACGGGCCCGCGGCGTAACCGATCCGCCAGCCGGTCATCGCATAGGCCTTGGAGACGCCGTTCATCGTCAGCGTGCGCGGCTTCAAGGCCGGCTCGATCTGCACCGGCGTCGTGAACTCGAAGTCGCCGTAGACGAGATGCTCATACATGTCGTCGGTCAGGACCCACACATGCGGATGGCGCATGAGGACGTCGGTCAGCGCCTTGAGTTCGTCGCGCGTATAGGCCGCGCCGGTCGGGTTCGACGGCGAATTGAGCACCACCCACTTGGTGCGGGGGGTGATCGCCTTTTCGAGATCCTCGGGCTTGAGCTTGAAGCCGCTCTCGAGCGTGGTCGGCACGATGACCGGCGTGCCCCAGTTGATCGCGACCATCTCGGGATAGCTCACCCAGAAGGGCGCCGGGATGATGACCTCGTCGCCCTTGTTCATACTGACCAGGAAAGCGTTGTAGAGGATCTGCTTGCCCCCGGTCGCGACGATCGTGTCCGTGGCCTTGTAGTCGAGCCCGTTCTCGCGCTTGAACTTGGCCGCGATCGCCTCGCGCAAGGGGGGAATGCCGAGCACGGGCGGATACTTGGTTTCGCCGCGCTTGATGGCCTCGATCGCCGCCTGCTTGATGTTGTCGGGCGTGTCGAAATCCGGTTCGCCGACCGAAAGGGAGATCACCTCGCGCCCCTTGGCTTTGAGGTCGCGCGCCTTCTGCGTCATCACCATTGTCGCGGAGGGCTTCACGCGTGAGAGGACGTCGGCGAGGAATGCCATCGGAGCGCAGGGCCTTTCGGTGAGAAGGATTTGAGCGACGGTATAGTGAGGGCGACGTCCGGGGACAACCCCGGCCGGTGAGCGGCCGGCGGCCTCGCGCGATGCCGGCCGGACACGATCCGCCGGGCAACCAGTCGACTTTGGTCTTGACAAAATCAGAAATGTACTCTATGTGTTCTTATAAGCGGAACCCGTCTCGCCTTTGAGATCCGCGAGAGCCGGGCGAGCAGGAGGCCTCCTGGCTGTTTGAAAGCTTGCACAACACAACCCGGCGCGCGAGCCGAAGCTGATGAGGATTTTTTCCACTTTTTTCGGCGTAACCCATTGAAAAGTCCGGATTCCGAAAAGTAAAAGAAAGCCAAAAAAAGCGAAAAAAAGCCAGTTTGCTTTCTTTTTCTTTCGTTGGCTTTCGTCTGAATTCGCGCTCTGGTTGTATTTGGGCGTCGCGGGAGGCCGAGGAGGCGCTTACGGCTTCTCCCACAAGCCCGTCTTGGCCGAGCGGAACAGGGCGTCGATGACGCGCATGTTGGCGATCGCGTCCTCGATTGGGAATTCGAGCGGCGAGCCTTCGACAATCGCGCGGGAGAACGCGTCGCCCTGCAGCGTATACTGATCGCAAGCGGGGAATTGCTCGACCTTCCGCCCGCCGCCGATAAGGTCGGCGCAGTCATCGATGGCGATTTCGGTCGGCCGGTCGGGCGACGGGTTGAACGGGACCATGACCTCGATCCGCCCCGCGTCGCCGACGATCGTCACCCGCTGATGCGCCGACGATTGCGTGCCGACGGTGAAGGTCAGCTGGCGCCCGCCGGGGAACTCGAGAAGCGCGCTGGCCAGGCGGTCGGTTTTGAACTTCGGGTCCCAGTCGATCGTCGAGATCACCCGCGTCGGCTCGGCGGCGAAAATGTATCGGGCGGTGAGAATGGCGTAGCAGCCGATGTCGTAAAGGCCGCCGCCGCCCGGCGGCCGGTTGCGCACATTGTCCGGGTCAAGCAGCCGGTAGGAGAAGAAGGTCTGGATCGCCTGCGTTTCCCCGATCCTCCCGTCTTGCGCAAGCTCGCGGGCGCGCCGCCACTGGGGGTGGAAACGCACCATGAAGGCCTCGGCGACCAGCTTGCCGGAGCGGTCGCGCGCCTCGATCAGCGGACGCGCCTCTGCAGCGTCAAGCCCGATCGGCTTCTCGCACAGCACATGCTTGCCGGCTTCGAGCGCGCGAAGCGTCCAGGGGACATGCAGTTCGTTGGGCAGCGGATTGTAGATCGCTTCGATGTCGGGATCGGCGAGCAGGTCCTCGTAGGACCCGTAAGCGCGCGCAATCCCGAGCTTGTCCGCGGCCGCTTTCGCCTTGCCGAGATCGCGCGAGGCGATCGCCGCGACTTGCGAGACCTCGCCCAGCTGCATCGCCGGGATGACCTTTTCGACGCCGATCTTGGCGACCCCCAGCACGCCCCATTTGACCTTGCGCAAAAGCTTCCCCTCCCGATGAAATCGCCGCCCGCCCGTGGGCGGCGAAAGTGCTTACCCCTTCGCCGCCGGCACGCGGCCCTCGGCCTGCCGCGCCAGCATCCAGCCCGGATATTCGGGCTTGAGCGCGCTCGCCTCGTCGAGCTTCATAATCTGTTCGGACGTCAGCGTGAGCTCGGCGGCGGCGAGATTGTCCTCAAGCTGCTCGATGCTCTTGGCGCCGATGATGACGCTCATCACCCCCTTGCGTTGCAGGAGCCAGGCAAGCGCCACGCGCGCCACCGAGGAGCCATGCGCCTTGGCGATCGGCGCCATGGCGTCGATGATGTCGTAGGCGCGCTCCTTGTCGACCGGCGGGAAATCGAACGTCGTGCGTCGCGAATCGTTGTCGCCGCGCTTGTCGCGCGTGTATTTGCCCGAGAGAAAGCCGCCGGCGAGCGGGCTCCACACCATCACCCCGAGGCCCTGATCCTCCACGAGCGGCACGATCTCGCGCTCAAGCTCGCGCCCCGCGATCGAATAATAGGCCTGCACCGTCTCGAACCGCGCATAGCCGCGCTTGTCCGAAAGCCCAAGCGCCTTCATGATCTGCCAGGCGGCGAGGTTCGAGCAGCCGATCGTGTTGACGAGGCCGCGGCTCACGCAATCGTCGAGCGCGCGCAACGTCTCCTCAAGCGGCGTCACAGGGTCGAAACCGTGGATCTGATAAAGATCCACATGCTCGAGCCCGAGCCGTTTCAGGGAGCCCGCGATCTGGTCCATGATGTGGCCGCGCGAGAGCCCGACAGCATTCGGCCCCTGACCCATGCGGCCGCGCACCTTGGTGGCGATGATGACGTCTTCGCGCTTGACGCCGAGATCGCGCAACGCCTGGCCGACCTGAACCTCGGACTGCCCCTCGGAATAGACGTTGGCCGTATCGATGAAGTTCACTCCGGCTTCAAGAGCGCGACCGACGAGCCTGGTGGAGGCGGCCTGATCGAGCGTTCCGATATTGCGCCACATTCCGCCGCCGCCGTGGAAGGTCATTGCGCCAAGGCAGATTTCGGAAACGAACTGGCCGGTGCGGCCAAGCGGTCGATAACGCATGAAAGGTCAGTCCCTTGTGGAGAGCGCCGCGCCGCATCGCGCGGCCTTGCGAAGGCGCTCATTCAACCGCGCGCGTGCGATGCGTGCAAATCGCTGTTTCGTGAACGCCGGCGCGTGAAGCGCGATCAGCGCTGACGCCAGAGAGCTGGCGTCAGGCCGCCTCTGCTTCGACCGGCGGGGCCAAGGCCCCGGTCATCATAGCGACCGCGTCCGACATCGTCACCTTCTTTGGGTCGACGACGGTCAGGCGGCGGCCCAGGCGATGGATGTGAATACGGTCGGCGACTTCGAACACATGCGGCATGTTGTGCGAGATGAGGATGATCGGCAGCCCGCGCTTTTTCACATCGAGAATGAGCTCGAGCACGCGGCGCGACTCCTTGACGCCGAGCGCCGCCGTCGGCTCATCCATGATCACGACGCGCTTGGCGAAGGCCGCGGCGCGGGCCACCGCAACGCCCTGGCGCTGGCCGCCCGACAGCGTCTCGACGGGCTGGTTGATGTTCTGGATCGTCATCAGGCCCAGTTCATTGAGCTTCTCGCGCGCGAACCGCTGCATCGCCCCTCGATCCATCGCCCGGAACCATTGGCCGATGAAGCCCGGCGCGCGGATCTCCCGGCCGAGGAACATGTTGTCGGCGATCGACAGCGCCGGCGACAGCGCAAGGTTCTGATAGACGGTCTCGATGCCCGCCTCGCGCGCGTCGATCGGCGAGGTAAAATGCACGATCTCCCCGCCGAGGCGGATTTCGCCGGCGTCCGGGATCACCGCGCCGCACAGCGCCTTGATGAGCGACGATTTGCCCGCGCCGTTGTCGCCGATCACCGCCAGGATCTCGTTGGGATAGAGTTCGAAATCGGCGTGGTCGAGCGCTGTCACCCGACCGTAGCGTTTGACGAGCTGTCGGCCGACGAGAATGGGTTCGACGCTCATTTCGACACCCTCCGGATCCACTGGTCGAGCGCGACGGCGACGATGATCAGGACGCCGATGGCGAATTCCTGCCAGAGCACGTCAAGCCCGGCAAGCGAGACGGCCGAGCGGAACACGCCAACGATCAGCGCCCCGATGAGGGTTCCGATGATCGAGCCGCGGCCGCCGAAAAGGCTCGTGCCGCCGATCACCACCGCGGTGATGCTGTCGAGGTTGGCGTTCTCGCCGGCGGTCGGGCTGATCGCGCCGACCCGGCCGATGAGCGCCCAACCGGCGATCGCGGCGATGAGGCCCGCGAGCACATACACGCTAAGCAGGATGTTGTCCGTATTGATGCCGGCGAGACGCGCCGCCTCGGGATCGTCGCCGGTCGCGTAGACATGGCGCCCATAGGCCGTGCGGACGAGAACGTACCAGACGACGGCCGCGACGATCAGCAAGAGGAAGGTGCCCCACATGATGCGGGCCGAGCCGATCTCGACCTGGTTGCCCATGATCTGCAGAAACCAGGCCTTGTCCTGGATGTCCTGCATGCCGATCGTTTCGCTCTGCGAATAGAAGGTGTTGAGCGCGCCGATAATGCTGAGCGTGCCGAGCGTCACGATGAACGGCGGCATCTTGAGCCGCGTGACCAGGATTCCGTTGAGATAGCCGAAGGCCGCGCCGACAAGGAGCCCGAGCGGGAAGGCGAGGATGGTCGGCACGCCGTCGTAGACGGCGAGGCGCCCCATGACCACCGAGGAGATCACCATGATGACGCCGACAGAAAGATCGATGCCGGCGGTAAGGATGACCAGGGTCTGTCCGACACCCAGGATGCCAGTCACCATCACTTGAGTGAGCACCGTCGAGAGATTGCTCGCGGCGGTGAATCGCGCAGGATTGACGGCGACGCCAAGCACGAGGCCGAGCAAGAGCACGACGAATGGCACCGTCGTCGGGTAGGCGTGCAGGAAGCGTTGAAGGCGCTGAAGAAAGGTCAGCTTCTGTTCGTCGAAAGAGGCAACTGTCGCTGTGGCGCTGCCGAGGACTTTTTCGAACTCTTGCGGTGCAGGACGGCCCGTGTCGGACGCTTGGCTCATCGCTTCCTCGCTCGTTTCCCGACGCGCATCCTGGCGCGTTTTCTTTTTGAGACGGCGTCGCGGGCAAAAGCCGCGACGCCGATCGTTATTTGGCTTTTGGGGAAATTAAGCGCCCAGAACGAAGCAAAATCAACCCCAGCAGAGCTTCATGCCCTGTTCGACGTTGATTGAGGGAACGCCTGGAACCGGATGATCGGTCACGAGCTGTTCGCCGGTGTCCTTGCTGGCCGGCTTTTTGCCGGTCTTGATGTACTCGGCGATCGCCTCGACGCCGTCGGACGCCATAAGCAGCGGATATTGCTGGGAGGTCGCGCCGATAATGCCCTCCTTGACCCATTTGACGCCCTGGCAGCCGCCATCGACCGCGACGATCGTCACGCCCTTCTCCTTGCCTGCGGCCTTGAGCGCCGCGTAGCCGCCATACGCCGCCGGCTCGTTGATTGCGTAGACAAGATCGATGTGGTCGGCTTTCTGGAGGATGTTCTCCATCGCCTTGCGGCCGCCTTCGGTCGCGCCCTTGGTGACGTCGGAGCCGACGATCTGCGGGCTATCGCTCGTCGAATAATGCTTCGGATCCTTGACCTTGATGCCGAAGCCGTCGAGGAACCCGTTGTGGCGCAGATAGTCGACCGTCGGCTCGTTGGACGCGAGATCAAGCGTGGCGATCTTCGCGCTGGAGGCCTTGTCGCCAAGCGTGCCCTTGGCCCATTCTCCGATGAGCTGGCCGGCCTTGTAATTGTCGGTGGCGAAGTTGGCGTCGGCTGCGGTGACCGGATCCAGCGGCGTGTCGAGCGTAATGACAAGAACGCCGGCCTTGCGCGCCTTCTCGACCGTCGGCACGATCGCAGTCGAATCGCTTGGAACCAGCAGGATGCCCTTGGCGCCGGCGGCGATGAGCTGCTCGATGGCTCTGACCTCTCCGTCATTGTCGCCGTCGAACTTGCCCGCATAGGCTTGCGGGGTGAGGCCCAGCTCCTTCGCCTTGGCCTCAAAACCCTCCTTCATTTTGACGAAGAAGGGATTGGTGTTGGTTTTCGTGATGAGCCCGACGATATCGCCGGCATGGGCTGGCGCGCCTGCAAGCGCAAAAGACAACGTCGCGGCCGCGACAGATACGAACAATCCAGAAATCTTGGACACGAGGTTTCCTCCCGGTGAGTCGACACGGCGACGTCGATCGTGGTCGCTTGCGGCTGGACGTTCTTGTCCTTGCCTAGCTGCGACTGTTTTCGCGCCGTCGTATTTTTTGTTAGGGCAAACTTTTGGCCCCGAGTTCAAGGATAATTATACGCGCTTGAATAATCATTGACAGACGCTGTGTTCGGCACAATGATATGCGCAAGCCGTACACGCAAAAACAGAGGCGGGGATGAAGGAGGCGCATGGCGACTCGAGCGCGTATGCGGCGCCCGAGGTCGAGGGCGGCGATGTGGCGCTCGCTTTTCCGCTTGCCGCGACGAAGACCGGGGGGGCGAATCAGGCGGGCGTCCGGCTCTACAATGAGAGGCTCTTGCTGTCGCTCGTGCGCCGCTTCGGTCCGTTATCCAAGATCGAAGTCGCGCGACTGACGGGACTTTCGGTGCAGTCCACCTCCGCAACGATGAACCGGCTGCAATCAGACGGGCTTTTGAAGCGCGAGGCCCCACTTCGCGGCAGAGTTGGACAGCCAACGATCCCCATGTCGATCGATCCGGAAGGCGCTTATTCGTTCGGGCTCAAAATCGGGCGGTGCGGATGCGATCTGGTTCTGATCGATTTTCGTGGCGCCATTCGCCAGCGCGCCCACCGCGCCTACGCGTTTCCAACGCCGGCCATGATCGTTGATTTTGTCCGAGAATCGCTGCCGTTGCTGGCGAATTCTCTCCCCGCCTTTCAGAAACGGAGAATTGTTGGCCTTGGCGTCGCCACGCCGTTCCAGCTGTGGAACTGGGAATCCGAGATCGCCGCGCCGCCGGGCGCAATGAACGCATGGCGCAATTTCGACGTCGAAGGCGAAATCGGCGCCGCCAGCCCCTATCCGACGACGCTATGCAACGATGCGACGGCCGCTTGCGCCGCCGAGTTCTTCTTCGGCCATTGCTGGCGCTATCGCGACTTCCTTTATTTTTTCATCGGTGAGTTTCTCGGCGGCGGCCTGGTGCTCGACGGGGCTCTGCGGCCCGGACGCACGGGCAACGCTGCCGCGCTCGGATCGATGCCGATCATGGTGAAGAGCGATGGCGGCGTCACGCCGCAGCTGATCGCGTGCGCGTCGCTTTATCAGCTTGCGCGCCGACTGGAGGCGGCGGGACTCGACGCCTCGTCGATTTGGGCGACGCCTGAATCATGGGGCGAATTCGGGCCGCACCTCGACAGCTGGATTGAAAATGCGGCGTCTGCGCTGGCCTACGCAACGGTATCGGCGATCTCCGTCATCGACTTCGAGGCGATGGTGATCGACGGCGCAATGCCTGCTACGGTGCGCGACCGTCTGACCGCTCGCACGGCGCAAGTCTTCGCCGGCCTTGATCGGCGTGGTCTGAGCGACGTCGACATTGTTTCGGGGTCGATTGGGGCCGACGCGGGTTCGATCGGCGGCGCGGCGTTGCCGCTCATCAAGCTGTTCGCTCGGGATCGAGAAGTTCTGTTCAAGGATGCAATGAGCCAGGCGAGCTGAGACGCGAAGGGTTCGCGCATCGCGCGAGCTTGGCTCGGAGCGCGTTGACCGGTAAGGACCCGGCGGGAGCGCGCCCGAAGGATGCCTTTTTAACGACCGAGCAGAGGCGTTATGGCCATACGCATTGTCAAGGTTGAGCCATTCGATCTCGTCGTCTTTGGCGGCACGGGCGATCTGGCTTACCGCAAGCTCTACCCGGCGCTCTTTCACCGCGAGCGCCGTAATCAGTTTTCCGAGCCGACGCGGATCATTGGAGCGTCGCGCCGTCACCTTGATCGCGACGCATTCCGCGCTTCGGTCAAGGACGCGCTGATGAAATTTCACGTCCTCGACGAGGAAGCTGGCGCGGCGGCCGAACGATTTCTGTCCCGGCTCGAGTTTGTCGCGGTCGACGCAAAGAGCGACGGCGGATGGGCGGATCTGAGCGCGCTGCTTGGCGCCGACGACCGGATCCGTGCCTATTATCTCGCGACGGGTCCTGACCTGTTCGGTCCGCTGGCGAAGCGCCTTGGCGCTGAAGGGCTCGTGACCTCCCGCTCGCGCATCATTGTCGAGAAGCCGATCGGGCGAGACGGCGCGAGCGCCGCGGCGATCAACGACGTGATCGGCTCCGTCTTCCTCGAGCGCAACATTTTCCGAATCGATCATTACCTCGGCAAGGAATCGGTGCAGAACCTTATGGCGTTGCGCTTCGCCAACATCCTGCTCGAGCCGCTGTGGAACAGCGCTCACATCGATCATGTGCAGTTCACCGTCGCCGAGACGCTCGGCGTCGAGGGACGAGGCGGCTATTACGAAGAAGCAGGCGCCATGCGCGACATGGTCCAGAACCATATGATGCAACTCGTTTGCCTGGTTGCGATGGAGCCGCCGAACTCGCTCGACGCGGACTCCCTGCGGGATGAAAAGCTCAAGGTGCTGAAGGCGCTGCAGCCGATCGACGAAACCAACGCCTCGACTCTCACCGTTCGCGGCCAGTATCGCGCCGGCTTCGCCGACGGGGGCCCGGTTCCCGGCTATCTGCAGGACATCGGCGCGGCGCAAAGCGACACGGAGACTTTCGTTGCTCTCAAGCTTGGGATCGCCAATTGGCGCTGGGCAGGCGTTCCCTTCTATCTTCGCACGGGCAAACGGCTGCCTCAGCGCTTTTCGGAGATCGTCGTTGGGTTCCGTCGGGTGCCCCATGTCATCTTCCCGATGCTGCCTGAGGGCATACCGCCAAATCGCCTGGTGGTGCGAGTGCAGCCGGACGAAGGCATCAAGCTGTGGATGATGGTGAAGGAGCCCGGCCCCGGCGACATGCGCCTGCAGCATGTGCCGCTCGACATGAGCTTCGCCAAGGCCTTCGGCGTCGCTCCCGCGGACGCCTACGAGAGGCTGCTGATGGACGCGCTCCGCGGCAACGCCGCGCTGTTCATGCGCCGGGACGAAGTCGAGGCGGCGTGGAAATTCGTCGATCCGATCCGAGACGCCTGGGCGCAGTCGGGCGAACCGCCGCGCCCGTATGCGGCCGGCACGTGGGGACCCAACGCGTCCGTCGCTTTGATCGAACGCGACGGACGAACCTGGAACGAGGAATACGAATGATTGAGACCGATTTTCATCGCAGCGAATTCGCCAACGGCGAAGCGCTGGCTCATGGGCTGGCGGACTGGACGGCGGACCATCTGCGCAAGGCGATTGCAGCGCGAGGAGCCGCGCTGCTCATCGTCTCCGGCGGCAAGTCCCCGGCTCGATTCTTCGAGCTCCTCTCGAACCTGGAGCTCGATTGGCCGAGAGTTTCGATCACGCTTGCCGACGAACGTCGGGTGGCCGACGACAGTCCGCGGTCCAACGCTCGACTGGTGCGCGAAAAATTGCTCCAGAATCGCGCGCAAGCGGCGAGCTTTACCCCGCTTGCAGACGTTCGCCTGCCCGCGGACCGGGAGCTGGCCGCGGCCAGCGCGCGCATCGCCAATCTGCCGTCGCCGGCCGATGTCGTGGTGCTGGGCATGGGCGACGATGGGCACACCGCTTCGTGGTTTCCCGGCGCCGAAGGACTCGCCGAAGCGATCGACCCGGGAGCCCGGCAGCTCGTCGCTCCGATCGTTGCGGCGGATGCGCCCGAACCGCGCCTCACCCTCACCGGGCGAGTGCTCTTGCGCGCAAGGGCGATCGCGATCGAGATCGAGGGCGAGAAAAAGCTCGCCACTTTCGCGACGGCGCTCGAGCCCGGCCCGGAGGAGGCGATGCCCATTCGCGCCGTGCTGCGCCGCGCGGCCGATCGCCTCACTGTGTTCAGCGCCAAACAGGCCTGAGCCGGACGGATCGTGAACCGTCCGACATGCTGACAGGATGAGACGCGGGTCGACGCTTTCAAGTCTTCACGAACGGGCACTCGCCCTTATCCAGCGGACGAAAAGCGTCCTCCGGCTTGATTGTCGAGACGAGCTGAAAATAGTCCCAATCGTACTTCGACTCGGCGGGAGTCTTCGCCTTGTAGAGGTACATTGGATGAAGCTTTCGGCCGTCGATGCGGATGATTCCCTTGCCGAACAGCGGATCGTCGGTCGGGATCGCCTTCATGGCGTCGACGAGCTTGACGCCGTCGTCGGCGCTCTTGGTCACAGCCATCGCTTTCATGAGATGTTCGGTTCCCGCATACATGCCCGCATGCATGTCGTTGGGCATCATCCTCTTGGGATGAACGGCCTGGAAGCGCTTGGCAAAGGCGCGCGTTCCCTCGTTCGCGTCCCAATAGAAGCCGGTGCAGATCGTCGCGCCGTCGACGATATCGAGACCGAGCGAGGGGATGTTGGTGACATTGAGGATGAGGCCAGCGAGGCGCTGCTTCGCGCCAAGACCGAATTCATGCGCCTGCTTGATGCAATTGTTGAGATCTCCGCCCGCATTGGCGAGGCCGACGGTGTCGGCGCCGGAATTCTGCGCCTGCAGAACGAAGGACGAGAAGTCGGCGGTGTTGAGCGGGTGGCGCACCGAGCCCAGCACCTTGCCGCCCGCCGCCTTGACCGCGGCTGCGCAAT
Source organism: uncultured Alphaproteobacteria bacterium (assembly GCA_963764955.1). Taxonomy (GTDB): domain Bacteria; phylum Pseudomonadota; class Alphaproteobacteria; order Rhizobiales; family Beijerinckiaceae; genus Roseiarcus. Next base: position 9,094 of record CAVXVE010000020.1, on the reverse strand, counting down.
TGGCTTCGAGATCCTTGCCGAAGGCGTAGTCGGCGGTGATGAAGAACCAGCTTTTTCCTCCGGCCTCGGTCAGCGCCTTGCCGAGGCCTGTCCCCAGGGCATAGGTGTCGTAGGTCCAGTGGACGAAATTGCGCGAGCATTTCGGACCGGTCATCACCGAGGAGCCGGCGCCCGAGCCGATCGCCGTCTTGTTTTTCTCCTGCGCGACCGCGATCACGGCCAGCGCCACGGCCGAATTCGGCAGGTCCATGATGACATCGACATTTTCCGAATCGAACCATCGGCGCGCGATCGCCGCCCCGACGTCGGGCTTGTTCTGATGGTCGGCTGAAATGATCTCGACCGGCACGCCCAAGGTTTTCGAGAAGTCGTCCACCGCGAGCTGAGCGGCGATAACCGAGCCCACGCCCTGGTAGTCGGCGTAAACGCTCGACATGTCATTCAGGACGCCAATCTTGAGCGGTCGCGCGGTTTGCGCACGGAGCGCGCTCGGGGCCAGCGCCAGGGCGGCCGCGCCTCCGATCAGGACATGTCGTCGATCCGGCCTTTGCGGCGTGTTCATTCCATTCTCCCTGGGTGGCGCTCCCGCGTGGGCTTTTTGGCAGCCCGATTCGATCGACTGTGGCCCGTTGGGCCGACCGAGGCAATAGAAACGCTGGGGGGACTTCACTTCACACTGACCGCGCGCGAACTTCTCCAAAAAAAGAACGAAGCAGAAACCCCTCAGAAATCCTGGCCTATCATGCCGCACCGCGCCGCCAGAAATCATCGGACTATGGACGGCTGGCCTCAACCCCAATCGACGGCATTGCGCTTGAAAGGACCAGAGAACGTGATACGAGGGCGGTCAACGAAGCCGGGCCAGCCTGGCCGTCGCGCTCTTTGACAGCGAGCGACGACTCCAGTCCTTCCGGAACAGCGCGACGGGAAGAGCCGCCGGTGGTCGCATTGCCGACGCTGCCCTTCTGGGCGTCGTTTCCTAAATCGGGCGCGCAGTGGTAAGGAAGGCGCCGGAAAAAAGGCGGGGTCGCCTCAATTGAGCTTGGAAAGTCAACGGACCGGCGCGGAAGGGACGGGTTCTTTGTCATTTTGGCAGGCGGCCCGCGACCGTGTCCAACCTTTTCTGACCGCTCTCGTGAGTCCAAGCCTGCGCCGGCTGATCCTTGAGCAGGGGCCCAAGCATTGGAAGGGCTACGTATTCGCCTTCGCGATGATGGGCCTCATCGCGCTGACGACGTCGCTCTCGGCCTGGATCATCGGCAAGATTGTCGACAGGATCTTCGTCGGCCCATAAGATGGAGGCGGTCTGGGAAATCACCGCCGCCATCGTCGCCATCTACACGGTTAAGGGGCTCGCGACCTACGGACAGCAGGTGGTGCTGTCGCGGATCGCCAACGCGATCGTGGCCGAGATCCAGCGGCGCATCTTTGACCAGATGCTCAGGTTGAAGGTCTCCTACTACAGCAAATCGCATTCGTCGGAATTCATCGCGACCCAGTCCTTCATCGCCCAGTCGGCCAGCAACGTTCTCAACCTGCTCATCACCACGCTTTCGCGCGACGCCCTCACGATTGTCGGGCTCGTTATCGTGATGGTGTCGCAAGATCCCTTGCTCTCGTTCTTCGCGCTCATGTTCGTGCCGCTCGCGGCAATTGGGGTGCGCAAGATCAGCACTCGGGTGCGCGGTATCATGGCGAACGAGTTTCAGGGCGCCATGCAGATGATGGAATCGCTGCAGGAGACAGCGCAGGGGATCAGAAATCGTCAAGGCGTTTACGCTCGAGGACTTCATGCGGCACCGCCAGGCGGCGGCGATCTCGGGATTCCAGAAAGCGGCGAACAAGCTCGTGCGGGTGAGTTCGCGCACGAGCCCGATCATGGAAAGCCTCGGCGGTTTCGCCATCGCGGCGGTTGTTCTCTACAGCGGCTACACTGTGATCATTCGCGGCAATCCGCCGGGAAGCATGTTTTCCTTCATCACCTCCGTCATCATGCTCTACGAGCCGCTGAAACGTGTCGCCCGTCTGCACGTCGACGTCTCGTCCTCGCTGTTTGGGGTGAACATGCTTTATAAGTTCCTCGACCTGCGCGAGTTCGAAGTGGATCCTCGGCATGCGTCAATCTTGAGGGTCACGCGGGGGGAAATCGAGTTTCGCGACGTCGTGTTCGGCTACCGGCCGGAAGAGCGGGTGCTTCATTCGGTCAGCTTCACCGCGCAGGCAGGCAAGACGACCGCGCTCGTCGGCCGCTCCGGCGGCGGCAAGTCGACCATCATGAGCCTCATCCTGCGCCTCTATGAGATCGAATCGGGCTCTATCTTGATAGACGACGTCGACATCGCCTCCGTGACGCGCGCATCTTTGCGCCAGCAGATCGCCTATGTCGCGCAGGAGAACTTTCTGTTCAAAGGTTCCGTCCGCGACAATATCGCCATGGGCCGGCCGGGCGCGAGCGAAGCGGAGATCGTGGCAGCGGCAAAGGCCGCGTACGCACATGATTTCATCATGGATTTCGAGCGCGGATACGACACCCCTTGCGGCGAGCACGGTATGCAGCTCTCCGGAGGACAACGCCAGCGCATCGCGATTGCGCGCGCCTTTCTCAAAGACGCGCCGATCATCCTGCTTGATGAGGCGACCTCCGCGCTCGAACTCCGAAATCGGAACAGGCGATCCAGAAGGCGCTCAATACGCTGTGTGAGGGCCGCACCACCCTCGTGATTGCCCACCGTCTGTCGACGGTGGCGAAGGCGGACGAGATCTGCGTTCTCGATCGGGGCCGGATCGTCGAGCGCGGCCGGCACGGCGTGCTTCTGGCACAGGGCCGCACTTATACCCACATCGCCCAGACACAATTCCCGCAGGACGCGGGTTGAGCGACGCAGCACGACCGCAGGCGCCCCCGCAGCTAGAGCGCCGGACTGTCAGCTTGAATCGAGAGGGGATTCCGGAGAGGGGAGCGTTGTGATTTACCTCCTTCATGAGGAGGTGGTTCGCGATGCCGAAGGCCTGTTCGCTTGATCTGCGTGAACGCGTTGTCGGCTTTGTCGAGGACGGCCATTCTCGCCGCGCCGCCGCGGCGCATTTCAGGGTGTCGGTTTCGTTCGTGGTGAATCTGATGAAAGCCGTTCGCCCGCGGGGAAGCTTCGAGGCCAAGCCCAGCGGCGGCCGGCGCCACGCCAAGCTCGAGCCGCATCGGTCATTTCTTTTGGCGCAGGTGGCCGGGAAAGCCGACATCACCATGCCGGAACTGGCGGCCGAACTGGCCGCCGCGACCGGCGAGAAGGCCGATCCCGCTTCCCTGTCGCGCTGGCTCATTCGCGCCGGCTATCGTTTCAAAAACGTATGGCCCGCCCCGTTCGCAAGGGGGTTTGTGCCGAGATCAGCGGCTGATCAGTCTGCTTCAACGTATCCGGCCTCGAGGAATGCCCTCCGGCCATGATGGAGATACGCGCGCTTCGGGCCTCATAAAACTCCCGGCGTCAAATCGCGCCGTTTTTTGAACCAGGCTTCCGAAGCGCCGTTTGACTGTCAGGCCATCCCGTCGTCACCCTCTCGCAAACCCCTTTGGCCGTTCGGCGCTTTGTGTCCGATCGCCGAACTCTACGCCGCCGTCGGCAGTCCTGCCGCGGCAAACCGCTCTTTGCGCCGCAGCACCGCCCAGGCGATCCTCGCCAGCTTGTTGGCGAAGGCGACGATCGCAACGTTGCGGTGGGCGCGACTTGAGAGATCTTTCGCCCATCGGCCGAGCGGCGTGTCGCGCTCGACCACATAGGGCAGCGCCGCGCGCGCTCCATGGATCAGCTGTCGGCGCAGGTATTTGTTGCCGCGCTTGCTGATCCCGAGCAGCTTTGGCTTGCCGCCAGTGGTGAACTGTCGAGGGACCAGACCGAGCCATGCGGCGAGATCCCGTCCACGGTCGAAGCTCTCCGCCTGACCAACAGCGGCGACAAGGGCGGAGGCGACAATCGCCCCGATCCCGGGGATCGTGATCAACCGGCGAGCCTCTTCGTTCTCCTTCACCCAGCGGACGAACTCGGCGTCGAAAGCAGAGATCCGTCGATCAAGCTCGGCCCATTGCTTCCGAGCGTCGGCGACGAGCACGATCATCCGTGGGCTCAAGCCTGCTCCGTCCTGTTCATCCATCAGGACGCTCAGAAACTGCTCGAGCTTCCGTTTGCCCTGTGGCGCGACCATTCCGCGCTCAAGCAGGATAGCGCGCAACTGATTGATCAGAGCCGTCCGCTCGCCGACCAACCGATCTCGCGATCGATGAAGCGTCTGCATATCGAGTTGCTCCTGGCTCTTCAGTTCGATAAAGCGCATCGTCGGCCGCGTCGCCGCTTCCGCGATCCCCTCGGCGTCGCGATCGTCGTTCTTCTGCGCCTTGACGTAAGGGCGGACATATTCGGGCGACATCAGCCGCACATCGTGGCCGTGAGCGGCGAACACGCGACCCAGATGATGGGCGCCGCAGCAGGCCTCCATCCCGACAACGCACGGAGCAAGCTTCTCCGCCAGAGCAATCAGCGTCTCTCGTCTTACTTTACGCCGCATAACCACCGCGCCGGACGCATCCAGACCGACGACGCTGCAGACGTTCTTGCCAAGGTCGACGCCAAGGACCGCAATATCCATACCCTTTCCTCCTCCTGAATCACCAGCGACCTTACGGCGCCGGAAGGAGGGGCGGGCCATTCCATAAACCGTCGTCGCGAGCGAACGCGATCGGCCTGACGTCAAGCAGGCGCGCGAGGAATGGACCGGCGTTCGCCAACCGAAGATGCGGCTTGAGCCGCGTCGGCTCATCTTCCTCCTTGACGAGACCGGAACCACCACCAAGATGACGCCCCTGCGCGGCCGTTGCCTGAAGGGCCAAAGGCTTCTCTCCAAGGCCCCGTTCGGACATTGGAAGACGCAGACCTTCATCGCCGGCTTGCGCTGCGACGCGCTCACCGCGCCTTTCGTCATCGACGCGCCGATGGATCGGCGGGTCTTCGAGACTTACGTCGAAACCCAACTTCCGGACGACATCGGTGCGTTGAAAGCGGCGCTGATTGCGGCGCGGGCGGAACTTGCGACGGAGAAGGCGAAGGCTATGGCGGTCGGTGCTGAACTGGCGCGCGCAGGGTGGTGACCAGCGCCGCGCTTCGGGAATGCAAGTGCATTTCAACGTACAACTCAGCGATCGCGAGAAGCGTGTCGGCGCACTCGACGGCGGCCGAATTTAGCACGATCGTGCAACACAGATAGCGACCGTATTCACGCCGGAGGCGCTGCCTTGCAGTTCTTCTCAAGGAACTCATCGTGAGTAGGCATCGCCTCGACGCAGTTGCGGATCGCACGTCGCATGCCTTCGATGTAAGTGCTCACGTCCTTGATGTTGACCACATCGACGATCGAGTTGTATCCGCGTGGCCGCAGGCCCTGGCCATGCATTACCTGGAACCAGCTTCCCTGCGCGAACAGCCCCTCGGCTTCATTGAGTAGCCGACCCTGGCTTTGGAACAGCTCCATCTTATGCCGCAGCGTCTCCGGGATCGACATCGTGCGGGTATAGTTCCAAAATGGTGAGTCGTTGCGCTGCGTTGCGTGGTAATGCAAGATGATGAAGTCGCGGACGTGCTCGAACTCGCGTCGCGTCAGCCGGTTGTACTCGTCGATGTCGGGCTGGCTCGGCACAGCGGCGGGAAAGAAATGTAGTAAGCGCGAAATCGAGCTCTGGATTAGTTGAATGCTAGTCGACTCCAGCGGCTCGAGGAAGCCGCTTGAAAGTCCGATCGCGACGCAGTTGCGCTGCCACACCTTCCGACGCACGCCGGTCACGAAGCGCAGCGTCCACGGCTCGGCTAGCGCCTCTCCGTCGAGGTTCGCTAGCATCGTCGCGGTAGCCTCGTCCTCGCTGATGTATTGGCTGCTGAACACGTAGCCATTCCCGGTGCGGTGCTGCAGTGGGATACGCCATTGCCACCCCACGCTGCGCGCGGTCGCGCGCGTGAACGGAACGATCGGCCGTGGCGACGCGCAATGCGTTGTGACCGCGCGATCACAGGGTAGCCAGTGTGTCCAATCGTCGTAGCCGCTCTTGAACTCCTCTTCGATAAGGCGGCCTCGAAAGCCTGAGCAATCGACGAAGAACTCGCCATCCACTTGCTGCCCGCTGGCGAGCGTGAGGCCTGTGAGGTCGCCTGTAGAGCCATCGCGCGACACGTGCGTCACCTTGCCTTCGATGCGGCGCGTGCCGCGCGCCTCGGCGTAGCGCCGCAAGTAGCGCGCGTACAGGCTGGCGTCGAAGTGGAAGGCGTAGGCGATGTCAGCTAGCGGCGAATCAGGTACGTCAAGGCGCGGGCGCATGAACTTGCCGGCATAGGCCGCGGTCTTGGTCATCGAATAGGCTGGCAAGTCGGCGGCGCGCCCCGCTAGGTTCATGCGCTGCCAGATCTGCTCGAAGGTCGCCAGCTGGATGTTCTGGGGGAAGCGGCCGAAGCCATGCATGTAGCAGTGGCCGATGAAGGTCCAGTCGCGGAACTCAATACCGAGCTTGATCGTTCCCTGCGTCTCACGCATGAACTCGTTTTCGTCGAGTTCCAGCAAGTGGTTGAATCGTATAATCCCGGGAATTGTGGCTTCCCCAACGCCGACTGTGCGGATTTCGTCGGACTCCACAACGGTGATGCTGACTTTGCTGTTGACCGCGCGCGAGAGCGCGGCTGCGGTCATCCAGCCAGCGGTGCCCCCACCCAGGATAACGACATCTCGCGCAATTCTCTGGTCCATACTCGGATTTCCTCGACTAAGCCTCGATCCCGCGTGGGAATCAAATGACCGCCGCGGCGGTAGATAACCCGTATGAGAGGAACGGTCATGAAGGTTGATGCAATGGCCATCAACACCATCATGAGATCTCCCAGCAGCAGCGGTACGGCTATACTTGCCGCCGCGATGCTCATTGCCGCTGACCGGTTTTGCGTCTCGGCAAGGTGGCCAAACTCGAAGTCGCCGCCAATCTGGGACATCGGGAGAATTAGGTCAATTTGGCTGATAATTCCAACTGGTATTCGCGCCACCTTTGCGAATAGGCGCGCGCAAGGGCTCGCGTTAAACTAAAGTCGGGGGTGGTGACCTAGGAGGATCGGTGTATCGTTCCTTCAAGGGCCGATGCCATGATTTTCTCCATGCGATTACGCACAATAGCTCTCGTTGCCGTGACGGCGCTTCTCCTCAGCGGAATATATCGTGCGGCCGCTCACTTTGCGGCTCCGGACCTCGCCGTTGGGCCGCAGGATCGATCTTATCGTCTCAATATCGGAGAGAAAAAGCCGGACGTAAAGATCCTCGAAGCACGTCAGGGTGATCGTATCACCTTTGTTGTCACCTCTACCCGTGCCGGCCAGTTCTACGTCCACGGTCCTGAAGTGGAAAGCACTTTGTTGCCTGGGGTAGAGACATCGCTTACATTCACAGCCCAATATTCAGGGCGTTATTACGTGCATTTCCATGAGATGAATTGCACTTCTCCTGATGCGGATGTGTCGCACCTGGAGCTGGCCGTTCTCGATGTCATGCCCAACTGAGTTGGCCGAATTCACCGGCTCCTGAGTTCGCGCATGAACTGTCGGAACGGATTGCTCACACAGTCGGAATAACCCGAAGATTTGCTCTGACACATCCCTTTACCATCCTTAGCGAGCGATGTTGTCGCTATCCTGAGATCGTCGGCGAGGTCGGCGGCCGCCCCTTCCCAGGTCGTCGCCATCATCGGAGGTCAATGACTCGCGAGGCGCCCCACGGGACGGTCTTGGCACGAAACGTCCGAGAATCGAACCCTGCTCAGACGACATTCACGAATCAGTCTCGGGCTCTCGATAGCTGCGTCGCGTACGAAACGGTTTTCTCGCGCTGGAGACGAAGCCGCCGAATTCGTCCAATGGAAGAGCCAGGTATGCCGGCGGGAAAGCCGATAGTGACGGAGGCAACCGGAATGCCCCGAGCCCTCGAGCACCTTGACCGCGGGCCCAACCATGATCGGGTAGACGCAGACCGCCGCCACCGTCAGGCCCATTTCGGCAAGATCAAGCGCTTCGATGAGTTCGTCGCTGAGCGGACGGCGCGCCTTGGCGCAGAGCCGGCGCACGCGCCCAGGCGTGTCGTCGCCCGAAAGCGTCGTCAGGTCGATGCAGGTCATCGCCTTCACGAGCCGCGCCGCCTGCCATTCCTTCTTGACCGACCGGCGGGTGGTCAGGGTCGCGGCGCGCCGCTCGACCGCGCTCGCATTGACACCGACGCTTTCAAACCAATCGGGCGCGAGCGGCGCGCCCGGGTTGCGGGGCCGGTTGTGGCCTCTCGTGGGAAGAGCGGTTTCAGCGACGTTCATTCTCGACCTCGCTTTCGTGAAACGCTCGCCTGTCCTTCTCTTCGAGAAGGAACCGGGCCGTGGGCTCGTCGGTCACGAGCACATTGAGGTAGCGCGCCCGGATGCCGGCGCGCACGACGGCATGCTTCTCCGCGCCCGCCGCGACACCGATCGAGAATTCCCGATTGGCGCAATCGCGCAGATCGAGCCCGATGGTCTGCGCTTCCTGCTGTCCGTCGTCAGATGATTTGAGACATATTGCCGGCTTTCGGAAGGGAGGCTCTGGATCATCTGTGGTTGAGGTTATGCGGCATGCAGGTGGTGCTGCAAACGACGGTTTGCGATGGTCTGGCGCTTGATCCTTTCGCGTTCGAGGAGGATGGCCTCGGCCCGCCCGGCCGGAGTGAGATTGCCGAGGCTCTCGTGATAGCGGGCATGGTTGTAGTGCTCGACGAAGGTCGCGACCTGGCGTTCGAGATCGCCGGGCAGGTCGTAATGCTCGAGCAGGATGCGGTTCTTGAGCGTTTGATGCCAGCGCTCGATCTTGCCTTGGGTCTGCGGATGGAAAGGGGAGCCCGCGGACATGCTCGATGCTCCGCTCGTCCAGCCAATCGGCAAGGTCGCTCGCGACGTAGAATGAGCCATTATCCGACAAGAGCCGCGGTCGGTGAACGACGGTCATCTGATCGAGCCTGAAGCCGCCAGCGCCAGATCGAGCGTGGCGGTGACGTCCTTCGCCTT
>CAVXVE010000019.1:0-136012 GCA_963764955.1 uncultured Alphaproteobacteria bacterium | reverse complement strand
TCGGGCTCGATCTGCGCGATTGCGCCAATCGGGAATTCTCGATCGGCGTCGCGGCGGGCGCGGAGAAGCATGCCGTCGTGCGCGCCTGCATCCGGGCGCGCTACCTCAATGTGCTCGTGACCGACGAGCCACGGCCCGGTTCCTTCTCGAAGAGAAGGACAGGCGAGCGTTTCACGAAAGCGAGGTCGAGAATGAACGTCGCTGAAACCGCTCTTCACACGAGAGGCCCACAACCGGCCCCGCAACCCGGGCGCGCCGCTCGCGCCCGATTGGTTTGAAAGCGTCGGCGTCAATGCGAGCGCGGTCGAGCGGCGCGCCGCGACCCTGACCACCCGCCGGTCGGTCAAGAAGGAATGGCAGGCGGCGTGGCTCGTGAAGGCGATGACCTGCATCGACCTGACGACGCTTTCGGGCGACGACACGCCTGGGCGCGTGCGCCGACTCTGCGCCAAGGCGCGCCGTCCGCTCAGCGACGAACTCATCGAAGCGCTTGATCTTGCCGAAATGGGCCTGACGGTCGCCGCCGTCTGCGTCTACCCGACCATGGTTGGGCCCGCGGTCAAGGCGCTCAAGGGCTCTGGCATTCCGGTCGCCTCCGTCGCGATCGGCTTTCCCGCCGGCATACCTGGCTCTTCCATTGGACGAATTCGGCGGCTTCGTCTCCAGCGCGAGAAAACCGTTTCGTACGCGACGCAGCTATCGAGAGCCCGAGACTGATTCGAATGTCGTCTGAGCAGGGTTCGAGTCTCGGACGTTTCGTGCCGAGACCGTCCCGTGGGGCGCCTCGCGAGTCATTGACCTCCGATGATGGCGACGACCTGGGAAGGGGCGGCCGCCGACCTCGCCGACGATCTCAGGATAGCGACAACATCGCTCGCTAAGGATGGTAAAGGGATGTGTCAGAGCAAATCTTCGGGTTATTCCGACTGTGTGAGCAATCCGTTCCGACAGTTCATGCGCGAACCCTGGAGCCGGTGAATTCGGCCAACTCAGTTGGGCATGACATCGAGAACGGCCAGCTCCAGGTGCGACACATCCGAATCATGAGGAGAAGTGCATATTATCTCATGGAAATGCACGTAATAACGCCCTGAATATTGGGCCGTGAACGTAAGCGGTGTCTCTACCCCAGGCAACAAAGTGCTTTCCACTTCAGGACCGTGGACGTAGAACTGGCCGGCACGGGTAGAGGTGACAACAAAGGTGATACGATCACCCTGACGTGCTTCGAGGATCTTTACGTCCGGCTTTTCCTCTCCGATATTGAGACGATAAGATCGATCCTGCGGCCCAACGGCGAGGTCTGGAGCCGCAAAGTGAGCGGCCGCACGATATATCCCGCTGAGGAGAAGCGCCGTCACGGTAACAAGAGCTATTGTGCGTAATCGCATGGAGAAAATCATGGCATCGGCCCTTGAAGGAACGATACACGGATCCTCCTAGGTCACCACCCCCGACTTTAGTTTAACGCGAGCCCTTGCGCGCGCCTATTCGCAAAGGTGGCGCGAATACCAGTTGGAATTATCAGCCAAATTGACCTAATTCTCCCGATGTCCCAGATTGGCGGCGACTTCGAGTTTGGCCACCTTGCCGAGAAGCAAAACCGGTCAGCGGCAATGAGCATCGCGGCGGCAAGTATAGCCGTACCGCTGCTGCTGGGAGATCTCATGATGGTGTTGATGGCCATTGCATCAACCTTCATGACCGTTCCTCTCATACGGGTTATCTACCGCCGCGGCGGTCATTTGATTCCCACGCGGGATCGAGGCTTAGTCGAGGAAATCCGAGTATGGACCAGAGAATCGCGCGAGATGTCGTTATCCTGGGTGGGGGCACCGCTGGCTGGATGACCGCAGCCGCGCTCTCGCGCGCGGTCAACAGCAAAGTCAGCATCACCGTTGTGGAGTCCGACGAAATCCGCACAGTCGGCGTTGGGGAAGCCACAATTCCCGGGATTATACGATTCAACCACTTGCTGGAACTCGACGAAAACGAGTTCATGCGTGAGACGCAGGGAACGATCAAGCTCGGTATTGAGTTCCGCGACTGGACCTTCATCGGCCACTGCTACATGCATGGCTTCGGCCGCTTCCCCCAGAACATCCAGCTTGCGACCTTCGAGCAGATCTGGCAGCGCATGAACCTAGCGGGGCGCGCCGCCGACTTGCCAGCCTATTCGATGACCAAGACCGCGGCCTATGCCGGCAAGTTCATGCGCCCGCGCCTTGACGTACCTGATTCGCCGCTAGCTGACATCGCCTACGCCTTCCACTTCGACGCCAGCCTGTACGCGCGCTACTTGCGGCGCTACGCCGAGGCGCGCGGCACGCGCCGCATCGAAGGCAAGGTGACGCACGTGTCGCGCGATGGCTCTACAGGCGACCTCACAGGCCTCACGCTCGCCAGCGGGCAGCAAGTGGATGGCGAGTTCTTCGTCGATTGCTCAGGCTTTCGAGGCCGCCTTATCGAAGAGGAGTTCAAGAGCGGCTACGACGATTGGACACACTGGCTACCCTGTGATCGCGCGGTCACAACGCATTGCGCGTCGCCACGGCCGATCGTTCCGTTCACGCGCGCGACCGCGCGCAGCGTGGGCTGGCAATGGCGTATCCCACTGCAGCACCGCACCGGGAATGGCTACGTGTTCAGCAGCCAATACATCAGCGAGGACGAGGCTACCGCGACGATGCTGGCCAACCTCGACGGAGAGGCGCTAGCCGAGCCGTGGACGCTGCGCTTCGTGACCGGCGTGCGTCGGAAGGTGTGGCAGCGCAACTGCGTCGCGATCGGACTTTCAAGCGGCTTCCTCGAGCCGCTGGAGTCGACTAGCATTCAACTAATCCAGAGCTCGATTTCGCGCTTACTACATTTCTTTCCCGCCGCTGTGCCGAGCCAGCCCGACATCGACGAGTACAACCGGCTGACGCGGCGCGAGTTCGAGCACGTCCGCGACTTCATCATCTTGCATTACCACGCAACGCAGCGCAACGACTCACCATTTTGGAACTATACCCGCACGATGTCGATCCCGGAGACGCTGCGGCATAAGATGGAGCTGTTCCAAAGCCAGGGTCGGCTACTCAATGAAGCCGAGGGGCTGTTCGCGCAGGGCAGCTGGTTCCAGGTAATGCATGGCCAGGGCCTGCGGCCACGCGGATACAACTCGATCGTCGATGTGGTCAACATCAAGGACGTGAGCACTTACATCGAAGGCATGCGACGTGCGATCCGCAACTGCGTCGAGGCGATGCCTACTCACGATGAGTTCCTTGAGAAGAACTGCAAGGCAGCGCCTCCGGCGTGAATACGGTCGCTATCTGTGTTGCACGATCGTGCTAAATTCGGCCGCCGTCGAGTGCGCCGACACGCTTCTCGCGATCGCCGAGTTGTACGTTGAAATGCACTTGCATTCCCGAAGCGCGGCGCTGGTCACCACCCTGCGCGCGCCAGTTCAGCACCGACCGCCATAGCCTTCGCCTTCTCCGTCGCAAGTTCCGCCCGCGCCGCAATCAGCGCCGCTTTCAACGCACCGATGTCATCCGGAAGTCCGGAAGGGAAGAGAAGACGGATCGGCATCCACGAATCACATGGAATCACAAAATCGGACGCTTGAGGCACGCCCCTTTTTGCGCTCTCAAGCAGATTTTCGTCTATCCGACAGCCGTCGGACGCCATGTCTTTCGCGGCATGCGCCAATCGATGCCGGACAGCAGATAGACGATAGGAAAGCTGTGTCCTCGAGATTATTTTGTGAGCCGGTAAGCGCAAAGATTTCTCGCATTCAATTTTTAAAGCCAGTGATACTTGACCGCGTCAATGTGGGGGACGATTCTCACCTCCGGGGACATGCTGTTCTAATGGTCGACGGTGGACACGATGGACGTGACCCGCCATTGGCTATCGATATTTTCGGATATAACTTCGACGATGTTGTAGGGCGCGTGGCGAAATTTCGCCACTGCGATCGCCTGTGGATGACCGGCATTGGGAGAGACCATGCCGATAAAGAAAGGCAGCAAAGGCGATACATCATTATCATCACTAACTGGAAGCAGGGGGTAGTAAGCCAAGGATAGGGGTTCATAACGGACATAGGCATCGGGTTGCTTTGCAAGCGCGTCAATGGCGGCGCGCTCCTCTGCAGTCAATGGTTCGCGCTGGAGAGCGAGTTCCGCTACGCGGCCATGGTCGCGCAGCCGCCAGAGCTTGAGCCGGCTCTCGAGCTGTTCAGGCGACGTGGTCGCGCCGCCGGCTGTCCCTCCTCTCGTGTCCGGCGCCTTAGAAAACTCCGCGACCACCGCAGCGAAGTCCTCTCCGGAAAGCCACCGGGCGAAAAAACGGTTATAAAAGTCGAGCAATTGTGCATCGGTCGCGTGCTGGCGTGAGTCCTCACTGTTCAGCGGCGGCAATTTACGGCCGGGCCAACGCTGCAGAAAAGCCTCCGCGCCGTCGGGAAGCGAAATACCCTCCAGGAACGAGACATCGTTCATTCCGTGCGCCGCAAACCAGCGTGCCTTTTCGGTTTTAGTCGGCGCCTTGATGAAGTCGTCGAGCTCCGGGCGAATCTCGTCCCAATTGCGAACTTTGCGCTGCGCGCCGGAAATTGAAGGGTATTGTTTCAAGATGTCGTATGTCACCCGCGCCATTGCGACCGTGTCCTCCGGCCAGTACATAGTGAGATCGGCGCGGTGTGACCTTGGACCTCCGCGCGTCTCAGGATGACCCCAGGCCAATCTGCTGTCGCACGTGGAAGGGGCATCGCCGAGCTGCGGAACACTTGGAACGCCCTGATTCGACCACGAATCCTGAAGCACGTGTAGTCCTTCGCCAAGCTGCGAAAGTCTAAATTGCGCTTGGCCCGCGCCAGCCTCGATCGCCGCCAGCGCCCCCTTTCTTGCCGCGCTGCTATTGGGCGCTACGCTCCTCGTTTCCGGCGGTCCCGGAATCTTGCCTGCGGAAGGGTAATGGTGCTCCCCGGCGCGACGGGCGCTTATCTCGTCCCTATGCAGGCAGGCATACATGGCGACGACGTCGATGTAGGGCATGTCGCCCGAATCGACGCGCTCGTCACCCGTTGCGATGATCTGCGCCTGGAGCGGCTCGAAGCCCGCCTGCAATGCGAGCCAGTATGTCAGTCCGTAGTACACGTCAGCTTCAAATGCCGTCGCTCCTTCAGGGACGATAAGGAGGAGAGCCGAGATCAACAGCAAATATACCGAAGGCATGCCGGCGACAGGTGAAAATCTCTGTCTTTCGTTGCGCATCGTTTGTCGCCTAACGCCTTTGCCGGGACTGTTACGCCCTTTCGTCGATGGCCGCGACATGTCAGGTGGCCTTGTTGGAAATCAGCGACTGCGCCGGGCCTGCTGTTCCGGCCGGGGACGATGCCGAGCTGGTCGGGTTGGGGTCCAGAACCTGTCCGGCGCCGATGGGCAGCGAGAGGATCCAAAGACCCACGCTCGTCAGCGCGATCATCAGGACGAGCATCGGGAATTGGCTCCAGAGCGCCTTACGGCCTTCGGGAAAGATCCGTAGCGCTTGTTCGTGCCCAAGGTAAACGCTGACGACGTGGCCGAATAAGATGAGACCCACTTGAATGTGCCACACGAAACGTGCTGGCGGCAGGATCATGGGTTGATGGAGGAATTGAGCCGTGCCGAAAAGATCCCCTCCCGCACCAAACGGATCAGAAATGAGTGGCAGGAGCCGTGGCGCATCGGTGAAGAGCAACGTAAAGTAATGACTGACGTTGTAGACGAAAGCTATCGGAATCAACGAATAACCGAACAAGAGCGCCCGCTCGCGCAACCCCCAGTCACGCCCAGTCATCATCCAGATAAAAACAAGGTAAATTGTGAAGTAAATGAAGGGCGAGAGCCAGAGCATGCCCCACTGCCAGTCGTAGTAAAGCCCCACGAAGAAACTATTTGGCTCGTCGATGGCCCAGGCTAAAGGGGGATAGACGTACCTCCAGAACACCTGCACCCAAGGCAGCGTTTCGTGCACGCCATCGAATGCCGTCGACGAAAGCATAAACAAAACGAAGAGCAAAATACTCGGATGATCTGCGGTTTCCTCGATCAGCCCAACGAACGGACGACGCAAGCGCACGGTAATCTTCGAGCCGGGCGCCGGGCTTTGGGCATAGGCGAGTGGCGAGATTTTGCCGAGAAGACGGAAGAAGACAGCGAAGAACTCGCCGTACCGGAACCATGCCTCGGCGCCGAACAACGCCGCGGCAGCGAAGTTCAGCATGGTGTAAGCGGCCAGGGTTAAGCCCACTTTTCGGGGCGTGGTCTGCCCGAAAAGCTCAAGCCAAATGAAGCCCATGTAGAGTGCGAGAGCGGGGTAGTAGGCGAGCCATGCCGGATAGGGCACGCGAGCCTTGAACGCCATGGGGCGTAACCGGTCGATCATGTCGCAGAGCACATGCCAGGGGTTGATGAATGCGTAAAGATCCCCGACCAATGCAGTAAGGTAGGCGAACCCGAGCACGAAGCCGATCCAAAAAAACGTGAGGCTGAAATTGTTGAATGGGTTCTGGGTGCCAAAGAGCCCGGTCAGTACCGTCAGAACGAGGAGGACAACGCTCAGACCGCGCAAGATCGTCCATACGGCGCGGGGCACAACGCCCTGAATCTCGATCGGTCGCGCAACGCGCTCGGGGCTTTGCCCCGTGGCAAAGAAACCAATCATCAAGAACGATACGGCGAGCGTCGCAGATACCGCGAACGCATACATCCAGAATGGGATCGGGAGTGTGTACATCACCCCAAACGAGTGTGCTTCCGCGCAGCTGCAGCCGACGGCGAAAAGTATTAGTGTAATGACAATACGGGTGATCTGTGCCATCGCGGTTTCAAGTGACGACGCTACCGCGGATCGACTTCCGGTGTAGGGAGTTCGATATGAGCTTTATCCATCTCCGATCCGAGGCGTCCTGTTCGGATTGCCGTGAATACAAACTTCTCCCTCCCGACGAGACTCATCTACACCGTTATGACTTGCAGGCGCACATCGCGCCAAGGCGCTTCGATCAGAAGCTAACGGATCCGATTCAGCCATGGCCTGGCATGAGGCGCAAGCAACATAGCGAAGCTGGCGCAATGTTTCACAGCGCTACAACACGACGGCCGGTGAAATCGCGCTCAGCACGCAACCGGCCGCGAGGGCGCCGTCGCGGCGCATCAGGATGCGCGGTTTTTGGCCGCCCACCACCGGTCTGTGGCGCAGCAACAGCAAAACAAGCGGCCCCAGACCTCGTCCGGGGCCGCGCGTTGTTCGAGCCGACCAATCAGTTCTGCTTGCCGGGCGGAGTCGAACTTTCAGGGAACGGCCACACGCCGTTCGTGAACTTAAGGCTCAGCAGGCCATTGTCCTGACATGTGGTCCAAATGGTGCCTTTGTCAGCATCCAAGTGAAGCTGCGCGGAGCACCAGTCGGGTCCGCCCGCTACCCATTGGTTGAAGCTGACGTGATTGGACCCTGGACTCGCCGTCGTGGCGCCGGCCGGATTATAGTAGGCGATCTCCTTCGGCCGCGCCGGGTCGCGAATGTCGAAGACGCGAATGCCCGAATTAAACTCATCGCAGGCAAGAGTCGTCGTGTTCTCCCTGTTGTCGACGCTGCAATAGTGGGTGCCGTAGGTGAAGATGGCGAGACCCACAACATCGGGAAGGACCTGCTCGCAGTTCGCCGGGCTGTTCATCTCAAGTATCAGCTCCGACACCTGCGTCGGCTTCTTCTCGTTGCTGATGTCCACGATGTGCGCCATCGGAAACATCGGCACGCCGGCCTGGCACGCCGACTGCCAACCTGCATAGAAAAGGCCGCCGCTTCCGCCCTCGTCAACCTGGATGAGGTATGGCTTGCCCTTGATCCTCGCGGGAATCGTGTGCTGTGAGACGCTGCCGTCTTTGTACAGGAAGGTGCTTATCAATTTGATTTGCGCGTTGGGTTTGCGCGCCTGCACCTGGCTCGTGTCGAGTACCGCGAAGCCGTTGTTCGCCGGCGTCGACGGGTCATACGTCGAGGGGACGCCTATCACGGCAACGTACGCTCGTTTGCCGTCGTCGCTAACCGAAAGCCCATGGCTTTTGATGCCGGTCAATGGCGAAAGCGCTGTCGCAATGTCGAAAGATGCGATCTCCTTCGGCCTCCTTGGATCGGACGCGTCGATCGCATGATACATGGCGTTTGCGAGGTCGCCTCTGTAGTACGTGAGGCCGTCCGGCGCCCACGCGCCTTCGTGGCCGTTCGGGAATATGGGGGACGGCACGCCGCCGTCGGCGCCGGTGCCGACGGCCACGCTCGCGAGGAGCTGCGGGTAGCGGCAGTCCACGGAGATGTCGTAGAAGTCGACTTCTGGACCGCCTTGCCCGCCGCCGCCGTTATGCGCATTGTCCGCGCCTAGAAGCTGGCGGGGCGTGTTGACCTTCAGCGACTCCCAAGGGTCAAGCATCGAGATCGAGGTAAGGTACGAGGTCGGCACCGGTGCTCTTGGGTTGGTCATGTCGATGACTGGAACGCCGAGATGCGTGCGGTCCGTCGTCGTGAAGGCGGTGCCATGGTAGGCGCAAGTGTGATCGACTCGATTTACTCGATTGACTCGATTTAATTGACTTCCATCGCCTCTTCCACCTCTTCCATATTGTTCGCGGAACTCGTCCGATTGCCAGTTCGCGCCGTCGCCGCGCACTTGTCCGACCAGCTCGAGATTGCAGTTGAAGCCCTTGAAGCCAATAGCGCGCAGCGACGCCGGGACTTGGCCCTGCAAGGCCGTCTCGGGGTGATCACCCGGGCCGCACGTCGCCTTTGGAACGGTCAATGGCGGCGGGGGTGGCGTGGGTTTACCCCACCAACTTGGCTGATCGGCAAAGGCCGGTGGGGCCGAGGTCAATCCACCCAGCGCCATCCCGAACGCAAATCCCTTCAACACCATACCGCTGCCGGTGGCCATCAATTTTCGCTTCACCGTATAATTGAGACTTCGCTTTTTAAGATCCGGGTGCTCTGCACTAAGAGGATGCGGCGCTTTCGACCCGCAGGTAATTTCAACCATTGACCCCTCCCTTAGCTACAGCTTGGCGCTGTTTCTGACTGCCCATTACACTGAGTGCAAGGAACCCGCATCTCCGCTCGAAGAGACGGCGTGATCCCCATAAAGGAAAGCAAGCCCGCTCTTCGCGGGGCGCATACGCATTTCAGGACCGATAGCCGAACGCTCGCCGCTACCGAAAGGGACCGACTGCGAAGCGTGGCGTCACGCGCGTCGGTCGATTAAGCACCCGCCGATCCAATTTTGACATCCAGGGCGGTGAATTCTAGCCAACCCCTCCCCTTCCGACAATACCGCGCTAGCGACTGCTTCCTGGTCAACCCCGACTTTAGTCTATTCCATAGGCCAGGGCCTGGCTGGGACATTCTTTCGGATCCATCGATCGCGCCACGATCGCCTCGTGATCTCGTTCCTTCGATCTCGACAACCAGGACGCCAGCCCGGCGACCAGCCGATGCAAATAAGATAGGCGTAAACGTGAGTAAACGATAATAAGCGCCAATAAAATAGCTGGTGTTTACTAACATTTACTTTTCCTAATCCGGGCTTTTCAATGGGTTACGACCGATTTAAATAAAAGAATTCTGCTCGCCTCCTGATTCGCGCCAAAGTTGCGGTCGGGCCAGCTTGTCAAACAGCCACGGTCTCTTTTCCCGGATGCGGGGCCAGGCGCGAGACTGATTCCTTAATCAAGAACAGCATGGGGGCAAATTTCTGATTTTGTCAACATAGCAAATCGCGCGGTGACGTAAGAGATTCTGTGTCAGAGGCGTGAAGGGGTACTCCCAGCGGTCGACCAAGACCCAGCTAAGGCGCACCCCATGCCACAGCGCGCTGCGACGATTGAGAGAGACGCGGGGAACAGGAGCCACGCGGGATATGCTGTTTTCGTTCGAGGAGATTCTCGCCTACATTTCTCAGGACGAGACCATTCACGCCGGCGAGTTTGGAGTTCGGTCGTTTCCTCGAACATGGGGATGACGTCGAGCTTGAGGTCGATCGAATTGGCGTCCTCGGCAATCGGGTTCTTCGTCAGAGCTAGCGCATGGTCGGTTGCGTCGTTGTCGTCATTTCGAGAGACGAAGCGATCCGGACGATTGGATCTCTGGTGCGATCCGATGACCGGGTGCAAGCTTCGAAGCGAGGCCGGCGCGTCTCCGCCGCCCTACCGGGAGCCGCGCCAGGCCAGGCCCTATTTGGCCGGATCCTTCGGAGACCACAGGATCGTCGACGCATCCTTTTCGTAGGCCATGCCGTTCGGATAGGAGATCGCCTCCATCTGCAGTCCCCAGGGCGCCTTGAAATAGACGATGGCCTGGCCGGCGGCGGGACCCTGGGTGATCGGAATCGGGACCGAACAGGGTCCAGACGCCTTTCGAACGCAGATACTTGTCCGCCGCCTTGATGTCATCGACATAGAAGGCGATGTGATATCCGCCGACGTCGCTGTTCTTCGGCTGGACGACCTTCTGATCGGGCGACTCGTAGCTGAAGAGCTCGATGTTCGAACCAAAGCCGCAGCGGACCATCGTGATCTGGGTGATGATTGCGCGCGGATTGACGTCGAGCGCGTCCTTCATGAACGTGCCCTTCGAATCCGAGAACGGCCCGAACGACATCGCCTTCTTGCATCCGAGAACGTCGACGAAGAAGTCGACCGCCTGCTTCATATCGGGAACCGTGATGCCGGTGTGGTCATGCCCGCGCATGCCCGGCAGGCCGTCGGCCATGACCGATTCCGAGCCCGAGGCAAACCGACGTCGCAAAGCTCGTGGCGGCCCATAAACGAACGTTTGGTCGCATGTTCTCCCTCCATTAAGCGGCGCGCCGCGCGCCACGCTCGTCACGCCGCGACCTCCGCGGCCGTGTTTCGTCGAAGCCAGTCCGGACTGACGGTCGGAAGGGGAATCGCGTCGATGAGCGCGCGCGTGTACTCGTGCTTCGGCGCGGCGAAGACGGTGTCGCAAGGACCTTCCTCGACGATCTCGCCGAGCCGGAGCACATAGACGCGATCGCACACGGCGCGGATCACCGAGAGGTCATGGCTGATGAAAACCATGGCGAGGCCGAGATCGCGCGACAGGCCGCCGATGAGGTTCAGCGCCTGCGCCTGGGTCGAGACGTCGAGGCCCGAGACGATCTCGTCGGCAAGCAGAAAATCGGGCGCAAGAAGAGCGGCCCGCGCGATGCCGACGCGCTGACGCTGGCCGCCCGAAAGTTCGTGCGGATAGCGGCCGAGGCACGCGGCGGGCAGGCTGAACCGGTCGAAGATCGTCCGCGCCTTCGCCTCTGCGTCTGCCCGGCCGGTCGCGACGCCATGGAACAGCATCGGCGCGGTGACGATGCTGAGAATCGTCTGACGCGGATTGAGGCACGCCAGCGGATCCTGAAAGATCGGCTGCATCCGCCGCCGCAACGGACGCATCGCCGCCTCGGGCAGACGCGTTATGTCGCGCCCGTCGAATTCCACGCTTCCCTCGGTCGGCTCCACGAGGCGAAGCAGGACGCGGCCGAGCGTGGTTTTGCCGGAACCGGATTCGCCCACGACGCCAACCGTTTCGTGGCGCGCGATCCGGAGGCTGACGCCCCTCAGGACATCGACGCGCGGCGACGGCGCGCCGAACAGGCGCCGCTCGCCGCCGAAAGCGACGTGGATGTTGCGGGCGACAAGAAGATCGGCGCTCAAGGCGCCGCCGCCTCGGCGCGCAGGCGCGCGATCACTTCGGCGGGCACGGGGCGCAGCGCAGCCTTCGGCCTGTCATAGCGCGGGCAGGCGTCGAGAAGCGCCTGCGTATAGGGGTGTCGCGGCCGCTCGAACATTTCGGCGGTTCGGCCCTGTTCGATGACCCGGCCGCCGAACAGGAGCGTGACGTCATCGCAGACCTGAGCCACCACGCCGAGATTGTGCGTGACGAAGAGGACCGCCGTGCCGTGCGCGCGCTGCATGGCGCGGACGAGGCGCAGGATCTGCTTCTGCACCGTCACGTCGAGCGCCGTGGTCGGCTCGTCGGCGACGATCAGCTTCGGCTCCATCGCGAACGCGGCCGCGATGAGGACGCGCTGGCGCATGCCTCCTGAAAGTTCATGCGGATAGCACCCGAGCACACGCTCCGGATCGCGAATATGAACTTCTTCCAGGAGGTTGAGCGCGATCTTGCGCGCCGCGCCGCTGTCCAGTCCGCGCCACAGTCTCAGGCCGTCGGTGAGCTGGCCCTCGATCCGCCGTCCGGGGTTGAGCGCGGTCATCGGATCCTGCGGAATGAGCGCGATGCGCTCGCCGACGAGCCTGCGCAACGAAGCTTCCGGCATGGTCAGGAGATCCTGCCCATCGAAGCGGATCTTGCCGCCCGTGACCCGGATGGCGCGCGGAAGAATGCCCAGAATCGCCTTGCCGATCGTCGTCTTGCCGGCGCCGCTTTCGCCGACGAGGCCGCGCGTTTCGCCGCGATCGACGGTGAGCGAGACGTCGTGAAGGATGGATGTGCGGTCGCGTTGCGATACGGCGCTGAGGCCATGAACCGCGAGAATCGGCTCGCTCACCGCCTGCAGCACCGGATCGAGCGCGCGGCGCAGGCCCTCGCCGAGCAGGTTGAAGGCGAGCACGGTCAGGAACAGCATGATGAGCGGCGCCGCGAGGATCCATGCGCCCTGGTGGATGAACTGCCGTCCCTGCGCGATCATGCCGCCCCAGGTCGGCGTGTCCGACGAGACGGAGAGGCCGACGAAAGACAGGATCGCCTCGACGATCACCGCGATGCCCATTTCGAGGCTGACGAGCGCGATGAGCACCGGCAGGACATTGGGGAAGATTTCGCGGATGAGGATGCGCGTGCGCGAGAAGCCCACGGCGCGCGCCGCGGTCACATAGTCGCTGCTCGCCTGGTTGATCGTCTCGGCGCGCACGACGCGGCAGAAGCGCGTCCAGTCGATGATGGCGATCGCCGCGATGACCGAGCCGACGCCCGCGCCGACGACGGCGACGAGCAGGATCGACAGCAGCACGGGCGGAAAGGCCATCCAGATCTCGACGGCGCGCGACACGATCGCGTCGACCCAGCCGCCGCGCCAGCCCGCAAGAAGGCCAAGCACGGACCCCAGCGCGGCGGCGAGGCTCGCCGCGACGAAGGCCACGGTCAGAGCGACCCGCGACCCGTAAATCACACGCGAGAGAATGTCGCGGCCGAGATCGTCGGTCCCCAGCCAGTGGCCCGCCTCCCCGCCCGCCATCCAGACAGGCGGGGTCGCCCCGAGGATGACGTCCTGCTCCAGCGGATCCTTCGGCGCGATCCAGGGCGCGAAGATCGCCAGGACCAGAAGGAAGAGGATGAAGCCGCCGCCGACGACCACCTTGGGCTCCGCCAGGCAGGCGCGAAGCGCCTCGAACCGTCCGTGCGCGGCGTCCGCATGGCCCGCGCCGAGCGCTGCGTCAGCCATGCCGAAGCCTCGGATTGGACTTCATCACCAGAAGATCGACGACCATGTTCACGACGATGAAGAGGGCGCCGAAAACGAGCGTCAGCCCCTGGATCAGCGGGAGGTCGCGGTTGATCACGGCGTCGATCGCCATGTTGCCGATGCCAGGATAGGAGAAGATGCGCTCGACAATGACCGTGCCGCCGATCAGGAAGGTGAACTGCACGCCGGTCAGCGCCAGCGTCGGCGCGATTGCGTTGCGCAGCGCCTCCTGCAGAATGAGCCGCAGCCTGGACATCCCCTTGAGCCTTGCGAGCAGCACATAGTCCTGCACCATCGCTTCGCGCAAGAACTCCTTCAGGACCCGCGTAATGACCGCGGCGAGCGGAATTCCGAGCGCCAGCGTCGGCATGATCATGTGCCGCAGGACATCGAAGAAGATCGCGAAGCGCAACGTGAGCAGGCTCTCGATCAGATAGAAGGGCGTGACGAAATTCGTGTCGATGCTCGGATCGATCCGCCCGGACATCGGGAGAATGGGGGCGAAGACCCCGAACAGGAGCACGAGGACGAAGGCCCAGATGAAATCGGGAACGGCGAGAAAAAGGCCGTTCAGCGCGTCGATGAGCGGCGAGAGCGGGCTATCGTCCACCATCACCGCGAAGATCGCCATCGCGCCGCCAAGCAGGACCGCGAAGGCGAGAGCCGCGAGCGCCAGTTCGAGCGTCGCCGGCAGGCGTTCGGCGAGGATCGAGAGCACGTCCCGATGCAGCGAGATCGACGTTCCGAGATCGCCGCGGAGCAGATCTTTCGCCCAGACCAGGAACTGGACCGGCAGGCTTGCGTCGAGGCCGTAATGCGCGCGCAGCGCTGCGATATCCGCGGGCGAAGCGCCCGGCGAGATCATCATGGCGATCGGATCGCCGGGAACGACGCGCAACAGAACGAAGATGATGACCGCGACGCCGGCCAGCGTAATGGCGGCCATGGCCAAACGATAGGCCGCGCCGGAGATCATTCGCCGCGGGAACGGGAGAGGGAGCGCGAGATCGCGCCCGGCAGTCGCGCTCCCCGCGCTTTCACGCCTTCGACACCAAAGTCGGTTGCAGCGCGCCGGTGCCGTTCGGCGTCACCTTGAGCGAAGACTTGAAGACGATCGGCTGGTAATACTGCACGAGCGGGATCACATAGCCCTTCTCGTGCACATATTCGTCGACTTTCTTCCAGCCGGCGATCCGCTTCTCCTCGTCCTTCTCGGCCCACAACGGATTGATCAGGTCGTCGACGTCCTGCGACTTCCAGCCCGAGTGCGGCGACTTCGAATACATCGCAAAGCCGGTCGAGGTGGTCGGATCGCCGATCGCGTTGCCCCAGTTGTAGAAGGCCATCGGCGCGAGCTTGTGCGCGGCGCGCAGTTCATAATGCTTGGCGATCTCGTAGACCTCGATGTCCGCCGCGATGCCGACCTTGCGCCACATGCCGACGATCGCCTGGATCATCTCGTAGTCTTTCGGCTTGAAGCCGCGCGTCGTCTGGATCGTGAACTTCACCGGCTTCTCGGGCGTATAGCCGCTCTTGGCGAGAAGCGTCTTCGAGAGCTCCGGATCGTAGTGATCCTTCACCTCGGGATTGAAGGCGATGTAGCTCGGCGCCTCAAGGGTCGCGATCGGGGTGGCGTAGCCGCGCAGAAGCCGCTTGGCGATCACGTCCTTGTCGATGGCGTGGATCGCGCCGAGCCGGACGTTCTCGTCCTCCATCTCCTTGTTGTTGTTGCTGATGAAGATCATGCCGATGTCGGAGATCGGGTTCGCACACGCCGGCGAGACCCGGCTTCGCCTTCAGCCGGTCGTATTCCTCGTACGGGACCTCGAGCGTCACATCGGCCGAGCCGCTTTCGATCTCCGCGACGCGGCTCGTGGGGTCGGGGACGAACTTGAAAATGACGGTCTCGAAGGCGCCCTTCTCACCCCAGTATTTGTCGTTGCGCTTGAGCCGCAGGAACGAATTGCCCTGATACTCGTCGACCATGTACGGGCCAGCGCCGACCGGCTTCTTTTCGAAGCCCTCGGCGCCGACCTTGGTGTAATGCGCCTTCGGCAGGATGTAGCCGGTGAGAAACGCCATCCATTTGAACAGCACCGGGTCGAACTGCTTGACGTCCGCCGTGACCCGATGGCCGTCGATCTTGAAATTGCCGATCGTGCCCCAGACGAACTGGATCGGATTGCCGGTCTTCAGGTCGCCTGCGCGCTCGAGCGACCAGACAACGTCTTCCGGCGTGAAGGGCGACCCGTCGTGCCAGACGACGCCCTCGCGCACATCCATCCAGACCTTCGACTTGTCGTCGTTCCATCCCCAGGCGGTCAGAAGACCGGGCGTGAAGGACAGGTCGGGCTTCTGCCCGACAGGCTGATCGAAGATGGCGCGGTAGATCGCCTGGATCGTCGGATTGACCGCCGAGGGCCCGACCGTCGGATCGAACGAGGGAAGGTTGACGTTGAAAGCGATCGTGAGCTTGTCGGCGCTCTGCGCGACCGCCCCTCCGCTGAACAGAAGCTGCGAAAGAATCCCTGTTCCCCCGAGCGCGAGCGCTTGGCGTCGAGTTCACATCGAACATTCCACCCTCCCGGTATCCAAACCGATCGCGCCACAGCCGACCGCGCATTCACGGGCTCGTTCAAGCTCCCGTTTCGCCTTCGCGCGAGACAGCTTCGGTCCCACGATAATTCCATGCAAACTCATAGATAGCTTGTCAGAATGGCCCCGAGAGTCAAGTCCTTGAGGAGCGTTGCAGGAGCCCGCATTTGCGGCGCCGCTGCCTCCGATTTGGCGGCGAGGCGCCCGATTTGGGGCCCTTGCCAACCCTGTCGGCGTTGACAGGGGATTTCGACAAAAAATATGCTAATGCAGATGAACGGCCGCTACTCCCCGTGGCCGCATCAGAGCCCAATTGGCAGGAGGCGCGCGATGGCGGAACGCTCTTTCGCTCGCGAGGTCGAGGATCTCAAGCTTGGCGAGGGCGAAGTCTTCCGTGGCGAAGGCATTCTCGCCATCACGAAGGCTCTGCTTCAGTCCGGCGTGTCGTATGTCGGCGGCTATCAGGGCGCGCCGATCTCGCATCTGATGGATGTTCTGGCTGACGCCAAGGACGTGCTCGACGAGCTCGGCGTGCATTTCGAGACGTCGGCCTCCGAGGCGACGGCCGCGGCGACGCTCTCCGCTTCGGTCATGTATCCGGTGCGCGGCGCCGTGACCTGGAAGTCGACCGCCGGCACCAATGTCGCCGCCGACGCGCTCTCCAATCTCTCTTCCGGTGGCGTGACCGGCGGCGCGATGATCGTCATCGGCGAGGATTATGGCGAAGGCTCCTCGATCATGCAGGAGCGCAGTCACGCCTATGCGCTCAAGTCGCAGATCTGGCTCCTCGATCCGCGGCCGCACCTGCCGACCATCGTGCGAATGGTCGAAGAGGGCTTCGAGCTGTCGGAGGCGTCGAACACGCCGGTGATGCTCGAAATCCGTATCCGCACCTGTCACATGCACGGGCGCTTCGTCTGCAAGGACAACCGCAAGCCGACAATTCGCGCTGCGCGAGGCGCTGGAAAATCCGGTGCGCGACGTCAACCGGATCGTGCTGCCGCCCGCTTCGTTCATGCATGAGAAGGACAAGCACGAGCGACGCATGCCGGCGGCCATCGAATTCATCAAGTCGCGCAAGCTCAACGAGACCTTTGGCCCCGCGAAGGGCGACGTCGGCGTCGTCGTGCTGGGCGGCATGTGGAACACGACGATGCGAGCGCTCGAATATCTCGGGCTTGCCGACTCGCATGGGCGATGCTCCATCCCGCTCTATGTGCTCAACGTCGCCTATCCTCTGATCGAAGACGAGCTCATCGACTTCTGCCATGACAAGAGAGCCGTGATCGTGGTCGAGGAGGGCGCGCCGGACTATATCGAGCGCGATCTCAACACCATCCTGCGCCGCCGCGACATCCAGACGAAGCTCTCCGGCAAGGACGTGCTGCCGATGGGCGGCGAATATACCGCGCCGGTGCTGACGACCGGCTTGCGCAAGTTTCTCGCGACCTACGCGCGCGAGCTGCTTGGCAACGAGCCGCCGCTGCCGGATCCTGCTCCGATCCTCGCCGATCCCCGGGTGAAGCGGCTCGCCGAAGTCGTTCCCCCGCGTCCGCCGGGCTTCTGCATCGGCTGTCCCGAGCGGCCGATCTTCGCGGCGATGAAGCTTGTCGAGCAGGAACTCGGCCAGCATCACGTGTCGGCGGACATCGGCTGCCATCTGTTCTCGATCCTGCCGCCGTTCAACATCGGCGCGACGACGATGGGCTACGGCCTCGGGCCCGCCTCGGCTTCCGCCTTCAACGTGCCCGCCGGCAAACGCTCGATCTCGGTGCTCGGCGACGGCGGCTTCTGGCACAACGGGCTCGCCTCGTCCGTCGGGAACGCGGTGTTCAACAAGCATGACGGCGTCACGCTGATCGTCGACAATTTCTATTCGTCGGCGACCGGCGGGCAGGACATTCCTTCGTCCCGCGCGCTCAATCCGCGGCGAAAGACGAACAACAGCATCGTCAACGCGGTGCGCGGCGTAGGCGCGCAATGGGTGCGCCAGATCGACCGCACCTATGATGTCGGCAAGATGCGCGACACGCTGCGGGAGGCGCTGACGACCAAAGCCGAAGGCCCGAAGATCATCGTCGCCTCGTCCGAGTGCATGCTGAACAAGCAGCGTCGCGTGCGTCCGATCCTGATGAAGGCGATCAAGGGCGGGCAGCGGGTGGTGCGTGAGAAATTCGGCGTCGACGAGGACATCTGCACCGGCGATCACGCCTGCATCCGTCTCTCCGGCTGTCCCTCGCTGTCGGTGAAGCAGACCGACGATCCGTTGAGGGACGATCCCGTCGCCGCGATCGACGAGAATTGCGTCGGATGCGGCAATTGCGGCGAGGTCGCCGAGGCGGCGGCGCTCTGTCCCTCGTTCTATCGGGCGGAGGTTCTCCACAATCCGACCGCCTGGGACCGCCGCATCGCCGCCCTTCGCGCCAAGGTGATCGGCTGGCTTGAAGCGCGCAGAAGCGCGCGGACAGGTTCGCCTCGTCGGAGAGGCGGCGTGAGCAGCGAGCGCGCGACCCGCGCACCGGGACGGTCGTCCGAGCGCATCTCGCTCGCCATTCTCGCGATGGGCGGGCAGGGCGGCGGCGTGCTCGCCGACTGGATCGTCTGGCTTGCGGAAGCGCAAGGGTGGGCGGCGCAGTCGACTTCCGTGCCAGGCGTCGCGCAGCGCACCGGCGCAACCATCTATTACATCGAGATGGCGCCGCCGAAAGGACGGCGCGCAGCCGGTCTTCGCGCTCATGCCGACGCCGGGCGACGTCGACGTCGTGATGGCGTCCGAGCTCATGGAGGCCGGGCGTTCGGTGCTTCGCGGCCTCGTCACGCCCGACCGCACGACGCTGATCGCCTCGACCCACCGCGCGCTGGCCGTGGTGGAGAAACAGGCGCCCGGCGACGGCGTCGCCGATCCGGCCGTCGTGTCTGCTCGCCACGGAATTCGCCGCCAAACGTGTCATCGCCTTCAACATGGAGGCGATGGCCAAGGCGCAGGGAAGCGTCATTTCCGTCGACGATGTTCGGCGCGCTCGCGGCGTCCGGAGCGCTGCCGTTTGCGCGCGCGGCCTTTGAGGAAGCGATCCGCGCCGGCGGATCTGGCGTCGAGGTCGAGCCTCGCGCCTTCAACGCCGCCTTCGAGCAGACGAACGCCAATCCGCATCGAGCCGATCCAGCGCTTTCCTGAGAAGCGCTTCACGAACTGGCCGGAAAAGAACCGGCGACGCCGATCTCGACCGGATCGGCGAGCGCATCCGCGCGTTTCCCCGCCGAAGCGCAGCCGATGATCACGGCCGGCGCGCGCAAACTGGTCGACTATCTCGATCCAGCTTACGGGCTCGAATATCTCGACCGGCTCGCCGCGCTCGCCGAGCGCGACCGGGCGCATGGCGGCGCGGACAAGGGCTTCGCCTTCACCGTCGCCGCGGCCAAATATGTCGCGACCGCGATGGCCTATGACGACGTTCCGCGCGTCGCCGACCTCAAGATCCGCGCCTCCCGGCAGGAGCGCGTCCGCAAGGAAGTCGGACGCCGCGCCCGACGCGATCGTGATGACCACCGAGTATCTTCCACCCCCGCGTCGAGGAGCTTTGCGGCTCGCTGCCGAGGGGTCTGGGCGAATGGATCGAAGCGCGGCCGACACTCGTGGCCCGGTTGCGGAAGGTCGTCGATCGCGGCCGCCGGATCCGGCCGAACACGGTCACCGGCTATCTGATGCTCGCCGCCGCGGCGAGCCTCGGCCCGCGCCGTCGCAAAACGCTGCGCCATGCGCGCGAGAGCGCGCATCGCGAAGCCTGGCTGAAAGTCGCAATCGACGCCTTGGAGGCGCGCTACGAGCTGGGCGTCGAAGCCCTGGCCTGCCGGCGGCTGGTCAAAGGCTATTCGGACACCCACGCGCGCGGATTGTCGAAATTCGACCGCGTGATCGCCGCCGTGCCGAAGCTCGCCTCGCGGGAGGATGGGCCGGCGTGGCTCGAGCGCCTCAAGCGCGCCGCGCTTGCGGATGAGAACGGCGTTGCGCTGGACGGCGTATTGAAGACGATCGCGACGCTGTAGGCTCGACGGCATCACGCAGCGCGGGCCGCGATCAGATCCCGTGCTTGCGGATGTTCAGCATCATCTTGTGCATCGTCGCCGTGAAGGCCTTGTATTCCTCGTTGTCGATGCCATCGAACATCTTGAGAAGCAGGTCGTACATCATCGGCCAGACCTTCGCGAAAGCGTCGCGTCCGGCCTGAGTGATTTCGACGTCGCGCACCCGGAGGTCCTCCGCGCGCGGCTTGCGGACGATGAACGCCTGCTCCTCGAGCGCGTCGAGCGTCCGGCTCATCGTCGACTGTTCGGTGAGCGCGAATTGCGACAGTTCGTTGATGGTGACGGGCGAGGAGATGCTGAGCACGGCGAGCGCCCGCATCTGCGTCGTCGTCATGTCGTGCGCCTTGAGCGCGGAAGCGAGATGCGTCACCCAGCTCAACGAAATGCTGTTGATGAGATAGGGCGCGAACTGCTGCAGGCCGATCTGTCCAAGCGTCGGCCGAAGGCCGGGGCTTGCCGCCGTGCAGCCAGAGATGGTCCTCGAAGGCGGACCCCTTGATGGAGGTCTGATCGCTCATTTCAGCGCATTGGCGAGCAGGAAACCGGAGCCCCCGCCAAGCCCTGGGCCCGGGATGCGTCGAGGCGCCGATCTGATAGAGGCCGGG
This sequence comes from uncultured Alphaproteobacteria bacterium, assembly GCA_963764955.1. Classification (GTDB taxonomy): domain Bacteria; phylum Pseudomonadota; class Alphaproteobacteria; order Rhizobiales; family Beijerinckiaceae; genus Roseiarcus. The sequence continues at coordinate 115,216 of CAVXVE010000019.1, read as the reverse complement.
AACGGGCGTGTCGTGGTTCGTCGAGCGTGCGAATGGGCCGCCACAGGAAGAACTGGTCGAGGCCGCAATAGCCCGCCATACGGATCGCCTCCGACGAGATTGACGTTCAGCGCCTCGAGGTCCGCCGGCGAATAGGCCTTGCGGGCGATGACGAGGGCGAGGAAAATTCTCGATGTGGCGGGAGAACAGCGCCTCCACCCGGTCGGCATAGGCCTCGCGAATCTCCGGCGTCCAGCGTCCGTCCGCGGGCGCGGCGATTTCGCCCTTCGCGTCGCCCTTGATGTGGCGCGGCGCCTCCGGCAATTGCAGCCAGAGGATCGCCTTTCCCTCCGGCGCTCGCGACGGATCGAGCGCGGTCGGCTGACCGACGCAGATCGTTGGCTCGGCGGGCAAGAGGCCGCGCTCGCATTCGTTGGCGGCGCGCGAAACGCCGTCGAGACCGGGCGTGACGTGGAGAAGCGCGACCTTGCCAAGTTCGTCGCCGCCTTTCCATCGCGGCGGCGCGTTGAGCGCGTAGTGGATCTGCATGTCGCCCTTGCCGTAGCGATAGTGCTTGAGCGACTCCTGAGCCTTGGTCGAGGCGGGATGATCGCGCAGGAGCCGTCCATAGAGCTGGGTCGGCGTCATCGAGCAGATGATTCCCTTGCGAGGCTTCGATCCGCTCTCCCGAATGTCAGCAGCACGGCGCGCGCGCGCCCGTCCGCGCCGCGTCTCGACTGCGGTCGACATCCGCGCCGCACTGGATGCGTCCGCCATTGTCGGCGATCAGCCGCTCGAAGGCGCCGACCAGGGTCTTCGCGCCGCCGACCGCGATCGGGCAACCCGCCATTTCGATCGCGAAGGCGATGACCTTGATCATCTGCGCCGAATAGGCGCTCTCGGGATTGAGGCCGCAGTGCAGGCCCCAGGGCGCCCAGAGCGCGTGAATCGCTTCCGAAGCATAGGTCGATTCCAGATAATGCCGCGCGGGCCGCAGCGCCTCGCCGAACCAGGCCGCGAGCTGCCGCGGGGCCCCGCTTCCATGCCTCGCGCGCCAACAGCGTGGCCGTCTGCCGCGACCACAGGCGTCCGCCGAGCAGCGCGAACAGGAAAGGCGCGTCGGCGCCCATCCGGTCCATCTCGCGCGCGAAGGTCTCGCCGTCGCCTTTGGCGCAGGCCTCGAAGGTCGCGACGTTGCGGGCGCGGTCGCGCGAGAAGAGAACATGCGACCCGTCCGGCCGGAGAACGCCGGTCGGCAGGTCGGAATGCGCGACCTTGAAACCCGCGCGCCTCGAGGTCCTTGCCGATCGCGCCGATAGGCGGGCGATGTCAGGAACAGAACAAGCGTCGTCGCCATCACGTCATGGATGAAGCCGGGAGCGGTGATCTCCTCCGTGCGCAGGCAGCCGCCGACGCGGTCGCTGCGTTCGAGCAGCAGAACCTTCCGGCCCTTCTTGCCGAGCATGGAGGCGGCGACGAGACCGTTGATCCCGCCGCCGACGATCACGTAGTCGGCGCTCGCCATCCGGCGCTCAGGCGGGAACGAGAGCGAGCGCGCGAACCGGAGACCCGGTCCCGTCCACGAACTTCAGCGGCGCCGCGATCAGCACCGCGCCCTTGGGCGGAAGCTGGTCGAGCTGGCAGAGGCTCGCGAGGCCGTAGCGGTTGGCCTTGTGCATGAGCGTATGCGCGGGAAAGGGCGGATCCATGCCGCCAGCCGCGCCGGCGTCCGTGCCGACCGTCTCCGAACCCCAGCCGATCACGCCCTTGGACACGAGATAGGAAATGGCCTCCGCCGTCGGACCCGGAGAATGCGGTCCCTTGTCGTCGGCGTTGAGGAAGGTATCCGTGCTGCCGTTGCGCTTCTACCAATCCGTGCGCAGAAGCACCCACGTTCCGGCGCTCGATCTCGCCGTGCTCCTTCTCCCATTCCTTGATGCTGTCGGGCGTCAGCAGATAGTCCGGGTTCGCCGCCGTCTCCTTGGAGCGATCGATCACATTGACCGGGGCGACAAAGTTCTTGACCGGGATCGTGTCGGTCGCGCCGTCCCGATAATCCTTGCCGCTGATCCAGTGCCGGGGCGCGTCGAAATGCGTGCCGGTATGCTCGCCGAGCTCGATCCAGTTCCACGCCCAGAAGGGACCGTCCGCATCGTATTTCGAAATCGAATGGACCTTCACCGGCGGCGTGTTCTTGCCCACGTTCGGCGGGAGATAGAGGACCGGCGTGTCGGGCCCCAGCGGAGCGGAGAGGTCCACGACCCTGACCGAGCCTGCAAGCAGCGCCGAGGCAAGATCGGTCAGCGTTGTGTTTGAAGTCATGGGAAAATCCTCCTGTCGCGTCGCCTCCGGCGGGCGGCCTCGCCCCGCCGCGAGCGTCGCCGGCAAGCTTAGGCAGAGAAATATGAGCTTGCAACAATCTGGGCGGGCCGCCGCGTCGCTAAGACGAAAGCCTCCGATGGCCGGTTCTGTTGCGACGGCTTCAAAACTGCGGGCAACTTCCCCGCTGAATTGGCGTGAACTGAGGAGCCGGCCGCTGTTCGCGGACCGCTCGCTTATCCGCCTTCCGCCTCTGTCGAGTTGCTTGGAAATGCATGGAACGGGGCTCGAAATCTGAATGGCCTATGACGCGGTCATCATCGGCGCGGGCCACAATGGCCTGGCGGCGGCCGTGCATCTGGCGGCCAGGGGAAAGCGCGTCGCCATCGTCGAAGCGAAGGACGAGCCAGGCGGCGCCGTCAAGACGCGCGATCTGACGCTTCCCGGCTTTCGGCACGATCTCTGCGCGATGAATCTTTCCATGTTCGCGGGCTCGGCTTTCTTCGCGGCCCACAAGGATGCGCTCCTGGCGCATGGCCTTGCCTTCGTTCCGGCGGAGCATGCCTTCGCGACCGTATTTCGCGACGGGACGTATCTCGGCGTCAGCCGGACGCTGGAGACAGACGCTCGCCGGCATTTCCGCCCTCTCGCCGGCGGACGCGAAAGCCTGGCAGGATCTGCTCGGACAGTTCGGCGAGGATGCGCCCCACATCTTCGCGCTCCTCGGTTCGCCCATGCCCTCGATCGCGGCCGCCAGGGTCGTGTGGAAGGCGTGGCGGGCGATGGGAACGAACTGGCTCTACGACACCGTGAAGCTGCTGCTGGCTTCCCCGCGCGACTTTCTCGATGCGCGATTCGAGCATCCGAAAGTCAAGGCGATGATGGCCGCCTGGGGCCTGCATCTCGATTTCTCGCCGGACGTCGCGGGGGGCGCGCTGTTCCCTTATCTCGAATCCATGGCCAACCAGAGCCTCGGCATGGTGATCGGACAGGGCGGCGCGGACACGATCGTCAAGGCGATGGTCGGCGCCCTGAAGGCGAAGGGCGGCGAACTCATTCTCGGAGACGGCGCGTCAAGGATCGACCTCGCCAACGGCGCCGCGTCGGGCGTGACCTTGCAAAGCGGCCGCAAGCTCGAAGCCGGAACGATCATCGCCAACGTTCATCCGAAGATCGTATTCGAGGAGCTGACGCCGCCCGATGCGACGCCGGCCTCTTTCCGGAGAGCGCGTCAAGAGCTTTCGCGCCGGCCCTGGCGCGATGATGATCCACCTCGCGCTGGACGATCTGCCCGACTGGCGCGCCGGAAGGGCGTTGCGCGAATTCGCCTACGTTCATGTCGCCCCCGACATGGAAATGATGACCCGCGTCTATGCCGAGGCGTCGGCCGGTCTCCTGCCCGCCGAGCCGGTGCTGGTCGTCGGCCAGCCGACGGCGATCGATCCCTCCCGCGCGCCTGCGGGCAAGCACGTGCTCTGGATTCAGGTCCGTGTTCTGCCGGCCGAGATTCACGGCGACGCTGGCGGGACCATCGCCGCCCGTGGCTGGGACGAGGCCCGCGAGCCCTATGCGGACCGCGTGCTGGACATTCTCGAGATCTTACGCGCCGGGGCTGAGAAGCCGCGTGCTCGGCCGAGCGGTCTTCTCGCCGCTCGATCTCGAGCGGGAGAACCCGAACCTGATCGGCGGCGACAGCCTGTCCGGCAGCCATCACCTCGACCAGAATTTCTTCCTGCGTCCCGTCGCCGGCTGGTCGCGCTATCGGACGCCGGTCAAGAACCTCTACCTGTGCGGCGCCTCGACCTGGCCGGGCGCCGGCACGGGCGCGGGCTCGGGATTCATGGTCGCGAAAATGCTGGCGGGCTGACTCCGCCGGGATTCACTCGGGGACGACGGCCTGCGCCTGAATTTCGATCTGCGCCGCGTCCTCGATCAGCGCCACGACCTGGACGACCGTCATGGCCGGATAGTTGCGGCCCATGATCTCGCGCCATGCCTGGCCGACCGCCTTCGCGTCCCGAAGATAGGCCGCCTTGTCGGTGACGAACCAGGTCATCGTGGTCACATGCTCGGGGCTCGCGCCCGCCTCCGCAAGAACCGCGACGACGTTCTTCAGCGCCTGCCTGAACTGTCCCAGAAAATCCTGCGCCTCGAACACGCATTGTTCGTTCCAGCCGATCTGGCCGGCGACGAACACAAGGCGTCCCGCGGCTGCGATCCCGTTCGCGTAGCCCTTCGGCTTCATCCAACCCTCAGGCTGCAGGATCTGATGCATCGGTTTCGCCTCCATGCGGCCTCAGGCGGACTTGAACGTCTCGCGCGCGACAATGAGCTTCTGCACTTCGGTCGCGCCCTCGTAGATCCTGAGCGCCCGGATCTCGCGATAGAGCTTTTCCACGATCTCGCCCGAGCGCACGCCGCGGCCGCCGAACATCTGGACGGCGCGGTCGATCACTCGTTGCGCCGTTTCGGTCGCCGTCATCTTGGCCATCGCGGCTTCCTTCGTGGCCGGCAGGCGCTGAACGTCGCGGCGCCACGCGGCGCGATAGGTGAGCAGCGCGGCGGCGTCGACATCCGTCGCCATCTCTCCGATTGCCGCCTGCGTCAGTTGCAGATCGGCGAGCGTCGCGCCGAACATTTTTCGCGAGCGCGCGTGATCGATCGCTTCGTGGAGCGCGCGCCGTGCGAAACCCAGCGCCGCCGCGGCCACCGAGGCGCGGAAGATGTCGAGCGTGCGCATCGCGATCTTGAACCCCTCGCCCGGCGCGCCGAGCATCCGGCTCGCGGGGACGCGGCAATTCTCGAACCGCAAGGTCGCGAGCGGATGAGGCGCGATCACCTCGATCCGCCCGGCGATCGAGAATCCGGGATCGCCCGGCTTCACGACGAAAGCGGAAAGGCCGCGCGCGCCGGGCGCTTCGCCGGTGCGGGCGAAGACGCAATAAAAGTCGGCGATTCCGCCGTTCGAGATCCAGGTCTTCTCGCCATTGAGCGCGTAGCCATCGCCGGCGCGTTCGGCCGAGCAGGTCATGGCGGCGACGTCGGAGCCTGCGTCCTTCTCGGAGAGCGCGAAAGCCGCAAGCCATTCGCCGGAACGCACCTTGGGCAGGAACACGCGCCGAAGCTCCGGCGATCCGGCGAGGCCGATCGCGCCGGAGCCCAAGCCCTGCATCGCGAAGGCGAAATCCGCGAGCCCGTCATGAAACGCCAGCGTCTCGCGGGCGAGGCAGGCCTTGCGCGAATCGATGGTCGATGCGTCGCCGTCGGCGGCGGCCACGCAAGCGTCGAGCAGACCAGCCTTTCCGAGCGCCGCGGCGAGGCTGCGGCAGGAGGCGTCGACATCATGATGGTCCACGTCGGCGAGAGCGCCGGAAGCGACGAACGTGTCGAGCTCTGCGGCATAGGCGCGATGCTCGGCCCCGAAGAACGGCCAGTCGAGATGCTCGCGCGTCGGACCGCGAGCGAGCGAGGCGGACATGGGGGGTCAGTCTCCCGCGAAGGCCGGCTTGCGCTTCGCCGCGAAGGCCTCGAAAGCGCGCCGGAAATCGCCGGTCGCCATGCAGATCGCCTGCGCCTGCGCTTCCGACTCGATCATCTCGTCGATCCCCATCGACCATTCCTGGTTGAACATGGTCTTGGTCACGCCATGCGCGAACCATGGGCCGTCGGCCAAGGAAGCGGCGATCTCATGCGCCTTGGCCTCGAGCGCCTCGGCCGGATGCAAGGCATTGTAGAAGCCCCACGCGAGGCCCTCCTCGGCTGAGAGCGAGCGGCCGGTGTAGAGCAGCTCCGCCGCCCGTCCCTGACCGATGATGCGCGGCAGAATCCCGCACGCGCCCATGTCGGCGCCGGCAAGGCCGACCCGCGTGAACAGAAACGCCGCCTTCGCCTGCGGCGTCGCGTAGCGCAGGTCGGACGCCATCGCCAGAATAGCGCCCGCGCCGGCGCAGACGCCGTCCACCGCGGCGATAATCTGCTGCGGACATTTGCGCATCGCTTTCACGAGGTCGCCCGTCATGCGGGTGAAGGCGAGGAGCTCGTGCATCTTCATCCGCGTCAGCGGCTCGATGATCTCGAACACGTCGCCGCCTGAGCAGAAATTCCCGCCCGATCCCACAAGAACCACCGCCCGCACGTCCGAGGCGTAGACGAGGTCGCGAAAGAGGTCGCGCAATTCCGCGTAAGACTCGAAGGTCAGCGGGTTCTTCTTGTCGGGCCGGTTGAGGCGGATCGTCGCGACGCGGCCGCTCGCGTCCGTCTCCCAAAGGAAATGCGCCGCCTGGTAATCCTTGAAGGGCCGCAGGGCGCCGCGCATCGCGGAATGGTGCTCGTCCGTCATCGCATGACCTCTCCGCCGGAAATGGAAAGCGCTTCGCCGGTCACGAAGCCGGCCGCCTCGGAGACGAGCCAGAGAACCGCGCTCGCCACGTCCTCCGGCCGCGCCAGCCTGCCAAGCGGAATGCCCTTGGCGAGCTCGGCGCGCGCCTCGGCCTCCGTGCGGCCCGTCTTCGCCATGATATTCCGGATCGCGGCCTCCAGGAGCGGCGTCTGCGTGAAAGCGGGGCAGACCGCGTTGACCGTCATGCCGGTCCCGGCGAGTTCGAGCGCCAGCGCCCGGGTCAGGCCAATCACCCCATGCTTCGCCGCGGTGTAAGCCGAGACATAGGCGTAGCCCTTGAGGCCCGCGGTCGAGGCGATGTTGACGATCCGCGCCTTTGGCCCGCTCGCCTTCAGATCCGGCAGGACAGCCTGCGTCACCAGATAGACGCTGGTGAGATCGGTCGCGATCACCCGCGACCAGGTCCCCATGTCCATTTTCGCGAACGGCGCGCTCGGCGCTTCGCCGGCGTTGTTGACCAGAATGTCGATCGGCCCGAACGCGGCGCGCGCCTTCGTAAGCCCATGCGCGATTCTCCGCTTCGTCCGTCACGTCGAAGCCATCGAGCGCCAGCGCGCTCGCTTCGGGCAGGGTCGACGCGACTTTGACAAGCGGCTCGCGGCGGCGCCCGGCCAGCGTCACCCGCGCGCCTCTTTCGCCGAGCGCGCGCGCAATCGCGGCGCCGATGCCCCCGCCCGCGCCCGTGACGAGCGCGTGCCGGCCTGCGAGGTCGCTCTCCGTCCCCGTCATCGCCTCACTTGGCCGAAGCTTGCGCGGCGCGCGCGAGATTGGTCTCGTATTGCGACTTGCCGGACCAGTATTGCTTCGGCCAGGGAATGTTGGTGAGCCCCATCTTGGCCGCTTCATGCAGCGCCCAGGCGGGATCCGCGAGATGGGGCCGCGCGACGGCGCAAAGATCGGCGCGGCCGGCGGCGAGAACCGAATTGGCCTGGTCGGCGTCCGAGATCGCGCCGACCGCGATGGTGCGGATGCCGACTTCGTTGCGAATCTTGTCAGCGAACGGCGTCTGGAACAGGCGCCCATAGACCGGCCGCTCCGCCTTCGACACCTGGCCCGATGAACAGTCGATGAGATCGGCTCCCGCATCCTTGAACATGGCGGCGAAGATCGCCGCGTCGTCAGGCGTGTTGCCGGTCTCCATCCAGTCATGACAGGAGAGGCGGACCGACATCGGCTTCTCGTCAGGCCAGACCTCGCGCATGGCGCGGAACACCTCGAGCGGATAGCGCGCCCGGCCCGGATGATCGCCGCCATATTCGTCGTTGCGGATGTTGGTGAGCGGCGACAGGAAGGACGACATCAGATAGCCGTGCGCGGCGTGGAATTCGAGCCAGTCGGCGCCGGCCTCGGCCGCGCGCCGGGTCGCGGCGACGAAATCCGCTTTGACGCGGTCCATGTCGTCGCGGTCCATCGCCTTCGGCGTCTGGCCGTGCGGCAGATAGGGCACGGCGGAAGCGGAGATGAGCGGCCAGCCGCCTTCGTCGAGCGGCTCGTCGATACCGTCCCACGCGACCTTGGTCGCCCCCTTCCGCCCCGCATGACCGAGCTGGATCCCGACCTTGGCGGCCGAGTTCGCATGAATGAAATCGGCGATCCGCCTCCAGGCCGCCGTCTGCGCGTCGTTCCATAAGCCGAGGCAACCGGGTGTGATGCGCGCGTCGGGAGAGACGCAGGTCATTTCCGCGAAGATGAGGCCCGCGCCGCCCAATGCGCGCGAGCCGAGATGGACGAGATGGAAGTCGCCCGGTAGGCCGTCGATTGCGGAATACATCGCCATCGGCGAGACGACGATGCGATTGGCGAGCGTCACGCCGCGCGCCTTGAAGGGCGTGAACACCGGCGGCGCCGGGCGCGTGTCCGCCTCGACGTCGATCTCAGCTTTCTCGGCGAACCAGCGCTCGTAATCCTCAAGCCACGTCCTGTCGCGCAGGCGCAGGTTTTCGTGGCTGATGCGCTGCGAGCGCGTCAGCATGGAATACATGAACTGCTCCGGCTCGAGCGCGTCCGCATAGCGTTCGCCAACCACCTCGAACCATTCCATGGCGTTGCGGGCCGCGTTCTGGATGCGGGCGACATCGACGCGGCGGACCTCTTCGTAGTCCGCGAGCACGGCCGGGATGCTGTCCCTGTCGTGGCCGAGCCTCTCGAACTGGCGCGCCAGCTCGATTGCGTCGTCGATCGCGAGCTTGGTCCCCGAGCCGATGGCGAAATGGGCTGTATGGGCGGCGTCGCCCATCAGCACGACATGCGAGCGGCCGTTGAAATGGCTCCAGCGCCCGCAGATCAGCCGATTGAAGTTCAGCCATTGCGAACCGCGCTGGTGGCGGGCGTTGGTCATCAGCTTCGCGCCGTCGAGCGTCTCGGCGAACAGGTTCTGGCAGAAACCGATCGAAGCTTCCTGGCCGAGCTTGTCGAGGCCGTGCGCCTTGTAGGTCTGTTCGGTCGTCTCGACGATGAAGGTCGAGGTCTTGTCGTCGAACTTATAGATATGGGCCTGGAACCAGCCGTGTTCGGTCTTGCGGAAGTCGAAGGTGAAGGCGTCGAATGCTTTGTCCGTGCCGAGCCAGATGTAGCGGTTCGGGCGCACGACGAAATCGGGCTGGAACACCGCCTTGTAGCGATCGCGCACCCGCGAAGAAGCGCCGTCAGAAGCGATGATGAGGTCGGCGTCGGGAAATTCGAGATCGGAAGTGACTTCGCGCTCGAAGGTGAGCCTGACGCCCAGCGCCTCGCAGCGGGCCTGCAGGATGTTGAGAAGCTTCTTGCGCCCGATGCCGACGAAGCCGTGGCCGGTCGTGCGGATGCGCCGCCCCTTGAACAGGAGTTCGATGTCGTCCCAGTGGTTGAAGGCGCTCTGGATCTCGGCCGCCGTCTGCGGGTCCCAGATCTTCATCGCCTCCATGGTCGCGTCGGAGAAGACGACGCCCCACCCGAACGTGTCGTAAGGCCGGTTACGCTCGACCACTTCAATGTCGTAGGCCGGGTGCAGCGTCTTCATCAACAGGCCGAAATAGAGGCCCGCCGGACCGCCGCCGATGCAAACGATGCGCATTTCGCGCCTCCTTAAATTTTATATCTCAATATTTGATGGCTAAAGTATGATGAGCGCGCCGGGCGTAGGGAAGCCGCCGCCTGTCAGGCGCTGGTCGGCCCAGTTTTGAAGACTGGAAGGGTGGCGGCGTCATGGCCGCCCCCGGACTGTGATCCGGGGGTTGTCCCGGTCATCCACGAGAACACCGCCCTATCAGGATAAACCTCTGATAAGAAATACGATCCTTTTTGCCACAGAGCCTGTCGCCACTGGCGATGCGTGGATGGCCGGCACAGGGCCGGCCATGACGACCGCAGGGCGGATTTCTCGAAAACAACAGCTGGCGCTACAGAACTCGAGCTTCTCCTTGACAAAATCAGAAATCAGAGATATACATTCTCATTAACGGAATCAGAGCGCCCCGGCTTGGCGGCCGGGCGAGGGAGACCCCGTTCCTGTTTGAGAACCTTGCTCGATCACAACCCGCCGCGCGAGTCGGAAACGGAGGAGATTTTTTCTACTTTTTTCGCTCATAACCCTTTGAAAAGTCCCGATTCCGAAAACTAAAAGAAAGCAAAAGAAAGCCAAAAAAAGGCGATTTCGCTTTTTTTTAGTTTCGTTTTCTTTCGCGGAATTCGCGCGACGGTTGCAATCTGGAGGGTCCGGCGCCCGCACGCCGGCACGGGGCGCAGCGGAGGCCACTGGCGGCCGGGATAAGCGCCCTGGTCAAAGGCCAGGCTTTTGTGGGCTTCGGCCCTCAAGGCGGGACGGCTTGCGTGGACGTGATTTGGACGTTATTTCAAGATTAAACTATCCAAAAGGGAGCCGCCATGGACAACGGCATCGAGGCGATCGACGCGGAAAGCGTCCTGGCCGGCGAGAAGAGCGGACACAAATCGGAGCTTCGCCTCTGGCTGCGCCTGCTGTCGGCCACCACCCTGATCTCGGCCGAGATCCGTCGCAACCTGCGCCGATCCTTCAAGGTCACGCTGCCGCAGTTCGACCTTCTCGCGCAGCTCGAGCGCGAGCCGAACGGGCTCAGGCTCGGCGAATTGTCGCAGCGCATGATGGTCACCAACGGCAATGTGACCGGTCTCGTCGACAAGCTGGTCGAGCAGGGCTTCGTCGTTCGCGAGCCGTCTCCGGACGACCGCCGGGCGATGAACGTGCGGATGACCAAAGCGGGCGCCTCGATGTTCGGCGTCATGGCGAAGGCGAACGAGGAATGGATGATCGCGCTGTTCTCGGAGGTTCCCGTGGAAACCCGCAAGGCGCTGATGCGGGAACTGGACATTGTCAAACGCTCCGTTCGCCGCAATTCGAGCCCGTGACGAGGCCAGCGAAGCGTGTGCGGCGGCGGATCATCTCGGCGCATCGAGGAGACGGCGAAGATCGTCAGGAATCCGCGCCGGCCGCCCGTCGCGAATCGCCGCGACCCGCGCCATCGCGGTGACGAGCGCCCTGTCGCCGCGCAGGACGCGCTGCTGAAAATCGATCGACGCGCCGCGCGCCCTAGCGACGCTGGTCTCGACCGTCAAGAGATCGTCCATCAGCGCCGGGGCCAGATACTCGATTGTGAGCGAGCGCACGGCGAAAGCGACGCCGGAATTCTGGGCCAGGTCCCGGTGCGCGAATCCCCGCCGGCGCAGCCATTCGGTGCGGCCGCGCTCGAGGAAGCGCAGGTACGACGCATGATAGACGCGGCCGGAAAAGTCGGTGTCTTCATAATAGACCCGAACCCACAACGCGTCCGGCGGGGGCTGAGAACCCTTTGAAACCATTGTTGATATGCGCCCTGGTAAGGGTAGGCGGCGAACAGACCGTTCCCCCCACCGTTTTGCGGACCATTTTAGCACGGCTTGCAACCAGAGAGCGGATGCGCCTGGATGACTTCAATGCTGTGAGAAGAAGCGGCCTATCGGTCCGGGAGGCGACAAGCGGCGAACCCGGAGCATCCGGGCCATTCCGCAAGGCGTCGCCCCGAGTTCAAGGCGCGAGAATCTCCGAATCTTGTTGCGATGATGTCAATTTCGTGATGTTGTCTGTATAAACATAGGGGAGGTTTAACATGTCAAAAGTTGGCTGCCTTCTCGGCTTGCTTACTATTTCAATTGTCTCAACATTCGCCGGCCTCAATATTGCGAAAGCACAACTCTGTCCCTATCGGGCGGGTACGAATCCAAATTGGTGTCACTACACAATGGGTCCACAGTCGATACCGCCGGCTCCCGGTATGCCTCCCACGCCGCTGGGAACAACATACGGTCAAACACAACCGATGCCGCCATATCCGATGCCGCCACAACAGATGCCGGCGCCACCGCCACCACTATCGGTCCCAAAGGGCCCGGGCTACGAGAAGACGACTTATTATTGTATCGTTAGCGATGACGGGAACTATTGTAGTTTTTTTGGACCGCCGGATTTTCCCTCTGGAACTTCTTGCCATTGCATGAATTATTCGGGGTATATTCAATAGATAAAGTCTATTTAATGATTAGTGATAAGTTGCCGGACTCTCTAGTTACTCACCGTTGGACGGGTTTGCCAATCGGCACAATTGCTATAATACTCGGATTTATCGGCCTAAGCGCGTTTTCACTTATATTCTTCCGCTTTTACCAAAGCAGCAGTGTTGACAGCATCCCCGATCGCACTACATTTCGGGCGTGGTTACTGATACTACAGCTTTGACGAACGTAGATATATCGGATTTTCGAAAATATAAATCGGTTTGGAACTTATGCAGTCGTCAAATATATGAAACGTTTTTAGACGATGATTTTGCTATACGACGCGAAAAATATCGCCGGCAGGGACTGGACGAACGGGTAAATTTGTGGCTCGTTGTCACGATAACCGTGTCAGGAGTTATTCTTTCTGGGATGCAACTGATCATGTCTTACCACATTGCAACTTCTGGGAAAGAATATTGGCCAAACGATACGAATTTTGCAATCGAACGAGGAAAAATATCTTTCAAATCATCAATCACTGGGTTAGCTATACTCGGTTTATTTCTAGCTTTCTTTGTCGTTTACGTTGGTTGGATTTATCGTAACCAGACAAAGGAGGATAGCCAAGCGTTGCAATACCTTGGTCCCATACCAACAGGCAACGAACTATCTGGCACTGGGGGATTTGGAGCTCCACCTGAACACGAGAACGGGAAGGGGTTGACTACGCCCCCTGTCCCTGATCAGCAATCGAAAGTCCAGACTCCTAATCAGTAGGAGGAGTGTGGGAGCCGTTCCACGAGGCTCGCCCTGTCGAGGTTTGAGTTGGAGATAGGCGGCGGCCGCCGCGCCGACAGGCCGATCTACCCGTACTTAAGACGTATGCACTTAAGACGTATTATGTAGGGGTCATAGCGCGGAGGCAATTCCGCCACCCCGCCCCAGGGCAGGTCCGCAGGGGCATGCGGCAAGGGGGCGCTCCTGACATTGACGACAACAAAATGTTTTTTTTTGCGCGCTTCCGTCAACGAAGGGACACAGCGCCGGCCCGCACAGGATTTGCTCGCCCTCGACTCCGGGGCTAAGAGGGCGTCCTGTCCCCAAGAGCGAGCGAGAGAACGATGGCTGATCAAGCTGACATCGGCGTGTTTGGATTGGCCGTCATGGGGGCGAATCTGGCGCGAAACGCGGCGCGGCATGGGTTCGGCGTCGCCGTCTTCAACCGCAACCATGAACGGACCGACGAGCTCATCGGCGAGCACGGCGGAGAAGGCCGCTTTTTCGCGGCCAAGACCCTCCCCGAGTTTATCAAGAGCATCGCCAAGCCCCGCCCGATCCTGATCATGGTCAAGGCGGGCCCGCCGGTCGACGAGGTGATCGACGAGCTCATGCCCCATCTCGACGAAGGCGACATCATCATCGACGGCGGCAACTCGCTCTTCACCGACACCGCGCGCCGCTACAAGACCTGCGAGGAAAAGAAGATCCGCTTTGTCGGCATGGGCGTTTCCGGCGGCGAGGAGGGCGCGCTCGAGGGCCCCAGCATGATGCCCGGCGGCGATCGCGAAGCCTGGGACCGCATTGCGCCGATGCTGACCAAAATGGCGGCCCAGGTCGATGGCGTTCCCTGCTGCACTTACATCGGTCCGCAGGGCGCGGGCCACTATGTCAAGATGGTGCACAACGGCATCGAATATGCCGATATGCAGCTGATCGCCGAAGCCTACGACCTCATGAAGAGCGTGTACGGCCTCGACGCGCCAGCGATGGCGGAGATCTTCCAGACCTGGAAAGAGGGCGATCTCGACAGCTACTTGATCGAGATCACCGCCGCTGTCCTGCGCAAGACCGACGCCAGCACCGGCAAGCCGCTGGTCGACGTCATCGTCGATGAAGCGGAGCAGAAGGGCACCGGCCGCTGGACAGCGCAGAACGCGCTCGAGCTTGGCGTGCCGCTGACCGGGATCACCGAGGCCGTCTTCGCCCGCGTCCTCTCCGCCAACCGCTCGATGCGCTTGGAGCTGGACAAGAAGACGCCCCACCCAAAGTTAGAGACGCGCAAGCCCGAAAAGGCCGAGATCGACGCCATCCGCGACGCCCTTTACGCTTCGAAGATCATCGCCTACGCGCAAGGCTTCGAGCAGATGTCGGTCGCTTCCGGCCAGTTCAAATGGGATCTGAAGCTCGGCGACATGGCGACCATTTGGCGCGGCGGATGCATCATCCGCGCCCGCTTCCTCGATCGCATCAAGGAAGCCTATGAGCGAAACCCGAAGCTCACGAATCTCTTGCTCGACGACTATTTCCGTGAGGGTGTCGAGAGAACGGAAGGCGCGTGGCGCCGCGTGCTTAGCCTAGCGATCGTCAACGGCGTGCCGACGCCTGCCTTCTCTTCGTCGCTCGCCTATTACGACGGGCTGAGGCGCGCCCGGGGCCCGACGAACCTGCTGCAGGGCCTGCGCGATTATTTCGGCGCCCATACCTATCGCCGCCTCGATAGGCAAGGCAGTTTCCACACCCGCTGGAGCCAGGACGGGAGCGAGGTCAAGGTCTGAAGTCCTGCGGCATTGCCTAACGGCCGGCGTAGAAGCCGCTTGTCTGCGCGTATTTGATGGGATTGTAATCGTCGGCGGAGCCGGCGCCGAAGCCGGTCCGAGCAGTGGCGTTGGGCGTCTGGTTGGCGTTGCAACCCGCGAGCGTGAGCGCCGCGACAACAAGGAGGATCGGGAGCCGCATCCAACACGCTCCTCTTTGACCGGAAAGCGAAAAGCGCCGCCTGTTGAACCCGCGGAGGTCATTGGCCTTCGCGATGGCGCGCGCAGGGGAGACTATTCGGCTGCGGCGGCAGCCGTCAAACCGGGCGCGGAGCTCTTCTTTCGATGGGTGGGCTGGACCGAAAAGCCCGATCCTCCCGTTGGGGCGCTCACGGACCTTTTACCGCCGCCAGCTTCGGGGCGCGCGTTCCGTCTTGGAAACTCCATCGCCATTCTCTAAGCCTGAGCGGCGCCGTGGCGCTGCTGGAATCCTCCACGCCGGCGCCGGCCGATATCTTGGGAGACCCGCGATGCCGTCGTTCAGATTCGCTCTCGCCGCGGCGTTCGCTCTCGCTGTCGCGCCGGCCCTCGCCCAGAACGCGCCGGTCGCGACCGCGCGCGCGACCATCACGACGGTGGGCGCCGACGGCGCGACCCTGAATGTGCGCACCCGCGCGGGCGAGGATCAGACGGTTCATCTCACCCCGAAAACGCGCTTCGTCCTCGTCGTTCCGGCGACGCTTGCCGACGTGAAGCCTCAGACCTTCGTCGGCGTCGCCGCGCTGCCCGGCGAGGGCGGCGAACTCAAGGCGATGGAAGTGCACATCTTTCCCGAAGCCATGCGCGGGACCGGCGAGGGCTTCCGCCCCTTCGACCTTGCGCCGAAAAGCTCAATGACCAACGGCGCCATCGCCGCGCGCGTCGATGCGACAAGCGGCCCCAAGCTCACCGTGACCTACAAGGGCGGCGAGCAGACCATCGTGGTCGATCCGAAGACCCCGATCGTTGCTCTTGAGCCGGGCGCGCGGACGGACCTCAAGCCCGGCGCAGCGATCATCGCGCGTGGGCCAAAGCAGGGGGACGGCTCCATCGACGCCGCCTTCGTCCTGGTCGGCAAGGACGGCCTCGTCCCGCCAATGTAAGAGGCCTATGCCGCCGACCGGCGCCAGGCCGGCGGAAGGATTCCGCTCGAACCGCGCCAGACACGCGGTTCAGGCCGGCGAGAATTGCGCCAGCACTTGCGGCCGCACCGACTTATGGACGGCGAAGGCGTTCAAGGCGCTCCCGGAAAGCGGGGTAAGGCCATGGCCGTCGAACAGATAGAATTCGTAGCCATAGCCCTCGAGCACTTCCCGGATTCCTTCGCTCTTGTCGGTATTGTCCCGCACGTCGAAAACTTCGATGATCACCACCGAAGGCCGCCGCTGATCGGTGAAGACTCCCGTCGCCCCTCTCAATACGCTGAGCTCCGCTCCCTCCACATCGACTTTCAGAACGTCGATCTTGGTGTTCGCCGGAATGAGATTGTCGAGCGTGTCGGAGGGAAGCGTGACGGAAAGCTTCTCGCCCCGGTCGACGATCGAGCTTTTGGCGCTATCCTTGTGCTTGTAGAAGGACAGCGTGCCGACGTGATCGGAGACGCAGGTTTGCCGCAGGTCAATGTTGCGCAGGCCATTTGACTGAATATTCTCGGCCAGCAGCCGATAGGTGTCCGGATCAGCCTCAAAGGCGAAAACAGAGCCGGTCCCGGCGACCAGCCGGGCGGCGTTTATCGCGTGGGAGCCGATATTCGCCCCGACATCGGCGAAGACCATTCCTTCCTTCAGATAGGTTTTCAAAAAGTCGAAGATCGTGTCGAATTTCGTCCCGAAATAACAGATCAGGCGGCCGTTTCCATCGATCGGCCGGGCCGTGAGTTTGAGCCCATCGAGCTCGAGCGCCATATTCCGGGAGAGCAGCTTGTGGATCTCCCACGACACGACCCCGCTCGACACGCGCACGGGATGTTTGCGGAACTCCGGATGAGACAATAGCCAGCCTATTCGCGACATCGGGCAATCCTTAGGCGTTGTTGACCGGCGACCCCCGCCGGACGGTCAATCAGCTCAGCTGAGCGTTCAGCTGCGCGAGGAATTCCGACAGATCGTCGGTGACGAAATCGGCGACGTCGCCAGCCTCCGAGATCGCCCGGTCACCGGCGTCGCGATGATCCACGCGTCCGGCCTTGCTGGTCACCAGCGTCGTGGTCATGCCTCTCGCCTTCGGCACCGCGAGGTTCCTCGCCACGTCCTCGAACATCGCCGCGCTTCGCGGGTCAACCCCGCATCGCTCGCAAAAGAGGTCATAAGCGCCCTCGGCGGGCTTCGGGGTCAGGCCAGCGGCGACAATGTCGAAGGCCTCCTCGAACAGTCCATCGAGGCCGAGCTGCCGGGCAGTCAGAATCGCATGGCTGCGCGACCCATTGGTGAATATCAGCTTGCGCCCCGGCAATTTCCCGATTTCCCGCGCCAGCAGCGGGTCCGGCTGGAGGCCGGACCGGTCGATATCGTGCACGAACTCCAGAAAGCGCTCGGTCAGGTCCGTGTGCTCCTGCATGAGCCCGGACAGGGTAGTGCCATGACGCGAATAATAATGCTTGTGCAGCGCGCGAGCCGACTGACCGTCAATGCCGAACAGCTCAACCAGAAACAACGTGATTCTCTCGTCAATCCGTGGCCAGATTCCACTGTCCGCAGGATAGAGCGTGTTATCGAGATCGAAGACCCAGGTCGTGACATGGCCAAAACGCGCTCGCAGCGTCGCATCGGAGGGCAGGCGGAACGCCGCCGGCGGAATCAGAGGCGCCATGGATATACACTGGTTCTACGCGGCAAATTGGACTCCGTCGCGGCTCAAGTCTCCCGGAGATTAACCGCGAGACCTTGAGCTTTCCACAATAATCGACTGGCCGCTTTTAGCTGCGGGCGAGCGCATGCTCGACCGCCTTGCGCATCATGCTGGAAAAGCCTGCCGCGCCGACCGCGTCAGGCTTGATCCAAAAACAGCCGGCTGGGGCGCCGCCGTCGAACTCCGCGGCGTAGACGGTAAGGCTCAGCGCAAAGTGGGTGAAGACCTGCTCGACCTCGCCCGACAACCGGCGCCAATGCGCGGCGACTGGAGCCGCGCCGGCAAGCCCGCCGCCGGCGCCTTCTTCCGTCCAGGCCGTGCCCGGCAGTTCGATCGTCGAGGCCAGCAGGCCGTGAGGCGGGCGGCGGCGGGCGAGAAACGCGCCGTCCGAGCGGCGGGCGAAGAACACCGCGCCCCGCCGGCTCGGTCTCGGCTTCGCCGCAGCGCGCCGCGGATAGGCCTCCGGCGCGCCGGTCTGGAACGCGGCGCAATCCTCGGCGAGCGGGCAGGCGCCGCAAACGGGATTGCGGGGACGGCAGAGGGTCGCGCCGATGTCCATCAGCGCTTGCGCGAAATCGCCCGGCCTTGCGCCTGGCGTGAGCGCCCGCGCCGCCGCGGCGATCTGGCCTCGCGCGCGAGCGATGGGCTCTTCAAGGGCGACCAACCGCGCCAGGATCCGCGCGATATTGCCGTCGACCGGCAGGGTCTCACGGCCGAAGGCGATCGCCGCGACCGCCGCCGCGGTATAGGCGCCGACGCCGGGTAGCGCGCGCAAACCCGCTTCCTCGGCTGGAAATTCGCCGCCCCGTCCGGCGACTTCCCTGGCGCAGGCATGCAGGTTTCGCGCGCGCGAATAATAGCCGAGACCGGCGAACGCGCTCATGACGGCCTCGAGCGGCGCGGCGGCCAGATCCTCAACCCGCGGCCATCTGGCGATGAAGGCCTCGTAATAAGGCGCCGCGGCCTGCGCCGTCGTCTGCTGCAGCAGCACTTCGGAAAGCCAGACCCGATAAGGGTCGGGCGTTTCTCCCGAGCCCGCGCGCCAGGCGAGCGCGCGGCGGTTGCGGTCCCACCACGCCAGCACGCGGGCCGCGATCGCCTTTCTCTTTGCCTCGGCGGCCGGCGCGCTTACATTGGCGCTCATGCGATTGACCTTGCGCCCCCTATCCTTGCGTTCAGCGCCGCAGCGATGATGAAGCCTGGCCGCGGCGGCGCCAAGCGCCTGGCTGAATTCACCCCCGGGCTGATCGCCGAGGCGCTGGCGGCGCGGGGCTTGAGCCAGGCGAGCCTGATCGCCGACTGGCCGGCCATTGTCGGCGAGACGCTCGCGCGCCACGCCCGGCCAATCGAGCTCAAATGGCCGCCTCGGGCGGGCAAACGCGATCCCGACGCGCCGTCCGTTCCCGCAACCCTGGTGCTGAGGGTCGAAAGCGCCTTTGCGCTCGAGGCGCAGCACAGCGCCTCGGTGATCGTCGACCGGGTGAATGCGCATCTGGGCTGGCGGTGCGTCGACAAGATCGCCTTCCGGCAAGGCCCCCTGCCCGCGCTCGACACGAGGCGCCGCGCCGCGCCAGTCCCTTCCGACGCGGCTGAAGCCGCCGCGCGCGAAGCCGCCTCCCGAATCGAGGATGAGGGCTTGCGCGAAGCGGTCGCACGGCTCGGCGCGCGGGCGATCGACAGGTCGGCGAGCTTGCGCGACGCGGCAGGCGCCGGGACCGCGAAGGGAGACGAGGCTTGACCTCCCGCCATCCGCTCGCAGGCCGCGCGATTGAGCGCATGAACGGAGCGGGCAACGCCATCCTCGTGCTCGACCTGCGCGGCTCGCCCGCCCGTCTGACGCCGGAGAACGCGCGCGCCATCCATCGCGCGCCGGGTCTCGGCTATGACCAGATGATGGTTCTCAGCGATCCCAGGACTTCGGGAACCGCAGCCGGCGTCGTGATCTACAACAACGACGGCACGCTCGCAGGCGCCTGCGGCAACGGGACGCGCTGCGTCGCGGACCGGCTCTGCCGCGAGCTTGGACTCGACGCCGTCACGATCGAGACCGAGGCCGGCGTCATCGCCTGCGAGCGTCTTGGCCCCTGGACTTACCGGGTCGACATGGGCGCGCCGCGCCTCGAGTGGGACGCCATTCCGCTCCGACACGCCGTGTCCGACACGCGGCGGGTGAGACTGTGGCCCGGCGGCGAAGGTCCGGCGGAGCTCGGGCCCGCTTCCGTGGTCAGCATGGGCAACCCGCATGCGGTGTTCTTCGTGCCCGACCTGAGCCGCATCGATGCGGCGGAGCTCGGGCCGAGGATCGAGGTCGACCCGACGTTCCCGGAAAAGGCGAATGTCACCTTCGCTCAGGTTCTCGCCCGCGACGAGGTAAGGGCGCGGGTGTGGGAGCGCGGGGTTGGCCTCACCCTCGCCTGCGGCTCGGCCGCCTGCGCGACCCTCGTCGCGGGGGCGCGCCTTGGGCTCATGGAGTGCAAGGGAACCGTGCGTCTGCCGGGCGGCGACCTCGTCATCGAATGGCGCGCTTCGGATGACCATGTGCTGATGACTGGCCCGGTCGAGTACGAGGGCGCGTTCATTCTCGACGAGGCGCTGTTCGAAGCCGCGACGCCGTGAACGCCGGCGGGGATGAGGACAGCGCGGGCCCGCGCCCGGGCCGCGTCGACGCGGTCGATTGCGCGCGGGGCCTGGCTCTCATCGGCATGGCGATCTACCACCTGAGCTGGGACCTCGCAGACTTCCGGCTCGCCGCGCCGACGCTGCCCTTCACGCCAGGGATGCGGCTTTTGGCCAATATCGTGGCGAGCGCGTTCCTTGCTCTGGTCGGCGTGTCGCTGGCGCTCGCCCATCGCAAGGGGCTGAACCTGCGGGCGTTCTGGCGCAGGCTCGCGATCGTCGCCGGCGCGGCGGCGCTGGTGACCGCGGGCAGCTACGTTTTCGCGCCGAGCGAACCGATCATTTTCGGCATTCTCCACTGCATAGCCGTCGCGAGTTTGATCGCCGCGCCGTTCGTGACCGCGCCAGCCTCCGCGAGCCTCGCGATGGGCTTCGCGGCGATCGCGGCGCCGTGGCTCGGCCGCTCGACCCTGTTCGATCCGCCCTGGCTGCTATGGCTGGGACTGGGCGAAGCGCTGCCCAACACGCTCGACTGGCGCCCGCTCCTGCCGTGGGCCGGCGTCGTCTTCCTCGGTCTCGGCGCGGCGCAGCTCCCCGGCGTGCTCGACTGGCTAAGGCGGCCAGGCCGCTGGCGCGCCGCGTCGGGCCCGTCGCGCGCCATCTGCTTCGCCGGCCGGCACAGCCTGCCGGTCTATCTCCTGCATCAGCCGATCCTGATCGGCCTGCTCGCGGCCCTGACCGCCTGGGGCCCTCTCGCGCCGAAGGCGGACAGAAGCGCCTTTCTCGCCGGCTGCCAGCGCGCCTGTGTCGCCGAGGGGCGCGCGGCCGATGAGTGCGAAACCGGCTGCCGTTGCGTCGCCGACGCCATCGAACGCTCGGGCGACGCCGACCGGCTGGCGACTGTCTCCCCTCAGCGCCGGGCCGAGCTCAAGCGGCTGGCCGACGCCTGCATGGGCCGGTAATTTGCGCCGCCGCCCGAATCAGTCGAGGCCGACCATCACGTCGGTCGCCTTGATCACCGCGTAGGCCTTCTCGCCCTTCTTGAGTTTCAGCTCGTCGACCGCCTCGTTGGTGATCGACGCTGTCACCACCGCGCCCCCGCCCAGATCGATGCGCACATGCGCCGTCGTCGCGCCCTTGGTCACGTCGACGATCGTTCCATGGAGCTTGTTGCGCGCGCTGATTTTCATGGGGCTGCCACCTTGGATGTTTGCTGTGTCGCCGTCGGCGCGGTATGTACCACGGCATACAACGCGGAGCGAGCCTCGCCGGAACGATGGCCGCCGCCCTCGCCAGTTCGCCGAGCCCGGAGATCATCCTTGAAGCCGACCGCGCTTGCAATCGCATTTCTGGCGTTTCTCGCCTCGCTCGCGGCGCAGGCTCAGGCGGGCGTGACTCACGTGGCCGTTGCGGCGAATTTCACCGAGCCGGCCAAGGAAATTGCGGCTCTCTTCAAGCAGAAGACGGGAAACGAAGCCGTGCTGAGCTTCGGCGCCACTGGCGCCCTGTTCACCCAGATAACCCGCGACGCGCCGTTCGAGGTCTTCCTCGCAGCCGACGAAAAGCGCCCGAAGGCGGCGGTGGACGGCGGGTTTGCGGTCGCTGACAGCCGCTTCACCTATGCGATCGGCAAGCTCGCGCTTTGGAGCCAGGTGGTCGACGTGACCGATGGCGAGAAGGCGCTGAAAGCGGGCGATTTCTCGAAACTGTCGATCGCCAATCCGATCGCCGCGCCTTACGGGACCGCCGCTGTCGAAACGATGAAGGCGCTCGGCGTCTACGACGCCCTCAAGCCCAAGATCGTGCAAGGCGATAGCATCGCGCAGGCCTTCGAGTTCGTCGATACGAAGAACGCGGAAGTCGGCTTCGTTGCGCTGTCGCAGCTGCACGCGGTGACGGCGGGGACGCGCTGGGAGGTTCCGCAAAATCTTTACACGCCGATCCGCCAGGACGCGGTGCTGCTGAAGACCGGGGCCGACAGCGAGGCGTCGAAAGCGTTCATCGCCTTCCTCAAGGGCCCGGAGGCGCACGCGATCATCGAGCGGTTCGGCTACGCGCTCGAGTGAACGCGACGTGCCGAGCTTTCCGACGGAGATCTGGGCGCCAATCAAGCTTACGATTGAACTCGCCGCGGTCACGACGCTGTCGCTGCTCATTGTCGCGACGCCGCTCGCCTGGTGGCTGGCGCGCTCGAAGGCGTGGTTCAAGGAGGCCGTCGCCGCCATCGTCTCGCTGCCGATCGTGCTGCCGCCGACCGTGCTCGGCTTCTATCTCCTGATCGCGCTCGGTCCCGGCGGACCGGGGGGCGCAATCGCGTCCCTGTGGGGGGCGCGCACGCTTGCCTTCACTTTCACCGGTCTCGTGATCGGCTCGATCATCTCGTCGATGCCATTTGTCGTGCAGCCGATCCGCAACGCCTTCGCCGCCGTCGGCGACCGCCCGCTCGAGGTGGCGGCGACCCTGCGCGCTTCGCCTCGCCGCGCCTTCTGGACCGTCGCGCTGCCGCTTGCGAGCCCTGGCCTGCTCACCGGCGCGGTGCTCGGCTTCGCCCATACGGTCGGCGAGTTCGGGGTGATCCTGATGATCGGCGGCAACATCCCCGGCCGCACCCGGGTCATGTCGACCGCCATCTTCGACTTCGTCGAGACGATGCGCTGGCGCGAGGCCAACCTTCTGGCGGGCGGCATGGTGGCGTTCGCCTTCGCCGTCATCCTGTCGATGACCCTGATCGAAAAGCGGTTCGCCCGGGCCCGAGGATGAGCGACGGCGAGACGATCCGCGCCGCGTTCAAGGGCGTGCTCGGCTCCTTTTCGCTCGACGCCAGCTTCACCGCGCCCGCCAAGGGCGTGACCGCCCTGTTCGGCCCGTCCGGCTGCGGCAAGACCACGGTCCTGCGCTGCATCGCCGGCCTGCAGCGGCTCGGCGACGGACTTTGCATTGTCGCCGGCGAGGTCTGGCAGGACCGTGACGGCGCGTTTCTGCCGACGCACAAGCGCCCGCTCGGCTATGTGTTCCAGGAGGCGAGCCTCTTTCAGCATCTCTCGGTGCGACGCAACCTCCTGTTTGGCGCGCCGCGCCACGGCCACGACGACGGCCGGGCAAAGATCGCGTTCGACGAGGTCGTCGATCTGCTCGGGATCACCGCTTTGCTCGACCGCTCTCCGGCCAGGCTTTCCGGCGGCGAACGCCAGCGGGTCGCAATCGGACGCGCGCTCCTGTCGCAACCGAAGCTCCTGTTGATGGACGAGCCGCTCTCGGCGCTCGACCGGGCGACCAAGAACGAGATTTTGCCGTTTCTCGAACGGCTTCGCGATCGCCTGTCGCTGCCGATCATCTACATCAGCCACTCGATCGCGGAGGTCGAGCGCCTCGCCGATCAGATCGTGCTGATGCACGAGGGCCGGGTGATCGGCGCGGGGCCGCTGGAGGAGATAGAGAGCGATCCGGCGCTGCCGCTCGCGCTCGCGCGCGACGCGGCGGTGACGCTCGACGGCGTCGTCCAGGCCAGCGATGCGGCTTACGGCCTCGTCACGATCGGGGTGCGCGGCGGCGTGGTGACCGCGCCCGCGGCCTCAGCCGCGATCGGCGAACGGCGGCGCATTCGGGTGATCGCGGGCGATGTGAGCCTTGCGCGCGAAGCGCCCGCGCCAAGCTCGATCCTTAACGTCCTGCCGGCGCGCATCGTCGCGATGAGGCCGATCGACGCGAACGAGATCGTCGCCGTGCTGGCGCTGGGCCCGGAGGGCTCAGGCGCGCGCCTGCTGTCGCGCGTGACGCGAAAATCGTGGGAGGCGCTCGGGCTTGCGGCGGGCATGAGCGTCCACGTGCAGGTCAAAGCTGTTGCGCTCGCGCCGGGGCGCGGCGAATTGGAGTAGCGCGGGCGCCCGGTTTCGGCCGCTACGCGAGCCGCCTTTTCAGGAAAGCAGTGGCGCGGCTCCACGCCAGCTCCGCCGCCTGCCGGTCATGCGCCGCCATGCGCTGCTCGTTGACGAAGGCGTGGTCGGCGTCATAGCGGAAGAACTCGGCGTCCTTGCCCGCGGCCTTCAAGGCCTTCTCGAAAGCATCGACGGCCTTCGGCGTGATGTGATCGTCCTTGTTGGCGAAATGCCCTTGCAGCGGAATCCTGACGTCCGCGGCCTTGACCGCCTGTTCGGGCGGCAGCCCGTAAAAGGAAACCGCCGCGCTCAATTCGGGGATCTTCGCCGAGGCGATGACCGCCACCGCCCCGCCCATGCAGAAGCCGGCGATCCCGACTTTGGAGCCGTTGCGCCTGAGATACTGCGCCGCGCCGCGGACGGTCTGCTCGGTCGCGTCGAGGAAATTCAGCGACGACATCTCCTTGGCCGCGCGCTCCGCGTCGTGATAGGGCACGACGACGCCGTTGAAGAGGTCCGGCGCGAGGGCGTCGAAACCGGCGAGCGCGAAGCGATCGACCATCGCCTTGATCTGCTCCGCCAGCCCCCACCATTCCTGGATGACGACCACTCCGGGCGCCTCGCCGCTCGCCGCATTGGCCAGATAGCCCTTGGCGTCGCCGCCGTCGGGGCGTTTGAAATCAATCCCGGCGCCCATTCGTTTCTCCGCTGCTGCAAACCGCAAGAACTCCCGCCTCCGACCGTACGGTCGGACAGGACGCGCTTCAAGGGCCGGAAAGCGAGTTTGTCCTGCGACGCTAGCGTAAGACGCCGCCAGTCCAGATCAATTCCTCGCGATGGCGGTCCCGGCGCCTGCGGCCGCATCAAGATTTATGATGCGGCGCGACAGATAAATTCATTTCTGCCGATCGCCGGGGCGGGGGTACTTTGTCCCAGAGACTGCGGTCAACGCGGTAAACCTGCCGACAGACGAGAGGAACCCCATGGGAGCGAATTTTGGCATTGCCGGCATGGACTGGCAGCAGCGCGTCAATTGGGAACGCCTGCGCGAATACCGCATCGAACGGGCTCGGGCGATGATGAAGAAGCATGGACTCGGCGCCATGCTCTGCATGTATGACGAGAACGTGCGCTACATCACCGGCACGCTGACGCCTGGCTGGAATCGGCTGAAACCCGGATTGCGCTACGCCATGTTGTGCGGCGACGGCCGCCCGATCCTGTTCGAGCAGGGCGACATCGGTTTCCAGATCGAGCGCCACAGCCCGTGGATTCCAAAGGAAAACGTGCGCCACTCCTTCGCCTGGATCAAGGGCGCCGCGGGGCCTGCCTCGACGCAGCAGGTGACCAAGTTCACCCGCGCGGTGATGCAGGCGATGCGCGAGCATGGCGTCGCGGGCGAAAAGCTCGGCGTCGACTTCGTCGACATCAACATGATCAACATCTTCAAGGAGAACAACATCAATTGGGTCGACGGCATGACGCCGATGATGGAGGCCCGGGCGGTCAAGAGCGAGGACGAGCAGGAGTGCTTCCGCATCGTTGGCGCCATCGGCGACGCCACGCATTGGGAGTGCATGAAGTTTCTGCGGCCCGGGATCACCGAGAACCAGGTCACCGCGCATCTGATGGAATATCTCTACAGAATCCCCGGTATGGAGGACGTGGAGGACGTCATCGTCTCCTCAGGCCCAAACACCTGGCCGAACTGGCGCAACTTCTCCGACCGCATCATCCAGCCGGGCGACATCGTGTTCATGGATCTGGCCGCGCTCACCTGGAACGGCTACAAATCCTGCTATTATCGAACCTATTGCGTCGGCAAGGAGCCGACCGCGGAGCAGAAGGAGACATACGCGACCGCTCTCGGCTGGCTCTACGACTCGATCGGCGCGGTCAAGGCCGGCGCCACGACGCGAGACATAGCGCTCAAATGGCCGTCGGCGCAGGAAACCTGGGGCTACGAGGACGAGGACCAGGCCGCGGCGAACCTCTGGGGCCACGGGCTCGGGCTTGCGCAATATGATCCGCCGGTGATCTCGCGCATCTGGTCGCTCGACCATCCGATCGAAATCCAGGAAGGCATGACCTTTGCGCTCGAGACCCAGCACGGCAAGCGGTTTCGCTATGGCGTGCGCATCGAGGAGATGCTGATCGTCAAAAAGGACGATATCGAGATCGTCTCCAACTTTCCGGTCAAGCAGATCACCGTGGTCGATCCGATCCCCGGCTACGGAGATCATGTGAAATAGCGTCTGTCGCAGTTTGCCGATGTCCGATTTCATCATAAAGCTCAGCGAGCCGGCTTCCGTCCGCGCCTATGAGGTCGGCGGCAAGGCCGCCAATCTCGCTCGTCTCGCGCGCGCCGGCTTGCCGACGCCGGGTGGGTTCACGCTGACGGCGACCGCATATCGTCATCAGCTGCGCCATCTTGACGTCGAAGACGAGGTTCGCGCCTATGAAGCGGCGGACTTTTCGACCCGCCTCAGGCTCTCGGTGCAGGTCAGGCTCGCGCTCTATCAGGGGTCAATCGCGCCGGCGATCGTCGAGCCGCTCATCGACGCCTGGCGCGCACAGCGGGCGGAAGCGCCCCTCGGCGCCGTTCGCTCCTCCGCGCTCGTCGAGGACAGCGAGGATGCGAGCTTCGCCGGGCAGTTCGAGAGCTTTCTGGGCTTGAGCGACGAGGCCGAATTCCTCACGGCGATACGCGCCTGCTGGGCAGCGCTGTGGACCTCGCGCGCGAGCCGTTACATGGAGCCTCACGGCTTGTCGCCGGCTCGAACCGCGATGGCCATTTTGATCCAGCCGCTGATTCAGGCGCACGCCGCCGGGGGCGCCCTCAGTCGGACGGCGGAGGGAGAGATGCTGATCTCCGCGACGTGGGGGCTGGGCTCGGCGCTGGCGCAGGGAGAGGTGGTTCCAGACCGCATCGCGCTCGATCAAAGCGGTCGCGTGCTGTCGATGGACGCCGGCCAGAAGCCGCAGCGCGACCAATGCGCCCACGGCCTGGGTTTCGGTCCGAGAGCGGTCCCGACAAGGCTCGCTTGCGAAGCCAGCATCAGCGTCGAGCAGGCCGAGGCGCTCGGCGCCATGCTCATCAGGGCGGAGAGAATTTGCGGCGGCCCGGTCGAGATCGAGTGGGCGCTCGACGAACGTGGCCCCAAGCTTCTGCAGGCACGCCCGCTGCATGTCGAGCCCGTTCGCGCGCCCGATCAGATCTGGCTTCAGCACCCGGGCCTGCGCGGCCACCCCGCGGGGATCGGCTGGGGCGCGGGCCGCAGCGTAGTCGTGCGCTGCGAGTGCGAGCTCGCCCGCGTCGGGCAGGGCGACATTCTCGTCACCCAGGTGGCCGGTCCCGCGCTTGGTCAGGTGCTGTCGCGCGTGGGCGGAGTTGTCACGGAGCTCGGCGGCTCGACCTCACACCTCGCTTCGCTCGCGCGCGAACGCGGCATCCCGATGGTTTTGGGCGTCCTCGGCGCCACGAACAAGATTCCCGACGGATCGCAGGTCGCCGTCGACGGCGTGGCGGGCATCGTGCGGTGGATGAGCTGATGCCGCAGTGCTCGCGCTTCGCGGCTCTGCCGCGCGCATCCGGAGAATTCTCTCCATGAGCGATCTCATTGTCGCCGTCGCCGACAGTCCGTTCCCGTCGCTCGACCCGGTCGAGAAAGTGTTGCGTCCGCTCGGGGCCCGTCTCAGCGTTTCCGCAAGCAGCGCGGCTTCCGACATCCTCGCCGTGGCCCGCGACGCTGACGCGTTGCTCGTATGCTACGCCAAGCTGTCCGGAGAGCTCATTCGTGAGCTCACGCGCTGCAAAGTGATCGGAAGGACGGGGCTCGGCGTCGACAACATCGACCTTGCCGCCGCGCGCGAGCGCAAGATCGTGGTCACCTATGTGCCCGACTATTGCATGGACGAGGTGTCCGACCACGCGATGGCGCTCATGCTCGCGCTTGCGCGCAAGGTTCCCTTCGCCAATTCCTTGGTGCAGGGAGGCCGATGGGAGATGGCGGCGGTGGCGCCTATCCATCGACTCAGGGGCCAAACGCTGGGCCTCGTGGGCTTCGGCAACATCCCTCGCGCTCTTGCGCCGAAGGCCACGGCGTTCGGCCTTCGAGTCCTCGCCTATGATCCCTTCGTCGCGCCGGACGTGTTTGCTTCGGTTGGCGTCGAAGGGGTTGGCTTCGACACATTGCTCGCCTCTTCCGACTTCGTCTCCGTTCACGCTCCGCTCACCCCTCAGACGCGAGGTCTGCTTAACGCAGGCGCGCTTGCCAAGATGAAGCCAGGCGCCTTCATCATCAACACCGCACGCGGGCCTCTCATCGACGAAAAAGCGCTGATCGCCGCCCTGGACAGCGGCCGGCTCGGCGGCGCCGCGCTCGACGTGCTCGAGACCGAGCCTCCGCCAAAGGACTCGCCGCTGATCGGCAGGCCGAATGTGGTGCTGACGCCCCATACGGCCTTCTATTCGGTAGAGGCGCTCGAGGAGCTCCAGACCAAATGTGCGACCGACGCCGCCCGCGTCTTGTCGGGGCAGCCGCCGGTCTACCCGGCGCCGGGCTGAACTAATACTTGAGCACGATCCCCATCGCGTCCTGCGGCGACGTGTCGAGGATCCTGTAGGCCTCGGGCGCTTGGGCGAACGGCATCTCGTGCGAAACCGGTGTCACGAGCCAGTCGGAGCGCAGAAGGTCGAACGCGGCCGTGTTGCGTCGCTCGCGCGACCAGCGCGGCTGAAGGCCCGAGCCCAGCGAACTAACCTGGGAGCTGATGACGCGAAGGCGCCCGTAGTGGAACTCGGGCGAAAGGATGAGCGGCACCTTTCGAGTCCCGAAGAACGAAAGCACGACGACCGTTCCCTCCTGTCCGGCGGCTTTGATCGCCGCCTGCAGCGCGCTCGGCGCGCCGGTCGCCTCGATGCAGATGTCGGCGCCCCGCCCCTCGCTCAGCGAAGCGATTGCGGCCGGCGCGTCCTCCGGCGTCGCGGCGGCGTCAGCCCCCCATCGGAGCGCCGCCGCCCTGCGGCCGGCGATCGGATCGACCACGATCACTCTGCCCGCCATTCTCCGCGCGAGCTGAGCGACGAGGCTGCCCACGACGCCCTGCCCGTAGATGACAACCACGTCTCCGAAGCGCACCGGAACGTCGAGATGGCAATTGAGCGCGACCTCGAGCAGGTTCACGAACACAGCCCTTTCCGCCGTGAGCCCCTCGGGGACCGGTGCGACCAGCCAGCTGTCGCTTCGGACAGTGAACAAGTCCTGGTGGGGATGGCGGACGAAGATTGTCTGGCCCGGCTTGAAACGGGCGTCGGGGCCGGCCTCAATAACTTCGCCCACCACCTGATAGGCGTACTTGACGGGGAAGCCAAAGCTCCCGGCGCATGTCTCAAGCCCCAGATCGTCCTCGGCCGGCAGTTCGCCGCGGTAGACCAGCATTTCGGTGCCGGCGCTGACCAGCGACGCAATCGCCCGGACCCTCACCTCGGCTCCGCTCGGCTTCTTGACCGGTTCTTCGATCAATTCGGCTTGGCGCGCCGCGGTGAACCACAGCCCGCGCGCCTTCTCTGTTCCCCGCTGTGCGACCGGCGCGTTGGTGTTCATGAAGATCCTGCCTCTTGCTTCTGATGGACCCGGTTCGTGCGCCGCGTTCGTCAGCGCGCCGAATACCCGCCGTCGACCGGAATCAGCGTGCCCGTCATCTGGATGGGCGCATCTAGAAGCAGGAAAACGCCGACGGTCGCGACTTCTTCCGGCTCCGAGACGCGACCCGTCACCATGGGCGCCGAGAGCGCTTTAAGGCCGCCCTCAGGATCCTGCGGATAGAACCCGGCCGCCGTGTCGATGTTCATCGGCGTGTTCATCGACCCTGGGCAGAGTATGTTGACCCGGATGTTATAGCGGCCATATTCGAGCGCAGCGGTCTTCGTCAGTCCGACAAGCGCGTGCTTGGAGGCGTTGTATGGGCCGAGCAGCTCGCATCCGTGCCAGGCGAGATAGGAGCCCGTGTTCACGATCGCGCCGCCGCCACGCGCGATGAGGGCCGGAATCGCGTATTTCATTCCGAGCCAGACGCTCTTCGTGTTGACGCGCATCACTTCGTCGAAGCCGTCGTTCGACGATTCTGCGATGGGCTTGAATTCGCCGAGGATGGCGGCGATGTTGAAGATCCCGTCGAGGCCGCCGAAGCGCTCGACCGCGCGCTTGACGAACGCTTGGACATCGGCCGCCGATCCGACATCGGCGACGACGGGATCGACTTCGCCGGGCGCCGCCTTGAGCTCTTTCTTGAGCTCATCGAGCGGGTCGGCGAGCCGGTCGACGGCGACGACGTTGACGCCGCGAGCGGCGAGTTTGCGGACGACCGCCGCGCCCATTCCCCTGGCGGCGCCGGTCACAATGACGTTCTTTTTTTCCTGGGCCATCCGCCCTCCTCCAAACTTCTAGCCGTCCTGTAAGCCGCCGCCTCGGCGTTGGGCTTAGCTCATGCCTTCTTGGCGTCGCGCTCGTGCTCGGCTTCCTCGAGTGCGACCAGCCATCGCCAGCGGGTCCGTCGTCCCGGCCGCGAACTGACGACCACCGCGGCGACAATGATGACGCCCTGAACCATGACCTGCTGGGGAGCGCCGAAACCGATCAGCACAAGCGCGTTATTCAGAGTTCCGACGAGCAGCGACGCGACGACCGCGCCAAGTACGGTTCCCTTGCCGCCTTCGAGCGCGGCGCCGCCGATGATCGCCGCGGAAATGACCGACAGCAGATCATTTGCCCCGATCGTGAAATTGGCGGCTGCGTATTGACCGTCGTAGAGAACGCCGGCGAGCCCGCCGGCCGCGCCGCTCGCCGTGAGCACGCCGACTTTCACCCGTCCCGTTCGAATGCCTGAAAACCGCGCCGCGGCCGCGTTCGCCCCGGTCGCGAGCACGCGACGGCCCATCGCCGTGCGGGAGAGGATCACCGATCCGATGATCAGGCCGCCGAGCGACCAGAACGCAAGGATCGGGATCGGGCCGACCGAGCCGCCGCCAAACCAGAAAAAGAAGGGGTCGTTCGCGATCGAGACGGTGCTCGCATTGGTCACGATTTGCGCCAGGCCCTGCATGATGCCCATCGATCCCAGCGTCACGACAAATGACGGGATCTTGAAGAACACCACTGCGAGGCCGTTCAGGAAGCCGACCCCCGCCCCGAACATAACGCCGGTGAGCGCGGCGAGCAGGAAGTTATAGTTCCACGAGAGCATAAGCGCGGTGATTAGCGCGGAAACCGGCACGATCGCCGCAATGGAAAGGTCAATCTCGCCGGCGCAGAGAACGAACACGATCGCAATCGACATGATAGTGATGGTGGTCGATACACGCACGATGCTGAGGAGATTGATTGGGCTCATGAAGCCCGTGTCGCGCAGCAAATAGGCGAAGATCGCGATGAGGACGAGCATCGCGCTGATGAGAATGCCCGGATTGTCGCCGCGGTAGGCGCCCCACGCGACGCTTCCCGCCCACCTGCGGACGCGCAGCCAGAGCCCGCTTTGGCGCGGCTCCGAGGGGTCAAGATCGCCCGTCTTAGCCACCGACATGATCAGCCTCGGCGCCCGCCATCCCTTCGAATTGCTGGCGCTGCATCATCGCGACAAGCGCGTCCTCGGTGAACTTGTCCGCTTCCTCCGGACCGACGGTCGCGCCGACGACGCCGTCGCGCAGCACGATGATGCGGTCGGCGACATGGGTCACCTCCAGAAGATCGGAGGAGGCCCACAGAATCGTCGCGCCTTCGTCAGCCATGGCGCGGACCTTGGCGATGATCTCGTGCGTCGCGCCGATGTCGACTCCAAATGTCGGCTCGTCGAGCAGCACCAGATCGGGGCTGAGCGTCAGAGCCTTCGCCAGCACGACTTTCTGCTGATTGCCGCCCGAGAGCTCTCTCACCGTCTGATCCGCTCCGGTGGCGCGTACGTCGAGGGCCTTCATCATTATTTGCGCCTGCGTCCGCGCCTCGGAAAAGTTCAAAAGCCCCATGAGTCCGCTGAGGCGGCGAAGGATGACGATGGTGATGTTCTCCGCGATGGACTTCGCCAGCATGAGCCCGTGGACGCCGCGGTCCTCTGGAATGAGAAAGACGCCTTCCTCCATCGCGTCCTGAGTCGACTTCGGCCGGTAGCGCTTGTCCTGAAACAGGATCTCGCCCCCGCCTTGGCGGAGGTCCCCGAACAGAGCGCGCAACAATGTGGTGCGGCCGCTTCCCGCGAGTCCGACAACGCCGAGCACCTCGCCTCGAAAGGCCTCGAACGACACATCGGCGAGCTTGGCCCCGACCTTGAGGTTTCGAACCTTAAGTGAGGGCTCCGATTTCTGAGGCGCCTTGGACCGCGCGTCGATTCGCTTGCCGCCGTGCGCCTGCAGGTGTGACCCCTCCCATGGACGGCGGCCAAGCATCGCCGAGATGAGCCCGGCCATGTTGGTGTCCTTCGTTGGGGTCTGGAGCACGACTTGGCCCTCGCGCAGGCACGTCACCATGTCGCTGACGGCGAAGACTTCCGCTAGATGGTGGGTGATGATGACGATTCCCGCGCCCCGCGCGGCGATCATCTTGAGGACGCCAAACAGTCTCGTGATCTCGTCACGGCCCAGTGGAGCAGTCGGCTCGTCGAGGATGAGGACCTGACTGCCGAGACGAAGGGCTCTCGCGATCTCGATTAGCTCCTGCTCGATCGTGCTCATGTCGGAGCTCATCGTCGAGAGGAGCGAGCGGGGAATGGCGAGCTCTTCGAGCAGGTCTGCGATTTCGGCGCGTTGCTTGCGCACGTCCACAAGCCCCAGCGCGCTCTTGCGCTCGGCGTTGAGGTAAAGGTTGTCGAGGCCGCTCAGCGTCCTGATCAGGCTCCGTTCTTGCATCACCATGCCGAGACCGAGCATCCGCGCTTCCGCCGGGCGGGAATAGGTGAGCTCCTGGCCGGCGACGCGAACCTTTCCCTCGGTCGGCTTCTCGGCGCCGAGCGCGATCTTCATCAGCGTGGATTTGCCGGCGCCGTTGTGTCCGACGATGGCGTGGACGCTGCCGCGGCGCACGTGGACATTGACGTTCTTGAGTACCCAAACCTGACCGAAGCGCTTGCCAATTCGCTGCATTTCAAGGACGGTTTCGACCTGAAGCGACGCATCCATCGAATTGGCCTTTCACGTCGCGCAGCCTACGACTGTCCCCGGGAGCATCGGCTCAAAACCCGAAGCGTCGGCGAAAGACGGAGCCGTCCCCGGAGAACGGCCCCGCTTGCGTATCAGTCGGCGCAGCTCCCTTTGGGACAGACGACCTCCGGCCCGTGCATGAAGTCCCATGCGTCCTGCATGTTCGTCTTGGTGGTGACGGGATAGGTCGGGACCATGACGTAGGGGTGGGTGCTCTGCCCGATTGCGGCGAGCGCGGCGGTGAGCGCCATCAGGCGGCCGCCGTCGTACACGTCCTGGGCCATGTCCATGGCGATAATGCCTTTGTGCCGCATCTGGAACGCGCCGGCTTCGCCCAGATCCATTGTGGCGATCTTGACCTTGTCCTCCAGGTGGAGGGCCTTGATCGCCGCCGCCTCGCCGATCGCCGGCGGGTCTTCCCACGGGGCGAAGAGAACGTTCACCGTGGGGTGAGCGGTCAGGAACGCCTGAGTGTAGGCGGTCGAGTTGCTCGGGTCCGAGTATCCGGACGCGGGATTGCCGGGCTTTGCCTCCCCGTTGGTGATGATCTTGATGTTCGGGTATTTCTTGAGCCCGTCGAGCAGCCCGTTCTCGCGGGCGTGGATCGCGTCGACGTCGTTGATCCAGTGAATGTAGCCGAAGTTGGCGCCGTCCGGCCAGGTGGCGTGGATCGCGTCAGCCATCTGGAGACCGAGATTATAGAAATCATAGGTGGTCATGGCCTTGAGCGGCTGATTTTGACCGATTTTCATCGTCGGCGATCCGAGGCTCCATGCGGTCACAGTGACACCCTGATCGATGGCGGGCCTGATGATGGCCGCAAACTGGGCCGCGTTCACCGTTCCGCCGGTGACAAGGATGTTCGGCCGCAACGGCAGGATCGCAGTCAGCACGCCGGCCATGCCGTTTGCGTTGAAGCTGTAGTCGGCGAAGCGGAGGATCTTGATCCCGAGCGCGCTGAAGACGGCCTTCGCCCCGCTTCTCATGGCGAGGTTGTAGGGGACGCCGCTCCAGTCGAGATAGACTGCGGTCAGATGCTTCTCGCAGATCGCCTTCGCCTGTTCTGGAGTGACCTTGACGGCGTTATACCAGACAGCAGGCAGCGGCTCGGGAGCGCCGAGCATGGTCGCGGGCGTTTTGAACCCGTCTTTGGCGATCGAAGCGAGCAGTCCGGGGCCGCCGATCGAGTCGGGAATTGGCCTCGGGTCGAGCGCCGAGGCGTCGTAGGTCCCGCACGGTTTGAGATCGCTCGGCTTCTGTTCGATAGCGCCGGCAGCGAAACTGCCGCTCGCCGAGGTCGTCACGGCCGCAATCACGGCGGCAGTCGCCAGGGTGACTCGCAGTCGCCTGGTGGTCGCGTTGGTCATGTTTCCTCCTGGACTTGCCGGTTCGGCGGTTTAGCGTTCTGGAGCCGATTCCGCGGTGGGTTGATCCCACCGATTTTCTTCGATCAAAAACCTATTCCCGCGGGCCCGCGAGCGACAAATCATTTGATCCACTGGGCTGCATCACAACGGGTAATGGACTCTTCTCGCTCGAAGCGTCCGAAAGCGGCCGCCGTAAGCCCGCGCATGGACATCGACACTTCGACGTTGCAGACGCCCTCCAACTTTGGCCACTTGAAGAGCAATAGTCGCGCCCGCTCTGCGAGTCGTTGGCGAATGAGCCAGAGCTCAATCCGAGGTTTTGTCCAATTGCCCAAGCTCCGCGTCGGTCAGCCAGACGGGAGGGTGACGTGAGGTCGGCGCCCAGCTACTGCGCCGTATAGCCTCCGTCCACCAGAAGCGCGTGGCCGGTGACAAACGATGCGTCCTCGGAGGCCAAATAGAGCGCCGCTCGCGCCATTTCCTCCGGCTGCCCGATACGTCCCATCGGATGCTTCGCGGCAAGATCGGATTTCGCCTTCTCCGCGTCCGCTTGGGAGCCGAGCCACTCGTAATAAAGCTTCGTCTCGGTAGCGCCAGGACAAAGCGCGTTGACCCGGATGCCGTCGCTTGCGAGCTCGAGCGCCAGCGTCTTCGAGAAACTCACAGCGCCCGCCTTGGTCAACGCATAAGCCGCGGACCCCGCAGCGCCGACGACCGCGTAGGTGGACCCCAGGTTGATGATGCTCGGATGCAGCGACCGCCTGAGAATCGGGATCGACTCTCGCGACATGAGGAACATGCTGGTCAGGTTTTTGGAGAGGATCAGCTCCCAGTCGTTAAGCGACATCTCCTCGACCGGCGCGAGCTTCGACACCGCCGCATTGTTCACGAGAATATCGATTCCGCCGTAACGGTCGAGCGTGAGTTTGATGAGCGCTCTCGCCTCGGTCTCGACCGCAGCGTCGCAGCGGAAGAAGACGACATTGCAGCCCTCGCTTTTCAGCTCCTGCTCGAGATCGCGCCCGGGCTGTTCCGATCGCGAGCAGAAGGAGACGCGTGCGCCTTCGCTGGCAAACAACCGCACGATCGCAGCGCCGATTCCGGTTGCCCCTCCGGTGATGAGCGCAATGCGCCGATCAAGTCGGGCGCCGGGCTTGGCCGCCATGTTGGGGGAAGCCATGTTTCCGCATGCTCCTTGTTTCGGCCGCAGTCAGGACCTTTTGCCGGAGGCTTCCAGCGCCAGTCTCACGGCCGCCGTGTCCATCTGTCCGTGTCCTTCCGCAACTGCCGCGAGATAGAGCGGAATGGTCGTGTCAAACAAAGGCGTTGCGGCGCCAACCTCATGCGCAAAGCCTTTGATCAGGCGCATGTCCTTCTGCCAGACGCTCAACTTCATCGTCGGCGGCTCATATGCGCCTTGCACCATCAGGGGCCCGCGAACCTCGAGCATCCGGGACTGGCCAGCTCCTGCTGACAGGACGTCGCAAAGCGACGCGGGATCGAGACCGCAACGCAACCCGAGCGACACGGCTTCCGCAGCCGCGACATTATGGATCGCGACGAGCAGATTGGCGACGAACTTCATCTTCGTTCCGGCCCCGAAGGGGCCGAGAAGGATCGCCTTGCGCGAGAAGTCGGCGAAGACGCCGAGACACCGCTGGCTGAGATCCTCGTCGCCGCTGACATAGAGCACGATATCGCCAGCCGCCGCCTGCGCGCCGGTGCCGCTTATCGGCGTGTCAAGCATCGCGATTCCGGCAGCGGCAAGCCGATCGAATTCACGCTGTTTGCAAGCGATCGACAAGGTGCTGAGCTCGACGAGCGCTTGGCTTGGTCGTCGCGGAGCCTCAAGGACGCCATCGACGACCGCGGTCAGAGCGTCCTCAGCCGGGAGACTGGTCAGAAGCAGATCAACCTCTTCCGCCGTGGCCCTAACCGAGTTCGACTTTCCGGAATCGAGGTCCGGCAAGCATGTCCGCACGGCTGGCGTCGATGTCGAAGCCGACCACCTCCCGGCCGACGGCGGCCAAGTGGCGAGCGACGGCCGATCCCATGATCCCCAGCCCAATCACGCCGATCGACCGGGGCCAAGATTCGTTGCTGGCGACGCTCAAAAGAAGCTCCTTGCGGGTCTTGCGCGCGACCTTTTAAACGAGGCGGCCAGATCAGTCATGCGAGCAGGCGTTCGTCGAACGGAGCCCGTGACATCACGTGGGGCGTCCCCTCGGTGACCAGCACCATCTCCTCCAGTCGGACCCCCCCGCCGCCGCGCACCCCCTCGACCCAAATGAGCGGCTCGACGGCGAACACCATGCCTGGCTCGAATTCGTAAACAGGCGCGCCCGGAAGCGTTTCCCCGATATAGGGCGGCTCGTTCGCGCCGATGCCCACGCCATGTCCGATGAAGAGCGACAGCATGCGGCCGCCGAGCCCATATTTTTCGGCCACTCTGACCAGCGCCTCCGCCGCGTCCTTGTTGGTTCGGCCCGGACGCATCTCGGCGATGCCGGCCTTTAGGCCGTGATAGACGGCGGAGTATATCTTCCGCTGTTCGTCGGACGGCTTTCCGCAAATGACGGCGCGCGCGACGTCGCCGAAATATCCGCCCCAGCATGCGCCGATGTCGATGAACACGATGTCGCCGTGGCGAATGAGCTTGTCGCTGCAGATACGGTGCGGCGGGGCCATGTTCTCCCCGGAGGCGACGAAGGGCGTCATGACATGGGCGTATTCCCCGCCAAGGCGAAAGAGCGTCCTCATGGCTTCGCCCGCGACTTCGCACTCCCGCACCCCGTCTGCGACGGCGGCGGTCGCGGAAGCGGTGACTGCGTCGGCGAGCGCTGTCGCCTCTTCGAGAAGCTCGATTTCCTCAGGCAACTTGATTCGGCGCGCCGCCTGCATGGGCGTGTCGCCATCCTCGATCTGAAGCTTGGGAAAATCGGCCGCGAGCGCCTTGGTGAATACCGTATTGGCTTCGTCCAGCCCGAGCTTGCCTCCGGCCAGCCCGTGCTTTTTCAATACCGGCCCCAGAATGTCTCTGACCAGGCCCTCGACCAGGGCCTTCTCCTCGATGATCGGAATGTTATGCGCTTCCTTGATCCAGGGCATCGTGCGGTCGACCCGGTCGCGTTCTCCCCCTGAGCAGAAGAGGATCGGCTCCCTCCCTTCGACCAGAAGGGCGCCGTTCAGCGCCGTTGATTTGCCCGCGATCAGCTGCGGCCGCAAATCCGTCAGGTAGCGGCAGTTCTCGTCCTTCCAGACAAGCAACGCGTCCAGTCCCGCAGCACGCCTTTGCGTCTCCGCTTTGGCGATCCGCTTCGTCCGCAATGCGGCGAGATCGACGCGGCGCTCGTAACCGACGTTCCATGGCCCTTGAGCGAAATGATGCGCCTGCATTGTCTCGCGCTTCCTCCCCAACGTGATCGTCAGCCGGCCAGTGAGGCGCGGCCGGCGCCTGCTCTCATCGCGCGGAACTGCGCTCGGCGTTTCCTGACCGGAAAACCTCTTCCCCCTCGCGCGCGCGCCGCGCCAGCCAGGAGTCGAAGACCTCAGGATTGTAGATGTTCGGCGGCCGGCGGCCCTCGACGAGAGCCAGAATATTGTCCGCGACGGCGTTCGCCAGCGCGTCCCGCGTTTCGACGACCGCGCTGCCGAGGTGCGGCGTCAGCACGACGTTCGTCATCTCGAGGAGAGCCGGCGTGACTGCCGGCTCCCGTTCGAACACGTCAAGTCCGGCGCCGGCGAGCTGGCGGCGCTTGAGCGCCTCGACAAGCGCCAGCTCGTCGACAATGGGTCCGCGCGACGTGTTGATCAGGAAAGCCGTGGGCTTCATAAGCGAGAGCTCGCGCGCCCCGATCTGGCCCCGGGTCTCCTCCCCGAGTGGCGAGTGGACCGAAACGAAATCGGATTGTCGCAGCAAGTCGTCCAGCGGAGCGAACTGAACGCCAAGATCGCGCTCCATGTCGTGCTTGCGGCGCGGAGACCAGTAGAGAATGTTCATCTGGAATCCGCGAGCCCGGCGAGCGACGGCTGACCCGATGCGCCCGCCGCCTCCCAACAGGCCCAAGGTCTTTCCGAACACGCTCCCACCGAGCAAATGGTTCGATTGCCCGCCAGGGAACATGCCTTCGCGAACAAGCTTGTCGCCTTCGACAATGCGGCGAGCGACTGCAAGCATGAGGCCGAAACAGATATCCGCCGTCGCTTCCGTCACAACGGGGGAAACGGTCGTCACAACGACGCCGCGTCGCGTCGCCTCCTCGATGTCGATGTCCGACGGAGTGACGGCCATCGAAGTGATCGCCTGAAGATTCGGGTTCGCCGTGACGACCGACCGGTCGATCTTGTCGTGCAGGAGCGGTAACAGGAAATCACACTCAGCGACGCCAGCCAGCAGCCCTTCCCTGGACAGAATCCGGCTGCTGTCGGGATTGACGGAAACGTCAGCGACCGCCTTTATCCTGTTGAGCGCGGCGGCGGCTATGGGCTGCGTAACGAAGACGCGCGGCCGTCTTGCGATCCGATTCATCGCACGGTTCCTTCGAAATCCGCGGCCCCGCCAAAAACTCCGATCGCCCGCGCTTCGAGCCTCTCCATGTCGCTGCGCCTGGCCGTTTTCCGGAGGGGGAAGCCTGTGCTTCTCAAGCGAACTTTCATCTGCCAATCCGCGTCAGCGTAGGCTCCAGGCTTCAGTCCCTCAACCTGCCGGGATCACGATTGCGCTAGAGAGATCGTAGATGACGCAGGGAGGTTCATCCGCTAGCAAAACTCCCATGACTGGGGAAATCATGATATCTGCGCTTGAGCATAAGAAAACGTGATGTGTCCGGCGGCTCGGGTAGAAGATCGATGAAACATTTGATGTGATCAGACGGCCGCTTACGGGGCGGTCGGGGCCTTTCGCCGCGACGCAGCTCGGAAGCCTCATACGTCTGCGAGCGCCCTGAGCGTTTGGTCGCGCGCGTCCATGTCTCCCTCGGCGTGGACCGGCTGGATGCAGACCTGATCGGCGCCCGCCTCCAGATGCGCCTCCAGGCCGCGGGCGATCGTCGCCGCATCACCCCGGAGCACCATCGCATCGATGAACCGGTCCGAGCCGCCGCCGGCAAGGTCGGCTTCGGTAAAGCCGATGCGCAGCCAATTGTTGCGGTAGTTGGCGAGGGTCATGTAGCGAGTGAGCTCATGCCGGGCGAGGCCATGCGCGACGGCGGCGTCCGTCTCGAGGCACACCTTCTGCTCGACGGCCAAGAGCTTGTGAGGCCCGAGGGCGGCTCTCGCTTCGCGCGTATGGTCGGGCGTAACGTTATAGGGAACGGCGCCCGCCGTGCGCTCTGCGGCGACTTTCAGCATCAACGGCCCGAGCGCCGCGATCACGACGGGCCATTCCGCCGCGTTCGACGGCTTCTCATAAAGGCCGTCGAGATAGCGGCGCATCGTCGGCACGGGCCTGTCGTAGACATGGCCGCGCACCCGCTCGACCATGGGCGCGTGGCTGACCCCAAGGCCAAGAATGAAGCGATCATCATAGAGGCTCGACAAGGTCATGAGCCCTCGCCTGGCGGTAAAAGGATCGCGGGCGTAGATATTCGCGATCGAACTGCCGATGATTAGCCGCGTCGTGTTCGCCAGCATGAAGCTGGCGATGGAGAGGGATTCATAGCCGAGCGCTTCCGGGTACCAGAACGTCGAGTAGCCGAGGTCTTCGACCGTTCGCAGCAAACGTCTGATTCCGGCGCCGTCCAAACGATCGACCGGATACCAGACGCCTAGCCTTCCCACCTGTCTCATCACTCGAACTCCCGCATGTGTCGCCCCTTGGACTCGCGGCGCCATCTTCCCCACTGGATTGCATCTGCCGCAGAGATGCAACATCATGGAGAGAGAACATCATTCGCCGTCCGCCTCCGACGTGACGCGGATCGTGCCGAACAGCCTTATCAAGGTGAGTGGGATGGGCGATACGAGCGACGACGCGCTTTCAATCCGGCTCGAACAGGCCCCGCTCGCGGAGCTGATCGACGCCGCAGGAGGCCTGCGCGACGAAGGACACGGGCGCCTCATCTCGTATTCGCGCAAGGTGTTCATTCCGCTCACCCATCTTTGCCGTGACGTCTGCCACTATTGCACGTTCGCCGAGCGGCCTCGCGCGGGGAAACCCGCCTATCTGTCAGCGGACGAGGTGCTCGCCATCGCCCGCGCCGGAGCCGCCGCCGGCTGCACGGAGGCTTTGTTCACGCTCGGCGACAAGCCCGAACTGCGCTATCGCGCGGCGCGCGAGGCGCTGGACGCGCTCGGACACGAGACCACCATCGATTATCTTCAGGCGATGTGCGCGCTCGTCTTGCGAGAGACCGGATTGCTGCCGCACGCCAATCCCGGAGTGATGAGCCGCGCCGAGATTGCGGGCTTGCGGACAGTCACGGCCAGTCAGGGGATCATGCTGGAATCGCTCAGCGCGCGCCTGTGCGAGCCGGGCGGAGTCCATTACGGCTCGCCCGACAAGCGGCCCGAGGCGCGCCTCGAGACGCTGAGGCTCGCGGGAGAACTCAGCGTCCCGTTCACCACCGGCATTCTGATCGGCATCGGCGAAACGCGCGCCGAGCGTCTCGAGGCGCTCTTCGCCATCCGAGACCTGCATCGCCGTTACGGGCATATCCAGGAGGTCATCGTTCAGAACTTCCGCGCCAAGCCCGGCACGAAGCGCGCGAGCGCCGCCGAGCCCGACCTCGACGACCTCCTTTGGACCATCGCCGCGGCGCGCCTGATCCTGGGCGCGGCGATGAACATCCAGGCGCCGCCCAACCTGTCGCCGGGCGTCTATCCGCGGCTCGTCGCGGCTGGGATCAATGATTGGGGCGGGGTGTCTCCCGTCACTCCGGACCACGTCAATCCGGAGGCGCCGTGGCCCGCGACCGCCGAGCTTGCCCAGCGCACGGCGGACGCGGGCAAGCTGCTCGTGCATCGCCTGCCGATCTATCCCTCCCATATGCGCGATCTTGGCGCCTGGACCGCGCCGGAGATCGCCACGCAGGTTCGCCGCCTGAGCGACGCCGAGGGCTTCGCGCGCGACGACAACTGGGCGCCCGGCATGAAAATCGTCCCACGCAGGCCACCCGTTTATGCGCGCGCGTTCGATCCGGCGATCGAGCGCATCATCGAGCGCGCTCAAGCCGGCGCCCGCCTGGAACCGCCCGAGATCGTGCGGCTGTTCGCGGCGCGCGACGCCGACTATGAGCGCGTCGTCGCCGCGGCCGATGCGCTTCGCCGCGCGACGAGCGGCGACGTCATCCGCTACGTGGTCAACCGCAACATCAACTACACCAACATCTGTTCCTACCGCTGCACGTTCTGCGCCTTCTCCAAGGGCAAGACGCATGAGGCGCTGCGGGGCGCGCCTTACGACCTCGC
This sequence comes from uncultured Alphaproteobacteria bacterium, assembly GCA_963764955.1. Classification (GTDB taxonomy): domain Bacteria; phylum Pseudomonadota; class Alphaproteobacteria; order Rhizobiales; family Beijerinckiaceae; genus Roseiarcus. The sequence continues at coordinate 73,160 of CAVXVE010000019.1, read as the reverse complement.
GCTGAACGAAATCGTGCGCCGCGCAACCGAGGCCTGGGAGCGAGGCGCGACCGAAGTCTGCCTCCAGGGCGGCATCCATCCGGATTACAGCGGCGAGACTTATCTCGCCATCTGCCGCGCCATCAAGGCTACGGTTCCTGACATGCATATCCACGCCTTCTCGCCGTTGGAGGTCACCCAGGGCGCGGCGACGCTCGGCATGCCCATCCGGTCGTTTCTGGCTGAGCTCAAGAGCGCGGGCTTAAGCACGCTGCCGGGCACCGCCGCCGAGATTCTCGACGACGAGGTGCGCGCGATCATCTGCCCGGACAAGCTGAGCACGGCGCAATGGCTCGATGTCGTGAGAACCGCGCATGAGCTTGGCCTGAGAACGACCTCGACGATCATGTACGGCCATATCGAGCATCCGCTGTCGTGGGCGCGGCATCTTTTGGCGGTGCGGGATCTGCAGGCGGAGACCGGGGGCTTAACGGAATTCGTGCCGCTGCCCTTCGTGCATATGGAAGCGCCGATGTATCTCAAAGGCGCCGCACGGCGCGGGCCCACTTTCCGCGAAGCGGTGCTGATGCATGCGGTCGCGCGGCTCGCGCTTCATCCGCATGTCACGAACATCCAGACCTCCTGGGTCAAGATGGGACCTGAGGGCGCGGCGGCGTGTCTTAAGGCCGGCGCGAACGATCTCGGCGGCACCCTGATGAACGAGAGCATCTCGCGGGCCGCCGGCACGGAGCACGGACAGGAGTTTCCGCCCGAGGCCATGGAGGACCTGATCCGCTCGCTTGGCCGCGCGCCGGAGCAGCGGACCACGCTCTACGGCCCCGTCCCCGCGGAACGGCGGGCGGCCTCGCTCGGCGCCGCGGCTCTCGCTCCGGTGGTCCTGACGCCACCGCGCAAGCTCGTCGCTGCGGAATAGGAGACGGAAGCGGCTCAAGACCAGCCTAGCGGCATTTTTACCGGCGCCCCCTAATGATTTCAGTCGGTTGGGACCCGGTTTAGTTCCGTCCTCAAAAATCGGGCGCGCCGGCCCTGGCGTCGCAGCATAATAATATGTGATTGGTGTTATATATTTGCCCAAGCGAGCGCCGCCTGCATCCAGCGGCGAATCCGCTCTTCAGCGGAGGTCCTGACTCGCCTTGAGAAGGCGGGCGGCGACGCCCGACTGTTCAAGGAAAGCGAGCGTCCGGGTCGCCGCGGGCGGCGACATTCTCAGAAACGCGACAAGGTCGACGGGATTGTCGATATCCATCCCGATCCCCGGGTGACGCACGACGAGCGGATCGATCCCGCGCGCTCGCGCCGCGTCGAGATGGGGATAGAAGCTGTCCTCGCCAAAACGCAGCGGAACGGCGTCGGGCGGCGACATGACGATCGTGTTCGATCCGAGATCGTCATGCGCCGGCACGATGGTGAAGGCCGGCGACGCGCGATGCGCCGCAACGGTCGCCGCGATCTCGGCTGAGGTCGCGCGCGGAATGTCGCCAGGCATGGTCATCATGGCCCCCTGGCCCTCGCGGCCAAGCAGGCGCGCAGCGGCCGTGACGGCGCCGGTGTGGCCATCCCGCGCGCCGTCCGCGACAACGCGCGCGCCGTAGCGCGTCGCAAGCGATGTCGCGGCGGGGTCGATTGTGACGACGAGCAGGCGGGCAAGCTCCCGGACCGCGCTCAGCGCGTCGAGCACGTCCTCGAGCATGGTCGCCGCAAGCACGCGGCGTTCTTCCGCGCTCAAGGCGGGCGACAGCCGCTGCTTGGCGCCCTCGAATTCCTTGACCGGCACGATGGCCCAGATTCCACTCACGCAGCGAAGCCCCGGCCGCGCTTTGACGATGCGAGCGCATCGGCCGCCTCGAGCACCGCGCGGGCGAGTTGCTCCTTATCGGCGAGGCTTGTCATGAGGGTCGGCGCAAGCGTCACCTTCGCGGCGACCTGAGCCGCCTCCGCCGCGTCGCCTGTGTCCATGATGTAGCCGTCGATGAGATCGCCGTAACGCGCGGCGACCGCGGCCGCGCCCGGAATCATGCCGAGCTCGATCATCATCTTGGCTGTGGGACCCTTGACCGCGCGTCCTCCAATGATGGGGGAAACCGCGACGACGGGCGCGACGCAGCGGGTGAGAGCCTCGCGCATGCCCTTGATGGCGAGGATCGGCTCGACGCTGATGAAGGGATTGGACGGGCAGACGACAACTGCGCGCAATCGTTCGTCGCTCAAGGCCGCCATGAGGTCAGGATGAGGGCGCGCCTCCTGCGCGCCGTCGAAGGCAAGATCCCGCACTTGCGGCCGGCATTGCAGGCGGACGAAATAATCCTGAAAGTCGAGCCATCCTTCATCCGTGCGCAACCGGGTGCGCAGCCGGTCGTTGGTCGCCGGCACTACGCGCGGAGCGACGCCGAGGCGGCGGCAGAAGTCGGCGGTGACGGCGGAGAGAGGCTCCCCCGCCCTGAGCCGGCGCGTGCGCTCGATATGAACCGCAAGGTCGCGATCGCCGAGGCGGAACCAGTCCTCGCCGCCAAGCGCCGACAAAGTCTCCATGAACGACCACGTTTCGTCATGGCGTCCCCACCCGAGCTTCGTGTTGTCGAGCCCGGCGAGCGCGTACATGAGCGTGTCGGCGTCGGGCGAGACATGCAGGCCGAGATGCTCGAAATCGTCGCCGACATTGGCGACGACGATGAGATTGGCCGGCTCCACGATCCGGCTCAGGCCCAGCGCAAGCTTGGCGCCGCCGATGCCTCCGGAGAGCGCGACCACGAGATCCCGGCTCATCGAAACAGATCCTCATTTGGGGGACGGACGAGGCTCCTCGCCGTCGATTCGGGCGCCGACCAGCTTAAACCGCGAATGACGACGGCGGGCAGCGCCTCATCCGCCTGGCCCATCAGGAGCGAGGCTGCGGCCGCGACCTCGTCGGCGAAACCGATGACGCTGACCTCGAGCTTTCGGCCGAACAGGTCGGGGCGCCCGCGCAGATCGACCGCGGCGGGCAGACCCGAGACGCCGATCGCGACGCCAACGGTTCCCTGGCGCCAGGGACGGCCAAAGCTGTCGTTGATGACGACGGCGATGTCGATCCCGATCTTCGCCGCAAGCCCGCGGCGCAGCGCCTCGGCGCTCGCGTCCGGATCCTCCGGCAACAGAAGCACGCGCTGGGCGCCGTCCGTAGGCCCCACATTCGACTGGTCCACGCCAGCGTTCGCCATGATGAAGCCGAGCTTATGCTCGACGATCAGAACGCCGCGGCGCGCTCGCACGATGCGAACCGATTCCGACAGGATGATCTCGACAAGCCGCGGGTCCTTGTCGATTTCCGCGGCGAGCTTAAGCGCCCTGGCGGAGGGTTCGACCGTCGGGAGGTCGACGACGCGCGCTTCAGCCTTCGACACGATCTTCTGCGCGACGACAAGCACGTCGGTCGCGCGCGGGACAACACCACTCCGCTCGATCGCCGAGGCGATGAGTTCGGCCAGGTCGTCGCCCGCGCCGATCCGGGGCAGGCCCTTCAGCGCAATGACCTCCAGTGAACTCATGCGCTCCTGCGCGTTTCGTCCGCCGCGCCGTACCTGCGCCGCAGGCGCGGCAGGACATGCTCCGCATAGAGGCGGATGAACCGCTCCTGATCGGGGCCCGGCGCGTGAAAGACCAGATGGTCGAAGCCGAGATCGACGTATTCGCCGATGCGTTCGACGTGCTCGTCCGGATCGGTCGAGACGATCCAGCGGCTGGCGGCGCGCTCGGCCGAGAGCCCGGCGGCGAGGCGCTCCATCTCTTCGGGACTATGGACGGAAACCTTCTCCTCCGGGGTCAGAGCGAGAACCGCCCAGTGACGCGTGTCCTCCATCGCCCGCTGTTTATCCGTGTCGAACGAGACCTTGACCTCGATCATGCGCGCGTAGTAGGGCGCGCGCGAGCCGGCTTCGCCCCGCCCCTCCATGACCTTCGGCAGGATCGTTTCGGTATAGAGTTCGCGCGCCTTGCCGCTGGTGCAGATGAGCCCGTCGCCCGCTCGTCCGGCGTATTTCCCGATCAGGGCGCCGGCGGCGGCGACATAGATCGGAACGGGCGCCGCCGGCCGGTCATAGATGGTGGCGTCCTTCGTGCGATAATACTGGCCTTCGAAGGTCACTTTCTCCTCGGTCCAGAGCTGGCGCATCAGGGCGATGGCCTCGCGCAGGCGCGCGAACCGCTCCTTGAACTCCGGCCATTCCATGCCGGTCGAGGGAACCTCGTTCAGCGATTCTCCGGTGCCGACCCCGAGCACGATCCGTCCGGGAAACATCACCCCGAGCGTGGCGAAGGCCTGCGCGACGACGGCCGGGTGATAGCGAAACGTAGGCGTCATCACGCTCGTGCCCATGACGATGCGCGACGTCACCGCGCCAAGCGCGCCGAGCCAGGCGAGCGAGAAGGGGGCGTGGCCGCCGTGATGCTTCCACGGCTGGAAATGGTCGCTAATGAACACCGAGTCGAAGCCCGACTGCTCCGCTCCTTGAGAGAACTTGAGCAATTCCGTCGGCCCGAATTGCTCCGCCGACGCCTTATAGCCTAGCCTGAGCATAGCTCCGCCTCCAATGGCATGGGCCTTGGCAAGCCCGAGGCGGATCATATAGCGCAGAGAGATCGCCTAGGGCGACCGTTGGTTCTCGCTTACGGCCCGGAGAACGACGGGATGATATTTTGGGGAGCGCCATGGTGAAACTCGGCGTTACATTGCCCTTGACCGACATCGGCGGCGATCCCGCCACGGTGCGAGTGTTCGCGCAGGCGGCGGAGGCGGCGGGCTACGATCATCTCGCCGCCCCCGATCATGTTTTGGGCGTGAACGCCGCGGTGAGGCCGAACTGGGGCGCGCGCAACACCTCGGCCGATCTCTTCCACGATCCTTTTGTCCTGTTCGGGTTCCTGAGCGGATGCACGGCGAGAATCGGCTTTTCGACAGAGGTGCTCATCCTGGCGCAACGCCAGACCGTGCTGGTCGCCAAGCAGGCCGCCTCGCTCGACGTGCTCAGCGGCGGCCGGCTCCGGCTCGGGATCGGGATCGGCTGGAACGAGGTGGAGTTCGTCGGCCTCAACGAGGATTTTCACAATCGGGGGCGGCGGTCGGAAGAGCAGGTGCAAGTCATGCAGGCTTTGTGGGCCGAGCGCCATGTGAAATTCGAGGGGCGCTGGCATCACATCGACGACGCGGGCGTCAATCCGCTGCCGGTCGGGCGGCGTATCCCGATCTGGTTCGGCGGGCATCATGATCAGACGCTGAGGCGCATCGCCAAATGGGGCGACGGGTGGATGATGAACGCCTACCCCGCGGGGCCCGCGGCTGAGGCCGACTTCGCCAAGCTGCGCGGCTACGCCAAAGAGGCCGGCCGCGATCCCGCCAGCATCGGCCTCGAGGTCTGGGTCTCCACCGGCGCCGGGGACGAAGCGAGCTGGCGCGAGGAATTCGAGTTCTGGCGGCGCGCGGACGTCACGCACGTGACGCTCAACAGCACCTTTGCGCGGGGCCACCACAAGCGTATCGCCTCGTGCTCGCTGCAGGCCCATCTCAGCGCGCTTACGCGATACCGCAACGCTGTCGCCGACCTCTTGTGAGAGCGGTCAGCTCATGGCCTGCACGGCGGTGGGCTCAATTTCAAACGTGACCCTGACCTGGCCAGGCTGCGCCCAGGGGTACTTGTCCTGGCCCAGGTACTTCTTGGCGAGGGAATCGATATGCGCCGACGCGCCCTCCTCGGTCACGCGCCCGACCCGGCCGCGGATCTGGATATAGCGATAGGGATTGTCGGGATCGAGGATCGAAAGCGCCACAGGCGCGCCTTCCTGCATATTGCGCGTCTTCACCCGCCCTTTCGCTGAATTGATCCGGATCTTTCCGCCCGTATAGTCGAACCATACCGGCGTCACTTGCGGCGTCCCGTCCGGCATGATCGTCGCCAGGCTCGCGAACGCCTTCTTCTGCTGGAGCAAATCCAGATAGTCCGCAGGTATCGCCGCCATGATTGCCTCTTCGTTGCGTGGGTTTCTCGCGCGCCGCCGGAACGCGACTTCGCCGGTAATCGCCAGCCTAGCTGTCGTAGTGTAACATGACAACGAGGCCGACTGGGTTCCCGTCCCCCCGCGACGCATTCCGCCGCATTGGCTGATCCGGCGCCCGGCGCTATATTCTCTGAAGCCTTGAAGGAGGACACGATGCCCGAAGCGAAACTCGCTCCGAACCTGCCAGACTGGCAGGTCCAACACGCCAACCGCTATCTCGCCAGCGGCGGGACGGAGGGGCAGATGTACAAAATAAACGTGCCGGGACGGGGCGAGATCACGGCGCCGGCGCTGCTCCTGACCACCACCGGCCGCAAGTCCGGCGAGAAGTTCATATTCCCGCTCTTTTACGGAACGGACGGGGGCAGTTACATCGTCGTCGCCTCAAAGGGCGGCGCGCCCGAGCACCCCGGGTGGTATCGCAATCTCCTCGCCAATCCTGACGTGGAGGTGCAAGTCGGCACCAAGAAGCTGAAGGCGCGGGCGAGGACGACGACGGGCGACGAGCGCGCGCGACTGTGGAAGAAGGCGGTCGAATTCTGGCCGCCCTACGCCGACTATGCGCTCAAGACCGAACGCGAGATTCCCGTGGTCGTGCTGGACCCCGTCCATTAGCGAAGGCGTTTGGGCCTCCCGATCAGTCACCGGTTGAGCGACCGCGTGCGAGCGAGCGGCGCGCGCGAATGACGCGGCGACCTTTCGCGAGCGAGATTGACAGGCTGATTGAATTGCACTTAGCTCGCCGCACTAGCTAGCAAGCACGGAGCGAACTTCCAACCGCTCTCAGAGGCCAAGCAGGCCACTGGCGGAGAGCGGAATCGCTTCGGCCGCGTTGACGAAGCCCGCGTCCGGCGCGGACGCGCCAATTCGGCCAGGGCGGAACGCTTCGCGGGAGGATCGAGTCGATGGAGGTTGGCGCGCGCGTCGTCGGCGCGGTCGGTTCGGCGGACGGGCGCGCCGCAGGCGGCGGACGCCGGCGAACTGTTGCAGGTGAGCGGCGTCTTCAAGAGCTTCGGCGGCACCGAGGCGCTGGCGGACGTCGGCATGACCCTCAACGCCGGCGAAATTCTCGCGCTCCTCGGCGAGAACGGCGCGGGCAAGTCGACGCTGATCAAGATTTTGGCCGGCGTCTACACGCTCGACGCCGGCGCCATCCGCTTTCGCGGCGTCGACGCCGCTCACGCGCTGCGCCGCTTGCCGATCGCCTTCATCCATCAGGACCTCGGCCTGATCGACTGGATGACGGTGGCCGAGAACATCTGCATGACGCTCGGCTTTCCGCGCCGCCTTGGCCTGATCGATCAGGACGCGGCGCGCCGCCGCGCCGCGCGCGCGCTCGACGCGCTTGGCGCCGACATCGATCCCGACACCCGCATCCAGAATCTGAGCCGGACGGAAAAGTCGCTGGTGGCGATCGCCCGCGCGCTCGCGGCCGAGCCCGAGATCCTCGTCCTCGACGAACCGACGGCGAGCCTGCCCGCCGACGAAGTGAGCCGGCTGTTTTCCGCGTTGCGCCGGCTGCGCGCCCGCGGCGTCGCGATGATCTACGTCTCGCACCGTCTCGACGAAGTGTTCGAGATCGCCGACCGCATGATCGTGCTGCGCGACGGGCGCGTCGCGGGGGAGCGGGAAGTCGCGAAGACCACGCCGGACGAAACGATTCTTCTCATCGTCGGGCGCGAGCCGTCGCAGGTCTTCCGCCGCCCGCCCGAGCGCCACGGCTCGCCGCGGCTTGCCCTGCAGTCGGTCATGGTGGCGGAGGTCGGGCCGATCGAATGCGAGATCCACTCGGGCGAGATCGTCGGTCTGGTCGGGCTGCGCGGCGCGGGGCAGGAGAGCGTCGGGCGGGCGTTGTTCGGGGTCTCGCCGGTGACAGGCGGGACGCGTCCTGATCGACGGACGTCCGGTCGCCGTCTCGTCGCCGCGCCAGTCGATGGCGCTCGGAATCAATCTGGTCTGCGCCGACCGGGTCGGCGAATCGATCATGCCGAATCTGTCGGTGCGCGAGAACCTGTTCCTCAATCCGGTCGCGGCCGGTTTGAGCCTGTTTTCGTTCATCTCGCCGGCGCGTGAGAATCGCGCCGCGAGGGAGCGCGGCGTGCAGCTCGGGTTGCGGCCGAACGATCCGACGCTGCCGATCGAGTTCCTGTCGGGCGGCAATCAGCAGAAGGTGGTGGTCGGGCGCTGGCTGCACCTCAACGCGAAGATCTACGTGTTCGAGGATCCGACCGCGGGCGTCGACGTCGGGGCCAAGGCCGAGATCTACCGTCTGTTCGATGTCGCGCTCCAGGCCGGTGCGGCGATCGTCATCGTATCGACGGATTTCGAGGAGGTGGCGAAGGTCTGCCATCGGGCGCTGATCTTCGATCGCGGGCAGGTGGTCGCGGAGCTCGGCGCCGCTGATCTCTCGGTCGAGAATCTGCTCGCCGCGGCTTCTGCGAGCGTTCGGCGCTCGGAGCCGCTCCTTGGCGCTTCGTTGAGCGGCCCCGGCGGCGCCCATGCAGTCCATTAAGTCGAACGCGCTCGAGCCGACCCGTTCGGAATGGGCGACGCTGTCGCGCGGACAGGCGATCGTGCGCATCGCGTCGGTCTATGGCTTGCCCATCCTGACGCTCCTTCTGATCATCTTTTTCTCGCTGCTGCTTCCCGACACGTTTCCGACCTGGCTCAACGCGCGGTCGATCCTCGCCGACAAGGCGATCATCGCCATGCTGTCGCTGGCCGCGACCCTGCCGATGATGGCCGGCCGAATCGATCTCACCGTCGGCTTCGGCATCGTCATGTGGCACATTCTCGCCATCAGCCTGCAGGTGACATACGGCGTTCCCTGGCCGCTGGCGATCGTGATCGTGATCGCCTGCGGCGGGTTGACCGGCCTCATCAACGGCTTGCTGGTCGAAGTGGCTCAGATCAATTCGTTCATCGCCACGCTGGGCATCGGCACGATTCTCTACGCGCTCGCCCTCTGGCATACGGACGGACGCCAGATCGTCGGAGCGCTTTCGCCTGGTTTCCTCGCGATCAACTCGACCTCGGTCTTCGGAATCCCAATTCCCGCGATCTATGTCCTCGTTCTGGCGATCGTTTTGTGGATCGTCAGCGAGCGCCTCCCGATCGGGCGCCACATCTATGCGATCGGCGCCAACGAGAAGGCCGCCGCGCTCAACGGCATTCCGGTGCGCGCCTATGTCATCGGCGTATTTGTCGGCGCCGGAGTGATCACCGGCATCGCCGGCTGCGTCTTGGGGGCGAAGCTCAAAATCGGCCAGGCGAATGTCGGACTCGATTATCTGTTGCCGGCGCTCGTCGGCGCCTTCCTGGGTTCGACCACGATCAAGCCGGGCCGGGTCAATATCTGGGGCACGATTTGCGGCGTGCTGATTCTCGCGGTCGGAATCTCCGGCATCCAGCAGCTTGGCGGCGCCTTCTTTGTCGAGCCTCTTTTCAATGGCGCGACGCTGGTCATCTCGATCGCGCTCGCCGCCTTCGCTCAGCGCCAGCGCAGCGCCGTGCGTCCGGCGCGGGCCCTGAACCGCGAAGCCAAGAACAATTCCGAAAAGGTCCCAGGTTGAATGATGGTTCGCCTTTCGGATGGACGGCGCGTCACGCCGTGATGGGAAAATGCGGAGCAACCAAGCTGACGGGCCTTGAGCCTGCAGTCATGTGAGGGAGGAACAGATGCCGAAATCATATCTTGTGGCCGGGAGCCTGATGGCTTCCGCCGCGCTGACGGGACTGGGCGCACCCAGCGCGCGGGCCGACGACGACGCCTACATGAAGGCGGCCAAGGACTATATCGCCCAGGCGATCGCGCCGGTGACGAAATGGGACGGTCCGACCACCGGCCCGAAGGCGCAGGGCAAGAAGCTCGTGATCTATGTCTCCACCGATCAGCGCAACGGCGGGGCGCAAGGCGTTGGCGACGGCGCGGCCGAGGCGGCCAAGGCGCTCGGCTGGGAGTTCCGCATTCTCGACGGCCAGGGATCAGTCCCGGGACGCACGTCGGCGATGACCCAGGCGATCGCGCTCAAGCCCGACGGCATCATTCTCGGCAGCCCTGACGCGGTCGAGCAGGCGCCGACGATCGAACAGGCGGTCAAGGCCGGGATCAAGGTCGTCGGCTGGCACTCAGGTCCGGGCCCGGGCAAGATCGCGGCCAATCCCAACGTCTTCACCAATATCACCACCGACCCGAACGAGGTCGCCAAGGCTTCCGCCCTTTACGCCGTGGTCGATTCCGGCGGAAAGGCTGGCGTGATCCTCTTCACCGACAGCATCTATGGAATCGCCACCGCCAAAACCAATGCGGAGAAGGCGGCGATTGAAGGCTGCGCGGGCTGCAAGGTGCTGGCGATCGAGGACACGCCGATCGGCGACCTCGCCAACCGGATGCCGCAGCTCACGACCTCGCTGTTGTCGAAGTACGGCAAGGCGTGGACCTATTCGATCGCCGTCAATGATCTCTATTTCGACTTCTCCGCTCCGTCGCTGCAGTCGGCGGGCGTCGATCCGGCGACCGGCTATCCGCGGCAGATCTCCGCGGGCGACGGATCGGTGCCGGCGTTCGAGCGCATTCGCGGCAAGCAATATCAGCTTGCGACCGTCGCCGAGCCGCTTCATCTGCAGGGCTGGCAGACGATCGACGAACTGAACCGCGCTTTCGCCGGGCAGCCGCCGAGCGGTTACGTGTCGCACGTCCACCTGTTCATCAACGCCAATATCGACAAGGACGGCGGCGCGCATAATATTTTCGACCCTGACAACGGTTACAAGGAACACTACAAAGAAATCTGGGGCGTGAAGTAGGCGCCAGACCGGGCATGTTCCGACGAGAGGGCGTCGCGCTTTGAGCGGCGTCCTCTTTGTGTGAGACGATGCGCCTGACGCCGATGGGCCCGACGCGCCCCTAGTCTTTTTTCAATGAGCACGATACGGAGACCGACGATGGCCGATACCCTGCCCAAACCCGACTACGCGACCAAGAACATGCGCCTCGTCGGCTACAGCGATCAGGACGGGCGCTGCGACGGCGTGCAGATCATGGTGCACCGCGGCTACGCCTATATCGGCCATATCTTCTCCAAGGGATTTTCCGTCATCGACGTCCGCGACCCTGCTCATCCCAAATACGTCAAGCACGTCGCGGCGCCTCCCAACACCTGGACGCTTCACCTGCAGGCGCACGACGACATTCTCCTGGTCATCCACAACAAGGACATGTTCGCCCAGGCCGAGCTCGCCGACGAGAAGGCCTATTACAAAGGCTCTGTCGATCATCACGCCAAGCCCGAAGCCGCCGCGCGCAACTGGTCGGCCGGCATGGCGGTCTACGACATCTCCAAGCCCGACGAGCCCCGACAGATCGGCTTCATGCCGGTCGAGGGAACGGGCCTGCATCGCATGTGGTATGTCGGCGGGCGCTGGGCCTACGCCTCCGCGCTGCTGGACGGCTTCTCCGACTATATCCTCATCACCATCGACATGAAGGACCCGAAGAAGCCGGTCATGGTTGGGAAATACTGGCTGCCGGGCATGAACGTGGCGGCCGGCGAGAAGGCGAACTGGCCGACGAAGAACGGGCGTTTCGGCCTTCATCACGCGGTCATCCACGACGACATCGCCTATTGCAGCTGGCGCGACGCCTGCCTCGCGGTCGTCGACGTCAAGGACAAGGTCAATCCGAAGCTCCTCGTCCACAAGGTCTGGGCGCCGCCGTTCGGCGGCGGCACGCATAACGCTTTGCCGCTGCCCAAGCGCGAGCTGCTCGTGGTCGTCGACGAGACCGTGCTCGACAATCAGGAGGACGGGTTCAAGCCGATCTGGATCTTCGACAACCAGGTGAAGTCGAACCCGATCAGCATCTCGACCTTCCCTCCCCCGTCCGACAAGGACTATCTCAAGGTCGGCGGTCATTTCGGGCCGCACAACATTCACGAGAACCGGCCTGGAAGCTTCGTCAGTGAGGAATTGATCTTCTCGACCTACCAGAACGCCGGCTTGCGCGTGTACGACATCAGGGACCAGTTCCGGCCGAAGGAAGTCGGCGCCTTCGTGCCGCCCCCGCCGGCCAAGTGGGTGGACCCGCGGCCGAACCGGCCGATCGTTTTGCATTCCGCCGACGTCTTCGTCGACAAGAACGCGCTCTGCTACGTCACCGACTTCAGCGCCGGCCTCTACATTGTCGAATACAAGGGCTGAGCCCCACTCATGACCGCGGCCGAGGCGCTCAAGCCGAGCTACGCCAAGAACATGCGCCTGATCGGGCATTCCGATCAGGCTGGCCGCTCCGACGGCCAGCAGATCATGGTGCGCAACGGCTACGCCTATATCGGCCACGTCTGCTCGAAGGGCTTTTCGGTGATCGACGTGCGCGACCCGCGCGATCCGAAGGCCGTCGCCTATGTCCAGAACCCGCCGAACACCTGGAGCCTGCATTTGCAGGTCCACGACGACCTCTTGCTGCTCGTGCATGGCCGCGACATGTTCTCGCAAGCCGAGATGGCGGACGAGCGCAACTATTATAAGCCCCAGTCGGGCTCGCACGGGGCGCATGTCTCGGGCGCCGCGCGCGACTGGTCGGCGGGAATGGCGGTCTACGACATTTCCAAGCCTGACGGCCCGCGCCAGATCGGCTTCATGCCAGTTGATGGCGCGGGCCTGCATCGCATCTGGTATGTCGGCGGGCGGTGGGCCTACGCCTCGGCGATGATCGACGGCTTTTCCGACTATATCCTCGTCATCATCGACATGGCCGACCCGGCCAGGCCTGAGATCGTCGGCCGCTACTGGCTGCCCGGCATGAATCTCGCGGCCGGCGAGACGGCGAAATGGCCGCTCGAGCGCGGCCGCTACGGCCTGCACCACGCGGTCGTCGCCGACGACATCGCCTATTGCGCGTGGCGCGACGGGTGCCTAGCGAGCGTCGATGTGTCCGACAAGGCGAACCCGAAGCTCATCGTCCATCGCGTCTGGTCGCCGCCGTTCGGCGGCGGCACGCACAATTGCCTGCCGCTGACGGACCGGAATCTGCTCATCGTTCTCGACGAGGCCGTGCTCGACAACATGGAGGACGGTTTCAAACCGATCTGGGTGTTCGACAATCAGGTCAAGTCGAACCCGATCAGCGTCGCGACCTTCCCGCTGCCGGACGACCGGGACTATGTCGCGGTCGGCGGCCATTTCGGGCCGCATAACATCCACGAGAACCGGCCGGGCTCGTTCCAGAGCTCAAGCCTCATCTTCGCCACCTACCAGAACGCCGGGGTCAGGGTGTACGACATCGCGGACCCCTTCAGGCCCGTCGAAGTCGGGGCCTGCGTGCCGCCGGCGCCGAAGAAGCTCGTCGATCCACGCCCCAACCGGCCGGTCGTGCTGCATTCGGCCGACGTCTTCGTCGACAAGAACGGGCTCTGCTACTGCACCGACTGGAGCGGCGCCGGGCTCTCCATCATGGAATATCTCGGCTGACCAAGCCGGAGCTCTAGGGGCACAAGGTCGCGCATCCTTTACATGTCACGCGACACGGTCGCGTGACCACTCCACGCGCGTGATCCACGACCCGCACCCGAAAATACGAGGCTCTCACCATCCCATGCCTGTTGAAGAAGGCCAGCATCAACGCGCCGGCCGAGCGATTTTCGCCTGCCGGGACATGCGCAATCCTGCTGGCGGAACCGCCTTCGAGAGTACAAGCAAAAGGATACTCGTCGCGATCCGTCTTTGCGCCTTCCAGGAAGGCCGGGCTTGGCCGAACGATCGGCACCTTCCCAGAGTAAACGAACCCAGAGGAGTCGATGTCATTAAAACGCATCGCTGCTCTACGCAGAACGGGATTGGTGCCGTCGTATGTCAGCACTTTCGGCGCGCCGTCCATTTGAGCGTCGAATATGTTGTCCGCGATATTAGGGTGCGTTTGATAGCTAATTGTCAGTACAGGAATATCCATTGGCCCTCCCGACTAGGACAAAACTTGGACTATCGACTCCTGGTCTTAGTAATCTATTCCCATTCCGTCCGCTTCCGCTTTCTCATTCCGCCGCTAATCCCGGCGCGGCGGCGCGCGCGTCGCGTCGCGCGAGCCGGGCGAGCAGATAGTCGACTTCCGCCTTTGCCGTCGCGCTCAAACCGGCGCCGGGCTTGCGCTGCGCATCGGAGCTAAGAATCCCTCGCCGCATCATCACATATTTGCGGGTGGCGAGGCCGACGCCCTGCTGCTGCTCGTATCGCACGAGCGGCAAATGCGCGTCGAACAGGTCGTGCGCTTCCTCGCGCTTTCCTTCGCCTGACAGCCGCGCGACGTCGATCAGCATCTCGGGAAAAGCGTAGCCGGTCATTGCGCCGTCGGCCCCGCGCTCCATCTCGAAATCGAGGAAGAGGCCGCCGTTGCCGGTAAGGATCGGCACGCGGCGCAGCTTGCCCTCCTTCTCGAACCGCCGGAGAGCGGAGATCTTCTCCAGCCCCGGCCAGTCCTCGTGCTTGAGCATGACGCAGGACGGATTGTCGGTGATGATCCGCCGGATGACGTTCGGCGTCATGACGACGCTAAGCGCCAAGGGATAGTCCTGAATGACGAAGGGAATGTCCGGCCCGATCGCTTCGACGGCCTGCGCGTAGTAAGTCACGATCTGGTCGTCCGTTCGCAGCGACGGCGGCGGGGCGATCATCACCCCGGCCGCGCCCTTGGCCATGGCGGCTTGCGACAGAGCGCGCATGGCCGCGAAGCCGGGGGCGGAGACGCCGACGATGAACGGCAGTTTCGGCGCACGCGCCACGCATTGCGCGACGATGCCGACCGCCTCGTCATGTTCGAGCTTCGGCGCTTCGCCCATGATGCCGAGAATGGTGCAGCCGTCAGCGCCGGCCGCGACATAATGATCGATCATACGGTCGACGCTGGCGGCGTCGATCCCGCCATCATCAAGAAAGGGCGTCGGCGCGATGGGAAAGACGCCTTTGGCGTCGACTGAGAGCATGGAGATCCGCCTTGGCTCGAGGGGCGCCTGCAATGATTGGGGAGCGCCGCGCTTTTGGCAACCGAAAGCGAGTCGCGACAGTGTTGCCGGCTTGAGGTATATTGGCCGACTTCCGGATCATGCGAGGGAGGAACCCATGAATGAGAGCCTCGGCTCATTATCGGCGACGGCTGGCGCCGCTCCGCTGCCGTTCGACAGCGCGCGCCTTGACAGTCTCCTCGATGAGGCTGGCATGGACGCGGTGGTGATCTCGTCCAAGCACAACATCCAGTATCTGTTCGGCGGCTATCGGTTCTTCTTCTTCGACCATTTCGACGCGATCGGCGTCAGCCGCTATCTGCCCCTTCTCGTTTACGTCAAAGGCCGCCCGGAGCAATCGATCTATATCGGGCACGGGATGGAATCCTACGAGAGGGACTTGGGCAAATTCTGGACCCCCGTCTTCCGGACAGCGGGAGCGACGCTCGACGCGACGCAGGTCGCGATCGAACATCTCGCAAAGCTCGCCCAGAATGTAAGGCGCGTCGGAATCGAGCGCGCCTTCCTGCCCGCCGACGCGGCGGAGCTCATGACGCGAGAACTGCCCGGGGTCACGTTCCTCGAAGCGCATTTTCCGTTCGAACGGCTGCGGGCGCGCAAGACCCGGGAGGAGCTGGATCTGCTGCGGACCGCCTCCGACCTCGTGGTCGATTCGATGCTGGCGGTGATCGCCTCGCACGGGCCGGGCGCGACCAAGCTGGAGCTTGTCGAAGCGCTGCGTCGCGAAGAGGTGAACCGCGGCCTCACGTTCGAATATTGCCTTCTCACCGCCGGGACGAACCTCAACCGCGCGCCTTCGGACGAGGTGTGGGGCGAGGGCGACATCCTGTCGCTCGATTCCGGCGGCAATTACAAAGGCTATATCGGCGACCTCTGCCGCATGGCGATCCAGGGCGAGCCCGACGCCGAGCTCGTGGATCTGCTCGGCGAGGTGGACGCCATCCAGATGGCGGCGCGCAAGCCGATCCGCGCCGGCGTCAACGGCGGAGACATTTATGTAAGCGCTGGGGAGGTTCTGAACAGGTCGCCGCGCGCCAATTCGATCGAGTTCGTCGCGCATGGGATGGGCCTCATCAGCCACGAGGCGCCGCGGCTCACGGGCCATGGGCCGATCAAATATCCAGCCTATGACGCCGACCGCCCGCTTGAATCGGGCATGGTCATCTCGATCGAGACAACGCTCGTGCACCCGCGGCGCGGCTTCATCAAGCTCGAGGACACGGTCGCTGTCACCGGCGACGGCTTCGAGGCGTTCGGCGATCGCGGGCGAGGATGGAATCGCGGCGGCGTGCGCGTCGTTTAGCAGATCGCAGTTGGGTCGAACGGCGGTCGTAATTGCGACCCCCGGGCTCTAGGACCCGGGAGGAAGCACTCCATGTATCGTGTACGCCCTTCGTTCCCTGGATTGCTTCGTCGCTTTCGCTCCTCGCAATCACGATACCGTCCGAACGCAACGTGCTCTAACATCCATCCGCAAGCGCGAGGAAAGGTCGGCGTGATGCGTCTCAGAATCGAACCTGTGACTCCGCAAGCCTTCGCGCCCTTCGGCGACCTTCTGCCGCCAAGCGAAGGCCCGCAGCAGCTGATCGACGAATTGCAGAATGGCCGCGCTTCGGCGCGCCCGCGGCTGTCGATGATGACCGTCGAGCCGAAGGCGCTGCCACTAACGGCGGCGAAGATGGAGCGCCACGTCCATTCGTCGCAGGCGTTCGTCCCGATGGACTGCGCCAATTATCTCGTGATGGTGGCGCCGCAGGGCGCGGACGGAAAGCCGGACCTTTCGCGCCTGCGCGCCTTCCGCGTGCCGGGCGACACGGGGATCAATTACCGCCCCGACACCTGGCACCATCCGCTCTCGCCGCTCGAGCGCGCCGGCCGCTTCGCCATCCTCACCTTCATCGACGGAACCACCGGCGACGAGGAATGGGCAGACCTGCCTGAGCTGGTCGTGGTCGACCCGTAGCCGGCGGTTTCAGACCGGGTTGAGCTTCGTCACCGACGAGGGGTCGATCTCCGCCAGATAGATCGCGCCGTCCGGCGCGAGCGCGACGCCATGCGATCCGTTCAGCGAGGGACGCGCGCGGCCGAGCCGCTCCCCGTCCGGGGCGAAGGCGGTGAGGCTCGGCACCTGATCGCTCACCAAAATCACGCCGTCGTCGCGCTCGAGGAGATCCATCGGCCGGCAGAGGCCGCGCCAGTCCATGAGCCAGCGGCCCTCCCGGTCGAACGCCTGAACGCGATCGTTCTCCCGGTCGCAGATCAGCACACGATCCGCACGGTCCACGATCACCGAATGGGGCGTCATGAACTGGCCGGGGCCATGTCCGAGCTCGCCGAAGCTCGCGATCCATCGTCCCTCGGGCGAGAACCGGTGGACACGCGCGTTGCCATAGCCGTCGGCGACATAGATCTCGCCGTCCGCGGCGACGGCGGCGCGGGTCGGATGGTTGAACGGCTCGGCCCAGTGGGGCTCGTGGCGTTCGCCAAGCCTGAGGGCCGGCTCGCCGCTCATGTCGAAGACCACGACCTCGTGCGCGTCGCGGTCGACGACCCAGGCGCGGTTCTGCGCATCGATGGAAAGCCCGTGCGAATCGAAGATCAGACCCGCGCCATAGGCGCGAAGAAAGGCGCCGTCGGAAGTGAAGACGAGCACCGGCGGATCGCCCCGCCGCAGCACATGGACATGGGCCCCGGAGTCGACCGCGACCTGGCTCACCCGCGCCGGCGCCATGCCGGCCGGAAGGCGGCCGAAGTCGCGCTCGACGTCATAGCGCCGGCCCGCGAGCGTAATGCGCCCTCGCATCATGTCACGCATGCTCCAGATAGTCGGCGAGCTTCGCGGCGAGGCCTGACGAAGCCTTCGGCGCGGGCCGGCGGAAACTGCCGCTCGTCGCCTTGACGGTTCTGAGCGCCAGCAACGCCTCGGCCTGTTTCACCGCGGCTGCAATCGGCTCGACCACCGGCACGGAAATGAGATCGCGCGCGCGCGCGGCGAGCCCCGCGAGCGGGGCGCCGGCGAGAATCGCCACATCGGCGTCGCGCCGCGCGACCGCTTCGTTGGCGAGCGCGACGAGCGCGGACCAGTTGGCCTCGCGCGTGTCCTCGAGCACGCCGAAGTCGCGGTCAAGCGCCACGACGCCCGCGCACCGGCTCTCGAGCCGGTGCATGGCGACGCAATCGCGATACCAGCCGGTGAGCGCGCCGGTGAACGTGACGATGAGAAACCGGCCGCCCAGCATGCAGGCTGTCAGCATCGCCGCTTCCGCAACGCCGACCACGGGGAAATCGAACAGCTCCCGCGCGCCCATGAGACCGGGATCGCCGAAGGCCGCGAGAATGGCGGCGTCGAAGCTTCCCCGCATGTCGGCCAGCATTTCGAGCGCGACCGCGCCCGCGATCTGCGCTTCGGCCCGGTTCGTGATGTAGGGAAGCCCGCGCGACGCGGTGACAGCCTTGACCTCGACGCCATGGCCAGCCGCCGCGCGCCCCGCGTCGGCCATCAGGGTCGTAACCGCTTCCGTGGTGTTCGGGTTGAGGAGAAGGATGCGCATGGGGAGGAAATCTCGGTTTTGAACGCGCGTCAGGCGCGCATGAGCCAGGCTGCGGCGCGGGTGAGGTCGAGGTCGCGGCCGGGCGCGCCGACCGCCTGGACGCCGATCGGCAGGTCGTTTCCGGCGCGCATGAGCGGCAGGCTCATCGCCGGCGCCCCGACGAGCGACCAGAGGGTGGCGAAGATCGGGTCTCCCGTCCCTTCCGACGCCAACGGCGCCGGGCCGGCGGAGGCGAAGGTGAGCACAGCGTCATAGGGCGCGATCAGCCGGGCGATCCCGGCGCGCAGCGCGTCGCGGCGCACCCACGCCTCCATGAGGCGGACGGCCGAGAGCGCGCGACCTTCGGCGACGATCCCAAGCACCCGCTCCGGGACGCGGTCCCGCGCGCGGTCGACCTCGGGGCCGAGCGATTCGGCCACGCCCGCGCACATGAGGTCCGACATCGCCGCCTCGGCTTTGGCGAATTCGGGCGGAAGCGTCACGGCCTCCGCCTTGACTGGCAGGCGTGCGAGAAAAGTGGCGAAAGCCTCCCGCGTCGCCTGATCCGCATGCGCCTCGAAAGGCCCGAGCGTGAAGGCGAGCTTGGGCGGCGGACCCCCGGCCTCGGCGGCGGCGAGCAGCGAGCCCGGCAGAGGACGGGAGAACGCGTCCTCGGCGTCCTCGCCCCCAATCGCGTCGACCACCATCGCCGCATCGGCGACCGTCCGCGCGAAGACGCCTGGATGATCGATGAGCGGCGCGTGCCGCAGCACGCCGGTGCGCGGCAGAAGACCGAGGCTCGGCTTGAACCCGACGACGCCGCAGTAGGAAGCGGGCCGCACAATCGATCCGTTGGTCTGCGTCCCGAGTGCGACGGGGACGAAGCCCGCCGCAACCGCGGCGGCCGAGCCGCTGGACGAGCCGCCTGGCGTGCGTGCGAGGTCGTGGGGATTGCGGACCGGACCGGGGACGAAGAGCGCATATTGCGAGGTCACCGCTTTTCCGACCACGATCGCGCCGGCCGAACGCAGGCGCTGCACGATCGTGGCGTCGCGCTTCGGCCGCCTGCCGGCGAAGATCTCGCCGCCGAATTCTGTCGGCATGTCGGCCGTGTCGATGATGTCCTTGACCGCGACCGGCAGGCCGTGGAGCGGCCCCAGCGCAAGGCCGGAAGCTTTGGCCGCGTCAGCCTTTTCAGCTGCGGCCATCGCCGCCTCAGGCGCGAGATAAGCGAAGGCGCGGACGTCCTTCTCCCGCTCCTCGATGCGGCGGAGATAGAGGCGCATCGCCTCGACCGCGCTCGTTTCCCCGCGCCGCAGGCGCTCGACGAGGTCGAGGGCGGCGTCGCTTCGGCTCGCCGCATTCATCGCGCGGCCTCGGCTGGCGACCAGGCGAGCAGCCACGCGAAGAGCCGCTCGATCGCCCAGTAGCTCACCGACGTATAGAGGATGAACAGGAGCGCGACCAGGAACATGCGGTCGAGCAGGCCGAACTGCTGCGCGTAGACGATGATGTAGCCGAGACCCGACTGCGCGCCGAGATATTCAGCGGCCAGCACCGCGCCCCAGCCTGCGCCGAGGCTCAGCAGCGTCACCGAGCGCATGGCGGGCAGGATCGCCGGAAGAATCACGGTTTGGTAGAGCTGGGAGCGCGACGCGCCGAACGAACGTGCGTTGTCGAGATAGATCTGCGGCACGTTGCGCACCGCGTTGACGACGCCGGCGAAGACGATGACGCCGACCCCATAGGCAACGAACAGAACCTGGCCGAAAAAGTAGGTGCCGAACCAGAGCTGGAACAAAGGCACCATGGCGAGCAGCGGCAGCGCACGCAGGAACTGCGTCGGAAGCTCGACCAGCCTGCGGCTCCAGCGCGACCACGAGACGCCAAGACCGAGCGCGACGCCAAGGATGCCGCCGAGCAGGAGCCCGCTGATCAGCCGAACAAAGGTCGCGGCGGAATGCGACGCCAGCGAGAGGATCGCGGCGAGGTAGCTCCGCTGAGCGCCGTCCGCGACGGATTTGACGCCGAAGCCGCCCTGCCAATAATCGGAGAGGCTCAGAAGCGTGCGTGTGAAGAGCGTGCCCCAGCCCGCGACCATTGGCTCTCCAGGCTGCGCCTCGGCGGTGTAGACGAGGGACAGGATCTCCCACAGGACGATCAGCGCCAGGAAGACCGCGACGGATACGGCCAGGTCGCGCCTGCGGGAGAGCGCGGTCACGCCGCGCTCTCGCTCTGCGCCGGGCGGCCGGCCGCGCGCCCCGCCCGTTCGAGGCCGAGATGCCCAAGCAGCTTGTGCTTGATCGCCACCATGTCGGGCAGCAGCAGGCTGTCGGTGTCGCGCGGGCGCGCCGCGCGGACCGGGATGTCGTCGATGATGGCGCCACCGCGCATCGCGACGATCCGGTCGGCGAGCGTCAGCGCCTCGTCCACGTCATGGGTGACGAAGATGACGGTCGGGACGGCGCGGCCGGGTTCTTCCCACAGGTCGAGCAGCACGTCCTGCAATTGATGACGGGTCACATAGTCGAGCGCGCCGAAAGGCTCGTCGAGCAGCAGCACGCGCCCACCATTGGCGAACACGGCGGCGATCGCCACCCGCTTCAGCATGCCGCCCGAGAGTTCGCGCGGCCAGGCGCGCTCGACATGCGCGAGCCCGACCCGCCTGAGGTAGTCGCGCGCGACCAGGCGGCGCTCCTTGGCGTCAACGCCGCGGCACTTGAGGCCGTATTCGACATTGTCGATGACCCGCATCCAAGGGAAAACGCTGTCGCGCTGGAACACCATGCCGCGCTCGCCGCCCGGCCCGTCGATCTCCTTGCCGTCCACGACGATGGCGCCCGACGAGGGATCGGTCAGGCCTGCGACCATCTGCAGAAGCGTACTCTTCCCGCAGCCGGACGGTCCGATCAGGCAAACGAACTCGCCCTCGGGCACGGTCAGCGACACGCGGTCGACGGCCGTGACCGCCTGTCCGTCGGCGCGCGTATAGGCGCGGCCGACCTCGACGAGCTCGATCATGCGGGGATTGGGCGCGGCCATGGACATTTGTCCGCTCCTCAGGCTTTAGGATCGCGCCAGGCGGTGAGGCGCCCGATCAGAAGCGTCACGACCGCGTCGGCGAGGATCGCCGCCAATCCGAGCAGGAGAAGCGTGGCGAGAATGCCTTGGGGATCCGTGGCGCCGGCGAGCACTTCGATCACCTTGCCGACGCCGGTCTGCGAGCCGAGCAGCTCCGCCACCGCCTCGAGTCCCCAGGATCCGGCGAGCGCAATTCGGAAGCCGCCGAGGATCTCGGGCGTCGCGCCGGGAATGAGGATCGCGCCCAGCATCCCGCGCCGTCCGGCGCCGAGCGTCAGCGCGTAATTCTCGTAGATCGGGTCGAGGTTCAACGCCGCGCGCTGGGCGGAGATGTACAGGATCACCACGACATAGAAGGTGACGAGGCTCACCGCGCTCGCGCGGCCGACGCCGAACCAGATCAGGAGGAACGGGGCCGCAATCAGGATCGGCACCGTCCCCGCCGTCATCATCACCGGGTCCATCGCCGCGCGCACGAACCAGAGTCGGGCGGAGAGCAGGCCGAGCGTGGCGCCGATCGCGGTCCCAAGGATTGTGGCGATGGCGACGTTCTGGGCCGTGTAGAGGAGATTGCCGGCCAGGCTCGCATCCTCAAGGCCGAAATAGGAAAGCGCGGGCGCAGACCAGAAGTCGGCCGCGCCGCGTTCGAAAACGCCGATCGGCCCCGGCAGGATGATCGGCGAGACGAACTCGGACGCGACCTGCCAGAGCGCAAGGAAGATCGCCGCGCCCGCGAGCCGGAGCGGATCGAGCGCGGAGAGAGCCCGTCCCGCCCACGCAGAAGGCGGCGAAGCGCGGCCCGCTCTCGCGCCGGTCCGTTCGGCCACGCTTCCGGCGGCGCCATCGCCCATTGTCAGGCCGAGGCTGCGAGCGCGAGGCGATAGGCGTCAAGGAAGTCGAAGTTGGCGTAGAACGTCTTCGCCTTCTCGGCGAGCGCCTGCTTCTCCGGCGTGAGCTTGGCGCCGTCCAGCTTCTTCAGAAGCTCGTCCGTCTTCGCACGATACTCGACCATCTGGCGCCAGATGGGGCCGCCCCACACGACGTCGTCTGGCGTCACCTTCCCCTCGGGGATGATCTTGTGCTCCTCGAAGTTCTTGATGATCGCGTTCCAGACATTGGCGTAGTAGGTCGTCCCCTGCTTGTCTTCGTAATATTGCTTGTTGTCGTCGAAGGTCGTGAACGGATGCAGCACCGCGACCGTCTGGGCGACGCCCTTGCCGTCGAGGCTCGTGCCCGCCATCGAGTTCAGGTAGGGCGCCTGCAGGTCATAGAGCGACGGGTCCTTCTTGGTTGCGTCGATGATGCGCCAGACGACCGACAGGAAGCGCAGCGCCGTGTTCTGGTGGGCGTTGAGGTAGTCTGAGTTGCCGCCGACGCCGACGATGCCGATCAGCGGCTCGATCGGGGAATCGACGCCGCCCGGGCCGTGCTTGATGAGGTCGTCGATGTCGACGAGATCGCTCCAGCCCGCCTCCTTCAAGGTATAGACGATCGGCGCGCCCTCCGGATTGACGAAGTCCTCGCGGCCCGCCTTCGCCAGCACGAGCGACTTGGCGTCGTCGAGCACCTGCAGCTTGAAGCCGGCGCCCGACGCCTTGTTGAGATATTCCTCGAACGGACGGTCGCTGAGCTCCGGCGCGCCGACCAGCGTCTTGCCGGCCATGGGGGCAAGCGCGAGCTTGAGCGCCTCGTCATAGCTCTTGCCCTCGGCGATATAATCCTTGAACGACTTCAGCTTCAGCGCGGGATTGGCGAGGATGGCGTTGGCGAGAAAATTGTCGGTGAAGGCGATGCACTTGAGCTTGGTCGCGTCCTTGTAGGTTGGCAGCATCAGCGGACAGAATTCCGAGATGATGTCGAGCTGGCCGTTGAGCAGAAGCGTCGTGACGTTGGAATTGTTGGCCTTGAGCCCATAAGGGGGCGGATCGAACTTGATGCCGACCTCGTCGAACCAGCCCTTCTTCATGCCGATGATGTAGAAGGTGTTGTCGGCGTAGGGGCGCATGCCGAACTTGATCGTGGCCGAGGGAATCTCGACCCCCGGCTCGGGCGCCGCGGGTTTGAAGCGGTCGGCCTCGTCGGCGAGGGCGGCGCTCGTGAGAGCGAGCGTCGCGGCGAGCGCAATCGAGGCGACAGTCGATTTCATTTGGGTCCACACACGCATCGGTTGGCTCCTCTTGCGTCCGGGGAAAGGGCCCGTGGGGCGCCGGTCCCCCAGCGGATCTCTCGCCGGGAGAGCGCGTTCGACGCCGGGGCGAGTGCGCGGCGTTGGCGCAAGAGTTGCAAGGCCTGTGCCAGACCCTTTCCTCCCGTAAGTTGTTGTTTCACTGGAAACCGCGGGCGTCAAGCATCGTGCATACAAAATGCAAAATGCCATTTTTCTATGCAAAGGCGCCGTTTCATGCGACAGAGGCGAAATCACCATGAGCGACCTGTCGCACCCAAATCTTCTCGGCCGCCCCCGGCGCGGCGCGGGCGCTCCCGCGGCAATCGTCCGCGCCAAGCCCCTGCATGAATCCGCGGCCGAGCGTCTGCGCGACATGATCGTGGAGGGGCGGCTTGAGGTGGGCGAACGGCTGCACGAGGCCAATCTCGCGGCCGTCCTCGAGGTGTCGCGCACGCCGATCCGCGAGGCGATCAAGCTGCTCGCCACCGAAGGGCTCGTCGATCTCCTTCCCGGGCGCGGCGCGCGCGTCAGCGGCTTTTCCGCCGAGCAGGTGCGGGAGCTTTTCGAGGCGATCGCGGGCGTCGAGCGTAACGCTTCGGAACTGGCGGCGGAGCGCATCACGGAGCGCGAGTTCGAAAAGCTGCAGCGCATGCACGAGCGCATGGCGCGTCATCACGCGGCGGGCGAGCGGCAGGCGTATTTCAGGCTCAACCAGGAGATCCACCTCGCCATCGTCGCGGCGGCGAAGAACGCGACCTTGCAGGCGATCCACGCTTCGCTGATCAGCCGCGCGCGGCGGGCGCGCTACGAGGCGCTTGCATCCGAGACGCGATGGATCGAGGCGATGGAGGAGCACGAGCGCCTGATGGCGGCGCTCGCCGATCGCAACGGGCTGCTCGCGGGCGCGATCATGCATGAGCACGATCTGGGCACGGCGCGGGCGATGGTCGCCGCGCTCGAGACCATGCCGTCGCCCGCCGCGCCGGGGCGGTGAGCCGAACCTGCGCGCCGC
The DNA here is from genome assembly GCA_963764955.1 of uncultured Alphaproteobacteria bacterium. GTDB lineage: Bacteria > Pseudomonadota > Alphaproteobacteria > Rhizobiales > Beijerinckiaceae > Roseiarcus. The sequence continues at coordinate 48,332 of CAVXVE010000019.1, read as the reverse complement.
CTATTCCGCGGCGACGCTGCGGAGCGGGTCGCGGGGAGCGAGTTCGTCGCGCACCATCTCCTGGAACGCCTTCACCGCCGCCTCGTATTTCGGCGATAGGGGCCCGCGCTCATAGATGCCGGCGTTGAGGTTGCGTTGCACGCCGGTGATGATGTCGAGATCCTCGGTGACGATCTCAGCCGACCATTCCGCTGAGCGCCGGTTCTCCTCGGCCTTCTCGGGCGAGACGTCGGTGAAGAAATACCAGTTGATATGATCGATGCGGCCGGGGCCGAGCGGCTCCATGGTCGCAATCGAGCTGCCCCAGTCGTAGAGGTTCAGCATGAGGCTCGGGAAGCGGTAGAAATAGAGGCCGCGGGTCAGGCCGCCATCGCGGCGCGGCGCGTGCAGATGGAAGAACTTTTCGCGTTCATAAATATCGATGCGATAGCGCTCGATGTCCATCGCGGCGCAAAGCCCCGGATGCATCGTCCGGCAATGGTAGCACTCGAGATAGTTCTCGCCGTAGGTTTTCCAGTCGACCGCGACGTCGCGGTTCTTCGCCATGAAATAATGCTGCTGTTCGAGCGGATAGTCGGCCGCCATGTCGTGGATAGGACCGAGCCATTCGATCAGGCCCGGGCCGCCGCGCTTCAGGCGAATGAAGACGAGTCCGCGCCATTCCTCGGCGTCGACGGCGTAGAGGCTGAAGGCACTGGCGTCGAAATGCGCGTCGCCGCCGAAATCGGTCGCCTTGTTGAGCCGCCCGTCGCGCTTGTAGCTCCAGCTATGGTAGGGGCAGACGACAAGCTTGCCGCAATGGCTGGCGCCTTCGGGGAGGAGCTCAGCGCCGCGATGGCGGCAGACATTGTGGAAGGCGCGGATTTTCCCGTCGTCGTCGCGGATCGCGAAAACCGGATAGCCGGCGACAGTTCCCGCAACCGCGTCGCCCGGATCGGGGAGCCGCCCGGACCACGAAAACAGCATCCAGTTCCTGGCGAAGATCTCGCGCCGCTCGCGCTCGAAAATGACCGGATCGCGATAGGCGCTGGCCGGCGCCGTCCAGTCGAATTCGGAGGTCTTCGCCATCGTCGTCTCTCCCAACGCTCAGGTCCGATAGGAAGGATCGAGCGCGTCGAGCATGCGCAGGTGCGCCGCCCATTCAAGCTGAAGGTCGCCGTCGTCGAAAGCCATCTGGTCATATTGCCTGCCGACCCGCTCGCACACTTCCTTCGGCGGAACGACAAGCTCAGCGCCCATCGACAGCGTCGCCACCTGCACCTCGCAGGCGAGGTTGAGGTAAAACATCAGGCTGAAAGCCTCGGCGACCGTCCGACCGACCGTGAGCAGCCCATGATTGCGCAGGATCAGCCCGCAAGAGGCGCCGAGATCGCGGATGATGCGCTGGCGCTCGTCGAGATCGAGCGCGATCCCCTCATAATCGTGGACGCCAAGCCGCCCATAATATTGCAAAGCGATCTGGCTGATCGGCAGAAGGCCGTCCTTCATCGCCGACACCGCCATGCCCGCTCGGGTGTGGGTGTGGATGACGCAGGCCGCATCATGGCGCGCCATGTGAACGGCGCTATGGATGGTGAAGCCCGCGGGGTTCACGCGATGCGGGCTGTCATCGATCTTGGCGCCGTCGACGTCGATCTTGACCAGCGATGAGGCGGTGATCTCCTCCCAGCGCCAACCATACGGATTGATGAGAAAACACCCCGGTTCACCAGGCGCGCGGACCGTCGCGTGGGTGTAGATGAGGTCGGTCATCTTGTAATGGGCGAGCAGCCGATAGCAGGCGGCGAGCTCGACACGCTGGCGCCATTCGGCGGATTGGTTTTCCACGGGGAAGCTCGTTACAGACATGGGCGTTCTCTCTAAGCCGCCGCGCTGCGGCCGGCGCTTTTTTCGGCCGCCGCGGCCCAGCACGCCGCCGCCCATTCCTTGAGAAGCAGCGCCTCGTTCCAGCGATCCGACAATTCCTCGCCGTTCACGTCGGTAATCGCATAGTCGCGAGGCCCGAGCTCGCAGAGGAAGATGCAGTCGCGATCCGCAGGAAAGCGCCGGCGCCATGAGGCGAAGCCCCGACGCCACCAGTCGAGGAACGTGTCGATCCAGACGCGGTGTTGCGGGAAATGAAGCGGCAATTGGACCTGACACCGGTTGGCGACGCGGCCCTGGAAGGAATCGGAGCGCTCGAGAATGCGTCCGACATAGTTTTGATACTCGGCGCTGATCGGCTGCATCATCTCGCGGTCGACGACATAGTGCGAGAGATCGGCGCTGAGCCGCATCTCGGGCACGGCATCGAGCATGAGCAGCGTCGAGAAGAGGTCGTTGGTGATGGCGTTGCGATGCGTCTCGAACTGAATTGGGAGCTTCTCTTCGTCGGCGATCTTAAGCCACGCCCAGATCGCCTCCGCCATATCGGCGACCGCGAGCGGCATGACCTGTCCCACGACAATGACGAAGGGCGAGCAGATATCCTTGGCGAGATGAAGGGCCGGACGCAGTTCCTCGATCGAGCGCGGAAAGGCGGTCAGCAGGCCTTTCAAACCCGTGCGGCCGAAGTCGGGGACAAGCTTCCGCGCGGCGTCAATGTCCATCGCGCCCAGATCGATCGCCATCCCGTCGAAACCGGCATCGCGCACCCGGTCGAAACGCTCCTCGACCGGCCGCTCGGGAACACCCGGGCGGCGCATCTCGGTCGCCCATAGCGACTGATAGACGCTGAGCGCCATCGTCGTCACGCCTGCCTGGCGCGACGGGCGCGCGGCGCGACCGGCTGAAGGTCGGTGTCATCGGCGATCCAGATCGCGTCGTCCGGATAGTCCGCTTCGGTGCGCCCGTTCCATAAGGCGCGAATCACCGCCCATTGGAAAGCGAGATAGGACATGGTGTGCGGCAGGCGGCCGCGCTCGACGAAAAGCTCCTGATGCAGGCGCGGCAGGGCGTAGCACGGCACGCCGGGAAAGGCGTGGTGCGCAGTGTGATATTGCATGTTCCAGCACATCCAGCGCATGAGCGCGTTGGTGCGGGTCGAGCGGGTGTTCTCGGTGATCGCGTCGACATGCGGTAGGCCGAGATGCTCGATCGTGTTCTGCAATTGATGGACGGGCTTCATCACCAGCATTGGAAGCAACCAGAGCTTCACGGCGATCAAGCTTCCCGTCGCGATGGAGAGCGCGGCGATGGCGGCGTAGCCCGCGAGATGCCAGCGCGCCTCGCGGATCACGTCCGCCTTGCGGTCCTCCGGGATATAGGGCTCGGTGACGATACCAAGTGAGAAGCGGAGGATGCGCCGGATGCGCGTGTACCAGTAGGTCGGCCCGAGCACCCAGAGAAGATAGGAGGTCAGTGTGTAGCGATCGCGCGCCAGCTCCCCGTCCTTCTCCCAGACCTGGGTATAGCGGTGGTGGGCGAAGTGCTGGATCTGATCGAAGTCGCGCGGATAAAGCAGGATGAAGCCGAACAGGCGGCCGAAAAACTCGTTGAGCTTCTTCGTGCGGAACACGGTCGCATGACTGAACTCGTGCTGGCCCGCATAGAGGAAATTGATCAAGACGCCATGCGCGATGAAGAAGGGAACCGCGAACCAGCTCCCCCAGGTCATCCAGAGCACGGCTCCCGTCACCGCCAGCGCGGCGGCATGGCCGCCGAGCCGGACCGCTCCGCTCATGTCCGACTTGACGCTGAGCGCCTTGAGCCTGGCTGGCGCGATCATGTCGCGGCGGGCGAAGACCTCATCCATCGTTCATGCGTCCTTCATGCGGGTTCTTCCCGCTGCAGCAGCATGCGCCCGGTGAGCGCAAGCGTGGTGATGACGATCAGCACGACCGAGATGGCGGCGACCGCCGGATCGATATTGTCATGTACCCCCATCCACATGAGACGCGGCAGGGTGATGGCGTTGACGCTGGTGACGAACAGCGTGACGCCGATTTCCTCCCAGGAGAGAAAGAAGGCCATCAGCGCCGCCATCATCACGCCGAAGCGGATATTGGGAAGGATGACCCTGAACACGCGCTGAAGCGCGCTTGCGCCAAGCCCGCGCGCGGCAAGGTCGATCCGCCGGTCGACCTGCGAAAGCGCGACCAGGATCATCACGACCGCGAAGGGCGTGATCATGACGACATGGGCGATCGTGACGCCGAACCATGTGTCATAGCCGATCGCGCCGCTGACCTCGGAGAGGCTCGTCAGGAAGAAATAGAGGGTCATCGCCGAGACGATCGGCGGCGCGATCATCGGCAGGAGGACGAATCCGACCATGAGCGCGGCGAAGCGCGGCTGGATCATCCAGACCCCGAGTGAGAAGGCGAGAGCGAGCGCGGTGGCGATTGCGCTTGCGACGACGCCGATGCGCAGGCTGAGCAGAATGCTGCGCGCCCAGTCCGGATTGTCGATCAGCTCGCGATAATGGATGAGCGACAGGCGCCCGTGCGGCATCGTGAGGAAGCGCGCCGGCGTGAACGAGATCGGCACGACCGCAAGCAGCGGCGCGAGCATGAAGGCGCAGACGAGGCCCGCGAGCACAAGCGCGACGGCGCCCGGGCGCTGGATCATCGCGAGCCCCCCATGAGCGCGGGCCTAGCCAGGCGGAACAGCGCAGCCATGAGGGCGCCGACCAGCGCCACCAGCGCGACGCTGATCGCGGCGCCAAGCCCCCAGTCAGGGCTTTGGAACATGCGCAGCCAGACGAGCTCCGCCGCCATGATGCTGCGGCCGCCGCCGAGAATGGCGGGCGTCACGAAGAAGCCGAGAGTGAAAACGAAAACGATGAGGGCCGCGCCGACGACGCCCGAGGCGGTCATCGGCAGGAACACGCGCCAGAAGATGCGCACACGCGAGGCGCCGAGGCCGCGGGCGGCCAGGAGAACGCGCTCATCGACGGCTCGCATGGAGGAGGCGAGCGGGAAGACCGCGAACGGCGTGAGAACATGCGTGATGCCCAAGATCACGCTGAACTCGTTATAGGCGAGCGGCAGCGGTGCGGCGATGACACCCGCGGCCTCGAGCCATGTGTTGACGAGCCCCCGGTTGGAGAGCAGCGCGAGCCAGCCGAAGGCGCGCGTGAGAATCGAGATCCAGAACGGGATCAGGATGCAGAACTCGACCAGGCGCCGCTGAAGCCTGCTCCCGCGCACCCAGACATAAGCGATGGCGTAGGCGGCGGAGACCGACAGGGCCGTCACGATCAGGCAGACGCGAAAGGTGCGCACGAACACCGAGAAGACAAGCGGGTCGGCGACCAGCCGCTCGTACTGGCCAAGGCCCGGCTTCGGCAGCGTGACGCTCCACGCCGCCACGCCGAGAAACGGGACGGCGTAGACGAACGCGAGGAAGAGAAGCAGCGGCGCCATCAAGCAGACGCCGGTCAGGAGAGCGCTATCCGAACGCCTTTCGCCCTGGCCTCGCGCGGCGCGCTCGATCGCGGCGATGCGACCCGCATCGCCTTCCGTCGCGCCGACGGAAGCCAAGGATGAGACGGCGGTCAGGCGCCTCGACCTCATGCCGAGATGATCTTCGTATAGGCGTCGAGAGCCGCGCTGTAATTGTCGGAGTACCAGGGCATGTCGAGCGCCACCTGCTTCGAGAAGTTGGCCGGGTCGACGGGATTATATTTGCGCTGGTCGGCGGGAATGAGAGCGTCGGTGGCGGGATTGGCGGGACCCTGGCCCAGCAGGTTGAACATGACGAGCTGCCTCTGCGGGTCTGAGGTCGAGGCGATGAACTTCATCGCCGCCTCTTTGCCGCCGGGATTGTTCTTGATCACCGCGAGCGCGCCCGGCGAGATGAGACCCTGGTCCCAGATGAACTTGATCTGGCCGTTCGAATCGCGATCGAGCAGCGACGCCCGGGTCGACCAGATGATCGCCATCGCGGCGTCGCCGCTCAAGAGCACCTGCTGGCTCGCCGCGCCGCCGCCCCAGTAGGAGACGACATTGGGCTTGAAGGCGGCGAGCTTGGCGTGCGCGCGCTTCAAGTCGAGCGGATAGAGCTTGTCGGGCGCGACGCCGTCGGCGAGCAGCGCCGCCTCCCACATGCCGGCGCCCCATTTGTACAGCGAGCGCTTGCCCGGATATTTCGCGACGTCGAAGAAATCGGCCATGCCCTTCGGCGGATTGGAGCCGAATTTCTGCGCGTCATAGGCGATCACGTAGGAGAAGAAGTAGGTCGACGCGGCATAGTCCCAGCCGAAGCCTTTGCGCATCTTGGACTTGTCGACGATCTTATAGTCGATCGGCTCGATCATGCCCTGCTTGCCAAGGGAAATGGCGGAAAAGGGGTCGGCGTCGACCAGGTCCCAGGTCGGTTTGCCGCTCTTGAACTGCGCCGCGATCGCCCCTTCGGTCGGCCCGGTGCCGTCCTCCTTCACCTCGATGCCCGTCTCCTTGAAGAAAGGCTGCCCAAAGGCCTGATCGTAGGCCTTGATCGCGTCGCCGCCCCAATTGACGAGAACGAGCTGCTTGTCAGCGGCGCGCGCGCCCGTCGACCTCAGCGCAAGCGGCGCGCCGCCAAGCGCAATCGCCGCCCATTGCGCGAACTGGCGCCGACTGAGGCCCCCGCGACGCGCTTTGTCAGCCAGGATCTCGAGACAGTCTCTCTCAAAGGCGTCGTTCATCATTGTGCTCCCGTTACTGCAAGCTGCTCGGCTCGGTCCTCAGGCAGAAGGAAGCCCTTGGTCACCGGCCACGTGATCCAGACGTCCCGTCCGCCCGCGAGCGCGCTCGCCGCGGCCTCGGCCGGCAGGGTCACCGTCAGCCGCGTCCCGCCTCGCGTGACAAGGCCGAGGCGCATGGAGGCGCCGAGATAGGTCGTGGCCGCGACCGAGGCCGCGACGCCGTTCGCTCCGTCCGGACAGCGGTCGGCGAGAGACATGTGCTCGGGCCGCACCGCCAGAACGCCGCTGCTTGCGGCGTGATCCTGACGCGGGCAGACGAGACGGCCGCCTTCGAACAGGCCGCCGGCGCCGATCGCGCACTCGCCCACGTCATCGACCGGCAGAAGGTTGATCTCGCCCAGGAACTCGGCGACGAATCGGCTCGTCGGCCGCTCGTAGACCTCCTGCGGCGCTGCGATCTGAAGCAATTGGCCATGGTTGAAGATCGCAATCCGCGAAGAGAGGGAGAGCGCCTCGCTCTGATCGTGGGTGACGAAAATGAAGGTCGTGCCGAACTCCTGGTGCAGCCGCTTCACTTCGTCCTGCATGCGCCCGCGGAGGTGCTTGTCGAGCGCCGAGAACGGCTCGTCGAGCAGAAGGACTGAAGGCTCAAAGACGAGCGCGCGCGCAAGCGCCACGCGCTGCTGCTGACCGCCCGAGAGTTTCGCCGGCAGCTTGCCTTCGTGGCCGCTGAGCCCGACGCGCTCGATGATCTCGCCGACGCGGCGCTGCGTGACCTCGCGTGGCGTCTTCCTCACCTGGAGCGGGAAGGCGATGTTCTGCGCCACCGTCATATGCGGAAAGAGCGCGTAGCCCTGGAACACCATGCCGAAGGAGCGCGACTCGGCGCTGCGAAGCGTGATGTCCTCGCCCTCGCTCATCAGGCGGCCGGCGGTCGGCTGCTCGAAGCCGGCCACGATCATGAGGAAAGTCGTCTTGCCGGAGCCGGAGGGGCCGAGCAGGGTCAGAAACTCGCCGCGGCCGACATCGAGCGTCACATTTTTAAGCGCCTGGAACGACCCGAAGGACTTTCCGACGCCGATCGCCTGAAGGCTGACCGCCCTTATGCTCACGCCATTTGCGCTCCTTAGCCAGATCAACGGAGGTTAGCCCCGGTCGATGCTCGCGACAATTGAAGAATGGCGTTCGCGCGGCGAAAGCGAAGCCATGGCTCGCACAATCCTTGAGCAAGAGCGCCATTGATTATGCAGAGCGCGCCGCGCACCTCTGTCACGCCCGCTCGCGCGCGAGAGGCATCGTCATGCAATGGACGCTGCCGCCCCCAGCGGCGAAAAGGTCGAGCTCCGGATCCAGGACCTCGAGCCCCTCGGCGCGCAACGCCGCGTTGATCCGCGCGCTGTGGCGCGGCGAGAGAACGCGACCGGCGCCGAGCGCCAGGAGATTGCAGGACATCGCCATGACCTCGCGATAGGTCGCTTCGATCACGCGGATATCGCGCGCTCTCAGCCAATGGACGAAATCGTCGCCCAAAACCTCGACGCAGGCCACCGCGAGTCCGGGCGCAGCCATGCAGAAGAGGACGTCGAGGTGAAGGAAATGTTCGGGGAATGAGCAGAGCTTTGTCTCCCAGCCCTCGTCGGCGAACCAGCGGGCGAACTGGGCCGCGCCCTCCTTCGTCGTGCGGATTCCTGACCAGCCGACCAGAAGCAATCCGGGGCGGATGATATGAATATCGCCGCCCTCGATCGCGCCATGGCTGCAATAGCGCCAGAAGCCGTCGCGGCCTGCATGGAAGCGCAGGACCGAGGCGATCTCGCCGCGCCGCGGGGCGAGCGCGAGCTGGGTCAGCGCTGGCCCCCAGGGCGTGGTCTGGCTCGAATCGCGCGTATAGACCTGATAGGGCAGATGCGGCTCGAGCTCGAGGTAATGGCGCCGAACGCCCGCCTGATCGAGCGCGTCCTCGAGCTCGCGGAACTCGGCTTGCAGGCGCTGCGCGTCGATCCGTCGTCCGGACGCCAAAGTCTGGACGGCGATCGCGTTGGTCTCGATCCATTGGTAGTGATCGGGCCGGCACAGCAGCACGTCGGTCAGCACGCCCGTTTCGGAATCGATTGACCAGGGCAAGACGATCTCCCGATGTTGCGCGTCGCGACGCTTCGCCGCACGGCGAAAAGCTCGAGGCCTGGCGGCGCCGCTCGCTCCATGGCTCTATCCGCCCGAAGCCCTTGAGCCGCGCTTCATCCCCCGCCGATCCTTGAGGATCTCGCGGGCGGCGTTATAGCCCGGGACGCCGCCGACGCCGCCGCCCGGGTGGGCGGAGGAGCCGCATTGATAGAGGCCGGCGATCGGCGTCCGGTAGTCCGCCCAATGCGGCGCGGGGCGCGCCCAGAAGAGCTGGTCGACCTGCAGTTCGCCGTGGAAAATATGGCCGTGCGGCGAGCCGATCTTCGCCTCGATGTCGGGGGGCGCCAGCGCCTGCAGGCCGATGATTCCGCTGGAAAAGCCCGGCGCATAGCTGTCGATGATCTTCAGCACGTTGCCCACGAGCTCGTCCTTGCGGGTCGCCCAATCGCCTTGCTTGAGCGTGTACGGGGCATGGCCGCCGAACAGGTTGACGATGTGCTTGCCTGGCGGCGCGACGCTGTCGTCGACAAAGGTCGGCGTCACCGGCGTCACGAACGGCTCGCGCGACATGTCGCCGTATTTCGCATCGTCATAGGCGCGCTCGAGATATTCGATCGTCGGCCCGATATGCGTGTATGTCGGATAGGCGAAGCCGCAGGCCGCGGGATCGAAGGCTTTGTACTTCGGCAGCGCCTCGCAGGCGATGTTGATCTTGAACGCGGTCGAGAACGTCCGATAGGCCTCGATGTCGCGAACGAACTCGGGCGGCAGCTTCGCCCTGTCGAGGAACTTGAGGAAGGTGAGCTTGGCCGAGACGTTGCTCGCGACAATGTCGGCTTCGTAGCGCGTCCCGTCAGCGAGGGTGACGCCGGTCGCGCGGCCGTTGGCCGTGTCGATCGCCGCAACCTCGCATTCCGTCTTGCAGGCGAGCCCCTTCTCCTTGCCTGAGCGCGCGATCGCCTGGGTGATCGCGCCCATACCGCCGCGCACGAAGCCCCAGCCGCCCGCGCCGGCGTGCTCGCCCATCACGTGATGCATGATGACGTAGGCGGAGCCGGGGCTTTTTGGTCCGACAAAAGTGCCGATCCCGCTGTAATAGGCGAGCACCGCCTTGATCTCGGTGCGCTCGAACCATTCGCTGAGGTAGTCATCGGCGCTCATGGTCATGAGGTCGATGAGGCGAAAGAGCTTGTTGCCCACGCGGCGATATTTCCATAAGAATTTCGCCGTCTCCTTGAAGCTTTTCCAGTCGCGGCACGACGGGTCGGGCGGCGTCTCCAGCAGCAGCTGGCGCATGATCTTGACCGACTCCATCAGGTATCGGTCGAATTCCGGATAAATCTCCGCGTCCTTGGCGGAGAAGCGCTTGAAGGACTTCTGCGTCTTGGCGATATCGTCAGCGAAAATGATGTAATCGTCGCCCGGCAGAACGCCGAACATGTCGGTCGCCGGCAGCACCTTGTAACCGTATTTGGCGAGTTCGAGATCGGCGATGACCCGCGGGTGCAGGAGGCTCATCAGATAGCTGAACACAGAAAACTTGAAGCCGGGCACGACCTCCTCGGTCACAGCCGCGCCGCCGAGCACCGGCCGCCGCTCCAGGACCAGGGTTTTCAGGCCGGCCCGCGCGAGATAGGCGCCGCAGGTCAGTCCGTTATGGCCGCCTCCGACGATGATCGCGTCATATTTCTCGGCCATCCGTCCACTCCGGCGACTTAGCTTGCATTAAAATTTTAGGGCGATATTTTTGTCAACAGAAAAACATGGCCGGGGATCCCATGAATCGCGTTGCCCGATCGAACTCACGCTTCCCCCGCCAGCGAACCGTCCGAGCCGGACCTGCCGCGCCGGATCGGCCGCGAGATTCGCGACCTGCGCAAGGCGCGCGGCGTCACGCTGGCGGCGATGGCGGAAACGAGCGGCCTTTCCATCGGCTATCTAAGCCTCATCGAGCGCGACCTCGCGACGCCCTCGATCAAGTCGCTGCATGCGGTGTCGCGCGCGCTCGGGGTGACGATCGGCTGGTTCTTCGAGACGGGCGACGCGCCCGAGGCCGAGCGCGACCTCGTCGTCCGCCGCGCGCGCCGGCGCCGGCTCGAATATTCGGCTGGCATGCTGGATGAGCTTTTAAGCCCGAATCTGAGCGGCGCGCTCGAGCTTCTCTCCTGCCGTCTTTCGCCCGGCGCTTCCTCGGGCGCCGAGCCCTATGCGCATGCCGGCGAGGAAGCGGGCCTGGTGATCCGCGGCCGGCTCGAGCTCTGGGTCGACGGCCGCAAGGCGATCCTGGAGGCGGGCGACAGTTTCGGCTTCCAGAGCGCGCTGCCGCATCGTTACTGCAATCCTGGCCCCGACGAGACCGAGGTGATCTGGGCGATCACGCCGCCGAGCTACTAAGGGCCTCGTCAGTTGCCGCCAATTCGAGGAAGATCCATGCATCGTCACTGCCGTCGTTCGTTCCTTGCCGGCCTGGCGGCCGTTGCGGCGTTTTCTCGCGCGCAGCGCCGCTCCTTACGCCGAGGAGCGCCTGGACCTCGGCTACAAAGCATCTCGCCTCGATCGAGGCGCGCGAGGGCGGCCGGCTCGGCGTCTTTGTGCGGGATACCGGGACTGGCGCAACACTCGAGCGCCGCGCCGATGAGCGGTTTCCGATGTGCAGCACGTTCAAGCTGCTGGCCTCGGCCGCTGTCCTCAAGCGAGTCGACCAGGGCGCAGAGCGCCTCGACCGGACAATCGCCTACCGGCCGAGCGACCTGCTCGAGTACGCGCCGATCGCGAAAACACATGTCGCTCAAGGGGGCATGACGCTCGCCGAGGCGTGCGCCGCCGCGATCGACTGGAGCGACAACACCGCGGCGAACCTGATCCTGCAGGCGATCGGCGGGCCAGCAGGGTTCACGCAATTCGCGCGCTCGCTCGGCGACAATGTGACGCGGCTCGACCGCAACGAGCCAAGTTTGAACACCGCAATCCCCGGCGACGAGCGCGACACCACGAGTCCGCGCGCCATGGCCGAGGACATGCGACGAGTCCTGATCGGCGACGCGCTTTCCGAAGCCTCCCGGCGTCAGCTAACGGCGTGGCTGATCGACGACAAGGTCGGCGACAAGCGGTTGCGCGCCGGCTTGCCGCCCTCATGGCGCATCGGCGACAAGACCGGCAGCGGGGACCGTGGAACGACGAACACGATCGCGATCATCTGGCCGCCGGAGCGAGCCCCAATCGTCGCTGCGGTCTATGACACCGGATCCTCGGCGCCGATGGACGCGCGCAACGCAGTCCATAAGGAGATCGGCGGCCTCATCGCAGAAACGTTCTGATCTAGGCGCCCCAGAGGCGCTGACGTCTTGCGATCGCGTGGGCCCACCAGAACGACCCAAGCGCAAACGGAAGCATGACGCTCAACGCCATCGCTTCCGTCAGACTCCGCTCCGCGGAAAGATCGATCGTCATGTTCGCGCCGACCGCCAAAGCGCCCGATGGCGGCTCCGGGATCCGCGACGCCCGGCGTCAAGCGCATCGTCGCGCACCCATTGGTCGGACTTCGGATCGTGTCCTACGTCGTGAAGATTCTGCTCGTCGGCCGCGGCGAAAGGAACGGTTTCGCCGGTGAGCCCGTCGAGAACCACCGGCGCGCTTTTGCGCGGCCGCCGCCGCCGCCGGCATCGTGAATGCGATCGTCTTCTTGCTCACGCCGCTTTCCTTTTCTTTCCGCCGTAGATTTCACGGGCGAGAGCGTCGATCTCGCGCGCCGCCTCGCTCGCCGGCGCGGCCTCGATCACCGAAAGCCCCCTGGCCGCGCTCTCGGCATAGATGATGCGCTGATTGAGGACCGCGGCGAGGACGGGAACCTCCTCGAACTGCGCCAGCGCCACGGCGGCGTCGCGCCCGATCGCGGTCCTGGCGATACGGCGATTGACGACAAACGCCGCCTTGAGGCTTTCCTTCATCTGCTGCGCCTCGCGGATCAATTGCACCGTGTCCGCGGCGGCCCATACGTCATAGGGCGACGGCTGGACGGGGATCAGCACAAGATCGCTGGCGAGGATCGCCGAGCGCGCAAGCTCGTTCACCCGCGGCGCCCCGTCGATGATGACGACGTCGTAGTCGCCGCCGAGCCGCGGCAAGTCGCGATGCAGCGTCGGCTTCGCCATGCCGACGACCGAGAACGGCGGCTCGCTTTCGCGCGTGCTCGACCAGGCCATCGCGCTCGCTTGCGGATCGGCGTCGACCAGGAGGACGCGCGCGCCGGAAGCGGCGAGGCTCGCCGCCAGGTTGATCGCGACGGTCGTCTTGCCGACGCCGCCCTTTTGATTGAGGACGCCGATGATCATCAGATGCGTTCCTTTGCCATGAGCTCGCCGGCGCCCACTCGGGCCGCCGCCGCAGAACCGCAATGCTGCAGTGCAACAATGTCACAGTCCCACGATTCGGACAAGCCCGCATCTCGGGTTTGCGCGCCGTCGGCGTGGGGCGGCCTGCGCAAAATAAAAGGGGCCGGCGCGAGGCCGGCCCCCGTCAACTGACCGCTTGTGAGTCTTAGCTGCCGCCGCCGACGCAGGTGTCAGCGGTCTTCGGCGTGCAGACGTCGAGACCGGTGTAGGTCGGATCCGCCGGCGCCGGCTTGCCGTCCTTCATATCCTTAAGGAAGTACATCGCCTTGTATCCCATTTCGAACGGCCGCTGACCGACCTGTCCGGCGGAGAGACCCTGCTTCATCGCGTCGATCTGGATCGGCAGCGTGTCGGCGACCACCAGGGCAAGCGCGCCCGAGGCGATCTTGTCCTTGTACTTGCTGGCGATCTTCGCGTAGGCGTCCGGCAGGAACTGCGGGAAGCCGCCGGTCGGCGTGAACGCGTCCAGGTTCGGATATTTGGCGAGGATATCCTCCATCTGCTGGTTGGCGCGGGCGAAGTCGTCGTCCGTATAGAGCGGGCAGCCGTCCGCTTCCTTCCAGCCGTTCTGGCCGGTCAGCCGAACACCCGGCGATTCCGCGCTTTTCGCGCCGGCGAGGGTATCGCGGATCCCCTGCATGCGCTCGTTGTGGTTCGCCGCCGCCGCGCCGCCTGACTGGATGCAGATCGTGCCGCCCTTGGGCTTGATCTGCATGACGAGCTTGGCGATGTTGACGCCGATGTCGTAGTTGTGCGTGCCGACGTAAGCGGCGCGCAGGCCCTTGTCTTGCGGCAGAAGGTCCGAGTCCCAGGTCAGGACCGGGATCTTGTTCGCAGCCGCGTCTTTGAGGGCGTTGGCCATCGCCGGCGCGTTGGCGGGCGAGACGGCGATGCCATCGACCTTCTTGGTGATGAGGTCGGCCACGATCTGCGCTTCCTCGTCGCCGCCGCCGTGCTCGCCAGGTCCGATATAGAGGCACTTCACCGCGCCCTTGAGCTCGGCTTCGGCCTTCTTGCAGCCGGCTAGCGCCTGATCGAAGAACGGGTTGTTGGTGTTCTTCGGCACGAGCGCGAACGTGTACGGGTCGGCCGCCCGCGCCGAGGCCGTGATGGCCATCAACGCACCGGCAGCCACCGCGCCGGTCAACATAAGCTTCAACATTTACTTCCTCCCAGTTGGACATGGCCCACGCGGGCCAGTTAGACGCGGCCCCACACGGGGGTCACTCGCGTTTCGCTCCCCGGATCTTCCCGAGGTAAACCGCTCCGATAAGGAACAGGCCGACGAACATGCCCTGCCAGTTCGAATCGATGCCCGCCATCAGAAGCGAATTGCGGATCACGAAGATCAGCGCCGCGCCGATAAAGGCGCCGTAGGCGCTGGCTTCGCCACCCATCAGGTTGGCGCCGCCGATCACGGCTGCGGAAATCGCCAGGAGTTCGTAGCTGGTCCCGAGGGCGTTGATCGCCGAGCCGGACCAGCCGACATTGAGGATCGCTGCCACGGCCGCGGTGAGGCCAGACACGACATAGACCTGCACCTTTACCCGATTGACCGGCACGCCCGTGAGGAGCGCAGCCTGCTCGTTGCCCCCGATCGCCAGCACGTGGCGGCCCCAGCCGGTCATCTTGTAAACGACCGCCAGGATGGCTGTCAGGACGATCAAGAACAACAAGGGATAGGAGAGCGAAAAGGAATGGCCGAGCGAGAGCTCGCCGCCCCCCAGAATTTTGAAGGCAGGGCCGCCCGGGCCGAACTTATAGAGCATCCGGTTGCCAGACAGCACCACTGCGCAGGACCGCGCGATCGCCAGCATGCCTAGCGTCGTGACGAACGGCGACAACTCGAGATAGGCGATGATCAGTCCATTGACGAGGCCAACGAGAAATCCCGCGCCCAGGCCGACGACCACCGCAGCCCACCAAGGATAGCCCGCCTCCAGGGTGAGACCGCTAGCGACCGCGACCAGTCCCATGATCGACCCGACCGAGAGATCGATGCCGCCGGTCGCGATCACCGCCGTCATGCCGAGCGCCATGATGCCGATGAAAGCGAAGTTGCGGGTGATGTTGTAGAAGTTTTCCGGAGTCGCGAACGAGGCCGGCTGGAGGTAGCTCATCACGACGCAGATGATGATGAGCGCGATTGTCACCCAGAACGATTGCGCGCCGGCGATGCGCTGCCAGGCATTATGCTGCTGGACGCCCAGCACCGACTCGATCGAGACATTGGCTTGTTGCGGCGGCGGCTTGGCGGCTTCGGTCGACATCGGGAGCGCCTTTAGGCCGCGTGGATCGCGCCGGTAATGAGGCCGGTCACCTCTTCCGGGCTCGTCGCTTTGATCGGCTTGTCGGCGACCTTGCGGCCGCGCCGCATGACCACGACCCGGTCGCAGACCGCGAACACGTCCGGCATGCGATGGCTGATCAGGATGATCGCCATGCCGGAATCCTTGAGGCGGCGGATGAGATCGAGAACCTCCGCGACCTGTCTCACCGAGATCGCCGCGGTCGGCTCGTCCATGAGCACCATGCGCGCCTTCGATAGCCGCGTGCGCGCGATGGCGACAGCCTGGCGCTGCCCGCCAGACATCTGGCGCACGAGGTCGCGCGGCCTCGTCTCGGACTTGAGCTCGCCGAACAATTCGCCAGCGCGCTTGGCCATCGCCTTGTGGTCGAGCCACCGGAACGGCCCGGCGCCGCGCTTGACCTCGCGGCCAAGGAACACATTGGCCGAGGCCGACAGATTGTTGCACAGAGCGAGATCCTGATAGACGACCTCGACGCCCTTCTGGCGCGCTTCGACCGGCTTATGAAAGTGGACCGGCTCGCCGCCGATGCGGACTTCGCCGTGGGTCGGGGGGAAATTGCCGGCGATAACCTTGACCAGGGTCGACTTACCGGCCCCGTTATCGCCCATGAGGCCGAGGACTTCGCCCTCGTCGAGCGCCATATCGACTTCATTGAGCGCGTGAATCGCGCCGAAGTGCTTGGAAACCTGACTCAATTCAAGAATCGACAAACAGGCCTCCTCCGCGCTCACCCCGACCGCCGCTGACGTTTCACTCGTCTATCTGTTGTTCTGACATGTCACCACCACAGATCAGGGCGAAGCGCAAGGGGAAACGAGCAAAGCTCCTAGCTGCGCCCGCTCGACAGCCAGGCGGTCCGATCCCTGACCGGCTGTTGCCTCCGTGCGACGTTTTGGCTTCATATCCGGGACATGGCGGCCGTGTCCAAAAGCATCTGTTTGGGCTCGTCGACGTCCCGGCCGCGCTTCCGGCGGGCGTGGGACTTGCTTGGCTTCGCCTTGCGCACGACGACGGCGTCGCTCGCGGCTCTCTATTTCGATTTCCGGCTTCGCGTCCGAGGTTCGCCGATCTATTCCCCGATGAGCGGCTGCGCCGGCATCTCTTCTTTCATCGCTTGAGCCCGCTCGCCGCCCTCACCGCCACATCGCCCGCATGCGCGCCTGAAGATCGACGCGCGCGCCGTCCGCGGCGGCCGCCCGAGCCCCCGCCGGAGCGGCTTCAGGCCAGGTCTGGCGCTCGAAATGCTTCAGCAGCGGCGGCGGAATGAAGCGGGTGCGGCTCGCATACACGCTGCGGTCGCCGTTCCTTGGCTGCCCGTGGACATAGAAGCGGTGCGGGACGACAAGCGCGAGCTCATCCTTGGCGCGGGTCATGGCGACATAGAGCAGGCGCCGCTCCTCCTCGATCTCCTGAGAGGATCCGGTCGCGAGGTCGGAAGGAATACAGCCGTCGACGCAGTTCAAGACGAACACGAAGCGCCATTCCTGCCCCTTGGCCGAATGGATGGTGGAGAGGATGAGATAGTCCTCGTCCAGCGTCGGCGGTCCCGCCTCGTCGCTGGTCGCGTCGGGCGGATCGAGCGCAAGCTCGCTCAAGAAACGCTCGCGCGAGGGAAACGACGCGGCGATGCGCTCCAGCGCCTCGAGATCCCCCATCCGGACGCGCGCGTCGTCGTAGCGGGTCTCGAGCAGGGGAGAGAGCCAGGCGACCGCGTCGGCGATCTCTGCCGGCCATGGCGTGGCGCGCGACGCAAGCCGGCGCATGAGGTCGGCGAAGGCGGGAAAGCCGGCCTGCGCCCTCGCCGGCGGCGTGAGCGCGCCCATCGTCGCAAAGCCGTCGTCGGCCGCCGCCGCGGAAACGATCGTGTCAGCGATCTTCGGTCCGACGCCCGGCACAAGCTGGGCGACGCGGAAGCCCGCGATCCGGTCGCGCGGATTCTCGGCGAAGCGCAAGAGCGCGACCGCGTCCTTGACATGCGCGGCGTCGAGAAACTTGAGGCCCCCATATTTGACGAACGGCACATTGCGTCGGGTAAGCTCGAGCTCGAGGGCGGCGCTATGGTGAGAGGCGCGGAACAGCACGGCCTGGCTTTTGAGCGTGGCGCCCGCCTCGCGATTGGCGAGCACGCGAGTCGCGACGAAGCGTGCCTGGTCGGCGTCGTCAGCGACAGCGACCAGCGCGGGAAGGGACCCATGCGGCTTTTCGCTCCAAAGGGTCTTGGCGAAGCGCTCGGGCGCAAGCGCAATTGCCGCGTTTGCGGCGGCGAGGATGGCGCCGCTTGAACGGTAGTTGCGCTCGAGCGTCGCGACGTGTGCGGGCGGATCGAAGCGCTGAGGAAAATCGAGGATGTTGCGCACGGTCGCTGCGCGGAAGGAATAGATCGCCTGCGCGTCGTCGCCGACCACGGTCAGCCCCCGTCCCAGGGGCCTTAAGCCCAGCACGATTTCGCCCTGCAGGGCATTGGTGTCCTGGTATTCGTCGACCAGGAGATGATCGAAGCGCGCGGCGATCTCGGCCGCGATCGCGGGCTCGGTCAGCATCTGCGCGAAATAGAGCAGGAGGTCGTCGTAATCGAGCACGTTCTGGCGCTGCTTCATCTCGACATACAAGGCGAAGAGCGCGCGAAGCGCGTCCTCGTGCGCCGCGACCCAGGGGAACGATTTGCCAAGCGTTTCCTTAAGCTCGCCGCGCGCGTTGACGACGCGCGAATAGATCGCGAGGCACGTCGCCTTGGTCGGGAATCGCAGCTTCGCATCGCCAACGCCCATTTCATGGCGCGCCCAGTTCATGAGGTCGGCGGAATCCTCGCGGTCGTGGATGGTGAATTGCGGATCGAGGCCAAGGCGGGTCGCATATTCGCGTAAAAAGCGCGCGCCGAGGGCATGGAACGTCCCCGCATAGGCGGGCGTCGCCGCGGCGGCCGCCTCGGGCGCAAGACGGCGGGCGAGCAGCCGTTCGACGCGGCGGCCAAGCTCCGCCGCCGCGCGGCGGGAGAAGGTGGCCAGCATGATGCGCTTCGGGTCGACGCCAGCGAGGATGAGCGACGCCACCCGATGCGCCAGCATCGCCGTTTTTCCCGAGCCCGCCCCGGCGACGACGAGCAGCGGCCCGGGCCCAGCGGAATCGCCGATCCCGTACTCGACCGCGAGCCGCTGCTCGGGATTGAGATCGACGGCCGAACTCGAGCGAATCAGAGCGAGCGACATGGCGCGACGCAACCATGTTTCGCGCTTTGTTCGCAAGGGCGATCGCGCACGGGCTGAACTGGGCCGTGCTCTGTCGAGCCGCCAACGATCGACGCCTTCGGCGAAGCCTTCCAACATTGGCTTGGGGTCGTTTGAACATGATAAGAAAGCAGCGAAGAGGGGCGGCGCAATGCCGGGAGCGGAATTGCATTACGTCAACCGGACCGCCTGGCTGAGGGCGGCGGTGCTTGGCGCCAATGACGGAATCATTTCGACCGCGAGCCTCATCATGGGCGTCGCGGCGGCGACAGGGGCGCGGACCGAGATCCTGACCGCGGCGGTTGCGGGTTGGGCGGCCGGCGCGATGTCGATGGCGGCGGGCGAATATGTCTCCGTGAGCTCACAGGCCGACTCTGAGCGCGCCGATCTCGCGCGCGAACAGCACGCGCTGCGCGAGCGGCCGGCCGAAGAGAGGCTGGAGCTCGCCCATATCTACGAAGAGCGAGGCTTGAAGCCGAAGCTTGCGCGACAGGTCGCTGGTCAGCTCATGGCCAAGGACGCGCTCGACGCCCATGCGCGCGACGAGCTTGGCTTGGACGAGCGCGCGCAGCCCAAACCGATCCAGGCCGCCTTCGCGTCGGCTCTTGCCTTCTCGGTCGGCGCCGCTGCGCCGACGCTGACGGCGTTTCTCGCGCCGCAAGGCGCCGTCGTTAAGGCCGTCCCCGCCGCCGCGTTGATCTTTCTCCTCGCGCTCGGCGCGCTCGGGGCCTGGGCGGGCGGCGCTCCTATGCTGAGGCCGGCGCTCAGGGTCGGCTTGTGGGGCGCGCTGGCGATGGCGGTGACGGCGGGGATCGGCGCCTTGATCGGCAAGGCCGTTTAGCGCGGGTTTGTCGTGGCCGGCCGAGGCGGCCCGTCTATTTCGGACAGGGCGGCAGGCCGGGCTTTCCGCAGGCCCGCAATTGCGCCGGCGCGGGCGCGTGTACAGCCGGGGGCGCCGGACGAGGAGCCGCAGGCGCCGCGGCGGCCGGCGCGGGCGCGTGGACTGCCGGGAGCGCCGGACGAGGCGCGGCGGGAACCGCACCGGCGGGAGCGGGCGCGTGGACTGCCGGAGGCGTGGGACGAGGAGCCGCAGGGACCGCCGCGGCGGCGGGCGCATGGACCGCCGGAGGCGTGGGACGAGGAGCCGCAGGGACCGCCGCGGCTGGCGCGGGCGCATGGACCGCCGGAGGCGTGGGACGAGGCGCGGCGGGAACCGCACCGGCGGGAGCGGGCGCGTGGACTGCCGCCCGCCGCCATCGACATCGCGCCGGCCGCCCAACCCGCAACCGCTATAATACTTGTCATATATGTTATATCGGCCGGCCCCGATCGTCGGCCTGTTTGAGTTGCAGAAAAATGAGGCTAACCGGCTGAAAAGATTGAGTCGCGCGCAAAATCTAACACCGTGTCCGCGCGTACAATTCTGCGCCCGAGACCCGCCTCCTGGAGGCAGCGCCCGCAGGCTCAAGTCACCGTCTCTGCGCTATAGCGGGCGATAAGGCCGGTGCGGATCACCGCGCGGTAGGTGGCGAAGAAGAACATGCAGGCGAGGACGAGGTAGAGGAGCGCGAGGGCGCCCCCGATCGCGAGCCGGTCCCAGGGCGGAGGCTCGCCGGCGACGACCGAACGCATGCCTTCAAAAACATACGACGGCGGCAGAATCAACGCGACCGCCTGCATCCATCCGGGCAGGATTGTGACCGGATAGAATACGCCGGCGAATGGCGAGATCATCATCGGGATCGGCCAGATGAGCCACTCGGAAGCAGGCCCGAGCCTCAGCACCAGCGCCGAGGCGGCGACGCCGAGCGCGATGCCAGTGATGAACAGCACCATGAGAAAGGGGGCGAGCGCCGCTCCATAGGACAGAAAGGACAGTCCGAATGCGATCTGCGCGAGGATGAGCATCGCGACCAGGCTCAACCCGCTGGTGATGATCGCGACGATGAGGAGCCCGATCAGATATTCGGAGGTGGTCAAGGGCGACGCGAAGAAATTGAGAAAATTTCGCGTCCACACGTCCTCGAACAGCGTCATCGTGATCTGCTGCATCACTCGCGTCAGAAAATCCCATAGCAGAACCGCGCCGAGCAGCGCCGGCACAAAATTGAAGCCTGCGTGCGAGACGGAATTGAGGTAGCGGGTGAGAAAGCCCCAAACCAGAACATCGATCGCGACAAAGATGAAAATGGGCAGGACGCGCTGCGGGCTGCCGCGGTAAAGATAGGCCATCCGCAGCACGACGGCGCCGACGCGCGAGGCGTTCATCGCCGGCCGCCGTCGTACAGCGCCTCTTGCGCCACATTGACGAACAGATCGTCGAGACTTTCCGCGCCGTGTTCCTTAGGCAGCGTCTTCGGATCGCCTTCGAGCACGATCCGCCCATGCGACAGGAACAGCACGCGGTCGCAGACCGCCTGCACCTCGTACATATTGTGGCTGGTCCACAACACGCCGCAGAGTCCGTTGTCGACGAATTTGGCGATGCCGGCGCGGATGTCGCGCGCGTTCGACGGATCGATCGAAGCGGTCGGCTCATCGAGGAGAAGCAGCCGCGGCCGATTGAGCATCGCCTTGGCGAGAGAAAGGCGTGTCTGCTCGCCCGACGAAAGGACTCCCGCCTTGGTCCGCCGGTAACGCATGAGATCGTAGACCTGAAGCAGTTTCTCGATCCGCGCCGGGAGGTCTTCGACCGCATAAAGCCTCCCGAACACGCGCAGGTTCTGCTCGACTGTCAGATTGCCGGGCAGCGGCGCGTAGACGGCGGCGAAATTGGTGCAAGAGAGAGCGCGGCTGCGGTTTACCGCGAGATCGACGCCCTCGATCTCGATCCGTCCCCCGCTCGGCTCGAGCACGCCGAGGATCATGTTGATCGTCGTCGTCTTGCCTGCGCCGTTCGGGCCCAGGAGGCCGACGATCTCGCCGGGCGCGACGTGAAAGCTCACGCCGTCGACCGCACGCACGTCGCCAAACGACCTTTCGAGGCGCTCGACCTTGAGGACCGCGGGCGGCGAGGAACGATTCATTTGCGCGCTGGTATCAAACAGTCCGTCCGGGCGCATCCTTGAAAACCCCAAGTCGAACCTGGAGAGTCGCTCAAGCGAAAAGATCGAGAGTGAACAATTCCTGCGGCCGGCCGACGCCGCGCAGCGCAAAGCGTCCGACGGAGGCGAACGCGGGCCGCTGATCGACGCAGGATTCTGCGAACGCCTCCGAGATGAGGATCGGCTGGTCCACCGACCGGCACATCGCCGCGATCCGGCTCACTTCGTTGACCGCCGGTCCGACGACGGTGAAATCGAGCCGCTCCTTGCTGCCAATGTTGCCGTAAAACACTTCGCCGAGGTGGAGGCCGAGATACATTTCCGTGGCCGGCAGGCGCTTCTCGAGCCGCTGGGCGTTGAGCGCTGCGACCGCCTCCCGCGCCACCCGCGCGGCGTCGAGCGCGGCGGCGCAGGCGCGATTTCGTTCCTCGGCTGGAAAGATGGCGAGCACGCCGTCGCCGATCAGCTTGAGCACGTCGCCGGAGTGCTCCTGGATCGATGAGACAATGGCGTCGGCGTAGTCATTGAGCAGCGGAATGATCTCCTCGGGCGGCGAGGTGTCGGCGATGCGCGTGTAGTTGCGCAGATCGCTGTACCACAGCACCGTCTCGATCCGGTCCGTCACCCCGCGCTCGATGCGGCCGCGCAGCACCCTACGGCCCGCGTCGCGACCGAGATAGGTCTCGACCAGCGTCTCGGCGATGCGGGCGAGAGAGGCCGCTTTGATCGCAAGCCCCAGGAACGGCGTGAGCCGCTTCAGCGCCCCGACGTCCTCGTCGGAAAAACCTTCGGCCCGATCCGTCGTCCAATAGGAATACACACAATCCATTTCGCCGATCACGCCGTCCTCGGCGAAGCGGTTGATGATCGCGATATAGTCGGTGAAATTCGCTTCGCGAAACTCGGCGAAGGAAGGAAACTCGGCTTCGGTCTCCGCGGTCACACGGAGGCGCAACAGCGAATTGCCGCTCATCAAGAGCCTGTAAAGCGGGCTCGTCCGCCAGCGTTCGGCTGCCTCGCCTTCGGCGGTTCGGCCGTACTCGGTCAGCGTCGCTTCCGGCTTTTCCTTTTCCCAGCGAAACGCCCGCCCTTCGTGAATGGGGTGGAGCGTGTCGACAAGCACGAGAGCGCGCGCAAGCGGCAGTCCGCCGACGACGGCTCGGTTGCAAAAGCCCTCGACCAGAGCGGTTTCGCTCCGCCCTTCGAGCCCGGCTTTCGCGAGCCAGGTCGCAAGCTTGGCGATTTCGGCCTCGGTCATGGAAGCAATCATAAATCGTCCGGAACGGAAGGCCAACGCGTGACGGGCCCGCTTGCGCCTGATGCTCCGGCGTCGTAGCGGTCGGCGCGCCGGGAGGCGCTTTTAGGTTGACACCTTATATAATTCTACTGGACTTATAGTGATCGACGGAGGAATCCATGGCTCTTCGCATCAACGACACCGCCCCCAACTTCACCGCCCAAACGACGCAGGGGCCGATCGATTTTCATCAGTGGATCGGCGACAAGTGGGCGATCCTCTTTTCCCATCCCAAGGATTTCACGCCCGTCTGCACGACCGAGCTCGGCTATATGGCGAAGATCGAGCCCGAATTCGCCAGGCGCGGCGTCAAGCTGATCGGCTTGAGCGTCGATCCGAGCGAGGCCCATGCGCGCTGGCTCGACGACATCGAGGAGACTCAAGGCGCAAAGGTCAACTACCCGATCATCGCCGACCACGACCTCAAGGTCGCCAAGCTCTATGAGATGCTGCCCGCCGAGGAGCCGGGAACTTCCGCGGGCCGGACGGCCGCGACAAACCAGACCGTGCGCACCGTCTACGTCATCGGACCCGACAAGAAGATCAAGCTTCTGCTCGCCTATCCGATGAGCACGGGCCGCAACTTCGACGAGATCCTGCGGGTGATCGATTTGCTGCAGCTCACCGCCAGGCACAAGGTCTCGACGCCAGTGAACTGGAAACAGGGCGATGACGTCATCATCTCGGGCTCGGTCAGCGACGACGACGCCAAGACGCTGTTCCCGGCCGGCTGGCGGTCGCCTAAGCCCTACATCCGCATCGTCAAGCAGCCGGGCTGAGCCTAAGGCGGCCCGCAGTCCGACGAGGCGGGTGGCGTGGCGTTGTCCGATACGACTCGAATTGTGTAGGGGAACTCGGCCGGTGTCGGCAGCATAGGATGAATTGCGCGCCAGGCGAGCTTGCCGTGGCCGATCTCGCGGCGACCAGGCGCTCCGACGCGTCCGGTTTCACCAACTGAGAAAGGCGGGAAGTTGTAGTGCAGCAGAAATGTCTCTTTGTAAGTGCCCTGCAATGCGTCGATGAACTGTTCGTCCTCCGCAGTGCCCAGCGTCGCCACCACCAGCGCTTGAGTTTCGCCGCGGGTGAACAGCGCCGAACCATGGGTGCGCGGTAGCACGCCAACTTCGGCGACGATCGGACGCACGGTTTTCAGATCACGGCCGTCGATGCGCTTGCTGGTGTCGAGAATATTCCAACGCACGATCTTGGCTTCGAGTTCTTTGAACGCGCCGGCGACAGCCAGCTTGTCATGCTGCGGTTCAGCACCTTCCGGAAAAAAGTGCGCCATGACCTTTTCCTTCACGGCGGCGACGGCGTCTTTGGCGGTCCTGCTTGCGTACGATCGAATAGGCGGCGCGCAGGTCTTTTTCGGCGAGCCCGAGGATTTCCTGCTCGAGCGCCTTGTTGTCGGGAACAACTTCATTTCGCAGGCTCTTTCGCCGCCTTTTCAGCGAGCTTGATGATGGCTTCGATTACAGGCTGAAAGTGCCGGTGCCCGAACATTACCGCGCCAAGCATGATCTCCTCGGACAGCTCTTTGGCTTCCAACTCCACCATCATCACCGCATCTTGTGTGCCGGCGACGACGAGGTCGAGCTGGCTTTCCGGCATCTCGTCGAGCGACGAATACCAGTACGTATTCGTTGTTGATGAAGCCGACGCGCGCGCCGCCGATCGGGCCCATGAACGGGGCGCCGGAAAGCGTCAATGCCGCCGACGCGGCAACCATCGCAACGATGTCGGGATCGTTTTCCATATCGTGCGACAACACGGTGATGGTCACCTGCGTATCGCAGCGCCATCCTTCGGCGAACGACGGCACGGATCGGGCGGTCGATCAAACGCGAGGTGAGCGTGTCCTTTTCGGTCGGTCCGCGTTCGCGCTTGAAGTAGCCGCCAGGAATGCGCCCCGCAGCATAATATTTTTCGGTGTAGTTGACGGTCAGCGGCAGGAAATCGATGCCTTCCTTCGGCTGTTTTGCCGCGACAACGGCGGCTAGCACGGTGGTTTCACCGTAAGTAGCCAGCACCGCGCCATCGGCCTGACGCGCAACTCTGCCGGTCTCGAGGGTCAGCTTGCGCCCACCCCAATCGAGTTCAACTCGATGTATATAGAACATTGTATTTTTCTCTCATGGTTTCAAGCAAGCCCCGAAAGCCATGAGCAAGACGGCGAGAAGCTGTCACACGTCACCGCAGTGCGGAGAGCAACAGCGGCTGGCGATCCTGCCATGGCGTTTCGAACCTTGCCTTGTCGCAAGAGCGATGCTTATCGGCTCTTGCCAAATTGCCGGCCGCGCCTATCGCGGCCAACTGAATCGAGCGAACGCGTCGCGCGTTGCTCTACGAAACGCGCCGGGCTCAAGGGCCCCGCGCGGATCAAATCATCGGCGGATACCGAGCTTCTCGATCAAACTCTTGTAGCTCGCTTCGTTGGTACGACGCAGATAGTCGAGCAGCTGGCGGCGCTGGCCTACCATCTTGAGCAGTCCGCGACGAGAATGGTTGTCTTTGACGTGAGCCTTGAAATGCTCGGTGAGATTATTGATGCGCTCGGACAGGATCGCCACTTGCACTTCCGGCGACCCGGTATCTCCGGGCTTCTTGGCATACGTTTTAATTACTTCGGCCTTTCGGCCGGTGGTCACCGACATCGGTCATCCTTTCTTACGCGCGGCTCTGCCCAACAGGCCGGCGAGGTTGAAGACGCGCTTCGGGGACGATTTCGCCACGATCCAGTTCGGCCAGGGCCAATAATCGGCCCGATACCGTGACATAGACAGTACCGCGGAAATTGGGTGCGTCCCGTCCGCGCGATAAAACGGCTTGGCCTTGCTGAAGCCTTGCCGCGTCTGCTCCGCCGACGGCCAGCGCCGGGATGTCGTCCAGCGCGGTCTCAACGGGCATCAGAGCATCCGCGAGGCTCGCCTCGCCGGACGCAGCTCTATGGCATACAGCCTCCAATTGTTCCAGCAAAATCATGGTTGCTTCGCCAAAAGGCCCGACCGCGGCCCGGCGCAGGGCGCTGACATGGCCGAAACACCCCAAAGCGCGACCAAGATCGCGGGCGAGCGAGCGCACATACGTACCTTTCCCGCATTCGGCCTCGAGCAGCGCGTGATCGGGACCATGTGTGTCGGCAAGCTCCAGCCGGCCGATTTCCACCGGACGCGCGGGCAGCTCCACCGTTTCGCCGTCACGGGCGAGATCGTAAGCTCGCTCGCCCTCGATCTTGATCGCGGAATAGCGCGGGGGCACCTGCTCGATGCAACCGGTGAAAGTTGGCAGTAGGGCACGCACGGCCTCGGCCGAGGGTCTGTCGTCGCTGCGTGCGATCACACGGCCCTCGGCATCGTCGGTGTCGCGCTCTTCACCCCAGCGCACCGTGAAGCGGTAAAGCTCGCGACCGTCCATCACGAAGGGGACCGTCTTGGTCGCTTCACCGAGCGCGATCGGCAAAGCGCCGGAGGCGAGCGGATCGAGCGTGCCGGCATGTCCTGCGCGCTTTGCCTTGAACAGGCGTTTCACGACGCTCACAGCGTGCGTCGACGTCATACCGACCGGTTTGTCGAGAATGACCCAGCCGTGCACGTCGTGCTTGTCGCGCTTTTTCTGTTTCGGTTTGTCTGCGCCGTTGTTCCGATAGACGGGTACAAGTGCACTCGCTAGCTCGCCGGCGGTCGGACGAATCAGAATTTTCAAAGCTTCTTGCGCAGAGGTGCGGCCGTTTGAGCGGCGGGCGCTGTCTGTTGAAGCGACGCCTGGATGAGTTGCGGTGCGGGTGCCTGCGGCGCGCTCGATGACTTTGCGACGCTCCTCGCGGGCGCAGCCGTCGCATTGTCGATCAGGTGAACTTCGGAACTGCGCACCACGACCGGGATGAGTGCGGCGTTGCCTTTGACGGCAGTTTCGGCGTCGTGCGCCGGTGCGGCAGGATGCGAGATCGTCAGCAACGGCGCAGTGTTACGCGTGGGTGCCGGGCGGTCCTTCGCCTTTACGACACGCATGGCCGGCACACAGGAAGAATTCGCGCGCGGTGTGTTTTTGCCATGATCGCCGATCCCGAGGCGGTCGGCATAGGCAGCCAGCGCCGCGCGCTTCTCCGCCGCACCGAACACATGATCCGGCGGATACCAGGACGTGCAGCTCGATTCGGTCGCCGAGATGTGCATCGTCAGCGAAATGCCACCCGCCGTGTTGGCGACGAGCGACTCCGTGCGTCCATCGGCAAATTGCGCTTCCATCCCGGTACCGGTTTCCCGGAAGAAGCCGATGACGTGGCCGAGATCGGCGTCATCGGAGATCGTGCCGAGCTTGTCGCTCATGAAGACGAAGGTGGATTTCTTCGCTGCGCCGTTGGGCGCCAGCAAGGTGAGCGACAGACCGCCCTCCGTCGGCGTAAGCGTCATCGTCGAACCGTCGACGGCGATGAGCTTTGTGCCAGCCACGTTCGACAGCCAGGCGGGGCTGTCCGCTGGCGCCGGTTGGAAATTGGCGTTCACACTGTCGGCCGCGTGCGAAATGCCGGTTGTGCAGAGGAAAATGATCGCCGCCGTGCGCGCAGATGTGATGAGCCGGGAGATCATGTACTGGGCCTTTGCTCGCGCAGCGACATGATCACGATGACGCTGAGCAGATCCTGCTGTGTCGGTTGCGCGGTTGGCTGAAGTGCCGCTTTCACCGCCAGCCGCGCCATGCTCACGTCCAGAGTTTCGCGATTTGCGGTGCGGATCGCGGCTGCATGCGGCGCGGGCTTCAGGTCCTGTGCGCCAGCCGCCTGAGCAAGGCTGATCAGTGCTACGAACGCCCCGAAATACTTCCCCATGATCGACCCCAATGCTGCCCAATACGCTCTCGACCGTATGCGATGATGAACCCGGGCGTGGGGAAGTCGAATGAATGTCCGCTGGAGTGTGAAACGGCGATTAGCCGTCTTGTGAAGTGTTGCTTAAAACTCGAATCGAAAGATCGCTTCTATGGAACTCGCAGCCGAAAAAAGCTTGCATATTCCTGCAATTTCGCCGGATGTGTATCGAGTTCCCAGCCCAGCAAACGGTCCGAGCCATGAGCGAAACCCTTCCCGACAGACTTTCGGTTAACCCCCGCAGCCCCTACTACGACGAAGCGCTCCTCGCCCACGGCGTGGGCATCCGGTTCAACGGCAACGAAAAGACCAATGTCGAAGAGTATTGCGTGAGCGAAGGCTGGATCCGCGTGGCCGCGGGGAAAAGTCTGGATCGTCAGGGCAATCCGATGACGATCAAACTGAACGGAACGGTCGAACCCTATCTGAAAGACGCGCCGGCAGCCGACTGACGCTGTGGCGCATCGGATTGCCGGAGAATAACAAATCCGTACACGGATTAATTGGAACCTGAGTTCCCAGGTTCCGAGAAGTTTCATCACAATCCATGATGGAACCTCTGAAACGCATTCTGCGTGGATGAGTTGTTTAAATGACATCGAAGAGCGCGGGGTGACAGAAACGAACGAGGAGTTTGGAAATGACACACGTTGTTTTCCATAAAAGCAGGACACTGCTGGGTGCATGTTCCGTCACCGCGGTGATGATGTTCTCACAAGCCGGATTGGCGCATGGCGCCGGTATGGGCGCTGCCCCGGGTGGCGGAGGTATGCCCCCGCGTGCGGCATCGCAGCCAATGGCAACGCCCGGAACGGCGTCGCCGCATCCGTTCGATCCATCAGGTCACATGCCTGGGATCTCCAGCACAAGCGGCCCCGGGCTAGCGGGGCGCACGCCAATCACAGGCTCGCGTATTCCGGTCACAGGCTCGCGCATTCCGGCCCCGACGATCCGGCAGGTACCGGAAACGAATGCCACTACGCCGGTAACGGACGGTACGCGACCCGTCGTCGAGGACCAGAGACCGGTCGTGGCTCGCCATCTCTTTACGCCGGGCCAGAATTCTGATTGCGCCTCCGGCCGTCATGACGGATCAGCCGGTGACGCAAGGCACGCGTCCTGTTGCTGAGGACCAGAGGCCCGTCGTGGCCCGCCATCTCTTCACGCCGGATCAGGGCACGCCTCCCGCCGTCGACGACCAGAAACCCGTCGTGGCCCGTCATCTCTTAACGCCGGACCAGGACCCGAGTTCTCCTCCGCGCGACATGACGGGGCCGAAACCGGTCGGTGGTGACCCGACGACGGGGACACAGATCGTCGACTCGCCGGTCAAGAAGTAGCATTTCGTTTTGATAGCAATGAGAGGCGCGGTGTGAGCCGCGCCTCTTTGCCGTTTCAAGCGGCGGAGACGGCCGGCTCCGGTGTGGGTGTTCCGTATCGCTTCCTGCGCACGCTTGTAGAGTCAGAGGCGGCGCGATGTTGAGGCGTGCGCGTGCGGCGTCGAGCGGCTCGGCGAACAGCTTCTCGATGTCTTCATTGTGCAGCCAGTGCGCCGCGCGGCCATGGGCATATCCTTCCCGGATCGCGCGCCGCACGGCGCGGCCGTGCGGCTCTGCAAAACTCTTGAGCGCGCCGGAGAGCGCGATGAAGCCCCAGCCAAGGCCCTTGGTCTGCGCATAGGTGAACGCGACAAGGCATAGCTCGCCCAGGGGATCGTTGGCTGGGTAGCCGGTGAGCACATGCCAGATGTCGTGGATGTCGCGTTCGCGCCGTCCGAACCAGGCATAGGGATGTTCTTCGGCGCGATCGGTGTGGACCTCTCTGCTCACCGCTTCGAGCCCGTCGGCGGAATAGCCGGTCTTCTCGAGGAAATGCGCGATAGGCGGCGCCGACGGTGCCGGGCGCGAATTGCGAGAGCCACACGCCATCGGTGAGTTTGCTCACCAGTTCCACGCGCGCATAGGCGATGCGGCCGCCTTCCGGCGTGGAGATCAGGCGCTGATAGTTCTTCGCCGATGTGCCGGCGTTCAGCGCGGCCATGATCCGGAACACCTGCACGGTGTCGTCGGGATCGGCCAGCAGCGTCTTCATCGCGCGGAAGGCGCCGCGCCAGTCGCGTTTCGTAGTCGCCAGCACGGAGTTCGGGGCCATCGCGCATACCCTATCTGATAATCTTGATTGTCACATTGTCAGATGGCACGATGTTGTCAAGAGGCAGGCGATTTCGATGTCAAAATCCGCAGAAAAGCGCCGTTATTCGGGCCAGTCCTTCGAGGACCGGCAGACCGAGCGCCGCGCGAAACTGGTGAAGGCGGCGGCCCTCGTGGCCAGCCGGTCGGGCTTTGACGGCACGTCGGTTGCCGCGATCTGCGCCGAAGCGGGTCTCACCGCGCGCTATTTCTACGAGTCGTTTCCGAGCCGCGAAGCGATCTTCGTCGAAGCCTATCGCGCGGTGCAGGACGAATTGCTCAACCGCATGAAGGCTGCGCCCGCCGGCGGCGGCGACGCCACGAAACGCGCGCTCACCGGTTTCTATGCCGCGATTCAATCGAGTCCGGGCGTGGCGCGCGTGTTCCTCATCGACCTCGACGATCACGGCGGCGCGATGCGCATGGCGAGTTTCGAAGGCGCGCAGAAACTCGCCAAGGCCTTCGGACTGAAGGCCACGCATCCGCTGATGGTCGCCGGCATCGTCGGCGCCATCGTCGACATCGCCAAGCGCTGGATCGAAAGCGACTTCGCCGAGCCGGTCGAGAAGGTCGTCGAGATCGCGCTGCCGTTCACGCGGATCGCCGCCGGTCGCTGACATGTTTGACCGTCGCCTTTGGTACCGATACCATTCCTGATAATATTGGGTTTCAGGGCAGGGTGATGATCGTGCGTTCGATTGGCCGCCGCAGCATTCTGAAAACCGGCGCAGCCGCGATTGCCGCGCCATATCTCTGGCTGCCGGTGCGCGCCGCGGAATCCACCTGGTACACAGAGACGGTCGCGCCCTTCATCGAGGTCGAGACCGCGAGCGGACGCATTCGCGGCGGACACAGCCGTGGCGCACTCGCGTTCAAAGGCATTCCCTATGCGGGCGATGTGTCGGGAAAGAACCGGTTCAGGCGCGCACCGAAGGTGACGCCGTGGGCGGGTGTGCGCGATGCAACGCGGCTCGGTCCGCCGGCGATGCAGGGGCCGGGCACGGCCTATGACGAGCACGAACCGGCGTACAGCGAAAACTGTCTGGTCCTGAATGTCTGGACGCCCGCGGTGAGCGGCAAGCGGCCGGTGATGTTCTACTGTCATGGCGGCGGCTTCGAGACCGGCTCGGGCGGCCACAGGATCCAGGACGGTTCGCACCTCGCCGCGCGCTATGACGTGGTCGTCGTCGAGAGCAATCACCGCCTCGGTCTGTTCGGATACCTTTATCTGGGCGAACTCGCGGCGGACTATACGGGCAACCAGGGCATGCTCGACATCGTCGATGCGCTGGCCTGGGTGAAGGAGAACGTCGCGCGCTTCGGCGGCGATCCGGACAATGTGTTCGTGTTCGGCGAGTCCGGCGGCGGTGCGAAGACGGCGACGCTGATGGCGATGCCGGACGCCAATGGCCTGTTCCACAAAGCCGGCATCCAGAGCGGCGCGATGCTGAGGGCGACGCCGCGCGAGACGGCAGCAGAGACGGCGCGCCGCGTGCTTGCGGCGCTCGACATCGCGCCGAAGGATATCGCCAGGCTCCACGATGTGCCGGCGGACAAGCTGATTGCGATCCAGCTCGCCGGCGCCGAGGGCAAAGGGCCCGCTGACCCAGGCGACGAAGGAATGGCTCGCCGCGCATTCCACGCCGCCGCAGGGACTGGCTGCCATGCGCACGAAACAACCGGGCGGCTGGGAGCCGGTGGTCGATGGCACGACGCTGCCGGGCGATCCCTTCGATCCGGCGGCGCCGCAGCTTTCCGCGAACATGCCGCTCCTGATCGGCAACACGCGCGAGGAGGCGACGTTCTTCGAACGCAACGATGCGGCCTTCTTTCACATGGACGACGCGGCACTGACCAGCGCGTGCGCGGAAATTTCGGCGACGGGGCGGAGAGTATCCACGCCTTCTACGCCGCGCGATGCCCGGTGCCTCGCCGGCGGAGCGCGGCATCGCAATGATGACGGCGATATTCACCGGCAACGACACCGCCACGACTGCCGACCGCAAGGCCGCACAGCCCGCGCCGGTCTATCGCTACATCAACGACTATCCGTCCAACGTTCCGATCAAGGGCACGGACTGGACCTTGCGCGCCGGCCACGCCACCGACATCGCGCTCACCTTCGACAATTCCGAGATCCCCGATCTCCAGGGCAACGGTCCCGGCGTCGCCGAGGCCGCGCATGCGATGAGCGGCTATTTCGCGGGCTTTGCGCGCAGCGGTGTTCCGACGGCAGAGGGCCAGCCCGCCTGGCCGCGCTACGATGCGGCGACGCGCCAGGTGATGCTGCTCGACGCGCAGTGCCGCGCGGCGGCCGATCCCACCACCGATCAATACCGCTTCTGGCAATCGCTCGGCTGGTGACGCGTCACGCCGCGGCGCGGTGCCAGTAGGGCAGGAGGAAGATCAGGATCAGGGCCGCGAGGGCCGCGATGTTGAGACGCTTTCCGCGCACGAAGATGAAGGCGAGGAACGCGAGCTTGATCGCGATGTTGTAGGGAATGAACCAGTGCCACAGCATCGCCGGGTCGCGCGCCGCTTCGGCCTGGATGTGCGGCCAATAGGTGTAATTGACCGTGAACTCGGCTGCGAGCAGCAGAACGGCCACGACGCGCTTGCGCCTGGCGAAATAGTCGTCGAGCGACGGCCACTCAGCCGGATGTTCGGGGAACACGATCGTGAACGCCAGATAGTAGAGGATCGCGATCAGCACCGGCGCCCACAGGCCCGCGAGATCGAGCGACACGCCGCGCAGCAATTCCCACGCATCGATCCAGGTCGCGATGATGACGATCAGCACGAAGAGCGCGAGCAGCCCCGTCTGCCAGCCAAGCTTGCGCACCTCGCCGGCGCGCACGAGCTTGCCGAACCCGTTGAGCAGCTCGGTCACCGCCAACCCCAGCATCAGGCCATAGAAGCCGAAGAAGAAAGAGAATCTTCTCCGCCCAACCCACCCCCACCCCACCCCACCCCTGCACAGGGGAAGGTTCGAGCGCATCGAACTGTTATGGCTGCTTAGGAAGATAATATAGGAACGAAGCGGTAAGTCTGTCTTCGCAGCGGTAAAGGCACAGGTTATAGTAGCTGCCCCGCGAAGGTCGATGAGATACGCGATGGAAGCGAGTCGGCATTCACATTACCAAAGTGCCTCGCTATTCTTTTGAGGAATTCCGATTGATGTACAAGTCGACCGAACTAATTTCCGGATCGAAAGATTGACCTAACACGTTGAGTTCATCTCTCTGCTTGGCGATTATTGCAGGGCAGGGCATTGCGGTAAGCTGGTCCTATGGGCGAACCGGCATAGAGCCTCTTGCTGCGGCGACGGTGTTTATAATTTCGCTTCTGGGCATCGTGTTCTGCCTCTATTGGAGTGGGCAACTCGCGGCGTTCAAAGACCTCAACACCGCCAAATTCAAGGTGCTGGAAGAAATGGCGGCACATGTAGTGAGCTTTCCGTACTACACGGTATCACGAAATTCGATCGATGAACCCATTTTTCCGTGAATATGAAATTCTTCAGCAAGGGAAGAAATTGAGACGCGAGCGGGGCGCTCTGGCAATGCGCGCGAACTTTGCAGAGCCGATTGTTCCGTACAGCTTCTTCGCGTTCTTTGCGATAATCGCCTGTCTCTGCGTAGCATGGTACTTGAGAGCCACAGGTTTGATTTCACCTGGCGCGATTTGATGGACATGGCGGCCGAGCGAACAGCCCTTATTATAATGCCTGTCCATAGCGATCCGACGTTCACGCAAAAGATAACAATTGCACGTGAACTTGAGGTGCGGGGCGAATGGAGTTTAATCTTGCCAGATTCGATCCGGGTTCTCCGGAGTTTGACGCAGTTCGAGCGTTGACTGCAATAGGGTCAGATTTCATTGATCGTCGCTGACTTATCGCTGGAGCGGCCCAGCTGCTATTTTGAGTTAGGTTTTGCAGAAGCTCTTCGTAAGCCGATTCCGTGTCATAGCCGAGCGAGGCACAAAAATACACCAGACAAGTCATCGCCGCTCGGTTCTATTTTACGACGGAGTGCACGGATTTTCGGCCGCTCTGAATTCAGTGCTGGAAGTCTCTGAAACTGCGAAGTTGAGTTTGTTTATTCGACTACTTGGCCCAAAGTCTTTCCTGCCACTTTCCGCCCTACCTTCCGGCTAAAGTGCGCTCCGATTCATCGCCAGGGGCCTCTGTGATCGTCATTGAGTTCGTGATTTTCGTCGTGTCGTCGGGGCTGTTTTGCAGCGAGAGCTTTCGCCACCGGCTGTGGGCCGTGCTGATTGCGGGGGCGGTCGCGACGGGCTCGTCGCTGCTGTTCTTCTATGACCTTGTCGAGAAGCTCGCGGTGCACACCGAGGCGCCGGTGAAGGTCGTCCGGCAGACGGTGCGCGTGCCCGTCGTTCAGCGCGTCTCGCAGCCGCCGGCGCTCTCGAAGCCGGAGAACTGCCGCGACGACTATCCCTTCTTCGCGCGCGTCCTCGGCCACGAGGGCACGACCGAACTCGCCTTCACGGTCGCGGCGGACGGCACGGTGAGCGGCGTCAAGGTCGCCAACTCCAGCGGCTATGACGGGCTCGACGACGCGGCCCAATCCTGCGTGGCCAAGTGGCACTATCGCCCCGCGATCAAGGACAATGCGCTCGTCGATGCGCCCATGACCGTGAAGGTGAACTGGAACCTCGGCGACGACGATTCCGGCAAGAAAGATCAGAATGCTGGCGCGAACGCGAAATAGAGCAGGTTGCGACCGGTTGGAATCGGCATGCTAGGTTCAGCGGGCTACTCCTCGAAGCGACTCGTGGCGTCGCGGTCGCGGTCGTATCGTCGCGTGAGCGGAAACGGCGGCAACCAGGATTCGCGGCGGACGGTCCAGATTTCGTAGGTTGGCGTCAGCTGGTCGGGCGCATCCAGCGATCCCAGATTCACTTCGATCTCGTCGCCGCTGCGACCGAAAACGGACGAGCCGCAACGGGGACAGAAAAACCGCCCGGCGTAGTCGCGCGTTTCGCCCTCGATCGTCACCGCATCCTGGGGGAATATCGCGGTGGCGAGAAAAAGCGCCCCATGATGCTTGCGGCAGTCGAGACAATGACAAAGGCCGACCCGGTAGGGCGCGCCTTGCGCCACAATTCGCACATTGCCGCACAGGCACCCGCCGGTAACGCGATCCATGCTGTGTCTCCTCCATAATCACGCGCCGGAATGTTTAGAACGAACGCTATCGAGCGTCCATGAAAGCGACGGTCGCGGACCAGCCGCCATCAACGAGCCGGACGCCCGGCGTGGCGCGGTTACTCACTTCGCCGCGCCGCCTTCAGAGCGCACAACCAGCCATTTGCCGCCGCGCTTTTCCAAGAAGTCCATATAGACGAGAGACATGCTGACCTTTTTTCCATCCCGGTTTCGCACCTCGCTGACGCGGCCGCCTGCCACTGCGACATTGCCGAGCACCTCCACGTCGATCGGTCCAAGCGCGTAGGAAACAAGCCGGTGATTGCCGTATTTGACCTCCCTAAAAAGGTCATCCCTGTTCATTTTTTTGCCCGACATTGCGACGGACATCCAATCCTCGGCGTAGATTTGTTTGAGCTTGTCGATGTCGAGAGCGACCATCGCATCGCCCATCGCGGTTCCGATCTGCCTGATCGCTGCAACGTCGGCCGGATTGTCGATTTCGGGCGTACCGCGCGCGCCATCGGCCATCGCTGCCGTGCTCGCTACGCCCAATATCAACACCGAGAAAAACGACACCGCGAGGTCTTTTCTGGAAAAATCTGTTTTCATGCTCGATTCCTCGGAAACCCAGCGTTTTTGCTGCTTTCCGATATTGGGAAAGCGGAGCGCGCTGTCCATGACGTCCGAGGTCATGAAAGAGCCGGTTGCAAGCAGCCGTTTTGATCCAAAAGCGATTCTTTGGTCAGCCGATTCACCAAAACGCGCGTGGCTTCATCGGCAGGAAAGAAGCTCTCGATGCGCAATTCCTGAAGTGCGATGTCTTGTGCCGTGCCGAAGGTGGTAAGCACGGAAATCCACCGGAATGCGGTGCCTTTCCATCTATAGTCAATGGTTGAGAAAGGGGCAGCGGGTCCATCGAAGTCGAAGCCGCACCAATGGCTCGGTATATCAGGATAGCTGAGCAATTTTTCGAGAAACTGTTTCATGGCTTTATCAGATGGATTGTCTGCCACTTCGCGGCGCACGCGCCTGGCGATGCGGGCGGCGACGGCTTCCCAATTTTCAACGAACGGACGAAGCCCGTCGGGATCGAACACAAGACGCGGTCCGTTGTGAGGCATCAAATCGCGGCCAAGAAAGAGGCCGAGGAAACGTTTCGCGCCGGTGTTCATTTTCAGCGCGTTCCAATAGCGGTCCAAAATGATTGCGGGATATGGCTCATGCTGCGTCAGAAGAAAATCCACGGCCCAGCGCGCCGCCTCTATTTCCGGATCTGGCGCGTCGAGGGAGGCCTCGCGATAAACTGGCGCGAAGCCTGCCGCGAGCAACATCGCATTGCGCTCGCGCAATGGAACAGCGAGCGCTTCGGCAAGACGCAAAACCATCTCGCGGCTCGGTTGGGCCCGGCCCGTTTCGACATAACTCAAATGACGCATTGAGATGTTGGCATTGAGTGCGAGGCTTAGTTGGGTAAGCCGCCGAGTGGTGCGCCAGCGGCGCAGCAAATCCCGAAACTCAAATTGCGCTTTTCCATCTGATGAACCAAAAGCCGAATGCGTCTGGTGAGGAACCGAAGAAGATCGTATTGGACGCAAGGCGCAACAAAAAGGCCCGGTGTTTCCACCGGGCCTTTCCGTTTGCTTGAGGCTTTGAACCAGTCCTCCTTCGCCGAGGCTTCGGAGAGTGATCGTTCGCGCGGCTTGCGGCGCGCGCCCAATTAGAAGTCCATAACCGGAAGCAGATTACGCCCAAGGGTGGCAGTACCCCGCGGGAAGCTCTGCAGCACGCGCAGATCGGCTGTGAGGAATATTTGCGAGCGAAGGCCGTCATGGAGCAGCGCAACCATTCCGGGGAATAACTCATGTCTCGCTTATCGCAACCACAAATCGGCCTGCATCGCCTGCGGCGCCATGCGGGCGTTCACGCGTGCGTGATATCGTGCCTCCTCTCTCGCGCCCGCCCTTGCCGACCCGCAGTTTACGGTGCTGCATCAATTTACCGCGGATCGCACCGATGGCGGCAATCCCATCGACGGCTTCATAGCGGGCGAACGCC
Source organism: uncultured Alphaproteobacteria bacterium (assembly GCA_963764955.1). Lineage (GTDB taxonomy): Bacteria > Pseudomonadota > Alphaproteobacteria > Rhizobiales > Beijerinckiaceae > Roseiarcus. Next base: position 11,052 of record CAVXVE010000019.1, on the reverse strand, counting down.
GGCAAGCTCTATGGCGTCACCTTCCAGGGCGGCAGAATCCCATTCGCTGTCTCATCAGCGGCAACACCTCCGAGTGCGGCACTGTCTTCGAATTGTCCGCTCCCAGGGGCAGTCGAACGCAGTACAAGGAAAGACCAATTCACCTTTTCTCCGGTGGGGATGGTTTCGAACCTTCGACCCGGCTGGTATCCGACAGTTCGGGCGCGCTGTACGGCGGCACGCTCAGCAGCAGCGGCGGCGCGAAAGACTGCACCATGTCGAAGGGATTCGAGTGCGGCGTCGTGTACAAGCTGACGCCGGCGGCGCCAGGCAGTTCCAAATGGACGGCAACGGTGCTCCACCGATTCAGCAATGTCGGCGAGAGGTTCAAGGGCGGCTATTTCCTCCTGGGCGGCATGGTCGTGGACAAAAGCGGGGCGCTGATCGGCACCACCTATGACGGCGGCAGCACATCCAATCATTGCTCCGACACGTTTGCCGGGTGCGGCGTCGTGTTTCGCCTCACCCCGCCGACCGGCAACGAAACAGAGTGGACGGAGACCGTGCTGTACACCTTCGGCGACAATGGCCCGAACGATGCCGAAAAGCCCGACGCGGCGATCGTCATGGATGCCGATGGCGCGATCTATGGCACGACCCAGTTCGGTGGACCGGGCGTGGTCGGCACGGTATGGAAACTCACTCCGCCGGCCGAGGGACAATCTTCCTGGACGGAAAGCATTGTGCATGGATTTTCCGGGCCCGACGGCTTTCGTCCGTTCGGACCGGTGTTGATCGATGCAAAAGGCGCAATCTACGGCGGCACGATTCAGGGTGGTCCAGACCCGAATTGCGCCCAGGGAAACTTCACCTGCGGCGTCGTCTACAAGCTCACGCCGCCGCGGAAGGGCAAGACCGAGTGGACCGCAACGGTCCTGCACGAGTTCGGCAGCCCGGATGACGGCGCCTCGCCGGATTTCGGCCTCGTGGCCGATGCAAACGGAAACCTGTTCGGCACGACGGGCAACGGACCAGGCAACAATGGCGTTCTGGGAACCGTGTTCGAGCTCTCCCCACCCACCGGCGGCGGCAAGACATGGACGGAGAAAGTGCTGCACACATTCACCGGTGGCAGCGACGGCAAAACGCCCAGCGGCGGACTCGTCTTGTCCAACGGTGCGCTCTTCGGCATGGCGGAGGCCGGCGGTGACTTCCTGAGCGGCACGCTTTTCATGATCAAGCCGTAGTCGCAACAAAAAGGCCCGGTGTGGCCTCCGGGCCTTTCCGCATTTCGTAGCGCAGGACGCTGGACTTAGAAGTCCATGTCGCCCATGCCGCCCATGCCGCCGCCGCCCGGCATCGCCGGCGCCGCCGATTCCTTCTTCGGACGGTCGGCGATCATGGCTTCGGTGGTGATCAGCAGCGCCGCGACCGAGGCCGCGTTCTGCAGCGCCACGCGCACCACCTTGGTCGGGTCGACGATGCCGGCGTCGATGAAGTCGACATACTTCTCGGTCTGGGCGTCATAGCCGTAGGTGTTCGACTTCTGCTCCAGCAGCTTGCCGACGATGATCGAGGCTTCCTGCGCCGGCATTCTCGACGATCTGGCGGATCGGGTACTGGATCGCGCGGCGCACGATGGCGATGCCCTGGGTCTGGTCCTCATTGTCGCCGGTCAGGTCCGTGCAGCGCCTTGGTGGCATAGAGCAGGGCGGTGCCGCCGCCCGGAACGATGCCTTCCTCGACCGCCGCCTTGGTGGCGTTGAGCGCGTCATCGACGCGGTCCTTGCGTCTCCTTGACTTCGACTTCGGTGGCGCCGCCGACGCGGATCACCGCAACGCCGCCGGCCAGCTTGGCCAGACGTTCCTGCAGCTTTTCCTTGTCATAGTCGCGGTGGTCTCTTCGATCTGGGCCTTGATCTGGCGCGACGCGGGCCTGGATGTCGGCCTTCTTGCCGGCGCCGTCGATGATGGTGGTGTTGTCCTTGTCGATGCGGACCTTCTTGGCCGTGCCCAGCATGTTCAGCTTGACGTTCTCGAGCTTGATGCCGAGGTCCTCGCTGATGACCTGGCCGCCGGTGACGATGGCGATGTCTTCCAGCATGGCCTTGCGGCGATCGCCGAAGCCCGGCGCCTTGACGGCCGCGACCTTCAGGCCGCCGCGCAGCTTGTTGACCACCAGGGTGGCCAGGGCCTCGCCTTCGATTTCTTCGGCGATGATCAGCAGCGGACGGCCCGACTGCACCACCGCTTCCAGGATCGGCAGCATCGGCTGCAGGCGGGTGAGCTTCTTCTCGTGGATCAGGATGTAGCGGCTCGTCCAGCTCGGCGACCATCTTGTCGGCGTTGGTGATGAAGTAGGGCGAGATATAGCCGCGGTCGAACTGCATGCCTTCGACGACGTCCAGTTCGGTCGTCGAGGCTCTTGGCTTCTTCGACCGTGATCACGCCTTCATTGCCGACCTTGGCCATGGCCTTGGCGATCATCTCGCCGACTTCCTTGTCGCCATTGGCGGAGATCGTGCCGACCTGGCCGATCTCTTCGTTCGACTTGACCTTCTTGGAGCGCTTCTTGAGATCGGCGACGACGGCTTCGACCGCCTTCTCGATGCCGCGCTTCAGGTCCATCGGGTTCATGCCGGCGGCGACCGACTTGGCGCCTTCGCGCACGATGGCGCGGGCCAGCACGGTGGCGGTGGTGGTGCCGTCGCCGGCCACGTCATTGGTCTTGGAGGCGACTTCGCGCACCATCTGGGCGCCCATGTTCTCGAACTTGTCGGCGAGTTCGATTTCCTTGGCCACCGTCACGCCGTCCTTGGTGGTGCGCGGAGCGCCGAAGCTCTTGTCGATCACGACATTGCGGCCCTTGGGGCCCAGCGTCACCTGCACCGCGTCGGCGAGGATGTCGACGCCGCGCAGCAGCTTCTCGCGGGCGTCGGCGCCGAATTTCACGTCTTTGGCTGCCATGTGTCTAGTCTCCTGAATTCTGTTGTTGGATTGTCGTGATTGAGGCGGCGGCGATTACTTCTTCGCCTTGCGGCCTTCGAGAACGCCCATGATGTCGCTCTCCTTCATGATCAGGAGCTCCTCGCCATCGATCTTCACTTCGGTGCCGGACCATTTGCCGAACAGCACGATAGTCGCCGGCCTTCACTTCGGGCGGGACGCGCTTGCCGTTGTTCGTCGAGGGCGCCGGGGCCGACCGAGATGACTTCGCCTTCCTGCGGCTTTTCCTGCGCGGTGTCGGGGATGATGATGCCGCCGGCGGTCTTCTGATCTTCCTTGACGCGGCGGACGACCACGCGGTCGCCAAGCGGACGGAATTTCATCGTGCCTCTCCTAAAAAGCTAGATTTTCCAGTGCCTTGCGCTTGTACAGCAGCACTCCCCCAAGGCGAGTGCCAAAGGCTGGCCGGGATATAGGTTCGAGGGGTGGGAGCGTCAAGGGCGGCTATCGCCGTCGGCCGCGGAATTTGGCAAGAATTTCGTCCCCGGAGGGAACATGCGGCACGGCTATCTTCCAATCGTCTTTCTTATATGGGCGCTCCCGACCGGCGCGGCTCTGGCCCAGACCGGGCATGCAGCAGCCGTGGCCGATCTCACCCAGCAATGGGTCGGGTACTGGAACGCGAAAAACCTGAACGCGACGCTGACGCTCTATGCGCCGGAACCGACGTTCCTGCCGACCTCGGGCGAGCGCTGGGAGGGGACCGGCGCGATCCGCAAGAACTTCGCGCGGCTGCTCAAGCGGTTCGACCCGCGGCTCACCATGCAAAGCATCAAAAGCGAGACCTCGGGCAATCTTGCCTATGACAGCGGCAGCTTCGACGAAGTGCTGGCACCGGCGAAGGGTGGCAAGGCCATCCGCGCGAAGGGCCACTACCTCTTCGTTTTCCAGCGTAAAAGCAAAAGAAGCGGCTGGAAGATTCTCGAGCAGGTCTGGACGCAGGCCGATCCGTCGAAACTGTGATAGCGTTCGCGGTTCGCGACAATGAGTGGAGATTTGTGATGAAAACGATTGTGCGCACCGTGGTGGTGCTGGTTCTCGCCGCGAGTGTTGCGGGCTTCGCGCCGGTGCCGGCCAAGAAGGGGACCTACAAGATCGATCCGCGTCACAGCCAGATCCTCTTCGAAATCCAGCACATGAAACTGAGCGACTTCTTCGGCCGTCTCGGTCCAGTGAGCGGGACGCTGACCTTCGATCCCGATGCGCCGGAGAAAAGCACGCTCGATGCGGCCGTCGACATGACGACGATCGACACCCATGTGCCGCAACTCGACAAGGAACTGGTCGATTTCTTCCAGGGCGGCAAATTTCCGAGCGCGACCTTCAAGGCCACCGGCATCACACGCACGGGTGAGAGCACCGGCACCGTGACCGGCGATCTCACGCTTTCCGGCGTCACGAAGCCCGTGACGCTCAACGTCACCTTCAAGGGCGCGCGCAATCCGCCGATCCCGTTGCAGCCCTATCGCATCGGCTTCAACGCGACGGCGACGATCAAGCGCTCCGACTTCGACCTCACCCACACCATGTGGTCCGGCATCGTCGCCGACGAGGTCACGCTGCTGATCGAAGCGGAAGGCGAGCTGCAGTAAGTATTGATCCTCCCCTGCGCAGCGGGGAGGGGGACCATGCGAAGCATGTGGAGTGGGCGAGTGCGCCCATCACCTGTCGCTCGCGACGCTGCGGAATTCGCCGACGGCGCGTGACGGCGCCCCGAAACGGGGGAATTTTACTTCGGCGGGTTCTGCAGGATCGGCACGAGGTGATTGTGCAGCTCGCTGTCGCTAAAATTCGGCGAATTCCTTCGCCACTTCGCGCCGCGTCGAAATATCCGCTGTACCAGGACTATCGTCGCTCAGACATCTCGTTAGACGGATATCCCGCTACGATCAGTCCGCCGTTCCCGGAACATCGGGAAAGCGTGTGTGGCCGCGACTGCGCTCGTCGCCTTCCGCGCGGTAAGGCTGCCCGCACCGCCCTTGTGCGATGCGGGCAACGCCTTTAGAGCCAATGGGAACGCTATTTTGTGAAGGTACCATGTCCGATATTCCCGGCGGCTTCGCGCCGTTCAAAATCATGATCGGCTTTCTCGAAGCCAACGGTCCGCTTTACGGCAAGTGGGACGGCACGCATCTTCTGCTCGGCTTTCGCGTCGAGCCCCGGCATTGCAATCCGGGACAGGTGGCGCATGGCGGAATGCTCGCGACCTTTGCGGACATGCTTCTTCCCATCGCGTCGCGCTTCCAGAGCAAGACCGACATGGGTTTCCTGCCGACGATCAATCTTGAGCTGCGACTATCTCGCGCCCGCGCCGCTCGGCGCCTGGGTCGAAGGCCGCGCCGAGGTCGTGCGCATCACCCGCAACCTGCTGTTCGCGCAGGGCCTTGCCACGGCCGATGGAGAGCCTTGCCTAAGGGCCAATGGTATCTTCAAGATCACCTCGGCGACCTCTACCAAGAGCGGCGACTTCTCGATCAAGGCGCTGTTCGACTTCAAGGACTGATGGCATGGACGGTGAGCAGAACGCACTGGAGCCAAAGAAGGTCGAAGGCCAGGTCCTGCCGCTTTCCGCGCGCGACGCACGCTGGAAATTCATCCGCGACGTGGCGGTGTTCGAACTCAAGCTCACGCTCAACAACTTCCACAATTTCTTCCAGGTGCCGCTGACGTTCGGGGTCGCGCTGTTCGATCTCGTCTTCAAGCACGGCGAGGAAGGCTCGCGCTTCTACTGGCTGGTGGAGCAGGGCCGCCTGATCGACGATCATATCGACATCTACAGCATCGTCGATCACCGCGAGCGCGGACTGAACAAGGATTATACGGTCGACGCGGTGCTGGCGCACCTGGAAGGCGTCATCAAGCGCGAATACGAGAAGGGCGGGACGGCGGCGAGCGTCAAGAACGCGCTCGATCGCGCCATCGACGAGATGCAGGCCAAGACCGGACCCGGTACCGCCAAGGCGACCGAAGCCGTCAAACGCGTCGCGGAAAAACTCCGCCCGCAGAAGAATGGCGAGGGAACAGGATAACCGGCGCGCTCAACCTCCCAGAAACCCTTCGAGCACATTGACCGTATTCACGCCGAGTTGCTCGACGTTGTAGCCGCCCTCGAACACGAACAGGGTCGGCAGCTTCAGCGCGGCGATGGCTTCGCCCATGCGCAGATAATCGTCGCTGCGCAGCCTGAAGCGCGCGATCGGATCGTCGATCGAAGGTGTCGAGGCCGAGCGATACGAGCAGCACGTCCGGCGCGAAGGCTTCGATCCGCTCGCGCGCCTTGCGTCGAGCGCCGCGGAATAATGCGGCCAGTCGGTGCCTGCCGGCAGCGGCAGATTGAGGTTCGCGCCTTCGCCCGCTGCCCGCGCCGCGCTCGTCCGCGAAGCCGAGAAAATGCGGATAGGCGAAACTCGGATCGGCGTGGATCGAGCAGAAGAACACGTCGTTGCGGCCATAGAAGATCGTCTGCGTGCCGTTGCCGTGGTGATAGTCGACGTCGAGGATCGCCGGACGCATCCCTGGATCGGCGAGCCACTGCGCCGCGACCGCGATGTTGTTCAGATAGCAGATAGCCGCCGAACACGTCGCCGCTCGCGTGATGGCCGGGCGGCCGCGTCAGCGCGAACGCGGCGCGTTCTCCGCCCGCACGATCGCCTCGGCCGCCGACAGCGCGACATTCGCCGCCGCGCGCGCGGCGCTCCACGTGCCCTTCACGATCGGTGTCGCCGGTGTCGAACACGAAGGTGCCGAGCCGCAACTCGATGTCGCCGTCGCGCCGCGCATCGAGCCCGCGCGCCGGCCAGCGCGACGGGATCGCGCGCGGCGCGTCCGTGCCATAGCGCTTGCGCCACTCGCTCGGAACGCTTCGCCGAGGAAAGTCACCAGCCCCGCGTCGTGCACTCGCGCGATCGGGCGCCAGGCCGAAGTCGGACGGCGCGAGGATCGGGCCGAGCTTCCGCCGTCAGATTGCGCCGCGCACCGCTCTCGACGCGCGTCGGCACTTCGACGGCGGGCGTTCATCCGGCCGCCCTCGAATTCCTCGGGCGGCGCGTGTTCGAGATGGGCGGGCGAATAGAAGGTCTTCATCCGCCAGTTGTAGCATGATCGCGCCAGCCGCAATCACGCCGGCGGCGATCCAGCGGCGCAGTGTCATGTGCTCGCCGAGGAAACTCATCGCCAGCGCGGTGCCGAACAGGACGGTGGTCTCGCGCAGTGCCGCCAGTTGCGCCGTCGCGCCGAAGCGATAGGCCAGCATCGCCGAGCCGTAAGTGATGATGGAGAGCAGCCGCAGACACGATGCCCGAGCTTCCACTGCCGCCGCGCCTCGATCACCACCGCGCATGCCGCGGATGCCGGGCGCGGTGACCAGCACACAGAAGCCGTGCGCGACGAAGAACCACAGCACATAGGTGAACGGCATCCGGCACCGCACGCACGCCCGAGGCATCGATCAGCGTGTAGCAGCCGATGGTCACGCCGGTGCCGAGCGCATAGGCAAGCCCCTTCGCGCCCCGTCGCTGGCGCGGTGCGAGATGCCGATGGCGATCACGCCGCCGCAGACCAACACGATGCCGAGCAAGTTCGACGCAGCGGCGGATGCTCGCGCAGGAGGAAGATCGCGCCGAGCGCGGTGAAGAGCGGTCCGGTGCCGCGCGCGACCGGATAGACGGCGGAGAACGCCGCGCTCTCGTAGGACTTCACCAGCAACAATTCGTAGAGCGCATGCACGAAGGCGGTGCCGACCAGAAACCACACCGCCTTGCCGTGCGGCAGCGGCACGAAGAACAGGGCCGGCGTCACGATGATCGGCGGAGAACACGCCGATCAGAAGGCGCATCGCGTATTTGTCGTCGGCGCGCTTGGTCAGGACGTTGACGACGGCGTGCACGATAGCCGAAACGAAGATCAGAATGAGCGCGACGGTCACGCGACGACCTTATAATGTGCCGGACGGTACGCAAGACTTCGCAGCGCATCACGCAGCAGCAGAGGAAGCATGACGTCTCTCAACGAAAATCTGATCGGTGTCCCCGGCGGGCGCGCGAAGCTGCAGACGCCGGCGCTGGTGGTCGATCTCGACGTGCTGGAGCGCAACATTGCGCGCATGGTGGCGCATGCGAAGGCGCCACGGCATCGCGCTCCGGCCGCACGCCAAGACCCACAAATCGCGTCGGAGATCGCCAAGCGCCAGATGGCGGCGGGCGCGCTCGGCATCTGCTGCGCCAAGCTGGGCGAGGCGGAAGCGCTGGCAGCCGGCGGAATCGATTCCATTCTGCATCACCTCGCCGGTCGTGACCGATGGCGGGTATCGCGCGGCTGATGGCGCTTAACGCGAAGCATCGCGCGAGCTGATCGTCGTCTGCGACAATGCCGCGGTCGCGGCGCAGCTGGATCGGCGGCGCAGGCCGCGCGGCCAGAAGCTCAAGGTCCTTGTCGACATCGATCCCGGCATGGGCCGCACCGGCATTCGCCCCGCGACGGCGCCGTCGCGCTGGTGGAGCAGGTCGCCGAGCGCACGCGGTCTCGAATTTGCCGGCCTGCAATGCTACGCCGGCCAGGTGCAGCACATGGAATCGCCGAACGAGCGGCGCGACGCATCGCTCGCCGCGCATGAAAGAGCTCGGCGGTCTTCGCGACACGCTCGCAAGACGCAGGTCTTGCGCCGCCGATCCTGTCCGGCGGCGGCACCGGCACGTTCGACATCGACCCCGATGCGCGCGTGCTGACGGAGCTTCAGGTCGGCTCCTACGTCTTCATGGATCGTCAGTACAACGACGTGTGGGAGAAGCCGGGCGACCGGCCGCCGTTCGAGACGTCGCTGTTCGTGCAGACGACGGTGATCAGCGCCAATCGCGCCGGTCTCGCCACCACCGACGCCGGGCTCAAGTCCTTCGCGACCGATGACGGCGCCGCCGCTGATCGCGCATGGTGCGCCCGAAGGCGCGGTCTATTTCTTCTTCGGCGACGAGCAGGGCGGCATCATCTATTCGCGCAGACGGCCGTCAAGCTGCAACCGCGGTGACGTCGCTCGCCTGCGTCGGTTCCGCACTGCGATCCGACGGTGAACCTCTACGACCGCTATCACGTCGTGCGCGGCGACACGCTGGAAGCGATCTGGCCGGTCGATGCGAGAGGCCGTTCCGCCTGAATTTTCGATGTTTAATTCCTGACAACCCCATTCATGTTCGGTTCAGCCGGAAAGCCTCATTGTGCGTTTCAGAGGATGGGTCGAACCATCCGGAAGAATCGATGAGGAGTGAAAGATCATGAAGAAACTCGCGAAGCTCGCGCTCGGCGCAGCGATGCTGGCGGGCGCTGCGGTGGCGGTGACGACACCGGCCAACGCGGGCGTCTCCGTCGGTATCGGCGTCGGCATCCCGGGACCGTATTATGGCGGCTACTACGGCGGCTACGGAGCTCCCTATGGTGGCTGCGACCCGTACTACTCGGACCCGTACTACGGCTGCGGATATTACGGCGCCGGCTACTACCCCTACTATGATGGTGGTTTGTACATCGGCGGCGTCTGGGTCAACGGCCACGTTCCGTGGCGCTATTGGCACGGTCAGCGCTGGTTCTGGCACGGCGGCGGATGGCACACCGGCACCGGCTGGCATTCAGCCGGCTTCCACGGCGGCGGCGGTCACGGCGGTAGCTGGGGTCATGGCAGCGGCGGGGGCCACGGCGGCGGTTGGGGCGGACACGGCCCGGCAGTTGGAACGGGACCGCATGGCACATTCGGCGGCGTTGGCTTCCACGGTGGACCGACCACGCATAGCGGCGGTTTCGGTGGCGGTCACTTCAGCGGCGGTCACATGGGTGGCAGCGGCCACATGAGTGGCGGCGGCGGCCACAGAGGTCACTAACCCCTGAGTGCATGACCTCGAGTTAGGTGCATGCACGTGCCCGGCGCGGTCCCCTTGGCCGCGCCGGGTTTCTCTTTGGGGCGGTGTGAAGTAGGACTGAAGCGATGCGTACATTCGCAAGAGCTGTCCTCAGCGCGCTTTTGTTCTTCGCAGTGTTGGCAGTTGCGAAGCCGGTATCGGCCTATGCCGATGTCGGCATCTCGTTCGGCTTCATGGGGCCGGGCACCACGTTCGATCCCTGCGACTATTACGACTATTACGACCAGCCGCCGCCGTGGGGATTGCCCGCGGATTATTGCGCCTATCCCGTCTATTTCGAGCCGGTGTACTACAACGGCTTCTGGTATCGCGGCCCGATCTATTACCGCTGGTATCGCGGTCAGCGCATGTTCTGGCTGAACGGCGGTTGGCATCGCCAATGCGTGGCACGGCGGCGGGCCGCCTCCGGGTGTCGCCTGGCAGAAATCGCGGCGGTTGGAACAACGGATTTCGCCCGGGCATGCATCCCGCCCCGGGCGTCCGGCCAGTGCCGCGTGCGTGGCGCGGCCTGCCGGGCGGTGGTGCGCCGTGGGTCAATCGCGGTCCGGGCGGGATCGGCGGCGTGCATCCCTACGGCGGTCCAGGACCCTGGACGCGCGGCGTGCGGCCCTATGGCGGAGGGCCTGCTCCACGCGGCGGATTTGGCGGCGGGCATCCCGGTGGTGGCGCGGGACATGGTCGCGGCCATTAACGCTTGGTAGCACAAGCACGTTGTGATCGCCGCTGCGAGTTCCGTATAGGATGGGCGCGTTGAGGGTGAGCCGGGATTCCCTGCCGGCGAAAGAGGAGGTTCCATGAAACGATTTCTCACAACGACGATTGCCGCCGCAGCTCTTGCGGGTGCGGCCAGTTTCGCTGCAGCGCCGGCTGCAGGCGGGCGTCAGCTTCAACCTGTCGATCGGTTTGCCGATCCCCGGCGCGGTCGCGATCGACTACGGCAGTGGCGGATACTGCGACGATTACGGCTGCCCGGATGCATATTGGGATATGCCGGTTTACTACGGCCCTGTTTATTATGGCGGCCGCTGGTTCCAGGGACCGATCTACTATCGCGATTATGGCGGCACGCGCTGGTACTGGATGCGCGGCGGATGGCGCAGAGACGAATGGCGCGGACCGCGTCCCGCATGGTGGAAAGGCAATTATGGCCAGCGATATGCGGTTG
>CAVXVE010000018.1:0-114798 GCA_963764955.1 uncultured Alphaproteobacteria bacterium | reverse complement strand
GTGAGAGATGGGGGTAGGTCCCCCGCGATCGGCTTGCAGGAGCGGGTCGCAAACCACCGTAAGCGGCGCTGGTCAAAAGCCAGGGTCGTGAGCGTTACGGAAAAGGCGCTTCAAAGGCGTCAGGTAGGAGACAGGAAGGCGAACACCCGTGAACCGCCGTACAAGTGTCGAAAGCTATCAGACGACGTCGAAACCGGTGAGTGAAGTTGCGCCGGGATCAGTCTGGACGATGCCTGCTGACGGGCCAGACGGCGTCCGGCATAGAGGCGGCGCGATCCTGTTTCAGGCTCTTGCGTTGAACTGCGGGAACCTTCGGCGGCGATGCCAAGCGAAAGGCCCAAGCCTGAAAAGCGAGGCCGACATTAGCGAAGCGCCGCCAAGGGACGGAGCCGTCCGTAGTAGCGTTGAGACCGCTGTAATGGCGGGGGAGCAAAGGGACGGCGTCATCTGGCGGGCATGGGAGATCAACCGGGCGACTGGGAGGAATCTCGCATGACCTGCAAATCGTACGGCATTCCCAAGGCGCTGATCTGGGAAGCCTGGTTGCATGTGAAAGCCAATCAGGGAGCCGCAGGGATCGACGCGGAGACGATCGAGCGGTTCGAGACGAAGCTCGCCGCCAACCTGTACAAGCTTTGGAATCGGATGAGTTCCGGCAGCTATTTTCCGCCGCCGGTGAAAGGCGTGCCGAATTCCGAAGAAGTCCGGGGGCGTGCGGGTGTTGGGCGTCCCGACGGTAACCGACAGGATCGCGCAGACGGCGGTCAAGATGTGGCTGGAGCCACAGCTTGATCCGCTCTTCCACGACAATTCCTATGGTTATCGGCCGGGGAAATCGGCGCTGGAGGCGATCGCTGTCACCAGACGCCGTTGCTGGGACCAAGACTGGGTGGTGGAGTTCGACATTCGAGGCCTGTTCGACAATCTCGATCATGGCCTCCTGATGAAGGCTCTGCGCAAGCACTGTCAGGAGCCCTGGATCTTGCTCTACGTCGAGCGTTGGCTGAAAGCGCCGATGCAAAACGCGGAAGGGCAGCTTCAGGCGCGCGACAAGGGCACGCCGCAAGGCGGCGTCGTGTCGCCGATCCTGGCCAATCTGTTCCTGCACTACGCGTTTGATCTCTGGGTGACGCGGCATTTGCCTGGCGTCCGGTTCGCCCGGTACGCCGATGACGCCGTGCTTCACTGCAAGAGCCGACGCCAGGCGGAATACGTGCTTGACCGCATCCGGGAGCGGTTCCAAGCCTGCAATCTCGAACTGCATCCGGGCAAGACGCGGATCGTGTATTGCAAGGACATCAATCGGACCGAAGCGAATCCCGACATCCAGTTCACCTTTCTCGGCTACACGTTCCGCCCCCGCAAGGCGATGGACAAGTACGACCGCGTCTACGTGAACTTCTCACCGGCGGTCAGCCGCGACGCCCTCAAGGCGATGCGGCAGACAATCCGGGGTTGGCGGGTCCAACTGAAGAACGACAAGAGCGTGGCCGATCTCTCGGCCATGCTTGGCCCGATCCTGAGGGGATGGCAGCAATATTACGGCCATTTCCACGGCTCGGCGCTCAAGTCGGTCTGGCGACGCGTGAACCAAGCTCTGGTCGGATGGCTGATGCGCAAGCACAAGAAGCTGGCGGGCCATAAAACACGCGCCGCCGAAACGCTCAAACGGCTGGCCCAACGTCAGCCACGCGCATTCGTCCATTGGTCGATGGGGTATCAGTCGTAGGATGGATGATGGGAGCCGGATGAGCTGAGAGGTTCACGTCCGGTTCTGCGAGGGGCCGAAGGCGAAACTCCTTCGGCCTACTCACCCTTATGTCTGGACAGCCGAGGGCTGGCCCCTAGCCGCGGTGATCGATCTGTTTTCGCGCCGCGTTGTCGCTGGTCGATGAAAGCCGAGATGAGCGCGCAGCTCGTCCCGACGCGTTGCTGACGGCGATCTAGCGGGCTCCTTGGCGCCCTGTTGAATCACTCCGACCGCGGCAGCCAAATGGCACGCCGAGCGCGCTGCTCGCCGCCCAAGCAGGCGAAGCTTGCGCGCAACGCGGCGTTAAGAACCTATGTCGAGGAACGGTTGGCTGGCGTCGTTGTGGCTCCGAGCGGGGCTCCTGTTCCCGGCCCGGTCGTGTCCTGGAAAAGCCGTCGGCACGGACCACGGAAGGACCGGCGATGGGCAAACGCCTGGAGCCCGGAGCAGATCGCCCGTCGCCTGCCGGTGGACTTCGCGGACGACGCGACTATGCGCATCAGCCATGAAGCCATCTATCAAGCGCTGTTCGTTCAAGGTCGAGGCGCGTTGCGCCGCGAACTGACGGCCTGCCTGCGCACCGGGCGCGTGTTGCGGATGCCGAGCGCGCGCACGCGCGGGCGAGGCAAGACCTTCATCTCTCCCGAGATCATGATCAGCCAACGTCCGGCGGAGGCAGCCGATCGCGCCGTGCCGGGCCACTGGGAAGGAGACCTTATCCTGGGTCTTGGGAGTTCGGCGATCGGCACTACACAAGCGAGCAGCTCCAGCGGCTCATGGCCGACAATGGCGTCGATTGTTCGATGAGCCGGTCCGGAAACGTATGGGGCAACGCCGCCATGGAAAGCTTCTTTTCGTCGCTAAAAACCGAACGGATCGGTCGAAAGGTCTGCCGTACGCGGGACGCCGCCAGGGCCGACGTGTTCGACTACATCGAAAGATTCTACAACACGATCCGCAGGCACTCGACCAACGGCTACCTCAGCCCGGTCGAGCTCGAAAGGAAGATTGGATAGCTTAACTGCCCGTCCACGGAACCGGCAGCAGGCCAATTGGAGACTGTGCTAGATACGTTCCAATTGGCGGATAGTGACCGCTCGCCGAACTGTAGGAACGAGTGGAATAGCGCGCGTACAAGCGGTCCCCAGGAAAGGCTTGGTGTCCCTTCGCAAACCGAAGAGCAGCGCTCGCCTGTCGCCCCGAGAGCGGGGTCTCACTGCATGTTGAAGGCGGCTCCCGCGAATGGCTCCCGACGCCTGCGTCGAAGCTCAAGGATGGTGGAAAAGCTCCGTCATATCGGCCCACCACGTTCCGCCCGCGCGCGTCTCATAAGGCGTCTGGCAAGGGTCCGTAAGCTTCCACCAGTCACGCGTAACGGGATCCGCGGCCATTTTAGCGGCGTCGGCAGCGAAATCCACACCGTGATATTCCCAATAGGCGAACAGCAGCATTTCCGGCTCGCGAAGAAAAATGCTGAAGTTTCGGATGTTGCAGGCGGAGATCGTCGCAAGCACGCCGGGCCAAGCCGCTGCGTGCAGGCGCTTATATTCCTCGGCCTTCTCCGACCTCAGCCGATTGCACAGCCCCATTCGCTTCATGTCTGTCTCCTTACGCGGATTTCGACTCGCGCGACGGGCGCCATCCCGTTCCTCCCCGTTTGGTCTGCGTCGTTCTATTCGACGAAGTATTTCTCGTGCGACCCGATCAGCGTTTCCATGATCGCGGGCGCGCGTTCGAGATGGTAGTCGAGTCGCTCCGCCGCCTGCTCGGGGTCGCCACGGTCGAGCGCGTCCAGGATGGCGCCGTGTTCGGCGGCGACGAGGGGTAAGCGGCCCGCCCCCGACGCGAGCCGGTGGACCCGGTCGACGCGCGCCTTGGCGATCTGGATGGTGCTCCAGACGCCCCCCAGATCGGCGGCCGAGCAGAAGGAGCGATGGAACTCCTCGTCGAGTTCATGGAAGCGTTCGAGGTCCCCGTCGGCCAAGGCCGCAGCCTGGCTCGTCAGGATCTGCCGCGACCGCGCCGCGAGTTCGGGCGTCCAGGCCTCGGAGGCGCGGCGCAGCACGGCGATTTCGAGGGCCTTCCGGATGAAATGGTTGTTGCGCACCGCGCTGAGCTTGATCGGCGCGACGAGGCTGCCCTTTTGCGGAAAGACTTCGATCAGCTCGTCCTCGACGAGCCTGGTGATCGCGCTGCGCACCGGAGTGCGCGAAACGCCGATCTGGCGGCAGATGCGGTTTTCGCTGATCAACGTTCCCGGCGGCAATTGCAGCGAGATGATCGCCCTCTTCAGCGCCTCGTAGACCTGGTCGCTGACCTGGCGGCGCCGATCGAAATGGATGGTCAGCCGCAGGAGGGCGTCGTCTTTGTCCTCGATTTCGACCGCCAAAGCCGCCGTCATCGGCCTCATTCCAGAATTGGCGACAGCCCGACAAAAGCCGTTGCCGGGAGCCATCTTGTATACTAGTGTACCTACAGCCTACAAGAGTTGTTTCGCCCGATCCGCGGGGCGCCGGCCTGTCAACGAACACGCGCCAGGAAACCTTCAGGAGGATAGATGCTGCGCTCAATTTCCGCGTTGAATACGATTGCCGCCGCCACGATGGCCCTTTCGGCGTGGGCGACGACTGCTCAGGCCGCGGACGCGACCAGGGTCGCGCTCGTGCCCGGAGGCCCGCACCCCTATTTCGCCGCCTGGGAGAAGGCCGGGCAGGACGCGATGAAGGATTTCAACCTCGGCGCGGCCGACTATCGGGTTCCGCAAAAATGGGAGCTCAGCGTGCAGAATTCGCTGCTCGAGAGCCTGCTGAGCCAGGGCTATAACGCGTTCCTGGTGTTTCCCGGGCGATCCCGTCGGCTCGAACAGCACGGTTCAGGAGCTGACGGAAAACGGCGCGCCCGTCATTGCGACCGCCGGCTGCCTCAAGGAGCCGACGACGGCGTCGTTCTGCTTTGGCACCGACACCGGCAATTCGGCGTATCTGGGCACCAAGGAGCTGATCAAGGCGATGGGCGGCAAGGGCCGCATCGCGCACTTCACCGGCTTCCTCGTCGATCCGAACACGCAGTTGCGCATTGACGCGGTTGAGAAGGCGGCCAAGGAAACGAACGGCGCCGTCAGCGTCGTTCAGGTGATCGCCGACATCGACGCGCCCGAGCCCGCCGAAGAGAAGATCAACGCCTATCTCGCCGCTCACGCCGGCGACATCGACGGCATCATCACCACCGCCTGGGTCCCCGCTGTTGTCGCCGCCAATGCGCTGCGCAAAATCGGCGACAAGCGCATCAAGATGGTGGGCATCGACCATGACGAAGTCGTGCTGAAGGCGATCAAGGACGGTTATGTCAACGGCACGATGCTGCAAAATCCCTATGGCCAAGGTTACATCGGCTCCTACGCGCTCGACAGGCTGCGCCACGGCTGCAAGGTGAAGGCCGACGCGCCGTTCAAGACGATCGCGCTGACCAACCGCTTTATCGACTCCGGCACCGTCTACGCCGACAAGGACGCCGTCGACAATTATGTCGCCTCGATGCAGTCGATCACCAAGAAGATCTTTGCCAATTTCGAGAAGACTTACCTCACCTGCCCGTGAGTTCGAGCCGGCTCGAAACGGCGCGTCCCTCCCTGCCGCCAGGAGGGCCGGGCTGAGGATCGTCGATTCCTCAACCGGTCCTTTGGGGCGCCTTTCTCCCACACGCGGAGAAGCGGATGAAACCTGCAAATTGATTAGCGACAGGCCTTAGGATGGACGCGCCGGCCCCGATCGAAAGCTCCCAAGCGGCCTCGGGCGCCAAGCGCGCGCGGGGGGCTATCGCCTGGACCGAGCTCCCCGCTCCGGGGCGCCTGCTGCTCACGAACGAATTCGGGCTCATCGCGCTGATCGCGATCTTCGGCGCGATCTTCGCGCTGGGAACGCCGGGCTTCAGCTCGCAATTCAATCTCTACACGCTCGGCCGGACGATGGCGATCGACGCCATGATCGGCTTCTCGATGATGGTCGTGATTGTGACTGGGGGCCTCAATCTCTCCGTCGGCGCCATCGGCGTCTGCGCGGCGATGGCGATGGGCTGGCTGCTCGAGCGCCTCGGCCTGCCCGTCCCGCTTTCGATTGTGGGGGCGCTCGCGCTCGGCGGCGCGCTCGGCGCGGTCAACGGCGTGCTGATCGTCCGCTCCGGGTTGCACAGCTTCATCATCACGCTCGCGACGATGAGCGTATTCTTCGGCGTGATGGTCTTCGTCAGCCGCGCACAGGCGTTTCGCGACCTGCCGCCCGAGATTGCCGCATTCGGAAGGATGCGGATCGAAGGCTACGTCTCGGCGATGCTGATCGTCAGCATTGTCGTCGGTCTGGGCCTCACGGCGCTCTATCGCCTGACGCCGCTGGGAAGGGATATGCTCGCGGCCGGCGCGAAGGCGGCTGCGGCGGAGCTCTCGGGCGTAAGGGTTGGGCGCATCTTCGTCATCTGCCACATTCTCTCGGGCGTTCTCGCAGGGATCGCCGCGATCATGGTCGTCGCGCGCACGGGCGCGGCCATTCCCTCGATGGCCGGCGATCTCGGACAGGACTGGCTGTTGCCGGCGTTCCTCGGGCCTGTTTTGGGTGGCACGGCGCTCGCGGGCGGTCGCGTCTCGGTGCTCGGCGCGTTCCTTGGTTCCGTGCTTGTCAGCGAGTTGACCAACGGATTGCTGCAATATCGCATTGGCGAATTCTGGGTACAGACCTGGCTCGGGCTGCTGCTGCTGCTCGCGGTGCTGATGGATCTCGCACGACGGTCGCTCCTGGCGCGGATGGGGAGTCTGGCGCGATGACCGCGGCCTTTTCACGTTTTCTGCGCACTGACTGGTTTGGGCCGCTCGCCATCATCCTGGCGGCCTCGATCGGCATCAGCATCTTCGACCCGTCGTTCCTTTCGCTGTTCAACATCCAGATCCTGCTGCTCGCGGCGTCGGTGAACTGCGTGATCGCAATGTCGCAAATGGTCATCATCGCCATCGGCCAGATGAATCTGGCGATCGGCGCAATCGGCGGCCTTGCCGCGATCTGTTTCTCCGGCCTGATGCAGGTGTGGGGTTTTCCGCCGGTTCTAGCGGCCGCGGCCGGTCTCGCGATCGGCGTCGTCGCGGGTCTCATCAACGGCTATCTGATCGCGCGCACCGGCATTTCGGCGTTCATCATCACGCTCGCCAGCCTCTCGATCTTCAAGGGGGCGGATCTTGGCATAACGCGCGCGCAACCGTTCTATGGCATTCCCGCGAGCGTGAAGGCGTTCGGCAACACCACGATCATCGGCCCCGTTCCCTGGCTCGCCTTGCCCGCCGCGGTCATCGTCGCCGGCATGTGGTATTTGCTCTACCGCCAGCGGATCGGGAGATACATCCTCGCCGTTGGCGGCAATGCGAATGCGGCGGAGCTTTCCGGTGTTTCCATTGCGCGTACGGTCATTTCGGCGCATGCGATTTCTGGCTTTCTCGCCGCGCTCGCCGGGATCATGCTGGTCGCGCGCCTGCAAATCGGGCAGCCCTCGATCGGCGACGATTGGCTGATCCTTTCGTTCGCCGCTCCCGTCATCGGCGGCGCCGCGCTCGGCGGCGGACATGTCAGTGTCTTCGGCACATTCTTCGGCGTCGTGATCGTCGCGATCATAACGCAGGCGCTCGTGATCTTTCACATCGATCCCTATTTCGTCGAGGTCGTGCTCGGTCTGCTGATCCTCTGGGCGGTCGGCGTCAATCGGTTGCGCGAAGTGAGATTTCAGAGCGTGGCGAGGACGGCGTGAGTTCGACGTTCAGCCTGGAGGCTCGCGGGATTCAAAAGGCCTTCCCCGGCGTGCTGGCGCTACAGGACGTGACGTTGACGATGCGCGGCGGTTCTATCCACGCGTTGCTCGGCGAAAACGGCGCCGGAAAATCGACGCTGATCAAGATTATCACCGGCGTCTATCGGCCTGACGAGGGCGAGTTGCGGCTCAACGGCGCGCCTGTCCGCTTCGAGGGACCGCGTGACGCGATCGCCGCCGGCGTCGGCGTCGTCCATCAGGAGCGCAATCTCATTCCGCGCTTCTCCGTTGGCGAAAACATATTGCTCGAACGCCTCGGCGGCGGACTCCTGCGCCCGATCGATTACGACGCCGTCCATACCGAGGCGCGCCGCTGGCTAGAGGTTCTCGAGCTCGATCTCGACCCGCGCACGCCGGTCTCACAGCTCAACGTCGCGAAGGTGCAGCTCGTCGAGATCGCCAAGGCGCTTTCGCTGCGCTCGCGCGTATTGCTTCTTGACGAGCCCACGGCCTCGCTGACGCCGCAAGAGGCCGAGGTTCTGTTTCGTTTGCTCCGTAAGCTCCGAGACGAGGGCGCGAGCATCTTGTTCGTCAGCCACAAGCTCGAGGAAGTGCAGCAAATCTGCGATGAAGTGACGGTATTGCGCGACGGCCGCAATGCCTGTCCGAGCCGGCCGATGGCGGGTCTCGGGCGCCAGGATCTTGTGCGCCTGATGATCGGCCGAAACGAGCAGATACCGGATTGGGCGCCGAGCGATCACAGCGACGCGCAGACGATGCTGGCCCTCAAAAACGTCTCCACCGCGCTTGGCCACGCAAACATCGATCTCACCGTGCGCCAGGGCGAGATCGTCGGCCTCTACGGCCTCGTCGGCGCGGGCCGGACGGAGCTCGCCAAATGTATTCTGGGCCTTTATCCGCTGACCGTCGGCGAGATCGAGATCGCGGGCCGGCCCGAGCGTATCGGCGGCGTCGCCGACGCTATCCATCGCTGCGGCATCGGCTACATCAGCGAGGATCGCAAGCAGGAAGGGCTGATCCTCGCCCATACCGTGCTGGAGAACGCCGGGATCACGGTCTGGCGCAAGCTTGCCGGGCGGTTCGGCCTGCTGCGCGACGAAACGGTGCGCGCGCATGTCTCGCCGGTCATCGCCCAGTTGGAAGTCCGCACGCCTTCGCTCGCGCAGGTCGTCGGCAATCTCTCCGGCGGCAACCAGCAAAAGATCAGCGTCGCTAAATGGCTCGCCGCGGGCGTGAGGATCCTCATCGTCGATGAGCCCTCCGTCGGCATCGACATCAAGACCAAGGCCTACATTCATGAGCTCCTGCGCCGCCTCGCGGACGAGGGAACCGCAATCCTTTTGATCACGAGCGACATGCCGGAGATGATTACCGTCGCCGACCGCATCGTCGTGATGGACGACTACCGCATCAAGGGCGAACTCGCGAACTCGCGGCACTACACCCGCATGGGCGAGGGAATCATGGCGCTCATCCACGCGCGGGATGCGGCCTAGACGTCATGTTCGCGGGCCGGATTGGTCGATGGCGCCGGTCGTGGAAGCCTACCAGGCGATGCGCGGCGCGTCGTTTCTGGTCGCCGTGACCTTCGCCGCGGAGATCGGCGACGTGCGCCGGTTCGATACGCCGAGACAGCTGATGGCCTTCCTCGGCCTTGTCCCAGCGGAACGCTCGACCGGCGATACAATCCGACGGAATGGCCTCACCTTAGCAGGCAACCGGCGCGCGCGGCGAGCGCTCATCGAGGCGGCCTGGACATACCGCTATCCGGCGAGAGTCAGCGAGACCTTGAGAGCCCGGCTCGAAGGACCGCCTAAGTCCGTGCGCGACATTGCCTGGAAGGCGCAGGTCCGACTATGCGCCCGTTACCGCCGTCTCAGCGCCATGGGCAAGAAGCTGCCGATCGTCGTGGCGGCGACCGCGCGAGAGATGGCCGCGTTCCTGTGGGCCATCGGACGCGAGGTCGCGCCAGGGTAAGGCAGGACCGTCTCTTCTTGCCGCTGCTCAGAGTCGGGAGGGAGCACGAAAGGTGGGGAAACTCCCGTCGCTAGTTATGCGGCCGGGCTCACGCCAGACGCCCGTCCTCTAGACCGAGGACAGCCCCGAGACGAAGACACGGAAGGCGGTAATCAACCCGCGGATAAGAGTTCTGATCAACCGTCGTCTCTCGCTCCACTCCCAGCCCTGCGCAGCCATGGCCTTTCTCGCCGACGGCGAACTCGCCGAGGGGCGCCCAACCGCGCCTCACCTCTTGACCGCGAACATAAGAGACTAGGGCGCGGCTCGCGAAAAAGTGGAAACCGGTTTTTCGTGGATCAAAGCGCGCGAAATCAAAGAAGTATAGGCGCTTCGCGATTCGACCGAGTTGCCGAGCCCGCTAGGCGAGACCGACTCCCGTCTCATCCGCGCGATTCATCGACGAGCGCGACGCGGCGATCTTGTGGATGACCTGGCGGATGTCGCCATTGTCTTGCATGAAGCGGTCGAAATCGACCTTCCGCAGCACCAGCAGCCGGCAATAGGTCATGGCGACGACGTCGGCCTGCCGCGTCATGCCGGTGAGCAGCGCCATCTCGCCGAACAGGTCGCCGCTGCCGAGCGGGATGCGGCGACCTGGAAAGACAACCTCGGCCGCGCCGGAGGCGATGAAGTAGCAGGCGTCGCCCTGATCGCCCTCCCGCACGATCAGTTCGCGCGGCGCCACGAACAGCGGCCTTAGCAGCTTCTGCACTCGCTCGAGCTGTTGCTCGTTGAGATCGGCGAACAGGTCAAGGCGCCCGATCAATTCGCGCGTATCGAGGCCGAGATCGAAGCGGGGCCGCGTCTCTCTCTCCTTATCCGCAACGCTGCCCTTGAGGTCTTCGTAGACTTCCGCCGCTATGAGGCCTTCCTGGAACAGGGCGTCATACCGTCCCATCTCGCGCCGCATCGCGGACTGACGCAGGAACCTGGCCTCGAGAGCCGCCGCGTATTGAGGATATTGCCTTCGCAGCGCGTCCAGGGCGGCGGTCGTGCGCCTGAGGCGAACCTTGAGGATGGCGTCGATAAGCTCGACCACCCGCTCGCCGAAGATCGAGCGTGACCTGACCGCGTGGCCGCCCATGAGCTCCTGGATCAGGAGCCGCGTGACGAGCAGGATCTCGAACCGGTCGCCCAGCCGATCGGCGAGAAAGCGGACAATCCTGAAGCGGCGATAGAAGAAATAGGCGACAGCGAAGGAGAACGGAAAGGCGAGCGCCGCCTCGGCGCTGCGCTGGTAGCCGACTCGTCCGCCGCTTCTTGCGGCCTCGCCGAGAGCCTCGGCGTTTCGCAAGAGCGCTTGCACGGTCACGGGCGAGGCCGCCCGCTCGGCCATGATTTCGAGCGCCAGCATCCGTTCCTGGTTTCCCAGCGCCACCAGGCCGATCGCCAGGCGCTGATGATCGGTGAGGCCAGCCTCGGCGACGCTCGGCGATTTTGCCGCCGCCATTCCCGCCTCGTAAGGCGCAAGTGCGCTGGCGACGGCCGAAGCGAGAGATCTCATGCTCGTTCGCCATCGTACGAACGGTCTCGCTGATCTCAGCATAGGACAGCGCCAGCACTCGGTCGCGCAACGCCTGATCGACCGGCGACAGCCGATCAAGACCCAGGAGGCGGATGACGAAGCGCAATGTCGTCCCGTTGACGAGCAGGGTGAACAGCACCAGGGCCGTCGCCAGCACGGCGACGAATTTATGCACTTCGGGGGTCAGCGCCGGGTTCTCGGTTACGGCCAGCGCCAGCACCAAAGTGAGGGCGCCGCGCAGGCCGCCCCAGGTGATGGCCAGCTTATAAGCGGTGCTGATCGGCTGGGTGAGTTTGGCCAGGCTGAGCAGCGGCAGGAGCAGGAACAGCACCAGGAGGCGCGCGGCGAAAACAGCCGCAATTAGCGCCGCGATCAGTACGACGTCATGGAACCGCATGTCCAAGAGCAGCTTCGGCACCAAAATCGAAGCCAGCACGAACACCAGCGAATGCGCCCAGAAGGCGATCTGAGCCCACAGGTCGGTGATGAACGACCAGTTGTAGGGCGTGATTCGCGATCGCCCAAAGGCGCTGACCGTCAATCCCGAACAGAGCACCGCAACCACGCCGGAAACATGCACGACCTGTTCAGCGACGATGAAAACAAGATAGGGGAGCGCGACCGTCAGCGTCGCTTCGGCCAGCCGATCGTCCCGGGTCCAGGGGATGAGCTGCAGCAGCGCCCGCCCCGCCAACAGCCCGAGAGCCGCGCCGCCGAAGAAGGAGACCAGAAACTGCTCCTCGCCAACGAGGAGGTTCGGCTGGCGCCCGGAGACGATCACGCCGAGCAGCACCGTGAACATGACGATCGCCGCTGCGTCATTCAGGAGAGCTTCGCCCTCGACGAGTCGGGTGAGCCGCGCCGCCGCGCCCACATCGCGGAACACCGCGATGACGGCCGCCGGGTCGGTGGTCGCGACGACCGAGCCCAGCAGCAGGCACACCACGAGCGGCAGGCCGGCGATCGGCCAGAGGGCGAAACCGACCACTGCGGTGCAGACGACGGTCGCGACAACCGCCAGCATCAGAATCGGGGCGGCGTCCTCAAGCATCCGCCGCACATCGGCGGTGATCGCGCCCTCGAACACCAGGAGCGGCAGAAAGACGTAAATGAAGGTCTCGGCGCCGACCGGGAGGTCGGCGAACAGCGCGGCGACGTTGTCGAAGCGGTTGGTGACCGTCGTGTGAAGCAGGACGCCGGACACCGTCCCGATCGCCACCCCGATGACGGCGAGGAGCACCACCGGCGCGAGCTTCAGGCGCACCGCCACCGGCTGGGAGACGGCGACGACCACGAGCAAGGTCGCGAGTACGGCCAGAAGCAGGACGATATCGATCATCGAGGGCTATGTCCTACCCGGTCGCCGCCCAGAGGGGCAACCAGGATTCGCGCAGTCGGGCGCGTCAAACCCATTTCGCTTAAGGCAGGTTTTTCGGCTCGTAGGGGCAGAGATCGACGACCACGCAAACGCCGCACAAAGGCTTGCGCGCCATGCAGACGTAGCGTCCGTGCAGGATCAGCCAGTGATGGGCGTGCAGCAGAAACCGGTCCGGGACGACGCGCATAAGCCCATCCTCGACCTCGCGCGGCGTTTTGCCTGGGGCGATGGCGAGGCGGTTAGCGAGGCGGAAGACGTGGGTGTCGACGGCCAGCGTCGGCTCGCCGAAGACGGTGTTGAGCACCACATTCGCGGTCTTGCGGCCAACCCCGGGCAGCGCCTCCAGCGCCTCGCGGTCGCGCGGCGTCTCGCCGCCGTGCCGTTCGACGATGGCGCGCGACAGCGCGATGACGTTCCTGGCCTTGGTCCGATAGAGCCCGATCGTCTTGATGAGTTCGGCGAGCCGCTCCTCGCCGAGCGCCGCCATCTTTTCAGGCGTGTCGGCGAGGGCGAACAGCGCCGGCGTCGCCCTGTTCACTCCCGCGTCCGTCGCTTGCGCCGACAGCACCACCGCCACCAGCAAAGTGAACGGGTTGAAGTATTTGAGCTCGCCCTTCGGGGCCGGATTGGCCGCGGCCAATCGCTCGAAGATCGCCGCGGTCCTCGCCGCCCGAGCCTGCCGGGACTCCTTTCGCGCCATCGCCCAGTTATAGGCGCGCGGCTGCGCGCGAGCCAAGCGCAGCTTTCGACTAAAGCGCAAGTTGCCATGCGCAGCAGCGCCAAGCATTATGCCCGCATGGGGCTGGGGCATTGGCGGCGCGCCGCCGGACGGACCATGGATTTGGGAGGAATGGAATGAAATCGCTCAGACGAATGTTGATGCTTGCGGGCGCGCTTTGCGCGTCGCTCGCCGCGAGCGCAGCCTCAGCCGCGGCCGACAAGGTCGTGATCGGCGACATCGACGACATGTCGGGACCCTATGCCGACGTCATTGGAACCGCCGGGATCGAGTTCGATCAAGATGGCGATCGCCGATTTTGGCGGCTCGGCGCTCGGCCAGCCGATCGAAATTCTGACCTTTGACCATCAAAACAAGCCTGCGCTCGCGGGGCAGAAACTGCGCGAGTGGGCCGACACCGACGGACTGACGATGGAGCTTGGCGGCTCCAACACCGGCGTCAGCCTCGCGATGGCGGCTGCGTCCAAGGAGAAGAAGGTCCCGTTCATCGCGATCGGCGCGGCAGGCGCCTCGCTGACCGGCAAGGACTGCACGCCCTATATGATCCATTACGGCTACGACACGACAGCGCTCTCCAACGGCACGGCGAAAACCATCCTGGAAGAGGGCGGCAAGAGCTGGTTCTTCCTCACCGCCGACTACGCCTTCGGGAAGCAACTGGAGGCGGGAGCCAGCGAGGTGGTCAAGGCGGGCGGCGGAACCGTGCTCGGCGATGTGCGCGTGCCGCTCGGCACATCGGATTTCTCCTCCTATCTCCTCCAGGCCCAAAGCTCGGGGGCGCAGGTGCTCGCCCTCGCCAACGCCGGCACGGACACCTCGAACTCGCTGAAAGCGGCCGCGGAGTTCGGCCTCACCAAGACGATGAGGCCGGCGGCGCTGCTCGTGTTCCTCTCCGACGTCCACGCGCTCGGTCTCGAAACCGCGCAGGGCCTCGTGCTGACCACTTCGTGGTACTGGAACATGGACGATACGACGCGGAAGTTCGCCAACCGGTTCTTCGAGAAGACGAAAAAAATGCCGACCTTCCCGCAGGCCGCCTATTATTCGGCGACGCTCGCCTATCTGAACGCGGTCAAGGCGGTCGGGTCGACCGACCCTGACAAGGTCATGGAGCAACTGAAGAAGACGAAGATCAACGACATGTTCGTCACAGACGGCGTGATCCGGCCCGATGGTCTTCTGGAGAAGGAGATGTACATCGTCCAGGTGAAGACGCCGGCCGAATCGAAGGGCGACTGGGATTTCTACAAGATCCTCAAGACCATGAAAGGCGATGAGGCGTACGGAAAACTCGCCAATTCCGCCTGCCCCCTGGTCAAGAAATAGCCCGAGCCGGAAGCCTGACGCGCCCCCATGTGAGGCGCGTCAGGCTCGAAGGCTCGCGTCGGCCGGATCAGGCCGAGGCACGCATCGGGGCCAGCGTTTTAACCCGCGACCGCGGCCTCGGCCGGGTGGTTCAGCGCAACGCGGTAGGTGGCCTCGGTCCTGGCGGCGATTTCATCCAGGGTCACGCCGGGCGCGAGTTCGATGAGCGTCATGCCGGCGAGCCCATGCTTGTCGATCGTGAACACGCCGAGATCGGTGATGACGAGATCGACGACCCTCGCGCCAGTCAGCGGCAGGGTGCAATGATGCAGGAGCTTCGGCCCGTCCTTGGCCGAATGCTCCATCACCACGACGATGCGCTTGACCCCGGCGACCAGGTCCATCGCCCCGCCCATGCCCTTGACCATCTTGCCGGGGATCATCCAGTTGGCGAGGTCGCCGTTCTCGGCGACCTGCATCGCGCCGAGGATCGCAAGGTCGATGTGCCCGCCGCGGATCATGGCGAACGAATCGGCGCTCGAGAAGAAGCTGGTCGTCGGCAATTGGGTGACGGTCTGTTTTCCCGCGTTGATGAGGTCCGGATCCTCCTCGCCCTCGAGCGGGAAGGGCCCCATCCCCAGCATGCCGTTCTCGCTCTGCAGCTGCACGCTCATTCCCTTGGGAATGTAGTTCGACACGAGCGTCGGGATGCCGATGCCGAGATTGACGTAGAAGCCGTCCTTGAGCTCCTTGGCGGCGCGCGCCGCCATCTGGTCGCGGGTCCAAGCCATGTTCGCCTCCGAAATTTCAGGCGGCGTCGCGCTTGCGGATCGTGCGCTGCTCGATGCGCTTGAGCGCGCCTGGAACATGAACGATGCGCTGAACGTAGACGCCAGGGGTGACGATATGGTCGCCGTCGATCTCGCCCGGCTCGACCAGATGCTCGACTTCGGCGATCGTCAAACGGGCCGCCGTCGCCATCATCGGATTGAAATTGCGCGCCGTTTTCCGATAGACGAGGTTGCCTTCAGTGTCGCCTTTCCAGGCGTGAACCAGGGAGATGTCGGCGACGAGGCCAGTCTCCATCACATAGGCCTCGTTGTTGAAGTCGCGGATTTCCTTGCCCTCGGCGACCATCGTGCCCACGCCCGTGCGGGTGAAGAAGGCGGGGATCCCTGCGCCTCCGGCGCGGATACGCTCGGCCAGGGTGCCCTGCGGATTGAATTCGAGCTCGAGCTTGCCCGAAAGATAGAGATTGGCGAAGATCTTGTTCTCGCCGACGTAGCTTGAGATCATCTTCCTGATCTGGCCGGTCTCGAGCAGGATTCCAAGGCCCGCTCCGTCGACGCCGGCGTTATTGGAGACGAAGGTCAGATCCTTCGCGCCTGATTTGCGCACCGCCTCGATCAGCGTCTCCGGCACGCCGCAAAGGCCGAATCCGCCCGCCATCAAGGTCATGCCGTCCTTGATCTGGCCGGCGAGCGCCTCCTCGGCGTTAGCGTAGACTTTTTTCATGGGGACGAAGCGTTCCTCTCGAAAGGGGCTCCAGCGTCCCTAGCCGTCCCGGGCGCGCGCCGCAAGACAACTCTGCACGGGCCGAACGCGGCGGACCCTTCGCCGGATCGCCCCGCTCACTGGATCTTTTCGTTGGGATACACGCCCCAGAGCTTATCCTGCTCGATATAGCCTTTAAAGCCGTCTCCGTAGACGAGACACCAGGCGCCGTCGCAGGACCGGACATTGACGATGACTCCCGACTGAAGCGTCGCTGCCAGGTCCGCCGATGCGGACGCACGCGCATAGAGCTTCGCGCTGTCGCCCGTTTTGGGCATAACCAGCCCCGTCCGCCGTCCGGAGAGCAGCGAATGAAGCACCCAGCCCTCAACCCCTTGCGAATCGCGGACCTTGCGCCAAATTTCGAACTCGGCGGTGATTTCGACTGGGAGCCCGGCCCGCTCGTAGACCCATTTGGTCGCGTGGTCCTTCGAGGGGCCCTCGCGCAGGTTGACCCGGTCGGTTTTCAAACTGGCGAAGCGCGGAAGCGGCAGCTTGGTGACCGGGCCGACGGGATCGGCGACCGCCGCGTAAGGCGCTGCGACCGCCGCGGCGAGCAGCGCGAGCACGCCGCGGCGGTCGATCGCCAGCGTAGGAAATGGAAGCCCGTCTCGTTTCATACCGTCTTCCTCGACCGACACCCGCCCATCCTTGTCTTTGCCCGCTCTTCTGCTAAGGAGGCCAACTCGGCGGGTTGGGATTCATCGCCGCGCCGGCCTATCCATTTGCGTCGTCTGCCGTTAACGCGGCGTGAACTCTTCGTGAAGGCGCGGAACAGATGATTGCACCAGCAGGGACGGCGGCGACGGCGCCGCGCGGGCGGTAAGAGCGGCGCTGATGACCAAGAAAAAACCCCTTGTGATGGTCACGCGGCGGCTGCCCGAGCTCGTCGAGACCCGCATGCGGGAATTGTTCGACGCTCGCCTCAACGTCGAAGACAAGCCGATGTCCCAGGCGGACATCGTCGAGGCGATGCGCGAGGCCGACGTTCTCGTGCCGACGATCACCGACCAGATCACCGCCGCCATGATCGCTCAGGCCGGCGAACAGATGAGGCTGATCGCCAATTTCGGCAACGGGGTCGATCATATCGACGTGACCAGCGCTCTCCGCCGCGGCATCACGGTCACCAACACGCCGGGCGTGCTCACCGAGGACACCGCCGACATGACGATGGCGCTGATCCTGTCCACGGCGCGCCGCCTGGTCGAGGGCTCGCGCGTCATTCCGGAAGGGCGATGGAGCGGCGGCTGGTCGCCGACCTGGATGCTGGGGCGGCGCATTACCGGCAAGCGTCTCGGCATCGTCGGGATGGGACGGATCGGCCAGGCGCTGGCCCGGCGGGCGCGCGCCTTCGGCATGTCGATCCACTATCACAATCGCCGTCGCGTGGCGCCGCAAATCGAGGAAGCGCTCGAGGCGACCTATTGGGATTCGCTCGACCAGATGCTGGCGCGCATGGATTTCGTCTCGATCAACTGCCCGCATACGCCTGGCACTTTCCACCTTCTGTCGGCGCGCCGGCTGAAGCATCTGCGCCCTGACACCATTCTCATCAATACGGCGCGCGGCGAGATCGTCGACGAGAATGCGCTCGTCCGGATGCTCGAAGCGGGCGAACTCGCCAACGCAGGCCTCGACGTGTTCGAGCATGCGCCCGCCGTCAACGAGAAGCTGATCGCGCTGGCAAAAATGGGCAAGGTGACGCTGCTGCCGCACATGGGCTCGGCGACACACGAGGGACGGGCCGACATGGGCGAGAAGGTCATCATCAACATCCGGACCTTCGTCGACGGGCACCGGCCGCCGGACCGCGTGCTGCCGAGCATGCTTTAGGTTGCGTTGCGGGCCGGCGAGCCCCGGATTCCAGCGGGAATGGCGCGATTAGGAAGGACGAGGGCGCCACTTGGGGTCAAGTAAACTGTCAGCGTAATGCCTGTCCCCGTAATTTCGCAGGGTCGTGATCCACGATTCGAGTTGATGTTATCAACCGTATAAATATGTATAATGTGTTTTGGCGAAACGAACCCAAATGTCCCGCCGCCCCACAGTTTTGCGGTCAAAGACCGGCCGCTATCCGCCCCGATGAAATCGTCGTCGCCCAAAGCCCGTCTGGGAGAACGGCCGCGCACAGGCTTTGCAGCGGCGTCGACGATGCCATAGCCTCCGGAGGGACAAGGCAGTCCCGCCTGATGTTCCGAGGAGCGCGCCATGGCTACGTTTACAGAGGAGGCAGAGCAGGCTTTTACCGAAGGCCTCACCGCTTGCGACAGGGCTCTCGCGAGCAATAACGAACTGCGCAAACTGGATGATATGGCGGCTGCGCTTCAGGACCTCTGCTCGGGGTTTGTCAGCCTGAGCCGGGGCTTGCGGGCGACCTACATCAAAATCGAGCAGGTGGAATCGATGCTCAGACAGTCCGAACATCGCGGAGCGGGCCTCCTGGGTCGGTGAGGCGGCGAGGCCGCCCTGAGGAGAACGCCCTTCACCCCGCGGCGAAACTTCGCGGCGCCGGGCTCACCACCTTCGCGGCGTTATCGTCGATCTCCATCACCGCCAGGCCCCGCTCGTTCGTTCCGTCGTCGCGGAAGCGGAATACGCCGTCGGCGCCGTTGAAGCCGGAAATATTGGTGAGCGCCGCCTGGCTGAACGGGTCCGTCCCGCCGTTGCGGGCGAGCGCGGCGGCAAGCGTCACCGCGTCATAGGCGAGCGTCGCGAGCCGCGCCGGGTCGCTGTTGAACTTGGCCTTGTAGCGCTGAGCGAATGCGTCGAAACCGGAGTCGTCGGCCGCGGAGAACCAGGCGCCCTGCATTTGCGGCAATTTGAGCACTCGTGGATCGTTCCACACTCCGGTGCCCAGGAACTTGGTCTTGACGTTGGCTGACGCGAGCGCGTTCGCGACCGCGGGCATGGCGTCGGCCTGCTCGGGAATGAAGAGCGCGTCGATCTGGCCCTGAACCGCGGCCACCTGCTGCGCCGCGCCCGCCATCTGCCCCGCCGAGTAGCGGGCGGTCACCACCATTTGCACGTTGAGGCTCTGCGCCCTGTCCTGGAACCGGTCGGCGGCGACGCTGCCGTAGTCGTTTTGCGGCGCCATGATCGCGAACGACTTCTTGCCGCTCGAGACGGCGTATTGAATGATCCGGTCGACATAGCCCTGGATCAGGAAGGACAGGAGGTAGACCCTGGGAGCCGCGACGGTGACGTCGGTCGAGAAGGCGATCATCGGCTTCCCCGCCGACTTGGCCGCCGCCGACGCCGACCGCACGTCGTTGGCGAACACCGGGCCTAAAATAAGTTGCGCGCCAGCGCCGAGTTCCGCCTGGGCCGCCTGCGCCGCGGCGTCGGCGCTCGAGTGGTCATCCTCGATCATCAGCGTGATGTAGGGAGCGCCAAAACCGTCAATCGCCAGTTGCGCCGCATTGCGCATCGAGACGCCGATCGGGTTCGGGCCGCCGCCGTTTTGCGTGAGCGGCAGGATCATGCCGACCCGAACCGGCCCGGTGCCGAGCGCCTCGCCGACCGGCGGTCCGTTTGCGGCCGGGACCGAGGGGCCCGGCTTCACGGAATCGCTCGGCATATCGACGCCGACCGCGTTGCAGCCGGCGAGCGTCAGGCTGAGCCCGCCGCCAAGCACGCCTCGCCTCGTTAAGCCGCGTCCCGCTTTCCGCTGCTCAGCGGCCATCGTCATACCCGTCTTTTGCCCCAGTCGCGCCGGCGCCGGCAAGCGGCGACGTGGATCCCCTGTTCGCATGCCGGCCGGCGACAGAGGCGATCCGCCGGCTGTCAACGGAAATTGTGGCATTTTGACCTTCGCTTGGCTATGACGTTGATCATCAGCCAGCCAGACGATCGGCGGATTAAACGCGCAATGACCGCGGCGAAAGCTCCCCGCTCGGACGGCGTCAAGAACGCCCGGTCGACCCGAAGCTTTGTGATCGGCGACGCGACCCTGCCGGCGGCGGCGCTAAACCCGGGGCTTTATGTCGTCGCGACGCCTATTGGCAACCTCGCCGACGTGACCCTGCGGGCTCTAGCGATCCTGGCCGGCGCCGATGGGATCCTGGCCGAGGACACCCGCGTTTCGCGCGCGCTGCTCGCCCGTTACGGCATCGAGCGGCCGCTCTCGCCTTACCATGAGCATAACGCCGCCGAGGCGCGCCCGCGCGCGCTGAAACGCATCGCCGAAGGGCAAGCGCTGGCCCTTATCTCCGACGCCGGGACTCCGCTCATTTCCGATCCGGGCTATAAGCTCGTGTCGGAAGCGATCGCCCAGGGCTTCGCCGTCGCCGCCGCCCCCGGCCCTTCCGCGGCGCTCGCGGCCCTTTGCGTCTCCGGTCTGCCGACCGACCGCTTCTATTTCGAGGGATTCCTGCCAGCCCGGCAAGCGGCGCGCCGCGAGCGCATCAACGCTCTGGCGGCCACGCCGGGCACGCTCATTTTTTATGAAGCGGCGGGGCGGCTCGCCGAGACGCTCGCCGACCTTGCGCTCGAGCTTGGCGACCGGCCCGCGGCGGTCGCGCGCGAACTGACCAAGCTGCATGAGGAGGTGAGGCGAGGCTCGCTCCAGGCGCTCGCCGCCGAATACGCGGCGGATGGACCGCCAAGGGGCGAAATCGTCATCCTCGTTGGCGCAGCCGAAGCGCGCCCGGCGGTTTCCGAGGCCGCGCTCGACCGCGAGATCGCCGAGTTGCTGGAGAAACTGTCGGTCAGGGACGCGGCGGCGGCGGTGGCGGCGAAGCATGGGCTGCCGAGACGGCAGGTTTACGCGCGGGCTCTGGCGCTGGCGGGCGCCCAGCGGTGAGAGGCGGCGCCGAGGAGCGGACCGAGCGACGGCGAGGCGCCCATCTTTACGGGCTAAAGGCCGAATCCATCGGCGCGCTGCTCCTGCGCCTCAAAGGCTATTCGATCCTCGCCCGGCGGTTCGTCGTCTCGGGTGGCGAGATTGACCTGATCGCGCGCCGCGGCGACACAGTCGCCTTTGTCGAAGTCAAGGCGCGCGCCGATCTCGAGGTCGCCGCGATTGCGATCAGCGCGACCAAGCGGCGGCGGATTGCGCGCGCGGCCCGCGTCTGGTTATCGCGAAACCAGTGGGCGGTGGGTCTCACCCTGCGAGGCGACGCCATATTTGTCGCGCCGCGGCGCTTTCCCCGTCATGCGGCGGACGCGTATAGGCTCGAGATTGACTGATTCCTGGATGTGCCGCGTTGACCCTCGACCGGAGGTCTCACACCCACAGCCGAGAGCCACACAGAACTTGTGCGATGGTTGTATTCGTGGCGAAAGGGCGCCTTCCCCGTTGTGCGCCGGACGCGTATAGGCTCGAGATCGCCTGATTCCTGACGCCTCCCCGCTTTCGACCGGACGCCCATGCCCCTGACAGTCGCCGTGCAGATGGATCCGATCGAGCGCATCCGCATCGCGGGCGATTCGACCTTCGCGCTGCTCATCGAGGCGCAGGCCCGCGGCTGCCGCCTGCTGCACTACACGCCCGACCGGCTGAGATTGAACGGCGCGCGCGTCGAGGCGATGGCCGAGCCGCTGACGGTGAAGGACGTTCAGGGCGATCATGCCCGCCTCGGCGAGGCGAAGCTCGTCGATCTTTCGAGCGTCGACGTCGTGCTCTTGCGACAGGACCCGCCGTTCGATCTCGCCTATATCGCCACGACCCACCTGCTCGAGCGCATCCGGCCCGGGACGCTGGTCGTCAACGATCCGCGCGGCGTGCGGGATTCGCCCGAAAAGCTGTTCGTGATGGATTTTCCCGGGCTGATGCCGCCGACCCTGATCGCTCGCGACAAGGCGGCGATCGAGTCGTTCCGCGCCGAGCACGGCGAAGTGGTGATGAAGCCGCTCTACGGCTTCGGCGGCGCCTCGGTGTTCAAGATCGCCGTTCAGGACCCGAATTTCGGCTCGCTGTTCGACCTCTTCGCCACGACCTTTCGCGAGCCCTGGGTAATCCAGAAGTTCCTGCCCGCGGTGGCGCTTGGCGACAAACGGATCATTCTCGTCGACGGCGAGGCCAGGGGCCTGGTCAATCGGGTGCCCTCGGGCGACGACATCCGCTCGAACATGGTGCGCGGCGGCGCGGCGAAGGAAACCGAGCTGACCGCGCGCGAGCGGGAGATATGCTCGACGATCGGGCCCGAGCTCAGGCGGCGCGGCCTTCTGTTCGTCGGCATCGACGTCATCGACGGCTATCTGACGGAGATCAACGTCACCTCGCCGACCGGAATCCGCGCAGTCAAGAAACTTGGCGGCCCCGATCTCGCCGTGGCGATCTGGGACGCAATCGAGGCCAAGATAACGAAGAAATAACGGCTTACGGGCTTCATCTGGCCTTGCGGTCGCTGGACCGAGGGGGAATATACCGCCGATGTCAGACGCCCCTGCTTCCGCGGTGGAACGCCCGCTTCGCGCTCCGCGCGCCGCATCGTCCTCGTCCAGGGGTGTCGAGCAAGCCAAGCTGTTCGACGAGATCGCGGCGCTCCATGAGCGGCATTCGGGCGACGCCGCGGCGTTCCGCCGCGCCGCAGTCGAGACTTTGCAAACAACCTTGAGCTCCGGACGGGAGAGGGCGCGCCAGGCTCTGGAGGACGGCGGAAACGGCCGCGCATGCGCCGAGACGCTGAGCGCCGACACCGACGAATTCTTGCGCGTCGGGCTCGAAATGTCCGCGCGCTGGCTGAGCCCCGCGCAATCCGGGCAGCCGTCGCCAACGATTGTCGCGGTCGGCGGCTATGGCCGCGGCATGCTCGCGCCCTTTTCGGACGTCGATCTCCTGTTCCTCCTCCCCGACAAGGCGCCGCCCGGCGTGGAGAAGGTGGTCGAGGCGCTGCTCTACGTGCTGTGGGACCTGAAGCTCAAGGTCGGCCATGCGACGCGAACGGTCGACGAATGCCTGAAACAGGCGCGCGCCGACATGACCATCCGCACCACGCTCCTCGAAGCTCGGTTCATCACCGGTGACAAGGCGCTGTTCGAGGCGCTCAGGACCCGTTTCGACAAGGAGATCGTCGCCAAGACGGCGGCCGAATTCGTCGCCGCCAAGCTCGTGGAACGAGAGGCCAGGGTAAGGAAGGCGGGGGCGTCGCGCTATCTCGTCGAGCCCAACATCAAGGAGGGCAAAGGAGGGCTGCGCGACCTCAATACGCTCTTCTGGATCTCCAAATACGTCTACCGGGTCCGCCACGCCCACGACCTAGTCGCCGCTGGGCTTTTCTCGCCCCGCGAATTCGCGCTGTTTCGCCGCTGCGAGGAATTTCTCTGGAACGTGCGCTGCCGGCTCCATTTTCTCGCCGGCCGGGCGGAGGAGCGCCTGAGCTTCGACGTTCAGCGGCCGATCGCCCGCCAGCTCGGCTATTCGACCCATGCCGGGCTGATCGACGTCGAGCGGTTCATGAAACACTACTTTCTCATCGCCAAGGACGTCGGCGATCTGACCGCGATCGTGTGCGCAGCGCTCGAGGAGCGGCACGCAAAGGCGACGCCTGCGTTTGGGCGCCTTGTCGGGCGATTCCGCCGGCGGGCTCGGGCGATCGCGGACGCTGAGGATTTCAAGGTCGACAACCATCGCGTCAACGTCATCCGCGACGACGCCTTCGAGCGCGATCCGGTGAATTTGATCCGCCTCTACTGGATCGCCGACCGGTCGAATCTGCCGATTCACCCGGACGCCACTCGACTGGTGACACAGTCCCTGAAGCGTATCGACGCGCGCCTCCGCGAGGACAAGGAGGCGAACCGGCTATTTCTCGAGACCCTTACATCGCGCAACGCGCCGGAAATTGCGCTTAGGCGCATGAATGAGGCCGGCGTGCTCGGCCGGTTCATTCCCGATTTCGGCCGCGTCGTCGGCATGATGCAATTCTCGATGTACCATCACTACACGGTCGATGAACATCTCATCCGCGCCGTCGGCGAACTGAGCGCCATCGAGGCGGGACGGCTCGCGCAGGAA
The DNA here is from genome assembly GCA_963764955.1 of uncultured Alphaproteobacteria bacterium. GTDB lineage: Bacteria > Pseudomonadota > Alphaproteobacteria > Rhizobiales > Beijerinckiaceae > Roseiarcus. The sequence goes on along the minus strand of CAVXVE010000018.1, from coordinate 90,766 downwards.
CTGCCGCTCGCCACCAAGATCATGCCCCAGATCGCCCACCGCACCGAGCTTTATCTCGCGGCGTTCCTGCATGACATCGCCAAAGGGCGCGGACTCGATCACTCCCACGCCGGCGGCGACGTGGCGCGCAAGCTTGCGCGCCGCCTCGGGCTTACCGCCGCCAATACGGAGCGCGTGGGCTGGCTCGTCGAGCAGCATCTGGTCATGTCCAACATGGCGCAGGGCCGCGACCTGTTCGATCCGAAAACGACCGAGGCGCTGTCAGCGCTCGTGCAGACGCAAGAGCGCTTGAAGATGCTGCTGACGATCACCGTCGCCGACATTCGCGCGGTCGGTCCGGGCGTCTGGAATGGCTGGAAGGGCCAGCTCCTGCGCACGCTGTACTGGGAGACCGAGGTGGTGCTCGGCGGCGGCCATTCGGCGATCGACCGCAAGGCCCGCGTCGAAGCGGCACAGGAGACATTGCGCCGCCTGCTGCCGGGCTGGTCCGATCCCGAGTTCGACGCCTACGCCCAGCGTCATTACCCGGCCTACTGGCTGAAGGTGGAGCCTGCCCGGCAGGTTGCCCATGCGAAATTGCTCCATTCGATGGTTGCCGAAACCCATTCTCTCGCCACGGAGGTCACAACTGACGCCTTTCATGGCGTGACGGCGGTCACCGTGGTCGCGCCGGACCACCCGCGGCTTTTGACCGGCATCGCCGGCGCCTGCGCCGCGGCAGGGGGCAACATCGTCGACGCGCAGATTTTCACCACCACCGACGGCCTCGCGCTCGACACCATTTTCGTTTCGCGCGCTTTCGAGCGCGACGAGGATGAGCTTCGGCGCGGCCGGCGCATCGCCTCCAACATCGAGAAGACCCTGCGCGGCGAGGTCCGCCTGGACGAAATCGCGCCCCCCAAGCAGCCCCGGGACAGTCGCCAGCGCGCGTTTGCGATCGAGCCGGAAGTGACGGTCGACAACAATCTCTCCCGTCGGTATACGGTGGTCGAGGTAGCCGGTCTCGACCGGCCCGGGTTGCTCCGGGACCTGACCGCCTCGTTGTCGAGCCTCAATCTCAACATAGGCTCCGCTCATATTGTCACCTTCGGAGAGAAGGCGGTCGACTCGTTTTACATCACCGACCTGACCGGGCAGAAGATCAACACGCTGGCGCGGCAGGCGGTGATAAAACGCCGGTTGCTAGCGGATTTCGCCTGAGCGTTGACGGACGTCCGACGGGGGCTTTCAAGTTGCCGCGCGCTTGATTTTTGGCCCGCCAACCCTGATATGCGTCGGAAAATCCAAGGGGCTCATGAAATGGTGAACAGTTCCAACCCCGAACGGGGCGCCGAGACATCCGCGCGACAGACCGAAAACTCTGCGGCCGACAGCGCTCGGCCCGGGACCGGCGAACCGGACGCCGGCGCTGTGATCGAGGCGCTGAACGCGGAAAACAGCCAATTGAAGGATCGCGTGCTGCGCACCCTGGCGGAGATGGAAAATCTGCGCCGGCGCACCGAGCGCGAGGTTAGCGACGCCAAGACTTACGGGGTGACGAGCTTCGCCCGCGACATGTTGACCGTGGTCGACAATCTGGCCCGCGCGCTCGAGCATTTTCCCGCCGAGGCGCTGGCGAGCGCCGACCCCGCGGTCCGGTCGATGGTCGAGGGCGTCGAATTGACCGCCCGCGACTTGGAGGCGGCGCTCGGCCGCCATGGGGTCACGAAGCTCGATCCCAAGGGCCAGAAGTTCGATCCCAATTTTCACCAGGCGATTTTCGAGGCGCCCGACGAGACGGTTCCCGCCGGCACGGTCTCCCAGGTGGTGCAGAGCGGCTGGACGATCGGCGATCGAGTCTTGAGGCCGGCGATGGTCGGCGTCTCCAAAGGCGGGCCGAAAGCCGCGCCAAGGCAGGAGCCGGCTTCCAGCGGCGAAATAGCGGTCAGGGACCCGCCCGGGTTACGCGCCCGCTCTTCTCACCCGCCGCAGCGTCAGATTGATCCTGCCGCCTTGCGGCAGAAGGGTCGAGGATCCGGCGATGATGCGGTCGACGCCGTGGAAGGCGAGGCGGCCCGCGTCCCGTAGCGACATCGCGTCGCCGGAGGCCAAGCGGAAGGAGCGGGTCGGCGCGTTGCGCTGAGGGCCGCCCACGCGGAACAGCGCCGTGTCGCCAAGCGACAGCGACACGACGGGGGCGGAAAGCTCCTCCTCGTCGCGGTCCTGATGCAGGCCCATCCGCGCAGCGGAATCATAGAGGTTGATGAGGCAGGCCTCCGGGGGCGGCGCGCCCGGGGCGATTCTCCCCCAGGCGGCGAGGAGGCTCTGCGGCGTCGCCGGCCAGGGCCGGCCGGTCTCCGGGTGGGTCGGCTGATAGCGATAGCCGGCTTCGTCAGAGACCCAGCCGAGCGGGCCGGAATTGCTCATCAAAACCGAAAACGGCTTGCCGGTGCGTGGCATGCGCGGGCGAAAGGGGGGCGCCTCGTCGAGAATTGCCATGACCTCGTCGCGCAGCGCCGCTTGCGCGGCGCGGTCGAGGAAGCCGGGAAAATGATCGACCCCCCGGGCCACGGCGACCGCGGCCGGGGGCGCCGTTCCCGCCCCTTTTTGATCGCCTTCCCTTGGCGGTGGACGCGGCGTATAGGAGGCCGAATTCATCCCAAAGCATCCAGCCCAATTCGAGGATCCATCGAGGCAATCTATGGCCGGCCATAGTCAGTTCAAGAACATCATGCACAAGAAGGGCAAGCAGGACGCGATCCGTTCCAAGCTCTTCTCCAAGCTCGCGCGCGAAATCACGGTCGCCGCCAAGCTCGGCCTGCCCGATCCGGGGATGAACGCGCGGCTGCGCGCCGCGGTCATCGCGGCGAGAGCCGAGAACATGCCCAAGGACAATATCGACCGCGCGATCAAGAAAGCCTCGGGCGCAGACGGCGAGAACTACGACGAGGTGCGCTACGAGGGCTACGGGCCGGGCGGCGTGGCGGTGATCGTCGAAGCGCTGACCGACAACCGCAACCGGACCGCGGGCGAGGTGCGCTCCTATTTCACCAAGGCCGGCGGTTCGCTGGCCGAGACGGGCGCGGTTTCGTTCATGTTCGATCGCGTTGGCCTCATCGTCTTTGCCCGGAAGGTCGCCGACGAGGAGGCGATGCTCGAGGCGGCGATAGAGGCGGGCGCGGACGACGTCGCCTCGGGACCGGAAGAGCACGAGGTGATCACTTCGGTCGGGGCGCTGACCGAAGCGCAAAAAGCGCTGGAGGCCAAGTTCGGCGAGCCGCTCAAGGCCTCGATCGTCTGGCGGCCCCAGAACACGATCGCCGTCGATGACGAGGCGGGCGAAAAGATCCTGCGCCTCATCGGCGCGCTTGAGGATAACGACGACGTTCAGACCGTTACCGCGAACTTCGAGGTTTCCGAGGCGCTGTTGGAGAAGATGGAGAGCTAGCGCCGCCGAGGGCGGCGCTTGACCCCGGATCGCGTCTCAGACCCATCCGCAGCGGCGGACGCCCCACGGGGTCCACCAGCAACGCCAGCCCGGCCCGAAGCCGTAGCGGGGTCCCCATCCGCCACGCCAGCCGCCATGCCAGCCCCATCCCCGATGCCAGCCCCATCCATGATGCCAGCCGCCGTGCCATCCCCCATGCCAGCCGCCGTGCCACCAGACAGACTGGACGTCGGCGCCGACGACAGGCTGCTCGAGGGAGGGCGAGGGGAGGGTGAAGGCGGGCGAGGGGGCGCTGGACGCTGCGAGCATCGCCGCGCCAGCGATGGCGGCGATCGCGCCGCCAGACAGAATGCGAAAGACCATGGGTAACCTCCAGGCTTCTGAGCACGCCCTGGATTATGGTCATACGCCTCTGAATTGAGCGTGAATGATTTGTGGGCGAATTGGGGCGCCGCTCTTCCGTTCCGCGCTTGACGCTCCTTCATTCCCGATGGCCCATGGCCATCGCGCTCCCTGGCGGCCCGCTCTATTTCACATCCGAGGGAGGTGTTCAGTTTTGCGCGCGAGCCAATGATTTCAGCCGCTTAACCTCATTTTTCTGCAACTCGTAAAAAGACGAGGCCGCTTCGTGGCCTCGTCTCGACCGTGTCCGTCACGCCGACGGCCTCAGTGATTACGACCAATATTCCTGGCGTCCGATCGACAGTCTATAAGCTTAACGTGCAAAGCCAAGAGCAAAACAGGCAGGCGCGTCAAGTTCAGTCGATCGCGTCTACCTATCAGCGCGGCAATCAGTCCCTTCGAGGGCCAGCCGCCATGACCATGTGATGGATATTCTTCAAAAGCAGGCGCATATCGGTGTCGAAGTCGGCGTGATCGTGATACGCCTGCACTTGGCGCATCTGGCTATAGCGGTCCATATAGAATGACAACTGGGATACGCGCGCCTGATCTTTGCCGCCGAACGCGAAGACCGCGAAAGAGGGCGCCTCTGTCGCCTTGTTGCTTGGCTTGATCGCGGAAAGGGGCAGAGAATACCGCACATCCTGGAACCACGGACTCTTGTGCGTGCCAAAGAGGGTCGTCTGGACCCCGACGGTGGCGGGTTTGGAGGCGTCATTCGAATAGAGCCGTGGGACGGGCGTGACTTCTGGATGCGTCGTCGATTCCTGCCACCAGATGTCCGGAAACGTCGTTATGAGCTGCTCGAAGAGGGCTTTGACCTGCTTGGCGCCGCGGAATTGGGGCCCATGCTGCGTGATGCCCACCCACGGGAGGCCAGCCGCCGGATCGTCGGCGCAGAAGACGTCGTTCATCAGCATGGCGATATTCTTGTACACGCCGCCGGAACTGGGATTGAACACGCTGAAAAACTTGTCGAGCGCGCCATTGGCCCCGTTATTGTCGCTGTTGGCCTGACCCATTGCCCCTTCCTCCTTGTTGTGGCGAGTTTTCCCACACCGCCCTTGCGACCGCAACTTGCGCGCCGTTCTCCTCGCCTCACATGGGAAGGCGAGGACGCTGGTCCCCTGTAAAGGCCAGCGGGCACCTAGTTCTTGGGCGCTTTCTTATCTTTCTTCTCAGGGACCCTTCTCACCGAGAGTTTTCTCGAATTGCTCGAGCGATTCTCCGGTAGCCCTGCCGAGCGCGGCCAGCAGAGCATGCCCGCCTGGCTGCAGGCTCACGAATTGATAGCGATCCATATAGATCGCGAGCTGCATGATCTTCGCGCTATTGTTGAAGGTAAAAATGCAGCAGGCGGGGATCGTCACGCCGGGCACCCCTGGATTAGGCGTGATGGGAGACAGTGGAGGCGAGTGATGCGGGTCGCTTGACGCGTGGAACCAGGGAGCGACGAAGGGACCGGTGGTCAAAGTCGTCTGCAAACCGATCGTGGGAGGCGCATAGGCGTAGGGCGGCGCCGCCGCGGGAGAGAAAAGGAAGGGAGGATAATGCGGCGGGGCGTTTGGAATAGCGGCCGGTTGTAACGCGATATTCGGAAAAGAGTGGAAAAGACTCGTAAAAAGGAGAGTGACCCCAGCGACATTCAGAAATTGAGGCCCGTGATCCGTGATGCCGACAGCGGGAATTGGGTTGCCCCAGCTATCCAGGCCGTCGCCGCAAAACAAATTCACCAGGTCTTGAACTTTGCGGGCGCTGGTGTTCCCGCTCGTAAAAACGTTCAAGAACGCCGTAATCGTATCAGTATTCGGCATAATATCCTCCAATTCATCGTATTATACAAGTAAAAAATAGAATGACTAGGTTAGCGCCGCAACCTACCTATTCGTCTTATTTCTGTCGATACAAATCCCCGCAAGGCTTTGGTTTGGCGCCACACAGTCGATCACCCGAGCCCATGAGACCCGCGGGCGCGCCGCTTTCGTCGACGCCGAGCGGGAGTTACGCCACACGCGCTAGGCTCCTCAGACAGGGACAGGAGATCGCGAGGAGGTGGTCCGCGCACCGAAGGCTCGACCCCTCTGGCCCTCTCGCAGGCGATTTGGCGTCCCACCCCGTTCTTAAAAGCCGCTGAAAGAGCGTTTCCTGAGGTAAAGGCTAGCATCGCCCGTTAAAATTTGTCAACATGACGGACAGCCGGCGGGGTTGATTGCGCATGCGCGAACAAGGGCCCAATCGCTATCGGGAAGCCTTCGTCGACCGCGTGCATGAGCTTGCCGAGCTCACCGCGGGCATCGACGGCGCGCTGGCGTCGCAAGGGCGCCTGTTGACGATTTCGGGCGAGCCGGGCGTCGGCAAGAGCCGGCTCGCGCGACAGGCGGCGGCTTACGCCGAGAAGCGAGGGCGTGCGGGCGCTGTGGGGCCGCTGCTGGGAGCACGGAGGCGCGCCGCCATACTGGCCCTGGGTGCAGGCCTTGCGGCGCCTGATCGCCGACGCCGAGCCCGCCACGCTCTCGGGCTGGCTCGCGAACGACGCAGCCGAGATCGCGCAGATCGCGCCGGAAGCTTCGCGAGCGGCTCGGCGGCCTGCCTGAGCCGCCGAGCGCCGCGCTGGCGCAGCCCGAAAAAGCCAGGTTTCGCCTGTTCGATTCGGTCGCCTCATTCGTGCGGCGCGCGGCGGAGACGGCAGCCTCTGCTGATCATCCTCGACGATCTGCACGCCGCCGATCCGACCTCGCTCATGATGCTCGTCGCCGTGTCGCGGCAAATCCGCACCATGCGGGCGACGATCATCGGCACCTACCGCGAGATCGAAGTCAAGCATCCTGCCGGAGCTTGCCGCGCTCATCACCGAAGCCGAGCGCGAGGGTCTGGTGCTGCCGCTGCGAGGGCTTGGCGAAGCCGACATCCGCGAGTTCGTCGAGCGCACCTGGGGCGTGCGGGCGGCGAGCCCGCTCGTCGACCTCCTGCGCGACACGACCGAAGGCAATCCGTTCTTCCTGCACGAGGTGCTTCGCCAGATGGCGGCGGACGGGCAGCTCGCCGGCGGCGCGCCTGACCGGGTCCGTTCGGCTCAACATTCCTCGCGGCGTCAGTGAATTCATCAAGCGGCTGACGCAGCCGTTGCCGGACGAGGCGCGCCAGATGCTCGACGTCGCCTCCGTGCTCGGGCGCGAGTTCTCGCTCAAAGCGCTCGCGGCCGCGATGGGCAAGCCGCCCGAAGTCTTGATCGACCCCCTCGATCGCGCCGTCGCGCTCGAACTGATCACCGAGACGCGCCGGGCGCCGGCCGCTACAGTTTCCGCCACGCGCTCATCCGCGAAGCGCTCTACGACGCCCTGCCGGCGGCGCGCCGTCGTGCGCTTCATCGCGCTGTCGCCGAGGCGATCCGCGCGCTCAACGCCGACGCGCCGCCCTTCGCCGAGATCGCCTACCATTATTGCCAGCAGCGCCTCGCCCGCCGACGCCGAGACTGCGGTCGGACTATTCGCGCCAGGCCGCGCGGACGGCGGAGCGGCAGCTCGCCTACGAGGAGGCGGCGCAGCACCTGCGCAACGCGATCGACGCGCTGGCGCTGAAGCCCGGCGGCGACGAGCCGCTGGAGGCCGAGCTCCTGTGCGATCTCGGCGAAGCTCAGGCCAGGACCGGCGATCTCGCGGAGGCGCGCAAGACCTGCCTGAAGCGCGGTCGAACTGGCGCGCCGCCTCAACCGGCCCGAGCCGTTCGCTCGCGCCGCGGTGACGGCGGGGCGCGGCGTCAGCAATTCCGGCGAGACCGATCACGAGCTCGTCCGCCTGCTCAACGAGGCGCTGGAGAGGCTCGGCGACGCGGACAGTCCGCTGCGCGGGCAGGCGCTGGCGCGGCTCGGCATCGAGCTGTACTGGGCCGACCGGGAGCGGTCGGTCGCGCTGTGCCAGGAGGCGGTCGAGATCGCGCGGCGGCTCGACGACCCGCACACGCTCATCGTCGCGCTCTGGGGCCGGCACCTTTCGCTTCGCAATCCAGACAGCCTCGAGCAGCGGCTCGCCGACGGGCGCGAGGCGATCGCGGTCGCCGAGCGGGCAGGCGAACGCGACTTCGCGCTCGAAGCGCGCTTCTATCGGATCACCGATCTCGTCGAGGCGGGCGACATAGCCGGCGCGGACCTCGGCCTGCGCGAATATCTGATCGCCGAGGCGGAGCTCAAGGACCGCTTCAAGCGCGGGTTCCTGCTGCAGGGGATGCGCGCGCTGATGGACGGACGGCTCGCCGAGGCGGCGTCGCTGGCGCAGCAGGCCTTCATCGCCGGCCAGCAGAGCGGGCGGCCCGCTCACCCTCAACGCGTTTCTGGTCCAGCATGGGATGGCGCATGTGGGAGCTTGGTCGGCTCGGCGAGCTCGAGCCGCAGCTGCGCGCTTACGTCGCGCAAAATCCGCTGATCGTCTTCGCGCGCTGCGGGCTGCAGTTGACGCTGATCCAGCTCGGACGTCTCGACGAGGCGCGAACGGAATTCGAAAGCCTGGCCGAGGACGAGTTCGCCCGCGTGCCGCGCGACTGGAACTGGCTCGCATCGATGTTCGTGCTGGCCGAGATCTGCGTCGATCTCGGCGACGCCAGGACACGCGGAAATCCTCTATCGGCTGCTTCAGCCCTATTCGGCGCGCAACGCCATGCTCGGCTGGTATCACACCTACGGGTCGGTCGCCTGCGCGCTCGGCAGGCTCGCGGGGCTGCTCGGGCGCTTCGACGACGCCAAGGCGCATTTCGAGACGGCGCTCGCCGCCAATGCGCGAATGCGCGCGGCGACGCCGCTGGCGCACGCCGAGTGCGAGCTCGCAAAGCTGCTTCTCGCCCGGGGCGAGGGCGACGACGCCGAGCGGGCTCGTCGCGCTCCTCGGCTCGGCGCGCCGGGCGACCGAAGCGCTGAACCTCGTTCGCGTCAGGCAGAAGCTCGAGCGCCTTGGCGCGGCTCGCCCAGCGCCCGCCGAGCGCGAGCCGGTCGCGGCGATCGCGGAGGGCTTGGCCGAGAGCGGAGCGTCGGTCGAAGCGCCCTCGCTCGGCGGGGCGCCGATCGAGCCGAAGGCGCAGCCCTCGATACGGTCGCGGCGTCAGCGCTGTCGCAGGCCCGCGAAGTGGGCGCCCTCGCCTCGCTCGACGGCACCGTGACGATCATGTTCTCCGACATCGTCGAATCGACCAACCTCTACGAGACGCTCGGGGACTTGCGCGGCAGCGAACTCATCCGAACCCACAACGAGATCTTCCGCCGCGAGGTCGCCGCGCACCGGGGTCACGAGGTCCAGACCTTCGGCGACAGTTTCATGATCGCCTTCTCCAGCGTCCGGCGCGCGGTCTTGTGCGCGATCGCGCTGCAACGGGCGTTCGCCGCCTATTCCGACAGCCATGCCGACCTGCCGATACGGATCAGGATCGGCCTCCATGTCGGCGAGGCGGTGCGGGAATCGACGGATTTCTTCGGCCGGGCGGTGATTCTCGCCGCGCGCATCTCCGCGCTCGCCCAGGGCGGGCAGATCCTGGTGTCGTCCACGCTGCACGACGTGGCGGTCGAGCGCCGGCGATCTGCGCTTCTCGCCGGCCGGCGAGCGTCCCCTCAAGGGCCTGGCCGGAACCCACCGGATCTATGAGCTCATCTGGTAGGGGGCGCGGAGGCGGCGAAGCGGGGACGGGCCGTCCAGCGCCGGCGGCCGAGGCCATTCACGGTTTGGCCCGCTTGTAGGCGTCGGTGATCGGCTCAAGCGGCGGCTCGACGAGGGTGATCCTGCCGTCGAAGCCAATGTCGAAGCTCGCGACATTGATCGTCTGCCCGACCTGATCGAGCGCGACGTCCCTGGCGAACAGGGTCGTGACCCGCGGGTTGAGGCCAATGATCTCGACCCGCACCGGGATCGACGTCGCGCCCTTGGCCAGTTCCCGATCTGAATAGAGGTTGACCCCGACGTCGTAATGGCCGGGCGCGACGCAGCGGATGGTGGTCGTCTCCTTGTTCGACTCCGACCGCGCCATCGAGCCGTCGGCGAGCGTGATCTCGGACGTCGAATAGCCAAGGCTGTCGCGATCGAGCGACGCGCATCCGACCTCGCGCGAGCCATAAAAGACAGGCTTCTTGTCCGGTCCGACGAGCCAGAGGTCGACATCCGAATCGAGGGCCACGGGCCAGTCGGCGGTGATCAGAAACTCCGCCTTCGGCTTGACGCCGTCGACCTTGGCTTTGGTCGGCGCCACCGCGACGATGACCACGGAAAGAATGCACAGGAGAAGATCGGCGAGGCCGATCCAGATCGGCGATCGGTCAGTGGTCATCGGTCGGGCCTGTATTGGGCGGGAGCGCCGTCAGTGCGGGCGGAGGGCCGCCGTTTTGCGGGGGGCTCAAGGGTTTGGGGCGCTCTGGCCAGCGGGCCAGAGCGGCGATTGCGGCGGGATTCCATGAACAGCGATCAGCCGTTCCGGACGCACATGATCTTGATGAACTCGCCTTCTGCGAGGTTGCGGAACGGCGCGCTCTTGGCGGCGTCCATCTGCGCCTCGCCCAGGCACCAAAGCTCATTCGAGACCTGGCCGATCACCGCGACGTCGCGCGAGAAGCCGGGCTCGGGCCCGCAGTCCGCCGGGCTCATGCCGGCTATGCAGATCATGGCGACGATGTTGAAGGTCATTTGGTTTTGTTCCTCTCGGGTGTGGGTCGTTTCGAGCGCTTGAGGTCCGGCGAGGGCGTCAGTCCCTTCGCCTCTCGCGCGAGGGCGTGACCCCCATGAGCCCGCCGAGCATGTCGAGCGCGACCCGCAGCCGGTCGGAGACCACGGCGTCTACGCGCCACGGGGTGGCGAGTTCGGGGATGAAGCCGCGACAGTCGCGCACGCCCGCGCCTTCGATGACGATGCGGGTCACGATCGGCCAGGCGTGCGGGCCGACCCGCTCTTCCGCGTCCCGCAATTTGTCCCGGGCGTGCAGGGCGGCTTCGGACTGCGGCAGGCCGGGGCGGGGTCCGAAGCCGGTCGAGCCGAGCCGGTCGGGCGCGACGGCGCGCAATTGATCGAGCCTCGCGCGCTGATGGGTCCGGCGCAGCGATTCGCCGACCAGCCAGCGGATGTCGTTGAGCTTCGGATCGTGCGGCGCGAGCAGCCGGTTGGCGCGCATGGTGTCGAACGGATCGAGAATGCGCCGGGTCCGGTCGGCGTCGAGGGTCGGCGTCTGCCCTGCGGCCCTGGCGTGAGCGAGGCGCTCGGGCGTCGCGTCGAGCCGCTCCCGAACCGCGTCGAGCAATTCCTGCGGCGATCTGTGGGCGACGCTTGGTCGTCTTGCGGGGCCCGCTCATTTGAGCCACTCCGCCAGTTCCGCTTCCAGCTCGCTCAGTTCCGCGCCGAGCTCCGCGAGTTCCGTGAGTTCCGCGAGTTCCGTGAGCTCGGCCAGCTCCGCGGCGTCCACCGGCCGCGGCCGGTTCCTGACCTCGCCCAGTTCGGCGCACAAGGCGGCGGGCGACGTGCAATAGGACTGCTCGATGATCAGGGGGACGAATTTCGGAACCCCCCGCTCGCTGACCGCGACGTTTCCGGGCGGCTGGCGCTGGGCGCGGCGCAAATCGCCGAGATGCCGGGCGCAGGCGCGGATGGCCAAAGCGCGCTCGGTGTCGAGCTTTGGCGGCCGGCGGCGGGGTGGGGATGTGGTCATCGAGCTTGCCCTTCCTCTGTTGATCTGCTATGTTCCCGTTTTGTTCGATATTGGGCAAAACAGAACCTAGAGTCAACATTCTGTTTTTTTGAATTGCTGTTTTTCGGAAATTAGGTTAATTTCGAAATCGTGCGAGTCGGGGCCCTTCCAGGCCGGACGCGCCGTCGTGCCGCTCGCCGTTCACTTGGGGATTTAGAAACTGGAGGATTTTCAGCTTTGACCGTCGACTGGATCCGCATCGGCCTCAAGAGGACCGGCAAAACTCGCAGCGGCCTCGCCAGGGCGCTTGGCCGCTCGCCCTCCGCCGTGACCGACCTTCTCAACGGCCACCGCCGCCTGCGCGCCGACGAGATCGCGACCGTGTCGGAATATCTCGGCATCGAGCCGCCGCGCCTCATTGGCGGGGGACCGCCGCGGCCGCCCAGCGCCCCGCTGATCGGCTATGTCGGCGCGGGCGCGGTGGCGCATTTCTACGCCGACGGGCAGGGGCCGTTCGACGATGTCGACGCGCCGCTCGAACTCGAAGCCGACGACGGTGGCGGTGCAGATCCGCGGCCATTCCTTGGGCGTGCTGTTCGACAACTGGCTGGTCTTCTACGACGATATCCACAATCCGCCGGACGACAGTCTCGTCGGGCGCATGTGCGTCTGCGGGCTCAGCGACGGGCGGGTGCTGATCAAGTCGTTGAAGCGCAGCCCCAACACGGGTCTATGGAATCTTCTGTCCAACACCGAGCCGCCGATCTACGACGTCGGCCTCGAGTGGGCCGCGCCGGTGCGCGAAATGCGGCCGAGATAGCGGCGGGCGCGAAGCGTTGAGCACGGCGACGCCTTCCGCGCTCGAGATCGCGCGCGCGCTTCTCCGCTTTCCCTCGGTGACGCCCGCCGATTGCGGCGCCCTGCCCTATCTGCGCGATCTTTTGGGCCAGGCCGGGTTCGCGGCCGAGCTTGTCACCTTCGAGGCGAAGGATACGCCCGCGGTCCTCAACCTCTATGCGCGATTCGGAGAGGCGCGGCCCAATCTCGCCTTCGCCGGCCACACCGACGTCGTGCCGCCGGGCGACAAGGCGCGCTGGCGGTTCGACCCGTTCGCGGCCGAGATCGCCGACGGCGAGCTCTGGGGCCGCGGCGCCTGCGACATGAAGGGCGGCGTCGCAGCCTCCATCGCCGCCGCCCTGCGCTTCATCGCCAGGGGAACGTTCGCCGGCTCGATCAGCTTCCTGCTCACCGGCGACGAGGAAGGCCCTGCCGTCAACGGCACGGTCAAGCTCGTCGACTGGGCGCTTCGTAAGGGCGAGCGTTTCGACCATTGCATCCTCGGCGAATCGACCTCGGTCGCGGCGGTCGGCGACACGATCAAGCACGGGCGGCGCGGCTCGCTCAACGGGCGGATCACGCTTCGCGGCCGCCAGGGGCACGCCGCCTATCCCCACATCGCCGACAATCCGGTCCGGGCGCTGGCGCCGGTGCTGACGGCGCTGTTCTCGCCCCCGCTCGATTCCGGGAACGCCGATTTCGAGCCGACCAATCTCGAAGTGGTTTCGGTCGACGTCGGCAATCCGGCCTTCAACGTCATTCCGGGCGAAGTGAAGCTCACCTTCAACATCCGCTTCAACGATCTCTGGACGCCCGAAACGCTTCGCGCCGAGATCGAGCGCCGCGTCGCGGCGGCGGACGCCGGCGGGCGCGCGAACCTCGCCTTCGAGCCGACCAACGCGGTCGCCTTTCTGACCAGGCCCGGTCCGTTCACCGACCTCGTCGCCGCCGCGGTCAAGGACGTCACCGGGCGAACGCCCTCGCTTTCGACCGGCGGAGGAACCTCCGACGCGCGCTTCATCAAGGCCGCCTGCCCGGTGGTCGAGCTTGGCCTCGTCAACGCGACGATTCACGCGGTCGACGAACGGGTGGCGCTCGACGATCTCGAGGCGCTGTCGCGCATCTATGAGCGCGCGCTCGAACGCTACTTCTCTGGGTTCTCCGCGTAGTCGGCGGGGCGCTCCCTGTCCATTCCCGGGGAGGAAAGGCCGCCGCCGCGCTCCATAAGGCGCGTCTCGCCATAGTCCACCCTCGCCAGATAAAGGCCGTGCGCGGGCGCCACCGGGCCGCAGCGGTTGCGATCGGCGGCCTCGAACGCGGCCTGGAACGCCTCCGCGCTCCAGCGCCCCGTCCCGACCTCGACCAGCGAGCCCACCATCGAGCGCACCTGGCGATGCAGGAATGAGCGCGCGCTCGCCTGGAACAGAACCTCGTCCCCGTCGCGGCCGACGTCGAGCCGGTCGAGGGTGCGGATCGGCGATTTCGCCTGGCACTGCGAATCGCGGAAGGTGGAGAAGTCGTGGCGCCCGATCAGGACGCGCGCGGCCGCGTGCATGGCCGCCGCGTCGAGCCGCGGCTTCACCCGCCAGGCTTGTCCGCGTTCGAACGTCAACGGCGCGCGGCGATTGACGATGCGATAGCGATAGTGGCGGGCGCTCGCGCTGTGGCGCGCGTCGAAATCTTCGCTCACGCGCTCAACGCCGAGAACCGCCACGGGATGGGGATGAAGCAGCGCATTGAGACCTTCGCCGAGCCGGAACGGCGCCCAGTCGCGCTCGAGATCGACATGCGCGACCTGGCCCAGGGCGTGGACGCCGGCGTCGGTGCGCCCCGCGCCATGCGCGGTCGCTTGCTCAGCCGTCATGGCGAAGATCGCGCCCTCGAGGACCTCCTGGACCGAAAGGCCGTTCCCCTGTCGCTGCCAGCCGACGAACGGCGCGCCGTCATATTCAAGCGTGAGCTTGAAGCGCGGCATTCGGAGCTCTGGCGGCGTTTGGGCGGGGGGCGGCGGCGATCGCTTCGTCGAGAACCTCGTAGATGCGCGGATCGCCAGAGCGGGAGACGTTGAAGCGCAGGCAGCCGCGTGCGTGATCGGAGGCGCTGAACGCCGGCCCCGGCGCGAACATGACCTTCCGCGCAAGCGCATGACGGGCGACATCCGCGGCGGCGACGCCCTCGGGCAGGTGAGCCCAGACATAGATGCCGCCGCGCGGCTCGATCCAGGGGTTAAGGCCATGGCGGCGGAGATTCTGCAGCGTCCGCCCCATCGCGTCGGCGAGCTTCCGGCGCAAGGCCTCGAGATGGCGCCGGTATCCGCTTTCCGTCAGCACGCGGTGCAGAATGTGGGCCCCGGTGGCGCTATTGCCCATGGTCGTGGCGAGCTTGAGATCGACAAGTTGCGCGATCCATTCCTCCCGCGCGGCGATATAGCCGCAGCGCATCGCGGCGCCGACGGCCTTGGTGGCGCTGCCGACCTGCACCACCCGGCGCAGGCCGTCGAGCGCGGCGAGCCGCGTCGAAGGCTCGGCCTCGAAATCCGCGAACGTGTCATCCTCGAGAACGAGAACGTCGTGCTCCTCGGCAAGGCGCAGCACGCGATGGACGGTCGCCGCCGAGGGCGTCGCCCCGGTCGGGTTATGCAGGCCGCCGGTGGTCAGATAGAGGCGCGGGCGATGCTCGGCGAACAGGCGTTCGAGTTCCGCGACGTCGGGGCCGTCGGCGGTCATCGGGACGGTGAGGCTCCGGGCGCGGTTGGCGCGCAGGAGCGCATGGAAATTGAAATAGCAGGGATCGTCGACAACCACCGTGTCGTTCGGGCTGAGGAGAAAGCGGCAGACGAGATCGAGCGCCTGCGAGCAGGAATCCGTGACGACGATCTGGTCGGGATCGGCCATGATGGCGCGCTCGGCGAGGCGCACCGAGAAGAGCCGGCGCAACGGAGCGTAGCCGAGCGGCTCGTCATATTGGCGCCGGCGCCCGGGATCCTCCCGCGCGGTGAGACGCAACGCCCGCTGCACGCCGAGATCGAGCACCCAGGAATCGGGCAGCCAGCCAGCGCCCGGGCAAAGGAAGTCGGGCGCGTTCATCATCGCGTGCCGATTGATCCACGACGGATCGACCGCGGGCTCGGTCGGCGGGTCCGTGGTCGAGAGCGTGAGCGGGCGCACGGCGCCCGCGACGAAGAATCCGGAGCCTCGCCGGGCGACGACCGCGCCCTCGGCGGCAAGCCGGTCGTAAGCCTCGACGACAGTCGATTTCGAGACTTCGAGCTTGACCGCGAGCTCCCGCACCGAGGGCAGGCGGGCGCCGCGCGCCAGCGCGCGGCTGGCGATGCGCCCGCGGATGAAGGCCGCGGTCGTCTCGACGCGAGAGGGGGGCCGATCGTCCACGTTCGCTCCGAACTGTACAGCCAGTGGATTGGTACAGTTTGGGGCTAGTGTACGGAACTGTCTCTGGCGCCGCAAGCCCTCTCATCCGATCCTGGCGGTCGAAGGAGATGAAGCCATGATTCCCGCGAGCCATGTGTGGCGCATAATCGGCGTTCAGGCGAGACGAGCGGCGGCCTGGCCGTTCCGCGTCGCGGCCGCGCGCGCGACGCTGAGGACACTGGCGAAAATGGATCGCCGCGAACTCGCCGACATCGGCCTCAACCCAAGCGACGTGCGCGACGCCTCGGCGCTGCCGCTCGACGGCGATCCGACCGAGCTGCTGGCGCGACGGGCGCGCGAGCGCCGGGAGAACGCCTTCGGGCCTTCGCCTTCTCGGGCCGGGCGCTCGCAGCTTGGCGGTCCGGATGGCGGCCCTGGGCGAAACCGCCCCCCGCCGCGGCAGGGGCCGAACGCGGCCGGGAAGGCCGCCGACCTCGTCAGAACAGGCTGAGCTGCGCCCCGGCGTCGCGCCCCTTCACGATCGGCTTGCGGAAGAGGTCGGTGCGCAGCGCCCGCGAGGTCTCGCGGAAGCCAAGGCGCCGCGCCGCCATCTCGAACCGGCGCCCGATCATCCAGGCGTATGGCCCAGACCCGGCCATGCGCCTCCCCCACTGGGCCTCATAGTCCTTGCCCTCGCGCATCGACTGCATGAGCGAGACGGCGCGCTTCAGCCGGTCGGGATAGTTGACCTGCAGCCATTCCCGGAACATGTCGCGCAATTCGCCAGGCAGCCTCAGCACGACATAGGCGCCCTCGCGCGCCCCGGCGGAATAGGCGCGGGTCAGGATCTTCTCCAGTTCCTCGTCGTTGATCGCCGGTACGATCGGCGCGGCCATGACCCCGGCCGGCACGCCGGCGTCGTTGAGCGCCTCGATCGCCTCGAGCCGCTTCTCGGGCGTGGGCGCGCGCGGCTCCATCCGGCGCGCAAGCGTGCGGTCGAGCGTGGTCACCGAGACGAAGACCTTGACCAGGTTGTCGCGCGCCATCGGCGCCAGCAGGTCGAGGTCGCGCAAGATCAGGTTCGATTTGGTGACGATGGTGAGCGGGTGGCGCGCTTCGGCCAGCGTCTCGATCAGCGACCGGGTGATGCGGTATTGCCGTTCGATCGGCTGATAGGGGTCGGTGTTGGCGCCGAAGGCGATCGGCGCGGGCTTATATTTGGGCGAGGCCAGCTCGCGCTCGAGCAATTCCGCTGCGCCTTCCTTGGCGAACAGCTTGGTTTCAAAGTCGAGGCCGGCCGAGAGCCCCATATAGGCGTGGCTCGGCCGGGCGTAGCAATAGAAGCAGCCGTGCTCGCAGCCGCGATAGGGGTTGATCGACCGGTCGAAGCCGATGTCCGGCGATTCGTTGCGGGTGATGATGGCCCTGGGCTTTTCCCACGCAACCTCCGTCGCGAGCGGCTCGGGCGCTTCGTCGCGGGTCCAGCCGTCGTCGAACGCCTCGCGCTGCTGAAGCTCGAAACGGCCGGTCGCGTTGGTCGCGGCGCCGCGCCCGCGCCGGAACTCGGCGGGCAGGATGCGCTCGGCGATCGCCTCGGGACGGTGGCGCGGGTCAGGGGCCGCGGCGCGGATCTGGGTCGGGTTCATGGTCGCGTTCCGTAACGGAAGAGTTGGAACAAATCATGAACGAACAGATAGTCCCGCCCAGGCGTCGCGTCAAGACCGCGCCGCCCACCCGTCGCCATCTGGCTGCGGACAGAGGGCCGCTAGGCGCGGGCCGAAGAATCAATAGGGCGCAGGAGCGGGCCGATAGTCGGCAGAGACGTCGCCTACAAGATCGATCGAATCGGGATTGAGCGTGCGCACGGCGGCGCCGGGCTCAAAGTCGAGCTTCTTGAGGTCGGTCCAGATGAGGTTCGGGCTTGTCGTCAGCTCGAAGAAGTAAAGCCCGTTCGTCGGGTCGGACACGGTGCGATATTCCGTGTTGTATACGCCAAAGCTTCTTGTACGGAGCGCCGAATGGCGCCGAGACATTGCGCGCGATGGCGATCATCGAAGCCACGCCCTCGCGCTCGCTTTTCGGCGTCGGAACCATCGACAGATAGTAGGACGCGCGCTGGAAGCGGTCGCGCGGATTGACGTTGCCGGGCAGGGGCATGTCGCTCGAAGGCTTGGAGAAATCCATGCCCTTGAGCAGGGCGAGCTGCTGGTCGTACCTCGGATCGTTGGTCATCACCAGATAATCACGCCCATGATGAACGACCGGCTTGCCGTCGATATATTCGACGATCGCGGAATCGCCGGTCGCGTCCTCGAGCGCGAGGTGGACATTGGCCTTGTGCCCGTGCGCCTGCGTGACGGTCGCGGCGTTGTCGAGCGCATATTGCGCCCACAGGCCCGCCTGGACGCCCGGCAGCTTCGCGTTGCGCGCCCCGAAATCGGCCGCGTTGAGATAGAGCATATGCGCCGCGAGGCCTTGCTCGTTCATTCCGTCCGCGGCGCCGAGCCCATAGACGATGGTGACGAGGCTGCCGTATTTCGACGTCCACTGCTCTGGATTGGGATCGTGCAGGTCCTCGGCCCCGACTTTGCCGCCGTCATGGGTCAGGCCGCGGGGCAAGACGGTGAGGACGGGCTCAGTCGATTCCGGCCAGTCCATCGTGCGCGCAACCAGCACCGCCCGGCCACCCTGGTTCCACAGGATGCGCGTGCACGCGAACGCCCCGGACGAAGCGAGGAGCCGCAAGGGCTCCAACAGAAGTTGAAAGCCTGCGAAGCATTGTTCCTCGTAAAACGCGGCCGGCGGGGCGCCGAATCGCCCTGCGAGCGCTAATTCGAGAACGTGTCGCAGGAATTGATGTCGCCGCTCTTCAGGCCCGCCGTCAGCCATTTCTGGCGCTGCGCCGAGGAGCCGTGGGTGAAGCTGTCGGGCACCGCGTAGCCCCGCGCCGCGGTCTGCAGCCGGTCGTCGCCGATCGCCTGCGCCGTCGCCAGCGCCTTCTCGATGTCGCCGGGCTCGAGGATCTTCCATTTCTGATCGGCGTGGTTCGCCCAGACGCCGGCCAGGCAGTCGGCCTGCAATTCGACCCTGACGGAGAGCGCGTTGGCCTGGGTCTGGCTCACCCGCTGCTTCAGGTTGTCGACCTTGTCGAGAATGCCGAGCAGGTCCTGGACGTGATGGCCGATCTCATGGGCCACCACATAGGAATAGGCGAAATCGCCGCCGCCGCCGAACTTGGTCTTCATGTCGCGGAAGAACGAGGTGTCGAGATAGACCTTCTTGTCGATCGGGCAGTAGAACGGCCCCATCGCGGCCTGCGCGCCCCCGCAGCCCGAGCGCGTCGCGCCGTCATAGATGACCAGCGTCGCGGGCTGATACTTGACGCCGGTCTGCGCCGGCAGCACCTCCGACCATACCGCTTCCGTGCCGCCGACAACCTTGGCGAGAAACTTGCGCGCCGGATCGTTCGGATCGACCGGGGCCGTCTGCGGCGGCGCGCTCTGCTGCTGCCCGACGCCCACCATCTCCGCCCCGCTGATGAGAACCTGGGGCGAAATGCCGGTGAAATAGCTGATGGCGAAAATGATGACGATGGCGCCGAGGCCGAGCCCGCCCGCGCCAACCGCGCCCCCGCGTTGCCCGCGGCGATCCTCGATATTCTCGGAGGACGGCATGTTTTCGTATTCCATCGGTGAACTCCGATCGGCCGAAGCCGGTTAACGCGTTTTAACCACCCTATCAGACGAAGCTTTGCCGGAGTAGCGCGTCGGCGCTCCCGCGCGTCGCAAAGCTTTTCTTTAGGCCTTTGCCAGACAGTGTCTGGACTTTAATTGCGAAAAAGGCTGCGCGCCCATGCCGCCGACCTATTCCCTCGTCGTGCCGATCTTCAACGAGGAGTCGGTGATCCCGATCCTGCTGCGGCGCCTCGACGCCCTGCTTGAAAGCCTCGACGCGCCCGCCGAAGTGATTGTGGTCGACGACGGATCGAGCGACACGAGCGCGATCGTGATCGAGGCCAAGGCGCGGGCGGACAAGCGCTACCGCCTGATCAAGCTGTCGCGCAATTTCGGCCACCAGATCGCCATCACGGTCGGGCTCGATCACGCCGCCGGGCAGGCGGTGATCGTGATGGACGCGGACCTGCAGGACCCGCCCGAAATCGTGCTTGAAATGATCGCCCGATGGAAGGAGGGCTACGACGTCGTCTCGGCCGAGCGCGCCTCGCGTCAGGGCGAAAGCCGGTTCAAGCGGGCGACGGCCCATATGTTCTACCGTCTTATCGGCGCGGCTCGGCGACGTCCCGCCGCCGCGCGACGCCGGCGACTTCCGACTGGTCGATCGCCGGGCGCTCGACTGCTTCCTCGCCATGCCCGAGCGCGACCGGTTCGTGCGCGGCATGTTCGCCTGGATCGGGTTTCGCCACGGAACGGTGACCTTCGACCGCCCGCCGCGGGCCGCGGGAACGAGCAAATATTCGCTGAGCAAGATGCTCGCGCTGGCGGCGAACGGGCTCATCTCGTTCTCCGACGCCCCGCTTCGTCTGGCGCTCTGGGCCGGCGGCGCGGTGTCGGCGCTGGCCTTCATCTATGGTCTGAGCGTGATCGGCCGGTGGGCGCTCAGTGATCCGGGCCTCGAGAGAGGCTGGAGCTCGACGATCGTGGTCGTCGCCGCGCTCGGGGGCGCGAACATGCTGATGACCGGCGTCATCGGGCTCTATGTCGGGCGCATCTACGCCGAGGCGAAGGGCCGGCCGCTCTATATCGTCGAGCGCGCGGTCGGCTTCGACGAAGCGCCCGCGTCCGCGCGGCAGTCCGGCGCGGCTCAGTGAATCTGGGTCGCGGCGTCCTGTCCGCGCGCGAGCTCGATGGTCGTGATCGCCACCAGCATTTCCGCGCGCGACTTGAGGTCCTTGGCCTCGAGCAGCGCCTGCTTTTCCTTCGGGCCGCACGGGCTCATCATCGACAAGCCGTTGACCAGAGCCTCGTTCGACGCCTTCTTGATGTCGCTCCACACCACCTTGATCTCGTTGACCTCGGCGAAGCGCTTGAGCGCCGCGATCAGGTCCTCGCGATCGACCGCAGCCTCGCCGGCGCCTTCGAGAAAGTCCTCGGCGAAGGGCGCATAGTCGGCGACCGCGACGCGGTAAGGCAGGCCGGTCGGCGCCTCCGCCCTGAGATGGAACCGCGCGACGCCCATCAGGGTGAGAAAGCAGCGCCCGTCGCCGATCTCGGCGTACTGGACGATGCGGCCGGCGCACCCGAGCGGATAAAGCTCGGCGACTCGGGTCTCCCGTCTCCTCCGGCTCGGTCGGCTGGATGATCCCGATGAGCCGCTCGCCGGCAAGCGCGTTGTCGAGCATCTCGAGATAGCGCGGCTCGAACACGGTGAGCTGGATTGGCCGGCGCGGCAGGAGAAGCGCCCCGGCAAGCGGAAAGAGCGGGATCGTTTCCGGCATCTCGGCCGGCCCGGCGAAGGTGCGATTGAGCTTCATGGCGCCCTTCTCATTCTTCGGACGCTTTTCGCGGCGGATCGCTGTCAAAACCAGATCGCCGACAGCTTGCGCCGCGCCGCGACCGATTCGGGATCCATCAGACCCCAGGCCTCGAAGAACTGCAACAATTGCTTGCGCGCCGCCTCGTCGTTCCATTTGCGGTCGCGCTGAATGATTTCAAGCAGTTGGTCGGCGGCGCCGGCCCGGTCGTCCTTCGCCGAGAGGGCGACGGCGAGATCAAAGCGCGCCTTGTGATCGTTGGGATCGGCGGCGATGGCCTGCTCGAGGGGCGCGAGTTCGCCGACGGTCGAGGCCTGCTCGGCGAGGCCGAGCGCCGCATGCGCCGCGACGACCGCCGGGTCCTGCTCCTTGCCTGGCGCCGCGGCGGGCGCCGTCTCCAGCAAGGCTTTCGCCTCCTCGAGCCGTCCGGCGGCGACATGGAGCCTGGCGAGGCCGCCGATCGCCTTGGCCTCGCCCGGGTCGTCGGCCAGAATCTCGGAATAGATCGCAGCTGCCCCGGCCGCGTCGCCCTTGGCGGCCGCTTCCTCCGCCTCGGCCAAAAGCGCCGCCGATTCGTTCTGCAGAGGGCCCGCCAGCCGTTCGATGAAGCCGCGGATCTGGCTTTCCGGCAGCGCGCCGACGAATCCGTCCACCGGCTGGCCCTTGTCGAAGGCGATGACGGCGGGAATCGACTGGATGCCGAGCTGGCCCGCGATCTGGGGATGGTCGTCGATGTTCATCTTGACCAGCGCGACCTTGCCGCCCGAATCGGCGACCGCCTTCTCCAGCGCCGGCGCGAGCTGCTTGCATGGCCCGCACCAGGGCGCCCAGAAATCGACCAGCACCGGCTGGCGCATCGACGCGGTGAGCACGTCGGCGCGGAACGAAGCCGTCGTGACTTCCTTGACCGCGCCCGCTTTGGCTTGAGGCGCGACCGCGCCGCTCACATTCGCCATAGTCCCTCATCTCCAGCCCGGCGGCGGCTGTGCCGCGCGCCATACCCAGTTTTGCCGTCCTAGATGGAGCCGCCGGAGTTTTTATTCAACCGGCGGCTTGGTTCCGCCGAGCGCCGCCACGAGCGGCTCATGGCCGGTCGCGCGCAGGAATTTGACCAGGTCGGCGCTCTTGAGCCCGGTGGTGCGGGTGTTGACCAGAGGATGGAAGTTGAGCCGTTCGTGGCGCATCATCGCTTCGTCCAGCACGACGGAAACCCTGGCCGTTTTGTCGTTGATCGCGCCGAACGGCGTGACCGCGCCGGGCTTGACGCCCCAGACCTCTTCCAGAAGCTCCGCCGAGCCGAAGGAAACGCGCCCCTGCGCGCCGATCGTCTCGTGCACCCGCTTGAGGTCGATCACGGTCTCCTCGCCCAGGACGAGAAGGAACAGCCGGCCCTTCTTGTCCTTGACGAACAGGTTCTTGGTATGGCCGCCGGGGATGTCGCCGCGCAAGGCCTGCGAATCCTCGACCGTGAACAGCGGCGGATGGTCGACGGTCTCGGTCTCGACGCCGAGCGCGGTGAGATAGGCGAGAAGGTCGTCCGGAGAGGCGGGCATGGGGATGCGGGCCTTGGTAGCGGCTCCCGGCCCTGCTCGCAACCGGACGTGGGCCGCGCCACGCGCGGCGGCGTGATCGACGATTTTCTTGCAACAATGCTCGAAAAATGCTCTATTATAGAACCATTTTGGAGCTATCCATGGATATTTCGATCAAAGGCGTGCCGGAGGATCAGGTGAGTCGGCTGCGCGAGCGCGCCAGGGCCAACCATCGCTCGCTGCAGGGCGAATTGAGGGCGCTCATCGATGAGGCGACGGGAACGCCGCGCTTGCTGACGGTCGACGAAGTCGTCGCGAAAGTGAGCAGTCTCGGCCTCGTGCGGCGTGACGAAGCTCCGCGGCTCGTCCGGGAAGACCGTGACCGATAAGGTCGTCGACGCGTCCGCGATTGTCGCGTTGCTTTTTGATGAGCTGACAAGCGACGAGATTCTCCGCCGAGTGCGCCACGCGACGCTTCGGGCTCCAAACCTGATCGGTTTCGAAGTCGCGAACGCATGCCTGAAGAAGATCCGGGCCGGCTCCCGGGGAGCGGAAAAAGCTGCTCGAAGCTTTTTCCCTGCTGGATGCGCTTTCGATCACATCTGGAGGCGGTCGATCTCAAGGCCGCCGTCGTGCTCGCCGAGCAGACGAAGCTCAGTCTTTACGACGCGAGCTATCTTTGGCTCGCCCGCGCGCTCGACGCGGAGCTTGTCACGCTCGACGAGAAGCTCGCCCGCGCGGACAAGAATTTGCGAGGCTCGCAATAGCGAATTTGCCTGCGCCGAGCCATGTCTCGAGCGCGGCCATCGGCAACCTGTCGTGACCCCTGCGCGCGCGCCTAAAATGCCTTGGACAGGCCCGCTTCATTTCAAAATGCCGTTCGCTGTGTGCCGGGACTTGATCTGAACCGGCACAACAATCCGCTTGCCTTGCTGGGGTTATCCAGACGTCGTGGTCGCCCTTTCCATGGCGGAGGAAACGAACATCCGACGCTGCTCAATCGGTCACGGACCGGCTTGCCGAAGTCCTTCACGCGGCGACGCGGCGCGGACCGAAGCATGGGCGATGATCTCGATGTGGATATCGGCCGCTCCCTCGCCCTGCAGAAGGTCGGCGGCGGCATCCGCCACGTTGCGGCGGAACGCCTCGAACGTGTCTCCTTCAACATGCAATCCTTCGATATCGCAGCTTTCCACGTACCAGACACGGGCGTCCTCATCGAAAGCGGCCTTCAGGACTGCAACACGCATGAGCGGACCCTCTCCCTCTCCCTTTATCACATCTGGCGCTTTATGACATTTTGGCGCCGGCCAACATTTCGCTGGCGCCGCGCCCGAAATCTGTATAAGCGCGCAATCCTCGCGGCCCCTTGCGCGCTGGGGATCAGCGCGCGACCGACCTGGACGACATCCCGGTTCGGCCGCTCATTGAATGCGCATGGCTTTGCGCTCCACTCTTTAAGGAACAATCCGATGTCGATCACCACAGAGCGCAAGAGCGCGCTCATCAATCAATATGGTTTGAAAGTCGGCGATACGGGATCGCCCGAGGTTCAGGTTGCGATTCTCACCGAGCGCATCTCCAACCTGACCAATCACTTCAAGACCCACGTCAAGGACAACCATTCCCGCCGCGGCCTGCTCAAGATGGTGTCGCAGCGGCGAACGCTTCTCGACTATGTCAAGAAGCAGGATGAGGGGCGCTACAAGACCCTCATCGAGCGTCTGGGCATCCGCCGCTGACAGCGAGCCCCACGGGAGCGGGGCGCCGAATTCGGCGCGCCTCGATCTTGAAACCGGGCGGCGGCGCGGCCGGCGCCCTCAACCAATGCGAGAGCCTGGCGTCATGGCAGGATCGCAAGCGGCTGGCGCACGCCCAGCCGCTCGCCGTCTTGCCGATGACGAGCCCGATCGACGGGCGGCATGGGCCGCAGGCTTTCGCATCCTCAACTGATGCAGGATGAAGAAAGATGTTTGACATACAACGCGAAGAACTCGACTGGTGCGGCCGCAAGCTGACCCTCGAGACCGGACGCATGGCGCGTCAGGCCGACGGCGCGGTGCTCGCCACCTGGGGCGAAACCACCGTGCTGGCGACCGTGGTCGCCGCCAAGGAGCCGAAGCCCGGCCAGGATTTCTTTCCCCTGACCGTCCACTACCAGGAAAAGGCCTTCGCCGCGGGCCGCATTCCGGGCGGCTATCTCAAGCGCGAAGGGCGCCCGTCCGACCGCGAAACGCTCACCTCCCGCCTGATCGACCGGCCGATCCGCCCGCTGTTCCCGGATGATTTCCGCTGCGACACGCAGGTCATCGCGACGGTCTTCTCCTACGACCTCGAGACCGATTCCGACATTCTCGCAATGGTCGCCTCCTCGGCCGCGCTGACCCTCTCCGGCGTGCCGTTCATGGGGCCGATCGGGGCGGCCCGCGTCGGATTCATCAAGGGCGAGATCCGGGTCAATCCGACAGTCGAGGAGATGAAGGACTCGACGCTCGATCTGGTGGTCGCGGGGACAGCGGACGCCGTTCTCATGGTCGAGTCGGAGGCCCAGGAGCTTTCCGAAGAGACCATGCTGAAGGCGGTGATGGCCGGTCACGCCGGCTTCCAGCCGGTCATCCAGGCGATCATCCGCCTCGCCGAAAAGGCCGCCAAGGAGCCGCGCGATCTGTCCTCACACGATCACGCCGCGGTCGAAAAGGCGGTTCTGGACGTCAGCGAGGCGGATCTGCGGGCCGCCTATTCGCTCACCCAGAAGCAGGAGCGCTACGCCGCCGTCGACGCCGTCAAGGCGAAGGTGTTCGCCGCGCTTGCGCCCGAGGGGGCGGAGCCGAAGTTTCCCACCGACGAGATCAAGGAGGCGCTCCACAACGCCCAGGCCAAGGTCGTTCGCTGGAACATTCTCGACCACAAGCGGCGCATCGACGGGCGCGATCTGACCACCGTGCGCCCGATCCTGGCGCAAGTCGGGGTGCTGCCGCGCACGCATGGGTCGGCTCTGTTCACGCGCGGCGAAACTCAGGCGATGGTCGTCGCGACGCTCGGCACCGGCGAGGACGAGCAATATGTCGATTCGCTGGACGGCACCTATAAGGAGCGGTTCCTGCTCCATTATAACTTCCCTCCCTATTCGGTCGGCGAAACGGGCCGCATGGGCTCGCCCGGCCGGCGCGAAATCGGCCACGGCAAGCTCGCCTGGCGCGCCATTCGCCCGATGCTGCCGACCGCGGCCGAATTTCCCTACACCATTCGCGTCGTCTCGGAGATCACCGAATCGAACGGCTCGTCGTCGATGGCGACGGTGTGCGGATCGTCGCTCGCGCTGATGGACGCCGGCGTGCCGCTCAAGCGCCCGACCGCGGGCATCGCGATGGGCCTCATCCTCGAGGGCGAGCGCTTCGCGGTGCTCAGCGACATCCTCGGCGACGAGGACCATCTCGGCGACATGGACTTCAAGGTCGCCGGCACGAGCGAAGGCGTGACCTCGCTGCAGATGGACATCAAGATCGCCGGCATCACCGAGGAGATCATGCGCCAGGCCCTCGCCCAAGCGCGCGACGGCCGCCTGCATATCCTGGGCGAAATGAGCAAGGCGATCACCGGAGCGCGAGCCGAGCTCGGCGAGTTCGCCCCGCGCATCGAGACGATGAAGATCCCGACCGACAAGATCCGCGAAGTGATCGGCACGGGCGGCAAGGTGATCCGCGAGATCGTGGAAAAGACCGGCGCTAAGATCAACATCGAGGACGACGGCACGGTGAAGATCGCCTCGAGCGACGGGGCCAAGATCAAGGCGGCGGTCAACTGGATCAAGTCGATCGCCTCGGAGCCGGAAGTCGGCCAGATCTACGACGGCACAGTGGTCAAGACCGTCGAATTCGGCGCCTTCGTCAATTTCTTCGGCTCGAAAGACGGCCTCGTCCATATTTCCCAGCTCGCCAAGGCCCGGGTCAACAAGACGACCGACGTCGTCAAGGAAGGCGACCGGGTCAAGGTCAAGG
Organism: uncultured Alphaproteobacteria bacterium; assembly: GCA_963764955.1. Taxonomy (GTDB): domain Bacteria; phylum Pseudomonadota; class Alphaproteobacteria; order Rhizobiales; family Beijerinckiaceae; genus Roseiarcus. Next base: position 64,067 of record CAVXVE010000018.1, on the reverse strand, counting down.
TCATGGGCCACGACGACCGCGGCAAGGTGAAGCTGTCGATGCGGGTCGTCGACCAGCAGACGGGCGCCGATCTCGAAAAGACGCCCGCGCCGGAGCCGGCGCCGACGGCCGAGTAGCGAAATCCCGTCGGAGCACTACATATTGTGCGGCGCATCACAGCGCCGCAGCGCTTCGCCAGCGATACTGACGCTGGTTGATTTCCGAGCCGTAACGGCTTGTTAACGGCTCGGAAAGGCCGAGTGCGCTATGGAGTTTGCGCTTCAGCTTATGGACTGAACCTCATGCGAGTGAGTTTTGCGGCCGCGCTTGACGACGGCCGGCGTACAATTGCGATTGGGCGAATCCGGGCGAAAGGGCCCTGGCGGGCCGCTGGCGATCCCAGCGCCGAAGCCGACCGTCAGACTGCGATCGAGGCCTTGCGGCGCGAAGCCGAAGACTATGGGGCTGACGGAATCGTCGACGTGCGGTTCGAGGTCGAGGGCTGCAAGGGCGGCGACATCGGCGGGGTCCGGCTCGAGCGGGTGGCGGCGACGGGGCTCGCGGTCCGGTTCGCCGAGGCGGCCTGAATTGCCGGCGGTCGCTCGCCGAACAAGGCCTGGGCTACGTTCCCCAAAAGACCTGCGCGGCCTTGCAGCCGCTGATCGAAGCCTGCTCGCCGCGGCGCTTCATGAGCAGTACACAGAATGTACCTGCTTATTGTGTCGCCGGGCGCTACCGCCAGAGACAAACGAGGAAGGTAACCGCCCAGCCGGGGCGTTCATGGCGCTTTCGGTGCGTTGGCTCACGGCGCATCCGGCGTGTCGCGATGTGTGGCCGTCGATCGCCGACGAGCGGCCGTTTCGTGCTCTGCGCCACGTGCGGCGTTGCGTTCATCGAGCGCAGTTCGTTGACGAAACCCTCGGCGTCGTAGGCTTTGTCCGCGCTGTGATCGGCACGCGGCCGATCGGCGCGCGGCTTGATCGTGGGCGGCGCCCGCAATCCGCTCGGCATGGCCGTCGGCCCAAGTCAGATCGGCCCAAGCCAGAACAGCTGGTAATAGGGATTCTCGACCCAGGGCGCGCACAGATCCTCGTCGGAGAGATCGTGCATGTGCTTGAGGATCGAGAGCCCGCCATCAGCAGCGTTGGCAGCGGCGGATCTCCGACCTTGGCGGAATAGACCGCGCCGAAGCGCTCCTCGAGGAAGCGCCCAGTCGATCGCCCGACCGCGCTTCGCCAGCGCGTGGTCCATGTCGATGATTTGGTCGAGCCGCGCCTTGAAGCAATCATTCTGCCCGCTGTCCCGCCGCTCCTTGGGCCGCATCGAATCACCCTCCGCCATCCGACGGAGCGACAGAATCACGGCCAAACGGCCCGATCAATTTGCGAGAAATCAAGCCGAGTCGTCCTGCGTCACCCTGGATCCGTCGCTGTTGGCGAGCTTGTATCCCGCCACCAAAACCGACGTCGGCAGCAGGCGCTCGATGGCGTGAGGGAGGTCCCCGTCGATCCGGCCGCTTTCGTGGGGCATCTCCGAGGCAAGATGCAGATCCGCCAGCGGTTTTAACGCCTCCGGCCGAACCCAGAACATCGTTCCGCCGAAAAAATCGAGTCGGAACGCGTCGGCCGGCACCCCCATCCGTTCCGCGATCTTCAACGTCATGGGGCGATTGGCCGACCAGGAGAGATCCTCGGAATACCCTGCTGTTGGCAACCGAAACGCGCTGGGACCGATCATCCCGATCGATGGGTCGCGCTCGAACATGCCGATTGCGGCGCTCGCCGCTCCCGGTCCGCCCAGGAGATCGAACAATAGCCGCCGCCGCCACATCGCTCCCATGTAAGTCTTGCGACGCCCGTCGATCGACTTCTTGCCGTGAACCTTACAAATGTACTTGTAGCGATCGAGCCGGCCACGTTCGAGAAGGGCCAGGAACGGGCCAACGTCCCGGCCGCGGTTTTCCACGACTTCGGTGTCGGCGTGAGGATAGGCCTGCTTGATCGTCTCGATCAGCCGCTCGCGACCGGGGACGGTCGTCACGATCAGATCGAAGGGAGCCGTCAGGCCCCGGAGCGCGCCGGCGATATCGGGCCAGGTGTCCTCATAGTAGATATGGACGACGACCGCCGTCTCGACGCGGCCTCGACGGTCGGCCGCCTCAGGCGACGCGGTCGTCTGCGCCGGCCAACCGTAGAGAAGCTCCGGATGACGGGCGACGAGATCGCCGTCGACCACGACGCCAATATTCCTCGTATCCTGGTTGAACCCGGTGAAGCGCTTGCGTTCGGCCTTCGGGCCGACGGAAAAAAGGGAGAACTCCTGGTATCTCAGATATTTCTTCTTCTTAAAGAAGGCCATGAGGCGCAGCCGCGCCCACAAGGAGGCGAGGGGCCCCAGCGTTTCGACGTGAAAGTCGCGGCTTTCGATCGGCAGCGCCTGCCCGGCGCTCGAGGCGACGACGTAATCGAGACCCGGCGAGAAGGGCACGAGAACGCTCTGGGAGCTAGCGCCGATCCTGAGCTGGGAGAGGGCATCGTCCTCCCTCTCGCCGACCGGTTTCAGCCGATAGGCGCGCGGGAGCCTGAACGGAGACTGGCGCATCGGCGCATCCTCTAGCGAGCGGGCGGCCGCTGGGCAATCGCGAGCTCTGTGGGAAGCCTGGCGGCCCGGGGGGCCGGCGAGAGGCTGACTTCAGGGCGCGCCGGCCTAGCCTAGCCGCAATTTTACCGGCGGGCTCTCATGATTTCAGTGGGTTAGGACCCCGTTTACCGGCGCGTTTCGAAATGGCGCGGATTTGACGCTCTGAGCCGCCGACCGGCAGCCTTTATAACGTACCTATCATGTTATATTGGACGGCTTTGCCGCGCGCCGCCGACCCCTCTTTGTCAACAAGGGGGCTCAACTCAGGGCTCACTCGAAGCCGATCCCCTCAGACGCGCGGCGGCAGGCTGGCGAAGCGGCGCGCGCCGGCGACGACGGCGTCAAGTTCGGCCAGCTCCTCGTCGCGGCGATGGTAGCCGCAGTCGGCGATGAGCTTGCGGGCCACGTCGAGCTGCTTCCGCGCCTCGTCCCTGAGCGCGGAGGCAGCGGCGGCGTCAGGCGAAACGGGCGGCGGGTGCGCCCCGGCGAGGCCGCTGAGCGGCGCGAAAGCCTCGCGCCGCGCCAAAGCAAGCCGCGCCCGTTCGAGCGCAATGTCGCAGAGAAAGAGCCGCATCGGGCCCGGCTCGGCGAACTCATGGGCTTCGTCGAGGTCGCGCGCCGCGCCGCCCCAGTCGCCGATCGAGCGGCGGAACGCGGCGCGGGCGATGAGCCCGCGCGCAACGTGGCCATTTTGCCCCGCGCCGCGCAAGTCTGCGATGGCCTCATCGAACCTGGCGGAAGCTGCGTCCACATCGACGCTCGCCGGCTCGGGCGAAGGCCCGCTTGCCGGCCTCAGCAACGCCAGACCCCGATGGGCGCGTCCAAGGGTCAGCGTGTCGAGCGCAATGAACAGGATCCAGTTGTTCCGACGCGCGATTTCCAGAGTCTGCGTAGCCCGGTCGCGCGCTTCGGCGGGCCGTCCCTGCGAGATTATCAGATCGCAGTACTGGTACCCTCGCCCCGTAAACAACAGGGGATGTTGCGGGTCATATTGATGCTGTAGCCGTTCGGCGTCGCCGAAGAGGCCCTCGGCTTTCCGCCATGCGCCTGCTGCGACAAGCGCTGTGCCCTGGGTCGTCTTGGCGACCACCATCTGAGCGCGATCCCTCGCGCGCTCTGCATAGTCCGCGGCCTTTTCAGCCATCGCCACCGCATCTTCGACCTCCCCGAAGAGCAGTTCGGTGTCGCTGAGGACGGCCGAGGCAATCGCCGCATTCGTCCAGCCCCGCGCCTCTTCGTAGAAGCGCAAGCTTGCGCGCGCCGTCGGCAGCGACTCCATGAGCCGCCCCTGCGCGCGCAGCCCATTGCCGGCCTCGCTGAGGACCCAGGAGCGATCCGGCGGCGACAGCGCGGCGGATGGCGTTTCATAAGGCCGGTCGAAGAACCAGGAGATCGCGGCGAGATTGCTGCCAAAGGCGCCCAATGTCCCGCTCGCGTAGAACTCGTTTTGGCCGTTCGGATACCGGCGGCAGATGCGGCCGACATAGACTTCGTTGAGCGCCTTGCGATGCCGCCCCGCCCGGCAGCCGTGGGCGATCGCGTGATAGAGGGGTCCGAGGTCGGCGAGCGTCGGCGTTGGGCCTTCCTTTGTCGTGTCGCGCAGATGTTCGTAGAGCTGGCTGTGCGCCGCCTTCCACGCCGGCTCATTCGTCGCCCTGAGCCGCTCGCCGAACCATTCGCGCACCAGAGGGTGGGCGTCGAGCGCATCGGGACCGGATGGATCGACCGGCGCCAGCAGCCGCACGTCGCGCAAGCGTTCGACGGCGCGACGCCATTGCTCCTCGGTGAGGTCAGCGAGCGCGTCGGTCAGTCCCGCTATCGGACGTTTGCCGCGCGGCGCCCCGAAAGCGCCGCGCAGACTCGCAATCCTTCGCCGCCACGCGCTTTCGCCAAGTTCGACAAGCGGGCCGGTCGGCCCCGCAATCGCAGGCTTGCCGCGCAGCGCCTTCAAACAATCGCTGCTCGCTGGCCTGTCGAACAGGCCGACGCAATGGAGGATGGCGAGCAGGACCGGCTGACCGGCGAGCCATTCCTTTTCATACGATTCCATCACCCGCCGCGCGTGACCGTGCAGCGGATCGTCGTCGTCGCCAAGCAGGCGAATATGATCGCGCCGGCGCACATCGCCGTTCTGCGTTTCCCTGATGAGGCTCGCGAGCAGCGTCAGCGCCAGCGGATGGCCGCCGAATTCGCGTGACGCCGCACGCAGTTCCTTGTCGATCCCCCAGACATAATTGTCGCGCAGAAGCTCCGCGCCCGCTTCGTCGGAGAGCAGCTCGACGTCGATGACCGGCGCCGCATCGTCCTTGAAGCGCCTGATGTCGGCGACGGCGACGCGGCTGGTCAGCACGATCAGGCTGTGATCGGCTTTCGGCGCCGCGGCGGCGAAGCGGCGCAGCAGCGCGCGCAGGCCCTGGTCCTTGAGCTGGCCGGCTTGCGGACCAGGCCCATGCTGCAGGGGCTCGACGCCGTCGAGCACGAGCAGCACGCGGCGCGACGCCAGCGCTTCGGCGATCGCCTCGCCCTTGGCGGAGGCGCTCGTCGTCTGGAGTTTCACGCCAAGCTGGGCCAGCGCCCAATTGAGAAATTCGTCGGCGGCCGTCGCGCGCTCCTTCGACCCCTGGCTGTAGAACGACCAGCCGAGTACGGCCTCCGCGCCGCGGTAGCTGTCGGCGCGCAGGCGCTTCAGCCATTCGTTGACCAGGGCGGACTTGCCTGCCCCGCCCTCGGCGATCAGCGAGAGGATGGCGGTCTTGCCGTCGCTCCAGGCTTCGTCGAGGCGCGTGAGCTCCGCGTCGCGCCCGACCAGCCGCTCGTAGCCGGTCTCGGGCAGGCCGGCGATGGCGAGCACGGCGGGATGCGCCGGCTCCGGGCGGATCGGCGCGATTCCCTCGATTTCAAAGTTGCGCAGGCCAGGAGGCTGGCGCGCCAGCGGCGCCAGGATCGACGCCATGCCTTCAAGAGCCACCGCCGGCGCTTTTTCGGCCGCCGCCGCGGTTTTCTTGTCCTCGATCGCCTTGGCGACATCCGCGATCTCGTCCGCGGCCTCCGTCATCGCCCGGCTGCGCTCGCTTGGGCTGAGACTGAATAACGGCTTGGCGTCGCGCGGGCGAAGGTTCTTGTCGTCGACCTGCGCGAGGCCGGCCTTGGGCGTCCAGTCGAGCAGCAGGGGATAGAAATAGACGCCGTCGTTGTTGCGCTGCCGCTCGCGAACGATCGGGATTTCCTTGTCGAGGATATAGTCGGAGCCGGTCGAGTTGGCGGAGACCAGCAGAACGAAAATGTCGCAGGCGCGCGCCTTGGCCTCGATTTCCGGGCTCCAGTCCGCGCCGCCCGGCATCAGCCGGTCCATCCAGACTTCGTATCGGCGGCCCTTCTCGCCCGGCCGCAGAAACCGCATGACGAAGCTCAGCCAGCGGATCTTGCCCGCGGCGAGATCCTCGGGCGGATCCGGCTCGTCGAGATGCGCGTAGCTGATGAAGACGAGCGGCCTGGTCGAATCGGAAGGCATGTTTTTGGGGCGCTCCCGCTTGGCCCACGAAATTTGCCCGGCGCGTTTCGTCCGTCAAGGCGGTAAGCGAGACGCTCGAGGTTCATGCGATTGGGTCGAACCACGGTCGTCATCGCGAGCGTAGCGAAGCGATCCAGGGGAACGTAGGGCGCCCGGCGACTCCTGGATCGCCGCGTCGCGCTGGCGCGCTCCTCGCGATGACGACGGCGCTACAAACCAATCGCATACGGCTCTGGGCCTTTTTTCAAAAAGAGGAGGCGCGCGCGCGTCGGGCGCGATAGAGAGGGCGGAAAAGGGGGACTCGATGACCGCCAAGGCGCCCAACATTCTCATCGTCATGGCCGACCAGATGGCGCCGGCGTTCCTCCCCGTCTATGGCCACCCGCTCGTCCGCGCGCCGAACATGGAAGCGCTCGCGCGAGACGGAATCGTGTTCGACAGCGCCTATTGCGCGAGTCCGTTATGCGCGCCGTCGCGCGCCTCGTTCATGGCGGGCCTCCTGCCGTCGCGCACCCGCGTTTACGACAACGCGGCCGAGTTCGGCGCCGACATCCCGACCTTCGCGCATGGCCTGCGCGCGCGCGGCTATCGCACCATCCTCTCCGGCAAGATGCATTTCTGCGGTCCCGATCAGCTGCATGGCTTCGAGCAAAGGCTGACGACCGACATCTATCCCGCCGATTTCAACTGGACGCCGGACTGGGATCGCCCGGAGCATCGTCCGAGCTGGTATCACAACATGAGCTCGGTGCGGGACGCAGGCTTATGCGTGCGCTCGAACCAGCTCGACTTCGACGACGAAGCCGCCTTCATGGCGGAACGGGCGATCTTCGACATCGCGCGGTCGCGCGATCCGCGGCCGTTCCTCATGGTCGCCTCGTTCTCCCATCCGCACGACCCGTTCGCCGTGCCTCAGCACTACTGGGATCTCTACCGCGACGAGGACATCGACATGCCGGCGCCGGGCGCCGCGCTCGATCCGCATTCGCTCCGCCTGCGCCACGTTTGCGCGATGGACGCGGAGCCCGTGACGGAAGCGCAGGTGCGCGCCGCGCGTCACGCCTATTACGGCGCGATCGCCTATATCGACGACCTCGTCGGCCGGCTCATGGGCGCGCTGCGCGCGGCCGCGCTGGCGGAGGACACGATCGTCATCCTCACCAGCGATCACGGCGAGATGCTGGGCGAACACGGCCTCTGGTACAAGATGAGCTTCCTCGAGGGCTCATGCCGCGTGCCCCTCGTCATCGCGAGCCCCGGACGCTTCGAGCCGCGTCGCGTCAAGGCGAGCGTCTCGCTTGTCGATCTCATGCCGACGCTCGTCGAGCTTTCGGGCGCGAACATGCAATCGCTCGGGATCCCGGCGGACGGACGCAGCCTCGCGCCCCATCTGCGCGGCGCGGCGGGCCACGACGAGGCGATCGGCGAATATCTGGCCGAAGGGTCGATCGCGCCGATCGTGATGATCCGCCGAGGCGCCTTCAAGTTCATTCACTCGCCCGCCGACCCGGACCAGCTCTACGACCTCGCCCAGGATCCGGGCGAGCGCCAGAACCTCGCGAGCGATTCTGCGCGGGCGGAGCTCGTCGCCGAGTTTCGCGCCGAGATCGCCAAACGCTGGAACCTCGCCGAACTGGACGCGCGCGTGCGCTTGAGCCAGCGCCGCCGCCGCCTCGTCGACGCCGCGCTCAGCAAGGGCAAGATCCGGCCCTGGGATTTCCAACCGTTCCGCAACGCCGCGAAGCAATATGTGCGCAATTCGATGGATCTCGACGACCTCGAGGCGATGGCGCGCTTCCCGCCGGTCGCGCGGCGGTAACGCTAATCTCACTCCACACAATTCCCGGTTTCCCGCTCGGATGAAAGCGCGCTAACCTCTCCCGGAAGAGGGCCTTTGATGGCGACGGGAAGCAGGAAGCCGATCGACCTCGCCGAGCGCGTCGCGAGCCGCCGCGGCAAGCGCTCGACCGCGGCGGCCGCGGAGAGCGCCTGGCGGCGGGAGACCTTCTGCCTGCCGCGCGACGAGGCGCGCGCCAAGGCGCGGGAGTGGTTCGAGCTTTTCCCCAAGGCGGCCTACATGACCGAGATCGAATCCTGGCGCGAGCTCGCGGGCGACAAGATCGAGTTCGTCATGCGCCGGTTGCCGTCCGCCGATTGAGCGGGCTGACCCTGGCTCGCCTAGACCGTATGTCGGCTGTGTGAAGCATCTGGCGGTCCGTCCCACGGCATGTCCCAATCGAGGATTGCGTGGGATAGGCCGGCGCAGAGCCTCAGACATGGGGGACGGACCTGATGCACGATACCATCTTCGTGGGAATGGATGTCCACAAAGCGACGATTTCAGTCGCGGTTGCCGATGGGGCGCGCGGTGGGGAGGTGCGTCAGCTTGGCAATTTTCTGAACCGCCCCGATCATGTCGACAAGCTTGTGCAGCGTCTAAGCAAGACTGACGGCCGGCGACTACGGTTCTGCTATGAAGCCGGCCCGTGCGGTTATGGGTTGCATCGGCAGATCACAGATCTTGGCTATGAATGGGCGGTCGTGGCGCCCTCGCTGATTCCGATGAAAGCCGGCGATCGCATCAAGACGGATCGGCGAGACGCGGTGATGCTGGCGAAGCTGCACAGAGCCGGTGAGCTGACCGCTGTTTGGGTTCCTGATGCAGCCCATGAGGCGGTGCGGGATCTGGTCCGGGCGCGGGCAACAGCAGTCAGGGTGCTTGGCAAGGCGCGTCAGCACCTGCAGGGATTCCTGTTGAGGCATGGCCGCGGCCATGCCGGAAAGAAGGGCTGGACACTCCCCTATCGCCGTTGGCTGACGACGGTTCGCTTCGACCATTCTGCCCAGCAAGTTGTGCTGCAGGACTATATCCACTCTGTGCATGACGCCGAAGAGCGCGTCGCCCGCCTGACGAAGCAGATCGAGGATCTGGTTCCCACTTCGTCGATGGCGCCGATCGTTGAGGCGTTTCAGGCAATGCGTGGCGTGGCCTTCGTGGCGGCTGTCACCGTCGTTGCCGAGGTGGGCGATTTCATCCGCTTCGACAATCCGCGCCAGGTGATGGCCTACCTTGGTCTGACGCCTTCCGAGCATTCGAGCGGGACAGCGATACGCCGCGGCGGCGTCACCAAGGCAGGCAACGCGCTTGCACGGCGTGTCTTGATCGAAGGGGCTTGGACCTATCGAATGCAGGCCCGCGTCAGCCGCAAGCTGCACGACCGGCTCGAGGGACTTCCACAGATCGTCCGCGACATCGCCTGGAAAGCGCAGGTCCGGCTCTGCGCACGCTATCGTCGGCTCGCGGCGACAGGCAAGCCCAAGGTCGTCGTGACGACCGCAATCGCGCGGGAGATGGCGGGATTTCTCTGGGCGATTGCACGCCAGACGCCGATCGGTTCCCCCGCCTGATTTTGCGTCGGTAAACAGATCGGCGTCCACTGTTGGGGGCCAGGGCGCGGTGGAGAATCCTCGTGCCTGTTATGAGCCGGCTCATGCCGACGCTCGCCTTCTAGACAGAGACAGCTCCAAGACGAAACCACGGTCATGCGGTAACCAACCCGCGCATGAGAGCTTGCTCAACCGTCGTCTTTCAGCTCTGCCCCCTGCCGTGGACGTCGTCCAGCAGCACAGCGCCTGGGCTGAACCAGAACACGGACGCTTGATCAAAGCCCTTGACGGCGAACATGAGAGCAGGCTGTTGAAGAAGTCGCTGGTCAGTGAGGTTGGGCTGTGATTCCTTCGCGTTGGGGTTTGGCGGAGAGAATCGATGCGGGGCGAGGACGAACGGTCGGGATCGCTGTTCAGCTACGTCGATCTCGAAGCTCGGGTTGGAGAGAATCATCCGCTGCGCGCGATCCGCATGATCGTGAACGAGGCTCTGGCGGCGCTCGCCGGCGATTTTTCGGCGCTGTATTCGCGAGCTGGGACGGCCGTCGATCCCACCTGAGAAGCTGCTGCGGGCGATGCTGTTGCAGGCGTTCTATTCGATCCGCTCAGAGCGGCAATTGATGGAGCGGCTGGAGTTCGACCTGCTGTTTCGCTGGTTTGTCGGCCTCGGCGTTGATGATGCGGCCTGGGATCACTCGACGTTTTCGAAGAACCGCGAGCGGCTTCTGGAGGGCGACATCGCCGCCAAGCTGTTGACCGCGGTGATAGCGCAGCCGCGAGTGAAACGGCTGCTCAGCACGGGCCATTTTTCGGTTGACGGCACGCTGATCGAGGCTTGGGCGTCAATGAGGCTTGGGCGTCAATGAAGAGTTTCCGACCGAAGGACGGCTCGGACGAACCGCCGACGGCGGACGGCGGGCGGAATCGCGAAGTGGATTTCCGTGGCCAGAAGCGCTCCAACGAGACGCATGCTTCGACGACCGATCCGGAAGCGCGGCTGTATCGCAAGGGACCGGGCAAGGAAGCCAAGCTTTGCTTCATGGGACATGCGCTGATCGAGAACCGCAACTGCCTCGTTGTCGACGCGTGCTTGAGCGAGGCCAACGGCCATGCCGAGCGGATCGCCGCGCTGCACATGATCGAGCCGCGCGCCGATCGGCCGCGACCCTTCGGTCGGATTCACATGGGAAGGCTTCGATGAAATGGACGAAGTTTCCGGCGACGGCTCTGCCGAACTGCTCGATCACGGCTCCATCGAAATCGAATTCGCCTATCACAATGGCGACGAAGCCGTCCTCAAGGCCAAACGGGAGCTTCTTCAACAGCCTGCTCTCATGTTCGCCGTCAAGGGCTTTGATCAAGCGTCCGTGTTCTGGTTCAGCCCAGGCGCTGTGCTGCTGGACGACGTCCACGGCAGGGGGCAGAGCTGAAAGACGACGGTTGAGCAAGCTCTCATGCGCGGGTTGGTTACCGCATGACCGTGGTTTCGTCTTGGAGCTGCCTCTGTCTAGAAGGCGAGCGTCGGCATGAGCCGGCTCATAACAGGCACGAGGATTCTCCACCGCGCCCTGGCCCCCAACAGTGGACGCCGATCTGTTTACCGACGCAAAATCAGGCGGGGGAACCGATCGGCGTCTGGCGTGCAATCGCCCAGAGAAATCCCGCCATCTCCCGCGCGATTGCGGTCGTCACGACGACCTTGGGCTTGCCTGTCGCCGCGAGCCGACGATAGCGTGCGCAGAGCCGGACCTGCGCTTTCCAGGCGATGTCGCGGACGATCTGTGGAAGTCCCTCGAGCCGGTCGTGCAGCTTGCGGCTGACGCGGGCCTGCATTCGATAGGTCCAAGCCCCTTCGATCAAGACACGCCGTGCAAGCGCGTTGCCTGCCTTGGTGACGCCGCCGCGGCGTATCGCTGTCCCGCTCGAATGCTCGGAAGGCGTCAGACCAAGGTAGGCCATCACCTGGCGCGGATTGTCGAAGCGGATGAAATCGCCCACCTCGGCAACGACGGTGACAGCCGCCACGAAGGCCACGCCACGCATTGCCTGAAACGCCTCAACGATCGGCGCCATCGACGAAGTGGGAACCAGATCCTCGATCTGCTTCGTCAGGCGGGCGACGCGCTCTTCGGCGTCATGCACAGAGTGGATATAGTCCTGCAGCACAACTTGCTGGGCAGAATGGTCGAAGCGAACCGTCGTCAGCCAACGGCGATAGGGGAGTGTCCAGCCCTTCTTTCCGGCATGGCCGCGGCCATGCCTCAACAGGAATCCCTGCAGGTGCTGACGCGCCTTGCCAAGCACCCTGACTGCTGTTGCCCGCGCCCGGACCAGATCCCGCATCGCCTCATGGGCTGCATCAGGAACCCAAACAGCGGTCAGCTCACCGGCTCTGTGCAGCTTCGCCAGCATCACCGCGTCTCGCCGATCCGTCTTGATGCGATCGCCGGCTTTCATCGGAATCAGCGAGGGCGCCACGACCGCCCATTCATAGCCAAGATCTGTGATCTGCCGATGCAACCCATAACCGCACGGGCCGGCTTCATAGCAGAACCGTAGTCGCCGGCCGTCAGTCTTGCTTAGACGCTGCACAAGCTTGTCGACATGATCGGCGCGGTTCAGAAAATTGCCAAGCTGACGCACCTCCCCACCGCGCGCCCCATCGGCAACCGCGACTGAAATCGTCGCTTTGTGGACATCCATTCCCACGAAGATGGTATCGTGCATCAGGTCCGTCCCCCATGTCTGAGGCTCTGCGCCGGCCTATCCGACGCAATCCTCGAATGGGACATGCCGTGGGACGGACCGCCAGATCCTTCACACAGCCGACATACGGTCCAGTTGTTGAAGGTTGGAGCCCAAGATCGAGCAATGCGCACGCTTGGCGCCTGACGGGGAGGCTTCGCTCGCATCGCCCGCGCCGGCTTCATCGTCGAGACGTTCTGCTTGTCCGCCGCGCGCTCGCCCCACTAAGCTCGATTGCTGGCGCGCGAGGCTGCGGGAGGCCTGGTCCATGGGGAAAGAAGAAGGGATCGTCAAAATTCCGAGCCGTCATTCCGCGGACGAGACGGTCGACAACCTCACGGCCATTCTCAAAGCCAAGGGGGTGACGCTGTTCGCGCTCGTCGACCACAGCGGCGAAGCCGAAAAGGCGGGCATGACAATGCCGCCCACCAAGCTCCTGATCTTCGGTAGTCCGAAGGCTGGCACGCCGCTGATGCTGGCTTCTCCCAGCGCCGCGCTCGATCTGCCTCTGAAGATCCTGATTGCGGAGGATGCGCAAGGCAAGGTGTGGATCTCGTACAACAGCGCCGCGTTTCTCAAAGAACGGCACGGGCTGCCGGAGGATCTCTTGCAGAACGTCGCGGTCGTTAAGACGCTCGCCGCCGCGGCCGGAGCGCAGCGCGGTTCCCGAAAAAGTGGATCGCCAAGCGCCCTGTCGCGTCGAATGTCCGGGCGTCGTTCGCCGCGCGATTGCCTCGGTGCTATCGTCGCCGATCGACGAATCAGGACGCCGTCCGCCGCTCGGCTGGCGGGCGGCGATCGGGCGAAGAGGGCGCTCTGCGCATGACGGTCGAAAACCTCCAGCGCTTCGACGTCGCGGCCTTGAAGAGGCTCGCGGGAGGGGCCTTCGCCCGCGGCGACGCCTATTATCGGGAGGGGCGCGTGGAGATCCTCGCGTTCGAGCCAAGGCGCGTGCTGGCGCGCGTGACCGGAACGGAAGACTACCGTGTCAATCTCCTTGGCGCGGGCGAGACGATCAAGGGCGAGTGCAACTGTCCGGCCTTTGACGATTATGGCTTCTGCAAGCACATGGTGGCGACTGCGCTGGCCGCAAACGCGACCGGTCACGCCCATGAACAGAGCTCGGGCGTGCTCGCGCGCATCCGCGCTCATCTCGAGGATAAGTCGAATGGCGTTCTCGTCGCGATGATCGTCGAACTCGCCGAGCGCGATCCAGCCCTGTTCCGCAAGCTGGAGATCGCCTCGGCCGCCGACCGCGCAGACGACAAGACGCTGGCGGCGCGCCTCGGCAAGGCGATCGACCAGGCGACGGCGACACGCGGCTTTGTCGAATATGGCGAAGCCGGCGGCTGGGCGGCCGGCGTCGACGAGGCGCTCGACGCCCTCGAGGCTCTGGACGCGAAGCGCGACCGGCTTGTCCTTGAGTTGGCCGAGCATGCGATCGACCGGATCGACAGCGCGATCGAATTGATCGACGATTCCAACGGCGAATGCGGCGACCTGCTCCAGCGCGCGCGGGACATCCACATCCGTGCGGCCCGCAGCGCCCGGCCGAACCCGATCGCGCTCGCGCGCGACCTCTTCGAGCGCGAGACCGGAGACGGCTACGGAACGTTCGACGGCGCGGCCTGGCTCTATGCCGAGGTTCTAGGCGAGGCCGGATTGGCCGAATATCGGCGGCTCGCGGCCGAAGCATGGGAGAAGCTGCCGCCGCTCAGCGCGCGCAGCCGACAGAAAGCCGGAGGCGACTATGCGGGCCTCTCGGGAATCCTCGACCGCTTCGCCGAGCGCGACAGCGACATCGAGGCGCGCATCGCGCTGCGCGCCAAGGACCTGTCGTCGCCGTGGAAGTACTTTGAGCTTGCCGAGTTCTGCCTCAAGCACAAAAGCGCGGACGAGGCGCTGCGCTGGGCCGAGGAAGGCTTATGGGCGTTCGAGGATGGCCCTTCCGACGCGCGCCTCGTGCTCTTGGCTGCCGACATTCTGGTGAAGGCGGATCGTGGGGCCGAGGCCGAAGTCCGTCTCAGACGCACGTTCGAGCGCGCGCCGGACTTCAATGTCTATCTGCGCTGGCGCCACGCAGGCGGCGAGGCGGCTCTCGACCAGGCGCTCGCGGTGATCGAGCGCTGTGCCGTGGCCGAGACCGGGCTCTCGTTCGGCCATCCCGCCGATCTTGGCGTCAAGATTCTGATGCACGAGAAGCGATTCGACATGGCCTGGATGATGACGCGAAAGCACCGCGTCTCGCTGGCGGTCAAGGAGCGCCTCGCGCGCGAAAGCGAGGCGGACCATCCCCGCGAGGCTCTCGAGGTCTATGCGCGGCGCGTCGATGAGTTGGCAAACGCAGGCGGCAATCGCGCTTACGAGGAGGCGGCCGGCCTGATCGCCCGGATGGGCGCCCTGCGCGGCGCCGCGGAACAAACGGCCTATGTCGCAACCCTCAAGGAACGCTTCGGCCGCAGGCGCAATTTCGTGAAATTGCTGGGGTGACGCGAGTTCGGGCGAAACGCCGCGCAGTCCGCGCGCCGGTTGCGCCGCCGTGATCGCCTCCCCCCGCATTCTGGTCATCGGGGACGTGATGACCGACGTCATCGTGCGGCCGGAGGGACCGCTCGCACGCGGCTCGGACCGGCGGGCGTCGATCACGGTTCGGCCCGGCGGCTCGGCAGCCAATCAGGCGGCATGGCTCGCCTTCTACGGCGTGAGCGTCGACTTCGTGGCGCGCGTCGGCTCAGACGACGTCCAAAGCGAAACGGCGCGGTTCAAGGCGATCGGGGTCGCCCCGCATCTGGCCGGCGATCCCAAGCACGAGACCGGGCGGCTTGTGGCGCTCGTCGACGCCGACGGCGAGCGCAGCTTCCTCACCGACCGGGGCGCCAATAACGCGCTCGAGGCCGCCGACATTCCCGACGGTCTGATCGACGGCGCTGCGCACATCCATCTCTCCGGCTATTCGTTCTTCGCACCCTCCCCGCGCGCGGCGGTTCTCGACGCGATGCG
Organism: uncultured Alphaproteobacteria bacterium; assembly: GCA_963764955.1. Taxonomy (GTDB): domain Bacteria; phylum Pseudomonadota; class Alphaproteobacteria; order Rhizobiales; family Beijerinckiaceae; genus Roseiarcus. Next base: position 48,805 of record CAVXVE010000018.1, on the reverse strand, counting down.
GCGCGCGGGAGCCAAGCCCGTCAGCGTCGATCCGGCGTCGGCGGAATTCCTGCGCGAGGTCGGGGCGGACGCGTTTCTGGCGTGGACGCGAGGCGCTTCGATCCTGTTCCCCAACGAAGAGGAGGCGGCCGTTCTCTCCGGCTCCAACGACCCCGAAACCCAATGTGCGCGCCTTGCCGAGCTTTACCCGCTGGTCGTCGTGAAGCGCGGCGCGGCCGGCGCAGAGGCGGCTCAAGGCGCGCGCCGCTGGTGGGTGAAAGCGACGGGGATCGAGGCGCTCGATACGACCGGCGCGGGCGACGCGTTCGTCGCCGCTTTTCTGAGCCAGCGGCTCGATGGCGCGGACGTTCCGGCCGCACTCGAGCGCGCCGCCGCCGCCGGGGCGGACGCGGCGACAACGATCGGGGGAAGGCCAAGCGGCCTGAGCGTTCGCTCCGACCGATAGATCCAATCGCTTCTTTTGATAGACTTGCGGCGACTGCCCGCTATACCTATCTTCGCCGCCAGCAGGGTTTCCGCTCAAAGACATCGCCAGATTTTTCGGTCTCAACACTGAAAACGGCGGCAGTATTTCGGAAGCCAAAACGTTCAGTTCGACCAAGAGGGCTTCACATGTCCATTCGTCCCGTCAAGCGCGTCAGCCAGTCCGTTCCGATCATGGAGGGGGCGGGTGTCAGACTTCGCCGCGCCTTCGGCTTCGGCGACACGTCCGATTTCGATCCGTTCTTGATGATGGATGATTTTCGCGGGGATCGGCCCGAGGATTATCAGGCCGGCTTTCCCTGGCATCCGCATCGCGGCATCGAGACCATCACCTACGTGCTCGCGGGCAGCGTCGATCACGGCGACAGCCTCGGCAATCGCGGCAAGCTCGGCTCGGGCGACGTGCAATGGATGACCGCGGGCAGCGGCATTCTGCATCAGGAAATGCCGGCCGGCGACGTGAAGGGTCGCATGCACGGCTTCCAGCTGTGGGCCAATTTGCCGGCGCATCTCAAGATGACCCGTCCACGTTACCAGGACGTTCCGGCAAGCGCGATCCCCGAGGTGATCGACGACGACGGAACGCGCGTGCGCGTCATCTGCGGCGAGTTCTGGGGCAAGACCGGCCCGGTCGACGGCGTCGCCGCGGAGCCGCGCTATCTCGACGTCAGCGTGCCGGCGGGCAAGAAGAAACGGCTCAAGGTCGAGGATTTCCGCCAGGCCTTCGCCTATATCTTCGAGGGTTCGGCCACATTCGCCGACTCGTCCGAACCGTTCGGCGTGCTGCGGGAAGCGCAGATCGACGGCGACGATGTGCTGGTGCGCGATCATGTCGGCAATCGCTCGCTGGTCGTGTTTGGCGCTGGCGACGAGGTCGTCGTCCAGGCTGGCGAACAGGGCGTGCGCTTCCTGCTCGTCTCCGGCCGACCCTTGCGCGAGCCGATCGCCTGGCACGGGCCGATCGTGATGAACACGCAGGCTGAGATCCGCCAGGCGCTGACCGATCTGCGCAGCGGCGCGTTCATCAAGAACTAGACTGCGTCTAAGAACCGGCTGGAGCCGCCAATCGTGGGCGGCTCCGGCCGACCGGAACCGCTCCGCCCGCGGAACGCCAACCCCGACTTCCGCGTTCCCTTGCCCGAGAGATGGCGTACTATGCCGGGCGGAGCCGAGCGGGCAATGGCCGATTCAACAATCACAACCCAGTGTTGCATCGCCGGGGGCGGTCCCGCCGGAATGATGCTCGGATTCCTGCTCGCGCGGGCGGGAGTTCATGTCGTGGTGCTGGAGAAGCACGCTGATTTCTTTCGTGATTTTCGCGGCGACACGGTTCATCCCTCGACGCTCGAGTTCATGTACGAATTGGGGCTCCTCGATAGGTTCCTGAAGCTTCCGCATCAGGAGGTCGAAACGCTGTCCGCGCAGATCGGCGCCCAACATCTTCAAATGGCCGACTTCCGCCATCTGCCCACCCACTGCAAGTTCATTGCGCTCATGCCGCAATGGAACTTCCTCAACTTCCTCGCCGAGGAGGGCAAGCGCTACAAAACCTTCGACCTGCGCATGCAGGCGGACGCAACCGACCTGATCGAGGAGAACGGGCGCGTCGCCGGCCTGATCGCCAGGACGCCAGAGGGGCAGCTCGCGATCCGCGCCGGCCTCACCGTCGGCTGCGACGGACGCCATTCGACCGTGCGCGAGAAAGCGGGATTGGTGAGCGAGGACTACGGCGCGCCGATGGACGTGCTGTGGTTTCGCCTGACGCGCAAGACGAGCGACAGCGCCGATACGTTCGGCCATGTCGAGGCGGGCCGGCTCATGGTCATGCTCGATCGCGGCGATTACTGGCAATGCGCTTATGTCATTCCGAAAGGCGGCATCGAGCGGGTGAAGGCCGAAGGTCTCGAAGCGTTCCGTGCTCGAGTTGTCGAAATGTCGCCATTTGTGTCGGACCGCATCGCCGAATTGAAAACCTGGGACGACGTCAAGCTGCTCAGCGTCACGGTCGATCGGCTGCGAAAATGGTGGCGGCCAGGGCTCATCTGTATCGGCGATGCGGCGCACGCCATGTCGCCGATCGGCGGTGTGGGCATAAACGTCGCGGTGCAGGACGCGGTCGCCGCAGCCAATCGGCTTGCCGCCCCGCTGCGCGCGGGCAAGGTGACGGATGAGGATCTCCAGGCCATCGAACAGCGACGCACCCCGGCTGTGCGGTTCACGCAGTGGCTGCAGCTCACCATCCAGAAGAGAGTGATCAGCCGCGTTCTGGCGAGCCACGAGCGGCCGAAGCCGCCGCTGGCCTTCAAAGCCTTCGGGATCTTTCCGGTGTTACGCCGCATTCCGGCAAGGCTGCTCGGTATCGGGATTCGACCCGAGCACGTGCGCACGCCTGAAGCGGCGCCCGCTTAAAATCCACCGCGCACCCTTCCGTCATTGCTCCAGCGCCTCGGCGTAAACGTTGAGCGTGTCGCGTGTCATGCGCTCAAGCGAGTAGGCTTCAGCGATCTTGGCCCGCGAGCGGCGGCGGATGGCGTCGCGCGCCGAGGCGCCGAGCGAGAGCGCAGCATGGATGGCCTCGGCTAGCGCCTCGGGCTCGCGCGGCGGAACGAGCCATCCGGTGCGCGCCTCGCCGTCCACGTGCGGCGGCGCGGCGATGATCTCGCGCGCCGGCCCGACGTCGGAGATGATGGTGATCGCCCCCATCGCCGCTGCCTCGATCGAAGTACGTGTCACGCCGTCCGCATCGACGGCGGGAAAGACCACCACCGCTGCGCCGACGAACGCCGCCGGCGGATCGGCCACGGCGCCGACGCGCACGAGCATTGGCTGGACGCCGCACTTGAGGGCAAGCGCGTCAAGCTCCCGCGCGAACACTGTCTTCGCCGACTCGCCGGCCAACACGAAACGGACGTCGTCGAGGCCCTGGCCCTTGATCAGCGCCGCCGCTTCGATGAACGTCTGGGGGCCCCGGCCGGGCGCGAGCCGCGCCGGCATGAGCACGACCCGTTCATGCGTCGCGACGCCCCAGCCCGCGCGAATGTCGGACACCCGGCGCCCGCTCACGCGCTCGGGCTGAAGCGTGGAGAGATCAATTCCCGAACGGACGACCCTGAGGCGCTTAGGCGCCTTAGGAAAAAGGCTTTCCGCACGTCCGGCGGCGAACTCCGAGGACGCGATGACGATGTCCCCCTCGGCGGCAGCGCTCTCGAAGCTGGTGCGCGGAAGCCTGGGCCCGCCATCGCCCGGGAGTGAGGTCACAAGCGGACGCTTCGCCTTGCGGCAGACCTTGACCGCGGCCCAGGCCGCCCATCGCGAACGCGAATGGACGAGGTCAACCCGCTCCGAAGCGATGATGCGCTGAAGGCGACGCATGTTGAGCGCCAGCGTGAGCGGATTCTTGGTCGCCGCTGGATAGCGTATGAAGAGGCCGCCGATCGCCTGCAATTCGCCGGCGAGCTCATCCGAATCGGTCGCGACCAGAGCGCGCGCGCCGGTCTCCGCCAGCGCGGCGGTGACGGCGAGCGTCGCGCGCTCGTCCCCGCCCGCGGCGACCGACGGGACAATCTGGAGGATCGTCCGGCCGGCGAGCGGCGCGTCAGCCCCGCGACCGAAGGGGGAGAGGGCGTTGACGGTCACGGCGGGCCGCGCCTCGAACACGAGAGCGTGACGCGCGCGCGATTGACTTGCAGCGAAGGCTCGGCCAAGTCGGCGCCGCTGCGCGCGTACAGCCTAGGGCTCATCCCGGCGCGGCGCGCGGACGGCGTCATCAAAAGCGAGCTTAACGTGTCGGACGGACAGCCACAGGTTTTCATCGTCGGGAAGGCCCCGAATCAACGGGGTATCGCCTTTCGCCGCCGCGCGCCAGTGCGCAACAGCGGCCCAGGCGTGGTTTGGCTCAGCGGTTATCGCTCCGACATGGACTCGACAAAGGCGACCGCGCTCGACAGCGAAGCCGAGCGGCGCGGTCTAGGCTGCCTGCGATTCGATTATTCGGGCCATGGGCGCTCCGATGGGCGGCTCGAGGACGGCTCCATCTCCTGCTGGCTGGAGGAGGCGCTGGCGCTCATCCGGGCCGAGAGCGAGGGACCGCAGATTCTGATCGGCTCTTCGATGGGAGGATGGCTGGCGCTGCTCGCCGCGCGGGCGCTGAGCGCGGCAGGCGAAACAGAGCGCGTCAAGGGCCTCATTCTCATTGCGCCTGCGGTCGACTTCACCGAAGCCCTCGTCTGGGCCAAGGCGCCGGAGGAAGCGCGGCGTGCGATCATGGAGGAAGGCGTATGGCGCAGGCCGTCCGCCTATTCAAGCGAGCCCGACTGCCTCACCCGCGGCCTGATCGAGGACGGACGCAAGCACCTCATGCTCGGCGGCATGATTCGCATTCGCGCGCCCATCATGGTGCTGCAAGGGATGCGAGACCAAGACGTGCCTTTTTCCCACGCGCTGGCGCTGATGCAGAGGCTTGGCGATCCGGCGACGCTGACGCTCGTCAAGGATGGCGATCACCGGCTGTCCCGGCCGCAAGACTTGCAGCTGATGTTCGACGCGCTGGGAAGGATGGTCGACTTGGCGCCCGTACCCGCGTAGCCGCGACCCGCATCCTCAGTCCCACGTCGCCCCGAACCGATGCAGACTCGCGCCGTGGACCTTGAGCCAGACTTCGGCCCGGTCCGTTCCGGGGTGCAGCCGGCGCGCGAGCTTCCAGAACAGGGCTGAATGATTCATGTGGACAATATGCGCCACTTCATGCGCGGCGAGATAGTCGAGCACGAACGGCGGGGCGAGAATCAGGCGCCAGGAGAAATTAAGCCCGCCCGTTGACGAGCACGAGCCCCAGCGGCTTACCGTATCGCGCAGCACGATGCGGCGCGGCTTGACGCCGATCTGCTTCGCATGTCGCGCGACGGCCGCCTCAAGGTCCTTGCGCGCCTCGCGCTTGAGGAAATCGGCGACGCGCCGCGCCACATGCGGCCGCTCGCCGGAGACGCAGATGAGCGGTCCGCGGTCGCTCGAATTCGACCCACACGCCGCCACGTTCGCCAGGCCGGTGGACGATGCGATGATCGACGCCGCGCAACGGCGTCGTCGCGCGCGGCTCAAAGGCGACCGGTTCGGGCAGACGCGCAAGTCTTGTTCCGATCCATGCGGCGTGACGCTCGGCAAATTCGCGCGCGGCCTTGAGCGACGAGCGCGACGGTATCGTCAGCAACACGTCGCGCGTCGCGGTGCGAACTCTCAGCGTGAAGCGGCGCGAGGTGGCGATGCGCTTCAGCGCGACCCGATAGACTTCGCCGTCGTGAGCGATGTCGAAATGCGACGCCTTCTCCGGCGCCTGGCGTTGGAAAAGACGCAGCATCCCGCCAAACCCCCATGGCGAATGTCCCGAAGCAAAGACCGACAGTCCGCGCCGCCGGCAAGCCCTTCGCCGCCGCGGATGCTAGTCCACCAGCGGCCCGAGTCGCCAGAGGTTTTCTTGAGGAAAATGCTTGGCTTCAGCCCAGTTGCACGCTTGGGGTTGCAGCCGGTTTCAACTGGAGCGGGAGTCCGGCGGCGACGAAGACGACCGCATCGCAGGCGCGGGCGATCTCCCGGTTCGTGCGGCCCTGCCAGTCGCGAAACTCGCGGCCAAGCTTGTGGTCCGGCACTAATCCCATGCCAACTTCGTTTGACACCAGGATCGCTGGCCCGGCGAGCGCCGCGATGGAATCGGCCAGGCCCGCGATGGCGGGCGCGGGATCGCGCGCTTCAAACATAAGATTGCTGAGCCAGAGGGTCAGGCAATCGACGACAATCACCCGTCCTGGACGGGCTTCAACGGCAAGCGCGCGGGCGACTTCGAGCGGCTCCTCCAGCGTCGTCCAGCCTTGACCTCGGTCGGCCTGGTGGCGGGCGATGCGGACCGCCATTTCCTCGTCTCCCGGCGTCGCGGTCGCCAGATAGAGTCGCTCGGACCCGTGAGCCTCCGCAAGCTCGAGCGCGTAGGCGCTTTTTCCCGAGCGCGCGCCGCCAATCACAAGCAGGCTTCGGACGCTCATCCGGCGAAGCCTACCCGTTCAGCGCCCGGGTCGCAGATGAAGAAACGTTCGTTCGGCATCCACCAAACCTCGTCGGGGTGAAAACGGTCGATCACCTTCGGGTCGAAGCGGCAGTGCTGATGGTCGATCCAGACGACGCGTCCGACATGCTGCAGCAGCATGACCGCGAATTCGATGGTGGTGAACGAATTGCCAATGATCATCACGGTCGGGCCGGGCCTGCCGGAGGATTCGACGTAGTCCTCCCACGGGATCGCGGTCAGCGGCTGCTTCTCGCCGACCGGGAGTTTCAGCCGTTCGACCGCCTCGGTGACGCTGTCCTGAACGCCGAGCATGCGCGCGAGATCGCCACCCTTGCGGACCGCAAGGGGGGTCAGGACCGAAGCCTGATCCAGCCGCCAATCCGGATGACCGTCCGCCTCCACGATCGCGTTGAAGGCCGCGAGCGCGCCTCGTGGCGTCCAGTGGCTGTCATGGCGGTAGTAAATCGGCCCTTCAGGCTTGGCCGCGGCCATGACCGGCCGCAAATCGACGGTCTTGACGCCCTTCTCCGCAAGGCCTTCGACAAAAAGGTCATATTCGGTCCGCCTGCCCGAGGCCCGCGCCCAATCCGGCAGGTCGTTCTGGTAGACGGTGGCGGCGTTCGGGGGCGAAGCGACCAAGAAGCGGATTCCCCGCCGCTTAAGATCGTCATTCATGGCCGCCAGGAAATCCAGGGTGTCGGCGACCCCGCGGTCGCGGACGAGAAGGCCAGCGCTTTGCCGCACCGCGCTGTCGCCAAGATAGAACATGCGCCCGTCGCGCCCGACCAGCACCGAATCGTTGCCGAAGCCGAGCATCGGCTTGGTCAGCTCCCGATGCGCCGTGATCAGGGCCTGCCGCAGGCCAAAATGGTCGCGCAGATAGTCGTCGACCTTTTTCGGAAGAGCGATCCAGGCGGCGCTCGACCCCGGCATTCGCGGCGCGGGCGCAAGAGAGCGACCCTCCTTGAGGACCGCCGCCGGCCCATCCGGACGCACGAGGCCGACGATGAGCGGCGTCGCCAGGAGCAGAAAGGCGACAATGGCGAAATATCGGCGCCAGCCGGGGAGCATCGCCATCAGCGCCTGCCGCCGGCGCAGCAAGGCGCGATCATCGCGATTGGGACTGAGAGGCCAATTGGGGGCTCGTCTCGCAAATGAGGACGCGTTCCACGCGAACCCACCACACCTCGTCGGGATGAAACCTGTCGATCAGCGACTGGTCGAATCCACACCCAGTGAAATCATAATGGACCCAGATCACGCGCGCGACGTGCGGCGCAAGCAGCAACGGAAAGTAGTGGAACGTGAACGAATCTCCGACGACCAGGATTGTCGGCCCCGACCTGCCGGTCGTGACGAGGTGGGGAGGCATCACGCCTTCCTGCGACAGGTTTTCGTCCTTCCCCATGAGCGGAATGGCGAGCGGCTCGACCATCTCGGTGACGTCGTCCTGCACGCCGAGCATCCGGGCGAGGTCGCCGCCCTTCCATTCCGTCGGCGGCCCGAGAGCGCTTGTCGGATCGACGCGCCAATCCGGGTGAGAATCGGCCTCGACCACTGCATTGAATCCGGCGATCGCCCCGCGCGGGGTCCAATGCGCGTCATGCATCAGGTAGACCTTGCCTCCTGACGCGGCCGCTTTCAGCACTGGCCGCAGATCGACCGTCTTGACCCGATATGCGGCAAGGTCCTTCTGAAAGAGATCGTATTCGGTCGTCTTGCCGTGGCTCTGGGCCCAGATCGGAAGACTTTCCTGGTACATTGTCGACGAACTCGGAGGGATAGCCACGAGAAAGCCTATTCCCTGTCTTTTTAGCTCCTCCCCCATGCGGGCAAGCGCGGCCGCCGAATCGGCGACCTGCTGCTCTCTGAGAACGAGGCCAGCGCTCTGGCGCACCGAATCGCCACCTAGATAGAACATTCGTCCGTCCCGGCCGACCAGCACATCTGGCCCCGCGCCGCCGAGGCCAAGCATCGGCTTGGTCAGGTCCTTGTGCAATTGAATCATCGCGTGCCGCAGCCCGAAGTGATCCCGCAAATATGCGTCGACCTTCAGCGTCAGGCCTATCCATTCCGCGAACTTGAGGGGCATACGCGGGGCCGGCGCGAGCCGACGTCCTTCCTTGAGCACTGTTATCGGATTGTCGGGCGCAATCAGGCCAACGACGGGGGGAAGCGCGAGCAACACCGCCGCCAGCGCCGCGAACCAGCGGCGGTGGCGTCTCAGCATCGTCGCCCGGGGCTCGGAGCCAAACAGCAGGCGAGCCGGCCTGAGAAACTGCGCCGGTTTCCCTGATCCATTGGCAAAGATCACGTGACGCGCCATCCTGGCGGTTGTGCGGCTCCGCCACGCAAAGAGGGCAATGAGCAGGAGAAGGCCGGACGCGAGTAAGGTGAAGCTCTGCCTGAGGAAAGTCCTCTTGAACGCCTCGACCCAAGTTCCTGGAGCGTCCCGCGACAGGAGGTCCGGCGGCAGCGCGGAGCGAATCTCCGGCTCGTCGAGCAATTCGCGCAAGCGGTTCGATTCGAAATAAGGGATTTCCAGAAGCGGGGCGCCGCCAAGATCAGATATGTTCCCGGCGCCGAGATAGTCCCGTACATTTTTTGCCCCGGTCGCGGTGATACGACGCCAGTTGTCGAGGTCTCCCGGCACGTGGCGCACTGCGTGAGCCAACGACGCCCCGACGACGACCAGCCATGCAGCGAGACCTAGATAAGGCCAGATCCTTCCCTTGGCGGCCCTCGTCGCAGACGCCGAGAGCCAAAAGGCGCTGGTCAGGTTGATTATCAGACCTATTAGAAGCGTGTCGGAGTAGCGGCTCTGAACCCCGATTTCCGCCCGGCCCGCCGCCAGCGCCAGGAACTGAGTCAGCGTCCATCCGTACGCCCCGACATTGAACCAGCGCGGATCAGTCAGCGCCGGGCGATCGACGAGCGTGATGATGCAAAAGATCAGTGAAGGCGCTGCGATGACCAATCCCAATGGGAAGGGCGGAGGCCAGCTCGCAAAATGGAAAAACGCCGCCGCGAACTCACCCGGCGAGTGCGCGCCCAACCCGCCAGACCCGGCCGCGTGCAGAACCACGCGCGCCAAAACGAGCGTGACCGCGCCGAGCGCGGCGATTCCAAGCCATTCTCTGAGCCCGCCCCTGCGATTGCACGCGATCTGCGCAAGATGGAGACCGATCGCCGCGCCAAGGGTCAAAGCGCCCGACGCCATACAGAGAAATGAAGCGGCCGAGCAGAGGCCTCCGGCGAGCCATCGTAGCGACCACGCCCGGCTGTCCGCCAGAAGCCAGAGACCCGCAAATGAGAACGCCAGCAACAGATAGAAGTGGGTGTTGAACCCGAGCACCATGTTTTCCCAGCCCAGGGGAATGGCGTTGATGAGCACGGAGAGAATCACCGCAATCTGCGCCCACCCTCCCGGGAGCGTTCGCGAAAGCGCCGCGCTGATCGCCACGACCGTCAGCGCGTCGAGGATCGCATTGGCGATCATTTGTAAAATGACGTCCCAATAGCCAGAGATCTTGAAAATCAATAAAGTCATCAATCTCGTAAAAAAAATCACATGCTCATTGTGAGCGGAGAACAATTCGGCGAGTTTGAGATTTCCTTGCAGATACGGCCGCAACAGTCCGGCCGCGACAGCGTCCCACTCATCTCCGAAGGGCACTGAATTTCCGCCATAATTGATGACAGCGGCTCGCGACCCCACGAGAACGAGGAACAGTGAGACGAACAGGACCGCGTTCTGTCTTTTGCTAAGAGAGAGCATCTATTGTTGGTCTCGAGACATGCCCGTATGGCTCATCGTCCGCATACTTTCACGGTTCCGACGGAAGCCGCCGGAACGGACCAACCCGGCCTCAACGTGATCGCGCTGGGAGCATGGCGGTCATACTCGGTTCTGAGCGGCGCCGCCCGCCGGCCGGGCGAAGCGAACTCTCCAATGGCCCGCGCCGCGCCCCGGTCACGACCGCGCATCGGCGAACGCCAGCCAGACAGGCGCCTCACCCACTAAAATCAGCCGGGCGCGCGCCCGCGTGACAAACCAGAAAGCGTTCCGTTGGCATCCACCAGACCTCATCGGGATGAAAGACTCTGATCCATTTCCAGTCGAAGCCGCACCAGCGATGATGCAGCCACACGACACGTCCGACATGCGGCAAGAGCATCCATGGAAACTCGTCATTTGTGAAGGAGTCGCCGATGACCATGATGGTCGGCCCCGGCTTGCCGGACCCATAGGCTCTGTCGGGCAGCACCGGGCTCTCGCCCCCGGGCAATTGCTCGATTTCCGCCGTCTTCGGCAGCGCCAAAGGCTCGCTCTTTTCGACGGCGTCGTTCTGGACGCCGAGCAACCACGCGAGATCCCCGCCTTCTTTCCTCGTCATGGGCCCAAGGGCGGACCGGGCGTCAACGCGCCAATCGGGGTGCGAATCGGCTTCGACGATCGCGTTGAACCCGGCGAGCGCGCCCCGCGGCGTCCAATGCGTGTCGTGGAGATAGTAGGCGCCGCCGGATGACCGGGCCGCGCTCATCGCGGGCCGCAGGTCCACTGTCTTGACGCCTTGGGCGGTGAGATCTTCGAGGAGGAGGTCGTATTCGGTCGTCCTCCCGTTGCTTCGCGCCCAGATCGGAAGTTCGTCCGGGTAGACCGTGGCGCTATTCGGCGGGATCGCGACAAGGAATTTCACCCCGTCTCGCGCCAGCGAATCGCGCATCGCGGCGAGCAGGTCGGCCGTATCCGAGACGCTCTTGTCGCGCACCAGCAGGCCCGCGCTCTGCAGCACCATGGCGTCGAGCTTAAGGAACATCCGGCCGGTGCGGCCGACGAGGACCTTTGGATCCCCCTCGGGGACCAGAGGCCTGGTCAAATCCTTATGAAGACGGATCATTTTTTGACGCAGGCCGAAACGGTCCTTCAAATAGGCGTCGATTTCACCTGGCAGCGCCCGCCAGCCTTCCAAGGTGGCTGGCGGATTCGGCGCCGGGGCGAGCCTGCGTCCCTCTTTGAGAATCAGGTCCGGATTGTCCGGCTTGATGATCCCCACGATCAGCGGCGTCGCCAAAAGCCCGAACGCGAGGACGCCGAAAAAGCGGCGGTTTCGGCGCAACAGGCCAGAGCGCCATTGCAGGCGATCGGGCTGCTGCGCCGCAGGCGCCGGCCGGGCCGATACAAAAGCTGAATTCACGGGACCGGCTTTTAGCCGCTGTTGACGCAGGAAGGCAAAGCCTCAAGGTCCGGCCTGCACTACGCGCTTGCGACAGCCCTGATCCCTGATCCCGGATCTCGGAAGCGCCCGCACAGCGGCGTTTGGGCGTTCCCCCCCACAATCGAGGCCAGACGATATGGCGATTGGTTCAAGCTCATCCGATTGTAGGGTAAGGAGTGGCTACGCGCCAAAGCCGGGCTTTGAGTTCCGCGCGTGGGAACAACGCCTTCCTGGGGTTTGATTTGCTGGGTCGCATCAAAAGACTTTGGACGAAGCCCCGACCCGTTCAGGATGACGGGCTCGTGAGCTTCCCGCCGGTCCCTCCCGCTCACCTCAGGAAGAGGGTTCACGGGGCGGAAGATAAAGACAGTTTCGAAGACATCGGACGAACCATTTCCGACACCGTATTCAGCTATCTGAAAGTCGACGACGGTGCTGAGCGCTTTCGTGGGCTTGATTTCGGATCCGGCTGCGGCCGGGTGCTTGTGCCGCTCGATCAGCTTTGCCGCAAGAATTCGTCATCCCGGAACCCGATCGAGTGGTACGGTTCCGACATCGATCGCGAAGCGATCGGATGGTGCCAGAAAAATCTCGCTTCAACGGGACAATTCGTCGTCAACAAACCCATGCCTCCGCTCCCGTTTGACGACGGGTTTTTTGATTTTGTCTTTTCGATTTCCGTGTTCACCCACATCCCCGAGGATATGCAGTTCGCGTGGCTTTCCGAGCTCAGGCGGATCCTGAAGGTCGGCGGGACCGCGCTGCTTTCCACGCTCCCTCTCGAGCTTGCGGGAAAAACGCTCGACAAGGATCAACGTTCACACGGATTTTATTACATCGGCGGCGGCAAGGGGACGCAAGGGCTGCCAAAGTTTTATCGGGACGCCTTCCATAGCCGCGAATATGTGGAGAGAGAGTGGTCCCGGTATTTCTCGATCGAGCTCTACAAGGAAAAAGGGGTCGCCAATCACCAGGATCTCGTTTTGTGCAGGCGGGTCTGACAACGGCGATGAGGGGCGCGGCCTGACGCCGGACTCTGAAGATCGGACGCGCCCTGTTCATGGCCATTCGACCTTCAGCGCCCCGAGCCCATGAAAGTGGAATAAATCTCGGTAGCGCGGCCGGTCGGCAAGGCGCAAGCTTGGCAGCCGGCCAAAGAGGATCGGCAGCGCCACAGCGAGCTCAAGCCGCGCCAGCGGCGCGCCGACACAGAAATGAATGCCGGCGCCGAAGCTCACATGGGGGTTCGGCGTCCGGCCGGGCTTGAACGCGTCGGGCTCGGTGAAGCGCTCAGGATCGCGGTTGGCGGCGCCGAGCAGAAGGCCGATCTTCTCGCCCTTGCGCAAACGCACGCCGGCGAACTCGACCTCTTCCAGGGCGTAGCGCGCAAAGAGATGCAGCGGCGGGTCGTGCCGCAGCAACTCCTCGACCGTCGCTTCGGTCGCGCTTTCGCTGGCGAACGCCTGGCGCGCGTCAACCTGCCGTTCGAGCATGATTTTGACGCCATTGCCGATCGCCTGGACAGTCGCTTCGTGGCCGGCGTTGAGCAGCAGGACCACGGTTGCGACGAGCTCGTCCTCGCTCAACTTGCCGCCGTCGCTTTCGGCGATGAGGAGCTGGCTGACGAGGTCGTCGCCAAGATCCTGGCGCCGCGCGCGGGCGAAGCCGCGCACATAAGCGGCGAACGCGCGCGCCGCCTCGGCCGCGCGCTCCTCGACCGGGCGCGTCACGCCGAACTGATAGATCGCGACCATGGCGTGCGACCAGCCGACAAGCTCCGCGCCCATCTCACGCGGAACGCCGAGCAGGTCCGCAATCACCGCGACCGGAATGGGCTCCGCGAATTCGGCGACGAGATCGGCCGACCGGTTCAGCGCGAAGTCGTCGATCCGCGCATGCGCCAGGCTTTCGATCTGCGGCTTGAGCTTTTCGATCCGCCGCGAGACGAAGGCGCGGTTGACGAGGTTGCGCAGCCGCGTGTGCCGAGGCGGCTCGAGCTCCAGCATCGAATGGCGCTCGAGCGCCTCGAACGGCTCAAGATGCGGTTTCGAATCGCGCTGAGCCCCTTCGCCGATCGTCCTGCCGAAGCGCCGGTCGCGCAGCAACGCCGAGACATCGGCGAAACGGGCGAAGCACCAGAAGCCGTAATCCTCCCAGAAGAACGCCGGCGCGGCCTCGCGGATCGCCGCATAGGCGGGATAGGGATCGTTGAAGAAATCGGGGTCGCGCGGGTCGAGGCGCACGCGCCGCCGGGGGACGTCGATCGAGAGAGACACGGGGGGCCCTCTAAAGCCTTCCAGCCGTCGAGGAAATGGGCCGCCCGCGGGACCGAGGGAGGAGCCTGCGAGGCGGGCGTGAGCGGCGCGCTTGGTCTAGCCGCCATTTTACCGGCGCGCCTTAATGTTTTCAACGAGTTACGACCCCGTTTAGTTCCGCCCTCGAAATTGGCGCGTTTGAGAGAGGGCGCGCCGGCCGTGGCTCAGGATATTATAACATTATTATGATGTTATATAGACTTCATCGATGAGGCTAGTCCAGTGGATAGGCAGCCTCGACGACATAGGGCCCGCCGCCGGAACCCTCGCGGGCCGAATAGAGCACGAACCGCTCGGCGGTGAACGATTCCCCAATGAGCGCCCCGCGCGCGGCGAGATAGTCCGCCATCGCGGCTTGAGAGACGCCGCGGAGCCGCGCCAGCGTCACGTGCGGCGTAAATTTGCGGGTCTCGGGCTCGAGACCGATGCGTCGCAAGCGCCGCTCCAGCTCCGCCTGCAGATCCGTGAGCGCGGGCTCCGCCTTCACCTTGGCGATGAGCGCACGCGGCTTGTCGCCGCCGAACCAGCTCAGGCCCTCGAACCGAACCTGCGTCTTAGGCCGACGCATGTCGCCGAGCGTCTCGGCGATGTCGCGCGCAGCGGCGCCGTCCACATCGCCGATGAATCGAAGCGTGACGTGATAGTCCTCAGGTCCAAGCCAACGCGCGCCCGCAATCCCGCCGCGTGCGAGCGCGAGCTGGTTCACGACCGCCTCCGGGCAGTTCTAGGCCGGTGAACAGACGAGGCATTGCAGTTCCTCTCACGAGCCTGGCTATAATCGCGGATTTAACGGCCAACGCCAGCCAGCCTGCTGTAATCCCGAGCAAGCGCTCGTAGTGTGACTTTGACGGCATAGGCACAATTAAGCATTGCAAATGGCTGTGGTTTATGCTGGGGTGGCACTGTTGTTTTCGTGTGATCTATATAACCGGATATTGATGTTTTAAGAAGAGTCAGGATTCCCGTTTCAAGCGCGTTGCAGAGGATGCATTGAGGGCTGGTTCAGCCAAAGCGTTCCGTTCTCCGTAGGAACCCTCCCGCCTCAGCTTTAGCCGTAGCCCAAAACCGAACCTAGCCCGTCTCACGGAGTTGCTCGCGCATAACACCGCGAAGTGGACGCTCACCGGAGAGCCTCGGCCGGGATTTTCTCGGGGCCGACAAGACGAAGTGAGGGCATCATGAAATCATTGATTGTCGCCGCGGCGCTCGCCGCGTTGGTCCCGAGCTATGCGCTCGCGCAGGCGCGGGATAATTGCTGGGGCCCGGCGCAGCTGAGCGCCAGCGCCCCTGACGCAGAATCCAGAGGCTCGATCACCATGCTCTCAGATGAGAACACGGCGGTCCTCATCGCTGTGGCGACGAAACATCACAAGCATCCTGCCGCAGGGATCAAGACAATCTACTCCGCGCGTTATTCGGACGACGCCACGAAGGTGCTTATCTTCGCCTTCGACAAGAATGACTGCCTGATTGATCGCGGAGCCATCCCGATCGAAGAGTGGACGGAAGTCTTCGGGGACGGCATCTAGGCCCTTCGCGGACCGACGAGCGTCAAACGAGCGGGTCGGCGCCGGATGCGTCAGGCGCCAATGATCGCCGGGTTTGGCGCCATCGCCGGCCGCCGCCGCGCCCACGCCGTGAAGTCACCCCCGCTCCTTCGAGATGAACTGCCGGAAGCGCTCGGAGGTCGAGCCGGAGAAAAGCTCGCGCGGCGGGCCTTCCGCCTCGACCAGCCCCTGATGCAGGAACATCACGCGGCTCGAGACGTCGCGCGCAAAGCTCATTTCGTGGGTCACGACCAGCATGGTGCGGCCTTCCTCGGCGAGCGCGCGCATGACGCGCAGCACTTCGCCGACAAGCTCCGGATCGAGCGCCGAGGTCGGCTCGTCGAACAGCATCACTTTCGGCCGCATCGCAAGCGCGCGCGCGATCGCCGCGCGCTGCTGCTGGCCGCCCGAGAGATGCGGCGGGATAGTAATTCTCCCGCTCGGACATGCCGACTTTCGCGAGCAGCGCGCGCGCCTCCTCGACGCATTCCGCGCGCGGGCGCTTCTGCACATGCACCGGCGCCTCGACCAGATTCTCCAGCACCGTCAGATGCGACCACAGGTTGAAGCTCTGGAACACCATGCCGAGTTCGGAACGGATGCGGTCGACCTGACGCCGGTCCGCGGGCTCCGCGCGCCCGTCGCCCCGCTGGCGCATCTTGATGGTCTCGCCCGCGACCGTGACCACGCCCTTGTCGGGCGTCTCGAGCAGGTTGATGCAGCGCAGGAACGTGCTCTTGCCCGAACCGGACGAGCCGAGGATCGAGATCACGTCGCCGTCGTTGGCGGTGAGCGATACGCCCCTTAAGACCTCGAGCTGGCCGAAGCTCTTGTGCATGTTCTCGACGGTGAGCGCTGGGGTTGCGGCGGGCATGGGCTATCTCCTCTCTCGCGACGAGTGAGCCGCGGCCAGCGCCGTCGGCGTCATTGCGAGGAGCCATCGGGCGTCCGGAAGAACGCCCGTCTGACGACGGGCTACGGCGACGAAGCAATCCAGGGGCCGCCAGCACCCGACGATCCCTGGATTGCTTCGCTTCGCTCGCAATGACGTTCCCTTCAGCTCGGCCTTGGCCGCAGATGCGGCGAAAGGCGCCGCTCGAGCGCGAGGAAGGCGCGCGCCGATGACGTAGTTGACGACGAAATAGATCGCGCCCGCGATGATGAGCGGCAGATAGGTGACGAGCGTGTCGTTGCGGATCTTGAGCGCGACGCTCAGCACGTCCCACAGCGTGATGAGCGACACCAGCGCCGTCGACTTCACCATCGAGATCATTTCCGTCGAATAGGCCGGGAGCGCGTGACGAAGCGCGATCGGAAAAATGGCCCGGCGGAACAGCAGAAGCCCGGACATGCCGCAGGCGCGCGCCGCCTCGACCTGTCCGTGCGGCACGGCGAGCAGCGCGCCGCGAAAGATCTCCGACTGATAGGCGGCGGTGCAGAGCGCGAGCGCGAGGACCGCGCAATTGAACGCGTCGCGCAGGAACACCCAAGCGAAGCTCGCGCGCACCGCCGGCAGCGAAGCAAGCCCATAATAGACGACGAACAGCTGGATCAGGAGCGGCGTGCCGCGAAACACCATGACATAGGCGCGCGCCACGAGTTCGAGCGGCTTGGAGCCGCTCACCCTCATCCAGGTCACGCCCGCGGCGATCAGCGCGCCGAGAACGACGGAGAGGAACCAGACCAGAAGCGTGAGCGGCAGCGCGGCGAGAAGACGGACGAAGGTGCTTGTGATGAAATCGAGGTCCATCGCCCTAGCCCGTCGCGCGGCGCATGCCGCGGGTCGCGCGCGCCTCGGCGATATCGAAGAAGCGGGTGGTCGCGACCGTCATCGCGAGGTAGAGGGCCGCGCCGCCGAGATAGAAGGCGAAAGGCCGATGCGTCGAGCCCGCGCCGACCTGGCTCATGCGCATGAGCTCGGCGAGGCCGGTGACCGAGATCAGCGACGAATCCTTGAGCGCCACCTGCCAGAGATTGCCGAGCGCCGGCAGCGCGAAGCGCAGGACCTGCGGCAGGATGATGCGCCGCGCCATCAGCGCCCGGTTCATGCCGACGCTGACCGCGGCCTCGAGCTCGCCGCGCGAAATGGCGAGATAGGCGGCGCGGTACACCTCCGCCTGATAGGCGCCGGAGATGACGCCGACGGCGAGCGCGCCCGCCGCGAAGGCCGGCACGCCGACGAAGCCCTCGTGACCGAGAGCGTGGGCCGTTTCGGTCAGAAGCGTCGAGGTGCCGAAATAGACGAAATAGACGATGAGCAGTTCCGGCAGCCCGCGGAACAGAGCCGCGTAAGCCTCCCCGACGCCGCCCGCGATGACCTTTCCCGAGAGCCGCGCCCAGGCGACGAGGCCGCCGATCGCCGCGCCGATCAGAAGGCCGCAGGCGGAGACGAGCAGCGTCATCAGCGCGCCCTCGAGGAGCGCCAGGCCCCAGCCGCCCGGACCGAAGCCAAAGATCGCCAGACTGCCCACTTTTCACGCCCCCGGAAGCGCGCTCCTTTAAGGAAAGGAGCGCGCGCGCAGCGCCTTATCGGGGCGTCAGGTCGGCCTTGAACCACTGCTCGGAGAGCTTCTTCACCGTGCCGTCGGCGACCGCCGCCGCGAGCGCCGTGTCGAACTTCGCGGTCAGGTCCGCGTCGCTCTTGCGTATGCCCATGCCCTCGCCGGGGCCGAATACGCCGCCGATAAACTCCGGCCCGACAACGGCGAGCGCGGAGCCGTCGGGCTTCGAGGCCGTCGCCATGTTGGTCGGAAGATCCTCGAGCACCGCGTCGAGGCGGCCCGACTTGAGGTCGAGATCGCGGTCGTCGGTGGTCTTGTATTCCTTGACCGTCGCGATGTCCTTGAGATACTGGCCGGCGAAATTGGCGTGGGTGGTGGAGACCTGCACGCCGAGCGTCTTGCCCTTGAGCGCCGCCTGCACGCCCTTGATCGCGGCGTCGCCGTCTTTCGGGTCCTTGTCGAGATTGATGAGCTTGCCCGCGTCAGGCGCCTTGGCGAGCGGGCTGTCCTTCGGCGCCAGGAACGAGCCTGGCGAAGCCGCATAGGGCTTGGTGAAGTCGATCTCCTTCTTGCGCTCGTCGGTGATCGCCATGCCGTCCATGATCACGTCGAACTTGCCCGCCTTCAGGCCCGGGATCATGCCGTCCCAGTCCTGGGCGATGATCTTGCACTCGAAGCCGGCGCGCTTGCACAGATCCATCGCCAGGTCGGGCTCGAAGCCGACGATCTTGCCGCTGGAATCGGTCAGGTTCCAGGGATCGTAGGCCCCCTCCATGCCGATGACGACGGTCTTCCAGTCCTTGGCGAACGCGGCTGGCGCCAGCGCAAATCCGGCAGCGAGCGCTGCGCCTAGACCCAGCGCCTTCATGAATTTCGATGCCATTAGCCCAACTCCCATGTTCGCGCCTTTGACCTTGCGGGTCATCGCGCCTCCCTCGCAATTCATACATTCCGCTCACCGAAATGTGAACGCGGTCCGGCGCCCATAATAAAGGCGCGACTGGCCCAAATGGATCATGATTCCGTCAGGGAGATCCCCGTGACGACCTGTTCACCGTCACATGGAGCACGGCCTTCTGGCCCTACGTCACGTTCTATCCGCTGAGCGACCAAGGCGGAATGACGATTGGATCGTCGCTGGGGGACACCGGCGAAAGCAATTTGATCGACACCTACGCCGCGCCCGGTTCGTCGCAGCCGTTCCTGATCGTGGGCGCGCCGGAGCCAGCGACTTGGATGACGCTCGCGCTCGGCTTTGCGGGGCTGGCCTTCCTGCGCTTGTGTCCGCGGCTAACCTGAGAAGCCAGCGAGAAGGTGACTGCACTCGGCGACGAAGGCCTGGTTTGAGGCGCGCCCTTTAGGATCGCACGAAAGTCCGGCTTCAGGCGATTGAGTAGCCCGCAACGGTCTCCGAGACATTGATGCGGCCGGGCACCGTTCGCCTCCATCAGCGCAGGCCGATCATCGCGCCACGCTCAGTGTGCTCAAAGACAGCCGTAGGCTGGACGTCCTCCGAAACGCCGCGTTTGGGCTTGAAAACGCCAGGAAGGTTTTTTTGCGCTAAGTTGCGTTGGCCGCAGAGAGCCGTCTCGCTTTCGCGCTCTGACGATAGGCTAGAACGCCAAGCGATGCGAAGCCCAACAACAGCATCGCCCAAGTGGACGGTTCAGGAATTTTGGGCGCCTCGCCGAGAAAAGCCAGTCCATCGATCGTGTCGCCACTGCTCGTTGGACCAAATGGTTGGAAGCCGGCGTTCAGCGCGACACCTGCGAGGGTGTAAGGAACGACCGTCCCGCCGCCAAGGCCCACCCACATGATTCCGTCCGTCGAATCGTAGGCGAGACCGCCGGCATCGGTGGGCGTGGAGAACTCAGGCGTGAAGACGTTGGTGGTCGGATCCCAGATGCCGACCTGGTGAGCCCCCCAATGGGTGATCCAGATCTGTCCGTTGGCGAACGCCATGCCGACGACGTCCGGCTGGGGTTGGGTGCTGAGGATGGTCCCCGTCGTCACATCAATGAGCTGGATGCCGTTATCGTATTGGGCGTGATAAAGTTGCGTGCCCGTCCAGATCATGTCCTCGTTGCAGCAGGTCGTCGCCATGCCGGTGATTGGCGTCGATGATATCAACGTGCCGGTATAACTGACCTTGTTGATAAGATCGCTGAAAGGGTCGCCGGCATAGAGGAAATTCTCCCCGCTGACATCGGTCATGCCGTTGATGTGGAAAGTCGTCGGGTGGACCGTGACGCCAACCAAGCTAGCGCCGTTGAGAGTGGCCACCCCCAATTGATCTGGAAGCACGCCGTTGAACGTGTCTTCGTCGGTGCCGATAAAAAGAGTGCCTGCCGCAAATGCAGGGCCGGCCGCCGCTGCGAGAACGAGCGCGATTGTCGCTCCGAGTAAAAGCTTCATGCTTGTCATGATTGTCCCCCCGCGTCCGCGCAAAAAATTCATGCGCTATCCCCTTGGTTAACTCGTATCAAAAATTCACTGTTCTGTCAAGCGCTTACAAATGAGACTCGGAATACTGGCGGTGATGGCCCGCCTGCTTACAGAGCTATGGCGAAGCTCACGGCGTTCGCCGTGATCGGAATCAGACGGAGTTCCCCCGGGCACGCCCCGCTCGGGCTTGCCTGCGGCGCGCCGCTCGGCGGCGACCGCAGTCGGAGCCCTAAGCCGCCGCTTTGATCGACGCGCCGACCTTGTCCATGATCTCGCCGATCTCATCCTCGCTCACGATAAGCGGCGGGGTGAGTTCGATCGTGTCGCCGGCCGGCCGGATCATGACCCCCGCGTTGAAGAACGCATGGTCGAGGGCGCGGATGACGCGCTCGCCGGGTTTCCCTTCGACGGGCGCAAGATCGATCGCTCCGGTCAGGCCAACGCAGCGGATGTCGAGCACGTTGGGCAGGCCTTTCAGGCTCATGATCGCGTCATACCACTTGGGCTCGATCGCCTTCGAGCGCTCGAACAGCCGTTCGTCGCGATAGACGTCGAGCGTCGCCAGCGCCGCGGCGCAGGCGAGCGGATGGCCCGAATAGGTATAGCCGTGGAAGAGCTCGATCGCCTGCTCCGGTCCGTTCATGAAGGCGTCGTAGATCCCCTTGCGCACCATCACGCCCCCCATGGGCACGGTTCCGGACGTCACCCCCTTGGCGAAGGTGATCATGTCGGGCTGGACGCCGTAGCGTTCCGCGGCGAACGGCGCGCCGAGACGGCCGAACCCGGTGATGACCTCGTCGAAGATCAGCAGTATGCCGTATTTGTCGCAGATCTCGCGCAACCGCTTGAGATAGCCCTTGGGCGCGGGCAACACTCCGGTCGAGCCCGCCATCGGCTCGACGATCACCGCGGCGATGGTCGAGGCGTCATGCAGCGCGACGATCCCCTCGAGCGCGTCGGCGAGATGGGCGCCCCATTCCGGCTCGCCCTTGGTGAAGGCCTGATGCTCGCGACTATAGGTCGCGGGCAAATGGTCGACGCCGGCGAGCAGCGAGCCGAAGAACTTCCGGTTGTTGACCATGCCGCCTACCGAAATGCCGCCGAAGCCGACGCCGTGATAGGCCCGCTCGCGGCCGATCAGCCGCTGGCGCGAGCCTTGTCCGCGCACATTGTGATAGGCGAGCGCGATCTTTAGCGCCGTATCGCAGGCCTCCGAGCCCGAATTGCAATAGAAGGCGTGATCGAGATCGCCCGGCGCAAGCTCGGCCAGTCGCGACGCCAGCTGGAACGCGAGCGGATGGGCGAACGAGAAGGTCGGAGAGAAGTCGAGCTCCGCCGCCTGGCGCTGAATCGCAGCCACGATCGGCGCGCGGTTGTGTCCCGCGTTGCAGCACCATAGGCCCGCCGTCCCATCCAGGATCGTGCGCCCCTCCGGGGTGAAATAATGCATGTCCTTGGCGCGGGAGATGAGGCGCGGCTTCTTCTTGAAGGCGCGATTG
This sequence comes from uncultured Alphaproteobacteria bacterium, assembly GCA_963764955.1. Taxonomy (GTDB): domain Bacteria; phylum Pseudomonadota; class Alphaproteobacteria; order Rhizobiales; family Beijerinckiaceae; genus Roseiarcus. The sequence continues at coordinate 26,741 of CAVXVE010000018.1, read as the reverse complement.
GGCGTGAATGGCAGCCAGAACGCGCTCAGATCGTTGGGAACGTCCGCTCGCGGCGCAGCGGCGGGCTTGACGGCGGCGGCGGTGGTCATGCGGGGCGTCTCCTCAACGCAAAGGGGCGAAAAACTCGGGCGCGAACAATGGCGGCGGCGGGCGTTTTTGTCCAGTTCCCCGCGTCCGCAATAAGCGCGATCCGAAAGGCGGAGGGCCTCGAACGAGAGGGAACGGGGAATGACCGCCGCGCTGCTAAAACCTGCAATCCGGCCAGAAATCTGTAAATCAACATATATGTTCTTCCGCTCGTTACTTTTCGTCATTGACGTGTCAATTTTCCCGCTCAACATTGCGAACTCGTTTTAAGAACAAAAATCTACATCTTTGTTCTTGGTAAACGATGTTCAGCGATTGACTGAGAGGACTGTGACGGAAACAGGCATGGGCCGTCCGGCAAGAGTTACTTGTCGCAAGCTCTCTCTTTCTTAGCCCCTTAACAGCACTCATAACCGATTATTCTCTTCGGGAGGAAGCTATGGTTTGGGTGCAACGTCAAATCCAAAGACTGAAGAATATTCCTGGCTTCCCCGAAATCTCCTTCGATGTGTGGAGAAGGACAAGGACAAGTTGGTGGATCGCGGAGATGAGATGCAACCGGCAATAGACGGGCTAACGCGCGAGATACGTCTTTGCCGGCGGAAAGGAAAGAGCCGCTCCAGGCCGAGAAGTGGCTATTCGCCGCGGGCGTAGCGCCGACCTTAAGCTGGATCCGTTTCGCTCGAGGATCCGAAGCAATTCATGATCTCGTGGACCACTTACAAGAATGAATGCGAACCGGGAGCGGATGATCGTTTGGCGGACGAATTCGCCAAGGAACTAACCGACGACAAGGAGGCCACGCGTGGCTTCTGGCCTCGCATCGCAAAGTTCGGGACTGGCTATAACCTCCTCGGGATCCTCCGCAAGGTCACCGATAAGGACCGCCTTGATCAGTTGAAGACTATTGTTTGACGTCCCGCTTCCCCATCGGCCCACGGTGAGGGACATCATCCCTCACCCTCAGTCTGGGACGATGAGCATTTTCGGTCGCTGCAGAAAAATGGGCGTCTCTTTGAGATCGACCTTAGCATTTTCGGCACGCTGCCGCCGAGGTCCTACTCGACGGCGACGTAAAATTGGTGAGGTACAATCCCGGCACGTTGACGTTGCTCGAAATGACAGACAAAAAAGAATTGTTCCCCGTCCTCATTCGCGTGTCGAACGAGCACCTTGAGTACCAGAAGGAATTAGATCGAAGAGCAGGGTTTTCTATCGCGCCTCGTTCACAGGTGTATTCGTCGACCGCATCGACGGCAGGCGCGTGGCTCTACGCGCTTCAGGCGGTGAAGACTTCCGTGACGCTTTACGGAATCTGGCTTGGTCATGTCTACCACTGGCACCTTATCCCTGCCGCCATGGTGAGAACCATGAACGAAGCAATACGGGATACCGAACATCCGATTCAAAAGTTGCTCCAGCCACAATCGGATTTCCTAATCGACTTTAACTATTTTCTCCTCGCCGACCGTAAGTACGTAGATGCCTATCGGCCGATCGCGCCACCCACCTCGATCGCCAACGAGGTGCGGTGTACTTAAGTTGGAGGACAAGTTCGCAGAGGGGCGGGAGTATTTCGATGACGATCCGAAAGTCGAACTTAAAAAGAATGGGATTGTAGAAGCCGATTTCACCGACAAGAAGCCTTGGGACCTGTTCCCGGCGGCTCCAAAATCTCCTCAGGATCTGGGACATCTGCGAGGATTTCGCGAAGGCGTTCGTCGCCAGCGCCTATTCCGACGACGCCGCCGTCGCGGCGGACAAGGGCCTTCAGACGTGGATGGCGAACGCCGCCAAGCCGGACCAGGGCAACATTCGCGGCCTTCCAGATCTGAAAAACCGAGACGCTTTGACCAAATTGCTCAGAAGCCATCTCTATCGCCTCACAGCGCACGGGGTCTCGCGCCTGCCGAGAAGCACAGATCCTTGGCTCACGTTCGTGGCGAACTTCCCGCCATGCCTGCAACGCATCGATTTTCCCGCGTCCGACACGGATCTCGGCACGCAAGAACTTCTAAAATACTTGCCGAACGTGCGGACCATCGCCGATATGCTGAAATTTTATTTTGCCTTTGCTTATTCGAAGCCTTACCATTCGCTAATCCCGGCGAAGGGCGCGGATAAGGATTTGTACTTTCCGAGGGAGCGTCGGACCCTCGCAACAAGGCGCTCATCGAATATCGGGACAAACTCAAAGCGTTCATTGAAGACTACACTGCCTCGCAGCTTCCCCCGGGATACCACAAGTCTAAGGACCCGAAGCCGTGGCTTCAGTGGCCGAGAAATATCGAAACATAACCGCATTTGCGCCCCGATAGACTTCGCAGATCGAGCGACCGCGCCGCCACTCCATCGTAGGAGGGGGGTGGGTCCGCCTCGAACAGGAGCGGGCCGCCCGAGCCGACGCTGAGGTTCGCTTTCGGCGCCTCTGGCCCGCACTCCGTGAAAAAATCCACGTGAAACGTGGCGCGCCTCGGCTCGGGGCGCGGATCGGCCCATGCTGGAGCCTTCGGACTCCGCGCATAGCCGCTAATCGCCGCAATCTCAGAGAATAACGGCGGTCAGAAGCGCCCGGTTCTCCCGGCAAGCGCCGCTCCAGGTCCCTTCCCCGTACTGAAAGAGGCGCCCCCGATTCGAGGGCGCCCGGCGGCTTCCGATTCGGTCGGTAAGCCGTCCGTGACAAATCCTGACAAATTCGCTATTGCCGGATGCAACGTTTAGTTGTATTAACCATGATATACAACCTGTGGGGCGTCCGGGTGACGATGATGGAGCGAGGGACAGTCGTCATCACCCCGGCTGCGCAGCGCAGGGGAAGCGAGGTTTTTTACCGATTTGAACTGCCACGGAAGCAACGGAGGGCGTGGGATATGTGGACCGATGAGGCGATCGAGAACTCTGAGACAGATGGCGCTCGAGGGAAAAAGCGCGAGCGCCATTGCCGTGGCGCTGGGCGCGCCCTCCCGCAACGCGGTGATCGGCAAGGCGAACCGGATCGGCGTCAAGCTCACCGGCAATATGCAGTGCTCGGCGCCCCGTCCCCCGCGATCGGTGACCGAGCGGCCGCGCCGCCCGGCGATCGCGCGCACAGAGTCGCTGTGGAGGCGCGCCGTCGTCCCGGCCGTCCCGCGCGAGAGGAAGCCGGCATGGGCGTTCGCCGAGGCTGAGGTCGGAGAGATGCTGAAGGTGGGCTTCGAGGAGATCGGCGAAGGCGCCTGCCGATGGCCGCTCGGCGATCCAACAAGCGAGGATTTCGTCTATTGCGGCGTTCAGACCGCGAAGGGCCGCTCCTATTGCGCCGGACATTGCCGGATGGCCTACAAGCCGCCGAACGCGCGGGTCTGGGACGGGCAGCGCTACGTGGCCATCGAGTCGATGGCCGCCTGAAAGCCGCGACGGCGGCTTGATTTCTGGGAGATGGATGGGGGCGCGCGCCCGCGCGAGCGACATGTTTCGTGCGGGCGCGATCTTTTTCTCTTCTCGATTACCGTTTTTCCAGCGAACGATCTTCATCGGCCGTCTTTTGGGAGTTCCGTCATGTCGAACGTGTCCTTCACCAGTCGCCCGCTCGGAACGGCCATGGTCGGGGGCGCCATCGCTATGGCGATTCTCGATATTCTCGTGCGCAAGAACGTCCTCACCGTCGACGACGCGCAGGGAGTCCTCAAGACGGCTCAGAGCTCCCTCGTCAATGCTCCCACGGTCCATGGCTCCCTCGACGGCGCCAGGATCATCGGGGAGATCAAGGACATTTTTGCTGGACGAGAGCGCGGCCAGTGGAGCGAACGGCGCGGATAAGGCCGAGCTTGCAGAGGATTTTGCCTGGTTTTCATTTTTGGATCTATTCGCAAGACATTCACGCTCTGATTGAACCACAAAGCCCCGCGTTTCGTTTCGACGTCGCCTGCGCCGCCTTTTGACGGATAAGACGTGCTCAGGCCACGGTGCGTCCGCGGATTGGCAAAGCGGTTGAAATTTATGCTGCAATGCACAACATCAGGCCCGGGATGAAGCGCCGAGGGACGAATCGGCGAGGTCGGCCCATGAACGAAGCGTCATCCCCTGTGGAAATCCGGCGGCTCTGGCCCTCGGACAAGGAAGCGTTCCGTGATCACCTGCTGAGCCTTGATCCGCGCAGCCGTCACCTGCGCTTCGGTGGCGGCATGTCGGACGACTTCCTTGTCCATTATGCCGAGAATTGCTTCGGCAAGGGCGACCTCGTCTATGGGGCGTTTGTCGACAACCGCCTGGTCGGCGCGGCGGAACTGCGCTCGAACCAAACGATCTGGAGCGAGCAGGCGCCATTTGGGCGCAATATTCACGCCGAGGCGGCGTTTTCGGTCGACGAGCGCTATCGGCGCCGCGGCGTCGGGGAGAAGCTCTTCAAGCGCATCCTGCGGGCGGCCGCCAACCACGGCGTCGAGGCGATCGAGATCGTCTGCCTGCCGGAGAATGTCGGCATGCAGAATCTGGCCAAGAAATTCCATGCTCATTTCACTTTCGAAGAGAATTCGCTGACAGGGCGCCTGACCGTGCGCCGGCCAACCGCGTTCTCGCTCATCCGGGAAGCCTCGGCGGACGCGCTCGACTTCGGCGCCGCCCTGTTCGACGCCCACTGGCGGGCGGTGGCGGAGGCGCGGCAAAAGGGCGCGTAACGGTCGGGACCGCCTGACGCTTTTGCCGCATTGCCAGGCGCCCGGGCCCGGCCTAAAATGTCTATATCTGGTGGAATATAACGATCGCCGACGGCCGCCTCGAGGGAGCAAGGCGGGCTGACCGGCGGGGAGGAATGGATGGGGCGAATCGAGGGCCCCGCCCACGCTGATTACGTTCTCAAGGTGATCGCCGGCAACGAGGCCGCAAGCTCGGCCCTCGCCGCCTCATGGCGCCGGTCCGGCGCGCTCTACGCGCTCGATCCCGCGAGCCGCAGGCCCCCGCAGCGGCTGCCCGAGCCGGAGACCGCCCGCTCGCGCGAGCGGATGGGCTCGCTGCTGGCGGCGGCGCAAGGGAGCATCGACCGGCTGTTTCTCGCCGTCGGCGGGGTCGGCTGCTCGGTCGTGGTGGCTGACTTGAGCGGGGTGATCGTCGATCGACGCGGCGCGCCCTGCGACGATCGGTTCTTCGACGGCTCCGGGCTCTGGAACGGCGCCGTCTGGAGCGAGCAATACGAAGGCACGAACGGCATCGGCACCTGCCTCGTCGAGCACCGCGCGGTGACCATCGACCGCGACCAGCATTTCTTCAGCCGCAATTCCGACCTGTTTTGCACGACCGCCCCGATTTTCGACGAGCATGGCGAACTGGCCGCCGCGCTCGACGTGTCGTCCTGCCGGGCCGACCTGACCGAAGGCTTCGCGCGTCTGATCGCAAGCGCGGTCGCCGACGCTACCCAATTCATCGAGGCGGAGAACTTCCGTCTCGCCTTTCCCGATGCGCGCATCCTGCTCGCGCCGAGCGGCGACCGCTACGGGTCGTCGCTGCTCGCGGTCGATCGCGACGACCTGGTGATCGGCGCGACGCGGGCGGCGCGAATCGGGCTCGGGGTCAATGCGGCCGCCCTCGCCCGCCCGACCCCGGCCGCCGACCTGATCGGACGGGCCAAAGCCGAAAGCGACGACATGGACGCGGCCGAGCGCGCCGTGCTTCAGCGCGCGCTGGCGCGCTCGAGCGGCAACGTGTCCAGGGCGGCGAAGGACCTCAACATGTCGCGCGCGACGCTTCATCGGAAGATGAACCAGCTCGGTCTGCGCGGCTGACGAATCCGCGGGTGAGGTGTCGCAAATCTGCGACACTCCCAGGTTTTGGCGATCGCGAAGGACTGTTCTTCGCCATGCGCCTGCGCGAGACCCTACCGTCAACGCCGGCCTCCGCGCGGCGTCACTCAAGGGAAGAAGCGCATGACCAAAGTCGATCTCAATATCGCCCTCAAATCTCCGTTCGCCAAGCGCTACGAGAACTATATCGGCGGCGAGTGGCGCGCGCCGAAGGCCGGTAAATATTTTGACAACATCTCGCCGATCACCGGCCAGCCGGTCTGCGAGATCGCCCGCTCCGACGCGTCCGACGTCGAAGCCGCTCTCGACGCGGCGCACGCTGCGAAAGACGCCTGGGGACGCACCGCCGTAGCCGAACGGGCGCAGATGCTCAACAAGATCGCCGACCGCATCGAAGCGAATCTGGAGAAGATTGCGCTCGCCGAGACGTGGGACAACGGCAAGCCGATCCGCGAGACGATGGCCGCCGACATCCCGCTCGCCATCGATCATTTCCGCTATTTCGCCGCCGCGATCCGCGCTCAGGAAGGGTCGATCAGCGAGGTCGATCACGACACCGTCGCCTATCATTTCCACGAGCCGCTCGGCGTGGTCGGTCAGATCATCCCGTGGAATTTCCCGATCCTGATGGCCGTCTGGAAGATGGCGCCGGCGCTCGCCGCCGGAAACTGCATCGTTCTCAAGCCCGCCGAACAGACCCCGGCTTCGATCATGGTTCTGCTCGAGATCATCGGCGATCTCCTGCCGAAGGGCGTGCTCAACGTCGTGAACGGCTTCGGCCTTGAAGCGGGCAAGCCGCTCGCGTCCTCGAACCGGATCGCCAAGATCGCCTTCACCGGCGAGACGACGACCGGCCGGCTCATCATGCAATACGCCTCGCAGAACCTCATTCCGGTCACGCTCGAGCTCGGCGGCAAGTCGCCCAACATCTTCTTCGACGACGTCGGCGCGAAGGACGACGACTTCTTCGACAAGGCGATCGAAGGCTTCGTCATGTTCGCGCTCAACCAGGGCGAGGTCTGCACCTGCCCGAGCCGCGCGCTGATCCAGGAGTCGCTCTACGACCGCTTCATGGAACGGGCGCTGAAGCGCGTCGACGCCATCGTGCAGGGTAGCCCGCTCGATCCCGCAACCATGATCGGCGCCCAGGCTTCCTCCGAGCAGATGGAGAAGATCCTCTCCTACATCGACATCGGCAAGAAAGAGGGCGCCCAGGTTCTGATCGGCGGCGAGCGCAATGTCCTCGAAGGCCAGTATGCGGGCGGCTATTACGTCAAGCCGACCGTGTTCAAGGGCCACAACAAGATGCGCGTCTTCCAGGAGGAGATCTTCGGCCCGGTCGTCTCGGTGACGACGTTCAAGACCGACGAAGAAGCGCTCTCCATCGCCAACGACACGCTCTATGGTCTCGGCGCCGGCGTGTGGAGCCGCGACGCCAATCGCTGCTACCGCTTCGGCCGCGCGATCCAGGCTGGCCGCGTGTGGACCAATTGCTACCACGCCTATCCGGCGCATGCGGCGTTCGGCGGCTACAAGCAGTCTGGCGTCGGCCGCGAAAACCACAAGATGATGCTCGACCACTACCAGCAGACCAAGAACATGCTGGTCAGCTACAGCCCGAAGAAGCTCGGCTTCTTCTGATCGGGCTTGCAACAACAGCGGCGGCGCGGGGGGTTCCGCGCCGCCGTGACCACATCGGAGCAGGCGACATGGGAACGGTGACCGCAACCCCCGAAGCGCTCGCGCTCATCGCCGAGATCGTGGCCGACCACGGGCCCGTGCTGTTCCATCAGTCCGGCGGATGCTGCGACGGCTCCTCGCCGATGTGCTACCCGGAGGGCGAGTTCCTCATCGGCGACTATGACGTGAAGATGGGCGAGATCGGCGGCGCGCCCTTCTACATCAGCGGCTCCCAGTACGAAGCCTGGAAGCACACCGACCTCGTCATCGACGTCGTGCCGGGCCGCGGCGGCATGTTCTCCCTCGACAATGGCCGCGAGAAGCGCTTCCTCGTGCGCTCGGAGATGTGCGAAATCCCGGCGTCCGCTAAGGCCTGAAAGGGCTTACGACGCTCTGCTGCGTTCCTATGGAGTCGTTATTGCGAGGAGCCATAGGGCGTCGAAAGACGCCCTGCGGCTCGCAATGACGATCGTGGTTCGACCCCAATGCAATCTGCTCAATGCCCCGAGAACGTGACCAGGCTGCGCACCGGCACGCTCAACGCTTCGAGCTTGGCCGCTCCGCCTAGGTCCGGCAGGTCGATGACGAAACAGGCGGCGATCACGTCGGCGCCCATCTGGCGCAGGAGCTTAACCGCGCCTTCCGCCGTGCCGCCGGTCGCGATCAGGTCGTCGACCAGGATCACGCGTTCCCCCTTCGAGACTGCGTCCTCGTGCATCTCCATGTGATCGAGCCCGTATTCGAGCGAATAGGGGATGGAGACGGTGGCGTGCGGCAATTTCCCCTTCTTGCGGATCGGCACGAAGCCCGCCGACAATTGATGCGCGACCGCGCCCCCCAGAATGAACCCGCGCGCCTCGACCCCGGCCACCTTGTCGATCTTGGTTCCGGCCCAGGGCTGCACTAGCTCGTCGACGGCGCGGCGGAACGCTTTCGCATCGCCCAGAAGCGTCGTGATGTCGCGAAACAGGATGCCCTTTTTCGGATAGTCGGGGATCGTGCGGATGGTGTCGGCGAGAAGCATGGTTGGAAGCTCGAATTCGGGGCGAGGCTCAATCCAATAGCGCATTCGCGGCCGAAAGCCATCGTGAGCGAGCGTCCGGCCGCGGTCCTGCGCGCCCACGCCCGGGGCCCGCGAGCAAGCGCCAATAAACGCGCGTAAACGCCAATAAACGCGCATAAACGCTAGTAAATTGACTCCAATTTACTAGCGTTTATTTTTCCGAATCGGGCCTTTTCAATGGGTTACGGCCAGTTGGAGTAAAAAAATCCGGCGCCCGGATGATCCGCCGCCGGAGCCCTCGCGGGCGACGGCCGCCTCGCCCATGAATTCGGGCGCCCCGGCAAGGTTCGCGCCCTGCCCTTCGGCCTCGGCCGGCTCGTCGCCGCGAATTTGGCCGGTCGCCTTCAGATGCGCCCGCACCGCCGCGGCGAAGTTCTCGTCGATGCCGAGATTCTCGGCCACACGGTTGATCTTGGCGAGCAGCTTCTTGCGCGCCTCGTCGTCGTAGACCTGGTTGGCGCTGGCCACCGTCTGGTAGCGGTCGAGCCGGTCGAGCGCCCTGAGATAGGGCATGATCGCCGAGACGTCGCCGGCCGCGATGCCTTCGGCGGCGAGCTGGATCGCAGGCGCGAGGCGCTCCAGTTGCAGCTTGGCATGTTCGGTCCCGCTGTCGACCGCCCGCTGCTTGAGCTCCTCGGAGACGATCTGGCGGATGCGCGAGGGGCTCACGCCCTCCTCGGCGGCGATTTCCTCATAGGTGAAGCCCTCGCGCAGCTTAATGAAAACGCGCCTTCGCCGGAACATCATGCCCTGCGCGCCCATCCGCCGGCGCCGAACGGGCGCCTTGTCGTCAGCCATGCAATCTCTCCTTAACCGGTCCGATTTAACGGAAAACGCCTCAGAATAGCATTAATTCTCTAAATCAGAAAGCAAATGTTGAGTCGATCTCGATATTATGAGATAAAACGATGTCATATCAATGTATTAGAGCGACCCATGGGCGCTCGGCGTCCTTGGGCGCGCCCCATGATTACCCGAATCGCGAGCTCGGCCTGGAGGCGCCTGGCGCCCCCTCAGCCGTTGGCGCCCGGCGCGGCCTTCGCCCCCGCCCCTTCGAGAGCGGCTCCTGGGCGCGCGGCAAAAAGCACCAGCAGAAAATAGACCGGCGCGCCGATCCCGGCCAGGACCAGAAACCAGTCCGACCGGCCGAAAAGCGCAAGCAGGATCACGAGATAGATGAAATCGCGGCGCGAAGCGGAATCGAGAAGCCGCGTCAGCGGACGGCCGGGCGCGTCCGAGACCGAAGTGAACAGCGCCCCGCCATCGTCCTTGCGGCGCATCACGCGCCAATAGACGAAGCCCGCCGACCCAAGCGTCCCGAAAACGGCGCCGGCGCCGAGCGCGAGCGGCCAGAGCGAGCCCGAAGCCAGGCTCCAGCCGACGCCCATGCAGGCGAAAATGACGGTGTGAACGACGTTGTCGCCCCAGAAATCGAGGATTCCGCCCCACCGGGATTGCTGGAATTTGAGCCTCGCCAGTTCCCCGTCGCAGCCGTCGAGGATCGAATGGGCGAGAAACAGGAGCGCCCCGATCGTTTGCATCAGCGGGCGCGAGGACAGGAAAAAAGGCCCGCCGCAGATTCCGACCGCAATCGAGATCAGGCTCATCTGGTTGGGCGTGATCGCGGTTCGCGCGAGGCGGCGCGAAATCGCAAGCGAAATCGGCCGCTCGACATGGCGCGCCATGAAGCCGTCCGTGTCCTTGACCAGCGAGCGCAGGAGGCGGCGCTCGGCCGCGCGGACGTCGGCCGGCGTCTCCACGACCATCGGATCAATCCCAGCCGGAATTGGCGCAGGCGGGCCGAAAAGGCGGGCAAGTCGGCTTTCCGCCGCCTTGAGGTCCAGCACGCCGCCGTCCTCGTTCAGCGCATCCGCAGCGGCGGGCGCGGACACCGCGGGAAGAATGACGATCCGGCCCGGGAGCGCCGCCCAGGCGCCCGGCTCGATATGGATCGAGGCGATCCGTTCGAGCCAGTCGGCTTCCGCGAGAATGCCGGCTGGGGCGAGGATCAGCGGCGCCGCTAATGGCAAGGCTCCAGCGCCCGCCGTCCCCGAGGAGAAGCGTGCGCCGATAGCCGGCGCGCTGCGCCGCAAGCACCGTTCGCTGGACAAGGCTGAGGCCCAGGACCACCGGGTCGCCGTCGGGCCCGCGCTCGATGGCCGCCGGGTCGGGCGGCCCAGGGGACGGGAGGAGAATCAGAATCGGCGGTTCGGGCATGGCGGCTGCCAATCCGTATGGGCGACGCCGCCGGGCGCTCCACCTCGGCGGCGATTGCTGATAGACGATCGCGGACGGCGATCGTAGTCCTGCGCAGTCTTCGGCGCGATCCGCGCCTGGACAGGGAGCCATATCATTTCAAAATCGCTCATTGTCGCCGCGTTTCTCGGCTTTCTGCTGGTCGTCTTTCTTATCCTCCACAGCGGCGCGGCCGAGGTGGGCGCCGCTATGCTGGCGCTTGGCTGGTGGCTTGTGCCGATCACGCTGTTTCATATCATTCCACTGTATTTTGACGCGGTCTCCTGGCGGCAGCTGTTTCCGGCCATAGGGCGTTCGGAAGAACGCCCGTCTCTCGACGGGCTACGCCGTCCCGGCGTCATGAGCTTCCTGTGGATGCGCTGGATCCGCGAATTGGTCAGCTCACTCTTGCCGGTCGCCGGCGTTGGCGGAGACGTGGTGGGCGCGCGGCTCGTGCATCAGAGGGGCGTCTCAGGCGTCCAGGCCACCGCCAGCATGGTGGTCGACATCACGGTCGGCTCGGCGACCCAGCTCGTCTTTGTCCTTGTCGGCGTGGGGCTGCTCACCGCCAACCGGACCCATGACGCGGCTGCGACCGCATGGGGGCTCACGGCCGGCGTCGCAATCTTCGCCGCGGCGATCGCAATCTTCGTCCGGATCCAGCACAACAGCATGTTTGGCGTGCTCATCGGATGGGCTCACCGGCTGGCGCCGAAGAGATGGATGTCCGGCTTCGCCGGCCGGGCGGAAGCGATCGACGGCGCTGTCGTCGCGACGTACCGCCGGCGCCTCGCCCTCTCGTATTCGAGTGCGCTGCGGCTCGTCGGGTGGGTGAGCGGGATCGGCGAGGTCTGGCTGACGATGTGGGCCTTGGGCAAGCCGCTCACGGTGACCGATTCCTTCATCCTCGAAAGCCTAAGCGCCGGCGTCCGCGGCGCCGCGTTCATGGTGCCGGGAGCCTTGGGCGCTCAGGAGGGGGGTCTCGTCCTGTTTGGCGCGCTGCTCGGCGTCCCGCCGGATCTGGCGCTCGCGGTTTCTCTCACGAAAAGGGTTCGCGAGCTGGCGCTCGGCCTGCCGGGTCTCGCGGCCTGGCAATGGATTGAAGGGCGCCGTTGGATCGCTCGCCGGGCGGACAAGGCGAGCTCGACCTCGTAATGACCCTCTACTGCGGCGGCGGGATGTTGTAGCCCGGCGACCCCCCCGCCGGGGCCAGCGTGGCCGGCGACCCCGCCACCGGGGTCGGCGTGGCCGGCGACTCGACGACCGGGGGCAGACCGACCGCCTCGCGCAACTGGTTCCGGCGCGTCTGGTAGAAGCTCGACCGCAGGAACGAGTAGAAGTCGACGGAGGAGCTCTCAGCCTGTTTCCATTGCGCGAGATGAGCGACCGCCGACAGCGTGCCCGACCCGACCGACCACGGCCATCCAATCCACAGGCCGCCCACAACCCACCCGACAGGATCGCCGACCGTGTCCACGATTCCGCCGATCGAATCGCGCTGCGTCGAGGGGCCAAAATACGGAGACACGGTATAGGCGCCCGACGGAACGCCCCAGACGAACATGGTCTGGCCGAAATCGCCGGTTTGCTGCGGCAATCCGCCTTGCGCCGCGACGTCGAACAGGCCGCCGAGGCCGAAGGTGGTGTTGAAGATGATGCGGCCGACCGTGATGGCGGCGGCGTTGAAGCGCCCCTGAAGGAGGTCGTTGCCGAGGACGCGCGGCTCTTTCAGGTTGGCGTCCAGATCCTGCAACCGGTCCCGAATGGGCCCCGGCACCTGCTTGATGACCGTCGCGGGCGGATCGAGCACGACCTGGTTGAGGTGAAGGACGCCGCGATTGAACTGCTCGTTGGGATCGTTGATCGGAAGCGACACGTCGCGGGGGACGCCCGCGCAGGCGCTGAGGAGCGCCGCCAGCCCTGCCGCGCTCAACCCTGCGATCCAACGTCCTGCGCGACGCATGCGTCGACGATCCCTTTCGAATTTCAACGCAACGCGGAGCTTCCAGCACAAGCCCGGCGAGGGACTTTGCTTTTGTGGACTCCAGCTCCGGTTTCCGAGAAATCAGACCCCAGCCCGCGGTCACGCTAGCAGAGCCGCTCGCCCCCGACTATCACCCTTTTGCCACACTGCCGTCCAATTATTCGTGAGCGGCGGTCAGCCCTCGGTATGAGGCGCGCTGTGTCGCCAGCAGAGCGGGCTGGAACAGAACGGCGGCCGACAGCGTCGTGACGAGCGCGAGCGCCATGAGCTTGCCCATGCTCGAGGTGCCCGGATGGTGCGAAAACCACAGGCTGCCGAAGGCTGTAGCCGTGGTGCAGGCGCTGAAAAAGACCGCCCGGGTCAGGCTTGACTGCAGGAAATTGCGCTCTCCCGCCCGCCACGCCATGACGTAGTAGATTTTGAAAGCGACGCCGACGCCGAGCAGAAGCGGCAGCGCGATGATGTTGGCGAAATTGAGCTTGAGCCCGATCGCAACGCAGATTTCGAGCGTGACGACGACGGCGACCAACAGGGGCACGAGCGTCAGCGCCACGTCCCTCCAGCGCCGCAGAGCCACGAAGAGGATCAGCGCAATCGACGCGAGCGACCAGGCGGCGGCCTGAAGGAATGCTTTCACGATGGTCGCCGCCGCCTCGACGATGAAGACCGGCGCCCCGGCGGCGCTGGGCGCGACCGCGCGCACCGCGTTGACGAAGCGACGCAGGACGGCGTTGTCATTGCCGTCCCCGCTCGGCGCAACCTCGATCTTGACCTCGCCGTCCGGGGCGACCCAGTCGCTTTTGAGCGCGGGCGGAAGCGTGTCGATCGTCACGTGCTCGGCCTTGAAGAGATCGCGCACCTGGCTCAGCATGGTCATGAGCGGGGTGACCAGCACGCGCTCGGCCTCCTCTCGGGTCACGGGCGGCGCTTTCGCCAAAGCGGTCAGCGCGCTTGCGAGCCGGCGCGCCTGCGCGGCGGCCGGGGTCTCTTGATCGCCCGTGGCGGTTGAAAGCTCGCCCGCCGTCTTGCTGATCGCCGCCAGCGTTTCAGCCGGCGTGGGCGCCGGGTCGACCGTCGGATTGAGCGTATTCTCGAAGAAGAAGTTGGCGTCGTCGATGATCGCGAGCTTCTCGTCCTGGTCCTTCGGCACGAAGCTTTGAAGGGTTCGCACTCTGGCGACCTCCGACAGCTGCTTGAGCTTGTCCGCGAGCGCCGAGGCGCTGGCGAGGCTGGGCTCCAGGATGTCGATGGTGTTGGGGCTCGTGTCCGGATCACGCATCAGATCGAGCAGGGTCGAGACCGATTCGGTGCTTTTCGAGCGCAGGTTCAGCGGGTTGAAATCGAATTGCAGGCCGCGCAGCAGCGGCAGGCCAAGAATGACGGCGGCGAGCGTAAGGCCGACCACCCAGTTGCGCTCGCGATCGAGAAAATGGTCGAGCGGCGCGAGCCACGCCCAGCCGACCGGCGCCCGCTCGCCAACCGGTCTGAGCACGGCGAGCAGCGCCGGCAGCAGGGTGACCGTGGTCAGGAACGCGATGATCATGCCGGTCCCGGCGATCAGCCCGAGTTCGGAGAGACCCACATAGGCGGTCGGCAGAAACGAGTAGAAAGCGGCCGCGATCGAGGCCGCGGCAAGCAGAAGCGGCCGAGCCACGCCATGCCCGGTATGTTCGAGAGCCTCCAGCAGATGGCGGTCCGCAAACCGCTCCGCGCGATAGCGGACGCTGAACTGGATGCCGAAGTCGACGCCAAGGCCGATGAACAGCACGGCGAAGGCGACCGAGATGAGGTTCAGCGCGCCGACCATCATCAAGCCGGCCGCGGCGGTGAAACTCAAGCCCACCGCGAGATTGATCAAAACCGCAAGGATGATCCGGGCCTGCCTCAGGGCCAGCCACAGGATCAGGAGAACGACGAGGACCGTCACCACCCCGTTCAGCGCCGCGCCGTCGGCGATGGTGGCGAATTCCTCGTCGGCGAGCGGCACCGAGCCTGTCAGGCGCACTCTGACGCCCCTGTCCGGCGTCAGGCCCAGTTTGGCGATCGTCGCCCGGATGATCTTGGTCGCCTGACCTCCGGGCTCGAGATCGCCATAATTGAGCACCGGCTGCATGTTGACGAACCGCCGCAGATCCGATTGTTCCGGCGCGCGCCCGGAAATCAGGCGCCGCCACGAGAAGGCCGGATGCTGGCCCCGCTCGACCCCTTCCACCGCGTCGGCGATGGCGGAGACCGCCGGCCTTATGTCTTCGAGGGTCGTCTTCTTGAGCCGCACGCCCTCGAGCGACTGCGAAATGGCGCCAAGCACGCCGCGCAGCGTCGGATCGGCGGCGAGCGTGCCCAGGAAAGGCTCCGCCTTGATCAGCTCATCCATGTTGCGCTGCACCTCGGCGACGCTGAGGAACAGGATTCCGTTGCGGGCGAAGAATTCGCCCCCGTCCGGCCGGTGGACGGTGCGGACCACGTCTTTCCGGCTGGCCAGCGCGCCGACCAGCGCGTCCGCCGCCTCGTCGGCTGCTTCCGGCGTCGCCCCGTCGATGACGGCGATCATGAGGTCAGTGCGCTGGGGAAAGAGCTGATTGAGCTTTTCCTCCTGCTGGCGCCAGGGCAGCGAGCTCGACAATAGCTTGCTCGAGTTGGTGGTGATGGCGATATGGCGCGAGACGTAGACGCCGGCGAGGACGGCGGCGATCAGGAAAGCGGGAATGACGACCCAGACATGGCGGGTCGACAGGCGAACGACCCGCACGATCGCAGCGATGACTGGGGAGCTATCGTTTTCGACCATGGGACCGGGGTCAAGGGCATGGTTCGCGCGGAGCGTCAATGGGGAATGTTGCGTTGCGAGACGCGGCGGATCTCAGCGGCACCTGACCGCGCTTCTTGGCGATTTTGTGGACGCCCCGGCTGAGGCTAGCCTGGCAAAGGCAGTCGTGATCGGTTGGCGGCCTATTCAGAACCGGCCGCCCTCATGACTTTCCGAAGGTCTCGTCGAAGGCGTAGCCGGTTCCGCGGACGGTTCGGATGGGGTCGCGTTCGCGGCCGCGGGAGAGCGCCTTGCGCAGGCGCCCGACATGGACGTCGACCGTGCGCTCGTCGATCTCCGCCGCCTGACCCCACACGCCGTCGAGCAACTGGGCGCGCGAGAACACCCGGCCGGGCTTTTCCAGAAGATACTCGAGCAGCCGGAACTCGGTCGGGCCAAGGTGGATATCGCGCGCGCCGCGGCGGACGCGCCGGGTCTCCCGGTCGAGATCGAGATCGCCGGCATAGAGACGTTCCGCGATCCGCTCGGGCCGGCTGCGCCTTAGAAGCGCGCGCACGCGCGCCATGAGTTCGGGCACCGAGAACGGCTTGACCACATAATCGTCCGCCCCGACCGAGAGGCCGCGCACCCGCTCGGCTTCCTCGCCCCGCGCGGTGACCATGATGACCGGCAACGTGCGGGTGGACTCGCGCGCCCTTAAGCGGCGGCAGATTTCGAGCCCCGAGACGCCGGGCAGCATCCAGTCGAGGATCACAAGGTCGGGCGCATTTTCGGCCAGGCGCAATTCCGCTTCGTCGCCGCGCTCGACGTTCTCGACGAGGTATCCTTCCGCCTCGAGATTGTAACCGAGCAGCAGGGAGAGATCGGATTCGTCCTCGACGATCAGGATCCGGGGCGCGGAAGCGGCTCCGGGCCGGACAATATCCTTGCGCACCTGATTTCATCGGAGCTCTCCTCCAGCTTCGGTCTCGATGTCCATCTCCGACCGCCCGCGCGGGCGATCGGTCGGCAGGGTTGAACCGGTCACGAGGTAGAAGACGGTTTCGGCGATGTTGGTCGCGTGATCGCCGATCCGCTCGATATTTTTCGAGCAGAACAGAAGATGCGCGGAGAAGGTGATGCTGCGCGGATCCTCCATCATATGCGTCAGGAGATCGCGGAACACCGAGTCTTCGAGCGCGTCGAGTTCGACATCCCGCTCCCAGACGTCGCGCGCGCGCTCGACGTCGCGCTGGGCGTAAGCGTCGAGCACGTCCTTGAGCAGCTCCGTGGCGAACTCGTTCATGTGCTTGATGCCGACGATGGCGCGGGGCACCCGCGACTCGGGCCGATCTTGACCGAGCGCCTGGCGATGTTCTTGGCGAGGTCGCCGACACGCTCGAGATCGCCCGCGACCCGAATGGCGCCGATGATCTCGCGCAGGTCGATCGCAACGGGCTGGCGCCGCGCGATCGTTAGCACCGCCTGCTCCTCGATCTCGCGCTGCAACAGGTCAAGCCGCGAATCGGTTGCGACGACCTGATGGGCGAGCGCGGCTTCGCCTGTGGCTAGCGCGTCGACTGCGTCGATCACCATCTTCTCCGCGATCCCGCCCATCTCGGCGATTCGCCGCTCGAGCAGGTCGAGGTCTTTGTCGTACGCCCTGACAGTGTGCTGGTGGTCCACCACGGCTTTCCTCCCTAGCCGAAGCGGCCGGTGACGTAGTCCTGTGTGCGCTTGTCGCGCGGCGAGGTGAAGACCTTGTCCGTCTCGTCGAACTCCACCATCTCGCCGAGGTACATGAACGCGGTATAGCGCGATACGCGCGCAGCCTGCTGCATGTTATGGGTGACGATCGCGATCGTGTAGTCGTCTGACAGTTCGTCGATGAGTTCCTCGATCTTGGCGGTCGAGATCGGATCGAGAGCGGACGCCGGCTCGTCGAACAGGATCACCTCAGGGCTGATCGCGACGGTGCGGGCGATGCACAGGCGCTGCTGCTGGCCGCCCGAAAGACTGAGACCGTTGGCGTTCAGTTTGTCTTTCACCTCGGTCCAAAGCGCGGCGCGCTCAAGCGCCGATTGGACGCGCGCGTCCATCTCGGATTTCGGCAGTTTCTCATAGAGCCGAATGCCGAAGGCGACGTTCTCATAAATCGTCATCGGGAACGGCGTTGGCTTCTGGAACACCATGCCGATGCGAGAGCGCAGGAGATTGAGGTCGAGGTCAGGCGAGAGGATGTTTTCCCCGTCGAGCATGACCTCGCCCTCGGCTCGCTGGCCCGGGTAAAGGTCGTACATGCGGTTGAGCACGCGCAGCAATGTCGACTTGCCGCAACCCGAGGGGCCGATGAACGCGGTTACCTGGCCCTCATACAAGTTCAGCGAAACGTCCTTGAGCGCATGCGTCTGGCCATAATAGAAGTTGAGGCCGCGCACGACCACTTTGCCGTTCTCAGGGACCGCCGGCTTGGCCGGCTGCTGCGCCTGGACGTTGGTGTTCATGCTCGAATCCATCCCGGGTATCCGTTGTGCTCGCTCGAACAGGAGCTTCGGGCCGGCTGCACAGGGTTCGCCGCCGCGTTCACTGTTTCACTCCCCTCGCGGCGAGCGAGCGCGCCAATATGCTGAGCGCAAGAACCGCAAGCGTGATGATCAGCGCGCCGGTCCAGGCGAGTTGCTGCCATTCCTTGTAGGGGCTCAGCGCGAACTGGAAGATGACGACCGGCAGGCTCGAGATTGGCTGCGTGGGATCGGTGCTCCAGAACTGGTTGTTGAGCGCGGTGAACAGCAGAGGCGCCGTCTCGCCGCTCACCCGGGCGACGGCGAGCAGGACGCCGGTCAACAGCCCGGCGCGCGCGGCGCGGTAACCGATCCGCCGAATGACCAGCGAGCGCGGCATGCCGAGCGAGGCGCCGGCCTCACGTAAAGTGTTGGGAACCAGGTTCAACATGTCTTCGGTCGTTCGAACCACGACCGGCACCACCAGGACCGCCAAAGCAATGCAGCCTGCAATTGCGGAGAAATGGCCCATGGGCACCACTACGATCTCATAAACGAAGAGCCCGATCACGATCGACGGAGCGCTGAGCAGGATGTCGTTGATGAAGCGGACGACAAGGGCGAGCCGCGAATAGCGCCCGTATTCCGCGAGATAGGTGCCCGCCAGCATTCCTAACGGGGCTCCGACGGCAACGCCGATCACCGTCAGGAATAGACTGCCGGCAATAGCATTGAGGAGACCGCCGGAGCTGCCGGGGGGCGGAGTCATTTGCGTGAAGACAGCGAGCGAAAGGCCGGAAAACCCTTGCCAAAACAGGACCGCGAGAATCAAAAACAGCCAAGCTAGCCCGAAGGCGGCGGCCGCGACGCTCAGGCCCATCCACATCGAGTTTCGGCGCCGCCGAGCGGAGAAGCGGACGGAGGAGAAGGACATTGGGCTATCTCCCCGCCTGGATTTCGAGGCGCATGAGCATGATCCTGGCGATCGCGAGCACGACGAAGGTGATCATGAACAAGATCAAGCCCAGGGCAATCAGCGACGACGTGTAGAGGTCCCCCACCGCCTCGGTGAACTCGTTGGCGATCGAGGCGGAAATCGTCGTTCCTGGCGCGAGCAGGGAAGGGGAAATTCTATGCGCGTTGCCGATCACAAAGGTGACCGCCATGGTCTCGCCGAGCGCGCGCCCGAGGCCGAGCATCACACCGCCGACGACGCCGATGCGGGTGAAGGGAATGACGACGTTCCTCACGACCTCCCAGGTCGTACAGCCGATTCCATAGGCTGACTCCTTGAGCATCGGGGGCACCGTATCGAACACGTCGCGCGAAATGGAGGTCACAAAAGGCAGGACCATGATCGCGAGAATCAGCCCGGCCGTCAGCATGCCGATGCCATAGGGCGGCCCGGCGAAAAGCGACGAAAGCACAGGCAAGTTTCCGAACAGCGCGATCAGCCCGGGCTGCACGTATTGCTGGAGGAACGGGGCAAAGACGAACAGGCCCCAAATCCCGTAGATGATGCTTGGAATGCCCGCCAACAGTTCAATGGCGATGCCGATCGGGCGACGCAGCGCCGGCGGACAGATTTCGGTCAAGAAGATCGCGATGCCAAGCCCGACGGGAACGGCGATCAGCATGGCGATAGCCGACGTTACGACAGTTCCGTAAATCGGGGCGAGCGCGCCGAACTTATTGGTGACGGGGTTCCAGACCTGGCTCACGAAGAAGCCGAAGCCAAACTTCTGAAAAGCAGGCAGCGATCCGTCGATCAACGATACGATGACCCCCCCAAGGATCAGAAGAACGGCGAGCGCGGCCGCCTGGGTCAGGCGGTGAAAAAACGCGTCGCTGAGAGCGAAGCTTCTTATCCTGGCTGCGCGAGCGCTTGCGGAGGATTCCATCGTTTGGCCATGGACGACGATTTCGGCCATTCACTCGACTCTCAGGTTCGCTGCACAAGCGCCGCGGGAGACGGTGCCCGAGGATTGTCGGGGCATCCGCGGGACGCCCCGACAATCTGACCGGAAGCTTACTTCGCCGCCATATAGACCGGCTTGCCGTCCGGCGTCTTGATCTCGGCGGCCCAGGTCGCCTTGATTTGAGTGACGACCGCGGCGGGCAGCGGCACGTAGTCGAGGTCTTCGGCCATCTTTCCGCCTTTGCTATAGGCCCAATCGAAGAATTTGAGAGCTGCGGCCGCGTTGTCGACATTCGGCGGCTGCTTGGGCATCAGGATGAATGTCGCTCCGGCGATCGGCCAGGTGTCGGGACCCGGCTGATCGGTCAGAATGACATAGTAGCTGTCCGAATGAGCCCAGTCGGCGTGGGCGGCGGCGGCCTGGAAAGCGGCGGCGTCCGGGGAGACGGCCTTGCCGTCATGGTTGATCATTTTCACCGACGTCATGTTGTTCTCCTTGGCGTAGGCGTATTCGACATAGCCGATGGCGCCCTTCGTCTGGATCACGTTGTTCGCGACGCCCTCGTTGCCCTTCGCGCCGAGGCCGGTCGGCCATTCGACGCTGGTGCTGGCCCCGACATTCTCCTTCCAGTCCGGACTGACCTTGGACAGGTAGTTGGTGAAGATGAAGGTCGTGCCCGAACCGTCTGAGCGATGCACGACGACGATCGCGTCCGGCGGAAGCTTGACGTTCGGGTTCAGTTTCTTGATCGCCGCATCATCCCATTTGGTGATCTTGCCAAGGAAAATGTTGGCGAGCGTCGGTCCATCGAGCACCAAATCGCCCGCCTTGACGCCAGCCAGATTGACGACGGGCACGTCGCCCCCGACGACGGTCGGGAACTGAACCAGACCAGCGGCCTGGAGCTTCTTCGGCTCGAGCGGCATGTCCGATGCGCCGAACGTGACCGTCTTCGCCTCGATCTGCTTGATGCCGCCGCCCGAACCGATCGATTGGTAGTTCAACCCGATACCCGTGTCCTTTTTGTAGGTATCCGCCCACTTGGCGTAAAGCGGATAAGGGAATGTCGCGCCCGCCCCGGAAATATCTGCAGCTTGCGCGACGGTGGCCATCGCGCCGCAGATGGCGAAGGCCACGACGCGGATGAATTGATTGATTTGCATTGATGCCTCTCGAGCGCTGGGGTCGAATTCCGCGACGACATCGCGCCATCAGTTAGCGACGTGCGCGCGGCGAAAACCTATAAGATCACCCCGTAAGCATGCTGTGACAGTTCAATGACAGTTTTACGACGAAAGTCATTGTTTCGCTGATCAAGCACAGTTACGTCGCTTCCACTTCGGGGTTAAGGCGTTCGGAGGTCGTGGCTCGCGCAGCGGAATTTGCTCAGGCCGATGACACGGACATCGAAGCGCGCATCACCTATGCTGGCGTCTTTATCCGCCGGTCACGCTCATGTGGCGCGCTACAGCCGGGACACGATTAGGCCGGTCAATGATGAAATCATGCCCCTTTGGTTCGCGGGCGATCGCATCGCGGACAGTCGCATTGAGGAGATCGTCCCCCTCCGAAGCGCGCAGCGGGGCGCGCAAATCAGCTGCGTCTTCGTGCCCTAGACACATGTAAAGCCTGCCTGTGCACGTGACTCGCACACAATTGCAGGCCTCGCAAAAACTGTGGGTTAAAGGCGTGATGAAGCCGATCACGCCGCCGGTCTCCGCCACCCTCACGCACCGCGCAGGTCCGCCGGTGCGATAGTCGGTCTCCTGCAAAGTGAAATGCCGAGCGAGCTGCGCGCGCACTTGCGTGAGCGGTAAGTGAATTTGATTTACGCGTAGCGGCCAGGCGGCGATTCACGCCGGCGAAGTTCTCGACTTCGTGAGAACGCGATCATATGCACCGGCTTTCATATGAGCCGCGGACGTCCGTAAGGGCCCCAGCCACGTCGGCGCGCCAGAACACACGAACGATTTTCTGGCATATGAGTCCGCTCTGAACGAAGAAACTCGCATTCGGATTGTCGCGACTCCGCCAGTCGGGAAAAAAACCTTCATTGGCGAGGAAAGTGAGCAGCTTGTCCTCGCTCGACCCGATCGGGAAGCGCTCGCGCACACGGTCATCAAATTCGCGGCTGAACTCGGATTCGTCGCCTGGCAACGTGGCGACGATCTCCGGAAGAGGGTGGAAGCTGGAGAACCTGCCGGCGGCAAAGGAAGCAGCCGCCAATAAGAGCGCTGAGGCCGACCATATCGCCCAGCGCACTAGGTCCGCTCCAACGCCGCCAGACGCTCGGGAACACCTGACGCGCTGAAAAACCAGCTCATGACGCCGAGCCCCGCCAACGCGCCGCGAGGTCACGAAAGATCGAGGCGTTTCCACTCGGTCGGTGTCGATCGCTCTCGGGCAAGCTTCGGCTTTCATTGGCCTTGCGCGGGCGACGCCAAGGGACGCGCGCTCGACTTCGCGCCGGTCTCGTACCAGCCCTTCGAGCGATTGACGATCCAGACCACCGACAGCATGACCGGAACCTCGATCAGCACGCCAACAACGGTTGCAAGAGCCGCGCCCGAGTTGAAGCCGAACAGACTGATGGCTGCCGCCACGGCCAATTCGAAAAAGTTGCTAGCCCCGATGAGCGCGGACGGGCCGGCGACGCAATGCTGTTCGCCCATGAGGCGGTTCAGCGAATAGGCTAACCCAGCATTGAAGTAGACCTGGATCAGAATCGGAACCGCCAGCATCAAAATAATGAGCGGCTGAGCGATGATCTGCTCGCCCTGGAAACCGAACAGCAGCACTAGGGTGGCCAGCAAAGCCACCAGCGATATGGGTTGCAGTGTCGCGAGCAGGCGCGAGAGCGCCACTGGCGCGCCGTTCGCGAGCACCCGGCGACGCACGAGTTGCGCGACGATCACCGGCACGACGATGTAGAGGATCACCGAAAGAACCAGCGTATTCCACGGAACGGTTATCGCGGAGAGGCCAAGTAGCAGGCCGACGATCGGCGCGAACGCGAACACCATGATGGTGTCGTTCAAGGCGACCTGGGTGAGCGTGAAATGCGGTTCGCCCTTTGTCAGGTTCGACCAGACGAACACCATCGCCGTACACGGAGCAGCGGCAAGGATGATCAAGCCGGCGATATAGGAGTTGATCTGATCGGCAGGAAGATAGGGCCGGAACAGATAGCCGATGAAGAACGCGCCCAGGGCCGCCATCGAGAACGGCTTGACCGCCCAATTGAACGAACAGGGTCACGCCAATGCCGCGCCAGTGTTGGCGAACTTCGCCGAGCGCAGCAAAGTCGATCTTTATCAGCATGGGAATGATCATGAGCCAGATCAGGGCCGCCACCGGCAGATTGACCTTGGCGATTTCGGCCGCGCCGATCACTTGAAATATGCTCGGCGCCAAATGGCCGAGGATAACGCCCACGACGATGCACAGGGCGACCCACACAGTGAGGTAGCGTTCGAAGAGGGACATCGACGAATTCCTACGTCGTTGCGATGCGCCTTCCGTGATCGTCGACCACGCGCTCACCATCCTCCTTGAGAAATTGTCCGCGCTGCGCCGGCAGCAAGTCGAGAACCGTTTCCGAAGGGCGGCACAGGCGCACGCCTTTAGGCGTAACGACGAGTGGTCTGTTCATCAGGATCGGATGCGTTTCGATTGCGTCCAGCAGCGCCTTATCCGACAGAGACAAATCGTTAAGGCCGAGATCGTGATACGGCGTTCCCTTCTCGCGTAGGATTTGGCGCACTGTCAGGCCGGCGCGAGTGAGCAATTGGGTCAGCAGCGCCCGCGTCGGCGGACACTTCAGATATTCGATAATGTGCGGCTCAACCCCGGAATTGCGGATCATCGCAAGCACGTTGCGCGACGTTTCGCATGCTGGATTGTGATAGATGATGACATCCATTACGCGACCTGCGGCCTTGGCTTTGTCGCGCCTTCGAGCTGCCCGATCTCGCGCAGTTTCGCGTTCAGCGCCATCTTGTCGAGGCTCTCTGATTGGCAGGTTCGTGAAAATGGAAATCCGATTCTTGAGGTACCTCGCCGCGAGTACGAACGCGGCCTCCTTTTGAATGTCCGTTCCTTCGACGGCGGCAGGATCTTCAATGCCCCGATGGGCCGTCATCGGCTGACCCGGCCAAACGGGACACGTCTCCGCGGCCGCGGTATCGCAGACCGTAAAGACGAAATCCATCGCGGGAGCGCCCGGGGCTGCAAATTCGTCCCAGCTTTTCGATCGCAAGTCGTTGGTCGGATAGTTGTAGCTTTCAAGCACCTTGAAGGCGAAGGGATTGACGGCGGCCTTGGGGTGGCTCCCGGCCGAGAAGGCGCGGAATCGCCCTTTTCCCTCTTTCCTCAGAATGCTTTCCGCGAGGATCGAGCGCGCACTGTTGCCGGCGCACAGGAACAAGACGTTCAACGTAGGTTCTTCAGCCATGAGCAGCCTCCCTCGGTGGGCAGCATGGGATAAGGTCCGCGATCAGCGGAGCGCACAAATCAGCGCGCCCGCCGCAGCAGTCTTTGAGCAGGAACAGCGCGACCTCGCGGAAGCGATCGAGGTTCGCGCGATAGATGATTGAGCGACTTTGTCGCTCGCCGCCTATCAGTTTCGCGCGGGCAAGAATGGCGAGGTGCGCCGACATCGTATTCTGGGGGACTTCGATAAGACGCGCCAATTCGCCGGCGGGCACCCCTTCCGGCTCGCGCGCGACGAGCAGACGGAATGTCTGGAGGCGTGTCGATTGGGCCAGCGCGGCCATCGCGGCTATGACTTCCGTATCATCCATATATCCACCATACCAGATATATGGACGCTTGCAAGCTGATTTTGGGGACGTTGGCGTAAGTACGACCCGCAAATGCGACGCCGTCACGCGCAGCGATTTTTTGGGGCGGGTCTAGATTCAAAGTATGATCGACCGACTGCAAAGGCCGTAGAAAGCGAAGACAAGCGGGCGGAAGTATTGTTGGTAGAAATTTTCACGTGAATGTTATGATATTGTTTTCAAGTAATTTTAGGTCGAATTCGATGCCTTTCCTGGCGCCACTTTTTGATCAATGAACCGCTGAATAATCACAAGCTTATGCTCCTTGTTTGCCGCCTCGCCGGCGCAGGCATGCGGTTTGGCGATCTCAACAGCTACAAGGGGCGGCGAAGGCCGGGGTCCAGCTTTATTCTGCCGGTCTTTGGTGAGCCCGACAGGATGAAACGGGGCGCCCTCAGCTTCGCCGAGGAAGCGCGCGCATCCGGATAACGCCGCAAGACGCCGATCGCGCTGTCTGCTGAAAATCCCAGCCTGTCTTTTCTGGCGATTGATCAGGCCTGTTTCTGCTGCTACTTACGAACCGCCAATCCTGATGAAAGGGCTTGATCCGGAAGTCTTCAAGCCTTTTCAAGCGTTTCGGATTCTCGTCCGGGCACACGGGCGAGGCAATTTTCGAAAGGGACAACTGAATTCGCGGGTGTAGCTCAATGGTAGAGCAGCAGCCTTCCAAGCTGAATTATTGCTTCTTCGGTGCGCCTCACGACGTCGCACTTCCCTAGAAATTGCTTGATTTTATGCGCGCTTTTGGCGCACATCGTTTCAACGCGCCTCACCACAGCGTAAGCGAATTGCGTGCCAATTCCGTGCCAGGACTCACCGATCTCAGTGTCAGGAACTTGCCCGAAGGGTTGCATCTTGATGCACGCCTACCGTCCTTTGGCATCCGCGTCGGCAAGAAGCGAAAAACGTGGATCGTCATCAAAGGCAAGAACCGGACGAAAATCTCGCTAGGGCACTACCCCGCAATGTCCCTCGCAGACGCGCGCAAGCGGGCAATGGTAGAGCTCTCTAAACCGCCTTCGGTATCTGAAGCAGCTAACACGCCATCGTATCCGGAGGCCCTCGCCGAATTTCACACGTTGCATGTCACCAATCTTCGACCTCGATCTGCCTACCAGCTTTCAAGGAACCTCACGCGGCACTGCCTATGGACGAAGCCGCTTGATCAGATCACCCATCAAGATGTCCTCAACGTACTGGATGGTATTGAAGGCAGGAGTTCAGCGAGCGCACGCCCTGAAAGACATTCGCACCTTCTTCAATTGGTGCATTCCTCGATATCTCAAGTCGTCACCCTGTGTCGGCATCAAGAAACCCGCTCAGAAGTCGCGCGAGCGCGTCTTGGCCGACGATGAACTGTGCAGAGTGTGGAAAAGGGCGGGGAAATCGGCTATCCGTATGGAACGATTGTTCAGCTTCTTATCCTCACCGGACAGCGGCTTGGGGAAATCGCAGCGCTGCGCTGGGAATGGATAGAAGAGGCAACGGTTACATTCCCCGGCGAGGTCACGAAGAACGCGCGTACTTCGAAAATCCCCTCGGCACGATCGCCCACCGAATCATTGAAGCAACACCACGCCACTCGTCGCTTCTTTTTCCCGCGAGAGGCCAAGCCACTAGACCCTTCAACGGCTTCGGCTCGAGCAAGGAGTCTCTGGACAAATGCGGCGTCGAAAACTTCGTGCACCACGACTTGCGACGCACATTTGCGACGAGCATGGCGCGCCTCGGCGTGCGTCTTGAAGTCACTGAAAAGTTGCTCAACCACGTGAGCGGCAGCATGGGTGGAATCGTTGGCGTCTACCAGCGTCACGATTTCATGGACGAGATGCGCGATGCCATCTCTCGTTACGAGGCGTGGCTCTCACATATCCTTGAGACGACTCTGTGAAGTCCCTCGGCTGCCCGTAA
>CAVXVE010000017.1:0-200033 GCA_963764955.1 uncultured Alphaproteobacteria bacterium | reverse complement strand
ATGCATCCAAGTCTCTCCGCTTGCGGAGTTCGGCTCGGAGTTTCTTGAATGCGACACGTGCATCTTTCGCGCGTCGTCCTGACTGATTGCTTTCTTTTGGTAGAGGGTCTTGCCGTACCAGTCGCCAGAAAACTCCTTGATGATCCGAGACGCTTCCCGACAATGCAGATCTAAAGCTGCGTTGAACGCGCTGTGTTCGCCGACCAACTTCGATCGAGCTTCTCTGGTCCGACGTGGGTCGAGAGTTCTCTGCTCAAGAAGTACCCGAGGGAGCGGAGTACCAGGCGCGAAAAGAAATCGCGCGCCACCAAGTGAAGCGATCCGACGTCCCGAGCTTCGCCAAAGCGAGCCGCACATCTGCAGGGGCAGGACCGAATAAGCTGGGAAGCTCGCGTCCTGCCAGTGACGCAAGAGTCTCCGACGCCGCATGCTGCGCCATCTCGCCAAGGTCTGTACGTCTGCCAGTCGCGCGGACATGGCGGTCGACCGCCCGACCGAATGCAGCGATGATCTCGATCAGAGTGGGCTCGGCGGACAGGCCGTCCAGACCGAGTGCTCGCCGACAACTCGGAAAATCCGCCTGCCGGGCGGCCAAGGGGATCTGCGTCAGTAGCCAGAATGCGTGAGCTAATCCGGTATCGTGTGAGGCGCGATCGAGACCGTTTTCAGCGGCATCCGCGCTCGCGGCGGCGATGCGTTCGACATCCGCGCCGCCGGCGATCAAACCAACGACCTGGTTCCATTTTCGCGACTTCGGCAGCGCCCCGAGCCGAATGTGGCCCATCAGTTTTCCAGCGGGTCAGCCCGCGCGCGCCGCCGAGCCTCATTCACGACCCGGCATGCGGCCAGCCGGAAAGTCATCCGGCCTTCAGCGCGAAGACTCAGTCCCCAGGCGACAAATGTTTGGATCAAATGGTTAAAACACAGCTAATGCCGGAATTCACGTGACGGCTTTCACCGCGCGCCAGTTGGGCTGGCTTCGGCTGCGAGGCTTGGCCCGAAATAAACGATGATTTCTCGGGCCACGACGCTGACCGGCGTCGGACCTTGCCTCCTCGTATTCGCGCTCGGTGTAAGAGGGATCACCCGCGGGAGGCGAGCTGCCGTAGGCGGCGCCAAGGACGCCGAAGAAGACGTCGCTCGGGGAGCTTCTTGAGGCAAACCTCAAGCCGCGGTTGAGGGCTCAGGCCGAATTCCTCCATCGCCTCGACATCGAACCCGTCGAGCACGCGGATGGCTCTCAAGATGGCGGCGCGGCAATTCGCCATGTCGCGCCATGTGGAGGAGAGAAAGACCTTGTGCATAACCTCCCCTGCCCAATCTTGCTTCGACCGCAATGGGTTTCAATGCCGGGCTTTGATTTGCGCAAGACGCCGAGCGGGGCAATGTGGACTTGGCGCAACCAAGCTGTGTTCCGGCACCGCACAGGCGATTGCGGGTTGGTCAGCAAGCGCCAAGCCGCCCCGACGCCGACCATCCGGTCTCCGTTTTGTCCGACGCCTACATTCGGGCGTCGTTCTCAAGGCCGGAGATTTTCCGCACGGACCATGGCTGTCAATTCACTCCGCCGCTTGGTTGCTGGCGAGGCTTACAACGAGCCGCGTCTGAGCGGAGCGACGTTCGACTTGTCGACGATGCCGAGCGGCGGGAGGGCGGCGCGCACGGTGTCGGCAACATACGATGGTGCGAGATGCGCATAATGTCGCTCGGTCGTCCGAGTATCGGAATGGCCACGCTGAGCCGCAATGACGGCCACGGGAACGCCCCGCCTTGCGAGCGAAGAGGCGTAAGTGTGGCGAAGAATGAGGAATGTCGCCGGCGGCTCAATCCTTGCTCGCACGCCGGACGCCTCAATGGGACGTTGCTGATGTGACGGTCCCCAGCGTTACCTCGTCGCGGACGAAGATCAAGTCGTGGCCCGCACGTCCCATGGTCAGCGTGGCGAACAGCGCACGGCCCTCGTCCGTAAGGCGATATGGCGCGACTTGCCCGCCTTTGAGAGTCGGACCGTGACCGTCCTCGCCCTCGAGGTGAAAGTCCTCGTACCTCAGGCGGGTGAGTTCGCCGTAACGGCAACCCGTGGCCAGAGCACCTCGGACGAGGGCCCGAAAATCGGCCGAGCAGGCATTGACCAGGCGCCAGCATTCATCGGCGCTCAAATACCGGATCACGGCGGAGTCGACTTCGCGGAACGGCTTGACCTTCCTCCAAGGCTCCTCGGCGGAAACTCGACCTTCCTGGAAGGCGTGGTTGAGCGCGGCCTTGAGCACGGTCAATAGACGGTTTGCCGTTGAGCGGCGCGCGCGGACCGCCTCGACATTGGTCGCGTCGAACTCTCTTGTCGCCTGTTTGTCGGCGAACCGCTTGGTTCGGACCATTCGCGGCGCGGTCGCGACGAACTTCGTGCCAGTCACGAATGCGCTTCGTAGTCAGCTTGGCCACCTCGACGCTCGCCAAGCGTGGGCATTGATTGCGAGCGTTCGCCGCGTACGCGGCTCGCCGTCCCGAATCCCTTTGCACCGGGCGGCGGGCGCGCCGACGAAAGTACTCCTGATGGCCTTGCGACACGGTGAAAGGGCCGGATCGTCGGGTCAGCATCGCCGGCGAATCTCCCTCGCTTTGCGGCGGAAGAAGCGCGAGCGCGGTCCTGGGCCTCGGCGAAGTTCGAAGACGGTGATTCCGTCCGCGTCGCGGACGTCATCGGACGCGCCCAGCGCCTCAGTAATGCTGCTTGCCTTCTTCGTCACGGATCCGGGCGACCCATGTCCCGCCCTTTGCGCCCCGGCGATATCCGATCGCGCAGCCCTTCGAGATCACAGTCCAATAAGGTTCGCGGCGTTCGGCCAGCTTCACCCGCGCGGATCGAGTATCAATCTTGGGGTTTCTGACCGTTCCGGGCCATCGGCGCATCCTCGATTGGACGTGCGTACGGAAATCGTACGGAAAACATGTAGGCGAACGGGGGCGAACAAGCAAGGACGATTATAATCTATTTCTCAAGCCTTATTAGGCACGATTGATCGTTCGCCAACGTCCGCCAAAACGTGCAGTTATCCCTCTTTCACGGCGAAAACACGGGTTCGATTCCCGTTGGGCGCGCCACTCAAATCAAATATTTAGATGACGAGCATGCGTTTAGTGTCCTGTCTGTGTCCCGTCGGCGGTCCGTCTGCGACAAGGAAAATCTAGTCCCCGCGCTGTCCCGTCGGCGACTTGTCAAACCTTTCCGAGCCGCATCTGGCTATTCTGCGACCCTGTGCGATCCGCGAAATCAAAGCTCAGCGATTATGGCCGAGACCAATCCCGAAAATCCCCGCCTTGCGACGCAGCGCCCTCTCGGTTCGTCTCATCTTCTTGGCGATCTCGGGAAGAGGCGTCCGCACCTTCGAGTGCGCCTTAAGCTCGCGCACGTCCTCCTTGGTCCACGGACTGCCATGGGCTGAGGTCTTCTTCGGCACTGAATGTTGCTCCGGGTAACGCTGAAGCCTGCGGGCGACATCAGTAGCGCGGTTGACCGACGCAAGCAAAATAGGCCCGTGCGTGGAGGCTCGGAGGGGCTCGGTGGCGGCTGCTTGCAATTAGTCAGCGAATCGCCGGAACTGCACACTCCCGAACAGAACACGGCAACGGAATTGAAGCCTATCAACAATCCGCCCGCGCGGCCCGCCCCTCACCCGATCTGCCTCTTGATCCCGTCGGCTGACGACGACGAGTTGCAGGACCTTACTGATGACATTCGCGGGCACGGATTGATCGCTCCCATCGTGTTGTTCGAGGGAATGATTCTGGACGGGCGAAACCGCGCGGCCGCTTGCGAGCGCGCCGGCATCGCTCCGCGCTATGTATCATTCGAAGGCGGCCGAGAAGACGCTTTGATCTTGGTGGTTTCGCACAACCTCAAGCGGCGTCACTTGACCAAGCAGGCGATCGCCGACGCGCTGGTCGCCGCCGAAGACTTCAACCTGCATTACACGTTGGCGGAACCGGTGGCTGCCGCAGCAGCCGAAGGCCCTGAGGCCCAATCCGTAATTAAAATTACAGAGCCAAAAACAGCATCGAGTCGCAAATTGGCTCAGGCGGCCGGCCGCGTGGTCAGTCATGTCATGATAGCCGCAACGCGCAAGGTCAAAGAGAAAGGAGAGCCGGAATTGCAGGAGGCGGTCAAGAGGGGGCGCATTGGCGTGCAAGACGCGGCCAAGGCGGCAGACTTGCCGCCCGAGCAGCAAAAGGCCATTGCCGTGTCGCCAAAACCAAGGAGAGCGGCGGCAGAGGCCGCCGAGGCGGCGAAGAGCGCTGTCTCACGCGCTGGTGGCGCTGCACCAAGAGGCGGGATGGACCGGCACGCTGCGCTGCAAAAAGCGTGGAAGGGAGCGAAGGCGCTGCGCGGCCTGTGGGACACAGCGGACGACAGAACCAAAGAATGGTTCGTCGACGCGGTTTTGTTCGATTCGGACGAGGCTGGCGAACCTGCCGGGTAGGCGCGCTCGCAGAAGCGCTGATGCTGCGCTTGATGCCAGAAGTCATCGGCGCGACCATCTGGCCGACCCGCCTGCTCCCAGAGCAAATAGGCGCGCTCGCGAACGACCTGGTCCAGACCCGCCTTGGTCTCCGCCAGCACGCCATGCGGATCCCCGTATGGGGTCAGTTGGCCACCGCGGCTGACATGCATCTTGGCGTTCAGACTCTCAAGTTCCTCGTTTGGGACCAGCTTCGCGTTGGCCGCGGCCTCCAACGCCTTCTCCTTAAACGCCTCCTCCTCGGTAGCGGGGGCGGTTGTCGTCACAGGAAACGTATGCAGAACCTCAGTCCCCCGCCGCTCGACGTCAACTAATCGCTCGGGCATGAAGCCCTCCTTGCAGAAAGGGCGGCCCGAAAGCCGCCCCTGCCTCGACGGAAAAGAGGCGCTCTCTAATGGTCGTTAGCGCGCTTGGCGGCGTCTTTGGCGTCGCCGAGGGCTTGGCGCGCTTCGCCCTTCGCCTTGTCCATCTTCCCCTCTGCCTGCAACCCCTTGTCGCCCATTGCCTTTCCTGCGGCGTCTTTCACGGCGCCTTTAGCTTTATCCGCAGCGCCCTTGATATGTTCTTTGTCCATGATCGCCTCCTTTGAGACCCTATCAACGCGCCGGGATCCCAAAAGGTTCATCGCAGCGCGCAAAGCGAAAAAGCCCGGGCCAAAAGGTCCAAATCGGGGAACAACACGCGCGTCGGCCGCATTCGTCTAGCCTACGACTTAGGAGCGACGGCGATGGCGAAGGACCCGATTCCTGTTCCACAGCCCGATGTGGTTCGTCCGCCAACGCCATCCGAGGCGCCTGCGCCCGACGTGGTTGTCAACATTCCCGAGCCCGCCCCCGAAGTGGAACGCTCGCCCCCGCCAAGCACGATCCCGCACGACACGCCTGAAGAGATTCCGCAGAAGCAGGAGTGTCGCCCTCGTCGCGCGAAACGACGAGAAGCTGCGCGCCCAGAGGAAGGGTGGACGGCAGGTTCCGACCACAGATCTCACACATTGGGCGATCGACCAGGAGCACGGCGTCCCGAACCCCTCGTTGCCACATGATGGCGACCGCGTGCCCTTCGACGTGAGTGGCTATATTGCCCTGGCTTGGCCCACCTCTCGTGAAAGCCCACCCCGGCATCCGCGGGACGCCGCCACGATGGGTTCCGCCCCAGGGACCCCCATCGATGCCGCTCTTGATAAAAGCCGGACGAGACCCCGGGATCACCAAGGCCCCGACCGCTTCCGTGTGCCCGACGAAAAAGCGTCGCGCGTCATCGATGAGACGTTGCTGAATAGGTGTCCAGGCCATGCAGGAGGCCTCCCGGTCAATCCATTTCTCGTTTGCTCAACCAGCCTGAGGGCGCCACTCCCCTATTCCGCCGCCACCTTCGGCAGATGCGCCAGCGACGCCTCGAGCGCCTTGGGATCGTAGTCCTGATCCTGAAGCTTGCCGGCGAAATAGTCGGTATAGGCCTGCATGTCGAAATGGCCGTGGCCGGAAAGATTGAACAGGATCGCCGGCGACTTGCCCTCCTCCTTCGCCTTCAAGGCTTCGTCGATCGCCGCGCGGATCGCATGCGTCGTTTCCGGGGCCGGCACGATGCCCTCCGTGCGCGCAAACTGAACGCCCGCCTCGAAGCACGGGTTCTGGTGATAGGCCCGGGCCTCGATCAGCCCCAGTTCCTTGCAGTGGCTGACCAGCGGCGCCATGCCGTGATAGCGCAGGCCCCCGGCGTGGAACCCGGGCGGAATGAACTCCGATCCCAGCGTATGCATCTTGACGAGCGGCGTCAGATGCCCGGTGTCGCCGAAGTCGAACGCGTATTTGCCCCGCGTCAGCGACGGACAGGCGGCCGGCTCGACCGCGATCACCCTGACCTCGCGCTTGTCGCGCAGCTTGTTGCCGATGAAC
Organism: uncultured Alphaproteobacteria bacterium; assembly: GCA_963764955.1. GTDB lineage: Bacteria > Pseudomonadota > Alphaproteobacteria > Rhizobiales > Beijerinckiaceae > Roseiarcus. The sequence continues at coordinate 193,621 of CAVXVE010000017.1, read as the reverse complement.
GGAAAGGCGATGCCGGCGAAGTTCGAGCCGCCGCCCGCGCAGCCGATCACGACGTCCGGATAGGCGTCGGCCGCCTCCATCTGCTCGATCGCCTCGAGGCCGATCACGGTCTGGTGCATCAGCACGTGGTTGAGCACGCTGCCCAGCGCATATTTGGTGTCGGGGTTCTTGGCCGCGACTTCGACCGCTTCCGAAATCGCGATGCCGAGACTGCCCGGCGAATCCGGATGCTGCTTTGAGGATCGCGCGCCCGGACTCGGTCTCGCTGCTCGGGCTCGCGACGCATTGCGCGCCATAGGTCTCCATCAGCGCGCGGCGGTAGGGCTTCTGATTGTAGGAGACCTTGACCATGTAGACTTTGACTTCGAGGCCGAACAAAGCGCCGGCGAAGGCGAGCGATGAGCCCCATTGTCCCGCTCCCGTCTCGGTCGAGAGCTTCTTCACGCCCTCCTGGCTGTTGTAGAAGGCCTGGGCCACCGCGGTGTTGGGCTTGTGGCTGCCGGCGGGGCTCACGCCCTTCGTACTTGTAGAAGATACGCGCGCTGGTCCCGAGCGCCTGCTCCAGCCGCCGCGCGCGGTAGAGCGGGGTTGGGCGCCACATCCGATAGATGTCGCGGACCGGCTTCGGGATCTCGATCTGCCGCTCGGCGCTCACTTCCTGGCCGATCAGGGCCATCGGAAAGAGGGGCGAAAGATCGTCCGGCCCGACCGGCTTGCCGGTTCCCGGATGCAGAACGGGCGGCGGCGGAGACGGCAGATCGGCGACGATGTTGTACCAGGAATGGGGAATCTTCTCCTCGCCCAGGAGATATTTGGTCTCTTCGCTCAAGCTTTCCTCCCTGCCGGCCGCGCCATTGCCCTGTGCGCGCGCCCACGGTTAACGGTGTAACACAAGGGCTGGCCGGAGCTGAACGCCTTTCGCTGGCCGTCATTCTCCCCCGCGTTCCGCAGGGGAGGGATAAGCCCTCACATCTCCGCCGTCCGCTCCGGCGCCGGCTCACGGTAATAGGTGTTGAGGATCGAGAGCCGCGGCTTCTCGACGGGCACCGAGATCGCCTCCCGCCCGTGCCAGCTCGACCGCAACAGCGAAAAGGCCGGATGGATGACGACGAACGCATAGCCCGAATTCGGCAGGAAGGGGACGGTCTTGTCCTTCACGAGGCCGTAGGTTTTCCAGGCGAACACGCCCATCGGCGAAACCTTGTAGATCGCCGTGCCAAGCTCGCGCTGGCTCTCATCCGAGGGCAGGTAGATCTGCATCGTGAGCACCTTCCTGCGGGTGTCGGGGTGCGGCTTGATCGCGTAGCCGTCGAGGTCGGTATAGAGGACCGGCCGGGGATGCATCGGGATCGGCCATCCCTCGCCGCTCCTCTTTGCGCGGATCCGGAATCCCTGGTCCAATTTCGCCCGCAGCGCCGAGGCGATCTCGGGCGAGCAAAGAACCCGCCGCACGATCCCCCAGATCTCGCGAGCCTCGTCGGAGCCCGGGTCGCTGCGCTCGTCGTAGAGCGCATATTCCCGCCGCGTGCCGTCGCCGTTCAGCCCGGCGAAGCGCTCGACGTCGGGAAAGCAGCGCAACAGGCGGCGATAGAAGTCGGCGGGGAAAAAGTCGCGAAAGAGGATGAGCGGGTAAGGCCGCTCGAACGATTCGGCGCCGGCAATCGCGTCGATGGCGTTTTCGAGAACCGCCCGGAACTTCCGGTCCAGCCCGGGCGTTTCCAGAACGCCCGCCATTTCACCCGCCACGGCCTTTTCCATGTCGCTTTGCTCCAAAGCGCCTCCACCGGAGGGACGCATATAGCCTCGCCCGCGCCGAAGGAAGCCGGTCATGCAGTCGGCGAGGCCCGAGGCCAGCGCTGCGCTTGACAGAAGCTCGGGGCCCGTCGCAATCAGCCGGCTTGGCCGCGCGCCGACCTCTGGCCGAGCGATGACCTTCTCTAAGGACCTGCGCTACCGCCTGGAATATCTCGGATTCCGCGCCGCTCAGGCCGCCGCGACGGCGCTGCCGCTCGAGGCCGTGTCGCGGACTTCGGGCCTCGCCTGGCGCCTCATCGCGCCCGCGTCTTTACCGGCAGGAGCGGGCGCTGAGCAATCTCGCGATCGCCTATCCCGAGCTTTCGCTTCGGGAGCGCAAGCGGATCGCGGCCGACATGTGGGAGAATCTCGGCCGCACATTTGGCGAATCGTTCCATCTCAAGGAGATCATCGCCCAGAAGCGGGTCCGCTTCGAGCCGCCGGAGCAGCTCGACGAGATCATCCGCGGGGGCCCATGCGTGGTCTGCGGCCTGCATCTCGGCAACTGGGAGCTTGTCGCCTACGCCAGCAAGCTGATGGGCGCCTCGTTCACCGGCGTCTATCAGCGTCTCTCGAACCCCCTTGTCGACGAGGAGACGCGCAAGCTGCGCGCCTTCCTCTACGACGGGGGTCTTCTGCCAAAAACCCCGGTGACCGCGCGGGCGTTGATGAAGACGGCCAAGAGCGGCGGCTATCCCGCATTCCTCGCCGATCTGCGCGACGACAACGGCGCCGCAGTGCCGTTCTTCGGCAAGCCCGCGCTCTCGACCCCCTTCCCCGCCCTGCTCGCCCGCAAGGCCGGACTGCCGCTCTACGCCGGCGCCGCGTTCCGCGAGCCCAACGTGCGCTTCGTCATCCGCGCCACGCGGGTCAAGGTCCCCCACACCGACGACCACGCGGCCGACGCTCTCGCCGGGACCGCCGCGCTGCAGGCGCAGTTCGAGGCCTTCATCCGCCAGGCGCCCGAACAATGGATGTGGGCCCACCGGAAATGGGACTAGCCTACCCGGTCAAAGGCTCTCGATGGCCGCGCGAGGCGCCTGAATAAACGTCAATAAACGCCACTAAGCGCTCGTAAACGCTAGTAAAATAGCTCTCATTTACTAGCGTTTATTTTTCCGAATTGGGACTTTTCAATGGGTTATGGCCGATTCGAATAAAAAAATCCGCCGCTTCCCAGCGCCTCCCTTCGATAACCCCCTTGCTCCCTTCCCGCCTTCTGCCATCGCGCTGGTCCGATATTCCGACAAGAAGAAACCGTAGCATTGATTTCTGATACTGACAAGAAAATACGTCGGAAAATCGCGCGGCGCCTTTCGGTTTCCAAACCCACGGGCCGGACAGCGCCGCGCCCAGAGCGCGCGTCCCCGTGCTATGAAGACGGCTCCATTCGCCGTCGGAGGAAAACCCATGAAAAACCGCCAGTGGCTGCTCGCGCGCCGTCCGGATGGAGCGATCAAGGACAGCGACTTCGATTTCGTCGAGACGGAAGCGCCGGCGCCCGGCGAGGGTCAGGTGCTCGTGCGCAACCTGATGCTGTCCTGCGACCCGACACAGCGCGGCTGGATCGCCTTCGACACCTACCTGCCGGCGGTCCGGATCGGCGAGGTTGTGCGCTCGATCGGCGCGGGCCGGATCGAAGCGTCGAACCATCCCGATTTCACGGTCGGCGACATCGTGTCCGGCCTTGTCGGCTGGCAGGATTATGTCGTGATGAACCCCAAGGGCCAGTTGAACAAGCTGCCGCCCGGAGCGCCGCTGGAACTGGCGATGAGCGCGCTCGGCCCGACCGGGATGACCGCCTATTTCGGCCTCCTCGAGGTGGGCCGGCCGGCGCCAGGCGAAACCGTCGTCGTTTCGGGCGCGGCGGGCGCGACCGGTTCGGTCGTCGGGCAGATCGCCAAGATCAAGGGCTGCCGCGCCATCGGAATCGCGGGCGGGCCGGAGAAATGCCGCTGGCTCGTTGACGAGGCCGGCTTCGACGGGGCGATCGACTACAAGGCGGAAAACGTGTCCGGCGCGGCTCAAGGAGCTCTGTCCCAAGGGCATCGACATTTTCTTCGACAATGTCGGCGGCGACATTCTCGACGCGGCTTTGGCGCGGCTCGCGATGCGCGGGCGGGTGGTGCTGTGCGGCGGGATCGCGACCTATAACGCCACCGAACCGCCGCCGGGACCGAAGAACTACCTCAACCTGGTCGTCCAGCGCGGCCGGATGGAGGGCTTCATCATCCTCGATTACCTGCCCCGCGCTTCGGAGGCGATCGGCGCGCTCGCCGGCTGGGTGCAGGCGGGCAAGATCAAGAACAAGGTCGACGTGCAGCACGGCCTCGAGAACGCGCCGGCTGCGCTGCGGCGCCTCTTCGAAGGCCGCAACGAGGGCAAGCAGCTCCTCCGCATCGCGGAGTGAAGGGGGCGGGGCTTAGACACGCTCGACGGGATGCGCGCGACGGTAGAATTGGCCTGGATCCCCGGGGATCCAGCGGCGGCGCCTGCAATCCCGAACGGGCCGATCCTTACGACACGTTCCATGGATGAGCACGTGGCGGCAGACTCGGTCTCGAAGCTGGAATCCAACCGACAGAAAAGTGTGATGCGAGCCGGCGGGCGCTATGCGGTCTACATGATGGCGAGCCGCCGCAACGGCACGCTCGCTTGCCGCTGGAATGACAATGGAGCCGCATGTCCTGGCCCTGCCCGATCGGCCCGTTCGGGGTTGCAAGCGTCCGTCGCTGGATGCCCGCGTCCGAGGGGGTCGTTCACGAAAATGTGAAAGCCGCCGGGCCGTCACACGATAGCCATTTCCCTTCCTCATTTGTTGACGGGCGTAACGGTGGAATTTGCCCGCCATAGGAGGTCGTTTCATGCCATTCAGCACGCTTGGTCTATCCGTGGCGACAGTCGGGGCGGCGACGCTGGCGTTCGCCATCGCCGCTCCAGCTTCGGCGCAAGAGCACTACGGGCAAAGACACTACACGCATACGCACTATGCGCATTACCACTATCCGCACAGCCACTATGCCCATGCCCACTATCGCCACTACGCCGGCTATGGCGAGGGTCATCAGATCGTTGTTCATGCTGTGCCAGCGCCGGCGCCGACCTACGTCACGGGTCCCGTCGGGGCGGTGGGCAGCGTCGTCGCGGGAACCGGCCATGCGGTGGAGTCCGTGTTTACCGGCGCCGGCGGAATCGTGGGCGGCGTCGTCGGCGGCGTAGCCGGCGGCGTGTCGGCGCTGTTCGGCGGTCCTGGCTACGCTTACTACGGCAACTCGTTCGCGGCGCCGTTCAATGCGGCCGGCACGGTCGCGGGGACGCCCTTCCAGGTGGTCAACGGCGCGATGGGAGAGCCGGCGCCCGGCGGCTACGCCTATGTGCCGGCGGCGCCCGCGCCGGCGTACTGAGCAGGACTGCCGAAAACCGGGTTCCGAGCAGGTTTGCGTTGGTCCCCGACGCAAACCTGCTTGGGCGCGCTACGCCGCCTGGGCCGACGACCTACGCCGCCGCGCGTGACGTTCGCCGCGCTTTTCGCTGTGGCCGCTCGGGCGCGCCATCCGCAAGCTCGATCCAGACGGGCGCGTGGTCGCTCGCCTTCTCCCAGCCGCGCACGTCGCGGTCGACGCCCGCGCCTTTCAGGCGCGCGGCGACAGCCGGGCTGAGCAGCAGATGGTCGATGCGCAAGCCGGCGTCGCGCGCATAGGCGTTGCGGAAATAATCCCAGAATGTGTAGATGCGCTCGCCCGGATGGAGCGTCCTCAGCGCATCCGTCCAGCCCTGCGCGGCGAGCCGGCGGAAGGCGTCGCGGACCTCGACGCGGAACAAGGCGTCATTGACCCATCGCTCGGGCTTGTAGACGTCGAGCTCGGTCGGCATCACGTTATAGTCGCCGGCCAGCACGACCGGCGCGCCGGTTGAGAGCAACTCGGCGCCATGCGCGATCAGCCGCTCGAACCACTTAAGCTTGAAGCCGAATTTCTCGCTCTTCACCGGATTGCCGTTCGGCATGTAGAGGCAGCCGATGAGGAGGCCGTCGACAGCGGCCTCGATGTAGCGGCTCGTCATGTCGTCCTCGTCGCCGGGAAGCGCGCGCCGCGTCTCGACCACACCCTTGCCGCGGGTGAGAATCGCGACCCCGTTCCAGCTTTTCTGACCGCTGAAGATCGCCTCGTAGCCCGCGGCGCGCACGGCGCTTATCGGAAACGTCTCCGATTTCAGCTCCTGCAGGCAGACGATGTCGGGCGATGTCTCCTCGAGCCAGCGCAGAAGAACCGGCAGCCGCCCGTTGACGCCATTGACGTTGAAGGTTGCGATCCTCATCGGGCGGCGCTCTCTTTCTCGGCTCGGCTGTTTTAAGATGAGCCCTGGGCCCCGCGCCAGGAAAGGAATTCGATGACCTTTCTCCCGTCAAAAATTCCGCTGATCCAGGCGCCGATGGCGGGCGCGCAGGGGCCTGAGCTCACGATCGCCGTCTGCAAGGCGGGCGGGCTTGGCTCATTGCCGGCGGCGATGCTCACCCCCGATCGCCTGCGCGATCAGATCGCCGCCGTCAGACAGGCGACGGACGCGCCTTTCAACGTCAATTTTTTCACCCATGGCGAGCCCAAGTCCGATCCGGAGATCGAGGCGCGCTGGCGCAAGCGGCTCGCGCCTTACTACGCCGAGGCGGGCGTCGATCCATCCGCCATCCCCGCCGCGCCGGTCCGCGCGCCCTTCGACGCGGCCATGTGCGCGGTCATTGAAGAGACGCGGCCGTCGGTCGTGAGCTTTCATTTCGGCCTGCCGCCCGCTTCGTTGCTCTCGCGCGTCAAGGCGGCCGGCGCGCTGATCCTTGCGTCGGCCACGACCGTCGCCGAGGCGCGCTGGCTCGAGCAACATGGAGCCGCCGCCGTCATCGCCCAGGGGCGCGAAGCGGGCGGCCATCGCGGCATGTTTCTCACCGACGACATCGACGCCCAGCCGGGGCTGATCGCGCTCCTGCCGCAGGTGCGCGACGCGGTGCGGCTGCCGGTCGTGGCGGCCGGCGGGATCAGCGACGGGCGCGGAATCGCGGCGGCCTTCGCGCTCGGCGCCGACGCGGTCCAGATCGGCACGGCCTATCTGCGCACGCCCGAGGCGACGATTTCGCCGTTGCATCGCGCGGCGCTCGCCAGCGCGCGCGACGACGCGACGCGGCTGACCAACGTGTTCACCGGGCGCCCGGCGCGCGGCCTCCTCAACCGGTTCGTCGCCGAGGTCGGGCCGATGTGCGAGGACGCGCCGCCATTTCCCTTGGCGGCCGGAGCCGCCGCGCCGTTACGCGCTGCGGGCGAAAAGCGCGGCAGCGGCGATTTTTCGCCACTTTGGGCGGGCGAGGCTGCGGCGCTTGCGCGCGAGGAGGGCGCCGAGGCGCTGACGCGCCGGCTGTGGGCGGACGCGCTTGCGGTGATGATGGGGTTGAGCGAGCGCTGGAAGGGCTGAGGCGAAGACTTGCGGCTTCAGGCGCTTCCCCGCGATTTGCCGGCCCTTTCGTGCTAGCGTCGAGTCGCGGAGCACGACGCGATGAGCGAGATCCCGGAAGCTCGCGGCGATTCTTGGTGTCCGACGTCGCCGGCTACAGCCGGCTTGCGGGGGCGGACGAAGACCGCACGCTTGCGCGGCTTCGGACCCTCCGCAGCGACTTGATCGATCCGATCATCTCGGTGCACCGCGGCCGCATCGTCAAGCGCACGGGCGACGGTTCGATCATCGAGTTCCGCAGTGTGGTCGACGCGGTGCGCTGTGCGATCGAAGTGCAGAGCGGGATGGTCGAGCGCAACATGGGCCTCCCCCCGGAAAGGCGCATCGAGTTCCGCGTCGGGATTTACGTCGGCGACGTCGTCCAGGAGAGCGACGGCGACCTCATGGGTGACGGGGTCAACATCGCCGCGCGGTTGGAAGGGATCGCCAAGCCGGGCGCGATCTGTCTTTCCGAGGACGCCTATCGGCAGGTCAAGGGTCGGCTCGATTGCGCGGTGACCGATCTTGGCCTTACCCAGCTCAAGAACATCGTCGAGCCGATCCGGGTCTATTCGTTGCAGGTCGGCGTACCCGCGCAGGCGAAGCCGGCGGAACCCGTGACGCCCGCAACTCCCGCGCCACAGAAAAGGCGGTTGGGGCTCGCGCCGCTCGCCGCCGCTCTGGCGGCGCTGCTCATCGTGGTCGCGGGCGGCGCGTGGTGGTTCGTCAATGCGAACCGGCCCGCAAGCGTCGCCATGAAGGCGCCCGCCGAGGCCGCGCGTCTTTCGATCGTCGTGCTGCCCTTCGCCAATCTGTCGGGCGATCCGCGGCAGGATTATCTCGTCGACGCCTTGACCGACGAACTGACCACTAGCCTCGCGCGCATCCCCGGCAACTTCGTCATCGCGCGCAACACCGCCATGACCTTCAAGGGCAAGCCGGTCGACGCCAAGGTGATCGGCAAGGACCTCAGCGTGCGATATGTTCTCGAAGGCTCGGTGCAGCCGAGCGGCGACCGGATGAGAGTCAACGCCCAGCTCATCGACGCCGGTAGCGGCGCCCACCTCTGGGCCGAGCAATTCGACACGCCCCGCGTCGATCTGTTGCAGACGCAGGACGCGATCGTCACCCATCTGACGCGCGCAATCGACTTTCAACTCACCGAGGTGGAGGCTGCCCGCCTCAAACGGACGCCGCGGCCAATCCCAACGCCGAGGACCTGGCTCTGCAATGCGGAGCGGGTCAATGGAAGGCCGGATCTGTCGGCAAGGAGGCGGACGCGGCATACGCGCTCTGCGAACAGGCGCTCGCCATCGATCCCAACAATGTCCGCGCCCTGATGGGATTGGGAAACAAGTTCTTTCATGCTGGCGGCGCTTGGCGGTTCCAGCGACCCCAAAGGCGACCTCGAGCGGGCCGATGAATTGGTGTCCAAGGCGCGCGCCCTCGATCCGGATTGGTCTTGGAATCACGACTTGAAGGGCGCCATCCTTCGGTTCCAGGCGCGCTACCCGGAAGCGGTCGCCGAGCACGAACGCGCGCTCGCCCTGGACCCGTCCAACGTGGACGCCCTCGCCAACCTGGGCTGGGACCACATATTTTTCGGGCATTTCGACAAAGGCCTTGAATATTTCGACAAGGCGATTCGGACGAGCCCGTTCGATCCGCGGCTCGCCAGTTTCTATGGCGGCAAGGCGTGGGCCAATTTCGGACTGAAGAATTATGACCAGGCGATTGACTGGGCTCGCCAGGCGATCGCGATCAATCCGAATTACGTCCACTATATTCATTCGGTCCTTGTGGCCGCGCTCGCCTTGACCGGTCATGACGCCGAAGCGCGCGAGGCGCTGCAGCGCTACCTCGCGCTGGCCTCCACCGGGCCGTTCAAGACGATCGCGGCATTTAAGGCGTACTACTCCGCACAGGGTGGCGATCCACCCCGCGTCGAGGCGAACGAGCGGGTGTACGACGGCTTGCGCAAGGCCGGAATGCCAGAGGAATAAGCGAGCTAGCTCGCGTCGTCGCGCGCGACGCGCGCCGCTCACTCACCGCCGCGGTCGCCGTCTCGCGCTTCGGCGCGCCATAGGTGTCGGGGATCTTGTCGGCGTAGCCGGCGACGAAATCGTGCGTCGTGGTCGACCTCGGTCGGCGGGCTTGAGCGCCTCGTCCATGTAAGCCGCGCCGTCCTTGTCGGCCAGCACGCGGCGCAGGATCTTCCGGTAGCGCAAGGCGAGCGCCGCCCATTTTCCCGCGACTGACAGGAAGTCGAATGCCCGCCAGGGATAGAACACCAGCGGATTGAGAACCGGCAGCCCATGCCGGCGCTGCGTCCTCAGCTTGCGTCGCACATAGCCGAACTGCAGCGGATGCACGCGCTCGATCCGCGACGAGCCCGAGAACACCGTCATCGCATCGACGATCTTGCGCGGATTGATGCCGCTTGTAACCGCCCGGCGCAGCACGGTCTCGACATGCGCGTCGGAATAGTAGCGCGCCCAGGCGTCGCGATAGACGCCGCGCCAGTCGTCGGCCGACATGATCGCATGGTTGGCGCAGACATGCTCGAGATCGTAATTGTTCATGTCCTTCTCCATCCACGCGCCCTTGAGATGGAGGACTTTGTGATCCTCCGATCCCGGCAGGGGCGTGAGGAAGAAGAATTCGAGAATGTCGATCGGCAGTTCGCGCTTGATGGTGTCGATGTCGCGCGCGATCGATTCCGGCGTGTCGGTGGGAAAGCCGAGGATGTAGCCCGCCCAGGTCATCACCTTGGCGCGCCGCCACGCCTGCAGCATGTCGCGATATTCCCAGATCTTGTTCTGGCGCTTCTTCGCCCCCATCAGCGACTCGGGATTGATGTTCTCGAGCCCGATGAACACGGCGTTGCAGCCGGCCCGCGCGGCCTTCTCGATGAAGTTCGGGATCTTGTGGCAGAGCGTGTCGACCTGCAGCAGGAGCCTGATCTTGAAGCCCTGGTTCTCCCGCAATTCAATGAGGCGATCGAGGATCGGCTCCCAGTTGCGGTTGCGGGCGAAATTGTCGTCGGTGACGAAGAAGCGCGTTACCCCTTGCGCGGAATTGGCGCGCACGATCGCTTCCACGTCGTCGGGCGTGCGATAGCGCGACTTGCGCCCCTGCACGTTGATGATGGTGCAGAACGAGCACTGGAACGGGCAGCCGCGTCCGGCGTCGAAGCTGGTGTAGTGGCCGGCGACCCTGGTCACGACCTCGCGCGGCAGAACGGGTATCGCGGCGGCGGCCATGTCGGGCATGTCGTTGAGGTAATTGTAGACGGGCTTGGGTTGGCCTGAATCCACGTCCTTCAGGAAGCCAGCAAGCCGCCCTTCCCCCTCGCCGGCATACAGGATGATCCCGAGCGCCTGGGCCTCCTTCAGGTCCGGCGGCAATTCGGGCAGCATGGCGATGCAGCCGGAAACGTGGAAGCCGCCGACGGCGACGGTCACGCCCTGCTTGCGGAACTGGCGGCCGATGTCGAGCGCGCGCGGAAACTGATTCGATTGCACCCCGACCATCGCGACCATGCCGCCATCAGCGAGAATGCGCCGTGAAATCGCCGGAATGTCGACGATGGTGTTGCATTCGTCGTAGATCTCGAACGCGATGTCGACGTCAGGGCCGAGGACGCGCGCTTCCGCGCATTCCGCCAGCAATCCGTAGACGCTGGCCAGGCTGTTCGAAGGGATGGTGGAGCGCCGCCACTGGATGACATAGCCGTCGTCGTCGTAATGCGACGGCTTGATCAGAACGATCCTGAACCTGCGCTTCGCCATTCGGCCCTCGCGAGAGGTTTTACGCACGCGTCAATTGGTCGTCTAAAACCAGCTAGCGCCTTGCAGAGGCCCGGGCAACCTTAAAATCTGAGGGGCTCCCGCTTGGCCAAGCCCTTGGCCTCACCCCCTCATCCCGACCTTCTCCCCGCAAGCGGAGGTAGAAGGCGCGCCCGTGGGCGTAAGCGCCGGCCTCATCCGGCGCGACGCGCTGATCGTCAGCTCCTCAGCGCCTGGTCGAGATCGGCGATGAGATCGTCCGGGTTTTCGATCCCGACCGAGAGGCGGATCAGCGCAGGCGTGATCCCGAGGCGCATCTGTTCTTCGGGCGCGATGTCGGAATGGGTCATGGCCGCGGGATGCGAGGCGAGCGTCTCCGTTCCGCCCAGACTGACCGCGAGCTTGATCACTTCGAGCTTGTCCAGAACGGCGAAGGCTTCGGCTTCGCCGCCCTTGACCTCGAAGCTGAAGGTCGAGCCCGCGCCCTTGAACTGACGTTCGAACACCGCCCGATCGGGATGATCTTCGGGCAGAAAGCCCAGATACCAGACCGACGCGATTCCCGGCATGATCGCGCAGAAACTCCGCCACCTTGCGCGCGCCCTCGGCGGCGGCCGTCATTCTGAGCTTCAGCGTTTCGAGCGAGCGCATCAGCAGCCAGCCGGTGTTGGGATCGCACATCGTGCCGAGGATCGTGCGCATGCCGCGGATCGGCTCGAGCGCCGCACGCGTCCCCGAACAGCCGCCGGCGATCAGATCGGAATGGCCGCCGACATATTTGGTGAGCGACGTCACGACCAGATCGGCGCCATGAGCAATGGGTGTCTGGTACAGCGGACCGAGCATCGTATTGTCGACGATGACCATCGGGCGCTTTCCGTCCTCGCCCTCAGAGGCCGTCGGCGATCTGTCTGGCGCGGGCGATGTCGACGAGGCCGTTGGTCGGATTGGCGGGCGTCTCGAGATAAAGCGCGGCGATCGATCCCATGCCGCGCGCCTTGTTCACCGCCTCCTCCATCGCGCCGGCGCCGCCCTCCGCCGGGAAGCCGACCGGGGCGACGCCGAACTGCGGCAGGATCCTGTTCAGGAGAAAATCCGTTCCGCCATAGACCGGGCCGGAATGGACGATGACCGTACCGGGCCGTGCGTAAGCCCAGAGGGTCGTCGAAATGGCGGCCATCCCTGAGGCGAAGGTCAGATTGGCCTCCGCCTCATCCCAGATCGCCAGCCGGTCCTCGAGCATTTCGAGATCGGGATTGTTGATCCGGCTGTAAATGAGGCCCGGCTCCTCGTTCGGCCGCTTCTGACGCAGGCCATAGGCCAGTTCGAAGAATTCCTTGCCGTCCTGCGCGGTGCGGAAGACGAAGGTCGAGGTGTGAAAGACCGGCGGCTTCAGCGATCGCTCGCTGAGGAACGGATCGTAGCCGTAGCCCATCATCAACGTTTCGGGCGCAAGCGCCCGATTGCCGAGGACCCTCTTGCGCCATCGTTGGTCAGACATGCGTGTTCGCCTCCGGCGCCGCTCAGCAGTGTAACTCACCTCTTAAAGCAGGAATGATCGACTCGGAAACATCGCGACCCGCAGGATCTAGCGAGTTCGCGCGCCGCCCTCCGCATCGGTGTCCCCGACGATCGCGCGGTACGTCTTGCTGATCAATTCATCAACCAGCCGCGGCGGCCGCTCGCGGCGCTGAAGATGATGCTTAACCGCGGCGATCGGGACTTCCGCCAGCACGAATGCGGCCTGGCGCATCTCAGCGCGACCGGCGCGGCCGAACGCTCCGCGCGCAAATGTCCGCAAGCAAGCCTCGAAACGCTCAGCCTGATCGGCCGCCCCGCCTCTGAGCGCCGCCGGCCAGTCGCCTTGAACGAAATCATGTCGGCTGTAGAGCATCAGCAGTCGCGCGTCTTCCAAATGGCGGCGCGCCCAAGCCGGCGTGTGCAGCGCGGCGCGTAGGCCGTCGCCGGCCTCGATCGCGGCGACGAAGCCCTCCTGATAGGCGAGCACGGTCTCGAGCCATACTTCACCGAGCAGCGCGTCGCGCGAGGCGAAGCGATAGTAGAACGAGCCCTTGGGCGCTCCGATCCGCTCGCCGACCGAATCGATAGTCACGGCTTCAGGCCCCCGCTCGGCGAGGAGGTCGCGAGCAGCGCCAAGGAAACTCGCGTGATCGAATTGCGCTCGCCCCATGTTTGTAGACTATCCGGTCTAGACGGCCGCGTCTATATCTGGTAAGCGTGCGGGCGGCCGGGGCGAAACGGAGGATTTTCCGATGTTGGAAACGAAGGCCAAGCCCGACAGCGTTGACGTCAGCCGCCTGATGGCCGGCGCCGCAAAGACGATGCGAAGCGCGCGCTATTGCTGGCTCGTGACCGCAAGCGAGGCCGGCGCGCCTCACGTTCGGCCGATGGGGCGGGTGCTGAACGACCCCGGCGAGGACGAGTGGAAGATCCGGTTCCTCACCGATGGCCGATCGCACAAGGCGGCCGACATGCGACGGGCCGACACGGTCACGATCCTGTTTCAGCACGACCCCGACCTCGCGTTCGCCACGTTCATCGGCAGAGCCGCACTGCACGAGAGCGAATCCGGGACGCGCAGCCGCTGGAAGGCGGCCTATGACGTCTACTTTCCCAGCGAAACAGACCGGACAAATGCGATTTTCGTCGAGGTCGAGGTCGAGCGCATGGAGCTTTGGATCCGCGGCGTCACGCCGGAGCCGTTCGGCCTGCGGGCGACAGTGCTTGAGCGAAGCGCCGTCGGCTGGCGATTGGTCGGCTAGACTTCGCCGTGGTGGGGCGCTAGCGGCTCCATGCCTGCGGCAAGCTCGACCGGGCGCCCATGCGGGGTGCGCAAGTAGGCGCGCTCCCATTGATGCTCGCGCTCATCGAGTTCTTCGCGCGTGAGGCTGCCGGCTTCCGCAAGCAGCCGCTCAAGCGCCGCGAGGACGGCCCGGAAATAGGTCTCGCGATCGTCGGGCTCGGCGCTCAGCGCCTTGATCTCGGCGCCAAGCGTCCCGGCCCAGCGCGCTGGCGAGATCACGCCGCGCTTCACAAGGGCGTCGGCGAGCGCCAACGCCTGCGCATGCCATGGCTCGCCGAACGCCGGCTCGCCGTCCTTGGCCTTGAGAAAGCTGAGCTCAGGTCGGTTCAAGATAGCTCTCCCACAGGTCGACGAACACACGGTCGGCGCTCCCTTTCGCCTCCAGCCAGAGGTCCGCAGAAGCGAAGCTCAGGGTGTAGAGATGCTCGCCGCGATGTTCGCCGCGCGCTCCCGCGTCGGGCAGCGCATGACCGCCGTGATGGCTGTGGATCTCCCCCGCCCTGCCCCGCACATATTGCGGCAGGCGCGTATGGCCAACGCCGCCGTCGAGCCGGCATCGCACCCTTTCGCCAATCGCGAAGCGCGGCGGCGCATTGACGCTAACCGCGAAGCTCCTCGGATTCCTGACGGCCGCGCGCGCCGCTTGCGCGCTCTGCGGCGGAACGCCGGGCTTCGGAGTGAAAGCCGCAACGCCCGCCTTGACCTCATCGAGCGTGAGATAGCCTTCGTCGATGAGCTGGGCGACGGCTGTCGTCAGCCATTGATCGTAATAGGGCCGTGTCAGATAATCGACCGGGTCGGCGAGCTCGCGGCAATAGCGGAACCAGTCGATCGTCCAGCTCTGACCGGCGGCGGCCGACTGCTTGATGGCGAAATCGCGGATCTCCCATTCGGCGTGGATCATCTGGCCATCGTGCTTGCCCTTGATCGGCCCGAAGCCCTCCCGGCCGCCGAGATCGTGAACGCCGTCCATCAGGCTGTCGCCCGCGCCGGAGAGAGATCGCGCTGCGTGCCGATCATCGAATTGCGTGTGACAAGTCTGGCGAGCGCCGCCTCGTCCCAATCCTCGACCCCCTTCGGCCGCTCAGGCACCACGAGATAGCGCCGCTCCGATGTCGAGTCCCAGACCCGGACCTGCGTCTCGCCGTCGAGCTCGACGCCGAATTCCTCGAGTACGCCGCGCGGATCGCGCACCGCGCGAGCGCGATATTCGTTCGACTTGTACCACGAGGGCGAGAGACCAAGCAGCGAGAACGGATAGCAGGAGCAAAGAGTGCAGACGACGAGATTGTGCACGTCCGCGGTGTTCTCGACCGCCTGCAAGTGCCCGGTCGCATGACCGGCGAAACCGAGTTCGCCGATCGCTGCGGTTCCGTCCGCCAGGAGCCGCGCCTTGAAGGCGAGATCGACCCAGGCGCGCGCGACCACGGACGCCCCGCGCTTCGGGCCGATCTCGTCGCGATACATCTCGATCCAGGCGTCGACCGCGGCGGGATCGATAAGCTCTTTCTCCGCAAGCAGGCTTTCGAGCGCCTTCGTGCGCAAGGCCGGCTCGGAGGGCAGATGCGAATGCAATTCGTGGTGGATATGGGAGATGGTCTTGCCCTCGAAGCTCGCCATCGCGCGCCCTCTTTCATCCGCCGGCCCGTCAGACTATCACGGAGGCGAGCGCAGTAAAGGCGGCCCCGATGCGAGGCTTGCTGCGAGCGCGATCCCAATAGGAGCAGGATCTTGGAATACAATCGTCTCGGCCATTCCGGCCTGCGTGTGCCGGCGCTGAGCTTCGGCACGGGCACTTTCGGCGGCGGCAATGACTTCTTCAACGCATGGGGAACGACCGACGCCGCGGGCGCGTCCCGGCTGATCGACATATGCCTCGACCACGGGGTGAGCCTGTTCGACACCGCCGACGTTTATTCCGCCGGCCTCGCCGAACAGATCCTCGGAGAGGCGATCAAGGGCAAGCGCAATCGCACGCTCATTTCCACCAAGGCGACATTCCCGATGGGCGACGGCCCGAACGACTATGGCTCGTCGCGCCACCATCTCCTGGAGGCGACGGAAGGCTCTCTCAGGCGGCTCGGAATCGAGACGATCGACCTCCTGCAATTGCACGGCCAGGACTACAATACGCCGGTGGAGGAGACGCTCTCCACCCTCGATCACCTCGTGCGCGCGGGCAAGGTCCGCTACATCGGCTGCTCGAATTTCTCCGGCTGGCATCTGATGAAGTCGCTCGCCGCGTCGGAGCGTTACGGCTATCCGCGCTATGTCGCGCACCAGGCTTATTATTCGCTGCTCAATCGCGACTATGAGTGGGAGCTCATGCCGCTTGGCCTTGATCAGGGCGTGGGCGCGGTCGTCTGGAGCCCGCTCGGCTGGGGGAAGCTCACCGGAAAAATCCGGCGTGGACAGCCGCCGCAGCCAGGCACACGCGCGCATTCCATTCCGGAAACGGGGCCGCGCTATGACGAGGCGCGCTTGTTCGCAATCGTTGACGCGCTTGACGCGCTCAGCAAGGAGACCGGAAAGACCATCCCGCAGATCGCGCTCAACTGGCTGCTCAGGCGTCCGACGGTCGCCAGTCTCATCATCGGCGCCCGCAACGAGGAGCAGTTGCGCGAGAACATTGGCGCTGTCGGCTGGAAACTGACGCCCGAGCAGGCAGCGAAGCTCGACGCGGCGAGCGATGTCGTTCCCGCCTACCCGGTCTGGCACCAGCGCGGCTTTCCGAGCCTCAACGAGAAGGCGCGCGGCTGAGCGCTCGCAAGGCTGAATTCAAGAATCCGCGAGCAGCGCGAGGACCGCAGTCTCCTCAGCGGTCAGACCCGCCAATTCGGAGGCCCCGCTCTCCGGCGCGGCGATCAGCGCGAAGGCGCCGCCGAGATAGGCCTCGGCGATCGCCGGATGGATATAGGACTTGCGGCACACCGCCGCGGTGTTGCCCAACGCCGCCGCGACCTGCTTGACCGCGGCGCTCATTGAGCGCTTGGCCTGCGTCGCACTGGTGAATGGAGGCGCGCTTGAGAGGAACCGCGCCATCAGCATCGTTCCGGCCCAGGTGCGGAAATCCTTGGCGGTGACGTCGCCGCCGGCGATCTCTCTGAGATAGGCGTTGACGTCGCCCGACGACACCGCGCGCAGCGTCTTGTCTTCGTCGAAATAATGCAGAAGCTCCTGCCCTGGCAGTTCCTGGCAGGCGCGAATGATCCGCGCCACCCGCCGGTCGCGAGTGGCGAGCGACCATTGCTTGCCGCTCTTGCCGGCGAAGTGGAAGCGAACTTCAGCGCCCTCGACTGCGACATGCTCGCTTCTGAGGGTCGTGAGCCCGTAACTCTGATTGGTTCGCGCATATTCGTCGTTGCCGACACGGATGAGCGTCGTCTCCAGAAGGCGTACGATCGTCGCCAGGACCTTCTCGCGCGGCAGGCCGCGCAGGCTCATGTGTTCGGCGACCTTGGCCCGGATCGTCGGCAGCGCGGCGGCGAACTCGAGCAGATGCTCATATTTCGTCTGCTCCCGCGCCTCGCGATATTCGGCGTGATATTTGTACTGCTTGCGCCCCTTGGCGTCTCGGCCGGTCGCCTGGATGTGCCCGTCCGCCGCCGCGCAGATCCACACGTCCGTCCAGGCCGGCGGAATGACAAGGGCGCGTATGCGGTTCAGCGTATCGGGATTCGCGACCCGCCTGCCTCTCGCATCCAAATAGACGAAGCCCCTGCCCGCTCGCCGGCGCCGGATCGCCGGACCGTCATCGGACACATAGCGCAGGCCAGGCGGCGCCGGCATGGCCACGTCGACGGAAATACGGACCTCGGAATCGAACATTGGGCGCGCCCGGCTTTTCCCCGAAACGCCGAAGGCGCGCCGCCTGTTCCATGTGAACGTCGGGAGAACGGAGCGCGGCGCGAGGGGCGCCCACTGGCTCAGAACGCGTTGCGATCGTGATAGGTCTGCAGAAACTGCCGCACGCGAGGCTCCGGGCTCTCGTGGAACACCCGGCGCGGCGGGCCCTCGTCGATGATGCGGCCCTCGTCGATGAAGGCGATGCGGCCGGCGACATGGGCGGCGAAGCCCATCTCGTGGGTGACGATCAGCATCGTCATGCCCTCCGCCGCGAGGCTCTTCATCACCTCCAGCACTTCCCCGACCAGCTCGGGATCGAGCGCCGAGGTCGGCTCGTCGAACAGCATGAGGCGGGGCTGCATCGCCAGCGCCCGCGCGATGGCGACGCGCTGCTGCTGCCCGCCTGAAAGGCGCGACGGATAGGCGTCGGCCTTGGCGGCGAGCCCGACCCGGGTCAGCATCGCCGTGGCGCGCTCGGCCGCTTCGCGCGCGTTCAGGCCGCGCACGCGCCGCAACGGTTCGGCGACATTGCCGAGCGCCGTCATGTGCGGCCAAAGATTGAAATGCTGGAACACCATGCCGATCTCGCGCCGCATCTCGCGCAGGGCGCGCGCCGCCATCGGCCGGCGGGTTCCGTTCGCGTCGTCGTAGCCGATCAGCCTGCCGTCGATGCGAAGATCGCCGGAATCATAGGGCTCGAGGAAATTCACGCATCTCAAGAGCGTGCTCTTGCCGGAGCCGCTCGGCCCGATAAGGCAGACGACCTCCGAGCGCCCGACGGAAAAGTCGACGCCGCGCAGCACCTGATGCGCGCCGAAGCTCTTGCTCACCTTGGCAAGCTCGATCATCGGCGCGTTCATGCGCTGGCCTCATGCGCGAGATAGGCCGTCACCCGAGCTTCAATCCGGGCGCCGACGCGCGACACCGCCTCGACCAGAAGCCAGTAGAAGACCGCCATGGCGAAGATCGCGCCGAAGGCGGTGAACGTCTCCGCCGCCATCGTCTGCACCTGATACATGAGCTCTGGCACGGTGATGATCGACAAGACGACCGTCTCCTTCGACAGGATGATCAGCATGTTGACGATCGAAGGCACGGCGGCGATGAGCGCGCCCGGCAGCATCACCCGCGTCATCGTGTCGAACGGGGCCATGCCGACGCTGACCGCGGCCTCGATCTGGCCTGCCGGCACGGCGGCGAAGCCGGCGCGAAAGATCTCGGCGAAATAGGCCGACGAGTAGAGGGCGAGACCAAGAACGCCGGCCGCAGTCGCGCTGAGTCTGAGCCCGATCGACGGGCCGCCCGCATAGAGGAGGAAGAGCTGCACCAAGAACGG
The DNA here is from genome assembly GCA_963764955.1 of uncultured Alphaproteobacteria bacterium. GTDB lineage: Bacteria > Pseudomonadota > Alphaproteobacteria > Rhizobiales > Beijerinckiaceae > Roseiarcus. The sequence goes on along the minus strand of CAVXVE010000017.1, from coordinate 174,558 downwards.
CGTGCCGCGGAAGATCTCGATGAACGCCCGGATGAGTCCGTTGAGCGGCGCGATCCGCAGCCGAACAAGCAAGGTGATCGCGAACCCGAGGATGAGCCCGAGCGCGCCGCCGGCCGCCCAGCACAGGATGGTGACCCCAAAGCCGCTCAGGAGCGAGGGCGCATAATGCCAGATGAGAGCAAGGCTCATCGCGCGCCCGCCGCGGCAAGGCGCTGCTCCACGAGCGCGCCCGCCCCCGCCAGGCAAAGGTTGATCGCGAGATAGAACAGGGCGCCGCCGACATAGGCCTCGAGCGGCCGATAGGTCTCGGAGGCGATGTTCATGCTGACGCGCGTCAATTCGGCGATCCCGACCACCGAGACCAGCGACGAAGCCTTGATGAGGAGAATGAATTCGTTGATGAGCGGCGGCGTCGAAATCCTCAGGGCTTGCGGCAGAAGAACGCGCCGCCAGATGTCGAGGCCGGAAAAGCCAAGCGCGGTCGCCGCCTCTCCCTGCCCGCGCGGCACGGCGTTGAGCGCGCCGCGCAGGATCTCCGCCTGATAGGCCGCCGACGAGAGCGCGAGCGCTCCGACCGCAGCCACGATCGCGGGGACGTCGAGCCCGTATTCGGCGAGAAAATAATAGATGAACAGGAGCTGCACCAGCAGCGGAACGCCACGAAAGATACTCACATACGCGCCGCCCAGACGTCTGAGCCAGGGGCGTGGCGAAACGCGTGCGACGCAGACCAGCGCGCCGATGACGAACCCGAACACGATGCCGGCGAAGGACACAGCGATGGTGACGCCCGCGGCGTGCGTCAGGTAGCCGAACGAGTGGAGGATGACCTCGGGCTTCATGGCGTGGGATGGATTGCTTCGCTTCTCTCGCAATGACGCGCTTCACCGTCCGCGAGCGTCATTGCGAGGAGCGTAAGGGCGTCGAGAGACGCCCGTCCATTCGGGCGGGCTATGGCGACGAAGCAATCCATCCAGCTAGGCCAGTCAGTACTGCGTCAGCGATCCTATCGAGGAACCCCGCGCTCGTTAAGACGGCGCGATCAGATCGAGGGCTCGGGCACTGTCTTCGGCAGGTTCATCGTCTGTCCGAACCAGGTCTTCTGGATCTTCGCCATTTCCCCGTCGGCCTCGACCTTCAGGATCGCGGCGTTGATGGCGTCGATCAGCGTCTTGTCGTCGAGCCGGCCGACCCAGGAGAAATAGGTGGGCTCGCCGAACGGCGGCGTCACCACCGCGAACGTGTCGGAGCGCTGTTGCGCGGCATAGGCGAGGTTGGGCAGCGAATTGACCGTCGCGTCGATGCGCCCGGCGGCGAGGTCGGCGGCCGCCTGATTGTTGTCGACATATTCCTTGACCTCGACCGGCTTCGGCAGTTTCGCCGCGAACGCCTTGAGCTGCGCCACCTGCGAGGTGCCCTTCTGCCCGCCGACCGTTTTGCCGGCGATGTCCTCGGGCTTCATGATGCTCTTGTCGTCGGCGCGCTTCATCAGCGCAGCGGTCGCATCGGCGATCGGCACGGTGAAGGCGTAATGCTTCATCCGCTCCTTGGTGATGGTCACCGGCGCGATGCAGAGATCGAACTTCTTCGCGTCCAGCCCAGGCAGGACGCTGGTCCACGGCAGGTCGAGATAGGAGACCTTGACTCCCATCTCCTTGGCCACCGCGTCGACGAGATCGCGATCGACGCCCTTGTAGGTTCCGTTGTCGGAGATGTCGAAGGGCGGGAATTGCATCTCGGTCGCGGCCGTGAGCACGCCGCGCTTCTTGATCTCGGCCAGCGTGTCGTCGGCGAAGGCGGCGCGCATCACGCCAAGAAGGGCGCCCGAAGCCACAGCCCCCGCCAGCCCCACCTTCAGCGCGTCGCGCCGCGTCGCGGCGAATTTATCGAATTGCGTCATTGCCGAGCTCCCACTCCTGACCGGCCCGAACCCGGCGCACCGGACAGCAAATTCCGCGCCATCCAGCCCTCCCGGCCAACGGCTCCGTTGTTCAGGCGCCTTATGTTGACGACCCTTGTTCGGGTGTCAAATACGAAAGCGCCCGAGGGACCTCGCCACGCAGGCGCGCGCTCAAGCGGCGCCTCGAGCGAGTTGCCCGCGCGCAGCGGACGTGCATTTCTATCGGCCGGCGCCAAGCGCGGTCCCGTAGGACCCGCCGAAGGCGCAGGCAATTCGACTGACAAGGTCCGCCATGATCGAGGAACCGCTCCCGCTCGTCTTCGCCGCGTCGCAAGAACGGCCCCCAAGCGAGCTCGTCGAGCGTTTCCGCGGGACGCCGACCAGCTTCATCGTCGACGCCATGAACGGAACGGGCGCTCTCGACTGGCGCATCAAGCGGCTCGTCGGCGGCCCGCTCGTTGGCGTGGCGCTCACCTGCGACTGCGGGCCGCTCGACAATCTGGCGTTCATGGCGGCGCTCGCCGAATCCAGGCCCGGCGACGTGCTGGTCGTGGCGACCGGAGGCTATACGGGGGCGGCGGTTACTGGAGATCTCTTGATGTATGTCGCCCGCAATCGCGGCGTCGCAGGCTTTGTCACCGATGGCCTTGTGCGCGATCTCGATGACCTTGAAACCGTTGGCGTCCCGACCTTCGCCATGGGGGTGACGCCGAATTCGCCGCAAAGGCGCGGTCCCGGCTCCGTCGGCCTGCCGATCGTCTGCGGCGGCGTGTCGGTCGCCTCGGGGGATGTTGTGGTCGGTGATCGCGACGGCGTGGTCGTCGTTCCGCGCGCGCGTATCGCCGAAACGCTCGAAAGCCTGGCGCACGTCAAAGCCGCGGAGGCTGCGACGCTCGAGCGTGTCCGCAATGGACTGAAGGAGCTGCCGGTCGAGGTCCCCGCGCTGCGAAAGATCGGCAGGGCGTAAGACGGCGCCAAAAAAAGCAATCGGGAGGAGGCGTCGGCCATGATCGATTTTCCAATCATCGATTCCCATATCCATTTGCTCGACCAGCAGCGGTTCGCCTACTCGTGGGCGAAGGACGCGCCGGCGCTCAAGCGCGACTGGACTCCGGACGATCTCGCCAGTCGGGCAAAGCCGTTCGAGCTCGAAGGCTTCGTCTTCGTCGAGGTCGACGTCGATAGGCCGCAATATCTCGACGAAGCCGAATGGGTCGACGGCCTCGCTGAGCATGACCGCCGGGTGCTCGGCGCCGTCGTCTCACTGCCGCTCGAACGCGGAGCCGCGATCGAACCGGAGATGGCGCGGGTCGCCAAGCTCAGAATTGTGCGCGGCGTGCGCCGCCTGATCCAGAATGAGCCCGATCCGGAGTTCATGCTGAAGCCCGCCTTTCTCGAGGCGCTGCGGCTCCTGCCGAAATATAACCTTTCGTTCGACGCCTGCATTTATCATCCCCAGGCGGCGAACACGCTCGCGATGATGCGCCAATGCCCGGAGGTCTCGTTCATCCTCGATCACATCGGCAAGCCCGGGATCAAGGCCGGCCTCATCGACCCGTGGCGCACGCACATAAGCGAGATGGCGGCGCTGCCCAATGTCGTGTGTAAGGTTTCCGGCGTCACCACCGAGGCCGACCACACGACATGGACCCGCGATCAGCTCCGGCCCTACATCGATCACGTGATCGCATGCTTCGGCCCGGATCGCATTCTCTACGGCGGCGACTGGCCGGTGTGCGAACTCGCCGGAAGCTATCTGCAATGGCTGACGACGCTCGACTGGGCGACGGCGGGGTTCTCGCCGGCCGACAAGCGCAAGCTCTTCCGCGACAACGCGATCAGGGCCTATCGGCTCGGCGTCTGATGGACAAAGCCGTGGTCGAGCGCAAAGGCTACAGCGTCCCGGCGCTGCGCGCGCTCGCCCGCAAGCAGCTGCCGCGAATGCTGTTCGACCTGGTTGACGGCGCCGCCGGCGACGAGATCACCATGCGCGCCAACGAGGCGGCGCTGGCCGCAATGGAGCTCGTTCCGACGCTGCTCGCAGGCGCAGCCACGCGCGACCAGTCGGTCGAGCTGTTCGGCGAGAAGCTCCGCTCGCCGGTCATTATCGGTCCGACCGGCTTCGCCGGGCTCATGTGGCCTCGCGCCGAGATCGAGACTGCGCGCGCCGCCGCCCGCTTCGGGACGATCTATTCGACCAGCCACGCCTCGCTGTCGAGCCTCGAAGAGATCGGCGCCGCGACGCAGGGCCCGAAATGGATGCAGACCTTCCTCTACAAGGACCGAGGCCTCACCAGGGAATTCGCCACGCGCGCCGCGGCGGCCGGCTATCACGGGCTCATCCTCACCGTCGACAACCAGGTGGTGGCGGGGCGCGACCGCGACGCGCGCAACGGCGCGTCCTTTCCCCTGCGGTGGGGCCCGCGCCGCGTCACGGACTTCGCCAGCCGTCCGGGCTGGCTCATGCGGATGCGCGCGACGCCCTCGCCGCGCTTCGCCAACTACGGCGCGCGCTCCGCGATGGCGGCCTTCGGCCCGCTGATGGTAGAGCAGCTCGATCCGGACATCGGCTGGCATGACGTCGACTGGCTGCGAAACTTGTGGCGCGGGCCGCTCATCCTCAAAGGCATTCTGCATCCGGACGAGGCGCGCGAGACGGTGAAGCGCGGCGCCGACGGGATCATCGTCTCCAATCATGGCGGGCGCCAGCTCGACGGCGCGGTCGCCTCGATCCGGGCGCTGCCGGGCATTGTCGAGGCGGTCGGCGGCCAGGCGCCGGTGCTTGTCGACGGGGGCTTCCGGCGCGGAATTGACGTCGTCAAGGCGCTGGCGCTCGGCGCGCGCGCGGTGCTGATCGGGCGCCCGCATCTCTGGGGCGTCGCCTGCGCCGGCGAGGACGGCGTCTTCTGGGTGCTCGAGCTTTTCCGGCGCGAGATCGACCGGGCGCTGGCGCTCGGCGGGTGGGACGGAGTAGCCAGGCTGAACCCGGGCGTCTTTTTCGATGCGGCGCGGCGCGCCGGAGACGGCGCCGGCGCGGGCGGCTAGGAGCCGAACGAGGGCCCCCGGCGCGAGCCCGCGCTTCGAGAGGAAAACGGAGGGGACGCCGGATCGACCCCCGCACATTTGGGGCGTTGTCATTGCGCGCCAATCGGCGGCTACTTCGCGCCATGATCGTCGAAGAGATGACGCGTCGGGCCCTTCCAACCGCGACCGGGTTCGCCGCGGCCCGGGCGACCGCTGCGCTGGAGATGCGCAAAATCGATCCCGCGCCTTTGTTGCGCCGCGCGGGTCTTGCGAAACCCGACCCGGAAGATCAGCCGCGACGCGTGTCCGCGGCGGGGCAAAGCCGGCTGCTTGAATATGCGGCGGAGGCGCTCGACGACAGCGCGCTGGGGCTCCATCTGGCGGAGCAGGCGGATCCGCGCGACGCGGGAATCCTCTTCTACATCACCGCCGGCGCGAAGGACGTCAACGAGGCCGTGGCGCTGTTTGCCCGCTATTGCCGGATCGTGAACGAGGCGACGCGGGTGAAGCTGGCGCGGACGTCAGAGGGGGTCGCGATCGAATTCCACGTTGTCGGCGTTCCGAGGCACAGCGCCAGGCAGAATCTCGAGTTTGGCCTTGCGGTCTATTTGAAGGGCCTGCGCGAAATCACCGGGCGCCACGTCCGCCCGATCCGGGCGGCGTTCGCACATGCGCGCAATTCGCGCCTGCGGGAGTTCGAACGGTTCTTTGGCTGCCCGGTCGAGTTCGGCCGCGCCTCGAGCGAGGCCGCGTCCGATCTCCTGGAATTCTCCGGCGAGATCCTCGCTCTGCCGCTCGTCAACGCCGATCCGAAGCTTGTCGAGGCGCTGCGACCCTTTTGCGATGCGGCGGCGAGGGAACGAAGCACGGCGTCGGGGACGTTGCGCGCCGCGGTCGAGGGCGAACTCGAGAAACTGCTGCCGAATGGCAAAGCCCAGAGACACAGGATTGCGCACAAGCTCGCTTTGAGCACACGGACGCTGGCGCGCAGGCTCGCCAGCGAGGGCACGACCTACGAAGACGTCGTTGACGAATTGCGACGAACCTTGGCGCTCCAGTACATCAAGGATCAGGGCATATCCCTGTCGCAAATCGCCTGGCTCCTGGGTTACGAAGGCTCCGCCTCCTTCAGTCACGCCTTCAGGCGCTGGACAGGGCGCGCGCCGTCCGAAATGAGGAACCAGCGGCAGCCGCTTCTTGCGCCGCTTGAAAGAGCCCTCGGCGGTTCGGCCGCGTAGCCCGAGGCTCCTGGGCCTCGCCTCAGCCAAACGTCCAGCGCGCTGATAATATTCAAATCCCGCAGGTCGCGACTCGTCGCGATCTGCGATTCCGCGCATCAGCGCGGGCGCGCGTTCGCGCTTGCCATTCTCGTGGATCGATTCCGATCCATGAGAATGGGTATAAAGGCCCAAAAAAGCAGCGGATTGGCCCCGGCGAGCAAATGCCCGCTCTCAAATCATATATTCAGCTTGGTCTCGCGCCGGACCGCGAATGAAATCCCGCGTCTCCCGCCGGCGTCAGGAGCAAGCACTAAAATGGCCGCGGCTTATGAGGATAATTTTGGCTTCTGGGTCATTGACGAACCCGAGGAGCGAGCCTTTTTCGAGCACATCCAGCGCCAGAGCGTTCCCACGATCTGCAAGCGCTGCGAGCGGCCGGTTCGGCTCATGCCGCCGAAGGACATCTGCGGCCTTTGCGTCTGCGCCATGGAATTCGGCGCCCCAGCCGCAATGAGCGGATATGGCGGCGCGGGCTCCAAGACGCGCGCGACTCGGCCGCCTCGACGCCGCCGGCTGGCGGCGAAGGGCTGAAGGCTTCCCAGGGTCGACCCGGCGCCCCCTATTCCGCCGCGGCCGGTACGCTCAGGTTGTGCGGGTCGATTTCGCTCGGCTCGGCCGGCGCCACATGGGCGAATTTGGCGAAGGCGAACAACATCGCGGCGATGCCGAGATAGCTCAGCGCCACCACCGGCGATTGCCCGATCCCGAGATCCTCGGCGTGGATGAGCCCGAAGAAGGTGAGCACCGCGCCCGCGAGCGCGAAGGCCGCCGCCTTCTCGAGCTGGCGTTCGATGATGAACACGGTGACGGCGCCCAAGATAATGCCGGCGAGCGTCGCGCCGCCGCCGAGGGTCTCGAGGCCCTTGTACAACACGCCGGTGTTTCCGAGCTTGTCGAAGCCGACCGCCACCGCGTTGGTGCCGGCTGCGCCAAGCGCGCCGTCGATCATGGTTTTGCCCCACGCGGCGATCTGCGGGATCATCGCCAGAATGATCGCGGGCGCATGGGCGCGAGGCGTTTCCTGGAACGCCTGCGAGCCGATCAGCATGCCGATATAGAGCAGGATCGGCAGGATCGCGACGACTGGGATCAGGCTCGAGACGAGTGCGACAATTCCGAGCCATGTCAGCACCAGCACCATAACGCCGGTTGCGGCCGAATAGCCGATCCGCCCGCCCATCGCCTTCCAGCCCGGATGGCCGATATAGACCGCGTTGATGAACGGATTGCCGAGCAGGCAGCCGATCAGGCTGATGACGCCATCGGCCGTCAGCACCCGGGTGGTCGGAAACGAGTCGCCGGCCGCCGCAGCGCTCTCGACATTGTCCATCGCCTCGACGAGATCATAGATGCCGAACGGGATCGCGGTGACCAGGATGATCCCGATGAACTTGAAGCCCGAAAAGACGTGGCCGACGGCCGGAATCGGAAACGAGAAGCCGAAATGCGAGAAGGCGTCGCCGACGCTGCTGACGCTCAGGCCCCCGTAGCCGAGGCCGAAAAGGTTCGATCCCCAGGCGATGATCGTGCCCGCCGCAATGGCGATCAGGCCGCCCGGCACGTCCTGGAAATAGCGCACGCCGCCGAACCAATTGGCCAGGATGATGGCGAAGCAGACCATGCCGATCAGCGGCGTCTCGAACACCAGCAGGCCCGGCCGCATCGAGATGAAGGTGATCGAGATGCCCGCAAGCGAGCCGAGCAGCGCGGCGCGCGGCGTGATCCTGCGAATGACGGGAGCGATGAAGCCGCCCGCCATCAAAACGAAGCTCTGGACGAACACCCAGGTAAGCCCCGCCTCCCAGGCCTGGACCGGATCGTTGGTCCTGAGGAGGATCGGCAGCATGACCACGAAGGTCACGACGAACATGTGCGGCACGCTGGTGCCCGACGGCAGGGCGCAGACGTCGGTGCGCCCGGTCTTCTTGGCGAGCCGGTAGGCGAGCCAGGCGTAATAGACCGTGCTGAGGAACAGCATCAGCCCGAGAGCGGGAAGAATTCGGCCGAACACCAGCGAGTCGGGCATCTTCAGCACGAAGCGCAGGAGACCGGTCAGGACGAGAACATTGACCAGGATGTTGGTCCCGAACCCGAAGAAGGCGTTCCAGTCGCCGGGAACCCACCATTTCTCGAGCCCCGCCCTGGCGGTCATTGCATTCGCCATTGTCTTGCTCCCCTGCTTCGCCCCGCCTAGGCGGGGCTCTTCCACCCGGCCAAAGCCTCGATCACGCCCTCGGAACTCGACACCCAGCCGAAAATGCCGCCTTGCGCCTTGATCATCTTCAAGCCCATCGCGTGGAACTCGGGGTAATAGGACCCGACGCAATCCTCGAGCACGAGGCAGTCGTAGCCGCGGTCGTTAGCTTCCCGCACTGTGGTGTTGACGCAGACCTCGGTCGTCACGCCGGTGACGATGAGCTGCTTCACATCCCGGTGCTGCAGGATGGCGTGGAGATCGGTGGCGTGGAACGCGCCCTTGCCGGGCTTGTCGATGACCGGCTCGCCGGGCTTGGGATAAAGCTCGGGAATGATGTCGTGGCCGGCTTCGCCGCGCACCAGTATCCGGCCCATCGGACCGGCGTCGCCAATCTTGGTCTTGCTCTTGCCGCGGATCTTTTTGGCCGGCGGCAAATCGGCGAGGTCGGGCCGATGACCTTCGCGGGTATGGAGAACGGCAAGGCCAGCGTCGCGCCATGCCGCGAGCAGCTTTCGGTTCGGTTCAATGGTGCGGCGCAATTGCGAAACGTCGTTGCCGAGCATTTCGCCGAAGCCCCCGGGCTCAAGAAAATCGCGCTGCATGTCGATGATGAGCAGCGCGCAATGCTTAGGCGCGAGCGCGAAGGCGTAGGGTTCGGCCGCGAGGTCTATCGTTTCATTCATGCGCCACGCCGCGTTAGGGGACGACGCCAATCGGAGCTCGCGACGGCGTCGCCAAAGGTCAGCGGCCCCCTCCGGTCGGCCGGTCATAGCGGCGCACGCAAGGAACATGCCTGTCGCCCCGCCGGCGCGATCGTCGGGCAAGGCCGGGCAAGCGCGGGATTGTTGGCTCTTATCGCCCTTAGATATTGCTGCCGAGAGTCGCGCTTACCGGCCGTCATGGCGGGCCTTGTGCGGGCCATCCACGTCGTCCGGCCGCGATGATCTCTGTGATCAACAGATAGATGTTTCCTATCAGATGTTTATCATGATTGGCTCATGTTCTCATGGATGGCCGGGCCAAGCCCGGCCAGGACGCTTCCAGGAGCGGCGCACCCTTCCACAGTTCAAAAACTGGGCGGACCAACAGGTATCGCCGTCAGAGCCGGATCGCTGCTTGACAAAATCAGAAGCGTCCGCTATGTTCTCACGTTAATCGGAATCTCTTCCGTTCGGCGCCCGGGCCGTAAGCCGGCGAGGAGAGGGCGTGGCTGTTTGAGATGTCTCGATGACAACCTGCTGCGCGAGTCGGAAGCCAGGCAAATTTTTTTGGCTTTTTTCGGTTGTAACCCTTTGAAAAGTCCCGATTCCGAAAACTAAAAGAAAGCGAAAAAAAGCAAAAGAAAGCCATTTTGCTTTCTTTCGCTTTCGTTTTCTTTCGCCGGAACTCGTGCGCTGGTTGCAATCGGGACGGTCACGCGCCGCGGCCTGGCGCCGGCAGGCGGAAGGAGGCCGCGGGCGCATGAGCGCAACAGGCTCGCGGAAAGGGATGGGCCGGCGCTGGGGTCGCAGCGACGCCTGCCCCTCCGAAGCAATTCGGGCGCGGGGTGCGATGCGCTGGAACGTCGCCTGCCCGCGACGACCGGCCTGAGGCTGATTACAGCCTGGGTGCCGGCGCCGACTTTATTTGCTGCGGCTGCACAAGGACCGGGCGCGAACGCGGCTTGCGCGACGCGCTATCGAAGGACGCGCGAATCGCATCGAGCGCGTCGCGTGGCCCTTCCGCGCCTCGATGTCAGTTGCGCGCGCCGACGATCGCCCGCCAAAAGCCGCTATAGGCCAGTTCGAAGCCAACGATCTGATAGTCGAGGTCGATCGCGTCCATCACTTCGTAGGCGGAGTTGTTGCAGATCGAAAAGATGATGAGCCCGTCCTTCGACACGTGCCGGCGAGCCTGGCGCAAATAGGACTCGGTGATCCGTCCGTGCGGATCGCACAGGCTGTAGCGCTCGATGTCGTTCTCCGGATTCTTGTCGACCAACGGCGTGTTGAAAACGATCAGGTCGAAGCCGTCCTCCTCGATGTTCTCGAACAGGTCGGACTGGAAGGCCGTCAAGGCGACGTTGTTCAGTGTGGCGTTGGCCACCGTCGCCTCGACGGCGACGGACGAAATGTCCGTCGCGACCGTTCTCGACGACCAGTTGGCGGCCATGTAGAGCGAGATGATGCCGCAGCCGCACCCGATTTCGAGCGTCTTAGCGATCAGGTTCGGGTTCATCGCCTTGATGTTGCGGATGAAAAATTCCGAACTCGAGTCGGGCAGCGGGTGGTACACCCCCGCCGGAACATCGACCACCAGGCCATCGGCGTAGATCCGCTCCGGAACCGCCTGGCGTCGGACCAGCGCTTCATGGGCGGCCTCGATATCGAACTTCGCGGTGCTGACGAGGTTCGCAATCCCCAGCTTGCGGAGAACGGAGGCCCGCGGCGGCGCAATCCGCCGCTCGGCCTTGATATATCCGACGTTCATATGACCTCGCCTTCTTGTTGTCGGCGCAGATTTAGCCCGCCCGGCGGCGCACCGGACGCAAAGGCGCCCCCGCCGTCTTAAGTCATACGGTTAACTAACTTGTTTGGTTCAGCTTTCTCGCCCGCGCTCGCTATCGTGCCAATCGCGCAACAACCAATGCGACAGCGCAGTCAGCAGCAGATGAATTGTGATGCCTGCGACCGAAATCAAGAGCAGCGCGGCGAACATTCGCGGGATATTAAGGCGAAATCCGGACTCGACGATGCGATATGCAAGCCCCGATCCCTGGCCGGCGGACCCGGCGGCGATTTCGGCGACGATCGCGCCGATCAAAGCGAGCCCGCCGCTGATCCTGAGGCCCGCGAGAAAATAAGGCAGAGCCGAGGGCAACCTGAGCAACATGAATTGCTGCATGCGCGAGGCGCGATACATCTGGAACAAGTCAACCAGATTGTGGTCCGCCGAAGAGAGCCCGAGCGTGGTGTTCGCCAGCAAAGGAAAGAACGCCACCAGAAAGGCGCACACCAGGACCGCTATGCCGGGTGTGAGGTAGATCAGCAGGAGCGGGGCGATGGCGACGATCGGCGTCACTTGCATGGCGACCGCGAATGGGTAGAACGCACGCTCGACAAGTCGCGACTGCGCGAAAATAATTGCCAGCCCGACACTCCCAATGACCGCGATCCCGAGAGCCTTGAGCGTAATCGAGAGAGTCACCCATAGCGAGGCCGAAAGCGTCGGCCAATCGGTGATGAGGGTCGCGATGATGAGGCTTGGGGCCGGCAGAAGATAGGACGGGACGGCGAAATAGCGGACCAGCGCCTCCCAGGCGAACAGCCCCATCCCCAAAGTGATGGCCGGCACCGCATAGCCGACAAAGTCGTCTCTGCTCACTGGGCCTCGGCCTTGAGCATTTTCGGCGGCCGATCGCCCATCGCCACGTGGAGCGCTTCCGAAGTCTGGACGCAGGTGTCAGAATAGGCCTTGCACAGCCTGAATCCCTCCTGACGCGACGCGGTGGGCAATTCGACCACGATTTCTGCAACCGCCCGTCCTGGCCGCGCCGCCATCACCACAATGCGGTCCGACAGATAGACGCTCTCGAACACCGAATGGGTGACGAACACCACCGTCGCTCCTAGCGACGACCGGAGCGCGGCCAAATCGTCATTGAGCTTGAGGCGTGTGATCTCATCCAGAGCGGCGAACGGCTCGTCCATAAGGAGGACAGTCGGACGCGTCACGAGCGCGCGGGCGATCGACACCCGCATCTTCATGCCGCCGGACAATTGACGGGGATAGGCCTTGGCGAAACCCGCAAGCCCGACCTGCTCCAGCGCCTCTTCGACGCGCGGCCGCGCCTTTTCCTTCGACACGCCGGCGAGGCGCAAGGGCAGCCAGACGTTGGTGAACACATCCGACCAGGGCGTCAGCGTCGGCTCCTGGAATACGAAACCGAGCTCCGGGCATTGCGTACGCCAGACAATCTCGCCCTGCGTCGGAGCCGTGAGACCAGCCAGCAACCGCAGAACCGTTGACTTGCCGCAACCGGACGGCCCCAGCAAGGAGAGAAACTCCCCCGCCCGAACGTCGAGGTTAAGGCCTTCCAGAGCCGTAACCTGATTGGCGAAAACCTTGTGCACCCCCCGCAGCGTCACCAGCGGCGGCGCGGCCACCCGGACCGCGGTCTCATTCGTCCTCAGCGTCGCAATCGTGTTCATCGTGCGAACCTGTCGTCTCTTGGCGCCGGCGGTTCAGGCCGGGAGCCCCACCCCCTCAAAACGCAAATTCCGTGCCTCTCGTAACCCGAGCTCTTTTATGATCTCCGACGCCCTTCACCATTTGCATCGGTCCCTCCCAAGGTCTTCCTCTTGCGCGGGCTGCTCAATGCGCTTGACCACGGACATTATAGACCTCGCTTTTCTCGGTCAAACATCAGGTAATGCCAGAACAAGCCGAGTACAAGGGATGATATTTGCTGCATTGCGGCGCCGACGAGCGCCGAAGGACTGCCCATTGACGCGCGGCGGCGCAGCGTGTCATTCGCTTCGATCCCGCCAGCCGCCGCGCCAGAACAACTCGTTAATCGGAACACCGCGCGGCCGATTTCGTTCCTTCGGTCCGTCCCCCCGGTTCATGGCTAAAGATTACGTCGCCGCCAATCTCGAAGCGCCCATTCTCGATCACCTGTTTCCGAACATGATCGAGGCGGACAAAAGCGCCTCCACTTGGCCTTACTTTCGCAAGCAGATCGACCATCCGTTTCGCGTCGACAGACGGAATCCGACGGTCGGGTTCATCAATCGCGACGAAGCATCAATCCTCTACTCCAACGCGCGCGCATTCAAGGGACGGGGCGGGATCGAGATCGGGGCGTGGCGCGGCTGGTCGACCGCCTATCTCGTCGCCGCCGGGATTGCGCCGCTTCACATTGTCGAGCCGCTGCTCGCAGACGCGGAATGGCGGCGCGAATTCGAAGAAGTGATCCAGGGCGCCGGCGGAAGCTCGACGACGATCCTCGTTCCGGAAACGAGTCCCGAATCGGTCACCCGGCTTGGCGAAGCGGGCGCGCGATGGTCGTTCGCGTTCATCGACGGCGACCATGACGGCGACGCCCCGATCCGGGATGCGCTCGCTTGCGCTCCCTACCTCGAAACCACGGCCATGGTCGTCTTCCACGACCTGGTGTCGCCGCACGTGGCGGCGGGCTTGCGTGCGCTGGCGGCGCAAGGCTGGAGCGTGATGGCTTACCAGACGGCGCAGATGATGGGCGTGGCGTGGCGGGGGACGATCGAGCCAGTGACGCACGAGCCCGATCCGACACAGCGCTGGCTGGTTCCCGAACATCTAGCCGGAATTCCAATATCGGGCGACGCCGTGAGTCTCGCGACCGCTGGAAAGGGAAAAGAGCCATGATGCGCCATCTGTTCGCCACGACCCTTGGCGCGGCGCTGGCCGCTGTTGTGTCCATCCCGTTTCCCGCTTCCGCCGACGACGCGCAGATTGCCCGCGGGCGCTATCTGGTGACGATCGCCGGCTGCTCGGATTGTCACACGCCCGGCGCTCTTCTCGGCGCGCCGGACATGAAGCGCTATCTCGGCGGCTCCGACGTCGGCTTCGCCATTCCCGGCGCGGGTGTATTTGTGGGGGAGAATCTGACGCCCGACAAAGACACCGGCCTTGGCAAGTGGACTGACGGTCAGATCATCGCCACGATCCGCACTGGCAAAACGCCAGAGGGGAGAGACCTCAGTCCTGTCATGCCCTACGCGGCATTTTCGCATCTCGCCGACGCCGACGCGGAGGCCATCGCCGCCTTTCTCAAGAGCCTGCCGCCCGTCAGCAACAGGGTCAAGAACTTCGGGCCGAAAGAGCCCGTCACGATCGGCGTCTCCGCCGTCCTGCCGCCCGCCGTCTACAACGCGCTGCCGGCGTCGCAGAAATAGTGCGCCGGCGGACGGCGGTTACTTCGGACGCAAGTCGAGGCCGACGCCCTTGCTGACGAACTGAAGGGTGTAGGCCTTTTTGTAGTCGATGCCTGCCTTAACCACCCCGGCCTTCACCATCGTGTGGTAGAAGTCGCTCCATCGAGCGTCGGTCATCGCGCCAATACCCAATTTCAGGGTGTCGCCGGAATCGACGATGCCGTATTCCTTCATTTTGGCGATCGAGAACGCGATCTGGTCGTCCGTCATTTCCGGATTCTCCCTCTTGATCGCCTCATTGGCCTTCGCGTTGTCGCCATACATATAGTGGTACCAGCCGATGGTCGAAGCGTCGACGAAGCGCTGGACGATGTCGGGATGCTTCTCGACAAATTCGCGGCGGGTTTCGACCAGGTTCGAGTAGGTCGTGTAGCCATAATCGGAGAGAAGAAAGATGTTGGGCTTGAAACCGCCCTGCTTCTGGACCTCGAGCGGCTCGGAGGTCAGATACCCCTGCTGGATCGAATGCGGCTCAGCGATGAACGGGGCCGAATTGAAGTTGTAAGGCTTGATGTTCTCGTCCTTGAAGCCGTAAGCGAGCCGCATCCATGCCCAGAACGTGTTGACGGCGCCGGCGCTGACGAAAGCCGGGTTCGCGTTGGGAAGGTCTTCCCATTTGTCGAGACCCACTCCGGGATGCGACATGAAAATCTGCGGGTCCTTCTGGAAGTGAGCGGCCACGGCGATGGTCGGAATGTCGTGCTCGACGGCGAGGAAATCGCCGATCATGTCGCCGCCCATATAGAACTCGATCTTGCCGGCGATCAGCAGCATGCCGCCGTTTGACGTCGGCCCGCCCTGCAGAATGGTGACGTCGAGGCCGTATTTGGCGTAAGTCCCGTCGACGAGAGCCTGGTAATAACCCCCGGCCTCCGGGTCGGCGACCCAATTGGTGCCAAAGGTCACCTTGTCGAGGGCGACGGCCGGTCCGGCGAACCCGATCGCCCCCGCCAACGCCGCGATGATCGCAACGCGCATTCGAAGTCCTCCCAGAGTCCAGTTCGCAGGCCGGCTCAGCGGCCGCGCCGCCGTTCGCCGTGGGGCTGCGTTTTGATGATTGACGCTGCGCCTCACACTCGCCCCAGCAACGCCCCACAATAAGAGCCGAAATTCCCAGCGTCGAATACAATCTCGTAAAACGTCTTGGCGGACAAGGGGTACCGAGAGTGACCCCTCAAGCCTTTACCTTTCGGCTCGCGTCGCCTATGCGGCCCGTTCTCTCCCTTCCTCGGAAACGGAGCCCACCCATCGCATGCGCTTATGGATCAAGGACCCGCTCGCCATCCTCGCAGCCGATTCCGAGCGTGGAATCGTCGTGGAGGGCGGCGAGATCGTCGAACGCGTGGCGCGCGGACGATCGCCCGCGACCCCTGTCGACACGACTTTCAACGCCTCCCGCCATGTCGTTTTGCCGGGGCTCGTCAACGCCCATCATCATTTCTACCAGACGCTGACGCGCGCCCACCCCGCAGGCTTCGGCAAGGAGCTCATTCCCTGGCTGGTCACGATGGAGCGGCGATGGGACCGCATGACGCCCGAGGCCCTGCGCATCGCCGTCAGGATGGCGCTCATCGAACTCATCCTCTCCGGCTGCACCACCGCGGCGGACCATCACAATCTCTTCCCCCCGGCCTCGAGAACGCGATCGACATCGAAGTCGAGGAGGCGACGAGGCTCGGCCTGCGGATGACGGTCACCCGCGGTTCGATGGGCATTTCCGAGAAGGACGGGGGCTTGCAGCCCGAACTCGATCGTGCAGGATTCGGAGACGATCCTTGAAGACAGCGAGCGGGTGCTCGGCCGCTATCACGACCCCAAGCCCGGCGCGATGATCCGCGTCGCGCTTGCGCCCTGCTCGCCGCTCGCCGTGCCGAAGCGGGTGATGGAGGGATCGGCCGAACTCGCCGAGCGCTACGATTGCCGCCTGCACACCCATCTCTGCCAGTCGCTCGACGAGGACGTCTACGCGGTCGAGACGTTCGGCATGCGCTCGGTCGATCTCCTGGAGCAGGCCGGCTGGCTCGGCCCGCGGACGTGGGTCGCGCATGGCATCCATTTCAACGCCGGCGAGATCGAGCGCCTCGGCAAGGCGGGGGTCAGCGTCTGCCATTGCGCCGCTTCCGACATGGCGTTCGGCATGGGCGTCTGCCCGGTGAAGGAGCTCGAGACTGCGGGCGTCGCGATCGGGCTTGGGGTCGACGGCTCAGCCTCGAACAATTCGTCCAACATGATGGAGGCCGTGCGCCATTCCCTCATGCTCCAGCGGTTGAGCTACGGGCCCTCGGCGGTGACGCCCTACGATGCGCTCCTCTGGGCGACGGAAGGCTCGGCGCGCTGCCTCGGCCGCGACGACATCGGCGCGATCGCAGCCGGTATGCAGGCCGACCTCGCGCTCTATACGCTCGACGAGCCGCGCTTCAGCGGCGCCCAGGACCCGATCGCGGCGCTTGCGCTCTGCGGGGCGCATCGCGCCGACCGGGTGATGGTCGCGGGGACATGGCGGGTGATCGACGGGCAGCCCGAGGGCGTCGACCTCCCCGCCCTGATCGCCAGGCACAAGGCGGCCGCCCGCGCCTTCGCCTGAACCGGCCAAGGCCGAGCGCCCGAAGCCCGGATGCAACCAAGGCGCGAATTGGACGAAAGAAAACGAAAGAGAAAAAAAGCAAAATGGCTTTTTTTCGCTTTCTTTCGCTTTTTTTACTTTTCGGAATCGGGACTTTTCAAAGGGTTATGAGCGAAAAAAGTGAAAAAATTTTCCGCCGCCTCAACTCGCGTCTGAGGTTGTGCGCGAAGCGCCTCGAGCCCATAATTCATCCGGTCTCCTGATCCGTTCGCGCAGGGCCCGCTCCGCCGGGCGGAGCTCTGTTCGTCAGAAATACATGTAGCACGCCTTCCCAATTGTGGAAAGGAATTGTTCGTTCGTCATAGCTTCGGCCGCGCCGGCTTCCCGTTTGCGGAGGATCGATTCCCCCGCGCCGCTTTGACATTAGATGTCGGTGCGTATAGCATCAAACATCATGCGCACCACCCTGGATATCGAGGCTCCCATCCTGCGTGAGGTCAAGGCGCTTCACGAAAGAGAAGGCCGATCGATGGGGGCGATCGTCTCCGAGCTGCTTGCCGAAGCGCTGGCCCGGCGCCGCTCCCCGCGCGCGACCCCGCCGTTCCGCTGGACGTCTCGCGCCATGAAGGCTCGAGTCGATCTCTCGGACAAGGAAGCCGTTTACGCGGCCCTGGACGCGGATCCTCGGTGAGCTACTCGCTCGACGCGAACGTGCTCCTCTATGCGTCCGACCAATCGAGCGACCGTCATGACCGCGCCCGCCGCTTTGTCGAAAGCTGCGCCGCCGGCCCCGAGATCCTTTGCCTGACCTGGCCGACGCTCATGGCATATCTCCGCATCGCCACCCACCCCCGCATCTTCGCGGCGCCGCTCAACCCCGACGAAGCGCTCGGCAATGTCGCGGCGCTGGTCGGGCTGCCGCATGTGCGCGTCGTGTCGGAGCAGGACGGCTTTCTGGACGCATACAAACATGTCGGTGGCGACATGCCGGTGCGCGGAAACCTCGTACCCGACGCGCACGTCGCGGCGATCCTTTTCCAGCACGGCGTCCGGACGCTCTATACCCACGACCGCGACTTTCGGAGATTCGATTCCCTGGAGGTGCGCGACCCGTTCTCCTAGCCCGGATTTCGCGCACTGCAGCCCCGCTCGACAGCCGTCGTGAGACGGCGTTCGTTCGAACGCCTTTGGGTGAGAAACGGGGCGCGCTCTCCCGGACGGCCAGTCACCCTAAGCCGTATTGCCGACGAATAATGCCGGTCCGGTCACTTCCGAGCTGGCGCCGCTCACGGCTGATGCAGCCGATGTCGGTCCCACCGTGTCACCCCCGCGAAAGCGGGGGTCCAGACAAACATCTGCGGGCGCTTGACCGCGAAGCGGCCTGGCTGCGACACATCACATGCTGGACCCCGCTTTCGGCACGGCTGAAGGCGACTGCATTGGCAAGGGCGTTGATGGGAGAGCGACGCTACAGCGTCTACATCATGGCGAGTCGGCGCAACGGAACGCGTCTCATGTGGGCGTAACCAACGCTCTCGGAGCGCGCGCGTTTCAGTACCGCAATGGGGTCGACTCGCAGTTCACCACGAAATACAGCGTCAAGACGCTCGTCTGGTACGAACACTACGACGATGTCAGGGATGTGATCGTGCGGGAAAAGCAGTTGAAGAAATGGGAGCGACGGTGGAAGCTGGAGCTGATCGAGCGGTTCAATCCGGACTGGCGAGACCTTTACGAGACGCTGAACAATTGATTTTCGAGGAGTGTGTGCGGCGCCTCTGGACCCCCGCTTTCGCGGGGGTGACACACACTCCAGATGTCTCTTGCCGAACCTCTCCCGGCGCCTCTTACCGAGCACGCGCCCGAGCCCGATGACCTTTCAATCGTGTTCGCGGCGCTCCAATAGCTATCCCTTCACCGAACACGGTTTCGAAACCAACAAGCAAAGTTTACACTGAGTAATATTCGCGCCGGATGCCGCCCCGACGACGGCCAATATGGCCGGTATTGGCGATTGTCTCAATCGGGTTGCCGGTTCCATACAGCGCTGGCGCCGTCCAAGACCGTCGGGGATCGGCGCCGATCTCGATCAGCTTTCCTTATTCAGTGGCCAGCCCTCAGGAGCGGGACTCGATCGCGCCAGAGCTCGTCAGCCTCCGCCTACCGCCCGTAGCCCGGCCAGCCGAAATGGCTGTGGAGCGCGTCCTCGTTCGCCTTGTCCATCATCGCCAGCGGATCCCAGGCCGGAGCGGACCGCACCTGATCGCGGGTCACGTTCATATTGATGTGCTCGCCGAACCAGTCGATGGCCTTCACCGCATAGGGCGAAAGCTGCACGATCTTGCCGGGCCACCAGTTGCGTGTCGCGATGACGAAATAGCGGATCTCCCAATTCGCATCGTCGGCGAGAACGTTCTCGACATGGCCGATGTCGCCATCCACGGCGTGAACGTAGTAACCCTTGACCGCGGCGACGCCGTGCAGATGATCGGCTCCGTCGAGCGGCGGGTTTTGCGCTTCCCTCTCGCGTCGGGCCGCGTCCAGGACGATTTCGGATTCCGCACTGGGCAGGACGGCGCCGAAATGCGTTACGCCCCAATCGGGATCCCAACCGTAATAGTCGTAGAGGAGCGCCTGCATATCCCCGCTCACCGGATCGTCTTCCTGCGCGTGCGGGCCGGCCTCGATCTCAGCCCTGGTCAGATTGACCGTGAGCTCGAGCGCCTCTCCTGAGCTCATCATCGGAAGCTTGGACTTCGGCGGCAGCGTGAGCGGCGCAATCGCCGAGGGGTGGATGAAGAACTTGCGGCCCGCCAGCCAATGACCGGCGCCGACCACCATCCAGCGGATCTTCCAGGTCTCATCGTCAAACAGGAAGTCCCTGACCGAACCGACGTCATCGCCGTCGCTCGCCTTAACCGCGCAACCCTCAAGACCACTCACGGCGAAAAGCATGGCTCGGTCTCCCCGGACGCCCGGGCGAACCCGGGGGAGCTCCCCGGACGCCTTCGCAATAATCTGCGCCGTCCGGAGCCGTGCGACAAGCCGAATCCGGCGCGCGCCCGATGAGCGGCCGACGCGCGCGCTACTCGGCGGCGGCCTTCGCGGCCACGGATTTCAAATAGCCGACAAAGCCGACCACATCCTTGGCCAGCATGCGGCCGATGGCGCTCGTGGCGTAGACGGCGGCCTTCACCGTTCCGTCGGGGCCGAGAACAAAGCCCGCCGGCTGCAGATAATGCGGGGTCGGGTTGACGAACGCCCCGGTCGCGGCTCGGACCGCGTCCGCGTTCGCGCTGTGGCCGACCGGGAAAGGCAAATGGTTCTTGGCGGCGGTCGCGGCGCTGGTCGCCTCGTCGTCGACCGAAAGCGCGACGACCCTCACCCCGAGACCGTCGAGCGCGTCCTTCTCCGCCGCAAAGCCCGCAAGCTGCGCGTTGCAGAAGGGGCACCAGGCGCCGCGATAGACGATGACCACGCCCCACGACCCGGCGAAGACGTCCGGCAGCGCGATCTGGCCTCCGCCGACCGCGGGGACGGTGAGCTTCGGGAAGGCGTCGCCATTGTTCAAAAGAGGCATCCGGGTTCTCCATTGCAATTTCACTGGACCAATCGGTCCAGACGCGCCCTGAGAGTTCCCGCTCACAACTGGACTGTCAAGTCCATTATTCGCTAGGCTACGGCCAAACGCGAAGGAGCGTCGGATGCCCCGCCAAAAGAAGGCTCATGCGCAGTGAACCACGCAAGCCGACGGCGCGGGGCGCCGCGACCCGCGCGCGCATCGTCGAGGCGGCGGCCGGCCTCGTCTACCGGCAGGGCGCAAGCGGGACGAGCCTCGAGGACATCATGGCGGCGAGCGCGACCAGCAAGTCGCAGGTCTATCACTATTTCGCCGACAAGGACGGGCTGATGCGCGCGGTGATCGAGCTTCAGACCCGCCGGGTGACCGGGGACCACGCGGCCCGGCTGCAAACCGTCGATTCTCTCGAGGGCTTAGGGAATGGGCCGGACAGCGTGATCGCCATGAACAAGGCGGCGGGCGCCGTCGGCGGCTGTCCGCTCGGATCGCTGGCGAGCGAGCTCGCCGATCGCTCCGAGAGCGCCCGCGAAATGCTGGCGCTCAGCTTTGCGCGATGGGAATCCCATCTTGTGAGCGCCCTGCGGACAATGCGCGATCGCGGCGAACTCAAGGGAGAGGCGAGGCCGGAGGACCTCGCGACGACGATGATCGCGGCGCTCGAGGGCGGTCTGCTGCTCGCCCAGACCACGCGCGCAACCCGTCCGCTCGAGCTTGCGCTCGACATGGCGATCGAGCACGTCGCCCGCTCCTGCGTCTGAGGCGCGCCTCGGACCTAGGCGCCCGTCCGCATCGACAAGCGCGTCCCCCCGCGATACGGATGCGATTCCCACTGTGGACGAACACAGGGGCCGGGAGGAGATTTGGAGACCACCGTTTCCATTGTCGGCGGCGTCGGCCTTTTTCTTTTGGGCATGGCGGTGATGACCGACGGGCTCAAGGCGCTCGCCGGCACGGCCTTGAAGACGGTGTTGGAGAAGGCGGCGGCGAGTCGCCGTCCTGTTGCCGCTGATGGGCCCGTTCACCCGCCTGATCGAGCGCTTCGTGCCGGAGCGCGGATCGCCGTTCACCAAATACCTCGATCCGGCTTCGCTTCGCTCGCCTATGGTTGCGGTCGAGGCGGTGCGTCGGACGATCGAGCGGGCGCTCGAAACCCTCCGCGTCGCGACCGCAAGCGAACTCGAGCGCGCCGTCCAGGGCGGAACGGTTCGCCCGGTTCTCGACGACGTGACGCGGGATCAGGCGTCGAACGCCTTGCAGGAGGCGAGCGCATTTCTCTCAAAGTCCGACCCGCCGCCTTCCGAAGAAGGCCACGAATGGTTCACGAGCACGGTGCACGCGCTCGACCACGCGGGCCGGCTTGCCGAGGCGGTCGAGGCGATGGCGAAAACAGGCGTTGCGACCGAGGGGGCGGAGGAGGCGCGCGCCGCCGCTCTGTGCGCTGGGTCGATGCGGGACTCGACCGCAGCCGCAGCGAATCTCGCGGTCGCCGCCGGACCGGCCCACGCAGCGGAAGACGAATTGGCGGCGAAGATCGCCGGCGGCGCCGCCCCAGCCGGCGGCGTGGCCCAGAATCTCGAGCGCGCTCTGACCGATCTCCGCGCCGCCCATCGCAGCGCCACGCTCGATATGGTCGCGTCCGGCAAGCTCACCGCCGCCCAGGCGATGGCGCGGGTCGACGCGGTCGCGCTGATGAGCCGGCTTGCGCATCACGCATGGCGCGCGGTCGCCCATCTCGAGCGGGCCGCCGCCTTGCGCATGGAGATCCCGCAATGAGCGCAGCAGAACCGACAGCCTGGCACGCCCTCACGACGGACGAGGCGGCCGGGCGGCTCAAGAGCAGCGTGAAGGCCGGCCTCGACGAGGCTGAAGCCGCGCGGCGCCAGGCGGAATATGGCCTCAACCTGTTGCCGACCTCGCGCAAGCGCGGGCCGCTGATGCGCTTCCTGCAGCAGTTCAACAATGTCCTTGTCTATGTCCTCATCGCCGCCGGCTTCATCAAGCTGATGATGAGCCTATGGCTGGACGCGTCGATCATCCTCGCCGTCGTCATCATCAATGGGCTGCTCGGCTTCATTCAGGAAGGCCGGGCGGAGAAGTCGCTCGAATTCGATCCGCAACATGCTCTCGCCTGAGGCGAGAACCCTGCGCAACGGCCAGACCGCGATGATCGCGGCGGAGAAGCTCGTGCCGGGCGACATCGTGTTCCTTGAATCCGGCGACAAGATCCCGGCCGATCTGCGGCTGGTCGAGGTCAAGAACCTGCGCACGGAAGAAGCGGCGCTGACCGGCGAGTCGGTGCCCTCGGACAAGTCGACCGAGCCTGTCTCGGCCAACGCGACCGTCGGCGACCGCGCCGGCATGGCCTATTCGGGCACGCTGGTGGTCTCGGGCCGTGCTACCGGACTGGTCGTCGCCACAGGCGCCGACACCGAACTGGGCCGCATCAACCAGATGCTTGCCGGAGTGAGTTCCCTCGAAACCCCGTTGCTCCTCCAGATCAAAAAGTTCGGCTACGCGATTACGGTCATCATTCTGATCATCAGCGCGATCACCTTCGTCTACGGGCGGTTCGTCCAGCAGATTCCCTTCGTCGAAATGTTCCAGGCGGTGACCGGCATCGCCGTCTCGATGATCCCCGAAGGCCTGCCGGCTCTCATCACCATCACGCTCGCGATCGGCGTCCAGCGGATGGCCGCCCGCAACGCGATCGTCCGGCGTCTGCCAGCGGTCGAAACGCTGGGCTCGGTCGCGCGCATCTGCTCCGACAAGACCGGCACGCTGACGCTCATGGAAATGATGGTCGTTTCGGCCGCGACCGCCGACGGCGCGATCACGGTCACCGGCGACGGCTACGCCAGCGAAGGCGAGGCGCTCAAGGACGGCGCGCCCGTCGGCGACGACCCGGTGCTTCAGCTCCTCGGGCTTGTCTCGGCTTTGTGCAACGATTCCGAGCTGCGCCAGGAGGACGGGTCGTGGAAGGTGGAGGGCGATCCGACCGAGGGCGCGCTCTATCCGTTCGCCGCCAAACTCGGCGTCGAGCGGCAGAAGGAGCAGGCCGCTTATCCGCGCATCGACGTCATCCCCTTCGAATCCGAACACAAGTTCATGGCGACCCTGCACAAGACCGCCGACGGCGAGATGCTTCTCGTCAAGGGCGCGCCCGAGGTGATCCTCGACCATTGCGACCGGCAGGAGGATGCGGCCGGCGGCCGGCCGCCGCTCGATCGCGCCCATTTCGATGAAGCCGGCGACGTCCTCGCGGCGCAAGGCGAGCGCGTGCTGGCGCTGGCGTGGCTGCCCGATCCTGCTCTCAAGGCCGGAAGCCTCGGGCCCTCCGATCTGCCGAAGAACCTCGTGCTGCTCGGGCTTGTCGGCCTCCTCGATCCGCCCCGGAAGGAGGCGATCGAGGCGGTGAAGGAATGTCACGACGGCGGCATCCGCGTGACGATGATCACCGGCGACCACAAGATCACCGCCGCGGCGATCGCGAAAATGCTCGACATCGGCGACGGCAAGACCGCCGTCACCGGCGCCGAAGTCGAGCAGATGGACATGGCCACGCTTCAGGATACGGTCGCCAAGGTCGACGTGTTCGCGCGCGCCAGCCCCGAGCACAAGCTGCGCCTCGTGAAAGCAATCCAGGCCAACAAACAGGTCGTGGCGATGACCGGCGACGGCGTCAACGACGCCCCCGCGCTGAAAATGGCCGACATCGGCGTGGCGATGGGGATCAAGGGCACCGAGGTCACCAAGGAGGCGGCCGAGATGGTGCTGGCGGACGACAATTTCGCCTCGATCACCGCGGCGGTGAAGGAGGGACGGACCGTCTATAACAATATCGAGAAGGCGATCCTGTTCATGCTGCCGACCAACGTGGCCCAGGCGCTCGTCATTCTGGCGGCGGTTTTTGTCGGCTTCACCGCCCCGATCACCGCGCCCCAGATCCTGTGGGTCAACATGGTGACCTCGGTCGCGCTCGGCCTCGTGATCTCGTTCGAGCCGCACGAACTCGACGTGATGCAAAGGCCGCCGCGCATGGTGAACCGTCCAATTCTCGACGGCTTCGGCGTGTGGCGCGTCGTGTTCGTCGGCGCGGCGCTGCTCGTTCTCACCTTATGGGCGTTCTTCTGGATGAAGGGGCAAGGCGCCTCCGACCCGCTCGCGCGCACGGTCGCGGTCAACGCGCTGGTCATCGGCCAGGTCTTTTATCTTTTGAACAGCCGGTTCAAGGTCAACTCGTCGCTGTCGCCTTTTGCCCATCTCGGCAACCGCTATCTGCCTTTGGGCGTCGGCGCGGTCGTCGTGCTGCAACTCCTCTACACCTACGCGCCGCCGCTGCAGTCCGTGTTCGAGACCGAGGCGATCCCGGTCCACGTCTGGCCGTGGCTATTCCTTGGCGGCCTCATCTTCTTCCTGGTGGTCGAGATCGAGAAGGCGATCATCCGCGCCATGCGGCCGCGCGAAGCTGCGGTCGAGGCGCCAACGACGGCATAGGTTCAGCCTCCGACCTCGTCCTGAGGAGCGCCGAAGGCGCGTCTCGAAGGGCGGCCGGCGCAGGCGCCCACTGAACCATTCTTCGAGACGCCGCGCTTCGCGCGGCCCTCAGAATGAGGGATGAACAGAGCCAAAAGCAAAACCGCGATCGGCGTTGCGAGGAGCGTAAGCGACGAAGCAATCCAGGGAACGTAGCGCGCCGTGCGGCCCCTGGATCGCTTCGCTTCGCTCGCGATGACGGCCTCGTTGGACCGCGCTATACCGACGCCAGGCGAAGCCAAGATTGGACGCAATGCAAAGCAACGAAAGCGAACGAATGAACGCGCCCGACGCGACGAAGCCCCGGATGCGGCCGTTTCTCCCCGCGACGGCGAATTTCGCAAATGGAAAGGATTCGCCTCGCGCGTTCCTCGAGGTCTGCATCGCCGAACTCGACGCCTGGGAGCCGAAGATCGGCGCGTTCGTCACGCTCAATCTCGCCGGCGCGCGGGCGGCGGCGGATCGCTCCGCGGAGCGGTGGCGGGCGGGAAAGCCGCTTTCGCCGATCGACGGCATGCCGATCGGGGTCAAGGACATCATCGAGACCATCGACATGGCGACCGAGAACGGTTCGCCGCTGTTCGCGGGCTTTCAGGGGAACCGCGACGGCGCGAGCGTCGCGGCGCTGCGCGACGCGGGCGCAGTGATCCTCGGCAAGACGGTGACGACCGAATTCGCCTGGATGCAGCCGCGCGCCACGCGCAATCCGTGGGATCTGACCCGCACGCCCGGCGGCTCCAGCAGCGGCTCGGCCGCGGCGGTCGCCGTCGGCGCGGTCAGCGTCGGACTCGGCACGCAAGTGTTCGGGTCGATCCTGCGGCCATCCAGTTTCTGCGGCTGCTTCGGCTTCAAGCCGACGGTCGGCGCGATCAATCGCGGCGGCAGCCATGACGCGCTGTCCCAGAGCACCCATGGGCCGCTCGCCGCCGGTCTCCCCGAAGCCTGGCAGGTCGCCTACGAGATATCCCGGCGCGTGGGCGGAGACCCCGGCTTTCCGGGACTATACGGCCCGCCGGCCTGCCCTGCCCCAATGAAGCCGCGCCGGCTCGCGGTGCTTGAGACGGACGGCTGGACGGTGGCCACGCCAGCGGCAAAAGCGGCGTTAGAGGAAGCGTCGGCGAAACTCAAATCAGCCGGCGTCGCGCTCGCAACGCGCCATGACAATGAAAAGATCGCCGCGGTCGAAGACGCGATATCGGGCGCGCGGGAGCTTTCCCACGACATCATCGCCTGGGAGTCGCGCTGGCCGCTCAACACCTATCGCGCGCTCGATACGAGCAAGCTCAGCCAGGCGATGCTCGACCTTGCCGCGCGGGGCGATGCGCTGACGCTCGACGACTACCGCCGCGACGTCAAAGAACGCGACAAGCGCCGCGCCGCCTATCACGCGCTGGCGGGGGAATTCGACGCCTGCGTCACGCTCTCGGCGCCGGGCGCCGCGCCGGCCGGCCTCGCCTCCACGGGCGACGCGAGCTTCGTCATTCCGGGCTCGATGCTGGGCGTCCCGGCGATCTCGCTTCCCGTGCTTCGGGACGATGGCCTGCCGCTCGGGCTTCAGCTCATCGGCTTCGCCGATGCGTGACGCGGCGCTATTCGCGACCGCAGGCGGCGTCATGGCCGTGTTGCGGCAAGGCTGACCGGGACGCGGCGACTAAAGCAGAGGCTCTTGAGTGTACGCAGGGACCGCGCCGATGCGTCTCCTCCCCCTCTTGTGGGGGCGGGTGCGCTAACGCCATCGGTTCTGCCGAATGCAGTAGGCCTCACGCCCAATCCTCGACGAAACGCAGGCCCTTGAGCGAAGCCACGTCGTCGTAGGCGCCCTTGGTCGAGCGCTTGGGCAGCTTGACGTTGACCCGAGGCGCGTCATCGTGCGGGACGACTTTCAAGAGGTGGCGGATGCAGTTCAGGCGCGCCCGCCGCTTGTCGTCCGACGGCACGATGATCCAGGGCGCAAAATCGGTGTCAGTCGCCCTCAGCATGACGTCGCGCGCCCGCGAGTACTCGAACCATTTGCTGCGCGAGGCGAGGTCCATCGGGCTCAGCTTCCACTGGCGCAACGGATCCTTGATGCGGGCCTCGAAGCGGCGCTCCTGCTCGGCGTCGCTCACCTCGAGCCAGAACTTCACGAGGAAAATGCCGTCGTCGACGATGACGTGCTCGAACTCGGGGCAGAGCGTGAGGAATTGGCGGTGCTGCGCTTCGGTGCAGAAGCCCATCACATATTCGACCCCGGCCCGATTGTACCAGCTGCGGTCGAAGATGACGATCTCGCCGGCGGCCGGCAGATGGGGGACGTAGCGCTGGAGGTAGAGCTGCGACTTCTCCCGATCGGAGGGCGCGGGCAGCGCAACCACCCGGAACACGCGCGGGCTCACCCGCTCGGTGAGCGCCTTGATCGTCCCGCCCTTGCCGGCGGCGTCGCGGCCCTCGAACACGACGACGACGCGCAGACCCTTATGCTTGACCCATTCCTGCAGCGCGCAGAGATCGACCTGCAATTCCCGCAAGGCGTCGTCGTAATCGGCGCCTTTGATCGGCTCTCGCGCGCCACTTATGAGCGGCGCGCGCTCTTGCCTGCGGCGATTTCCGTTCGAATCCCTGGCGCTCTTCTTCTTGCCCAACGCCGCCTCCCAAAGTTTTCCTTTTCTGGCTGGCCTTGCAAAAGCCGTCAATGCGGTGGTCGTCGCGTGTCTTCAGGCGCCGCGCTGCAGGAGGACGCGACAATCGCGGACGGCGGCCGACGCGGGTGAATCTCGAGCGTCAGCCTGCGCCCTTAAGGACGACGTAAATTTTTCCTTCTCCCGCGTCTGTCGTGGGAACCGAACCCTGTGGCCAGCGTTTCGAAAAGCAGATGCAATCGAGCGACCAACGGGCCCCCACGATGTCTGCCATCCTTCCGATTTCCTTTGCGCTCACGCTGCTTTGCGCTTTCGGCGCCGTCGAGAACGTTTTGTTTCAGCAACTGATGTTCGTCGGGGCGGCGCTGTCCGCGACGATCCTCGTGTGTTCGTTGGAGGCGTGGAGCGCGCGCGAGATCCCCGTCCGGAGCGACGACGAGCTCGAGTCCCGAAAGTTCCAAGCTATCGACCGTCGATAGCCGTCGCGCGTGCGTCGCCGCGGCGGGCTCGCGCTCGAGCTGAATCTGGGCCCCAGTCGCCTGGGCGACGGCTGGCGGATGTGGTGAAATTTTTCTGACTTTTTCTTCCCTGGCCGGGAACAAAGCCGTGGCGTCGGTGTTTCGCGAATGTGGCGGATGGTTTCATTCCCGCCGCAAATAGGTCGTGATATGTCCATCGTCCTGCCCATCTCATTTTTGGCCACGCTTCTCTGTGTCCTGGTGGCGATCGACTGGGCGCTGTACCAGCAGCTCTTGTTCGTCGGCGCGGCCCTGTCGGCGACGGTATGGGTTTGCTCGCTCGAGGCGTGGAGCACCCAAGGGCCGCCCGCCAGCGGCGAGGACCGGAGCCGCTCCTATACAGCCGACGACTAGCCAGCGCCCGCCTAGAACCCCTCGCCGCCATCGACGGTCAGCACCTGGCCCAGGATGTGGCGCGCGCGGTCGCTGCTGAGGAAGAGGACAGCCTCGGCGATATCCCTGCCGTCGGCGATGCGACCGTCCGGGATATGCGCAAGCATCGCCTTCTCGTCGAGCCGGCCGGTCCGGAAGTCCTCGAGCACGCCCTCGGTCGCGACATGGCCGGGCGCGACCGCGTTGACGCGCAGCCCATGCCCCGCCCATTCGACCGCCATCGATCGGGTCAGGCTGTCGAGCGCCGCCTTCGACGCTGAATAGAGGCCGACCCCGAGCGCCGGCCGTCCGGCGGCGATGCTGCTGACGTTGATGATCGCACCGCTGCGCCCGTGGTCGATGACCCATCGCGCGAACGCGCGCCCCGCGTTGAGAGCGCCGATGGCGTTGACGGCGAAAAACCGGGCCGCCTCCGCCGGCTCCGCGTCAATCAACGGCAGAACGGCGAAGCGAGCCGCGTTGTTGACGAGAATGTCGACCGCGCCAAGGCTCTCGACGGTCGTTGCGATCATCCGTTCGCAGTCGGCGGCCTCGGCCACGTCGGCTGCGACCGCCACGACCGGCGGTCCGCATTCGTCCTCGATCGCCGCCGCCGAACGGATCAGCGTGTCCTTGGTGCGTCCGGCGATGGCGACCCACGCTCCCTGGCGGGCGAACGCGCGCGCGATCGCATAGCCGATCCCCGCGCCGCCGCCGGTCACCAGGGCGACCTTGCCGTCGAACTCCAGAGGCTCCCAACTCGCCGTTTCCGTCACCGTTGGTCCTCGCCAACTGATCTTCAGGGCATCGACTGGAAGCGGCGCGCCAGCGCGCTGATGTGCTTCGCCGTCTCGATGTCGAGATCGGTGATCTTCATGCCCGCGTCATGGGTGCAGAACGAGAAGGTCAGGATGTTATACGAATTGTGGAACTCGGGATGATGGTTCATCACTTCCGCCTGAATCGCGACCTCGACAATGAAGGCGATCGCATCGCGGAAGGTTTTCAGCTCAAACCGCGCCTCGATATTGGGCGCCTTCAGCGACCAGTCCGGCAGCTCGGCCAGCGCGGCTCGAATCTCCGCGTCGCTCAGAATTCTGTAATTCGCCATGAGAGGGCCTCCTTAACTCACTGAGGATTTGCGGCGCTCGGCTGGTCGAGCTGAAGGATCGCCTGTTCGAGCGGCGCCGGCGCGACCCGGATCCAGCCGGTGTAGGGCTGGCTGAACTCGAGGATCAGAAAGATTGCAAGCCCGATCGACGCGCTGCCCAGGACGAGCATGGCAACCGACATCAGGCTCAGTCTCGACAGAAGCCCCATGCTGGCGAACATGAGAGACGACCAGAACGTCACCGCGTAGACGAGAGGCCAGGGGATCGGGGTCCCCGCCTGCAGCGACATGAGAAGCCGCTGCTCGCCGATGAAGGCGTAGTTCGCCCGCGCGGCGGAGAGCAGGTTCGTCTGCGCGGCCGTCTTGGGAGCGAGGTGATCGAGAAACGTGCTCATGCTGGCCATGGCCTTGTAGGAGGCTTCATAGGCCGCGGCGCGCGAGGTGTCGTCGCCCCAGAACTGTTCGTGCGCCCAGACGAGATCGGTCCTCAGCACGCTGCGCGCCTCATCCGCCTCGGGCCCGTACTGGCGCATTTCGAGATCGAACTCGAGCGCGCGCGCCGTGATCGTCTGGAGTTCGGTCTGCTGGGTGCTGAAGACCCCATAGGCTGTCCAGATGAGGAGGCCGTTGACCAGCACCAGCAGGAGCGTGAGCTGCCCGACGACGCCGCCGATCATGTCGCGGGCCTTGTCGGTCGTGTAGCGCTCCGGGAGCACGCGCTGAAGCACGAGGCCGAGGAGGCCGCCCGCGGCGATCACGGCCGTCACAATGAGCGAGATCGCGAGCGAACTCATTTCCGGCAATCCCGCCTCCCTCGGACATTCTCTGGTGACATGTCCGGGAGGCTCCGTCCAGCAATGGAAGGGCGCGGGCCTCAGGCCTTGGCGAATTTGGCGAAGGCTTCCTTGTAGTCGGGATGCCAGCGGGAGAGCGGCGGCCGGTTCTCGACGATGTCGCCTGCGGCCCAAAGAATGCGCCGCTCGTCCATTTCGCGCGGCACGTCGTTGTCGGGGCAGAGGATGTAGAAGTCGCCCCGTCCCATCGAAGCGAGCATGAAGTCGACGACCTGTTCGGGCGTCCAAGCCGCGGCCGGCTTCTCAGTCCTCGAGCCGGCGGTCATTCCAGTGAAGGTGAAGCCTGGAATGAGCATATGCGCGCTCACGCGGCAGCCTTCAGTGTTGCGCAATTCGTGCGCCAGCGCTTCCGTCACGACCTTCACGCCGGCTTTCGAGACATTGTAGGCCGTGTCGCCCGGCGGACAGGTGATGCCCTGTTTGGAGCCGGTGTTGACGATCGCCGCGGCCGTTCCCTGCCTGATCATGTCGGGAGCGAAAGCCTGCACCCCGTTGATCACGCCCCAGAGGTTGACGTCGAGGATGCGCCGCCAGCGCGCCGGATCGCCGAACAATTCGCCGCCTCCGCCGGTGCCGGCGTTGTTCATCAGCACGGCGACCTCGCCGAAGGCGTCGTAGACCGAGGTCTTCAGGCGCCGGACGTCGTCGAGACTGCTGACGTCGACGGCGAAGGACCGCACGTGATCCGGGCCCGCGGCGGCGGCGCGGACTTTCGCGGCGGCGTCTTCGAGCGCGTCGCGACCCAAGTCCGCCATGCACACTTTCATGCCCAGCGCGGCGAATTTCGTCGCCGCCGCGAGGCCAATGCCGCTCGCCGCTCCGGTTATGACCGCGACCCGGTTCGCGGCCAGCGCGGGATGATTGGACGCCATGAAGCCCTCCGCTTTTGGAAATCGGAGACGCTTACATCACGCCGGGCGGGCGCCCGCAAACCGGCGCGGGCGCCGCTGACGCACGAGGGCCCGGCAGGCGGGATCGGGCGCGGTCGGCGGAGGCAATTGGTTACAATTTATCACAACCTCTATTCAATTGCCGATAACTAAGACAACAACCTTAGATTGCGTAAAGAGGATACAGCGCGTATTTAATAAAAATAGAGCCACCCAATGGTCGGTGTTGGCGGTCTCTACGCAGGTCATGAGCAAAGGACGACCCGCGCTCGAGACGGGAGATGCATGATGCGCAAGATTTTGGTTACCATGACCGCCGCGCTACTGCTCGGCGTTTCGACCGCAAACGCGGCGGTCTACAAATTCACTTTCGATTCGTCCGACGCCCGATTGACCGCCGCCGGCCAGATCACGGTCGACACGGCTGGCGAAGTGACTGGCGTCTCGGGCGCGATCACCGGACTGGTCGATCAGACGATCACCGGCGTCGCCGCCAATCCGAGCTTCCCGGGCCCGGCCTACAGCCTCGACGGCTCGTTCATCTACAATAACCTGTATCATGCGTCGGGCGCGCCCTTCGATATCGACGGCCTGTTGTTCGTTACGGCTCAGAATCCGGGCGGGTATTGGAACCTCTGGGAAAATTCGCCCGGCAATTATTCGCTCTGGGAGTCCGTCGGCAGCTCCAATTACCCGATCGCGGAGAGTGGAAATCTGAGCGTGACCGCCGCGCCGGAACTGTCGACCTGGGCGATGCTGGCGGTCGGCTTCGCGGGTCTCGGAGCCGTCGGCCGCCGCCGCCGGCGGGGGCCGCGTCTGGCGCCCGGCCTCGGCTAGCGCCCCCACCCGTAACGCCGCGGGGGCGCGCGCATTGGCGCGTCCTCTGCCTGTGTGCGGCGCGTGACGCGAGAGCGCAAGAATAGGAAAATTAAGCCAGTTTTAAACCACAAGGTTGTGGCGCTTGACTCTTGAGCTGATTGGCATTTTAAACTGTCTCGGTCGCGGCGGCCCAATTTTTCCGAATCTGGGTTGTGGGGTGATCGGGGAAGGTCTGGGACCGCGTGGCGGCGGGTTCGCGAAGGTCTGATTGGTGTCCATTCGCGGTAGACGATCACATTCGGATATGCGGCGGCTCACGGCGCCTGCGAAAGCGCGTCCGCAGACAGTCGCGAGCGCTGACGTCCCCGAAGCCGACGCCAATCGGTTGATCGCCTCCTTCCGGCTCCGCGCCTATTCGGAAGCGCGCCGGCGTCAACGCCAGGCCCAGGCGACTCCGGCCGCGGCCCACTGGGCCGACGTGGCGAGGCTGATCGCGCAGCGCACGGGCGAGCCGCGCGAAGCCAGACCGCCGTCGTGGCAAGAGTGCGGCGTTGACCTCGCGAGCCCCCGCGAGAACTTGTCCGCGCCCCGGCCCATCCGTTTTTTCGAGGTTGACCCCTTGGACGAGCTCGAACGGGTTCTTGCCCTCAAACCGCAATGGTTCCGGCTTCAGTTCTTTGGCGTCGGCCCCGATCTTGGCCCCGCCGTCCTCGCCGAAGTCGAGATTCAGGCCGCCGACGCCTCGGGCGCAATCCACGCCGCGGCCGGAGCCCCCTGGCCGCCGCGAGCGGTCGGCCTGCGGGTGCTCGACCAGGAGGGTCGCGAGATCTTCGAGCGGCTCAAGGCGGATATGCGATAGTTCGCCTGCCTCCCCTGCCCTGCGACGCGATGCCACAGGGCGGAAGCGCCGCCGCTTTAAGAACTTGGCGCAAGCACCTGATAAAGCTGAGACACGCTGGGATGGCGAACGCTCAGAGATTCGCGTCCTCAGCGCCCGCCCGCCGCTTGCGGCGCCGGCAGCAAGCTCACGTGCGCGGCTGCGACCCGCCAACCATCCTCGGTCCTGAGCCAGACCTGGCTTTGCCGCCCGGTCGAGGTTGAGCCAATGCGCTTGAACTCGACGTTGGCGGTGGCGAAGTCTCGCCCATAGGTGGTGATGACCGTCTTTACGAGATCACGCGCCAGCCCGGCGGGCGAGCGCCGGGCGCGGAAGGCGGCGATCTCGTCATAGCCGTAGAGATTCTCGGTCGCGCCATAGCGTAGCGTGTGCGGGCTCTTCCAGAACAAAGTGTCGAGTTCGGCGACGTCGTTGGAGACGAGTGCGCGCTCGTAGCGGGCGAACGCCTTCTCGACCTCGGCGACCACCTCGGGAATGTTGATCTCGACCATCAGCGACCTCGGTTGAACGGAGGCGGCGCCGGCGGCCGCCGAGCCCCGGTTCAACCAGGGCGGAAAGTCTGTCAGTTGCTTATGGCGATCCGTATAGAGCGCTTTGGCAACCCGCGCAGCAGGCGCAAGGTCGGTCGGCCCGCTGACTGAAGCGCTTTCAGCGGATAGACTGGCGCCCATGTCCGACCCCGGCCCCGCCTTTCTGCTCGCGCCCGGCGCCGGCGCTCCGTCTTCGCACCCGCGCATACGGACTTTCGCCCGGCTTCTGGAAACGATCGGCCCGGTTGCGCCGTTCGACTATTCTTACGCCCTGCAAGGGCGCAAGCGCCCGGACCCGTTGCCGAGGCTCATCGAAGCGCATCGGGAGGCGCTGGCCGCGCTTCGCGCCACGCATCACGGGCCGATCGTGCTCGCGGGGAAAAGCATGGGCGGGCGCGTCGGCTGCCATGTCGCGCTCGTCGACCCGGTCCAGGCCCTGATCTGCTTCGGCTATCCGCTTTGCGGCGCGGGCGACCGGTCGAAGCTTCGCGATCAGGTTCTGCTCGAGCTCGAGGTCCCGATCCTCTTCGTGCAGGGAACGCGCGATCCTCTCTGTCCGCTCGAGCTTCTCGAGGATGTGCGCAAGCGCATGCGCGCGCCCTCGACGCTCCATGTTGTCGATGGAGGCGATCACTCGCTTATCGTCGCGAAGGCAACCCTGAAGGCGCTGGCGTCAACGCAGGTTAACGCCGACGATGGCGTCCGGACCGCGATTGCGCGCTTCCTGACGGACGTCGCGGGCAAGGCCTAATCGACGCGCTCCAGGATCTTCGTCATCTCCTGAGCGGTGAAGGCGCGCATGGTGAGGGAACGAACATTGCCCAGCTTGAGAATATTGATGTTGAACGCAGTCGCCGCCAGATCGTCGGGCCCCTCGACGATCGCCATGAAGTCATACTCGCCCTGCAGCCAGAGCGTTTCCCTAATCGTCATTCCGGCTCTCGCCGCCGCCTTCACTGCGGCTTCGGTGCGCTTGGGCGAGTCCTTGATGTTGCGGACGCCCTGTTCGGTGAATTTGTAGAGAATGACGAACGTCGCCATGAGCGTCTCCCTTCCCTGACATTTCTGAACGATTGGTCGTGACCGCCAGCTGGCCAAGCGGCTCCGGAAGCATTAGCCTCAATTCGCGCCTGGGCAATGATTTTCCGGCCCGCCGCCTCACGCCGCGGATGGGTCTCGTTCCCGCATTGACAGCCGCGGCTCCGTTCCCCTAATCAGCCCTGCGGCGGCCGTAATTCAGGGAGACACGAGGTGCGATGGGCGCTCGTTGTCGGCGCGGCTATGGCCGCGATGGCGCTGGGAAGCGCCGCGCGCGCCCACGTCCGCACCATCGATCTCGACGGATGCTCCGCCGGCTGCCTTGCGCCCCCGATCGATGACCCGCCGGCCGCCAAGGGCGGCGCGGCGGCCAAGATCACGCTCTCCCGGTCCCGGAGCGGAGCCGCGCATCCAAACGAGCCCAATCCCGCTCTTGTGCTCGACCGACGGACGACGGCCGCGGGCCTCACGAACGGATTGCCGTCGCCGCTCGCAACGGCGGACGCCGTCCTGGGCGGGGTCACGCCTTATGACTATTTCGAGGACGTCATCGACATCCCGCTCTCGGCCGAAGCGCGAGCCGAGTTCGCCGCGGTCCCGTTTTTCCTTTTTGCCCCGTCGCTCCTCGGCCGCCTCAGCTTCACCGACGTCCTTTCGGCCGGCGCCGCCTTTTTCGGCAGATACTCGCCGCATTCGCCGCCCCCGCCGATGTAGCCTGCCAAGGCGTTTACAAACTCCGAGACGTCTGGCGCGGCTGGAACTGGCCCATCCCCGGCTCGCCGACGATGCGCCCGTCGTCGACGATGAGCGCGCCGCGAAGCAGCGTCTTGGTCGGCCAGCCGGTCACTTCCATGCCCTCGTAAGGGGTGTAGTCGCTGCCGTGCTGCATGAGGTCCTGGCTCAGGGTCACTTTCCTGTCCGGGTCCCAGATGACGATGTCGGCGTCGGCGCCGACCATGATCGAACCCTTGCGCGGATAGAGGCCATACATCTTGGCGTGGTTGGTCGCGGTCAGCGCCACGAACTCCGAGAGCGAAATGCGCCCTTTCTTCACGCCCTCTGAAAACAGGATCGGCAGCCGCGCGGCGACGCCCGGAATGCCGTTCGGCACCCAGCGAAACGAAGTCCGCCCCTTGGGAACCATCTTGCCCGCTTCGTCTTCAAACCGGAACGGACAATGGTCGGAGGAGAAAGTCTGGAAGACGCCGCCGATAAGCCCGCGCCAGATCGCCTCCTGCGAGGCGCGGTCGCGCGGCGGCGGGGAGCAGACATATTTCGCCCCCGAGAAGTCCATGTTGAGGCCTTTGAGATCGTCGGCGGTCAGCACCAGATATTGCGGGCAAGTCTCGGCGTAGATCTTGAGGCCACGCCCTCGCGCCCATTCGATCTGCTCCATCGCCTCGCGCCCGGACACATGCACGATCATGATCGGAATGCCGATCAGTTCGGCGTGCGAGATCGCGCGGTGGGTCGCCTCGCGCTCGACCAGTTCCGGGCGCGACTCAGCATGAAAATAAGGATGGGTCTTGCCGTCGCGCTCCAGACGATCGGTCATGTATTTGATCTGGTCGTAGCCTTCGGCGTGAACCATGACGAGCGCGCCCTGTTCGCGCGCGACGGTGAACACCTCGAGCAATTGCCGATCGGTCAGGACCATGTTGTCATAGGTCATGAACACCTTGAACGACGGATAGCCTGAGCTGACCAGCGCCGGCAGCTCCTGTCCGAGCACCGCCGGCGTCGGATCGGTGACGATGAGGTGGAATCCGTAGTCGACGTAGCTCTTCCCCTTCGCCTTCTCGTGATAGTCCTCGACGCTTTGGCGCAACGATTGCCCGCGCGGCTGGAGAGCGAAGGCAAGGACGGTCGTGTTGCCGCCCGCCGCGGCGCTGCGGGAGCCGCTCTCGAACCCGTCCGCCATCACGATCCCCGGACCCTGGGGCTGGTCGAAATGCACGTGGCTATCAATTCCGCCGGGCAAAACCAGGAGGCTTGAAGCGTCGATCTCGGAAGCTGCGCGCGGCAGATCGTCGGCGAGCGCGACGATACGGCCGTCTTTCACGCCAACGTCGCATTTGCTGACGTCAGCGGCGGTGACGACCGTTCCGCCGCGGATGACCAGATCAAGCTCCATTCCCATCACCTTCGATTTCAGACTGCGTAAATTGTCGCCCAGACGGACGCAAGATTCATGCAAATTGCGGCAACGACAAAGCGGGTTGCAAAACGACGCGCGAGCCGGCTTAACCTATACGCGAAGCGGCACAGCCGGAAAGGACATGGGCGAAATGCGGGACTTTCATCAGAGCGGACGCAGCCCCGTCTATTCGGTGAACGGCATGGCGGCGACGTCGATGCCGATCGCCTCGCTGACCGCGATCGAGATCTTGCGCGCCGGCGGCAACGCGGTCGATGCGGCGGTTGCGGCTTGCGCGGTGCTCGCCGTCGTCGAGCCGCAATCGACAGGGATCGGCGGCGACTGCTTCTGCCTCTACGCGCCGGCCGGCGGCGGCAAGGTCGTCGCCGTCAATGGCTCCGGCCGGTCGGCGGCCGCGGCTTCGCTCGACGCGATCGAGGCGAAGGGTCCCGTCCCGCCCGACAATGTCTCGCCGCACACGGTCACCATTCCAGGCGCCGTTTCCGGCTGGCAGTTGCTGCTCGACACTTACGGGACCAGGGGCTTCGACGAATTGCTGAAGCCCGCGATCCGCTATGCCGAGGAAGGCTTCCCGGCGCACCCGCGGGTGGCGTGGGATTGGTCGTTGCAGGAAGACAAGCTCAAGCGCGCCGGAAACCGGCTTTTCCTGCCCGGCGGCCACGCGCCCCGCGCAGGCGACCTTTTCGTCCAGACGGCGCTTGGCGGTACCTTGCGCGCCATCGCCAAGGGCGGCGCGGACGCCTTCTATGAGGGGCCGGTCGCAGCCGACATGGCGGCGACGCTTAAGGCGAAAGGCGGAGTGCAGACAGAGGAAGATTTCGCCAACGGACGCAAAGCGGCCGAGTTTGTCGAGCCGATCTCGCTCAAGTGGCGCGGGCTCGACGTCTGGCAGTGTCCGCCGAATGGACCGGGCCTGGTCGCGCTCATGATCCTGGGCGAGCTCGAAGCGCTTGGCGACGGCGCCCGACGGGCCGGGCGGGCCGACGCGCTTCCATCGGCACATCGAGGCCGCCCGCTTCGCCTACCGCGATCGCAACGCCTTCCTCGCCGACCCGCGCCGTCAGGAGACGCCGGTCGGCCGCCTCCTCGCCCCCGATTACCTCGCTGCTCTCGCGCGACTGATCGACGACAAGCGCGCGCTTCGCGAATTGCCGCCCCCAGGCAAGAGCGCGCTCGTCCCGAATGGCGACACCGTCACCCTCTCGGTCGTCGACCGCGACGGGAACGCCTGCAGCCTCATCAACTCGCTCTATCAGAACTTCGGTAGCGGCATTGTCGGCGAAAGCTCCGGCGTGCTTATGCAGAACCGGGGATTGTGCTTCACTTTCGAGCGCGGTCACCCCAATACGCTCGCGCCCAATTCGCGTCCGGCCCACACCATCATGCCCGGCATGGCGACGCGGGACGGCCGACCCTGGATGTGCTTCGGCGTGATGGGCGAATATTATCAGCCCATGGGTCAGACATGGGTTCTGACCAATGTGCTCGACTACGGAATGGACATTCAAGAGGCGCTCGACTTTCCCCGCGCCGCCCCGCACCTCATCGACGTCGAGGTTGAGCGAGGCGTTTCGCCGGCGCTGCGCGAGAAGCTTTCCGCGCTCGGGCATACGCTCACCGACGTCGTGCGGCCGCTTGGCGGCGGACAGGCGATCATGATCGACCACGAGCGCGGAATTCTCATCGGCGGCTCAGACCCGCGCAAGGACGGCGCTGCGCTCGGCTATTGACCTCGCCATCCTATTTGACGCGATCTCCCCACTCGCGCGAACGGCGGCGACCGCCTGCAGGCCCGAATGAACGAAGCGCGCCGCCCGCGGGAAGGCATGTCCCGCG
Source organism: uncultured Alphaproteobacteria bacterium (assembly GCA_963764955.1). Taxonomy (GTDB): domain Bacteria; phylum Pseudomonadota; class Alphaproteobacteria; order Rhizobiales; family Beijerinckiaceae; genus Roseiarcus. The sequence continues at coordinate 135,885 of CAVXVE010000017.1, read as the reverse complement.
CCTCCATCGCAGTGGCGGCGTTCTCGACTGTTTTGGAATGGTACGACTTCACCCTCTACCTTTACTTCGCCACTGTGCTTTCGCGGGTGTTTTTTGGCGCGGGCGAAACCGCGGTCAGCACGACTTTGGCCGCGTTCGCCATCGCCTATCTGTTGCGCCCGCTCGGCGGCGCCGTCTTTGGCCACATCGGGGATCGGTTCGGCCGGCGCCGGACGATGCTCCTGTCCGTGGCGCTCATGACCATGACGATGCTCGGGACCGCCTTGCTTCCGACCCACGCTCAAGCAGGCGCCGCGGCCGGTTGGCTGCTTTTTCTCCTCCGATGTCTCATGGGATTTTCAGTCGGAGGCGAGTACATCGCCATCGTCGCGTACCTGCTTGAAGGCGCGCCTCGCGCGCGGCGCGGCCTGATCACGTCATTGGCCTCCGCGTTCAGCGAGGTCGGAGCGCTGCTCGCCGTCGGCGTCTCCTTGCTGACCGTCAATTCGCTGAGCCCGGCAAGCCTCGAGTCGTGGGGATGGCGTATCCCCTTTCTCGTCGGCGCCGTTCTGGCCGCAAGCGTATGGATCGCACGCACGACAATGGAAGAATCACCGGACTTCGAGAGGCAACAGGCCAGCGGGACGACGCCCGCGCGCCCGCTGCTTTACGCGCTCATGAACCATCGCGCCGGAATCCTGCGCGCGTTCGCCATTTCCGCCCTGGGGTCCATCACCTATTATGTCGGGATCACCTATGTGCCCACATTCCTGATTTCCGCCGGAAAGCTGAATGAAGGCGACTCGCTTCGGCTCTCCACCGCCGCGGCGGTCGCGGTCATCGTCGTCACGCCGTTTGCCGGAGCCCTGTCCGACCGGCTTGGCCGGAAGCCCGTCCTGATCGTCTTGAGCCTATGCAGCGCGATTTTGCCGATCACGCTCTTTCATCTGATGGCCGGCGGCTCGCCTTCATACGCTCTGTTCGCGGCCGTGATTCTCGCTTGTGTCGCCGGCGCGGTCAGCGCCGTCGGCGCCATTGCGACCGCCGAACAGTTCCCGGGAGAAGGCCGCATCAGCGGTCTTGCCTTGGGGGCGACCTCGGCCACCGCGATCTTCGGCGGCGCCACGCCCTATGTCGCCCAGGTCCTGACGGAACGCACCGGCTGGATCATGGTTCCGGGCGCCATGATCGCCGTGGTGGCTGTCCTGGTGCTTCCGATCTTGATCACGGCGCCGGAGACGGCGCCCGCGAGCGAGTCCGCCCCAAGCTGAACCGAGAGGCCTCAGGTCATATAGACGCCGCCGGTGACGTTGACCCCCTGCCCGGTCATGAACCGCGCCTGGTCGGAGCACAGGAAGAGGACGACATCCGCGACGTCTTCCGGCTGTTCGAGCCGCCCGAGCGGGGTCTGCGCCACATAGTCGTCGATAACCCGCTGCGCCGACACATTGCGCAGGCGCGACTCCCACTCGATCTCGCGCGCCTGCATGCCGGTCTTGACGAAGCCGGGGCAGACCGCGTTGACGCGAACGCCCTTCGGCGCAAGCTCTCGCGCGAGCGCCTGCGTCCAGCCGAGCACAGCGAACTTCGATGCCGAATAATGGGCGAGCAGCGGCGCGCCGACCTTGGCCGCGAGCGAAGCGGTGTTGACGATGCAGCCCAGGCCCTCCGAGACGAAATGCCGGGCCGCGATCTGGTTGGCGAGGAATATCCCGCGCGCATTGACGGCGAAATTGAAGTCCCATTCCTCGTCGGTCAGTTCAAGCGCATGCTGCATGGTGGAGACGCCGGCGTTGGCGATGAGAATCTCGCACCCGCCAAGCTGCGCGAGCGCTTCGCCGAACGCGCGCTCGACCGAGGCGCGCTCGCGCACATCGACCTTGACGGCCACTGAATCCGCGCCGATCTCCCGCGCGGTTCGCAAGGCCCCCTCGCCATCGATATCGGCGATCGCGACTTTCACTCCGCTTCGCACAAGCGCGGCGGCGATGGCGCGGCCAATGCCGTGCGCCCCGCCGGTTATGAAGGCGCGCCTGCCGCTGAGCTCCGAATAAGGCGAACCGTCGGGCATCGTCCCTCCAGCCTCAAGGGCATGACCCATATCAACAAAATCGAAGCCGGCGGAAGCGCTTTTTGGTTGATAATGTGGATATCGGGGCTAGGTTGCAGGCATTCCCCTTTATGACCCGGCGCAAATCGATCAAGCGCCTTTTAGCGCGTGAGGATTCTGAATGGTCTTCGACTTCCTCGGCGACAGGACGAAAGTCGTGATCGCCATGGCGCATATCGGCGCCCTCCCCGGCGCGCCGCTCTATGACGCGGACGGCGGCGTCTTGAAACTGATCGACGGCGTGCTGAAGGATATCGAGGCTCTGCAGGCCGGCGGCGTCGACGCGGTGATGTTCGGCAACGAGAACGATCGTCCCTATGTGTTCAAGGCGCCGGCCGAAGGCGTGGCCGCGATGACCGCCGTGGTTCAGGCCGTCAAGCCCCATCTCAAGGTCCCATTCGGCGTCAACTATCTCTGGGACCCGGTCGCCAGCGTCGCGATCGCCGCCGCCACCGGCGCAAGCTTCGTGCGCGAGATCTTCACCGGGCTCTTCGCTTCCGACATGGGGTTATGGCAGCCCGATTGCGCCGGCGCCTCGCGCTTGCGCCGCAATCTCGGCCGCGAGGACATGAAGCTCCTCTTCAATATCAACGCTGAATTCGCCCATTCGCTCGACGAGCGGCCGATCGCCTTGCGCGCGAAAAGCGCCGTCTTCTCGTCGCTCGCCGACGCGATCCTCGTCTCGGGCCCGTTGACCGGAGATCCGGTCGACCGCTCGAACCTCAAAACCGTCCGCGAAGCTGTCCCGAATGTCCCCGTCCTCGCCAACACCGGCGTCACCATCGACAACGTGCGCGATATCCTCTCCATCTCGGACGGCGTGGTGATCGGCACGCATTTCAAGGTCGACGGGAACACCTGGAACCCGGTCGACGGCGCCCGCGTCAAGCGCTTCATGGACGCCGTGGCGAAGCTGAGGTGAGGGCGCCCAACATGTTATTCCCGCGAAAGCGGGAATCCAAAGCCGTTGCGATCAGGCGCGCGTCTGGATACCCGCTTACGCGGGTATGACAATGCTTCCCATGCCCTGCCTTCTCGGCCTCGATATCGGCACCACCTCGACCATCGGCGTTCTCATCCGCTTGCCGGACGAGACGCTCGCCCTCGCCTCGCGCCCGGTTGCGCTGCGCTCCGACCATGTCGGCTGGGCGGAGGAAGATCCCGAGCAATGGTGGAGCAACGTCGGCGAAATCGTGCGCGAGCTTTTGCACACGAGCGGCGTCTCCACAGCCGACATCGCCGCGGTCGGCGTGACCGGCATGCTGCCCGCCGTCGTCCTCCTCGACGAGGCCGGGCGCCTGCTGAGGCCCAGCATTCAGCAAAGCGACGCCCGCTGCGGCTCGGAAGTCGAGGCGCTTCGCGCCGAGATCGACGAGAGGGTGTTTCTCAAAAAGGCCGGCAACGGGATCAACCAGCAGCTCGTCGCCGCGAAGCTGAGATGGATCGAGCGGCATGAGCCCGAAATCTTCGCGCGCATCGCCACCGTGTTCGGCTCGTACGACTATATCAACTGGCGCCTCACGGGAGAGCGCGCCATCGAACAGAACTGGGCGCTCGAGGCCGGGTTCGTCGACCTCAAGACGGGCGCGATCGACGACGCGCTGGTCGCGCTGGCGCATATCCCGCGCGCCACGCTGCCGCGCAAGATCGCATCGCACGAAATCCTCGGCAAAGTGTCGGAGCGGGGCGCGGCGGAAAGCGGATTAAAAGCGGGAACGCCGGTCATCGGCGGCGCCGCCGACCATATCGCCTCCGCGCTTGGCGCGGGCGTCGTCAACGCGGGCGACGTGCTGCTCAAATTCGGCGGCTCGGTCGATATCCTGACCGCGACCGATCATGCGCGCCCCGATCCGCGCCTCTTTCTTGACTATCACCTGAAGCCCGGTCTTTTCGTCCCCAACGGATGCATGGCGACGGGCGGCTCCGCGCTCAACTGGTTCGTCCGCCAGTTCGCCTCCGGCGAAAAACAGGCGGCGGATGAGGCAGGCCTGTCGATCCATCAATGGCTCGACCGGATCGCCGAGGCGCGGCCCGCCGGCAGCGAGGGGCTTGTCATCACGCCCTATTTTCTTGGCGAAAAGACACCGATCCACGATCCGAACGCGCGCGCGACCTTCGATGGCCTTACCCTTTCGCACGACATCGGCCATCTGTGGCGCGCTCTTCTCGAGGCCTACGCTTATGCGATCGCCCATCACATCGAGGTCATGAACGAGATCGGCTACAAGACGGAGCGCTTCATCGTCTCCGACGGCGGGTCGACGAGCCGGGTCTGGATGCAGATCGTAGCCGACGTCCTGCAACGCCCGCTTCAGCGGCTGGCCGGCCATCCCGGCTCTTGCGTCGGCGCCGCGTGGACGGCTGCAATCGGCATTGGCCTTGAGTCCGACTGGGCGGGGATCTCCGCCTTCGTCCGCCCGGCCGATCGGATCGAGCCTCGGCCGGAAGCCGCCGATACCTACCGCCGGGCTATCGCCGCTATCGTGACCTCTATAGCCGCCTGGCCGAGCGGTCCGAACTGGCCGCGCCATGAGCCTCTTTCGCGCGGTCGCCTGGGACATCGACGGCACGCTGATCGACAGCGAGCCGCTCCATCAGCGGGCGCTCGTCGCCGCAAGTGCCGCGCTCGGCGACGATCTCAGCGATATCGAGCCGGAAGCCTTTCGCGGCGTTCACGCGGTGGACATATGGAAGGCGCTCAAGCCGCGCTTTTCCGCCGGTGCGGGCTTCGACGCGTGGATCGCCGGAATCGAGCGATACTATGTCGCGCACGCGGGAGAGCTCGAGCCTATTCCGGGGGCGCTTGAGGCGATGCGCGACCTTCAGGCGCGCGGCGTGGGCCAAGCCTGCGTGTCGAATTCCGGGCGCACGATCGTCGACGCCAACATCAAGGCGCTCGGCATTGGCAAGATCATCGCATTCTCGCTGAGCCTTGAGGATGTCTCCGCGGGCAAGCCCGATCCCGAGCCGTACCGCGAAGCCGCGCGCCGGCTTCGCCCTGCCGAGCCGCCGGCGATTGTCGCGGTCGAGGACAGCGGCGCCGGCGCCCGCTCCGCGCGGGCGGCGGGACTGTTCGTCGTCGGCTATTCGCCTTCGGGCGAGCCCTTCGTCGGCGCAGACCGGTCGATCGCGCATCTCGCCGAAGTGACCGCCTTGTTCGGGGTGTGAGGCGCCGCGGGCCGGCGCGCCTCAGTGCACGCCTTGCGTGAGACCCTGCACGAAATAGCGGTTGAGCAGGATCATCATCACGACAATCGGCAGGGTGGAGAAATGGGCGAGCGCGCCCAGCGTTCCCCACGAAATGTCCTTCGTGCCATAGGCGGAGAGAAGGGCGACCGAGATCGTCTTGGTGTCCGCCTTGGTGAGGAACATGGCGTAGAGGAAGTCGTTCCAGGAGAACATGACGCAGAAAATCGCGCTCGCGATCAGACCCGGAATGACAGTCGGCAAGGCGACGCGAATGAAGGCGCCGAAGTCCGAGCAGCCGTCGATCAGCGCCGCTTCTTCGATGCTCACAGGCGAAGCGCGAAAGAAGGAGAACATCATCCAGACGACGAAGGCGCTGTTGAGCGCGGTGTTGAGGATGATCACCGCCCACCAGGTGCCCAGAAGCCCGATGTCGCGCATCAGAAGATAAAACGGGATCAGCGTCGCGATGGCGGGCACAGTGCGGATGATGAGAAAGAAATAGGCGAGCCAGATCGCCCGCGGGCTTTCCGCGCGCGCCAGCGCATAGCCGGCCGGCACGCCGACGAGGAGCGAGAGCGCGGTCGATCCGATGGCGATGATGAGGCTCGAACTCGAGGAGCGCGCCGAGATTGAAGTAGAGGAACACGCTCCTGAAATTGTCCCAGGTCGGCGTAAACAGAAACGTCGGCGGGGAGGCGAAGATGTCGCTCGTCGGCTTGTAGGCGATCGAGAATAGCCAGACGACCGGTGCGAGCGCGATTGCGAGGACCACGCAGATTGCGACGCGCCGCGCGATCAGGCTCAGGCGCTCGCGATCAGGCATTCCGGTTCCTCGCCGGCTTCAGCACCCCGATGAACGCCGCCGCCATGACGAGGATGCAGGCGACGATCACAGTGCTGACGGCGGAAGCGGCGCCGATGTTGAAGAACTCGAGCCCTTGCTTGACGCCATAGATCATGAGCGTGTTGGTGGCGTCTCCCGGCCCGCCGCCGGTCGTGACGAAAATGATGTCGAACACCCGGAATGCGTCCATCATGCGCAGGATGAGCGCGAGAAAGGCAGCGGGCATGAGGAGCGGCAGGATGATGAGCCGGAGCCGCTGCGACGCGCTCGCGCCGTCGACCGCGGCGGCCTCGAGAATGTCGGTGCGCAGCGACTTCAGCCCCGCAAGCAGGATGAGAGCCATCAGCGGCGTCCATTCCCAGGCGTCGATGGCGACAAGAGCAGCGAGCGCGCGCTGAGGGTCGGCAAGCAGGCCGCGCGGACTGGTGAGGCCGAGCTCGGCCAGCGGATAGCCGAGCATGCCGTATTCCGGACTGAGCAGCGCCTTGAACACGAGCCCGACCACGAGCGGCGTGACGGTCGCGGGAATGAGCAGAAGCCCGAGCGCGATGCGATTGAACCAGTCGTCGCGCCACAAGAGGAGGGCTATGCCGAGGCCGAGAACGAACTCAATTCCGACCGCGCCGAAGGTGAACGCGAAGGTGTTGATCAGTGCGCGGCGCGCCGTCGAGTCCCGCCACAGGTCGAGATAATTGTCGAGCCCGACGAAATGGCGCGAAGCCGGGTGGATCAGGTTGTAATTGTCGAACGAGTAGAGAAACCCCTGGACCATCGGTCCGACCGCAATCGCCAGGACATAGATGAGAGCGGGCGCGGCCAGCGCGGCCAGAAACATCTGGCGCTTGGCGGCATAGGACCAGCCGATCGAGAGGGTCGCGTCTTCGGTCGCGGCGTCAGCGCGCGAAACAACGCTCACGTCGCGCTCGTATCGGCGGGTACGTGCATCCCTTCCCCCTCGGGGAGAAGGTGGCCCGAAGGGACGGATGAGGGCTCGGCGCGTAGCCTCATCATCCGCACACGGCACGCATTGAATGGTGTCGAAACCCAGCGGAAGCCCTCATCCGTCGGGCTTCGCCGACACCTTCTCCCAACGGGAGAAGGGGATCTGCCATCGGTCTCTGCGTGTCGCGATTCGCAAACCTGGCGACCCGTCAGCCGCGTTGTCCCGGAATCATTTGAACAGCGTCTCCGCCTTGGCCTGCGCGGCGTCCATCGCCGTCTTGGGATCGGCCTGGCCGACCAGCGCCGCGTTGATAGCGCTGCCGATCAGATCCTGCAATTCCGGATATTGCGGAATGCGCGGCCGGAAGTCGCCATCACCATGCTCGAACGAAGTCGCGATCACCGGCAGGAACGGGATACTTGGCAAGCAGGTCCGGATCGGTCATCTCGCTCTTGCGCAGATAGCTGCCGGCGCCGCGCATGTTGAGCTCCTTGTGCACGGCGGGGCTCGTCACCCATTTGATGAACGCCCAGGCGGCTTCCTGCTTCTTGGGATCGACGTCCTTGTTGATGCCGAGCGCCCACCCGCCGATGCCGTATTCCTGCGGCTGGCCCTTGGCCGAGGGCGTCAGCATGATCCCCGCCTTGCCGGCGATCTTCGACACTTTCGGATTGTCGTAGTCGGCGGCGCCGATCGACCAGGTCTGCATGTTGGCGACCAGGCCCTGACGGAAGCTTTCCTCGCGCCCGCCCCAGTCGTAGTCGGCGGCGCCTGGAGGCGCGGCCTCGTCGAACAACTTCTTGTAGGCGACGACGCTCGCGATATTGGCCGGAGAATTGAGCGCCGGCTTGCCGTCCTTGTCGAGGATCGAGCCGCCGAACTGCCGATTGTACTGCATCCAGTCCTGCGCGACCGCCGGGCCCTTCTGGCCGTTGGCGACGAAACCGTAGATCTTCTTGCTCTTGTCGGTGAGCTTCAGCGCGTCGGCGACGAACTCCTCCATCGTCGTCGGCGGCTTCAGCCCCGCGGCTTCATAGAGGTCCTTGCGGTAGGCGAGCACGTTGGCGTAGCCGGCGAACGGGAACGCGACCTGCTTGCCGTGATACCCGCCGAGCGAGGCCATCAGCGAGGGGTAGATGTCGTCGACCTTGATCTCCGCCGCGTCGCGCTTGATCCAGTCGGTGAGATCGACGGTATAGCCGGCCTCGGCGAACTGACCGGACCAGACGATGTCGACCGTCGCGAGGTCGTAGCCCTTGGTGTGGCCGACATAATCGGCGGTGATCTTGGTGAGCAGCTCGGGATAGCTCAGGATGTCGACATTGACCTTGGCGCCGGTCTTCGCCTCGAACTGAGGCGCGATCGCCGCCAGCACCGCGGCGAATTGATCGTTTTGCGACGCGAGGTTGAGCGTCACGCCCTCATAAGGCTTGTCCGCGGCCATCGCTCCGGCGGGAGCGAACGAGACCAAAACGCCGAACCCCAGCGCCGTCGCCCGACCGATGAACGGTTTCATGCCGGCTTCTCCCTGTTGACGATAAGGCAGGCTAGCACCCTGATTTTCGCAAGATCAATCGGATTGTGCGAGCGACCAAGTCGAAAATGCACGCAAGCGTGCTCGGTTTTTGATCGTGCAAAGGCTCGCTCTTTCGCCGAAGATCGCTTTCCAAACCGCCGCGGCTGCGATAGCAGTAGAGGACGCGCATTGGAGGGTTTCCATGAGAGCGGCGTCGGCGCGCGCCATCGCTTCGCAACGGAACGCCTCGACGGAAGAGGGCCTCGAGCGGGCCGTCGGGTGGTCACGACAGTGGAGCGCGGAGTTCCCGTTCTGCCTCGCCAATCACCTGCCGATGGTTCTGGTCGCGTTGCATCGCATGGGCGCAAGCGACGAACGGCTGGAAGCCTATTGCCGTGTCTATCATCAGCAGAACGGGCTCGTTCCGGTCCCCGAACGGATTGACGAGATCACGGCCCGACAACTGGCGCGAATTTTTGGGCGCACGCGAGCGCGAGGCCGACTATCGCGCGTTTTTCGACGGCGAGGTTGCGAGGCTTGGCGCGACGCCGGCCGCAATTCATTATCTCCCGCAGCTCATGCCCGGCGTCGCGGCGAGCGCCACCCACGCGCTCATGCGCATGGCCTATGCGACGCTGACCGACAGCGACGAGGAGACCAGCGTCGCGCTCGGCTATTGGGCGGCGACCTATCTTCCGCTCAGGCCTTCGCGAGGGCTCACGCCCTCGACCGACGATCCGGCCGAGGTTCTCGCCTTCATGTCGCGGCCGGCAGCGTTCCGGCATGTCGAGCCAGAGCGCGATCTTCTCTGGCACTTCATGCGCGCGGTCGCCGAGAAGCCGGAATTTGCACCCGTCGCCGACATGCTGGCGATCGGCCCGGAGACGCATGATCGCGTCGCAGGGGTTTCGCTTGCGCTCTACGCCGCGACGCTCGACTTCTGCGCGCTGCATGCGGTGACCGGAACCCACTGGCTGAGGATGATCGCGCCGCGCGCGCCCGACAAGGCGGCGCCACTGCGCTATTTCTGGCAGTCGATCGCATCGCTGGCGCCGAAGATGGGCTTTCCTCCTCTTCCCAGCGCGGACGAGCTCGAGGCGTGGCGGCGCATGCCCCTGCCCGACTGGCCCGAGATCTATCGCGAAGCGGTCACCCGCGACGACGAGCATGATCTCAGCCTCACGTTCTCGGCCGGCGAGGAGTTCAGGCACTATGGCGATCGTCTCTATACCTATGCGGCGGCGAAGCGCCTGAACCTCGCCTGATGATCCTGACCAACGCGCGCCTTCCTGAGGGCGATTTCGCCGACGTGGAAATCGCCGGCGGCCTCATCGCGGCGCTCAATGCGCCCGGAAGCGCCCATCCGCCAGGCGAACGCATCGATCTTGCGGGCGCGCTGCTCCTGCCGGCGTTCGTCGACGGCCATATCCATCTCGACAAGACGCATTGGGGCGCGCCGCGCCTGCCCCATGTCGAGGGACGGAGCGTGCGCGAACGCATCGCGGCTGAGCGCATCGAGCGCCATCGCGTCGCGCTGCCGATCGAAGCACGCGCCTCCGCACTCATTCGCACGCTGATCGCCAATGGCACGACGCGCGTGCGCAGCCACATCGACATCGACAACGACGTCGGCCTTGACAATCTCGAGGCCGTGTTGCGGGTGCGCGAGGCCTACCGCGACTGGATCGACATTCAGCTCGTCGCCTTCCCGCAAAGCGGCGTGACGACCGAGAAGGGCGCGCCCGATCTCATCGCCGCGGCGCTCACGACGGGCGCCGATCTGGTGGGCGGGCTGGACCCGGCCGGCTTCGACGGGGACGTCAAGGGTCAGCTCGACATCGTGTTCGGCCTCGCCGAGCGGTTCGGCAAGGGAATCGACATTCATCTGCACGACGGAGGCGAGACCGGCGCTTCCGAGCTTCGCGACATCGCCGCAGCGCACGATCGCCGCCGGGCTGCAGGGGCGGGTCGCGGTCAGCCACGCGTTCGCGCTCGGAAGCATCGCGCCGGCCGTTTTCGACAAGACCGCCGACGCGCTCGCCCGCGCTCAAGTCGCGATCATGACCTCCTGCCCGCCGTCCGCGCCCGTGCCCCCGGTCAAGGCGCTGCGCGAGCGAGGCGTCCTGGTGTTCGCCGGGTCCGACAATATTCGCGACTGCTGGTCGCCTTTCGGCAATGGCGACATGCTCGATCGCGCTGCGATCATTGCCGAGCGCCACGGCGCCTACACGGACCGCGAGCTTAAGGACGTCTTCGCGCTGACGACCAGCGAAGCGGACAAAGCGCTCGGCGTTCCTCCCCGAGAGCTCCGCCCTGGCGCCATCGCCGACCTTGTCGCGGTCGAAGCGGCGAGCGTCGCCGACGCGGTCGTCGACCGGCCGCAGCGATTGCTGGTGCTGCGCGCCGGCCGCATCGCCGCCGAGCGGGGGGTCGCGTCCAAAGCGCTGAACGAAGTCGTGATCGCCTGATCGATCCCATCGCGAGCGCGTGTTTTCCGCCGACAGAGTCGTGTCGCATTTAAGCGATAAAGGGCCTAGCGGAACGTCCGGCGCCGGAGCGCTGGCGGCGAACGAAGCGGAGGACACGACATGAGGAGGTCAACGCACGATTTTGGCGGCCGCTGCGGCGGTCGTGTTGCTGAGCGCAGCGGCGCCGGCCGCGCGGGCGGACGGCTGGATCGCCAGCTGGGGAGCGAGCGACGTCTTTCCTGTCGGTCAGGAGATCAACTACCAGACGTTGCGTCAGATCGTCCGCTTGAGCGCCGGCGGCAAGCAGTTGCGCGTGCGCTTCTCCAACGAGACCGGCCACCATCCGCTGGTCATCGGCGCCGCCCATATCGCAAGGCCGGCGTCCGGCGGGCCGATCGGGACAATCGACGCCGCGACCGATCGCGCGCTCACCTTCGGCGGACTCGGCGGCATAACCATTCCGCCGGGGGCGGCAGCGCTGTCGGACCCAGTCGATATGGAGGTCGCGCCGCTATCGAGGCTGGCCATCAGCCTGTTCGTGCCGCGCTGGACCGGACCCTCAGTCGTCCATCCAGATGGGGTGGCCACAACCGACATCTCGGGCGAAGGCGATTTTACCGCTGCGCCGGCGATTCCCTCGCCCAAGACGTCCAATTCGCGCTTCTTCATCGATGAGGTGGATGTCGAGGCGGCCGGCCAGCCTGCGGTCGTCGTCACGCTCGGCGACTCGATCACTGACGGTTACCGCTCTGAACCTGACGCGAACCATCGCTGGCCAGACCGGTTGGCGGAGCGGCTGGCAGCCCGCCCAGGCGCCGAGCCGGTCGGCGTCGTCAATGCAGGAATTCAGCGGCAACCGGATCCTCCATGATCATCCCGAAGATATGTTCGGTCCGAACGCTTTGGCGAGGCTCGATCGCGACGTTCTGTCCGTTCCCGGATTGCGCTGGGTGGTGCTGATGGAGGGCATAAACGACATCGGCCACTCCACCAGCGCGGATCTTCCCGAGCAGGACGTATCCGCGGATCAGATCATCGCCGGGATGAAGCAAATTATCGCGCGCGTGCATGAGCGCGGGGCAAAAATCTATGGCGCCACCCTGACCCCCTACGAGGGCACCGTTTTCCACGGCTACTATCAGCCTGCGGGAGAGAAGAAGCGCGAAGCGGTGAACGCCTGGATTCGGCGCGGCGGCTATTTCGACGCCGTGATCGATTTCGACGCAGCAATGCGGGATCCCGACCATCCGACCCGGATTCGCGCCGACTACGACGTCGGCGACCACCTTCACCCGAACGACGCCGGCTATCGCGCCATGGGCGACGCGGTCGACCTGAAGCTGTTCGAGTAGCGGCTCGCTATGGTGCGATCAGACGGAGCGCCTCGCAACCGACCGGCGGTTGGAGGCGCTTCATCTGTTGAGAAAAGCCAGCTCGTCGGCACGACTGTCGGACGCCCGATCGCTAAAGTCTCCCGCGCAATCAGTGGCTGACGGGCCGGGAGACGAGCACGGCCGCAGCGCGCGCGTCCGCCTGGGCGAATTGCGGGTGTTGCTCCTCGCTGACAAAATAGAGAGAGAGCCAGAGCGCAACGATGACGCCCAGCGTGACCGCCACAGGGATCAGGCTGCGATCATGAGGCAGATATGCGCGGTAGAACGCCGCATGTTTGCCGATCTCGTTCATGACGGCCTCCATCGCCGACCTTCTCCCCCTGTCCTCCCCGCTAGTTCAGCCTGCTGCCGAAGACATCCTCCAGGCGGGACAGGTTTTAACCATGCCGTCGACGACAGCGCTGTGACGCGCGTCACAGTGTGATCGTGGTGACGCGCGAACGGTTCCAACGCCAAACTCGCAAAGGGGTCGTCAGTGTGACGACGGCGTGAGCCAGGTCCGCATATGGTCGAGGATAGGGCCCAGCGAGCGTCAGGACGGCCGGCGCTTCCACCATCCGCGCGCGAGCTCGCCCGCCAGCCTCTTTTCCGCCTCCGCCCGTTGCGCCTGTTCGACCGCAAGGTCGGCGGACATCTGGTCGACCCTCGCGGACATCCGGTCAGCCAAGGTGCGCTCGACAGCGAGGTCGGCGGCGTGGCGCGCCTCGCGCGCGGCGAATTCGGCCGCCTGTTTTTCGGCGCGCAGCTCCGCTGCCGCGAGCTGCGCCCTGAGCGTGTCGACATGGGCCTCCAGCGCCCGGATGACCTGATGGGCGAGCGCCTTTTCGTCCAGAACCCGGGGGCGCAGCACGCGATCGCCCGAGACCCGAACGGGATCGTTCCATCCGTCGGGCGGCCGGATCCGCGTTCGCTTGTCGTTTCCGAGCGTCTTCTGCCAGCGCCCGCGCTTGGCCCGTTGCCGGACGGCTTCGGGCGATACGCTCAGCAGTTCAGCCGCCTGCCGGTAGGTAAACCACTCGCCCGTCAAATTGGCCCGCCTTTAAGACGTCGGACGGCTTCGTCATGCCGCAGCGCAGCGAGGACTTTAGTTCATGAAGGTCTCATCGCTCAAGACGAAGGCGAACGGGTATACGACCGCTCGCACAACAGCCATTCGAATATTAAGCTCGTCCTGGTGTTCCATTTCACGCGGATCGAAAGCGCGTCGGCATGCGTTCGAGAACGCCATGCCGCGCGTCGAGCCAACCGATCAGCGGAACCTTCCGCGCCTCGACCTGTTGGATGGCTCGCGCTCCTCCTTTTCGCCCTGCGTGGAGTTCTTGCGCCTGACCTCGTTTTGCCGATGCTGATCGGCCGAAGAGAGAAGAGCGGCGGCTTTTGCATGAGCCGACTTGACCATCGAGCCAGAAAAGCCTCGCTGAGCGCAGCCGCGCTCATGGTCTTGCCTGTCGCCTTGGCCTTCCCCGCGATCGCCGGGGACTGGCCGTGGAACGATCCCTCCCTGCCTCCCGCTCAGCGTGCGCAAATGGCGCTCGAGCAGATGACGGAGCAGGAGAAGCTGTCGCTTCTCCATGGCGTCATCGCGGCGCCGTGGGGCGGCAAACCCAAACCGGCCGGATCGATCGGCTCAGCGGGCTACGTGCCCGGGATACCGCGACTCGGGATTCCCGCTTTGCAAGAGACGGACGCAGAGCTTGGCGTCGCCAACCCTGGCGACGTGCGTCCCGGCGACACCGCGACCGCGATGCCGTCCGATCTCGCCCTCGCCTCGACATGGGACGTGGGCCTTGCGCGACTTCAAGGCCAGGCAGTCGGCGCCGAAGCGCGCGCGAAGGGCTTCAATGTCCTTCTTGGCGGCACGGCAAATCTCATTCGCGACCCGCGCGGCGGCCGCAATTTTGAATATTTCTCCGAGGATCCTCTGCTCACCGGCGTCATGGCGGGCGCCATGATCGACGGCGTCCAAAGCCGCCACATCATCTCGACGACCAAGCACTTCGCCCTCAACGCGCAGGAAACCGACCGGGTCGTCCTCGACGCGCGAATCGATCCGGCCGCCATGCGCGAATCGGACCTGCTCGCCTTCGAGATCGCGATCGAGCGCGGTCGCCCGGGCGCCGTGATGTGCGCCTACAACCAGGTGAACGGACGCTACGCATGCGAAAACGACTGGCTCCTCAATCAAGTGCTGAAGACGGACTGGGGCTATCCCTATTTCGTGATGTCCGACTGGGGCGCGGTCCACTCGACGGTTCCCGCAGCAATGGCCGGCCTGGACCAGGAATCGGGCGAGCAGCTCGATACGCAGAATTTCTTTGGAGCGCCTTTGGCGCAAGCGGTCGCCGACGGCGAAGTCCCTGAGGCGAGGCTCAACGATATGGCGCGACGAATTCTGACTTCGATCTTCGCGCATGGGCTCGCCGACAAGACAGACGGCTCTGACTCCGTCGACTTCGCTTCGAGCGATCGGACGGCGCTCGCAATCGAGCGCGAGGGCGTGGTCCTTTTGAGGAATCAGGGCCTGTTGCCGCTCTCGCGCAGACCTGCACAGCCTCGTCGTGATCGGAGCTCACGCCGATCGTGGCGTGCCCTCCGGCGGCGGCTCTTCGCAAGTCATTCCGCGAGGCGGCGTCGCCGCGAAAGAACCAATCGGCGTGAACCGCGCCATGATCTTCGACCCAGGATCGCCGCTCGAGGCGATCCGTCTCCAATTTCCGCGCGTCCGGGTGGACTTCGACGACGGATCGATCCCTGCGCGAGCGGCTGAGGCCGCGGCCAAGGCGGATGCGGTCATCCTGTTCGCCGACCAATGGATGACCGAAAGCGCGGACGCCCCGAGTATCAAGCTGCCGGGCGAACAGGACCAGCTCATCGAGGCTGTCACGCATGCGAACCCGCGCACCGCGGTCGTGCTCGAAACGGGCGGCCCGGTGGCGATGCCCTGGCTCGAACGGACAGCGGCTGTGCTCGAGGCCTGGTATCCCGGACAAATGGGCGCCGAGGCGATCGCCGAAATTCTCTCCGGCGCCGCCAATCCTTCAGGGCGCCTGCCAGTCACCTTCCCCGTCGGTGAAGACCAATTGCCTCATCCGAAGATTTCAGGGCGATCCGAACGGCGCCCCAATCGGGCCTGTCGGGCGGGGCGGACATTACGGCGCGATCTTCACCGCCGTGTACGATGAAGGCGCGGAGGTCGGATATAAATGGTTCTTTAAGCGCCGCGAGCGGCCGCTGTTTCCGTTCGGCTTCGGGCTGTCATACGCCAAATTCGCTCTCAGCGGCCTCGCCGTGAACGTGAGCGGCGCCGCAGTGACGGCAAGCGCGACCGTCCGCAACATCAGCGAATTGGCCGGCGCGACGACCCCGGAATTCTATGTGTCGGGACCGAACGGCGCGAACATCCCGCTGCGCCTCGTTGGCTGGGAAAGAGTCAATTTGGCGCCCGGCGAAGAGCGGAAGGTGAGCGTCGCAATCGATCCACGCCTGCTTGCGAGATTCGACGAGGCGAACCGACGCTGGCGGATTGAGCCGGGCGCCTATGAGTTGACGGCCGGATTCGACTCGCAACAAAGGCAGCTCGCCACGAAATTCGAGCTTCAATCCGCAAGCCTGCCGCCCTGAGGAAAACCGACCTTTTCGTTCGCGCCGACGTTCATTCGCTCGCCCGAGGCCATCGCCGCAACCAGTTTGACGGCGGTGACGACCGTCCCCGCCCCTTCCCAAAACTCCGCGCTTTCCGGCGTGACCCGAAGGACCCTTATGCGGGGATCGTCTTTGTCAGGCCAGAACGCCTTGTCGTATATCGACCAGACTTCCCTGATCCGATTCCGATCGTCGATGATCTCCGCATGCCCGGTGATCGATACATATTTTTGGCTTCTGTTGTCCGCCAGCGCGAGGCAGATCGACTCGTTGCGCCGGATCTCCGCCGCTTTCGGCGCGTCGACGTCGGTCAGGAAATAGATCGCGCCCTCCGCTCGGGCGGGGCGCATCGCCATCGGCCGGGCCCGCATATGCTGCCCCTGACCCTCGTGGGTGACCACCATGGCGACAGGGATGTCGTCGATCAGCGCCCAAACTCGGTCGATGTCTGCCGCTAGGTCGGACATGGTCGTTGTGCTCGCTCGATATCGGGCGGAACGAAGCATCCGGGCTCCGCTCCGCCGCCTCGCAGATCAGCTTCTGCTCGCCGTCCACTGGCCGCTGTACTTGAATTCCGGCGCCGCCTTAAGCTCGGCCTTGGTCGCGTTCATGCTCGCCCGCCAGACCTTGTTTTGGTCGTCGTACGAGACGTTGACCGAGCTCGGATTGACCGCGACATAGTGGGTGCCCACTCCGAGGAAGCCGCCGACTGACAGAATATAGCCCGTCAGCTGCTTCGACGAGTCAAAGGCGATGTCCTGGATCTTGCCGATCTTGTCATTCTGTCCGTTGTAGATGTCGAGTCCCACCACATTCGAGCTCAACATGTCAGTGTTCTGCACCTGGACGAAGCTGGGGCCTTTATTCGGCACGTCCACGGCTTGAGGCGCAGTAGTGGATCGCATGGCGGGGGGCGGGTTCGCTCCCATGGCGCCCGCGTGGGTCGTCGGGGTGTTCATCTTGTCGTTGAGAGTGTTCGGCGATGTGCTTTGCGCCATTGCGCTGGCGCTTGCGAGAGCGGCGACAGCCGCCGCGGCAAATAGAGCGTTACGCATGAGTTGCCTCCTCGGCTCTGAGACTGCCTTCGAAACTCCAATGCGCTGAGAATGTTCCAAAATCCGCTCGGCGAACCTGAGGCGGGTCGATCGGGCGCGAAATCGCCGCCCTCGTCTCCGACGAGACGCGCTCCCGGCCGCCGCCTTGCTTGAACTGGCGATCAAGCAGGGATGGATGCAGGCTCCATGATCTCTTCGGTAACCACGGTGAAACGCGTGAGCGCGTGGGAACCGAAGGTGGTGATCATCGGGATGTCGGCGGCGTCGCGCCCGCGCGCGATCAGGATGCGGCCGATCCTCGGTTGATTGTGCCGCGCGTCGAAAGTGAACCATCGATCGCCGAGAAAGGCTTCGAACCAGGCGTTGAAATCCATCGGCGCGGGATCGGGCGGGACGCCGATGTCGCCGAGATAGCCGTTGCAGTAGCGCGCCGGAATGTTGAGGCAGCGGCATAGCGCCACCGCCAGATGGGTGAAGTCGCGGCATACGCCGACGCCCTCCGCCAAGGCCTCGCTTGCGGTCCGCGTCGGACGCGCCTCCGGATAGCTAAATCGGAGGCGCTGATGAACGAAGTCGCAGATCGCCTGCACCCGCGCCCAGCCGCCGCTGACGGCGCCGAAGTTCGCCCAAGCGAAATCGGAGAGCAGATCGGTCTCGCAGTAGCGGCTCGCTAGAAGGAATGGCAGCGCATCGGCCGGAAGGTCGGACACCCCGACCGCTTCGGCGGCGTCGTCGACCTCATCCTCGCGTCCGTCGGCGCGAAAGACGCCTTGAAGACGCAGTGACACTTGTCCGGCCGGGGCCGCCAATCGTCTGACAATGTTTCCATTGTCATCGACAAAGCGTTCGGCCCCGATGGCCGGCGAGACTTCGAGCTCCGATTCCCTGATGATGTGGCCGCGAAAATCGGAATGGACATCGGCCATGGCGAGAATTGTCGCCGGCTGACCGAGTTCGAGCGCAATATCGTAGCCGTAGCGAATGTTCATGCGCGTATTCCTAAAGGACCCGGAGGTCAGACTCTGACCGCCAGGAACATGGTAATTCGGACGTTTGTTCCCCGGCGCGCGATCCTACCGTTGATCGCTTTCGCGGACCGCCGCGAGGACCGATCCAGCGTCGGCCGGCTCGCCCATTTGCTGCGCCTGCGGATCCACCCGGTCCTGGACCTGCGGGCTGTCGCGGCGCAGTTCTTCCAATAGCTGGATAACCTTGGCGATCTTGTGTTCGCTTAATATCGCCAGCTCGAGCGTCAGGGTGTCGCGATGCGCGTTGAGTTCATCCTCGTGCTTTTGGGCGACGAGCACGAGCATGACGACAAAGAGCGAGAAGAGACTTGTCGCCGCCTCCAGCCACAGGAACGGGGGCGGGTCGATCGCCGCCGAGCCCAGCATGCTCGCCCTCGTATTGGCCGCAATCCAGGCCGCCGCGCCAAGCACCACGAGAACAAGAAACCAGGGCCTGGCCATGAACGCGCTGATCCGGTTCACCGCTCGCTGCGGCGTTGAAGCCCCGCCGCGGTGCTGCGAATGCAGGTTCGCCACCGAGCGCACCGCCTTGTCGACGTGGTCCGGAACGTTTGGCGCCGAGGAAGCGTCTGTCATTGCGCTGAAAAGCGAGGACGAGCCCAGACCGGCGGGACCGTCGCGGCCTCGCCGGCTTCCGCTTCACTTCTGGGTTTGGCTCTTGCCGTGCGCCATCTCAGAATGTTCGTGCGCGGTCTTCGAATGTCCGTAGGCCTTCGTCGATTCCTCGCGACCCCTCGCGTGCTCGCCCTTGCCGTGATGCTCGGCGGCCGTTCTGTGGCTTTTCGCGGCGTTCTCATGGTGTTCCGCCGCCTTGCTGTGAGCGTCCTTGGGCATGTCAGCCCTCCTCTGTTCAAATGCCGACTGCCCTCAACGCCTCCAGGGCCAACATCGTTCCCGGCGCCGCTTCGACCCTCGACGTCAATGCTTGTGCCGATACCCAGCCGGATTCGTATTCCGCGGGCCCCATCCCCGCCGCCAGCCCCTGCATTGGAACAAGGGAGGCGTTCAGGCGTTACCAGCTGACAGCCCGTGCAGTGTGAGGAGAATATTAATGTTCGGGTGGGCGATTGCCTTCCTTATCATTGCGCTGATCGCGGGCGCGCTCGGCTTCGGCGTTGTTGCTGGCACAGCGTTCGCGGCCGCGAATATCATATTCATCGTAGCCTTGATCGCGTTCCTCATCTCGGCCGCTCTCGGGTTCTCGCGACGAGGAGCGCCGTAAGATTTCTGATGTCCGCCCGGCGAAATTTCCCTCCAATTAAAATAGCTTATTGAAGAAGCAACAAAATGGCGTCCCCGGCGTTACACACCCATGCTATTTTCAGGATCCACGTGAGCCCTAAAGACAAGACTGAGACTGAGGCGCAGGACGTCGCAGCACCCGATCCGAAGGCCGTAGAGGCGATTGGACGGGCGCTCGCCGCCCATTACGCCGATTTGGTCCAGGCGCCCCTGCCGGACAAATTCATGCAATTGCTTACACGCCTCGAGGTCGGCGTCCCGGTCTCTGAGCCGAAGCGGAGGCGCGATGCCCTCGGCTAGCTTCAAGGACGAGTTGCTGGCGGAAACGCGGAATTTGCGCGCCTTCGCGATCTCCCTGTCCGGCTCGGTCACGCTCGCTGACGATCTCGTCCAGGAATTGCTTCTCCGCGCCTGGAGCAATTCGGAAAAGTTCCAGCCGGGGACAAGCCTGAGGGCGTGGCTGTTCACCATCCTACGCAACATCTACTATTCGAATTATCGCAAACGCGCCCGAGAGGTCCAAGATAGCGACGGCTTTTATGCGCGCCGACTAACCGTGCCCGGCGACCAGGAGAGCCATCTCGATCTCGAGGATTTCCGCAAAGCCTTGACCTTGCTTCCACCCGAGCAGCGCGAGGTGTTGACGCTGATTGGGGCGAGCGGGCTCTCTTACGAGGAAGCCGCGGTTATTTGCGAAGTGGGGATCGGCACCATCAAAAGTCGCCTGAGCCGCGCCCGCTCGAAGCTCGTTGAGCTTTTAAAACTGGATGAAACATCCGACTTGGCGGTCGAGCGCAGAGTTCGGCGCACCGGCTAGCGTCCCTTAGCCAGGCGAGGAGCACGCGTCAGAACAGCGCTCACGGCGGACACCAGGGCGCGCGGCGAGGCCGGCTTCTCGACGATCAGGCAAGCCCACTCTGCAAGGCTCGGGTCGCGGCTCGACTTCCCAGTATGGAGAACGAACGGAACACCGCGTCTGGCCAGCCGGCGCGCGACCGGCGACGCCGTATCCTCCCCAAGACTGAAATCGAGCACCGCCACGGCGAAATCATCGGCGTTCGTCCGAGCCATCGCCTCGTCAAGGGTCCGGCAAGGGCCAAGGACGATGGCGCCCGCCTCACCCAGAGTGTCCTCCAGATCCATCGCCATCAGCGGATCGTCTTCTACGACCAGCACTCTCACCCCACTGAGCGGAACATTGTCATTCGTCGATCGAACCATTTGCGATGTTCCCCCGGGACTGACGCCACACCGTCCGAGTGGACCGGCTACCTCAACCTAACTGCCGCCAACCGGACATGTTCCACTGGCGCCGCCAGCTCCTGGCCATCAATCAGCGGTAAGCCAAACCTTTCTCGGAACTTTCCGCCCGATCTGGGGTTTTCGGTCGTGCGCCCTGTCGGGCGCCAGGGAGAGGATCAATGCCACGCGGCGATAAGTCGAAGTATACCGAGAAGCAAGAACGCAAGGCCGAGCACATCGAACAAAGCTATGAAAGCCGTGGCGTTTCGGAGAAGGAGGCCGAACGCCGCGCGTGGGCGACGGTCAACAAGGACGACGGCGGTGGAAAGCGCGCCGGCGGATCGGGCCGCGGCAAGTCGACGGGTCATCCCGCAGCGCACAAAGGCGGCCGGATTGGCGGCGCGGCGTCGGCAGCGAGATCGTCGGCCAGTCGATCGGCGGCTGCTAAAAGGGCAGCGGCTACTCGTAAGCGAAACGCCACGCACGCGGCCAGCTAGAGTGGAGAAGACCATGGCCGACGAGAGCGACCGCGTCCGCGAACGCGCCTATTTTCTCTGGCTGGAGGAAGGATGCCCCGACGGCCAGGCGGAGCGCCATTGGCTGGCCGCGGAGACCCTGATCGAGGCTGACTCTTCCGAACGCACCCCCATCGAGAGCGAGCCCGCCGAGGAACCCGCGCGGGAGTTCGCCTGCGGCTCGACGCGTTCGAGGCGCGGCCGCCTAGCAGATTCCTCCGGCGCGTGGCCTCCTGCAGAATTTGTGGCGCCGTGCTTCCAGGCTTGCGGCTCCAGTCGCTCGATCGCGAGAAAAGAACCGCAAGGCCACCCCAACGGCGTCGACAAGCCGGGGCAAACGGCGTACGAGGGCTTGGCGCGGGTTGGCCAAATCCAGATTTGGCTACAGTCTCGCGAGTGACTGCATCGGTGGAGATTTGGACTTCGGGGCCCCGCCAGGAAGCCGGTTTTGAAACACATAGGCCAGCCCGGTAACTTCGCGTCCGAACGCGCAGGGCGTCGAACGCGCCAGGCGCAAGACAATAACGATCTCGCAGCCCAGCACTATCAAGGCGAAGGTTGGCAAGTCGTTGCATTTGCAAGAATGGAGCGTCTGTTGGCTTGATTTCTTGCAAATTGATCGGGGCGTTTGGTCGTGATTTTGTCTCTCCGTCGGCTTGGCGGAGGGTGATTCGATGCGGCCCAGGGAGCGGCGCGACAGCGGGCAGAACGATCTGTTCAAGGCCCGTCTCGACCAGATCGTCGACACGGACCACGCGCTGGCGAAGCTCGGCCGGGCGATCGACTGGCGCTTTCTCGAGCAGCGGTTCGGCGCCGTCTATTCCGACAAGACCGGACATCCGCCGCTGCCGACGCGGCTGATGGCGGGACTTTCGATCCTCAAGCACATGCACGATCTCTCCGACGAGGATCTGTGCGCGCGCTGGGTCGAGAACCCGTACTATCAGCTGTTCTGCGGCGAGGAGTTCTTCCGGCACAAGCTGACCTTCGACCGCTCGTCGCTGACGCGCTGGCGCCAGCGGATGGGGGAGGAGAAGCTCGTGGCGCTGATCCAGGAGAGCCTTGCGGTCGCCACGCGCACCGGCGCGGCCAGGCCGGCTGACTTCTCCAAGGTGATTGTGGATACGACGGTTCAGCCCAAGGCGGTGGCCTTTCCGACCGACGCCAAGCTCATGCATCGGGCGCGCGAGCGGCTGGCGAGGCTGGCCCGGAAGACGGGCGTCCAGCTTCGCCAATCCTACCAGCGGGTCGGCAAACACGCGCTGATCGCCCATCAGCGCTACGCCCACGCCAAGCAGTTCAAGCGCGCCAACCGGGCGCTGAGGACGATCCGCACTTATCTCGGTCGGGTCACGCGCGACATCGTGCGCAAGATCAAGGGCGACGCCGCATTGGAGAGCGTCTTCGCCCATCCGCTGATGCTCGCCCGCCGCGTGCGCGAGCAGCTTAAGCATCAGCGCGGAAAGAAGGTCTATTCTCTGCACGCGCCCGAGGTCGAGTGCATCGGCAAGGGCAAGGCCCATCGGCCCTATGAGTTCGGCGTCAAGGTCTCGCTCGCCACCATAATCGAATTGTCCGACGACGCCATCCTGTCGAAGGATCTCGATGGCGTGATCCTTAGCTGGAACCGGGGCGCGCAACGGCTTTTCGGATTTGCCGCCGAGGAGGCGGTCGGCAAGCCGGTAACGATCATAATTCCGCATGATCGTCTCGACGAAGAGCCAGCGATCCTCGCAAAGATTTACCGCGGCGAGCGGATTGAACACTTCGAGACCGTCCGCCAACGCAAGGACGGAAGCCTGATCGATATTTCGCTGACTGTCTCGCCGATCCGGACGTCAGGCGGGAAAATCGTCGGAGCCTCGAAGATCGCGCGCGATATCACGGAACTCAGGAGGGCGCGCGATCGGCAGCTCTTGCTGATGCGAGAAATGAGTCACCGGGTGAAGAACCTTTTCGCGCTCTCGAGCAGCATCGTGGGCTTGAGCGCGCGATCGGCGAAATCCCCTCACGAGCTTGCCGAAGCCACCCGCGCGCGTATTTCCGCGCTGGCGCGAGCTCATGCTCTGACGTTCTCGCACGGCTTCGATGAGGCCACGCACAGGCCAACGACGCTCCAATCGCTCGTCCGCACAATCGTCGCTCCGTTTGACGAACCCGAGGCGCCGCGCATCGCCGTCTCGGGAATTGACGCTGGGGTTTCTGGCTCCGCCGTCACGAGCCTTGCCCTCCTCCTGCATGAATTCGCAACCAACGCGACCAAGTACGGCGCGCTTTCCGCGGACACGGGGACTGTGGAGGTCATATTCACTGAGGAGAATGACGCGGTCGTCGTCCACTGGATCGAGCGCGGCGGACCGCCGGTGACCGCGCCAGACGATGGCCCGGGATTCGGCTCGGTGCTGTCGCGGATCGCAGTCTCCAACCAGCTTGGGGGCGAGATTTTCCGCGAGTGGCGGCCTGAAGGACTTGCGATCCGCCTCTCCGTCCCACGAGCGAGCCTCTCGGCCTAGGGGCAGCCGGCTTAGGCGCATCCGCCCAGGAATCGGCTCGAGCGCGGTGCGGGCCCGACCAAGGGCCCGCCATAATCAATCGCGCCGCCTACCCCAAACCCTGGCTTCGATACCAGGAATCGATTTGCTTGCGGCTTTCATCCTTGGCGATCCCGTATCGCTCCTGAATGATCCCTTCGAGCTTTTCCCGACTCCCGTTGACCTGGGTGAGGTCGTCGTCGGTCAGCTTTCCCCACTGCTGCTTCACGGCGCCCTTCATTTGCTTCCAGCTTCCTTCCACTCGATTCCAGTCCATGACGAGCTCCTTTGTGAGAGGGATAAACGGCTGGCGGAGCGTTCTGTTCCGGACTGGCGGAGCCGCCTTCGGCGCAGTAAAGTGTGACGCGGGCGCGGGAATAGGCGTCGCCAGGGGGATAGCATGCGCCAAAGCCGATCTGATGCCGTTGTCCGATAAACCGGGTCCGCCTATCGTCGAACCCAAATCCGCGGGCGAGGTCTCAGATCCGACTCTGCGCGCGTTGCACCAGCGCATCCGCCAGCAAGAAATTCTAGCCGAGCTCGGCGTCGGCGCCTTGCAAGGACCCGGGTTCGAACAGCTTCTCGCGGAGACGTCGCGGCTGACCGCCGAGGGCCTTCGAACCGAGTTTTGCAAGGTGCTCGAATACCTTCCGAGCGAGAACCAGTTTCTCGTTCGGGCGGGGGTCGGTTGGGAGCCGGGAATTGTCGGCGTCGCCAAAATCGATGCGGATCTCGCTTCGCCAGCGGGATTCGCGTTGAAGACGGGCAGACCCGTGATTTCCAATCATCTCGAAATCGAGGAGCGCTTCAAAACGCCGGATATTCTTGTCAGGCACGGCGTTCATCGCGCCATGAACGTCATCCTTCAGGGCGATGGCCGGCCCTTCGGCGTGTTGGAGGTCGACAGCCGATCAGGCCTTGAGTTCGTAGAATATGATCTCGCGTTCCTGCAGGGCGCCGCCAATATTCTCGGAATGGCGATCGAGCGCGAGCGGCACGAGCGCAATTTGAGGGTGGCGCTGGAGCGGCACCAGTTTCTAATCGGGGAGATGAACCACCGAGTGAAGAACAGCCT
Source organism: uncultured Alphaproteobacteria bacterium (assembly GCA_963764955.1). Classification (GTDB taxonomy): domain Bacteria; phylum Pseudomonadota; class Alphaproteobacteria; order Rhizobiales; family Beijerinckiaceae; genus Roseiarcus. Next base: position 111,112 of record CAVXVE010000017.1, on the reverse strand, counting down.
CGCGCTTGTCGCGAGCATGCTTCGCCTCCAGGCTCGCGAAGATTCCGACCCCGCGTTCGCCCGACAGCTGGAAGATGCGAACCTTCGCGTGGCGGCCATCGCTCGGGTGCACGAACAATTGTATCAAACGTCCGACGTCGAGCGCTTCGATGTCGGAAGATACATCGAAGCCATTTGCAAGGACCTCAGCGCCAGCTTCGCGCAGTGCGAGGTTGAGGTTGAGGCTCAGCCTGGGATTGTGATTTCGGCTGATCGCGCCATCTCATGCGCGCTAATCGTCAATGAGCTCGTATCGAACGCGGCGAAGCACGCCTATAAAGGCCACGGCGCGGGCCGCGTCTGGGTCAAGGTCGCCACGACGAGCGTCGACAACTTTTCCATCGCCGTTCGCGACGAAGGCGGCGGGCTACCGGAAGGTTTCGAATTTGGCCGCCGGGGAAAGGGCCTGGGGGCCCGCATGGTCCGCTCTCTCGCGGAGCAACTGAACGCGTCGTTGGAGATTGCCCCGCGCCACCCGGGCGCCGAGTTCATTCTTATCGCGCCGCTCGCCACATAGAGGCTCGACGTTACTTTTTCGCATCAGCGTCCAGACGATTGAGCAGCTCAAGAAGCCGATCAGGAAGGGGCTCGGCGGCCACGGCGTCATAGACCGCCTTCAATTGATCGGCGATGTATCGCTCCGCCGGCGCGGACGCCGCGCGCGGCGACGCTCTGCTGGCCGCAGGCGCCTTCGCCCTCTTTCGCGGGTTTCCCGGAGTTTTCCCCGGCATTTGGCAATCCCCAGGCGGCCGTCGAACCGTCCCGTGAGACGCCCGCCGCATTCCACACGAGAAACCACGGTTAGACAAGCGTACAACCCGACAGATCGACCCCGGTTCGATCAGCCGGACAGGACCTGATCCGCCGGAGCCGGAGACTGGAAGTCGCTGCTTCCTGTCTTCACAACCTCCTTCAGCGGGGCGGTCAGTCGCCATATGACGCCGCCAACTTCGAAGCTCAATCTCGATGAAGCGTTCAGTCCCGAGGCGGTGAGACGCTCGAGCACGACGGCGCCGAACCCGGAGATCCGGTTCGCCTTCACGGGAGGTCCGCCGCGTTCGCGCCACGTCATCTCGAGGTTGGGCTCAGCTCCGCTCTCGTCGATCCGCCAGACGAGCGAGACATGGCCCTCATCGTTCGACAGCGCGCCGTAGTTGAGGGCGTTGTCGCATAGCTCGTGCAAAGCAAGACCGAGCGTTTGGGTCGCATGGGGGCTCAGCAGGATCATCGGCCCTTCAGCCGCCAGGCGCTTCTCCCGAGAACCGCAAACGGCCACCGCTTGCGCCCGCACCAACGCTTCCAGCGGCACGCCGCGCCAATTCCGATCGGTCAACAAATCCTGGCTTGTGGCCAGTCCCAGCAATCGTTCCGAATATCGCGCCTGAAACTGATTGATCGTCGTGGCGTTCGCCACCCCGCAGCGCGCGATGGCCTGGGCGACAGCGAGCAGGTTGCGCGAGCGGTGATTGAGCTCCGCCATGAGGTCGCGGATGTTGTCCTCGCGCTGCTTTTGGTCATCGATGTCGGTGGTCGTGCCGTACCACCTGACGACCGCCCCCTGTGCGTCCAGCAGCGGCGATGCGCGGCTCAGGTGCCAGGCATAGCCTTTGCCGACCACAAACAGGCGATGCTCCATCTCATAGGGCAGGCCTGTTTCGCTGGCGCGAATCCACGCTTGCGCGGTCGCTCGCCGATCATCGGGATGAATGAGCCCTTCCCAATCCGCTCGGCCCGTTGCTCCATACCTTTCGCGGCGCGCGCTCATGTACTCGATGCGGCCGTCGGGACCTGCGGTCCAAACCAGTTGAGGCACGCTGTCGGCCAGAAGCCTGAAATGCTCTTCGCGGCTTCGCATCTCCTGCTCGGCGCGCCGTTGTTGCTCGGTTCGCAGGGCGACAAGATCCGATGCTCTGGCCAAGGCGTCCGACAGGCTGTCAAACTCGCGAACGCCGGTTGGCGTCGTGGAGATCGGCGCGCCAGCCAGAACGTTCCGCGTCTTCGCTTCCAGCTCTCGCACTCGCCGCGCCAGCGCGCGGCTATTTAGATAGGACAACACGAGGCTGCCTAATATCGCGAGTGCGGCCAGAATCGAGGTGAGGAGAAAAGCGCTTGGGCCAATTCCCAGCGCGTCTGGGTTGGCGCCGACGCCAACCGTCCAGCCGCCGCTCACAGGCGCGTAAGCCGAAACGATCTTTTGTCCGCCGACCGAAGTGTCCGTGACGGTCGATTCCAACAGGCGCTGCGCCGCCTCGCGAAACTCGGGGCTCGCCAGTGTCCCCGGAGCTTGGCTCGGCGCACGGGCGACAAAAGCGCCCTTGCGATCGACGATGCCCGATAGCCAGCCTGCGGGAAAGGCCTGACGCTGCAACAGATCGCGGAATTGTCCAAGAGAAAGGATCATTGCGATTTCATAGGCCGGCTTGCCATCGATGAAGACCGGAGTTTCGATCGATGCGTGCGGCGCGGGCAAATTGGGATTGGCGTCGACATCGGAGAGAAAGGAGGAGCCCGTTCGAATCGCCCGACTGACCAGGCCTGCCCGGTTGCGAAGCAGGGGCGAATCCGACGGCGCCGGAGGTATCGTCAACACAGGATCGCCGTCTGGAGTTCGAAACGATCAGGCTCGCCCCGGGCGCTTCGGCGAGAATACCCCGGGCCTGCTCCGCGAAGCCGGGCAAGTCCCCATGCTGCAGGGGCCCTGAATGCGAGAGCGCGGCCGACAGCAGGAAATCGGCGTTGATTTCACGTCCGACCGCTTTCGCCAACGAATAAGCGTCGCCGACCAGCATCCTGCGTTCCGCTTCGCGTTCGTTATGGGCGATCCATCCAACCATGATCAATGCGAACGCCGCCAAAGGCAGGACGGCCGCTAACGTCGAGAGGCCCAGACGCCAGTTCAGCGAACGGGACTTAACCACGATCCCCGTCCCTCCCCTCCGGATCTTCCGGACAATTCCCCGGAAGAGCGCGGACAACAGTCCGCCGGCCTCGGGCGCCGGGTTCTTGCGTGCATTCGCTTCCTCCGAAACCCAGCGCCGGTCGAAAGGGCTCAACCGCAACAAAGGTTCAGCCTGTGTCTGAGATTGTCGGCCATGCTCGGAGGCCGGACTCAGCCGGCCGCTGCTTTCGCCACGGTTTTTTGCGACTTCCGATCGAAGAACAAGGCTTGGCTGATCACCGCCTTGACCGAATCCGCGCTGAAGGGCTTGGTGATGAGGAACGCCGGCTCGGGAGCTTGGCCGGTCAAAAAGCGCTCGGGAAAGGCGGTTATGAAAATGACCGGGAGTTCCTGAAGTCCCAGGATTTCATTGACCGCGTCGAGCCCCGAGCTTCCGTCCGCAAGTTGAATGTCGGCCAGGATAAGTCCCGGGCGACTCTTGAGCGCGCCGCGCACGGCCTCTGTGTGGGTGCGAGCGATTGTTGTTACGTCATGGCCCAATTGTTCGACAAGGGTCTGTATGTCCAACGCGATCAGCGGTTCATCCTCGATAATGAGCACCCTCGTGCGGATCTGATCGGAAATCTCTTGTCCGGCGCGCTCCATGAGTTCGACCGCCTCGCGTTCCGAGCAATCGAGCGTTTGTCCGATCTCCGTCGGGCTGAAGGACTTAACCGCGCTCAAGAGGAAAGCGATGCGCGGCTCGAGAGAGATAGCGGCGAGATTCCTGTTGGCGCCGGCTTCGTCGCCGAAGGTCAGGTGATCGACATCGCTGTTGAGGGGCACGTTGCGCCAGCTGCGCAGGAACAATTTGTATAGCGCAGTCTTCGGCGCGAGCTCGGTGTCGAAACAGTCAGGGTCCGCCAAAATTGCTTCGAGCGTGGCTGCGACATAAGCGTCGCCCGCTGCCTGCGTCCCGCTCAGCGCGCGCGCGAACCGCCGCAAATAAGGGATATGCGGCGCAACCGCGTCCGAGATCGACATATCGTTCCTCCTCGTCATGGGATGTTCAAAATACCGCTCGGATCGAGCACGCCTGCAATCGCGCCGACTGCAGCCCCGTCACGTTCGCTTGGCTGAGCATCTCCCGCAAGGGGTCCTCAGAAGGATTGTTCGCCATTCGGACCCGTACTCAGCGGCGGGCAGATCAACAGACGAAAACCTTCGGACGAGGATTTTGTTCCCTGACCACGCGAAATTCTTGGAGACGCGTGGAACGGGCATGGATCAGCCCCGCGAGCCGGGCCGCATACTGATCGCCAGGCGCCGCGGCGAAACTGAGGCGTCGTGTGCGGAAGCGGTGAGATATCGATCCCTCCAGGCGCGACAGCTCGGCCGGGTCGGCGGCGGGACCCCGCCATGCGCGCGACGAAACTGGCGCGCCGGAAGCGGTGAAGCACGCGCGCAGGCGCACGGCTCGCGCTCGGCGCGCCGGCCCGCCCTGGGTGCGACGGCTTCCCCAACCCATCCTCGCCGTCAGGCCAACGCCTAAATTATACTATTTTGATAGACATACTTGACTGAGGCTCGCGAACGTGGTCGCATGTGGCCATCGTCCGCCGCCGAACTTGAGCCGTCACCGAGAAGCGAGCCATGGCTGTCGCCGTTCAGACAAAGACTCTTTCGACCCTCGACCTTCGTCGCTTCGACGCCCGCGGCTGGGAGCGATCGAACTTCCCGCAAGCGTTGCGGACGGCGGCGCGCGACGGCGGAGGATTCCGAACGTGAGCTACAGCGTGAGAGCGCAAGGCATGTTGCGCGCCGCGCGGAACGGCCTCGCGCGGCTCAATCATTTGCTGCTCGAGGCGGGAAGCGCGGACGAGGACCTGGTGTTTCATATCCGCAATGCGGAGCCGGACGGTCCCCTGCCCGATCGGAGCGTCTCCGCCCCCAGGGCGATGAACGCTCCTGACGCGACGAGTCCTTCGATTCCTGGTTACGGCCGGCGCGCGTGACGGGACATTTGACTGACGCGAGCTCCGATTTGCCGCGCGGCCAATGCGGGCATACGCTCGACGGCCTTGCGAATGAATGGTCTCTTGGGTCTTCGGCTCTTGGGCGCTTGAAAGCATGAACATGGCGGCGACGCGCTGATGGACCATCCGCAAGCTCGTCTTTGATCTTGAGAGGTAGGACGGTGTCTCTTCTTCACATGCTCAGGCTCGACAGCCTTCTGAGGTCGGCGATTCTTGCAACCGGCCTGGCGGCCCTCGGCGCAGCGGCCGCGCTTGCCCAGACCGCGTCCGGCGAGCCGGTGACGATCGGCGTCAGCGGACCCTTGACGGGCCCGAACGCGCAATATGGCGCGCAGTGGAAAAAGGGTTTCGATCTCGCCCTCGATGAGATCAACGCCAAGGGCGGCGTGAAGGGGCGCCCTCTGCAATATGTCTTCGAGGACAGTCAGGCCGATCCGCGTCAGACGGTCGCGATCGCCCAGAAATTTGTCAGCGATCCGAAGATCGTGGTCGAGGTCGGCGATTTTTCCAGCACCGCCTCGATGGCGGCCTCGCCGATCTATCAGCGCGCCGGGCTGGTGCAGTTCGGCTTCACCAATTCGCACCCCAATTTCACCAAGGGCGGCGACTTCATCTGGAGCAATTCGGTCAGTCAGGCGGACGAGCAGCCGCGGCTGGCGAAATACGCCGCCGATCTCGGCTTCAAGAAAGTGGCCGTCCTTTACCTCAACACGGACTGGGGCCGGGCGAGCCAGAAGATCTTCTCGCAGGCGGCCAAGGGCTATGGAGTCGATGTCGTCGCCTCGGAAGGCTACCAGCCCGACGAGGAGGACTTCCGCTCGACGCTGGTGCGGGTGCGCGACGCCAAGCCGGACGCGATCGTGCTCATCTCCTATTACGCCGACGGCGCCCTCATCACCCGGCAGATCCGGACGGTCGGCCTGAAGACGCCGATCGTCGCTTCGGGATCGATCTACTCGCCGAAGTTCATCGAGCTTGCCGGCGACGCCGCCAACGGCGTGTTCACCGAAACGAATTTCTTCCCCGGCGAGAGCCGCCCCGAGGTCCAGACCTTCGTCACGAAATTTCGAGCCCGGTACAAGGAGCAGCCTGACGATTTCAACGCCGTCGCCTATGACACGATCATTCTCCTCGCCGCCGTCATGAACGAGTACGGCATTGACCGGACGGCGATCCGCGATGGCCTCGCGCATATCAAGGACGTTCCCAGCGTGATTTACGGCAAGGCGACGTTTGACCCTCAAACGCGACGCGTGGCGGGAGCTCGCGCGGTCTACCTCGTGATCAAGAACGGTCAGTTCACGCTGTGGGACGGAAAGAAGCCTTCAGCGACCTGACAACGCCTTCGACCCTGCGGCGGCCCTTGCATCGTCGCGGCTTCCGCCGCGATGATGCTTTTCGTTTTCGCGCACCCCGGCTTCAGCCTTGAGCTCGTTCATCGACTATACCGTCAACGGTCTCGTCATCGGCAACATCTATGCGCTCTTGGCGGTGGGGCTTGCGCTCATCTTCGGCGTGGCCAATCTGATCAATTTCGCCCATGGCTCCGTCTACACGATCGGGGCCTATGTCGGGTGGGCGGCGATCACCTTTCTGCACACGCCCCTGCCGGTCACGATGGCGATCGTGTTCGTCGCCTGCGGGCTTCTCGGGATGGCGATCGAGCGCGTCGCGCTGCGGCCGTTGCAGGGCAAGGCCCGCATCGCGCCGCTTTTGGCGACGATCGGCCTGAGCTTCGTGCTCGATCAGCTCGTGCAGCTCGTCTGCTCGCCCGATCCGCGCGCCGTGCCGAGCGCTCTGCCGAACTGGCGCCTCGCGATCGGAGGCGTCTCGATCGGACCGATGGATTTTCTCATCGCCGCCGTCGGCATTGTCAGCGCGGCGCTTCTCTACCTCTTTCTGCGCTTCACCAAGCTTGGCTTCGCCGTGCGCGCCACCGCCCAGGATCGCGACGCGGCGCTGCAGATGGGGGTGAACGTCAACGCGGTCAACAGCGCCGTCTTCGCCATCGCATCGGCGCTTGGCGGTCTCGGCGGACTGCTCGTGGGCATGTACTATAACCACATCGATCCGGCGATGAGCTTTCAGGCGACGCTCAAGGGGATCGTCGCCCAGGTCATCGGCGGGGTCGGCAACGTGCCCGGCGCAATCCTCGGCGGCGCCCTGCTCGGGCTCACCGAAAGCTATGGCATCGCGCTCTTCGGCACGACCTATCGAAACCTGTTCGCCTTCGTTCTCCTGATCGTCTTTCTCCTGTGGGCTCCGAACGGGCTCTTCGGCGCCGGCTCGGGGGTCAGCGCCGAGCCGCTCGTCGGGACCTTCGTCGCGCCGAGCCGGCCGGTCCGCCTGCCGCGCTGGGCCGTCGCGGGCCTCGCCATCGCCGCCTTCGCGCTGCCGCTCGTGAGCAGTTCGCCTTATCTCCTGCAAACCCTCACCAACGCCTGGCTCGCCGCCGTGCTTGCGCTCAGTCTGACGCTTATCGCCGGGACCGCGGGACAGATCTCGCTCGGTCAGGCTGCGCTATTGGCGATCGGAGGCTATGCGTCGGCGCTGCTCGCCCTCGACCTTGGCTTGCCGGCGATCGTCTCCCTGCCGGCGGCCGGACTGATAACGGCGGCGCTTGGCACGCTGCTCGTCTTTCCCGCCTTCCGCCTGCGCGGCCATTACATCGCGATCGCGACGCTGGCCATCGGCGAGATCGTGAGCCTCGTCATCCTCAACTGGGAGGACCTGACCGGCGGCGCGATGGGACTGACCGGCATCCCTCCCCTGTCTTTCCTCGGTCAGGATCTCGACAGCAATCGCGCGATTTACTGGACCTGTCTCTCGGTGGTCGTGATCGTGGCCCTCCTGCAGACCAGGCTCCTAAGCTCGCATCTCGGCCGCACGCTGCGCGCGGTGCGCGAGGACGAGATCGCCGCGCAATCCTATGGCGTCAGTCTCGATCGCTATAAGGCGCTCGCCTTCGCTTTCGGCGGCTTCGCCGCCGGCGTCGCCGGCGCGATCACGGCGCATCTCTATTCCTACCTGAACAACCAGACATTCGACGCCCAGCTGTCGCTTCTCGCGCTGACGATGGTCATTCTGGGGGGCATGGGCAACGTGCTCGGCGCAATCGTCGGCGCGGTCGTCCTCGTGGGCCTCCCCGAGCTGTTCCGCGTCGCCGCCGAATACCGCATTCTGATTTATGGCGTCGTGCTCCTGCTGCTCGTTCGCTTCCGGCCGCAAGGCCTGCTTGGGACCGTCTAGGCGATGCCGCGCGCGCCTGGAGATAAGGGGCCTCACGCGCAGATTTGGCGGCGTCGCCGCGGTGAGGTCGCTCGATCTTGCGGTCGACGACGGGCGAGCTGGTCAGCCTCATCGGCCCCAACGGCGCCGGCAAGACGACGACCTTCAACATGGTGAGCGGCCTCGATCGGGCGGACGAAGGCGAAATTCTTTTCGCGGGCAAGCCAATCCAGCGCCTGCCGCCGCAAGCGATCGCCGCGCTCGGAATCGCCCGCACTTTCCAGCACGGCCGGGTGTTCGCCAATCTGAGCGTCGAGGACAATGTGCTTATCGGCGCCCACACCCGGCTTCGCGCGGTCAAGCCGCCTCTGCCCTTGGTCGGCCCGCTGGCGGAGCTTGCGCTCGCGCTCGTCCGTCCAGCCCGGGTCAAGCGCGAGGAGGCGGCGCTGAGGGAGGAAGCGCGCGAGATCCTCGCTCTGTTCGGCGACCGGCTGACGCCGCGTCTCGACCACCCCGCCTACAGTCTTTCCTACGCCAACCGGCGCCGTGTCGAGATCGCCCGCGCGCTCGCGCTCCGCCCCCGGTTGCTGCTGCTCGACGAGCCCACCGCCGGCATGAATCCGACCGAGACCGAGGAGATGCAAACGCTGATCGGAAACTTAAGAGCGCGAGGAATGACCATCCTTTTGATCGAGCACAAGCTCGACCTGGTGATGCATCTCTCCGACCGCGTCTGTGTCCTCGACGACGGGTTGAAGATCGCCGAGGGAACGCCGGAGGCGGTGCGCAACGACCCGGCGGTCATCGAGGCCTATCTGGGACACAGCAGCGTCGGGCGCGCCGCCGCCGAGGCGGTCGGGCCATGACGAAGCCGCTTCTCGTCCTCGATCGCATCAACACGTTCTACGGCGCGGTGCAGGCGCATTTCGATCTCTCGCTCGAGGTCGGCGAGGGCCGCATCGTCTCGCTGCTCGGCGGCAACGCCAGCGGCAAATCGACGACGATGAAAGTCATCCTCGGCCTTGTCGCGCCGCGATCCGGAACCGTCACGTTCAACGGCGAACGCATCGACGGCTGGCCCGCTCATCAGGTGATCCGGGCGGGCATCGGCTCGGTGCCCGAGGCGCGGCGGATCTTCCCGCTGATGACGGTGCGCGAGAACCTGCTGATGGGCGCCTATCCGCGGTCGGACCGGAAAGCCGTCGCGGCCGATCTCGAGCGGATGCTGACGCTCTTCCCGCGGGTCGCCGAGCGCATCAGCCAGCGCGCCGGGGTCCTTTCAGGCGGCGAGCAGCAAATGCTCGCCATGGCGCGCGCGCTGATGGGACGGCCGCGGCTCATCTGCATGGACGAGCCGACCATGGGCCTCTCGCCGCTCTATGTCGACCGGGTGCTCGAGCTGATCGCCGGGATCAACCGCGAGGGGATCACCGTGTTCATGGTCGAGCAGAACGCCAACCTCGCCCTGCAGATCGCGCACGAGGGCTACGTCTTGCAGACCGGGCGCATCGTGTTGCACGGGAGCGCGGCCGAACTGCGCGAGGATCCGCGCATTCGCGAGGCCTATCTCGGCGGCGCTGTCGCGGCGTGAGGCCTGCGGCTCCGCCCGCTCAGCTCTTCGCCGCCGGCGTCGGCTCGCCGAGCGACAGCATGAGGCGATTGGCCCAGGCGAAGAACGCCGCAGCCGAGATGGCGTCGAGGATCGCGAGGTCGTCGAGCCCGACCTGACGCAACCGCTCGACATGCTGCGGCCCGAATTCGCAAGGGGTGCGGGACAGCGCCGTCGCGGCGGAAACGACCGCGCTCCAGCGCTCGTCGAGCTTCGCCCCTGCGCCCTCGTCGAGAAGGCGGCGCACGTCGTCTGCGCGTTTGGAATAGGTCGACGCGAAACGCGCGTGGACCGAGGCGCAGAAGATGCACCCGTTCAGGCGCGACGCGGCCGTCGCCGCGAGTTCGCGCTCGGCGCGCGGCAGGCCCCCTGCCCGATTGTAGAAAATGTCCATGTCGGTCTTGGTGCGCGCCTCGAGGATCCCCGGGTCCCGCGCCAGCAGCATGAAATATGGAGACTTGGCTCGCGAGGCCTCGACCAGACCGGCCCAGTGGCGATCCGTCAGTTCATCCTCGGCCAGCGGCTCGAGCCAGGGGGCCCAGCCGATCTCCTCCTGGGTGAATTGATTGGGCCGGTCGTCGCGCCTGGCCAGGATCGTCTCGCTCAATTTTGCAGCCTCCCCCGTGACGCTCAGGCCCGCGCGCTCGCCAGCGCGCGCAACCCCGCAACGACGCGGATCTGGAAAGTCAGGAACGCCACCAGTTGGGACAGCGTGACGATATCCGTCGTCGCCCAGTCCGCATTCCGCAAAGCCTCGAGCGCCGCGGGATTCGCGTCGCGAGGATGGAACACAAGCAGATGCGCGTGCTCGAGCGCCGCCGCGAGACGCGCGCCGAGCTTCTCCCGATTGGACTGCGACACGCGAAACGACGGCCCGGCCTTGTCTTCGACGCTCAAGGGTCCTTCCGGATAGCGTCCGTAAGGACCGCTGGCCGCCCCGCGCGCTATTTCCTCATCGATTGCCCCGGCGAAATCCGCGCGGTCACCAAGGCCGCGCCTGTAGAAGGCGAGCGCTGTGGCGTCGCGGTGCAGGCCCGCCACGAATGCGGCGACCGCATGCCGCTCCACGAGGCTCACGCCGCCCGGGGAGCCCGGCTCGAACAAGGCTTGATAGCTCTTCTGCGCGTTGAGCTTCGCGTCGGCGCGCTGGTCGCGCAGCGCGGCGATGGAAGAGTCGCCCTCGACGCCGGCAAGCCGCTCGATGAGGTCGGTCATTCTTGTTTTCCCTTCGCCGGGCGGCGGGCAGGATCAGGTCCCAAACGCGACACGATGACCCTTGCCTGCTTTCGGCGCCTGCCAGCCCAGCGCCGGCGCGACAGTTTTCGCGATGAGCTCGATCGAGCGAAGAATAAGGGCGTGAGGCGGGTCGATCGAATGCACCTGGAAGACGAGATCGGTCACCCGATCGAGCGTGCTGTCGGCCCGCAAGGACGCAATCACGTCGTCGGCCGTTCCGACATGCACGTCGAACGCCGCGATCAGCTCCGGCAGCGATCGTCCGGCGGCGACAAATCCGACATCGACGAAATGATCGACGACCCGGCGCAAGCCGATATCCGCAAGGCGCAGCGCCTCTTTCCGGTCGTCCGCGACGAACAGGGTTCGAGACGCCATGATGCGCGGCTCTCGCCCTGGCTGAAGCGCCGCGAGATAGGCGTCGATGATCGGATGCTGGAGGTCCGCGAGCGACGCGGCCGGCGCCTCTTTCGGCCGCGGCTGGGTGCGAGACAGCATGAGGCCGTCGCCCGCTTCGCCGGCGCGCCTGCCCCCGGCGGCTGAAAAGGTCGCCTGCCAGATCCGATCGAGGAGCTGAGGCGCAGCCGGATAGAGAATGTTTCCGCCGCCGAGCGGCTTGCCTGCGAGCGCGTCGCGCACAATCGCGGCGTTGCGCTCGAAAATGGCCGCCCGGTCGGCGCTGTCCAGCCCGAAGCCGGCGAAGGCGGACGGCGTGCCGCCGGAGCCCAGTCCCAGCTCGAGGCGGCCGTTCGAAACGAGGTCGAACACCGCTGCGTCTTCGGCCACGCGGACTGGCTCTTCCAGCGGCAGGGTCACGATGCCTGTGCCGAGACGAATTCTCGACGTGCGCGCCGCGACATGGGCGAGAAACACAAACGGCGCGGGAAGACCGCCTTCGTCTCCGTTAAAGTGATGCTGGGCGACCCAGGCCGAGTCGAAGCCATGACGCTCCGCCTGAACGATCTGCTCCGTGGCGAGCCGGTAGCGCTCTGCCGCTGTCGCTCGATCCAGAAGCCGGGTGAAGAAACCAAGCCGTACGGGTTCAGTCCGCGCCATGCGTGTCGCGCGCGCTCAGGCGTCGTCGAGCGAGCGAAGGGGCGCGGCGTCAGCCCGCGCGCCTGGACCGAAGAACTGGATTCTCCGGCCGCGGCAATCCAAGATTCTCTCGCAACGTCCTGCCCTCGTATTCGCGCCGGAACAGGCCTCGACGCTGCAGCTCGGGAACAACCCTGTCGACAAAATCGTCGAGGCCTTCGGGCACGTAGGGGAACATGATATTGAACCCGTCGCAACCCTCCTCAAACAGCCATTGCTCCATCGCATCGGCGATCGTCGCCGGCGTGCCGACGAAGGCGAGACCGCCGTAGCTTCCGGCGATCTGGGCAAGCTCGCGCACGGTGAGATTGTCGCGCCTGGCGAGGGTGACGAAGCGCTCGCGCCCGCTCTTGCTGGCGTTCGATTCCGGGATCTCCGGCAGCGGACCGTCGAGGTCGAAGTCCGAAGCGTCGCAGCCGAGCGCAATCGACAAGGAGGCGAGACCGCTGTCGGGATGAACGAGGCTGTCGAGCAGCGCCTTTTTCTTCCTCGCTTCGTCGACCGTGTCGCCGACAATGACCAGCGCGCCCGGCAGGACCTTCAGATGCTCCGGCGGCCGGCCGAGCGCCTTCATGCGCGACTTCACGTCCGCGTAGAATCGCTTCCCGTCGGCAAGCGAGCCGCCGGCGGCGAAAATGACTTCCGCGGTCTCGGCCGCGAGCTGGCGGCCCGCGTCGGACGCGCCCGCCTGCACGATGACCGGCCAGCCCTGGACGGGGCGCGCGATATTGAGCGGGCCGCGAACTTTCAGGAACTGGCCCTTGTGGTCGAGCGTGTGCATGCGGTCCGGGTTGAAATAGATTCCCGACTCCACGTCGCGGACGAACGCGTCGTCGGCGAAACTGTCCCAGAGGCCGGTCACCACATCGTAGAACTCGCGCGCGCGGCGATACCGCTCGTCGTGGTCGAGATGATCCTCGAGGCCGAAATTGAGAGCAGCGTCCGGATTGGACGTGGTCACGATATTCCAGCCGGCGCGGCCTCCGCTGATATGGTCGAGCGAGGCGAAGCGGCGGGCGATGTGATAGGGCTCGTCGAAGGTGGTGGAGGCGGTCGCGATCAGTCCGATGCGTTCGGTCGCCCCGGCAAGGGCGGAAAGCAGGGTCAGGGGCTCGAACGACGTGACCGTCGCGCTTCGTCTCAGCGCCTTGATCGGCATGTTGAGCACGGCGAGATGGTCGGCCATGAAGAACGCGTCGAACTTTCCGCGCTCGAGCGTCTGGGCGAAACGCTTGAGATGCTCAAAGTTGAAGTTCGCGTCCGGGTAGGCGCCCGGATAGCGCCACCAGCCCGTATGGATTCCCACAGGGCGCATGAACGCGCCGAGGCGCAGCTGCCGGTCGGCCATTGGGGACCTCGTCTCGGTTGGAAATCGCCGGCTCAGCCGGGCGATAGTCTACCAAGATTATATATTAATCGCGTTCTGTCCAGAGGCCGCGGACGGCCGCGCCGACCGCCGCGGCTGATCGGGACACGCGCGGACGGAAGCTATCTGGCGTTCACGATCCAGCAGGTTTTCGTGCAGATCACGTCCGTGGGTTGAGGTGGGGAAAGAGCACAAAGCGATTTTCGCTGAAGCGATTTGCCTTGACAAAATCAGAAATTAGCGTTATGAATTCTTGTTATCGGAATCACTTCCCCGCGCCGATTCCAGGGCGAGGAGAGACCGTGGCTGTTTGAAGACCGCTCAACCACAACCCGACGCGCGAGTCGGAAGCCAAGGAGATTTTTTCACTTTTTTCCGCCGTAACCCTTTGAAAAGTCCCGATTCCGAAAAGTAAAAGAAAGGAAAAGAAAGCCTTTTCGCTTTCGTTCGCTTTCTTTTTCTTTCGTTCCCTTCGCCTGAAATTCCCGCGCTGGTTGCATCGCCCTTAAAGGGCCGGTCTCGCTCACGCGAGTCCGAGCTTCTGCGCGAGGCCGATGCGCTGCAATTTCCCCGTCGCGCCTTTGGGGATCTCGGCGAGGAACAGGATCTTCCGCGGCGTCTTGAACGCGGCGAGGCGCTCGCCGAGGAAGGCGTGCAGGTCCTGCTCCGTGGCCGTCAGGCCGTCGCGCAGGACCACGGCCGCGCCCACGTCCTCGCCGAGCATCGGATGGGGCAGCGCGAACGCGACCGCCTGCAGAACCGCGGGATGGTCCATCAGCGCCTCGTCGACCTCACGCGGCGAGATCTTTTCGCCGCCGCGATTGATGATCTCCTTCAGCCGTCCCGTCAGCGTGAGATAGCCGTCGGCGTCGATGACGCCCTGGTCGCCGGTGCGGAACCAGCCGTTGACGAAAGCTTCGCCGTTGGCCTTCGGGTTGCTTTCGTAGCCAGCCGTGACGTTCTCGCCGCGGATGACCACCTCGCCGATTTCGCCCGCGGCGAGAAGGCGCCCCTGCTCGTCCATAATCGCGACCTCGGGGCCGGCGGCGAGCCCGACCGAGCCCGGCTTGCGGATTCCGTTCAGCGGATTGGACGCCATCTGGTGCGCCGCCTCCGTCATCCCATAAGCCTCGATGACCGGGCATTTGAAAACCGCCTCGAGTTCGCCGATCACCGTCGGCGGCAGCGACGCGGAAGAGGAGCGGATGAAGCGCAGCGGGCGCCGGGCGATGATCTCCTTGTGCCGTCCGGCGCGCGTCAGGATCGTCTGGTGCATGGTCGGCACCGCCGTGTACCAGGTCGGTTTCGCCTCCTCCATCTCGGCGAAAAACTTGAGCGCGTTGAAGCCGCCCGTGCAGAACACCGCGCCGCCGTGCGAGAGCGGCGCGGACAGGCCGGCGATCAGCCCGTGAATGTGGAACAGGGGCATGACATTGAGCGCGCGGTCGTTGGCCGAAAGCTCGAGCGAAGTGGCGATGTTGCGCGCCGAATTCCAGATGTTGGCGTGCGCCAGCGGCACGATTTTCGGCCGCGAGGTGGTGCCCGACGTGTGCAGGATGAGGGCGACGTCCTGCGCCTCCGCGAGTCCGGGTCTGGCCGCTGCGCCCATCGACGAGCCGGAGAGCCGGAACGCGCCCGCGCCGGCCTCAGGCTCGGGCGTCAGTGTGATGAGCTTGACGCCGAGCTTCTCCGCCGCGCGCAGCGCGGGCGACGCGCTGCCCGCTTCCACGATCAGGGCCTTCGCCTTGAGATCCTCGAGGTAGAATTCGAATTCGTCCTGCTTGTAAGCCGGATTGAGCGGCGCTGAGGCGGCGGCGGACGCCACGCATAAGAAGGCCGTCGCCATTTCAGGTCCGTTCGGCAACACGATCGCGACGCGATCGCCGCGGCCGATCCCGAGATCGTTCAGCGACCGGACGGAGCGGTCGATGAGCGCGCGCAGCGCGGCGTAATCGAGCGGCGGCGCGTCATGCGCGGCGATGGCGACGGCGTCATCGCGTCCCGATGCGATGAAGCCCCTCAGAGTGCGATCCAAGCTCATGTCCTTATCAACTCCTTATCGCGGCATAAGCGACAATCCGCTCCCGCTGCGCGCGACCGTCTCGCCCAGAAGCTTGGTCACCGCATAGATGGCGTCGAGATGCGGGGTCGCGATCTTGGCCAGGCGCGCCAGTTCGATGACCGAGCCCAGAAGCGCGTCGATCTCGACCGCGCGGCCATGCTCCACGTCCTGAAGCATCGAAGTCTTGTGCGCGCCGATGCTCTCGGCGCCTGCGATGCGCTTCTCGATGCTGAGGCGAAAGCGAACGCCAAACGCCTCGCCGACCGTTTGCGCTTCGCCCATCATCGCCGCCGCGAGCGCGCGCGTGGGCGCAAAGCGGCAGATGTCCTCAAGCGTCGCATGGGCGAGCGCGCTCACGGGGTTGAAGGTGAGATTGCCCCAGAGTTTGGTCCAGATTTCGGTCCGCACGTCGCTAAGCGCGGGCGACTTGAAGCCCGCGCGCGTGAAGAGCTCGGACAGCGCCGCGATCCGCTCGGTCTTGCGGCCGTCGAGCTCGGCCAACGGCAACCGATGGCCCTCGATGTGCTTGATCACGCCCGGGCTCTCGATCTCCGCGGCCTGATAGCTGATGGCGGCGATGATTGCGTCGATCGGCAGATGGTCGGCGATCACGCCGCCAGGATCGACGCTCTCGAGGCGAACGCCTTCATATTGGCCGCCGTGCTTGAGGAAATACCACCAGGGTATGCCGTTTTGCGTCGTCATGACCATGGTCGAGGGCGCAACGATCGAGGCGACTTCAGCTGCGATCGGCGTGAGTTGGTGCGCCTTGACCCCGAGCACGACGAGATCCGCGCCGCCGGCTTCGGCGATGCGATCGGTGGCTTCGACGCGTGCGACGATCTCTTCGCCGCCCTCCTTCAGGATAAGGCCGCGCTCGCGGATCGCCTTCATGTGCGCGCCGCGCGCCACGACCTTGACGCGCTCGCCGGCCGCGGCGAGCCTGGCCGCGATATGGCCGCCGATCGCGCCCGCCCCGATGACCGTGATGTTCATCGCCCGATCCGGACCCAAGCCTTAAGGAAGCAAGTTGATCTGATCGTCATCTTTCTATCACAATGAAGCCTTGCGCTGTTTGGATCCGACGCGTCGGCAGGAGGCTCGAAGTCTTGGACTACCGCAAGGCGTTCCGCGTCAAACCGGGGAAGAAGCTCAAGTTGAGCAAAATCGATCCGGCCTACAAGGGCAAGCACAGGTCCGAGGCCGGCGCCAAGGAGGACACCGAGCGCTATATCAAGAAGCTTGCTCGTCAGCAGGCCCTTCTCTACGCCGACAACAAGCACTCGATCCTCGTCGTGCTCCAGGCGATGGACGCCGGGGGGAAGGACGGCACGATCAAGCATGTGTTCAGCTCCGTCAATCCGCAAGGCGTGCATGTCGCCCGCTACAACAAGCCGACGGCGGTCGAGTCGGCTCACGATTTTCTCTGGCGGGTTCACCCGCACGCGCCGGGACTAGGCGAGATCGCGATCTTCAACCGCTCGCACTACGAAGACGTGCTGGTCACCCGGGTCCACAGGCTCATCAACAAGGCGACCTGGACCGAGCGCTACCGGAACATTCGCGATTTCGAGGCGCTGCTGGCGGAAAAGAACACCACGATCCTCAAGTTCTTCCTCCACATCAGCAAGGACGAGCAACTCGAGCGCTTCGCCCAGCGCCTCGACGACCCGGCGCGCAACTGGAAGATCAGCGAGGCCGACTATACGGAGCGGAGCTTCTGGGACCCGTATGTGGAAGCCTATGAGGATGCGATCGCGGCGACCAGCACGCCGGAGGCGCCGTGGTATGTGATCCCTTCGAATCACAAGTGGTTCCGCAATCTCGCCGTGTCGCAGATCCTGGCCGACACGATGGCGGATCTCGACCTCGCATTCCCGCCGCCGCCGGCCAACCTTGCGGATGTGCGGCGCAAATATCATCTCGCCCTCGAGCAGGCCAAGGGCGGAAAGAAGGCGTAATCGCCGCGATCGGGCGCGGCGTGGGAGCGCATAAGGCGCTCGCCGCACTGAGCGGTCGCGGCGTTCACTTTCATTCAACCCGATGATAGCGTCGACGATCGTCAGCCCTGTTTTTTGACGTAAGCGAATTTTGAGGGGGAGGATTTTCATGGCCTCGGATCGCACGTTCGAGCTTGGCCTCGTTATGGCGGGCGCGATCTCCGCCGGAGCCTATAGCGCAGGCGTCGCGGATTTTCTGTTCGAAGCGCTCGACGCCTATGAGGAAGAGAAGCGCAAGCCCGGCTGGGACGGCCCGATCCATGACGTGCGGATTCCGATCATGTCCGGGGCCTCGGCCGGCGGCATGACCTCCGCGATCTGCGCGCTGCAGGCGTTCCATGACCTCGCGCATGTATGGCCGGACAAGCCTGCGCCGCCGCCCGAGCTGAACCGGCTCTATTCGAGCTGGGTCACCGATATTTCGCTCGACCGGCTCCTCGAGACGTCCGACCTCGACGCTCCTGATCTGCGCGGGCTCAAGTCGCTGCTGTGCTGCGACGTGCTCGAGCAGATCGTCGACCAGGCCTTCAACATGAGCGGCGATCGCAAGCGCGCATGGGTGGGAACGGGTGAAGACCCTTCGCTGCGCGTGCGGCTGACGCTCACCAACCTGCGCGGCGCGCCCTATTCGTTCCCGCTATTCGGGACCGACACGGACGAAACCTACGGCATGCTCAACCATGGCGACTATTTCGACTTCGCGGTCGGCAGGACGACGGCCCTGGCGCCGGAAGCAGAGCCGGGCGCCACGCCGCTCGACGTCACGAACCTCGCCCAGAAGGAATGGGACGTCTATCGTACATCGGCGCTGGCGACAGGCGCGTTTCCGGTCGGCCTCGCGCCTCGCATCATCGCGCGTTCCGACACCGCGTTCTACCGCGCCGCTCAGACCTTCGGCTATGAGGACCCGCTGACGCATGAGTTCCGCTCGGTCGCGCCCGACGTCGCCTTCAACAAGGTGGCTCCCTATTCATTCGTGTCGGTGGACGGAGGCGTGATCGACAATGCGCCGCTTGAACTGGCGCGACGCTATCTCTCCGGAAGCGGCGCGGCTCACAACGCGCGCGACGGCCGCGGCGCCGACAAGGCTGTCCTGCTTATTGCGCCGTTCCCGAATTTCGCCGCGACGCCGCCCGAAGACGACAACGATCTCCTCTCCAGCGTCCTGCAGCGGCTCCTCGCCACGCTGATCGACCAGGCGCGATTCAAGCCCGAGGAGTTGCAGCTCGCGGCGAACGACACCTGTTTCTCACGCTTCATGATCTCGCCGACCCGTATCGGGAACGGCACGCCGGCGGCCAAGCAATTCCCCATTGCCTGCGGCGTGCTCAACGGCTTCGGCGGCTTTCTGGACGAGTCGTTCCGTCGGCACGACTACCTCCTTGGCCGGCGCAACGCCCAGGCCTTCCTGCGGTGGAACTTCGGGCTGCCGGAGAGCAACGAACGCCTGTTCAAGGGAGTCGCCATCAATGGCGATCGCTGGCATGTGCGCGACGCCGACAAACAGACGGCCACGCTGACCGCGGCCGACGAGAAGAAGCTTGGCAAGAAGATGTTCGCCGAGACGGTGGACGGTCAAAAGACAACATTCGGCTTCCCCATCATCCCGCTTGTCGACCGTCTGCTGACGCCGATCGAAATTCCGGCGGCGGATATGCCGAAGCCGCAGGACGTCGATCGCGTCGCGCTCGGGGCGAAGATCGACGCGCGAGCCAGGAAAGTGATCAAGACGCTGATCGACGTCGATCTCCGCCGGGTGACGCACGACCTCGGTCTCGACAGCGGGCTGCTCGCAACGACGGCGATGTTCGGCGCCGACTGGCTTGGCGGGCCGTTCCTGGCGGACGTCCTGGCGAAGAAAGCCGAGACGATGATCGACGCCGCGCTCGAACAGGTAAAACAAGCGTTTGCCCCAAACGCGGTCGCCGCGCCTTAGTCTCGCGACTGGGTGCTACGCTTCGCCGGGCGCCCTCAAAGGCCGAGCACGGCGATCAGACTGTCGACGCCGACCGGCGAAATGCGGAACAGCCCCGAATAGGGCTGGCTGAACTCGAGGATCATGTAGACCGCGCTCGCGATCACGATCGAGCCAAGCGCCTCGATGACGACGCTGAGCGCGTTGAACGCGCCGAGCAGGCCGTAGCTCATGAACAACAAAGCCGACCATCCGATGACGACGAAGATGAGAAGCTTCGGCACCGGATTGGCCAAGTTGACGGGTCATCAGCAGCGTCGTCTCCACCACTTCCATGAAATTGGGCATGGCCGTGACGATGAGCTGCTTCTGCTGGTCGGTGGCGGGGTCGAGGCCGGCGAAGAAGGTCGTTATGTCATGCAGGTCGGCGCGCAACTGGGCGTGGGGCGATACGCCGTTCGCCGGAGGGACACCGCCCCAGAAGCGATTGCGCGCGCGAATGACGGCGTCGCGCAGCAAATCGCGTCCGCGCCTTGCTTCCGGTCCGTATTGCTCGAGCGCGAAGTCGAGCTTCAGAATCAGCGGTCCCAGCGACTGCGATTCGGCGTTCTGATTGGTGTAGACGCCATAGCTCGTCCAGACGAGCAGGCCGAGCACCAGGGCCAGCAGCAAGGTGACGAGACCGATGATCGAGCCGATCATGCCCTTGGCGTCGGCGACATGCTGAACCGGCAACAGCCATTGGAGCAGGGAGCCGAAGAGCCCGCTCGCAAAGGTCAGCGAGGCCACGATCAGGCTTCTGGGGAGAGGATTCAAGCGTTCGCCTCCCCGGGCAAAGGATCCAGCACGCCTGAGCCTCCCATTCGGCGCCCACGGCGCCGAGCTTAAGGCCGGTCAATACCGCTTTCGGGATGAGAATCCAACGGGTCGCACGCCCGATCCGCTTGACGCCCTTTGCCGGGGCCACAGGGCCGCCCGACCCGCCTGAGCGCGCGCGAACGCCAGCGCCCGGCAGTCGCAGCCCTCAGGCCCGCAGATATTTGTTGAGCCAGTCAAGCGTCCTTCGCCACGCCTCCTTCGCCGCCGCTTCGTCGTAGCGGGGCGTCGTGTCGTTGTGGAAGCCGTGGTTGGCGCCCTGGTAGATGTGCCCCTCGTGCGGAACGCCGGCCGCGCTCAACGCGGCGTCGAACGCCGGCCAGCCGCTGGTGATGCGCTTGTCGAGCTCGCCATATTGCGCGTTGATCGGCGCCTTGATTTTGGCCGCGTCGGCGGCGCTCGGCTGAAGCCCGTAGAAGGGAACCGCGGCGTCGAGCCCCGCGCCCATGCTGACCGCGAGTTTGTTCACGACCCCGCCGCCAAAGCAGAAGCCGACCGCGCCGAGCTTACCGGTCGAACCGGGGAGCGACTTGAGCCACTCGGCGGCGGCGAGGAAGTCGGCCTGCATCTTGGCCGGGTCCACCTCCTTGAACAGCGCCGCGCCCTTCTCGTCGTCGCCGGGATAGCCGCCGACCGAAGTCAGGCCGTCCGGCGCGAAGGCGATGAAATTGGCGATCGCGAGGCGCCGCGCCACGTCCTCGATATAGGGGTTCAGGCCCCGATTCTCGTGCACGACCAGGACGGCCGGCAGTTTCGCAGTGTTGGCGGGGCGCACGAGATAGCCCTTGATCGAGCCGTTGCCTAGCGGCGAGGGCACCTCGACCCTTTTCGCTACGATCCGGCTGTCGTCGGGCGGAACCTCGATCGCCCAGGCGTAGTTGGGCTTGAGCATCTCGAACAGCGCGCCCGCGCTGACGCCGGCCGACGCAAACCGTTGTGCGCGATCGAGGAACCCGCGGCGGCTCATCGCCCCGTGAACGTAGCCGTCGAACAGGTCCAGAAGCTCCTGCGGGAAGTCGGACGCCTTTTTTCGCTGCATGAAAAGCCTCCTCGAACGCGCTGTGCGGCTCCGCGCTTGCGGTAGTTATACCAAGCGCGGCGGAGGAGGCCCCACACGAGATCGTGAACGCGCGATCCCTGCCCCACTCGGCCGCAATTGTTGCGCGCGCCGCGCCTGTGATGCACCGATACACGTAGGGGCGCCGGCCGGCGATCTTTGCGAAGGCCGTCCGAGCCGGTGTGAAGACCTGCATAAGAGAGAGCCGGCGCGGCGTCGGCGACCACGGGAGAGAACGCCATGCGCTACCGACACTGGGAGACCTGCCCCTGCTGCGACCAAGGTCCACTCGCGTCGTGGACTCGGCGCAGGTTTCTTTCCATGACCGGCGCCGCCGCACTCGGCCTCTCGACCAGCCGTTTCGCCTCCGCTGAGGAAATCCCGGCCATTCCTTATGAATCCGCGCCAGACCTTCTGCATCTGCCGCCCGATCTCTACCTCGGCGAAGTCTCGGGCGTCGCGCTCAACTCGAAGGGCCATATCTTCGTTCTGCATCGAGGGGACTCGACGGGCCCAGCCTATGGCGCGGCGGCGGCGCAACTGCTCGAGTTCGACGCCAACGGCGATTATCTGCGCGAGATCGGCCATCACCTCTACGCCTGGTCGTTCGCGCATACCGTGAAAGTCGACGCCGAGGATAATGTCTGGGTCACCGACAAGGGCTCGGACATGGTGATCAAGTTCAATCCGGAAGGGCGGGTCGACATGGTGTTCGGGCGCAAGCAGGAAGCTTCGGACGAAGGCACGGCGCCCCTCAAACATCCGAACCCGCCGCTTCCCGCCCGCGACGGCTATTTCCGGCAGGTGACCGACGTCGCCTGGGACAAGGCCGGCAACACTTTCATTAGCGACGGCTACATCAATTCGCGCGTCGCCAAGGTCGACAAGGACGGCGAGTGGCTCAAGTCCTGGGGCGAGCGGGGGACGGGGCCCGGACAGTTCCACACGCCCCATTCAATCGCGGTCGACGCGCGCGGGCTCGTCTATGTCGCCGACCGCAGCAACCGGCGCATCCAGGTCTTCGACGGGGACGGCGCCTTCGTGAAGCAGTTCACGATCGACGCGCCCGTGCCGCCCGGCGCCAGGCCCGCGATCGGCGACATGCCCGGCGAAGCGGAAATCGCAGCCGGCACTTTCGCGCCCGGCTCGCCCTGGGCGATCTGCTTCTCGCCGCCGCCCGATCAGGTCCTCTACGTCTCCGACGCCTTTCCCGGCCGCATCTACAAGCTGACGCCCGAGGGCAAATTGCTCGGGATGCTCGGCCGCTCCGGCAAGAAGCTCAAACAATTCGGCTGGATTCACGAGATGGCCTGCCCGAAGCCGAACGTGCTCTACGTAGCCGAGCTTCTCAACTGGCGAGTGCAGAAGCTTCTGCTCGGCTGACGAGTTGGGGCCTACCGCCCGCGTCAGGCGTCCATCCTCAGCACGACGCGGAAACGGGCCTTCCCGCTCAGCATGCGATCGTAAGCCTTTTGCGCTTTTTCGAGCGGATAGATTTCGTTCATCGAGACGACGTTGTTGAGCTTGCTGAAGGCGAGCGTGTCTTCTGAATCGCGCGAGACCCCGGAATACCAGCCGCGCACGCCGGCGCTCTTGCCGATAAGGTCGAACGAGTTCACCGTCAGCGGGCCGACCGCGCCGATCACCATCATCACGCCGTTCGCCCCCAAGCCTCCAGCGATCGCCTGCATCGCTTCATTGTTGGTGACGGTGGCGAGGATCGCTTTCGCGCCCCCCATGGCCGTAAGCGCCTTGGCGGGATCCTGCGTCGCGGTGTCGATATAGTCGCTCGCGCCGAGCTTTTTCGCCAGCGCCTCCTTGTCGCTCCCGCGGTTGACCGCGACGGTGCGGAAGCCTTGCCGCGCCGCGAACTGAATTCCGAGATGCCCGAGGCCGCCGACGCCGTGCACCGCCACAAGGTCGCCAGGCCCCGCGCCGGTATGGCGAAGCGCGTTGAAGGTGGTGACTCCCGCGCACAGCAGCGGCGCGGATTCGACTGGATCAAGATCGTCCGGAAAATGCGCGACCGCGGACGCGAGCGTGATCATGTGCGTCGCATACCCGCCATCGCGGCTGGCGCCGGTGACCTCGTGAACGTTTTCGCAGGCGAAGCCGGCATCGCGGCGGCAATGGCCGCAGTAACCGCACATTCCGCCAAACCAGCCGACGCCCACCCGCTCGCCGACCTTGAACGCCTTGACCCCAGAGCCCAGCGCGTCGACCACGCCGACCACCTCGTGGCCGGGGATGCGCGGATATTGGATGAAGGGAAAGAGCTGCTGCACGGTGACGGTGTCGCTATGACAGACGCCGCAGGCCTCGACCCGCACGCGTATTTCCTCAGGGCCCGGAACGGGGATGTCCCGCTCTTCCGCAACGAACGGGGCGCCACGCTCCCGAATGACCATTGCGCGCATTTTCGCCATGCGGACCTCCTCCCGTGCGACAGTCTACTCGAGTTTCTTCACTCGTCTAAGCGCGGCCGAGGGCAGGCTAAGGCACGAAATTGCTCTGCCGCGGGCCAGTCAGATGGTACACATTCCCCTTGTCGTCCTGGATGATGCCGACAAAGCCGGCCTTGGGCTCCAGGATCAGCTCCTTGGCCACCGTCGCGGTGCGGAATTTCCACCCCTGCGGCAGCTTGAGAAGATCGCCGAGAGAGTCGAGCTTGTCGATGGTCAAGTCCGGCGCGTCCACCTTCGTGTAGGACACCATCACCCAGGTCCGGCCCTTGGGATCGTCGAGCAGATAGACCTCCGATCCTTTTTTGAAGCCCATTACGGCCGTTCTCGATGCGAGCGCGGTCCGGTACGGCGGCGCGGCCGGGCTCTTCGGCAAGAGCGCGGCGGCAGGCGCCTGGCTATTTCCCCTCCACTCCGCATTGAGGCCGTCGAAACTCCTGACCGCGCCAACCCGATCGGCAAGCCAGTCCACCGTCCAGTAGTAGGGAGGACCGATCCGCGTCGCCAGCGCCTGGTATTGCCTCGCGATCTTCTTGGCGTCCAGTCTTTGGGCGAGCGCCGCCGGCGCCGAGTTCGCGCGTGTCGTCGCCGCCATTGAGCCCGGTCGTATCGTAGACGCTGACGTAGACGACTTTCTTGAGCGGATCCTTGGCGAAAAGCTCAATTTCCTGGTAGCGATAATCGCGCAAATTATCGAACCGGCGAAGCTCGGCGCCGGCGCAATCGTCTGGCAGTCCGCTGAAATATCTGCACGCCGACTCCTGGGCGTAGGACGGGGCGACGCTTCGGGCGGTCAGCAGCAGCAGGCCCAACGCCAGACCGCGCAACGCCAGACCGCCGCGGCGCTTTCCGACCGTCGGCATCGCGTCCTCCAATTCAGGCGTTCTCCCAATGCTCGCTATTTGGATGGTAGTTCTGAACGCGGCCTTCCCGCAACCCGGCTTCTTGGAACAAGGCTCCCCTTTTGTGCAGAGCCTGTGTCGCGCGAGAGCAGGCCGGCCGCGAAGCGGCGATGGTTCAGTTCCCCGGCGGCTATGTCGCCGAGGTCCATACGGTTTCGCCGCCCTGACCGGATGTCGCAGGCGCGGGGCCGGGCCGCGGCCCAGCCGTCACATGCTTTTGAGCTTCTCCGCCGCGCGCGGCGCGAAGTACGTTAGCACCCGATCAGCGTCGGAGCGCTTGAACGCGATTACGCTTCCATCATCGCCTTGTCGCCGTCGATCCAGCCATTCATCGCCGCGGCCATGATCATCGAATATTCGCCGCTCACCTGATGGGCGAAGGTGGCGCGCCGGGCGTGGCGCGCCACAAGATTGCAGGGTTCGGAACCGTCTACTTATAATAGCCGACGCCGCAGCCGAGATCATCGTCGGCTCTGGCTACGAGGGTTACCTTCGCAGCGAGCGCATCATCGGGGCTCGGCTCTGGGCTCACATAGTCGACCTCGGTGATTTGACCTTCCGGCTTCTAAATCGCGGCGTAGATTTCCGCGCCAAACGCCTTGCCGGTAGAGTTCTGAGCAGTGCGCACATCTGTGCCAAGCGCCTGCTTGAGGTTGGGATTGCCAATCGCGACGACCGTGCCGTCGCTGGCATTCACACAAAACACGTAGAGGTCTCGATCCCGGAATCCGCCTTCTCCTTTGTTGAACATGTCGAGCGCTTTGTCCTTATCCGCTTGCACAGCGGCGAGGGCTTTCATCAGCATGGCCCTGGCTTCGCCGGCCGTACCGCGGGTTTGCTGAGCGAAAGCCGCGGGCGAGAGTGCAATGACTGCGGCCGACGCCGCGGCGATCACGAAGCTTGCGGACCATAGCATTCCTCCTGTCGCGAGCTCCGACGAAGGGGGCCGTACATGCGACAGGCGGAATCTCATCTCTCCCTCAGCTTCTCCGCTGCCCGCGGCGCGAAATAGCTGAGCACCCCGTCGGCGCCGGCGCGCTTGAACGCGATGAGGCTTTCCATCATCGCCTTGTCGCCGTCGATCCAGCCATTGTTCGCCGCGGCCATGATCATCGAGTATTCGCCGCTCACCTGATAGGCGAAGGTCGGCGCGCCGAATTCGTCCTTCACCCGGCGGATGATGTCGAGATAGGGCATGCCGGGCTTCACCATCACCATATCGGCGCCCTCCTCGAGGTCGAGCTCGACCTCCCGCAAAGCCTCGTCGCTGTTGGCCGGGTCCATCTGATAGGTGCGCTTGTCCCCCTTAAGCGCTCCCGACGAGCCGAGCGCGTCGCGGAACGGCCCATAGAAGGCGGATGCATATTTGGCCGCATAGGCCATGATCTGCACGTCGAGAAAGCCCTCGGCGTCGAGCGCCTCGCGGATCGCGCCGACCCGTCCGTCCATCATGTCGGAGGGCGCGATCACATCGGCGCCGGCGCGCGCCTGATTCAAGGCCTGGCGCGCGAGCGCCTCGACCGTCTCGTCATTGAGGATGATGAGATCGCCCGAGGCGGTCTCGCGCACCAGCCCGTCGTGGCCGTGGCTCGTATAAGGGTCGAGCGCGACGTCAGTGACAAGGCCAACTTGCGGAAACTCGCGCTTGATCGCGCGGCAGGCGCGGCAAACGAGATTGCTCTCGTTGAAGGCCTCGCTTCCCCGCGCGTCCTTGAGGTCAGGCTCGGTATAGGGGAAGAACGCGATCGCCGGGATCTTAAGCTCAACCGCCCGCCCCGCCTCGCGCACGGCCTCGTCGACGCTGAGCCGGTCGACGCCCGGCATCGCAGCGACCGGAACGCGGCGCTTGTCGCCCTCGATGAGAAAGAGCGGCCAGATGAGGTCGCTCGCCGTCAGCACATGCTCCGCCACCAGCCTGCGCGCCCATTCCGCCTTGCGGTTGCGGCGCGGGCGGTGGGTGAGGTCGAGGCGGTGGGACGCGGCGACGCGGGACGGCTTGTTCATAGGAACCTCGGAGCCTTCATAAATCTACGTCGGCAGCCCCAGCAGCGCGCTGACCGAGACGTCCTCGTCCAGGTCCGGCCAGTGGACGCCCTCGCCGCGGCCGATCAGACGCCATTTGGCGCGCTCCGCCTCCGAAGCGTCGCGCAAGCGAGGAAACCATTCGAGCGGCGCTGAGATTTCGCGGCCGTCGGTCAAAACGACGCGGATCGAGTCGCCCATGAACGCGACGCTCATCGCTTCCGCGCTAAGCCGATCGACCAAAATGGGCATTCCACGCCTCCAGAAACTCATGTCGGCGCTCGATAATCTGCACCCGCAGGCGCGTCAAATCTTGCGCTTGAAACCCTCGCGACCGGGCGAGCGTAACCGGGTCGAGCCAGTACTTCGTTATCGCGTCACCGCTCTCGACGCGAATGTGGGGCGGTTCGCCGCGCTCCTGGCTGTAGAAGAATCTGAACCTGCCTGACCGCAAGACTGTTGGCATTGCGACTTGATCACGGTTGCGGACCGGAGAGACGCAGCTGCTCGTGCTCGGCGCGAAAGACGTTGCTGTAGAGGCCGTTGATCCACTGCCGCCCGCTCGCGGTGACGTTCAGATAGCGGATCGCGTCCTGGATGTAGGGCGATACGCGTCCCCAATAGAACTGCGGGTATTTGTCGACCAGGTCGGCGGGCGTCTCATAGCCGAGCTGTCGGTTCAGGCCGATTTCCTCAAACTCCTGATAAAGGGCGTTGGCCTTCTTCAAATAATGCGGATCGCCAAGCTGGCCGATCAGGTCGGCGGCCCGCAAAAGCGCCCCATCCTCGTGGACATGGTGATCGTCTGGCGCGGTGGAATAGGGGAAGCGCGTATGGTGGATCGCCCCCGCGATCCGCGCGCCGTCGAGCTCCTCGATCGACGCCAGGCGATCGAGCACGAACAGCTTTGACCGCTCGACGTGATGGGGCGCGAGCGCGGCGTCGGAGCAGCCGCGCGGCAATTTGACCTTGTGGCCGGAGGCGTCGACCACATAGCCGTCAGGCCCGTCGCCCTTGAGGACGCCCCGCACGTAGCCGATATCGTGGGAGAGGCAGGCGACAATGAAGTTCGAGTAGTCGTCCGGCGTCGAAGCGGTCAGCAGCGCCCGCCCTTTGAAGATGTCGTGGCCGGCAAGCGTCACGAGCATTGTGTGCTCGACGTTATGGTAAAGCGCGTCGCTATTGCCGATGCATTCGAGCGCGAGCCGCGCCGCGAACGGGACGATCTCCGCCAGTCGCGCGTGCGAAACTCCGAACCGGCCTCTCATGTCGTCGGCCAGAAACGTGCCAAGAGCATCCGCCGCCAGGCCAGGCAGGGTGATCATCATGGATCGCTCCGGCGAGCGCCGGCGATCGGGGTCGCCGGTTGCTTCCGCGCGCGCTTCGGGTCCAGCATGCCTGGCCGTCCCTAAATCTCACAAGAGACAGGTTTATTCATGCGCCCACCAACCGCCGAAGCGCAAGGCCCGTCGCCACGCCGCGCGAAGCCGTTCGCCGCCCCCTCAAGGCGAGAGCTCGCCAAAGATCGTTGGCACGAGTTCGGAGACGGTGGGATGAATCGCCATCACGCGTGTATAGGCCGAGGCCGTCACGCCTGCGGCCATCGCCTCGATCACGCCGTGGATGGCCTCGTCGCCCCCCACGCCAAGAATTGCGGCGCCGAGGATCGCGTCGGTGTCGCGGTCGACAACGACTTTCATAAATCCCTGCGTTTCCCCTTTCTCGACCGCACGGCCGACGTGGGTCATGGGGCGGCGGCCGATCCGGACCGCGTGTCCCTTGGCGCGCGCTTCGGCCTCGGTCATGCCAGCCCGGCCGAGCGGCGGGTCGACGTAGAGCGCGTAAACCGGAATGCGGTCGCTCACCTTGCGCGCGGCGCCGTCGAGCAGATTCGCCGCGGCGATCTCGAAATCGTTGTACGAGGTATGGGTGAAGGCGCCGCGCCCGTTGCAGTCGCCGAGCGCCCAAATGTGCGGCGCGCTGGTCTTCAGAGACTCGTCGACGACGATATAGCCGTGCGCGTCGACCTTGACGCCTGCGGCCTCGAGCCCGAGGTCGTCGGTGTTCGGGCGGCGCCCGACCGCGAGCAGCACATGGGAACCTAGGACCTCGGGTTCGCCGGCGATGCAATTGACGCCGACCGCGATCTCCGCGCCGCGCGGTTCGAACTGGATGCATTCAGAGTTCGAGGCGGATCTCTATGCCTTCGGCCTCGAGGATTTCGCGGATCGCGTCCGAGACCTCCTCGTCCTCGCGCGAGACCAGACGCGGCGCCTTTTCCACCACCGTAACCGCCGCTCCGAGTCGCCGAAAGACTTGCGCGAACTCGAGGCCGACGTAGCTTCCGCCAACGACGACGAGGCGCCGAGGCAAGACGTCGAGCTCAAGCAGCGTCGTGTTGGTCAGCGTCCTCACCTGATCGCGACCCGGAAAATCGGGGATTGTCGCCCGCCCGCCAACGTTGATGAAGAAGCGCTCGGCCTCGAGGACGTCGTCGCCTACCCGGATCGTCGTGGGCGAAAGGAAGCGCGCTTGACCCTCGATAAGCGTGCAGTTCGCCATGCCCCGAAGCCAGCCGGTCAGGTTTGAGCGAGAATTGCCGACGACCTTGTTCTTGCGCGCCATGACAGCGGCGAAATCGACGCCGACGGGGCCAGCGTTCACACCGAAATCCGCGCCGCGCCTCGCGAGGTGAGCGGCATAGGCGCTGGCGACGAGCGTCTTGGTTGGCGTACAGCCGGTGTTGACGCAAGTACCGCCGATCAGCTTGCGCTCGATGAGCGCCACCTTTTGCCCGGCCGACGCAAGCCGGCCGACCATCGGCGGACCGGCTTGGCCCGCGCCGATCACGACGGCGTCGAAGCGGCGGTTCATCGGCACGCCCACACAATGACAAGGCCGAGGATGATGGCGCCGGCGTCCTCGATGAACGCGGCCGGCGCATCGCGCCCGAACGCCTCCGCCATACGGGAGCGAATTTCCGCGCCGCCGAAGGTTCCGATCACCGCCCCGACAACGCCGGCGACGAGGCCCACGATCCACGACCCGCCAGCCGCGCCGAGCGTCGCGCCCGACAGGGCGCCGGTGACGATCCGGGCGCCGAACTGCACGGGGACTTTTCGGCTCGGCGTCGATGGCAGCTGGTCGGTGACCAGTTCGACGATCGCGAGCAGCGTGAAAATCCAGGGCGTCCAGGCGTAGCCCATGAACGCGAGCCAGGAGCCGCCGAGATTGAGATGGCCGAGACGCGCGGCCCAGCTTACGGCGGCGGGCGCCGTAAGAGCCCGCGAACCGGCGAGAACGCCAGCCAGAAGCGCCAGCCCGTAAAGCATCTTTCGCCCCCTTGTTTAAACGACCCTGACGCGGCGACGGCCGCTACACGGGCTGACGCGAATTCAAAGTATGCTCGCGCCATTCCAAACCGAGCCTGCGTTGCGCCTGCGCCCGCTCAAGCCTCGTTCCACAATTGGATGGCCGGCGCGTCCTTGTGATGTTCGTAGCCGAGAACGCTCACGCTCGCGGTCGAGAGCATGAAGAGACGCCCCTCGGAAGGCGGGAGGCCGAGCCAACGCGCCGTCAGAACTCTCAAAATATGGCCGCTCGAAAAAACGATTGCTCGGTCATCGGTCGCGCGGAGGCGAGCGATGACGCGATCGGCGCGGGCGCCGACGTCGGCTGGCTGCTCGCCGTTCGGGCACCCGTCCCGAAACAAGAGCCAGCCCGGCCTCTCTGCGAGGATCTCACTGGACTTGCGGCCTTCGTAGTCGCCGTAGTTCCATTCGAGAAGGTCGGGGTCGGTCTTGGCGCGATCGCCGAATCCGGCCAGCTCGCAGGTGCGTCGGGCGCGCTGAAGTGGGCTCGTGAACACCCTGTCGAACATGACGCCCTTGAAGCGCTCCCGGAGGCCCTTCGCCTTGCGCTCGCCCTCCGCCGTCAACGGAATATCGGTGCGTCCGGTGTGCCTGCCGCTTGCGCTCCATTCGGTTTCGCCGTGGCGGACGAGCGTGACGCAAGGCAGCATGGCGACTCCAGTCGGGATTTCGCTTCGGCGTTGCTAGCGCGCCGGCAGTCGCTCCGCGGGCGCGATCTCGTCATACGTCAATTGCGGACCCATGGCCTCGAACACGCCATCCCGCCGCACCA
The DNA here is from genome assembly GCA_963764955.1 of uncultured Alphaproteobacteria bacterium. Classification (GTDB taxonomy): domain Bacteria; phylum Pseudomonadota; class Alphaproteobacteria; order Rhizobiales; family Beijerinckiaceae; genus Roseiarcus. Next base: position 80,186 of record CAVXVE010000017.1, on the reverse strand, counting down.
GGGCATGGAACAGCGCCGCAGCAATATGCATGAGGATCACCGCGAAAAAGAGGAAGGCGAGATAGTAATGCGCGTTCCACAGCGCCGTGTGCAGGCTCGCGCTTTGCGGCACGATCCGCGGCAGCCAGACACCCGGCCATAAAACCACTGGGTACTCGGCGGCCGACAGCATCGCCCAGCCGATCAGCGGCATCGCGATCATGAGCGCGTAGAGCACATAGTGCGAGAGGTGCGCCGCGAGCTTCATGGGTTCCGGTAGATCCGCGGGCAGAGGCGGCGCGCCAGAGCGCAGGCGCACCGCAAGGCGGATCAGCGCGAGAATGAGAATCGCGATCCCGAGCGGCTTGTGAATATTGACCAGCGTGAGATAGCGCGGCGCGACCGTGGACGCCATGCCGACGCCGATGAACAGCATCGTCAGGATGCAGACCGCCATAATCCAGTGCAGCGTTCGCTGGAGCGGGGTGAAGCGTTGAACGCGCGGGGTGAAGCGCTGAGTGTTCGTCATTGGGCGGCCCCGGCGGCGGTTCGCGGGTAGTCTCTTTCCTCGGCCGTGCGGCGGTCGTAGGACACCCTGTAAGCCGATGAGCGGGCTGCAGGGAACGGATCGTCCGAGACCCCTATGCCATTAGGCAGGACGGTCGGATCGAAATTGATGTCGCGGCAGGGGCCGTCCGCCTCAGCTTCGATCCGCTGGACGACGAGCGTCCCAACATCGACGCTGCGACGGTCCTCGGGCCACGCCTTGCTCGGATCCACCGTCTGATCGCCTGGGTTGGCGACGGTAACCAGCATCGTCCAGCGGGCTGGGCCGGTCTTGATGCGGTCGGTAATCTCGGTTTCGAGGAAGTTCGGCCCGCGCTTGGCGAGTTCCTCGGGCGGGACGGAGACCGGCTGCGCCGCCGGCGCAAACGACCAGCGCACCGCATGGTCGTTCCCGGACGAGTCGGTGAAGACGAAGCTATCGAGGCTGTTGTAGCGCTCCTCGGCGTAGCTGCCCGTCCACGGAGCGCTTTTGGCCCAGCCGCCGAATGCCGCGATCTCGGGATTGGCTGCCGCGAACTTCGCCATCGCGTCGGGTTCCTTGCTTGCGGAGGCAAGTTGCAGCGCGTGAAAAGCTTCCGGCGTCGAGACCGGGAAGAACGGCGGATCGATCATCGCCATTCGCCATTCCTGACCGTCCGGCGTGGAGATCATGACGCCTAAGCCGCGCACGCGCTCCTTGGCGTCATCGGCGTTCGGGTTCGGCGTGCCGAGATTGAAGCGCCCGATCACCGGATAGGAGCCCTTGGCGAAGACCTGAGCCTTCGACAGCTCCGATCCGGCGCCGTTGGACTCGAACGCGCCTGTGAAGCAGATTCCCTTGGCGTGATTGCGCCGGTGGCCGAGCGGCGGCGGGGATCTGAGATCGAAACCGTCAACCAGCTTCTGCGGCGTCAACCGTCCCGGCGAGAACCATCCGGCCGTATAGGCGAAGGCTGCGGCGGCGAAGGCGACCACCGCGGCGATCAGCACGAGCGATCCAAGAGCGGCGCGCGGCGCGGCTCGGGGCGCTTCGGGCAATCTCCATCCTCCTTTTGTCGAACTCGAGCCATCCTAGCACAAAGAGCGGGAACGCAACGACCGCTCCGCGCTCTCGCCGGAGGTTAAGCGTCTTTCCTCCAGGATTTTGCTTCCGACGCTCGGCAATTGTTCCGCCCGGCGGATTCCCTCGATCCGCCGCGTGGGTAAGACGACCGTACTCGCCGCGACACTGAGCTTCTTCTTACCTCGACGATCTTCGTCCGTTGGTATAGCAATTCTTGTCTGGCGTGGGGCGCGCCGGGCCCGGGGGGAAGCATGCGCACATCATATTGGCAGACCTTGGTCTTCACGATCCTCTTGATCGGAGCTCTCGTCATCGGAGGCCTCTGGTACACGCCGCAAGCGAGCGTTGGGTATATTCTCATCTGCGTCCTTTTGCTCGGGACGACGATAGCGATCCTGAGCATTCGGGATATTCTTTCGAGCTCGACCTGGTCGCTCGCCGACGCGCTTAGCGAGCAGACCGTCGTGACCGTCGACGATCCCAAGAATCCGGGCCAGAAAATAACTCAATCCGTCGCCAAATCGAGCATGAGCCGGCTGATCGCGATGATGGGGATGATGAGCATCCTCATCTTGTACGTGTCGATTGGCTGCGCCTGCGTCTGGAGCCTGACACAGACCGGAAAGTTTCCCGACAGCGCTCTTCAGGGCGCGGCCTTCCTGACCTCCGGCGTCTCGCTTTTCGTTCCCTATATCGCGAATAAAGCGACGTCGGGTTGAGCTTGGGCGACCGGCAGGTCGCTGAAACGCGCGGCCTTGAAACCGCGCCCTTACGCCTTAACCCGCACGTAGTCGCCCGGCGCGTCGCATAGCGCTTTCAGCTTGCCGCCGCCGGGCTTGCGGGCCGGGACCTTGGCCGGTTCCTGGGCGACGACCCACTCGGCCCAATCCGGCCACCACGAGCCTGCCGTCTCCTTCGCCTTCGCCATCCATTCGTCGAACGCGCCGTCGGGCGGCCCGTCCGCCCAGAACTGATACTTCGGCTTCGCCGGCGGGTTGACGACGCCCGCAATATGGCCCGACCCCGCCATCACGTAGCGCACGGGCCCGCCGAAACGCTTGGCTCCGGTGAACACCGAGCGGGCCGGCGCGATGTGGTCCTCTTTGGTCGCGAGCTCATAGACCGGGATCGTCACCTTCTTGAGATCGAGCGTCTTGCCGCCGAGCACCATGCGGCCGTTCGAGAGATCGTTCTGCAGATAGCAGTGCCGCAGGTAGAACTTGTGGTTGGCGGCGGGCATCCGGGTCGAGTCCGAGTTCCAGACCAAAAGGTCGAAGGGCATCGGCTCTTTACCCTTCAAATAGTTGTTGACGTAGTACGACCAGATGAGCTCGTTCGGCCGCAGCATGTTGAACGCGTTGGCCATCTGCGAGCCTTCGAGATAGCCGTGTTCGGCCATCCTTTCCTCGACCGCCTTCAATTGCTCGGCGTCGACGAACACCTTGAGGTCGCCAGCGTCGGTAAAGTCGATCTGGGTGGCGAAGAAAGTCGCGCTCGTTATCCGCCTGTCTCCGACCGCGGCCATATAGGCGAGCGTTGCGGCGAGCAGCGTGCCGCCGACGCAATAGCCGATCGCCGCGACCTCACGCTCGCCTGTGGCCTGTTCGACAGCGTCGAGCGCGGCGAGGATGCCCTCGCGCATGTAATTGTCGAAATCCTTGCCGGCATGCCGTTCGTCCGGATTGACCCAGGAGACGACAAAGACCGTAAGCCCCTGCCCCACCGCCCAGCGGACAAACGATTTCTCCGGATTGAGGTCGAGCACGTAGTATTTGTTGATCCACGGCGGCACGATGAGCAGCGGCCGCTTGTAGACTTGGGGCGTGGTCGGCTCGTACTGAATGAGCTCGATCAGCGCGTTGCGGAAGATCACCTTTCCAGGCGTCGCCGCCATGTTGACGCCGAACGTGAAAGCGCGCGCGTCAGACTGGCGAATGCGCAACTCGCCGTGTCCAGCTTCGATGTCTTCGGCCAGCATTTTCAGGCCCCGCGCCAGATTCTCGCCGCTCTCGGCGATCGTCGTGCGCAGAAGCTCCGGATTGGTGGCGAGGAAGTTCGAGGGCGACAGCGCGGCGCTCACCTGGCGCAGGTAGAATTGCGCCTTGTCGCGCTCGTGGGGATCGAGATCATCGGCGCGCTTGACCAGATCGTCCGCCCAGCGCGTCGTCAGCACATAGGCCTGCTTGATAAAGTCGAAATACGGATTGTCGCGCCAGGCGGGATCGGCGAAGCGCTTGTCGGCGGCGTCGGGCGCGGCGATGGGCGGCGCCTGTTCGCCCTGGAGGCGCTGCAAAGTCGAGCCCCAGAGATCGATGAACTGCCTGGTCAGCGCCGCTTGCGCCTGAAAGGCCCGCTGAGGATCGGCCATGTAATGTTCGGCCACCCGGCCGATGGAACGAACCACTTCGCCGATGTCGTCGGCGGCCGTGGTCTTGATCTCCCCGCTCTCCCGCGGGCGCAGAGTAAGCGGCGAGCGCCTTCCCGCCCTGCTCGATCGCGAGCGCGATGTTGCGGGCGAGCGCCTCCACATCGGGAAGCGGAGGCCGGGCGCTCGGGGCTGGCGCCGCGGCGGATGCGGCCGGCGTTGCGGCCGCGGATGGCGCCGGCGAAGTTTGATTTTTGCTCCCGCTTGGCGACTTTGCCCTGTTCGCCGCCGGTGGCGACTTTGCCCTGTTCGCCCCTGGCGGCTTGGCCCCGTTCGCCCCCGGCGGCGAGGACGGCCGCTCGGGTCGGACGGGCGCGCTCCGGACCTCGTTTGCAGTCCGCCGCTCCGCCCGCCGGGTCGCGGGCGGAGATTTCTGGTCATGCGCAAGGGTCGCCGGATCGGCTGCTTTCGGCGCGATCTTGGGAGCCTTCGCCGCGCTTTGATCCTGAACGGCCCTCGCTTGAGGCGCCTTGCGGACGGCCGGAGGCCCATCGCCTCGCGGCTGCAGCCCGGCGCGGGGCGCTGCGGAGCTTTCGGCCCGGGCTTCCGGCTCGGATGTCTTGAGCGCCCTCTGTTCAGGCGGACGGGTCTTGGCCATGGATAAAGCGTTTCCTGTCGATCCCGGACGTGAGGCCCGGTCCCGTTTTTGTCATAATAGGTCACTAGAGACTGCGACGCTATCAGGGCCTTCGGACAGAAAAATGTTTTGCATGATTTGCGCGGGGAGCGCCGCTCGCCGCCCAAGCAGGAGCTTATTGGCGGGGTTTCTCGCCGTTGCTTCGCTCTTCGCCCTTGCGCCGGAGGTCCACGCGCAGCAGCAGGACAGCATCTTGAAACAGGCCGCGAAGATCTTTGGCTTCGCTACCGACGTTGGGCGGCCAGCCGATTTCGTCGACAAAACCAGACCGCCCGGCGATCTCGACTATATTCCGGTGTTCCAGCCGCCGCCCGAGCCCAAGCGGCCGGCTTTGAAGAAGGACCAGCTCAAGGCGATGAAGAGCGACCTCGACGGGATCGAGAAGCATCACGAAGCGCTCCGGCAAGCCTTTCCGCCGGCCGCCAAAGCGCTGGCCGATGACGCGGATGGCCAGGCGGCGCCAAAGAAGCAAGGCTCCGGCGCCGCCAAGCCGTAGCAATATCCAGTTTGGCGATATCCAGTTTGGCGATCTCGGCCTTCCGATGCTACAGAACCGAATCGGCGGGTCGGCCGACTGAAGCGCGACAAAACCCAGAGCCAGGGACTGCGATGAGCGATTTTCACCGCGTGCGGCGTCTGCCGCCTTATGTCTTCGAGCAGGTTAACACGCTCAAGGCCAAGGCGCGCGCCGGGGGCGCCGATATCGTCGATCTCGGCATGGGCAATCCCGACCTGCCCGCGCCCAAGCATGTGATCGACAAGCTGGTCGAGACGGTCGGCAAGCCGCGCACCGACCGCTATTCGGCCTCGAAGGGCATTGCGGGCCTGCGCCGCGCCCAGGCCGGCTATTACGCGCGCCGGTTCGGGGTCAAGCTCGATCCGGACACGCAGGTCGTGGCGACGCTCGGCTCGAAGGAAGGCTTCGCCAACATGGCCCAGGCGATCACCGCGCCGGGCGACGTCGTGCTGGTGCCGAACCCGTCCTATCCAATCCACGCCTTCGGCTTCCTGATGGCGGGCGGGGTCATCCGCTCGGTGCCGGCGGAGCCCGGCCCCGAGTTCTTCACCGCGCTCGAGCGCGCGATCGTCCATTCGATCCCGAAGCCGATTGCGGTCGTCGTCTGCTATCCGTCCAACCCGACCGCGACGGTCGCCTCGCTCGACTTCTATAAGGACCTCGTGCTGTTCGCCAAGAAGCACGAGATTTTCGTGCTCTCCGACATCGCCTACGCCGAGGTCTATTTCGAGGACGAGCCCCCGCCCTCGATTTTGCAGGCGCCCGGGGCCTTTGAGGTCGCGGTCGAGTTCACCTCGATGTCGAAGACCTTCTCGATGGCCGGCTGGCGGATCGGATTCGCGGTCGGCAACGAGCGCCTGCTGGCGGCGCTCGGACGGGTCAAGTCCTATCTCGACTATGGCGCCTATACGCCGATCCAGGTCGCCGCCGCCGCCGCGCTCAACGGCCCCGACGATTGCGTGCGCGAGATGCGCGCGACCTACAAGCGCCGGCGCGACGTGATGATCGAGAGCTTCGCCGCCGCCGGCTGGCCGATCGAAAAGCCCAGCGCCTCGATGTTCGCCTGGACGCCGGTGCCCGAGCGCTTCAGGCATCTGGGCTCGCTCGAATTTGCGAAGCTGCTCATCGAGAAGGCCGATGTCGCCGTCGCGCCGGGGGTCGGCTTCGGCGAGCACGGCGACGATTACGTGCGCCTGGCGCTGGTCGAGAACGAGCAGCGCATCCGGCAGGCCGCACGCGGCGTACGGCGCTTCTTCGAGACGGCGGACGCGACGCTGCACAATGTGGTGAAGCTGAAGAAGCAGGCGTGAGCGGCGGGGCAGCGGCGCCCCTGAATGAGCGGTTGCGCCGCATGCGCTTGCGGCGCGGTTGAAAGATCATTACGACTCGCGAACGGCTCGACCAATTGAGCCGCACAAAAATCTGGGAGGACAGCGATGAGGGGCTTGGCGCTCGGACTAGGCGTGCTTGGATTTGCGGCGGCTGGGGCCGCGCCGGCGGCGGCCGATCCGATCAAAATCGCCTTGGTCATTCACGGTTCGACCGCGAACGAATTCTGGCAGCCGGTCAAGAAAGGCTTCGAAGACGCCTGCGGCAAGATCCAGGCCGACTGTCAGATGATCTTCACCAACACGAACATGTCGGTTCAGGAAGAGCTGACTAACGTCGATGCGGCGCTCGCCACCAACCCTGACGCGCTGATCCTGACGCTTCCGGACAACAACGCCTTCACCAAGGTCGTCGCCGACGCGCGGGCCAAGGGCATCATCGTCATCGCGATCAACAACGATGATGTCACTCCGGGCCACAATGCGCGCCAGTCCTACATCGGGCCGGCCTTTCTGGCTTCGGGGATCGCGCTGACGAAACAGCTTTCGAGCTTGTTCCCCAAGGAGGGGCCGATCAACGTCCTCATCGGCGTCAACGTTCCCGGCGCCAACTGGTCCGAGCAGCGCGCCGCTGGCATTGTGAAGGGGCTCGAGGACTTCAAGGCGGCCAATCCGGGACGTGAGCTCACGATCACCAAGCTCGACGTCGGGGCGGATCCAGCAACGACATCGGATCGTGTCGGCGCGTATCTCAATGCGCATCCGGACACGACGGCCTATATCGAGACGGGCTCGCTCGACGTCGCGGTCGCGCAATGGCTAAAGGACCGCGGCATTCCGCCCGGCAAAATCATCGTCGGCGGCTTCGACGTCGAGTCGGACGTCCTGCAGGAGATGAAGTCCGGCTACATTCAGGCTCACGCCGATCAGCAGCCCTACATGCAGGGCTTCATGCCGGTCATGGAAGCCTATCTGGCGAAAACGGTCGGACTTGCGCCCTCGGACATCGACACCGGCAACGGTCTCGTGCTTCCGTCCCAGGCGGACTCGATCGCCGCCATGGCCGCAAAGGGCCTCCGTTAAGAGCTTATCCTCATCGCGGCGCCCCGGGCTCTCAAGCCCGGGGGTCTGCGATCCGGGTGGCTTGCGCCCGGCCCCCCGATCGCCTGCCTTTCCGGGCGTGAACCTGCGCTCGCGACGTGAGCCGGCTTGACCCAATTGCAACTTGCTCTCCTCGCCACGCGGCCGAAGACTTAAATGAAAAGAGCGCTGAAGATTTACCTGGAGAAGCCCGAGCTTGCCGGGATTCTCCTCCTCATCGTGCTGACGGCGTTCTTCGAAATCCGCTCGAACGGGATTTTCCTCTCGTTTCAGAACATCCGCGGCGTGCTCGGCCTCCTGCCCGAGGTCGGGGCGGTGACCATCGGCTTCGCCATGCTGATGATCTGTGGCGAATTCGATCTCTCGGTCGGCTCGGTCTTCGCCATCATGCCGATGAGCATTGCGCTCATGCTGAACGGCGGCGTTCCGTTCTGGCCGGCGTTCGCCGTCGGGGTTCTGATCTGCGCGGTCATCGGCTTTCTCAACGCGTTCATCACGCTCAAGTTCGATATCCCAAGCTTCATCACCACGCTTGGCATGCTCTTCATGGTGCGCTCGCTCACCATCGTGATGTCGGGCGGATTTCCTCCCTTGCTCGCGGTCGACAAGATCCCGATGGCCTTGTTCACCGACTTTATCGGCGGCGGCCTCTTCCGGGCGTCGTTCGTCTGGTTCGTGGCGCTCGTGCTGCTCGCCTCAGCGGTCATGGCGAGGACGAATTTCGGCAACTGGATCAGCGCGACCGGCGGGTTCATCGAGGCGGCGCGCTCGATGGGCATTCCGGTCATGAGGGTCAAGTTCGCCTGCTTCATGATGTGCTCGATCCTCGCGGGCCTTGCAGGAACGGTTCAGGTCTTTCGCCTGAAATCGCCCTTTCCCAATCTGGGCGAGACCCTGGAATTGCAGGCGATCGCGGGTTCGGTGATCGGCGGGGTGGCGCTCACCGGAGGCGTCGGCACCGTTTTTGGCGCGGTCGTCGGCGCGCTTCTCATCCGCGTGATCGACAACGGCCTTGTCCTGTCGCGTATCGATGCGAACTGGTTCAAATTCGCGATCGGCGCGCTGACAGTGTTTGCGGTCGTCGGCAATTCGTGGCTCAGGCGCACCGCGCGCAAAATCAAACTGGAGGTGTGAGCCGTGCCCACGCCGATCATATCGATCAGGGGCCTCCACAAATGGTATTCAGGCGTGCACGCCCTGAACGGCATCGATCTCGATCTCGAACCCGGCGAGCCCGTCGGACTTGTCGGCGACAATGGGGCCGGCAAGTCGACGCTCATCAAAGTTCTGTCCGGGGTCGAGCTTCCTGACAGCGGCGAGATCCGAGTCGAGGGCCGGCCTGTTGCGCTCCGATCGCCGAAGTCAGCGATGCGGCTCGGGATCGAGACCGTCTATCAGTACAATTCCCTCGTCCCGAATATGTCGGTCGCACGCAATCTCTTCATCGGCCGCGAACCGCTGACACTTTCGGCGGGGGGCATTGGGATCATGGATCAGCGCAGGATGCGCAAGGATTCGGTCCGCGCCATCGCCGACGTCGACCTTCATCTGAGGTCGCCTGACACGCTGGTCGGGGAACTGTCCGGCGGCCAGAGGCAGGGCGTCGCCATCGCCCGCGCCATGTACTTCAAGTCGAAGGTCCTCATTCTCGACGAGCCGACCAACCATCTCTCCGTCCGGGAGACCTCGAAGGTGCTCGGCTTCGTCAAGGGGCTTGCGGCCCAGAACGTGACCGCGATTCTCATCAGCCACAACCTTCACCACGTCTTCGTCTCCTGCCAGCGCGTCGTCGCGATGGCGAGAGGCAAGATCGTGCTCGACAAGAAGATCGCTGACACATCGATCGATGAGATCGTCGACGTGATCTAGGTGTGGCCGCGTCAGGCGAGCTTCAACTCATCCAGCATCAGCGCGAACGGCTCCGGCGCGATGAGGGGCATGAGCCTGTCAGCGGGGCCAAAGTCCTGCGCCTCGCGATAGCCGTCCGCCGGCTCGCGGAACACACGTGTCGTCAGTCGAACCGCGTCGATGACCCAAAGCTCGCGGATCCCAAAACCGGCATAAAGCGCCGCCTTGCGGCCGATGTCGTAGCGCAGCGACGAGTTCGGCGATCTCGACGACGAGCAGCACATTGTCGGCGGCAAGGCCACGTATGCCAGTCGTGCGGGGATAGATAACCACGTCCGGCTCGAGATAGGTGTCCTCGCTGAGGCGAAAAGTTGTCTCGGGCGTCAATTCGATCTCGGCAGGCGCCGCTCGGAACCATCGGCGCAGCAAGGCTGTCTTGACGACTTCGTGGTGGTTTCCCTTCGGCGACATGGGAACCAGCTCCCCCCCGATCAGCTCGACGCGCTCGTCCTCCTCCATCACCCCGGCGGCGACCATCGCCTCCACTTCGGCGACGGTGAAGCGCCGGCGCGGCAGACCCTCGGCTGCGGAAGTGGTGAGTTTCGCGGCGGGAGGCATGTCGTGTCCCCTGTAGGCGCGCTACTTCCGTTTGAGGTCGGCGAGCCGCAATGCGAAGGCGTCCGGGGCAAAGTGCGGAACGATCCGTTCCGCGGCCGAACAGTCGCGCGTCTCGAGATAACCTTCGGTGGCGGGTTGGCGGAAAATGCGCGCTGTCAGTCGAACCGCGTCGATTACCCAGAGCTCGCGCACCCCAAAGCTCGCGTAAAGTTTGGCCTTGCGGCCCATGTCGTAGCGTTTGGACGAATCCGCGATCTCGACGACGAGCAGAACATTCTGCCCCTTGAGGTCCTTCGGCTCCAACCTGCTCGGATAAACCACGATGTCGGGCTCGAGATAGGTGTCCTCGCTGAGGCGAAAAGTTGTCTCGGGCGTCAATTCGATCTCGGCAGGCGCCGCTCGGAACCATCGGCGCAGCAAGGCTGTCTTGACGACTTCGTGGTGGTTTCCCTTCGGCGACATGGGAACCAGCTCCCCCCCGATCAGCTCGACGCGCTCGTCCTCCTCCATCACCCCGGCGGCGACCATCGCCTCCACTTCGGCGACGGTGAAGCGCCGGCGCGGCAGGCCCTCGGCTGCGGAAGTGACCCGGGCGGCCGATCCCATGACTTAAACGCTCCTCTTCTCCGGCGGCGAGGCCGCCCTGCACCGTAACGCCTGATCGGCCGCTTATGCTGGACTTTCGGCGCGACTCTGGCAAGGCGCGCGCCTAAGACCCGGAGCGGACCCCGGCGCACGATCGCCTGTTCGGCGGCGGGCGGGAGACGGAGAGCGTCCGTCTATCGGAGAGCGTCTGTATTAACAAACACAGAATCGCTGCTATTGATATTCTTATAATCGGAACGTCCTCCGCTCGGCCCGCCGCCTACTGCGTTTTGCTGGCGTTTATGCGCGTTTATTTGCAGGGGGCTCGCGCTCTGATTGCTGCCCCGGAGGTCGGGTGAACCAATCCAGCTAACTCGTCACCACCTGAATCTCGTCGTATCGCTTGGCGCGATAGACAGCGAAGGAGATGAGCCAGCTCAGCACGAATATCCCGACAATGATGTAGCCAAGGACGCCGAAATTGTCGTTGATCGCGCCGATTGCGCCCCAGAACCCGCCGCCGCCCGTGAGCCCCAGCCGATCGCCGATCAGGTTCAAAACTTCGAGCCCGCCCACGACGACGGCGACGATGACGGACACCGCCGTAACGGTGAGGTTGTAATAGAGCTTGCGGATCGGCTTCAGGAACGCCCAGCCATAAGCGCCGAGCATCAGGACGCCGTCCGTCGTATCCATCAACGACATCCCGGCTGTGAACAGCGCCGGAAACACCAGAATCGACCAGATCGACAGGCCCTGCGCGGCCTGTGTCGCCGAGATTCCAAGCAGACCCACTTCGGTCGCGGTGTCGAAGCCAAGACCGAACAGCAGGCCAAGCGGATACATGTGCCAGCTCAGCTCGATCAGGTGAAAAAAGCGGCGCAGGACGCGGCCCATGATTCCGCGCCGCGACAACATGAGGTCGAGGTCCTCCTCGATGAATTTGCCGCCGTTTTTCACGCTGTGAAAAGTCCGGCAGATCGACATGAGGACCAGAATATTCGCAGCGGCGATGGCGAACAGAAAGAACGCCGAAACCAGCGCGCCGACCACGCCGCCGACGGTGGTGAAGGCGTCAAATCTCGACTGAAGAGCCGTAGCCGCGACCGCGATCGCGATCGAAAGCAGAACCACGATCGTCGAGTGGCCAAGCGAAAAGAAGAAGCCGACTGCGACCGGCCGCTTTCCGTCCTGCATGAGCTTGCGGGTCACGTTGTCGATCGCTGCGATATGATCGGCGTCGAACGCGTGACGCAGGCCGAACGTGTAGGCGAGCATCGCCGTGCCCAGAAGAATCGGGTAGTTGCGGAACGCCGACAGAGCCCAAAGCCAGGCGGCGACATTCGCGCCGATCAAGAGAGCGTAAATCCCGATCACCCTCGCGCGCAGGCCGACCGCTTCATCGCTGAACAGATTGGACAGACTCTCAGGCACCTCTTCCCCCCTCGCCGATCCTGCGGAATGCTTGAAGTCAGATTTTCGGATGCGTGTGAGCATGCCTGTGCGGCGCGCCGCCATGCGCGTGCGTCGCTGTGTCGATTGAGACGGGCACGAAACTGATCTGGCCATGCGTGACGCCGCGTTCGGCGATGATCGTTTTCGCGAACTCGCGCACCTCGGCGGCGTCGCCGCGAAGCACGGCCACTTCGAGGCAGTTGTCGTGATCGAGATAGACATGCGTGGTTGCGAGCTCAAAGCCGTGATGCTCGTGGTGGGCGTCCATGAGCGGCTTCGCCAGCTCGCGGGTATGATGGTCGAAGACGTAAGACAGCGTTGCGACGCAGTCGCCGGATATGTCGTGATCGACGCGGGCCCGGGTCAGGCCGAGGCGCGCGAGATCGCGGACGGCCTCCGATCGGTTGTCGTAGCGCTCGCTTTCCATGAATGCGGCCAATTCGGCCGCGAATTCGTCAGACACGCTGATCGTGATCCGCTCCATGGCGCGGCCTCCGGCAGTGAGAGACGTATGAGGTTTTCAAAAGTTCAGCCTACAGAGGGCGCATCATGACGCAAGGACCCCGCCACGATGTCCTCGAACGTCAGGCGACGCCGCCCTGCATCGAGGGGATCCAACCGGCCGGTCTTGAGCCAGTCGCGGCCGGTCTTGGCCCTCCGCTTGACAACTCGTGCGGACGGCTCCACGATCCGAGGGATGAAAACCGGGCCGCGTAAATTCGAGCTGACGGCTGAGATCCTGCTCCGGGCCTATTCGATCGGCGTCTTTCCAATGGCCGAAAGCCGCGACGCCAAGGACCTGTTTTGGGTCGAGCCGCAGGAGCGCGGAATCTTTCCGCTCGATGGGCTTGTCGTTTCGCGCAGCCTCGCCAAGACGGTGCGGTCGGATCGATATCGGGTGGTGGCCGACTGCGCGTTCGAAGCGGTCGTGCGCGCCTGCGCCGAGCGGGAGAAGACCTGGATCAACGACGAGATCGTGCGGCTCTATAGCGAGCTATTCGCCGCCGGTCATGCGCATTCGGTCGAGGCCTATGACGGCGACGCCCTGGTCGGCGGCCTTTACGGAGTGAGCCTGCGCGGCGCCTTCTTCGGCGAAAGCATGTTTCATCGCGCCCGTGACGCCTCGAAGGTTGCGCTGGCGCATCTGTTCGCGCGCCTTCGGACCGGCGGGTTTCGGTTGCTCGACGCGCAATTCTCGACGGGGCACTTGGCGAGCCTCGGCGCGGTGGAGATTTCGCGTGACTCGTTCCGTCGCCGGTTGGACGCGGCGCTGGCGATCGAGGCGGATTTCGACGCCTGGCCGCCTCATGTCGCGATGAGCGGCGCAGAGGCGCTTCGACGCGCTCGCGGCGGCACGGAAGTTGCGTTTAGCGGTTCACCGAGACGGAGCGTCGTTCGAGCCTGACGACGCCAGCAATGAGGTTTGGGCAGGCGGTATGGCGGCGTTCGACGAGATGGGCATTGCCTCCGGCGAGACGCGGCCGCTTTATCGCCAAGTCGCTCGCTGGCTTGAGGAAACGCCGCCTGAACTGCTCGCCTCGCGCCGCGTTCAGGCCGAATACATGTTCCGGCGCATCGGCATCACCTTCGGAGTCTACGGCGACAAGGACGCCGCCGAGCGGCTCATCCCGTTCGACATCGTGCCGCGTCTCATCGCGCGCGCCGAATGGCGCCGGCTCGAGGCTGGCCTGACGCAACGCGCGCGCGCGCTCAACCTTTTCCTCAAGGATGTGTACGGGGCGCGCGCCATTCTCAAAGAATCGATCGTCCCGCCTGAATTGATCGTACGCAACCCGTTCTACCGGCCGGAGATGATCGGCCAGCGGCCGCCGCATGACATTTGGGTGCATATCGCCGGCATCGACATCGTGCGGGTGGACGACGAGGAGTTCTATGTCCTCGAGGACAACGCCCGCACCCCGTCCGGCGTGTCGTATATGCTGGAAAATCGCGAAGTGACGATGCGGCTTCTGCCAGACCTGTTCGCGCGCCACAGCGTCGCGCCGGTCGACGATTACCCCGACCAGCTGCTCGCCTGCCTGCGCTCGGTCGCGCCGCGCCGCAACGGGGGCGAGGCGACGATCGTGATTTTGACGCCGGGGCTTTACAACTCCGCCTATTACGAACACTCGTTTCTCGCCGACAAGCTCGGGGTGGAGCTGGTCGAGGGCCGCGATCTGTTCGTCGACGACGATCAGGTGTTCATGCGCACCACGCTCGGGCCACGCCGGGTCGATGTCATTTACCGGCGGGTCGATGACGAATTTCTCGATCCGTTGGTCTTCAATCCCGCCTCCGTCTTGGGCGTGCCAGGGCTAGTCGGCGCCTATTTGGCTGGCAATGTGACGATCGCAAATGCAATCGGCACTGGAATCGCTGATGACAAGGCGATTTACAGCTATATACCGGACCTGATCCGCTTCTATCTGTCCGAGGAGCCGTTGCTGAAGAACGTCCCGACCTACCGATGCCGGGAGCCGGGCGCACTCAAATATGTGATGGAGCGCCTCGATCAGCTGGTGGTCAAGGAGGTCAACGGGTCCGGCGGCTACGGCATGCTGGTCGGCCCGCATGCGAGCGCAGCGCAGCGCGAGCAATTCGGCGCCAAGATCATGGCCGATCCCAATAACTACATCGCCCAGCCGACGCTGGCGCTCTCGACCTGTCCGGCCTCGTTCGATAGCGGAGTGTCGCCGCGGCATGTGGACTTGCGGCCGTTCGTCCTGTCGGGCGCCGACGGCGTGCGCATCGTGCCGGGCGGCCTTACCCGCGTCGCGCTGAAGGAGGGATCGCTGATCGTCAACTCAAGCCAGGGCGGCGGCACCAAGGACACCTGGATCGTCGACGACCTGGATGAGCCGGCTTGACCTCGATGCTCGCGCGCACCGCCGACAATCTGTTCTGGCTCGCCCGCTCGATGGAGCGGGCCGACTACATCGCCCGCACCATCGAGGCGACGTTGCGGCTCGAATACCTGCCCAAGACCGACAGCGAGCAGGTCGGCGAATGGGAGGGCGCGCTCAACGCCGCCGGCGCCTATGAGAGCTTTGTCGAGAAACACGGCGAACTCAGCGAAGAGGCGGCGATCGAATACCTGACCTTTGATCTCGCCAACTCCTCCTCGATCCGCAACTGCCTGGAAAACGCCCGCGCCGCGGGACGGGCCGTACGCACCGCGCTTACCGCCGAGACCTGGACGGCGATCAACGACGCATGGCTCGAGCTCAAGCGGTTCGAGACCAGCCGGCGCATCAACCGCGCGCTCGATCGCGAGCAGCTGATGCGTTTTCTCGACTATGTGAAGAAGGCCTCGCTCGATTTCGACGGCGCGTGCTACCGCACAATGCTGCGCAACGACGCCTACTGGTTCAACCGGCTCGGCATCTTCGTCGAGCGGGCGGACAACACGGCGCGCCTGCTCGACGTCAAATATCATTTGCTCCTGCCCTCGACGGAATCAGTCGGCGGCCCGCTCGACTACTTCCAGTGGGTGGCGATCCTGCGCGCGGTTTCGGCGGCCACCGCCTATCACTGGGTCTATCGCGACCGGGTGAAGCCGTGGCTGATCGCCGATCTTCTGATCCTCAAGCCCGCGATGCCGCGCTCGCTCATCTCCTGTTACGAAAGCATCGACCGCGCGCTCGACGCGCTCGCCCGCGACGACGGCCGCAGCGGCGCCGCCCAGCGCCAGGCGCGGGCGATGTACGCCAAGCTCGAGCGTTCGAGCATGACCGAGATTTTCCAGGGCGGGCTGCACGAGTTCATCACCGAGTTCATCGAGGACAACGCGCGCCTCTCGACTGCGATCTCGGATCAATATCTCTTCAACTGACGAGAGGCGGCGCGAATCCAATCATGCGGATCAGGGTCTCGCACCAGATCATCCATCGGTTCGCCCCGCCAGCTCGCACGGTCAACCAGCTCCTGAGGCTGACGCCGCTCTCTTTCGACAGCCAGTACGTGCTGCGCTGGCGGGTCAGCGTCGACGCGGACGGAGCGCTGCGCGAGACCGAGGATGCGCACGGCAACGCCGTCACCTCCTTTTCCCACCACGGGCTCATCGAGCGCCTCACGATCACAGCGGCCGGCGAGGTCGAGACCGGCGACGCGGCGGGTGTGGTCAGAGGCGCGGTCGAGCGGCTGCCGGCGGAGATGTACCTCCGCGACAGTTCGCTCGCCCATGTCAACGGGGCGCTGCGCGGCTTCGCCGTCGAGGCGACCCATACGGCCGCCGACCCGCTCGATTCGATGCACCGGCTGATGGCCGCACTGCACGAGGTCATCGCTCCCCATGCAGACGAGACGGACGCCGCCGGCTCGGCAATCGAAGCTTTCGCGCTGAGGCGCGGACGGGCGCGCGACTTCGCGCACATCTTCATCGCCTGCGCACGCTTTCTCGGGACTCCGGCTCGTTTCGTCTCCGGCTATCGCGTCGGCGACGAAACGGGTCGGGCGGGTGTGCATGAATGGGCGGAAGCCCATATTCCGGACCTCGGCTGGATCGCCTTCGACGCGACCTGCCCCGTTTGCCCCGACGACCGCTATCTTCGCGTCGCCATCGGCTTCGACGGCCAGGACGGCGTAATAACCCGCTCAGCCCACAGCGGCGGCGAGGAGAAAGTTGAAACCGCTGTCCGCGTCGAGCAGGCAGGCGCCCAGACCCAGGCGTGAGCGGGGAAACCTGTCTTCCCCGACGGTCCCGCGCACCACAAGGAGGAACAGGCCACGGCCCTCGTGGAGCTTCCCGGATCGAGCGAGCCGCCGGCGTCGGCGCTGCACGCCGATGGGGTAGCCGGCTGGCTTACGCGCAACCGACGATGGGAAGTGGGCCTATTCACCTCGCCGACCCCAACGACAAAACTGAATCTATATCGACCGCGCTACGTCCAGAACTGAACATCTGCTGGGTGGTTAGACGGGAAATTGGTCACTTCGGTCACAACGCCGTTGTTCAGCTTGAAAACCAGCACGTCCGTGGTGTTCAGCGTTTTGCCCTTCCGCGTGCCGGTGACTCGTTCCAAAACGAATACGCGATCTCCCGATGCCGCCATCGCCTGGGGCTCGACGCGCAGTGAGCCTTGGCTCTCAGCTCGACGCGCAGTGAGCCTGGCTCTCATGAGCGAGCTGACCAAAGCACTCCAAAATGCCGTTAACGCCTCTGTAATTTCCCGGCAGTACGCCGGTTTCGGTCTGGTTCCAGTTCGCATTCGCGGAGAAGAGTGTCTTGAGCGTCTCGATATCGCCGTTTGCAAAAGCTGCGTAGCCGCGCCGCATGATCTCGATGTTTTGCGCTTCGTTTCCAGCTGTCGCGCTCATGCCCGTCCCCCTTTCCTAATGTTTTCAACCAAAATTCTGCGATGCGGCTCTAGGCGCAGAATGTCCTAGATAATATACTGCTCTGTCTGATGACTTTAATTTGTGCTAATCGTTCGGACTATAGGTAATATTACTTAGGTAAGTAATATTACTTAGGTAGCGTCACCAGACTGGCTTCGTCAAATTGTCGGGCGCTCTTGCCGTGCGGAACCGCAAACTGACCTATGACGTCGAGCCTCACGCCGCCGCTCGCTTTTTTTCATGCTCCCTGTCGAAACGCCGCGGGATCGACCGTCTTTGCATTGAGCGCGGGCCGATCGGCGCGCGCGTTTTCAAAAAGGAGCCAGACGATGGACTACCTCTTGCTCATTCACAGCGACGAAAAGGCGCTTCTGTCGGCGACGCCGGATGAGACCGGCTCGATCCTTGCGGCCTACGGCGCTTACATCAAGGCGATGTCGGACGCGGGGGTCAACAAGGGCGGTCAGCGGCTGCGCCCGACCTCGACCGCCACCACCGTGCGGGTCAAGGATGGCAAGGCCCAGGTGCTCAACGGCCCCTATGCCGAGGTCAAGGAGCAGCTTGGCGGCTATTTCCTCATCGACGCCCCCGATCTCGACGCCGCGATCTCCTGGGCCGCGCGCTGCCCTGGCGCGCAATATGGCGCGATCGAAGTGCGTCCGATCTGGGCGATGTGATCCAGGGCGGCGATGGGAGACCGTGATGGGCGGGATTGAAGGCCAGGCGGCGTTCTACCGCGGCTATCTGATCGACGATCAGAGCCTCGCGCCGCTCGCGGTCGCGCTGGCGACGATGGTCGCGCTCTGGTCTCTCGTCTATCTGGTCGGCTGCTTCGCCCCGGTTGCGAAGCCGCCGGTGAGCGAACCCGCGGGGCAATCGTCCGGCCTCGCCGCCTGGCGCATTGCGCCTTGACCCCGAGACGGGCGCAGCCGAATTTCGGCGGCGCTCGATCTTGCTGTCGGTGACATGACCCAGCCGAAGACAAAACTTGGCGCCCCGCGGCGCGCGCCGGCGCTGGGGCCCTCCCCCATCCCGGCGCGCTGTGACGCCGAAGCCCGGGCCGCCGCGGCCCGCGTGGCGCGGGAAAGCTACGGCAAGCTCGTGGCCTATCTCGCGGCGGCGTCGCGCGACCTGCCCGGCGCCGAGGACGCGCTCGCCGACGCCTTCACCTCCGCCCTCGCCGTCTGGCCGAGCCAGGGCGTGCCCCTGAACCCTGAAGGCTGGCTGGCCAAGGCCGCGCGACGCCGGCTGATCGACGCCGCGCGCAGGCGGGGCGCCGCAAACCGGGCGTCGGAAGCGCTCGAGCTGATCGACGCTGAATTGAAGGAGGCGGCCAACACGCACGAAGCGATTCCGGACCGGCGCCTTGCGCTCATGTTCGCCTGCGCCCATCCGGCGATCGAGGAGACCATACGCGCGCCATTGATGTTGCAGACGATCCTCGGCCTCGACGCGGCGGCGATCGCGTCGGCCTTCCTGGTGTCGCCGGCGGCGATGGGCCAGCGCCTCGCCCGCGCCAAAGCGAAAATCCGCCTGGCCGGCGTGCCGTTCAGGACGCCTGAGCGCGAGGATCTGCCGGAGCGGCTCGGGGTGGCGCTGGAGGCGATCTACGCCGCTTTTTCCCACGGCTGGGCGGAAGCGTTCTCCGACGATCCGCGCGGGCGCAATCTCGCCGAGGAGGCGGTCTGGCTCGGCCGCGTGGTCGTCTCCCTCATCCCCAACCAGCCTGAGGCGATGGGGCTCCTGGCGCTGATGCTCTACGCCCACGCGAGGCGCGACGCGCGACGCGACGCCTTGGGGCGCTATGTTCCGCTCAGCGAGCAGGCGGTCGAGCGCTGGGACCAGAGGGCGATAGAGGAAGCGGAGGCGCTGCTGAAGGCCGCAGGCGCCCTCAGTGCGCCGGGGCGCTTCCAGCTCGAGGCGGCGGTCCAATCGGCCCACACCGCCCGCCGGTTGACGGAAACGACCGACTGGGCGGCGATCGCCGTCCTCTACGATGCGCTTTTCGCCCTGACCGCCTCTCCGGTGGTCGCCGTCAATCGCGCGGCGGCGGTGGCGCATGCGCATGGGGCCGCTGCGGGACTGAAATTACTGGATGAGGTGGGGGCCCAGGGCGGGCTCGCGGGGTTCGAGCCCTATTGGGTGGCGCGCGCCGATCTCTGCGCGAAAACGGGCGACGTCGAAGCGGCGCGCAGCGCCTATCATCTAGCAATTGGGCTTCAGACGGACCCGGCCGCCCGCGCTTTTCTGGTCGAGCGGCTGGCGGCGCTGGCGTGAGATCACGCCACAAGCCGCCACAGACCCGGATAGGACTGAGCAAAGCCGCTTGGCGCGATCTCGAGCAGGGCCTGATAGGGGACCGTGGGCGCCTCGTACCAGTAGGTCGCTTCGCTGCGGCGCTCGTAGACCTGCGGCAATTCGATCAGCGACGCGCTGTCCAGGTCGAACCACGCGACCGGGACCTCAGCGCTCTTGCCCGAGCTTCAGCGCGACGCGCGAAAGCTGCAGCACGTTGGTCGCCGGCGTGAAGCCGAAATCGAGATCGACCAGGCGCTCCAGGCCCTCGATCCGACGCCATTCAAGTCGCCAGCCGGTATCGTCGCGCTGGATCTCATGCTGGATCGCTTTGTCGCCGAGAAAGCCGCTGATAAGTCCCCGCCTCGTCTGCCAGCGGGCGTCGACTTCCACCTGGTAGGCGACGACCGCCGGACCGACGTCGTGATCGAATGAAGCCGCGCCTTTGAGCAGCCAGCCGTCGCTCATGGGCTGCAACAGCGCAGCGTCGCAACCCGGCCGATCGAGCCGCGTCCATGCCGCAAATTCGCTCAACGCTCAGCTTGCCCGTCACCGGATAGGGCGCGCCCTCGAACTGTTCGCCATGGTAGCCTTTCGCGCCGATCTCCTTGGCCAGCGGGCCACGGATGTCGCCGGTCTCGCTGAGGCGCGCGACGATGGCGGCGAAATCCCATTTCGGCCGCCAGCCGAGGTCGCGGCGCGCGAGCGCATTGTCGTAGACGCGGTCGATTCCGGGAAACATGCGCCAGCCTCGCCGCGCGTATTCGTTTTCCCATCCCGGCGCGCGCAAGGTCACGACCGCCGGCGCTTCGACCCGCAGGCGCGCGCAATCCTCGGGCCTGAACGGCGTCGTGGCGCTCACAATGTACTTGCCGAAGCCAATTCGCGGCGCCCGATCGGCCGCCAGCAGGTGCGCTTCGACCACGTCCTCGATCGCGACGCGCCGGAACAGATATTCGTTCGCCTTGGAATTGTCGTCCGGATAAGCCGCGCGAGCCGCCGGATCGTCGTCCTCCTCGGGGAAGAAGCGCGAGGTTCTCAAGACCATCACCGCCAGACCCTCGTTGCGGTGGAACAACTGGCAGAGGTCCTCGGCCGCGGTCTTGGTGACGCCGTAGATGTTCTTCGGCGACGGCGCGACGCGCTCGTCGATCCACGCCGCAGGCGCGTCAGGCGGCGGCTTCAGCGCGTCGCCGAAGGCGCTGGTCGTCGAGGTCATGACGAAAGCGCGGACGCGTGCGCGCGCCGCCTCCTCGAGCAGGATCAGCGTGCCGCGGATATTGGTCTCGACGAACGCCTCCCGCGCATGCGTCGCGACATGCGGCTTGTGCAGCGTCGCCGCGTGGAGGACCGCGTCGACGCCCTTCATCGCGCGCGTGACCGAAACGCGGTCGGCGATCGAGGCGACCTCGTCGGTGAACGGTCCGGGAATCACGTCGAGCCCGATCGCGGCGCGGCCCGACGCGCGCAGGGTTCGCATGAGCGCTTCGCCCAGATGCCCCGAACTGCCGGTGACGAGTAGGGTCATCCAAGTCGCCCTGGTCTCAAGTCCGGCTCGCTTTTAAGTCCAGGATCGGGGCTCATCAATGCGGGCGCGCGCAAGTGGACGCGCGCCATCGATCTCAGGCGCTTAGGCGCTTTTTCCTGTCACTGTGCAGCATTTAAGGCGGCTCGGCGAGATCAGACTGCAGAGGCGAAAAGAATTGTTCCGCTTAGCTAAAGCATCGCCTTCACATCTTTTCATAAATAGCTAAAACAAATAGCATTTGCCGCTTGCCATAAGTCCGGACATATCGGCTTTCTCCCGACGGACCGGCCTATCTGCGACCGCAATCGCCTAGCCTGGCTCACCGGACGCCCTGAAGGAAAGCGCTTCGTTCGCGAAGCTCGCGCGCGCGAGCGACAGTTCGACCTGCGCCAGGACGCGCGCTTGCTCCGCGAATCCCGGAGCAGCGCAAACGTCGACGCATGAGCCTAGCTCATTTTCCCGATCAGGAGGCCAATCAGCGCCGCGATCGCGACGGCGCCCCAGGGGTTCCTCTTGATCCGCGCCTCGACGTCGCCCTCCACAGCCGTGAACTTGTCCTGGGCGACCGCAGCGGATTGCGACAAGCTGTCCCCGGCCGCGCCGACCACGCCCGCCACCTGCTCTCGGGAAGCGGCGACCTGTTTCTGAGCGAGACCGGAAACCGTTTGGGTCAGATTTGCGATGTCCTCGCGCAGACGGGAGAAGGTCGGGCATCGAACCGGAATCGGCCATTTCCTTCGCCGCGTCCTTCGCGCTGCCCCATGCCGACTGCGCTTTGCCGGCGACGTCATTGTAGGCGCCCCTGGCTTCGGTCGCTTTGTCGTCAGTCGCCGCGCCGACAAACTTTTCACCGTGGCCGACCGCGGAGCGGACGGCGCCTTCGAAATTATCCTTGTTCATTTTTAGCGTCTCCCTTGGAGTGAATCGTCCTGCATAAACACGGATCGCGAGGCATCGTTCCCCCGAGCGCGGGGATTTTCCATAAGTCGGGTGCGCCATGGCCGCCTCATGTCACGCAATGGGCAGATACTTCGAGGAAATGGGGAGCCCCCGCGCGGCAAGACGTGCCATTGTTGGACCTCAAGGAAGGCAAGGAGATTTCGGAACTCCAGCCTCGAAGAAGCGTTTATCCGGTCGAACAATTCATGAACGGATGCAGGAACTGTGATATGGCAGGCAAAATGGCAGCACGGCGAAAGGCCGAGGACGAAGTCAACCCAAAGATCGATCCCGCGCCGGACTCCAATACGGAGAAAGCGCCTGACGACTGGGTCTCCGGGGACGACCCGATGACCGGAGCGCAAGCTTCCTATCTCAAAACCCTGTCGGAAGAATGCGGCGAGCCGGGCGCCTTCGCAACAGACCTGACGAAGGCCGAAGCGTCAAAAAGAATTGACGCGCTCAAGTCGAAACGAGATCGGCGCGAATCCGGTAACCGGCCATGAGCCGCGCGTTCGTCAAGGAAACCGAGAGCGACACGGACGGACTTCCCGACCGCCCGGTCTCGTCGCACCGCAATCTCGTGACCGAAGCGGGTCTGGCCGCCATCGAGGCCGCTCTCGAGCGTTTCGAAGCCGAGCACCGTATGGCCGTGGGTAAAGGCGACCTGAAGGCGGCCGCCGCTAGCTTGCGTGAAGTCCGCTACTGGCGGGCGCGGCGCGCCAGCGCGGAGGTCGTGAAACCATCGCGAGGATACGAGCAAGGCTTCCTTCGGCATGACCGTCACCCTGCGCAGAGACGACGGCCGCGAGCAGAGCTTCAAGATTGTGGGCGAAGACGAGGCCGATCCGTCGCGCGGCACGGTCTCGTATGTGTCGCCGCTCGCCCGGGCGGCGCTGGCGCATGGGCCTGGAGAGACCGTTCGTAATCGGCAAAACCGAGGCCGTTATTCTCAACGTGCGGTAGGCGAGCGGCGAACGGGCGCAAGCGTCCGCGGCTTGCGCCCGGCATCCCTCAAAGCTGGACGAAGCCGATCTTGCCGTCCGGCTGCTTCTTCCAGACGTACCAGACGTAATCGACGGTCGTGCGGTCGCCCTTCTTGTCGAAGGCGATGTCGCCGATGACGGTGTGGAACGGCATGCCAGAATGCATGACGGCGGCGACCTTCTTCGGATCGAGCGATTTCGCCTGTTCCGCCGCCTGTTTGATGATTTGCACCGCGGCGTAGGAATAGAGGGTGTAGCCTTGCGGGTCGAAGCCCTTGGCCTTGAACGACGCGACGGCGTCCTTGGCGTTCGGGATTGTTGCGCGGCTCGGGGCCGAAGGTCATCAGCGTGCCCTCGACGCCCGGACCGCCGATCGCCGCGAACTCGCTGTCGGTGATGCCGTCGCCGGAGATCATGACGGTTTTCATCCCCTGGTCGCGCATCTGCCGCAGGATGAGGCCGCCTTCGGTGTGCAGGCCGCCCCACATCAGGTAATCGGCGCCCGCTTCCTTGACCTTGGAGACGATGGCCGAATAGTCCTTTTCCCCGGTGTTTACACCCTCATAAAGCACTTCCTTGATGCCGAACTTGTGCATGTTGTCGAGCGCGGCGTCGGCGAGACCCTTGCCGTAGGTGGTCTTGTCGTGGACGACCGCGATCTTCTTGCCCTTGAGCTTGTCGCGCGCGAGTTCGGCCCACACCATGCCCTGCTGGTCGTCGCGTCCGCAGGTGCGGAACGCGTCCCAGAGCTTGCGGTCGGTGACTTTCGGATTGGTCGCCGAGGGGGTGATGAACAGGATGCCGTTTTCGGCGTAGACGTCGGAGGCGGGGATCGTCACGCCCGAATTGAAATGGCCGACGACGAACTTGACGCCGTCGCCGACGAACTTGTTGGCGACCGATACGCCCTGCTTCGGGTCGGAGACGTCGTCGCCGGGCTCGACCTCGATCTTCTGCCCAAGAATGCCGCCGGCCTTGTTGATGTCCTCGGCCGCCTGATTGACCCCTTGCGAGAGTTGCGCGCCGAAGGCGGCGTTGGCCCCGGTGATCGGCCCGGCGACGCCAATCTTGATTTGCGCCTGCGCCGCGCCGGCGAACAAGAGCGGCAGCACGATCGCGATGGACTTCAGAATGGCAGCCCGCAACTTAACCTCCTTCGTCAGTTTGACAGGTTAGCTTGCGAAGCTAGCCGCGATCCTATAACTTGTAAAGACGCTAATGACGGTTATGTCGCCCCAACCCCCTCCCTCCCGCGCTGGCTCGCTGCCCTTGATCGCCGACGACCTCGCCCTGGACTTCGCCAACACCGAATCCGGGCGCGGCTTCCCCTCGCATCAGAACCATCTGCGCGAGGCCGGAAACGTCGTGGACTGGCTGAGGCACGCGGAGGCGTTGCCCCCCGAGGACGCCGACTGGCTCGCGAAGCGCGTCGCCGAACGCGCCGATCTTGCCGCCGACCTCCTGGCGCGAGCGATCGAGCTTCGCTCCGCGATCCAGAGCCTTGGCGGAGCGTTGGGGCGCGGCGCCAAGCCGCCCGAGACGGCGCTCGCCGGCCTTTCCGCCCTGCACGGGCGCTTCGTCGCCAAGGCCGAGCTAGCGCCGGGCGATCTCGCGTGCCGCTGGCTCTGGAGCGTGCGCTCAGGCCCAGTGGAAGCCGCGCTTGGCCCGATCGCGCTCGCCGCCGTCCGGCTGTTCACCGAGGGCGATTTTCACCGGATCCGGGAATGCGGAGGTCACGCCTGCGGCTGGCTGTTCTATGATCGCAGCAAGAACAACCGCCGGCGGTGGTGCGAAATGGAGGTCTGCGGCAACCGGGCCAAGCAGCGGCGGCTCGCTCAGCGGAGACGCAGGGCTTGAGGGGTCGCCTGGCCATTGGCCTCATTCCTCTCCTGGCCGCCGCGGCGCTGACCGGTTGCGCGCCGGCGCTGGAGACGGACCAGGCGCGGCTTTGCCGCATGGCGCTGCCAGCGCTCATGGCCGACGGGACCCGGATCGCCATTCTCACCCAGACGCCCGACGCCGACGGGCGGGGCTTGAGCGTCGCCTTCACCGCCGCGGCGCCCGACGCGGAGCCCGAGCCTCACCTCGCCGCCTGCCGCTTCGACGAGCCGGGACGGCCGCGCGAGTCCCGCGACCTCAAGTCGCTCACGCTCGACGGCGAGCCCATCCCGGAAGCGAGGCTCCTTTTTCTCATCCGCTACTGGCTGGCGACGCCGGAGGGCCGGGCGGCCGATCCGGCGCCGATCGCCGACCTCAACGCCGTCCCCGTCACGCCGCGCGCCGTCGCTTACGGCTTGCAAATGGCGTTGGACGGACTGCCGCTGGCTTCGATCTATGCGCTTCTGGCTGCGGCCTATTCGCTGGTCTACAGCCTGATCGGCCGCATCAATTTCGCCTTCGGCGAGATCGCGGCGGCGGGCGGCTACGCCGCCGCGCTCGCCGCGCTCGCCATGCTCGGCTCGCCCCCTGCCCCGCTATTGATCGCGGCTTTCGTGCTGGCGGCCGCGGTCGCGGCGGGCTGGGGGTTTGCCTCCGCGCGGGCCGTGTTCATTCCCTTGCGCAACGCCCGCGGTCAGCAGGTTCTGGTGGCGAGCGTGGGCCTGGCGCTCTTCCTGCGGGAGCTGCTGCGCCTCGCCCAGGGCGACCGGACGAGCTGGATGAGCCCTCAGCTCAATCAGCCGTTCGCGCTTCTCCGCGCGGGCGACTTCGTGACCGTCGCCGCGCCGATGACATTCGTCGTCAGCGCCGTCGCCCTCGCCGCCGGTCTGAGCCTCGTGGTCCTCTTCCGCTATAGCCGCCTCGGCCGCGAATGGCGCGCCTATTCCGACGATCCCCTCGCCGCCGAGATGATGGGGGTGAGCCCGGCCGCGACGACCGCGCGCGCCTTTGCGCTGTCGGGAGCGCTGGCCGGCCTTGCCGGCGCGATCATGACGGCGGCCTTCGGCGCGGTCGGCTATGGCCTCTCGGCGACCCTCACCCTGAAGGCGCTGACCGCGGCGATCATCGGCGGCATCGGCTCGCTGCCCGGCGCGTTCCTGGGCGGACTGATCGTCGGCGCCGCCGAGACCGGCTGGTCGGCCTTGTTCCCGATCGATTATCGCGACATTGCGGTCTATACGCTGCTCGCGATCTTCATCGCGCTCCGCCCGTCCGGCCTCATGGGCAAAAGCGAGGCCGTGACGCACAACCTATTCCCACGCCGGTCTTGACTTGGCGTAGGCGCCTCCCACATCCTTGACCGCGCTGGGTGAGCCGGCGCGAGGAGGCTGAACCATGTCCAATGTCTACGCCGCCGCGCCGACGCGCGTGATGCGCGCCGACGCGCTCGCCGGCGTGCGCACGCGGCGGATTCTCGCCCTCTGCCTCGACTTCACCCTGGTCAGCCTTCTGGTGGCGGTCCTCTGGATCGTGTCCATCGTGCTGACCTTCGGTTTCGCGCTGTTCTTCCTGCCGCCGCTCTGGCCGATCGTCGCCTTTTTCTACAACGGGCTTAGCGTCTCCGGCCGCAAGATGGCGACGCCCGGCATGCGCCTGATGGATCTGGAAATGCGGATGAACAATGACGGCGCGCGGGTTCCGTTCGTCAATGCGGCCGTTCATGCGGTGCTGTTCTACGTGAGCTGGTGCTTCCCGCCGATCTTCCTCGTGTCGCTGGTCGATGCGGAGAAGCGCTGCCTGCATGATATCATCGCCGGCGTCGTGATCGTGAGGAGGCTCTGAATTCGGCGATCTCGCGCCCGTGACGGGGATCGCCCCGCGCCGCGGGTCAATCTGGGCGGGGAATGGGAGAAGGCGTGACCAGGGAAGCGCGCGACGCCCCGCAGTTCTATCTCACTGCTCCGTCGGCATGTCCTTACCTGCCCGGCCAGCAAGAGCGTAAGATTTTCACCCATCTGGTCGGCAAGCGGGCGGCCGCTCTCAATGACCTCCTGACCCAGACCGGATTCCGCCGCTCGCAGACGATCGCCTACCGGCCGGCCTGCGAAAGCTGCCGCGCCTGCGTGTCGGTGCGCGTGCTGGTCGACGATTTTCGTCCCTCGGCCAGCCAGCGTCGCACCATCCGCGCCAACGCCGACCTGCTTGGCGTCTTCGTCACGCCGAAACCGACCAACGAGCACTATATCCTTTTCCGCTCCTACCTCGACGCTCGGCACCCGGAGGGCGGGATGGCCGACATGTCGTCGCTCGATTTCGCCATGATGGTCGAGGACACCCACATCGACACGGTGCTGACCGAATATCGCCCGCGGAGCAGCGTCGGCGGCCAGCAAAGCTCAGGCCCCCTGCTCGGCGTCTGCCTGACCGACCGCCTCGCCGACGGCCTCTCGCTCGTCTATTCGTTCTACGCTCCCAACGTCGCCCGCCGGTCGCTCGGCAGCTACATCATTCTCGACCATATCGAGAAGGCGCGCCGGCTCGGCCTGCCGCATGTCTATCTCGGCTATTGGGTCGAGGGTTCGAAGAAGATGGGCTACAAGGCCTCCTACCTGCCGCAGGAGCGCCTCGGCCTGCACGGCTGGTCGCGCGTGGAGCGGTAGCAAACGCCTTTCGCCACCCCCCGCGCGACCGGAAATCGAGGGGGCACCGATCTCCAGTCAACCGGGCGCCGGACCTAAAGCGAATAGCCGGCTGCGTTTCACCAGCTCGTTTTGCTTGACGGGTGTTTACTTTGCATACAATCTCCTCACGGGCTGGGGAGTTTACTCATGAACACCAAATTGCGTCTAAGCGCGGCGTTCGCATTGGTTGCCGGTTTCGGCTTGGCCGTTACGGAGGCAGAGGCAGACGTACCTTGTGCGACCGACGCCATGTGCGCCTACGACGGCGGGTATAATTGGCTTCTGAACCAGAACACGAATCCGTTCGGAGGCCAGTGGTCCGCTACGGGTCGATACGTCCTTGTTGGGGGTGACTTCTACCCTAATCCATTTCCGTCCGGTTGGTCATCCCCGCCCGATTTCACAAACGATCAACAACCGTTCGGCCAGGGCACAACCGTGACGGCTTCTATGAATAACGGCGTCAAATTTCCTAATCCGGTGACGTATTTCAACGCCCCGGGAGAGCCATACGGATACTTCGGCGAAGCGCCCTATTCGCAGTCTTTGGTTGGAGCGTGGAACTTGCAGGTCAGCCATCCCGGATACACGACTGGACAATTCACATCAAATGACACGACCGGCATTTCGAATGGCCCAAATATGGGGTTTCTCCCAATAATCAATTCTATAAATTTTGACAGCACATATCCCACCGCGACCGTCCACTGGACATTGCCGAATATAGACGTTCCCACTGGTTACAAATTGGGGGTAAATTTCGGGGTCATCTATCAGAACCCAAAGACTCAAAGCCAACAGCTCATCGATTTCTTTACACTTCCTGGAACGCAGACGTCATTGGATCTCGGTAACCTTCCTCCCAACACCGACGCCGCCGGCAATCCACCCTCAAAATCCCTGTTGGCTGACAACAAATATGTCATCGTTATCGATGCCGCCTTATTTGGTAATGGCGGTTCTCTAGGTTATGCTCAATACTCCGAGTTTATCTCTTATAACTCTTTCTCTCCAAGTAACGCGCCTCCTCCGTTTGACGGGCCGATCTACACGCCGAACGTTATTTCTGGCACTGGCTCGGCAATCTACGAATTCGACATGAGTGTGGCGTCCGGAGTAACCTACAATATTGATCCTCTGATGGCGCACGGCTACATCTACCAGATTGGGGCCAGCGACCCGAATTTTGCCAGCGTTGAGTTGCCCAACATTGGCAATCTCAACGATTACTCGCTCTACTTATGGAAAAACGGCAAATGGGTGTTCGACGCTTTGCTTGCGCCGGACACGCTGTTCAACTTTGGTCCTGGCGGCGTCAGCGAGTTCGAGATTCTCGGCATTAACCCCGGCGTCGACGCTTCCAACGGCAACGGCTTTGTCACTCAGGTTTCATTCGTTGGCGGCGGGTCATTCACCGGTTCGATGACCGCCGTCGTGCCTGAGCCTTCGACCTGGGCGATGCTCATGCTCGGCTTTGCTGGGCTCGGCTATGCGAGCCATCGAGCCCGAGCGCGACTTTTGATCGCATAAGCCGCCCCCTCAGCACTCCACAAAATTCACCGCGAGCCCGCCAAGCGACGTCTCCTTGTATTTCGACTGCCTGTCGGCGCCGGTCTGGCGCGTCGCAGCGATCACCCCTATCGAACGAGACGAGGCGGCGGCGCCCTTCCAAACCGTCGACATTCCCGCCGTCCCTGCCGCAGCCCCCACCACAGCTGCCTCACAGCTTCGGTGAAAACTCAACGGCAGAATGAGACATGTTGAATAGGTTTAAAGGATCATTCTTCCGCGCTACAGTTCAGGGTCCGGTTGGGCGACGAAGATCAGAACAAGAAGAATTGACGCGAAGAAGCGGAATGCGGCTGGCTGACCGTCCCAGACCTGGGATTGCCACATCGCAAACCACTCGCCCCCAACGGCCAGAAAGCCGATGAACCAAACCACGAATCCGCAACCGGCCCCGGCGAAGACAAACCGCTTGGCTTGGTGAAAATCCCGCGCGGCGCCGTTTCGGGCCCGAAAGAGCTCCACTGCGCCGAACGCAAAAAGGGCTGCTGTCAGCCCTTCCCCCGTGACGATCAACCAGAAGGCAATCCGCCACAGCAGCGGACTGGATATGGCGTGATCCGCCATTGCACTGACCGGAACGATTGTGTCCATGCTGAAGACATGCTGGACGAACAGCAAGTTTGTGCCGGGATCATGGATGTTTCCCGCGACGATAAAGCCGCACAGAATCGTGACGCCGCTGATCATGAGAATCTTGAGGCGCCTTTCCATCATCATTGGTCGCTCCCTCCCGCAGCGGCGTTGTTCGGCTAGCTCAACGCCGCCATCGAGCGCGGCCCAGCTCAGAACGGGGTTTCAAGATCGTATCTCAGCATCTGCGCACGCGGGCTCGACTGGGAACCCCGGAAACAAAGGCACAAGGCAAAGCTTGATCGTAAGCTTGATTGCATCGTAAAGGACCATCACGTTCATGGTCATGTAGTAATTTGGCGCCGGTGATTGATTGTATTGCGGCGTGAGTATCGTGGTGTTTGGATCAACGTCTAACTTTAGCGGCTCTTTCCAACATTCCGGACGCCAATCTATCTGGCTTGGCGGGATGGGCGATGCTCGTTTCGTGTCTGTCGGAATTGCCCATCGTATCTCTACAGCCGCGGTGTCGAGGCAGAAAAATTGTATCTTAGTCCTGAAGTCGAGAATGGTGGCAGAGGGTCCCGGATCACAATGAGCAGAATAGAAATCTGAGTGATAACCGCCTATGCATTTAGCCGCGTTCCAAAATATGACGATGCCGGATTGAGCGACAGCGCTTCCGGGCTCGGCGACCGAGGGCGAAGCTATAGTCAGCGCGAAAGATAGTGCGCCGACTTTGCCGATGCAGCGCCGCCAGGACAACATGTTTTCTCCTCCCCTCGGGCCGCCGATCGCGGGTTCAAGTCATTGGCTTGTTTAAGCCAGCACTCCGCAAAATTCACCGCGAGCCCGCCAAGGCTCGTCTCCTTGTACTTCGACTGCATGTCGGCGCCGGTCTGACGTCTGTGCGGCGGCGGTGCTGTCCACCCGTCGCCGTCAATCCGTGAATTAGAATTACCGACATTTTCTTGCCAGAAACGCGCGGCGGCGGCAGGATGAAAGAAGGGCTTCGGGACTGGCGAACGACCGGCCTGGATTGAAGGAGAGAATCACTGACATCGAGTCCGAGGACATCTTGCCGACGGATGGAGCGCGCGGCGTGGACAGCGGCAAACCGCTCGACAGGCGCGGCGCGCGCCGCCCAGACGGCCGGAGAGAGGGCACAAAAATATTTCCACCAAAAATCGTCCGTAACCCATTGATAAGTCTCGATTCGGACGAGAGAATCCAAGGAAATCCAAGCTTTTCCAACCCCCCAATTTGACCCTTTTCGCCGCCAAAAGGAGGCTCGCCAAGACTTTCCAAATTTCGTACCGCCTGCCCCCTAGCACTCGATGAAATTCACCGCGAGGCCGCCCAAACTCGTCTCCTTGTACTTCGACTGCATGTCGGCGCCGGTCTGGCGCATGGTGGCGACGACGCTGTCCAAAGACACCCGATGGCGCCCGTCGCCGTGCAGCGCCAGCGACGCCGCGGCGATCGCCTTGATCGCGCCGAAGGCGTTGCGCTCGATACACGGGATCTGGACGAGGCCGCCCACCGGATCGCAGGTCATGCCGAGGTGGTGCTCCATGGCGATTTCGGCGGCGTTCTCGATCTGCTCGTTCAAGCCGCCGAGCGCGGCGGTGAGACCCGCCGCCGCCATCGACGAAGCGACGCCGACCTCGCCCTGGCAGCCGACCTCCGCCCCCGAGATCGAGGCGTTGAGCTTGAAGAGGGCGCCGATCGCGGTCGCGGTCATGAGGAAGTCCGACAGGCCCCTGCCGTTCGCGCCCGCGCAATGGTCGCGATAATAGCGCAGCACGGCGGGAACGACTCCGGCCGCGCCATTGGTCGGCGCGGTGACGACGCGCCCGCCCGCCGCGTTCTCCTCGTTGACCGCCATGGCGTAGACGCTGACGAAATCCATGATCTCGTGAGGCGGGTGAAAGTTGCGCTGGGCCGCCTCCATGAGACGATCATGGATCGCCCTGGCGCGACGCATGAGCTTCAGGCCGCCGGGCAACGGCCCGGATTGCGCGAGGCCCCGGTCGATGCAGGCGAGCATCACGTCGAGGATGCGCTCGACATGGGCGTCGACCGCGCTTTCAGGCCGGAGCGCCGCCTCGTTCGCCCGCATCAGTTCGGCGATCGAGAGCCCGTTTTCGCGCCCGCGCGCCAGAAGCTCGGCCCCGGAGCGAAAGGGATAGGGCAGGCGCGCTTCGCCCGCGGAGGCGTCCGGGCCCGCGCCGTCGCGGATGATGAACCCGCCGCCGATCGAGAGCCACGTCTCGTCGGCGAGCGCCCTGCCCTGCGCGTCGCGCGCGATGAACCGCATGGTGTTGGGATGGCGCGGCGCGGGCGTGAGCGTGTCGAACGAAATGGCGCGCTCGGGATCGAAGGCGATGAGCCGGCGCCCGGCGAGGTTGAGCCTCTTCGTCTCGCGCACCCGCGCCACGAGCGCGTCGGCCAAGTTCGGATCGGCGGTCTCGGGCGCTTCGCCGCTGAGGCCCAGGATTGCGGCCTTGTCGGTCGCGTGGCCTTTTCCCGTGAAGGCGAGCGAGCCAAGCAGCGCGACCTCGACCGAGGCGACCTTATCGATGGCGCCCGACCCGACGAGGCCGGCCGCGAACGCGGCTGCGGCCTTCATCGGCCCAACGGTGTGGGACGATGACGGGCCGATGCCGATCTTGAACAGTTCGAAGACGCTGATCATCGCTGCTCAGGCCGCGCTCACGCCCGCCTCCCCTTTTTGCCGCCATCCTTGCCCATCGGCCAGATGGAGCCTATCTAACAGACTGTAGGAGCGAAGTCCCCATGTTCATCCAGACCGCAGTCACGCCCAATCCCGCGACCCTCAAATTCCTCCCCGGCCGCACGGTGATGGACGAGGGCACGTTCGAGGCGCGCGACGCGGCTCAAGCCGAGCGCTCGCCGCTCGCCAAGGCGCTCATGGGGCTGCCGGGCGTAGCAAGCGTTTTCTTCGCCAACGACTTCATCTCGGTGACCAAGGGCGAAGGCGAATGGCAGCATCTGCGGCCGGCGGTGCTTGGCGTCGTGACCGAGTTCTATCTCTCCGGCGAGCCCTTGCTCGAGACCGGCGGCGCTGACGCCGTCACGACCGGCGAGTTCTTCGACTCGAAGGACGCCGAGTCGGTCGAGGCCATCAAGGAGTTGATCGAGACGCGAGTGAGGCCGGCTGTGGCCGGCGACGGCGGCGACATCATCTTCAAAGGCTATCGCGAGGGGGTTGTCTATCTCAAGATGAAAGGCGCCTGCTCGGGCTGCCCCTCCTCGACCGCGACGCTGAGGCACGGGATCGAGAACCTTCTCAAGCACTTCCTGCCGGACGTTCAGGCAGTCGAGGCGTGGGAGGGCTGAAGCCCCGCGGCCCCTAAGGCTGCGCAATGTTCTACCATTGGCTCTTCCTTTCGCTCTTCATCTTGATGTGGGGCGGATGGTTTGCGCTCTGGAACGTCATGGCGCGCCGTGTGAAAGCGGCGGCCCAATCCGAGAACGCCGTCTCGCGGCTCTCGCATGTCGTGCCGCTTCTCATTGCCGCCTATCTGCTCGTGGCGCCGCTTCCCCTGCCCCTGCTCAACGAGCGTTTTACCCCGATCGCGTTATGGCTGGCTTCGCTCGGCGCCGCGCTGACCTTCGCCGGCCTCGCGTTCGCCATCTGGGCGCGGTTCATCATCGCCGGCAACTGGAGCAGCTACGTCGAGCTCAAGCGCGATCATGAACTGATCGTCGCGGGACCTTACCGTTTCGTACGCCATCCAATCTATACCGGCCTCCTTCTGGCGTTCGTAGGCTCAGCCTTGGCGGTTGGCGAGTGGCGCGGCGTGCTCGCCGTCGCGATCGTCGCCGCCTCTTTCTGGCGCAAGCTCAGACTTGAGGAGGCCATCATGCGCCGTCAGTTTGGCGACGTCTTACGCCCGTTACGCCGCGCGCACGCCGGCTCTCATTCCGTTCCTGGTCTG
The DNA here is from genome assembly GCA_963764955.1 of uncultured Alphaproteobacteria bacterium. Lineage (GTDB taxonomy): Bacteria > Pseudomonadota > Alphaproteobacteria > Rhizobiales > Beijerinckiaceae > Roseiarcus. Next base: position 46,336 of record CAVXVE010000017.1, on the reverse strand, counting down.
AGACTCGCGGTCACCGCGCCGGCTTCTCGCCGCCGGCTGCGGTAATGACCGCGACGATGATGAGTCCGGTGGCCAGGAGCCGGACGCCGGCGCTGACGCCGAACGTGTTGAGCATCGTCAAGAGCAGCACCAGGAACAGCGCGCCGCCCCAGACGCCTGGCAGATTCGCCCTGCCCCCGCTGACCGACGTGCCGCCGATCACCACGACAGCGATCGAGGCGAGCAGATATTCCGCGCCGATGTCGACATTGGCGCCGCGGAAATAGCCGGCGAGCAGCGCTCCGTTGAGGCCGCCGAGCGCCCCGCAGAGCGCATAAGTCGCGCAGCGCACCGGCTCGACCTTGAGCCCCGCCAGCCGCGCGGCGCGCCGGTTCTGGCCGATCGCGACCACCGATCGCCCCCAGATCGTGCGGTGGAGCGCGATGTTGGCGCCGATCGTGAAGAGAACCGTCAGGATCGCCAGCAGGGGCGCGCCAGCAATAATTATGTTGGTGAAGTCGGCGAAGCCCGGCGGCGGCTTGATCTGCAAGCCCCGTCCATAAGAGATGTCGACCGACTGGATGATGAAACTCGCCGACAGCGTCGCGATGATCGGCGGGATGCGCAGCGCCCAGATCAAAAGGTAATTGGCGAGGCCCACCGCGATCCCGCAGGCGATTGCTGCGGCGAGGCCAACGACGACCAGCCGGTCGTCGCCGCCCATCGTCTTCATCGCGACCGCGCTCGCGAGCCCAATGTTGGCCGGCAGCGACAGGTCGATGTTGCCAGGCCCGAGCGTGATGACGAACATCTGGCCTACGCCGACGATGACGGTGAACACCGACAGCGACAGCGCCGCCGTCAGCATCCCTCCCGCGCCGTAACCTCCGGTGAAGGCGATCGCCGCGAGCCACACGACGCCGGCGCCGAGGAAGGACCAGACCCATGGCCGTGCGAGAAGCGTCCGGAACGCGGCTGTCATCGGTCCGGCCCCTTGCGGGTGATGGCGACGCGGGCGGCGAGCACGATGATGAGGATCGCGCCATTGGCCGCGACCTGCCAGTCGGGCGGAATGTGCATGAAGGTGAGCAGCGGCGAAGCCGCCATCGCCATCGTCAAAGCGCCAAGCACGGCGCCGACCGGCGACACCACCCCGCCGACGAACTCGCCGCCGCCGAGGATGACGCCGGCGATGGAGAGCAGCGTATAGCCGTTGCCGATGTTGGCGTCGGCGGATGTGGTGATGCCGACCAGCGCCATCCCCGACAGCACGCCGAACACGCCGGCGAGCGCGAACAACGTCATTTTGACCTTGAGCAGCGACCAGCCGGCGCGCTCGATCGCCAGCGCGTTGCCGCCGGAAGCGCGCAGGATCGCGCCGTAGGACGTACGCATCAGCCCGAAATAGCCGACGCCCGCGATGACGACGGCGGCGATGATCGGGAAGGGCACGAAAGGCGGCTTGACGCCCATGATCGCCAGCAGCCAGCCGGGCGCCTTCCCCCCGGGCTTCGGCAGGAGAAGGATCGCAAGGCCCTGCCAGACGAAGCTCATGCCGAGGGTGACGACGATCGAAGGCAGATTGCGCAGATAAATGAGCGCCCCAAGAGCGGCGTAAAGCGCGACGCAGCCAAGCAGCGCCAGCGCGCCGAGCCAGGGCGTTTCGTGCAACCAGGTCGCCGCCACGCAGCAGACAAAGCCGACGAAAGTGCCGATCGACAGATCGAGGTCGTTGCACGCGATGACGAACATCTGCGCCATCGTGGCGAGCGCGATCGGAATCGCGAGGTTCAGCATCAGCGTGAAGCCGAAGTAGCTGATCGCGCGCGGATTGAGCCAGGCGATGGCGGCGACGACAAGAGCCAGCGACAGGGCCGGAAGCGCCGCGCGCAGCCGCCGGCGCCACTCAGCTCCGCTCGCGTTCGCCGAGGGCGTGGCGGCCGCCGTGCTCATGGTCAGGCGACGCCCGCGAAGGAAGAATGGATCACCTGCTCTTCGTTGAGCTCGTCGCGCATGAGCTCGGCGACGATCGCGCCGTCGCGGAACACGTAGGCGCGGTCGCAGTTCTTCAGCTCCTCGACCTCGGTCGTATACCAAAGGAAGGTGCGCCCTCGCTCAGCTTCGGCGCGAATGAGGTCATAGACCTCGAGCTTGGTGCCGAAATCGACGCCGCGCATCGGATCGTCCATCAGCATGATGCGCGCATCCGAGCCAAGCGCGCGCGCAAACAGGGTCTTCTGCTGATTGCCGCCGGAAAGCGAAAGGATGTTGTTGTGGACGTCGGGCGTGCGGATCCTGATGCGCTCGCGCCAGCCGTTGGCGAGCTCGTCTTCGAGGCGAGGCGAAAGCAGCGGGCCTGAGCGCAACCGTTTCAGCGACCGGACGCCAATATTCCGGGCGATCGACCATCCTGGAAAGACGCCGTCCGATTGCCGATCGCCGGCGACGAGCGCAACCGGCGCGCCGACGGTCGCGTGCGCGCGAGGATGCGACGCGGCGGCGAAGGTCGCAAGCAGAAGGTCGGTCTGGCCATGGCCAGCGAGGCCGGCAAGGCCAATGATCTCGCCCTCGCGCGCTGTCACTTCCCGCTCGTCGGCTTGTCTCTCGGGGCGCACGCGAACGACGACCGAAGCGCCGCCGCGCGCTGCATTCGCAGCCGCGGCCTGAGCCCGCGGCGCATCCGGCTCGATGCCGCCCATGGCGCCGACCAGCTTCGCGCGGTCGAAATTACCCGCGACGTCGGCAATGACCACCTTGCCGTCGCGCATGACGACGATGCGATCGCAGGTCGACAGCACCTCGCCCAGGATATGGGAGATCAGCACGCAACTGACCCCCGAGGCGACCGAACGGCGCACATGCGCGAGCAGCTGCCCGGCCGTATGCGCGTCGAGCGAGGAGGTCGGCTCGTCGAGAATAACGAGGCGCGCGGGCGCGTCGGAGACCGAGAAAGCGCGCGCGATCTCGACCATCTGCTTGCGGCCAATGGTCAGGTCCTGCACGAGGTCGTTCGCCCGCACGCCGTGGCCGGGAAAGATCTCGTCGAGCTTATCGAGAATGAGCCGGCCCGCCCGGCGCCGCCAGCCGAAGCCCTGGATCGCGGGGTGAACGACGCGGGCGTTTTCGGCGACCGTCAGGTTCGGGCAGAGAGACAGTTCCTGAAAGACGCAGCGCAGGCCGAGCGCTCTTGCGCGCGCGGAATTCCACTGCGGCTGTTCCTCGCCCGCGACGACGAATCGGCCCCGGTCCGCCGCGACGCCGCCGTTGAGGACATGCATGAGCGTCGACTTTCCCGCGCCGTTGTGACCGACGACGCCGACGCACTCGCCGGGGAAAAGCAAAAAATCGGCGCCATCCAGAGCCCGGACGGCGCCATAGGATTTTTCGACCCCAATAAAATCGACGAGGGACGCGCCCGCATCTCGCATTGTTTTGTCGTCCCCGGTGCGCGGGGGACGCGCCGCCTGCTCCCCGTCGTCTACTTCATATTCGCCTTGATGGCGGCGATAGCGTCCGCTTGCGTATACTCATGGCTGGCCACGCCGCCCTTCTGAATGTTCGGCAGCGCGGCCTCGAACGTGTCCTGAGTGAACTCGAGCGCGGGCACGACGAGATCGTGCGGGATGTTCTTGTTGCCGTCAAGAATCTGCTGCGCGACCCAGAAGGCGAGAGTCGATGTGCCGGGCGCGATCGAGCTGGACCAGCTCTTGTAACCGTCCTTGTCCTTCTGTTCCTTCCAGTAGACGAACTCGTCCTGGCGATTGCCCATCATGATCTCCGGGCGCGGTCTGCCCGCCGCGGCGAACGCCTGCGCCGCGCCATAGGCGTCGCCGCCCTGGTCGACGACGCCGACGATCGTAGGAAGCGAAGGCAGGGCGGTCGCGACCGCCTTCTGCGCCGTTGTCTGATCCCAGTCGCCGGTCACCGAGCTCACGATCTTGAATTCCGGGTGCGCTTTCACGCCCTCGATGATCCCCTCGTGAACAGCCGCGTCGATTCCGGTTCCCGCCAGGCCGCGGATCTCGAGGAGATTGCCGCCCTGGGACACGAGCTCGGCCATGTGCTCGACCTCCTTTCTACCGTAGTCCTTGAAGTCGACGACGATGCGATAGGCGCAGGGCTCGGTGACGACGCCGTCGAAGGAGACGACGACGATGCCCGCGTCGCAGGCTTGCTTGATCGCGCCGTTGAGAGCGTCCGGCGAAGCGGAATTGATGACGATGGCGTCGTAGCCCTGCAGGATCAAGTTCTGGATCTGCGCGGCCTGGGTCGGCACTTCCTTGTCCGCGGTCGTGAACACATCCGCTGCGGCGACCACCTTATCGTCGACCGCCTTCTTGGTCACGATGTCGTAGCTCTTCAGCATCGCCTGGCGCCAGGAATTGCCGGCGTAATTGTTCGAGAAGGCGATCTTCTTCTGCGATGTGTCGGCGAGCGAGGCACCGGCCGAGAGGACGAGGGCCGCCGCCGTCGCCGTCACGAGTTGAGCACGGTTCATGAGTTCGATCCTCCCAGACTGATTTTCGTTAGCGCTTGCTGACATGTCGCTAACATGTCACTGTTACATCACCGTGGACGGATTGTGTCAAGCGATGTGACCGGGGCCGGCCCCGCAGCTCCGGCGCCGCCGTCCGAGGGCGTCAGGAGGATAAGGTGAGCGCGCCGCCGCTGAGGCTGCAAGCCTACGAGGCGATCGTCGAGCGGCTGGTGTTCCGCCAGCTGCTGCCGGGTCAGTTCGTCACCCAGCGCGAGCTGGTCGAGCTCTGCGGCCTGCCGCTCGGCGCGGTGCGCGAGGCCATACCACGGCTCGAGGCGGATGGGCTGATCGCGACGCTGAGGCAGCGGGGGTTGCAGATCGTGGCCATCGACGTGCGCTTCGTGCGCAACGCGTACCGCTTGCGGCGGATTCTCGAATCGGAAGCGGTGGCGGAGGCCGCGCGGCATGCTTCCGCGGGCTTTCTGGAGCGGGTCGAGGCTGAGCATCGCGCGATCCTGGACAGAATGGCCGACCCCCTGCCCGAGGCCGTGGCGAACGAGGCCCAGCGGATCGACTGGGCGATGCACGACGCGCTGATCGGTTTCCTCGACAACGAGCTCGCCGCCGAGGTCTATCGGGTCAACTCGATCAAGGTGCGCATGGCCTCGCAGCAGCGGCTGCGGGTCACCGGGATCAACATTGGACTGGTCATGCGCGAGCATATGAGGATCATCGAGGCGCTGAAAGCGAAAGACGCTGAGGCCTCCGTCGCCGCTGTCCGCGCGCATATCGATCGCTCGATGCGGGTCGCGCTCGGGCTTGAAGACGACACGAGCGCACGCATCTCGGTCGGCGCCGTCGCAAGTCAGGAGATCTAGCGCATGCCACGCTCCGTCAGCGGCGTCGTCGCCGTGATGCTCACCCCGTTCACCGACGAAGGCGAGGTCGATTACGCCAGTCTCGAACGGCTGATCGAATGGTATCTCGCCAATGGCGTCGACGCTTTGTTCGCCGTCTGCCAATCGAGCGAGATGCAATACCTGAGCCTCGCGGAGCGCGCGTCGATCGCGCGGTTCGTCGTCCGCCAGACGAAAGGGCGCGCGCCGGTCGTGGCGTCCGGCCACGTGAGCGAGACGCTTGCGGACCAGATCGAAGAGCTGACCACCATGGCGGACGTGGGCGCCGACGGCCTGGTGCTCGTCACCAATCGGCTCGATCCGCCGAATGGCGGGACGGCGGATTTTCGCTCAAGGCTCGGGGCCCTGCTCGAAGCCTTGCCATCCGATCTTCCGCTCGGCCTCTACGAATGTCCGGCGCCCTACCGGCGCCTGTTGAGCGACGAAGAATTCCGCATCTGCCTCGACACGCGCCGGTTCACGATGATGAAGGACGTGAGCTGCGATCTGGCGACCGTCAAGCGGCGCCTCGCCATGGCCAAAGGCTCAAACTTCGCGCTCATCAACGCCAACGCGGCAATCGCCGCGCCCGCGATGCGCGCGGGCTCGCGCGGCTTCTCCGGCGTCTCCACCAACCTGCACCCCGACCTTTACGCGTGGCTCTACCGCTCGGGCGAGAGCGAGCTTTGGCGCGAGCTTGCAAGCTTCCTGGTGACGGCGGCCTTGTCGGAGGCGTTCGGCTATCCGGCGCTCGCCAAGATTTGCCATCAGCGTCTCGGCACGCTGACGTCGATCCGCTGCCGGGTGATCGACTTCGACGTGCGCGAGCGTTTCTGGGCGCTCGACGCGATCGTCGATGCAATCATGGCGGGATCGGACGCATATCGCGCCAGGATCGCGGCCGCGCAGCCGAAGGCGAAAGCGACGGCGTAAGGAGGCGCGGCGGCTCGACGCCGCCCCCCTGCAGGCCGGCTTACTTCTCGTTGGCCTTGATCGCGGCGATGGCGTCAGCCTGAGTGTATTCATGGCTCGCGACGCCGCCCTTCGGGATATTCGGTAATTCCTTCTCGAAATCGTCCTGGGTGAAGGCGAGATAGGGCACGAGCAGGTCGTGGGGGACCTTCTTGCCGTCGAGCACCTGTTGCGCGACCCAGAATGCGAGGGTCGAGACGCCGGGCGCGATCGAGGCTGACCAGGTCTTGTAGCCGTCCTTCTCCTTCTGCTCCTTCCACCACTGCAATTCGTCCTGGCGATTGCCCTCGATGATGGTCGGACGCGGCTTGCCGGCGGCGGCGAAGGCCTGGGCGGCGCCATAGCCGTCGCCACCCTGATCGACGACGCCGACGATCGGCGGCAGCGAGGGCAGAACGGTCGCAACCGCCTTCTGCGCGGTCGTCTGGTCCCAGTCGCCGGTGACCGAGGAGACGATCTTGAAATCGGGATGCGCCTTCACGCCCTCGAGAATTCCGGCATGGATGGCGTCGTCGATCGAGGTTCCGGCAAGGCCGCGGATCTCGAGCAGGTTTCCACCCTTGGGCTCGAATTTCGCCATCTGCTCGACCTCTTGCTTACCCATGTCCTTGAAGTCGACCACGACACGGTAGGCGCAGGGCTCGGTGACGATGCCGTCGAACGAGACGACGACGATGCCGGCGTCACAGGCCTGCTTGATCGCGCCGTTCAGAGCGTCAGGCGAAGCGGCGTTGATGACGATCGCGTTATAGCCCTGCAGAATAAGGTTCTGGATCTGCGCCGCCTGGGTCGGCACTTCCTTGTCCGCTGTGGTGAACACGTCAGCCGCCGCAACGACCTTGTCGGCCACCGCTTTCTTGGTGACGAGGTCGTAGCTCTTCAGCATCGCCTGGCGCCAGGAATTGCCGGCGTAATTGTTGGAGAAGGCGATTTTCTTGTCGCTCGTGTCGGCCGAGACCGGCGCGGCGAAAAGCCCGGCCGCTGCGGCCAGTGCGAGCATCGAGACGTTGCGGTTCATGAACAGGTCCTCCCTCAGATTGCATGTCAAGCGCATTGGGCGCGCTCAAACATTTGCGCTTGTCCTTGATGGCGCGCCGGGCGGTAAAGACCGCCGCTCCAGGCGGCGAGAGCTAACATGCCAGAGAAAAGCCGGTCAACGGAATACCGGATGATGCGAAGACGCTGGAGCGGAATCGCATGCGTCGGCGCCGCGGACGGCGCGGGAACCCTACCCCATCTCGCTCACCCGTCCGTCGCGGATCGTGACGCGGCGGTCCATGCGGGCGGCGATGTCCATGTTGTGCGTGGCGACGAGGGCCGCGAGGCCGCTCGCCTTGACGAGTTGCGCGAGGGTGCCGAACACATGATCGGCGGTCTTCGGATCGAGATTGCCGGTCGGCTCATCCGCAAGTAGGACTCGTGGGCCATTGGCGACCGCGCGCGCGATGGCGACGCGCTGCTGCTCGCCGCCGGACAATTCCGCCGGGCGATGGGTCTCGCGCTGACCAAGACCGAGATAAGCGAGCAACTCGCGCCCGCGCGCCGCGGCCTGCGCGCGCGAAAGGCCTGCGATCATCTGCGGCAGGACGAGATTCTCGAGCGCCGAAAACTCCGGCAGCAGGTGATGGAACTGGTAGACGAAGCCGATTTCCGTGCGCCTCAGCGCCGTTCGCTTGTCGTCGCTCATGGTGGAGGTCGCGGCGCCGCCAATTCTCACTTCGCCCGCGTCCGGCCGCTCCAATAGGCCGGCCAGATGGAGAAGCGTCGACTTGCCTGCGCCGGACGGCGCGACAAGCGCCACCGACTGTCCCGGCGAGAGCTCGAGGGTCGCGCCGCTCAAGACCTCGACAATCGTGTCGCCCCGCCCATAGCGGCGCTCGACCCCTTCGAGCGCAAGCGCGGCGATGCGCGCCTGATCATTCATAACGCAGCGCCTCGACCGGATCGAGCTTGGCCGCGCGCCAGGACGGATAGATCGTCGCCGCGAGCGACAGGACGAGCGCCATCGCGACGACGGCGACAACGTCGCGCGGCTCGACCCGCGAGGGCAATTGCGACAGGAAATAGAATTCGGAGGGAAAGAGATTCTCGCCGGTGATCCAGCTTAAGCCTTTTCGGATCGGCTCGACATTGTGGGCGACAAGGAGCCCGAGCGCGAGGCCGACGGCGGTGCCGACGAAGCCGATGGTCGCGCCGGTGATGAGAAAGATGCGCATGATCGCCCCACGCGTCGCCCCCATCGTGCGCAGAACCGCGATCGCGCGCGCCTTGTCCTGCACCAGCATGATAAGGCCGGAGATGATGTTGAGCGCGGCCACCAGCATGATCAGCGTCAGAATGGCGAACATCACATTGCTCTCGACCGCCAGCACGTCGAAGAAGCTGCGGTTGAGCTGGCGCCAGTCGGTGTCGATCATCGGGCGCCCCTGGGCCGCCTCGATCTTCTGCCGCATCGCGTCGATATTGTCGGGATCGGCGACATAGACCTCGATCACGCTCGCCTCGCCGTCCTCATTGAAGAAGGTCTGCGCCTCGGAGAGCGGCATGAAGATGAAGGTGTTGTCGAAGGTCGTCATGCCGATCTGGAAGATGGCCGCGACGGTATAGCTCTTCATGCGCGGCGTGACGCCGAACGGCGTATCCGCGCCATGCGGCGCGATGATGGAGATCTTGTCGCCGACCCTCAAGCTCAGGTGTTCGGCGAGCTTGGAGCCGACCGCCACGCCCTGGCCCGAATCGAAACCTTTGAGCGAGCCCTGGGTGATGTGGTCGGCGATTCCGGGCAGACGCTCAAGATCGCTGCCGCGAATGCCGCGGACCAGCGCACCGGACGAGCCATAGGGGGAGGTCGCGAACGCCTGCCCCTCGACCAGCGGCAGCGCCAGAGTGACGCCGGGAACCTTGCTCACCCGCTCGGTCACCGCGTCGTAGTCGGTGAGCGGCGTCTCGACCGCCTGCAGGAACATGTGGCCGTTGAGGCCGATCATCTTCTCCATGAGATCGTGGCGGAAGCCGTTCATCACCGCCATGACGACGATCAGCGCCGCGACGCCAAGCACAATGCCGAGGAACGAGAATCCGGCGATTACCGAGATCGAGCGCTGGGCGTTGCGCGCGCGAAGATAGCGAAAGGCGACCATCCACTCGAAAGCCGAGAACGCCCTCGTCGCCGGAGCCGTCTGGGGCGCGTGCGCTTCCAGTGCGACGGAAGTCAACGCGCGCGCCCTGTGTGTCTCATGCCGTCATTGCGAGGAGAGAAGCGACGAAGCAATCCAGAGATCGAAGGGCGCCTTATGCTCCCCTGGATTGCTTCGCTTCGGCTCGCAATGACGGCCGACGCGCTTCATCACGCCTGCCCGCTCAATCGCGCGATGGCCGCATCGACGCTGATCAGCTCGCGCTCGCCGCCGCGGCGGTTCTTCACCTCGACCTTGCCCTCGCCAAGGCTCTTCGGGCCGATGATGACCTGATGAGGCGCGCCGACGAGATCCATGGCGGCGAATTTCGCTCCCGGCCGCTCGTCGCGGTCGTCATAGAGCACGTCGACGCCGGCCTTCGCGAGCGCCGCATAGATGCGCGCCGAAGCGCCGTCGCAGGCGGCGTCGCCAACTTTGAGATTGATGAGCCCGACCCGAAACGGCGCGGCGGCTTCCGGCCAGATCGGGCCGTTCTCGTCGTGGTTGGCCTCGATCAGGGCCGCGGCGAGCCGGGTCGGGCCGATGCCATACGAGCCCATATGCACAGGCTGCTCCTTGCCGTCCGGTCCATTGACCACCGCCTTCATGGGAGCCGAGTATTTGGTTCCGAAGTAGAAAATATGGCCGACCTCGATTCCGCGGGCGGAAATCCGGTCTTTCGGATCGAGCTGCTCGAACGCGGCCGCGTCGTGCTTGTCGGACGTCGCGGCGTAGAGCGAGGTCCACTTGTCGACAACCCCCTGCATCGTCTGGACGTTGTCGAAATCGATGTCCTCGGGCGGCGTCTGAAACGCGAGATAGTCGCGGTGGCAGAACACTTCGCTCTCACCGGTCGAGGCGAGAATGACGAACTCATGGCGAAAGGTCGCCGCCGATCGGGCCGGATTCGGCGCGCATCGGAATGGCGGTGAGGCCGAACCGCGCGAACGTGCGCAGGTAAGCGGTGAACATCTTGTTGTAGGAATGGCGCGCGCCCGCCTGATCGAGGTCGAAGGTGTAGGCGTCCTTCATCAGAAACTCGCGCGAGCGCATCACGCCGAAGCGCGGCCTCACCTCGTCGCGGAACTTCCACTGGATGTGATAGAGATTGAGCGGCAGATCCTTGTAGGAGCGCACCGAGGCGCGGAAGATCTCGGTGATCATCTCTTCGTTGGTCGGCCCGTACAGCATGTCGCGGTCGTGCCGGTCGCGGATGCGCAGCATTTCCTTGCCGTAATCGTCGTAGCGTCCGGATTCGCGCCAGAGATCGGCCGACTGGATGGTCGGCATCAGGACCTCGATCGCGCCGGCGCGGTTCTGCTCCTCGCGGACGATGGCGCAGATCTTGTGCAGGACCCGGACGCCAAGCGGCAGCCAGGCGTAGCTGCCGGCCGCCTCCTGGCGGATCATGCCGGCGCGCAGCATCAGCCGATGCGAGACGATCTCGGCCTCTTTGGGCGTCTCCTTGAGGATCGGCAGGAAATAGCGGGACAGACGCATCAAGCTTCCGAAGTTTCGATTCGCGCGGGGCGGCCCGCCCCTCTTGGCCCGTACGGCTGAGCTTGACAAGTTTTCACCGGCTGGCGCGCGCACGAACGCGGATCGAAGACCGCGTCCGCGGACGGCTTGACAGGCTCGCCTTGGCTCCGTATTACACCTTTAAGTTAATTTACCTCTTGGTGAAATAGTGGCCGCCGACCCGCTCAGCTTGACGTTCGCCGCGCTCGCGCATCCTGCGCGCCGCGCGATCCTGGCTCGTTTGAGCCTTGGACAGACGTCCGTTCAGGAGCTGGCCAAGCCGCTCAAATTGAGCGGTCCGGCAATGACGAAGCATCTCAAGAGCCTGGAGCGCGGCGGGCTCATCAGCCGGAGCCGCGACGCGCAGTGGCGGCCCTGCAAGCTCGAAGCTGCGCCGATTGAGAACGTGACCAACTGGATCGACGAGCTCAAAGCCTCGACCGAACGCAGTCTCGATCGCTTGGACGCCTATCTGCAGAGCCTTCAGTCGCCCGACGCCACGTCCGGAATCGAAGGAGAACAGCGTGCTGGAAACCGAAGCCTTCTCGATTTCGCGTGACCTGAAAGCGCCGCGTGCGCTGGTCTATGAGGTCCAGACCGACGCCAAACACTTGGCGAACTGGCTGAGCCCCGAAGGGTTCAAGACAATCCACTCCGCAATGGATTTCCGCGTCGGCGGCTCATACCACTACGGCCTCGAAGGGCCGGGCGGGATGCAGATGTGGGGCCTGCAAAGATTTCGCGAGATCGTGCCGAACGAAAAGATCGTGCTCATCCAGTCGTTCTCCGACAAGGACGGCGGGCTGGCGCGGCATCCGCTGTCGCCGGAATGGCCGTTGGAATTGTTATCGACGACAACCTTCGAGGAGATCGGTCCTCGGTTGACGCGAATCACAATCTCTTGGCGGCCGTACAATTCCGACGAGGCAGGAATCAGGGCGTTCGAAGCGGGACGCGCCAGCATGACGAACGGCTTCGGCGGCGTGCTCGCGAAACTCGAAGCGTATCTGGCGCAACTTCAGGGCTGATCGGAAGCCACAGGAACGGCGCTTTTCTTGAAGCGCCCTTCCGCTCACCCCGCCAGCCCGCGCAGAAAATTGAGGTCCACCAGCCCCGCGTGCTGCTTGGCCACCTTGCCCTTCTCGAAGGCGATCAGCGTCGGAATGCCGCGGATGCCGTAACGCGCCGCGATCGCCGGCTCCTCGTCGACATTGACCTTGGCGAAGCGGGCGCGCGGCTCGAGCTCTTTCGCCGCCTTGTCGAAGATCGGCGCCATTGCCCGGCACGGCCCGCACCACGGCGCCCAGAAGTCGACGATCAGCGGCATGCCGTTGCGCTCGACATGCTTGTCGAAGGTCTTCGAGGTCAGCGCGATCGGCTCGCCGGTGAACAGGTTCGCCTTGCACGCCCCGCACTTGGCTTCCGACGCCGGACGGTCGGCGGGGATGCGGTTGACCGCGGAGCAGTGGGGACAGACGGCGTGGATGGATTCGGTCATGGTCGAGCGCCCTCTCGATGGCGCTCGCCGATATTTGGCCCCAATCGGCGGGGTTTCAAGCGCGCAAAGGCCGAGAAGCGCAGGCGCCATCACGAATTCGTGATATTAACTCCCGGTAACCCCGGCGCAGGCGGGACGTACTGGGCTGCAGGAGCCGCCCAGGCTCCGTCACACAGGCGAGGCTGCCGCCCCGCCCGCCACCTTATTGTTTAGCTGGAGGATTTCCGCGTGAACGCCAGAACCGCCATCACCGCCGCCGCCCTCGCCGCCTCGCTTGCCGGGGCTCTCGCCACCATCGCCAAGGCCGGCCCCGCCCCGGCCCAGCCGGGCGCCGACAAGTGCTACGGCGTCGCGCTCGCCGGCAAGAATGACTGCGCCGCCGGCGCCGGCACCACCTGCGCCGGCACTTCGACGATCAACTATGATCCGGCGCATTGGAAATACGTCAAGAAGGGCAGTTGCGAAGAGATCAAGACCCCGAACGGACATGGCTCGCTGACCGCGATGTAAGGCCAAGGTTCAAGCTTCCTTGGCTCGCCGGCCCCGCTTCCCTCCCAGGCGGGGCCGTTTTCGCTCCGGCCCTCGGCCGCCCTACTCCTCCGGAAAATCCTCGATCCTGAACTCCGCCGCCGCCCGCTCGCCGCGCTCGGCGAGCCCGCTTTCCCGCTGGCGCAGTTCGACCCGCCGGATCTTGCCCGAGACGGTCTTCGGCAGTTCAAAGAACTCGAGCCGTCGCACAAGCTTATAGGCCGAGAGCCGGCCGCGCATGTGCGAAAAGATCGCCGCCGCCGTGGCGCTGTCCGCGGCATGGCCCTTGGCCAACGCGATATAGCCTTTCGCGATCGTGTAGCGCACCGGATCGGGCGCCGGCACCACGGCGGCTTCCGCCACCGCCGGATGTTCGATCAGCACGCTTTCGAGCTCGAACGGACTCAAGCGATAGTCGCTCGATTTGAACACGTCGTCGGCCCGGCCGATGAAGGTGATGTAGCCGTCCGCGTCGCGGGAGGCGACATCGCCGGTGCGGTAGTAGGCGCCATCGATCGGCGTAAGCTCGCTCTCATCGTTCTGATAGCCGGACATGAGGCCCGCGGAGCGCGGGCGCAGCGGAAGCGCGATCTCGCCGGTGTCGCTCTCGAGCCCGTCGGGGTCGATGAGCGCCACCCGATAGCCCGGCAGGGGGCGCCCCATCGAGCCGGGAACGATCCTCTGGCCGGGCGAATTGCCGATCATCATCGTCGTCTCGGTCTGCCCGTAGGAATCGCGGAGGGGCAAGCCCCAGGCGCGCCTCACCTGCTCGATGATCTCCGGGTTGACCGGCTCGCCCGCCGCATTGACCTCGCGCAGGACGACCTTCCATTTCCTCAAATCATGCTGGATCAGCATCCGCCAGACGGTCGGCGGGGCGCAGAACGTCGTGACCTGATGCTCGACCAGCGCGTCGAGCGCCGCGCGCGGCTCGAAGCGCTGGCTGAGCGCGATCACGGTCGCGCCGGCGTTCCAGGGCGCGAACACGCTCGACCAGGCGTGCTTGGCCCAGCCGGGCGAGGAAATGTTGAGATGCGCGTCGCCGGGCTTGAGGCCGAGCCCGTACATGGTCGAGAGGTGCCCGATCGGGTAGCTCGCGTGGGTGTGCACGACGAGCTTGGCGCGCGCGGTCGTGCCGGAGGTGAAATAGAGCAGCATAGGGTCGTCGGCGTTGGTCGGGCCGTCAGGCTCGAAGAACTGGCTGCCGAGAAGCATGGCGTAACGGCGCCAGCCCGACGGGGCGACGCCGACCGCGACGCGCACGACGCCCTCCCCGAGTCCGGCGAATTTCTCCGCATCGGACCCGTGCGCGACCAGAAGTTTCGCATGGCCCCGCTCGAGCCTGTCGGCGATGTCGGCTGGCCCAAGCGTCGGCATCGCCGGGATCAGCACGAGGCCGAGCTTCATCGAAGCCAGCATCGTCGCCCACAATTCCGGGACGACGCCGAGCATCATCAAAAGGCGATCGCCACGCCTGGCGCCGAGCGCGCGCAGGCCATTGGCGAGACGCGACGACTCGATGCGCAGATCCTCGAAGGTCCGCGTCTCGACGCGATCGCCGATGACCTTGAGTGCGGTCTTGCGCCCATGCTCTCCGGCCGCGAGCTCGGCGTCGAACCAGTCGAGCGCCCAGTTGAACCGCTCCGGCCTCGGCCAGACGAACGCGGCCCGTGCGCCGTGATAGTCGTGCTCAAGCTCAAGCAGGAGGTCGCGCGCTTCGCGGAAGGTGGGGGGCTCTTTGGCGGCGCCGGGCGCGGATGAGAAGGGTGCGAGAGACATGGGGCGATAGTGACTCCGCTTGGCCGCTCCCGCAACGCCGCTTAAGGTGCGGCGCGCGCCGTCATGGGGGCTTGCCGCGCAACCTGGGCGCGAACCCGCCCGCCAAGTAAACGCCCGTAAACGCCAGTAAACGCGCCTAAACGCTAGTAAAATGACTCCAATTTACTAGCGTTTATTTTTCCGAATCTGGACTTTTCAATGGGTTAGAGCCGATTGGAATAAAAAAATTTCGCCCTCGTCTCAACTCCCTCTCAACTCGCCTTTCGGGTTGCGGTCTGAAC
This sequence comes from uncultured Alphaproteobacteria bacterium, assembly GCA_963764955.1. Lineage (GTDB taxonomy): Bacteria > Pseudomonadota > Alphaproteobacteria > Rhizobiales > Beijerinckiaceae > Roseiarcus. The sequence goes on along the minus strand of CAVXVE010000017.1, from coordinate 31,232 downwards.
GCCCCAAAGCCAATTTCTTCCTCTCTCGCCGCGCGCTCCGTCTGCCCAGGACCGCGGCGTCTCAAATTCCGCGACTGAGAAAGGTATAGCACGACTTCTGTTTTTTGCAAAGTATTTGTAGACTGTTTATAGCTATGGCTATTGATCGTTGTGGAATTCAACTGATTCAGAAACCGATCCAAGGGCCGTCATGGCTGGGCTTGACACGGCCATCCACACATCGCCAGTGAGATTTGCGATCATACCTCATCATTTACCATATTATCAATATCTTAGTCGCGTCAGTTAGTGTTCACATGGATGGTCGGTACAAGCCAGGTCATGACAAAAAACCGAAAGATAGGCGCCGCGAAGATCAACCAACAGGTATCGCTATAAGCGCCGTTTTGTGGCGGGAACGGAGCAAGTTCCGTGGGTGGGCATGGGAAGGGAGCGACATGCTCGCGATACTGACTCCGCTTGGCCTCGCCGGCGACGCCTGCGGAGGCGCGACGGCGGTTGGGACTGTCGACCTAGACTGAAACTACGAACTTGACACGGTATAATTGGTGTGGTGCAAGTCAATACACTTTCGGTGTTCGGAGAGATTGTGATGAGGACATTAGCGCTTGCGTTGTGCCTATGTGTGATGGCCGCGGAAGCAAATGCCGGCGCGAACTGCGCTCACTCGCAGAGTTGGCAGTGCGATGTCGGCGATCTCGTTGGCGCGCCTGCTCCTGTCCTCGGATCCGGTGTTCCGGTCGTGCTGGCTATTGGCGGCGTGCTACTCGCCACAAGGTTCCTTGCGCGTCGGCGACGACCCTGATTTCAGTTGAGGTTGGCCGTTTTCGCCGAGCCATGTTGCGCCATCTGACAGCCCGGGCCGCGAGGCGGGCCTGCGCGCCATCGCCGTATCGCTGGCCTCCTCGGGCTGCCTGTTAGTATTAATACGTATATCTTTTGCTTTCTGCGCTTAGTAGACACTGAGGATTGAGCCCCAGCGCAGATTGATATTACTTTGAGGCTCAAGCTTTTAAGTATAGCCCGACGCAATGACGACTGCTCGAAGTCAGGCAGCGTACAGCTTCGCCATCGTGAAAACGATAACTGGCGAAATCCCTAATCGAATGGAGGGAACAATGCGTTACGGAAGTCAAATTTCCACTATGTGCTTGATCGGCGCCGGCCTCGTATTTTGCGGGCCCGCGGCCGCCGCGGACGATGCGACGAGTATCTGCAATGCGGCGATCAACGCTTACGGGGCCGCCGCGACCAGCGGCGACGCCGAAAAAATGGCGGCGGTCTTCGCTGCCGACGGCGAGCTTGTCTCACCCTGGGGAGTCTCCAAGGGACATGACGAGCTGGTCAAGACCTATGCCTCCTTCATGAAACCTGGTGACAAGGGCGTCGACACCCTGACGAGCTCGCGCGTGATCGGCGACGTTGCGCTATGCGCCGGCGGCTATACTTTCACGCCGGCCTCGGGCGAGTCGGCATCGAATGGCTTCTGGACGAAGGTCGTCGGCAAGACAGGCGGCGACTGGAAAATTCTGAATCTGACCTACACCATTGCGGCGCCCCAATAGATCCGCCTTGGGTCGCAGTCCCCCGCGCCGGCGCAAGCACGGGGGAGCCGAGCGATCGCCCGGCTCCCTATCCTGGCCAAATCAGGCGAAGCGGATCGCGGCCGGATTGGCTGCGACCGTCGCGGCGCTCACCCCGGCAAGCGTGAGGCTGTCGCCGTACGAGTTGGAGATCGTCAGGCCGGACGAGCCGCTCGAGGCGTGCGCCAGCAACGCCGTGAGGTCCTGAGTCTGCGACATGCCGGCCGTCAGATAGGAGAACGACGACGTCGCGAGCTGGATCGTGTCCGCGCTTGCGCCCGAAGCCCCGAAGCCCTTGATCGTTTCAGCGCCGAAGCCCGCGGCGAAGATGAAATGTTCGGACCCGCTGGTCGTGGCGTCGATGGTCTCGACGGGATGGTAGCTCAGCATATCCTGGCCCGTCCCTGTCTGCAGGAGCTCGACGGCGGCGCCTCTCGAGACTGTCTGGTTGGGATCGTACAGAAGCAGCTCGTCCGCGGTCGAACTGAGGTTCAGCTCATTCGCCGCAAGATTGCCGTAGCCGGGGCCCGAGAACGACTCGAACGACGTATAGGCCCTCCCTACGATGTTCGAATGCAGGTATTCAAAAGACGCCCCGGAGGTCTGGACCTTACTGTAGGTTTCGAGCGCCCCGGCCGCCAGATCGGCTGAGGACTGAGCCGCGGTGAGCGCAAAGTTGGCGGCGGTGAGCGGAAGCAGTCCCATGAGCGTGATCGTGAGATCGGCCGACGCGTCGCCCGCGAGCGCCACCTGGACTGTGGTCACGTTTTTCGTCGTGTCGAACTGATAGCGCACCTGCGCTCCGGCGCCGCTGAATGCGGCCGTGCCGATGAAGGTGAAGTTCTGGACGCCGGCCGTGGTCAGGTTGGCGTCGATGTGGCTGAGATCGATCACGTCCTTGGCCGGATTGAAACCCGACACCGTGTCGCCGCGATCGCTCATGGCGAGCTCGGTGACAATGTTGACGCCCTGGCCGCCATAGAGATGTTGCGTGCCGGCGCCGCCGACGAAGTTCGTTTCGCCCGCGCCGGCCTGCAGGTCCTCGCCCACAATGCCGTTGCCGAAGATCGTCATCGGCTTCGATCCGCTGGCGATGGCCCAGACGCTGCCTGTTGTCGCAGAGATCACGCCCGCGGTTGGAACGCCGGCGGCCGTGTAGGCCGCCTGCGCCAGAATCGAAGGGGTCGGATTGGTGAAGTCGACGATCGTGTTCCCGGTCTCGCTCACCCCGGGCGTGGCGGGATAAAAAGGGCCGTAGGTTTCGAACCCGATGTAATTGCCGGTGATCGACACATTGCTGACCGTGTACTTGGTGGTCGCGCTTCCGGCTTCGACGGCGTAGGCGCCGCCGAGCAGGTAATTGCCGGAGACGGTCACGTTGCTGAGATTGCCCAGTTCGTTGGTCAGCCGAAGGTCGCTGTTGGCGTTGGCGGGCGAGTCGGCGTTCGGCGTTCCGTCGATGAAATTGTCGGTGATGGTGGTGCCGGTCGTGCCCGTCACCCAGATCGCATCGGCATGCGCCCCCGGCGAGTACCCCGCGCCGGAGAAATAATTGCCGGTCACGACGCCCCCGTGCATATCGATCGCGTCGGTTGGTGAATTCAAAAAGCTGTTGTCCTCGATCGTCATGGCGCCCTGAACAGAGCCGATCCAGACATTGTTTTCAGTCGGCGATTTGGAGCCGGTGAAGGTGCTGTTTTCCACCGTAAGGCCGCTGTAAGCGCCGGTCTGCTCGACGGCGTAATAGCCGGTCGTTCCGCTGAAGCTGCTGTCCTTGATCGTCACATTGTCGGCGCCGACCAGCACCGTCGCCGTGCCGAAATTGATGCCGCTCAGCACCGCGCCCGCCTGCGTGACATAGACGGCGTTCCTGGAGGGCACGTAATAGTAAGGCGCCTTGGAATTCTGGGTTATCTTGGTGACGTCGATGAGTGAAGACGCGGCGACGGGATTGCCGGTCTTCGTGTCGATGCCCGGCAAAACAGCGCCGGGATCGATGTTGCGGATCATTTGGATTTCGGCGGCGGTGTACATGCTGTCGTGCCTCGGTCGCAAGCGCGGAGAGATCCGCTGGATCCGAGCGATAGCTTTGCGCCGTTGTGAGGCGTTAAACACGACTGTTAAATTGCGAGTCTGCGGCCGCCTTTGCCCTCAGCCAAGCCTCATCGTCAGGAACGCGCTTCGAACAAGGGCTCTTTTTTCCGAGTTTTTTCGCTCGAATCCGATTGTCCGCGTCAAGGCGAACGCAAAGCCAGGCGCCAGAGCGCGGCGGAGGTGTGGCGAGGCAGGGCTACCGGCCGCCTGTCCGGATTGGCGGCAGTTCGGGCGCGTCGAGGCCCGCGAACGGATCCCGCCAGGCCGGGATCTCCATGAGCCGCGCATGCCAGGCTTCGACGCGCGGAAAATCATGAACCGGCAAGCCCGCGATCTCGGCGAACGGCAGCACGCAGGCGACGCGGAAATCGGCGTAGGTTGGGTGGTCGCCGACGAGCCAGTCCGCCGCGCCGAGGTGCCGTTCCAGAATCGCGGCTGAGGAAGAGAACTCGTTCAGGCCCGATTCCACCACATCCTGCCTCACCGGGCCGATGCCGTAGCGCTGTTTGGTCACGCGCTCGAAATGGACCCGATCGCAGGCCCGGACGAAATTCCAATAGCCCCAGCTGATCCAGCGCACGACGTCGGGCAGCGCCTCGCCCATCGGCCAGAAGTCTGACTTGGCCAGCTGCGAAAGCCGGCACGCAATGGCGTCCGCCTCCCACAGCGTCTTTTCACCCTCGACCAGGATGGGAACGCTTTGGTTCGGATTGAGCTTGAGAAATTTCTCGCTCTGCCCCGGTGAGAAGGGCGAAGCGAATTCAAATTCGACCGGCGACTTCAAATAGCGCGCCGCGGCCACCGCGAGGCGCGGATTCAAGTTGCGGCTGAAGTAAAGCTTCATGACGCCTTGCTCCGACGACGATCATTGGCGTTTTGCCAGAAAAGCGGCGCGCCGATAAGGCCGAAGATCTCGCGCAAGCCGTCTCGGGGATGCTCGGTGCTCAAGCGCCGCACACGACAAGAATGGCCGTTATTCGCAGATTCGTTGGTCGCGTGATAGCTGGACGCAGTTGAAGTGCCGGAGCCACGAGGCCTTCGCCTGGGAAGGCTGGCGCTTCGAGATCGTCGACATGGACGGCAACCACATCGACAAGCTGCTGGTTCCGCCGAGCGGCGAGGAGCGGGGCGGCGCGTGAGAGCGCTTTATTCCTGTGGCCTCGCCGGCGCACAGACACAAAGGGCGGCCTCTCGACCGCCCTTCCGCTCCAGGAGCGATGTAGCCGCTCGACTAGCCGAGCGCCGCCACAACCGCCTTATGCTGGCTGGCGGGTAGATGTGCCGCAACGGCGCGGATCATTCCGAGAGCTGCTTTTTCAACTTCCGTGGAGGTCAAAACCTCGTGCGGGGCAGGATCGCCGCCGTGGATGGCAAACCACAATGAAATGATCCATTCGATATCTTTGACGTGGGTGGCGACGATCTTCTTGGGAGGCATATCTTCTCTCCTAATCGCATGGTCCATCGCCTATTCCCCATCCGGGTGAACAAGCGCAAGGGTCAAACCCTCAGCTTGGACTTACTCGGTACGGAACGAAGCCGCTGTGAGCGTGCTCACATGAAAGCCGGTCGAGAAACCGCCCGCAACTCTGCGCGCGCCTCAGGCCGCTTATCGCGATTGCGGGCTTTCGTCGGGGGCAAGGGTTTACGCTCTTCGCGGCGCTTCTCGGCGTCATCGCTGCCCCTGCTGTGCGCGCTCTCGTTCCCAATCACGGCGATCGAGCGGAGCGCCGCGGCGTCGTCAGATCGCGGCCGCCTTCAAGGCCTCGCGCCAGTGCTGAACCCGCTCTTTCAGCGCGCGTTCGCGCCCGTAAGTCAGTTCATCGAGGTCGATCTCTTCGAGGATCCGGAACGCGAAGCTTTCGGGCCCATGAGCGGTCCAGGCGAACTGAAGCGCGCGGTTCGTCTCGACGCCCTGGCGCAGCGCGAATGTGCGGCGCGTCCAGATCGTGGACAGATCGGGCGCCGAGCCGACCCATTGCTCGCCGGTCGCCGCACACTGCACCGCATAGACGCCGGCGATCGCCTTGCGCTCCTTGTAGGCCGAGACGGCGGCCTTGCGTTCGTTTCGATCCATCGCGGCTGACGCCCTGGTTCTGAAGTTATGCGTATTTCGACCCAACGGCCTCGTGGTGGGGCGCCGCGAGGCGGCCTCGAAGGGCTCCAACCGGCTGCCCGCGCCGGGGTTGATCAAGGATAGCGCTGCGCGATCGCGACATAGGCCTCCTGTGGAAATGTGAACCTGCCGTCCTCCAGCATGGCTGGCGTGGATAACGCGATAGTCCTGGCCGCGATCGACGAAATGATCGCTGTGCGTTCGGGCTCGGTCTGGTCCCTTAGCAGGACGGTCATCGGAGTTGCGAGCAGCTGAAACCGCACGTAATCGAGCACGGAGGGAAATACGATTGTCTGCTCGACCGTCTGTACGGCAACAGTATTGAACCCCGACTCGCGGAACAGTGTCTCGAGTTGTGTCGCATCCGCGAAGGAATGTTCCCCTCTCTTGATCCGAGAAGCGTCCCTTCCGACGACATCATCCAGCGCTAGCGAGAATGCGTTCGCTCCCGGCGTCCGCTCGATCCGGCTATAGACGCTCAACGCCGCTCGTCCTCCGCCCTTGAGAACGCGGCATACCTCACCGAGAGCTTTTCGTTGGTCCGGAAAGAATTGGAGTCCTTGCTGGCAGAGGACCAGATCAAAGCTCTCTTCCGGGAATGGCAACACGAGAGCGCTGCCCTCGATCCAAATGGATGCGGCTCCCTCGGTCGGCGCAGTTCGGGCGACATTTAGCATCCCGGCGTTCAAGTCGAGGCCAGTGACCAGTCCTCGACCCATTCGCTTTGCCGCCAGACGCGCCACAATGCCGGTGCCGCAAGCAATGTCCAGAATCGCCTCTCCCCCGCGAGGTTGCGCGCGGTCGAGGAGATCCTCCGCCCACTTGGCGGTGATCGCGGGCACGAGATAGCGCTCGAAAAGCTCCGCTGCAGTGCCCGTCAGCTGCCATTGCCCATCGCTCATGGCGTCACCTCCTGGCGCAATCCGTTTGACCGCAGAATATACCAGAGCCAGATCTCCGTCAGGTTGGAGGGCCGTTCCCCCGGGAGGGACCTTGGGGAGCGGTCTTCGGCTGAAGGCGCGGATTGCGCCAAAATCCCTCACCCCCGCCGTTTCTTGCGCGCATAAGGGTTCTCGCTTCCCCCGCGCATCGAAAGCCGGATCGGCACGCCGATAAGGCCGAAGGTCTCGCGCAGCCCGTTGACGAGAAAGCGCTTGTAGCTCTCCGGGATCTTGTCGACCGAATTGCCGAACAGGACGAAGAACGGCGGGCGCGCCTTGGGCTGGGTCATGTAGCGGATCTTCACCCTGCGGCCGGAGACCGCTGGCGGCGGCGTCGCGTCGATGACCGGCGCAAGCCAGCGGTTGAGACGGCCGGTCGAGATGCGCACATTCCAGATCGCATCCGTCGCGAGGATCGCCTCCATGAGCTTGTCGAGATGCGCGCCGGTGAGGCCGGAAAGTGGGATCACCCGCGTCCCGCGCAGCTGCGGCAGGAGCCGGTCCGCCTCGGCCCTGAGCTCCTGCGCGCGCAGGCTCTTGTTGTCGACGAGGTCCCATTTGTTGAGGCCGATGACCAGCGCCCTGCCCTCCTGCTCGACGAGGTCGGCGAGCGTCAGGTCCTGCTTCTCGAACGGGATCGTCGCGTCTAGCAAAAGCACCACGACTTCGGCGAAGCGCACCGCTCTTAGCGCGTCAGCGACCGCGAGCTTCTCGACCTTCTCGATGATCCGTGACTTTCGGCGCAGTCCCGCGGTGTCGAAGATCCTGAGCTTGCGGCCTTTCCACTCGGCGTCGAGCCCGATCGAGTTGCGGGTGATGCCGGGCTCGGGGCCAACCAGCAGGCGATCCTCATCGAGGATGCGATTGATGAGGGTCGACTTGCCCGCGTTCGGGCGCCCGAGCACGGCGATGCGCAAGGGCTTCGCCGGATCGAGTTCGCTGCCGTCCTCCTCCTCGCCGAGGACAAGCGGCTCAGCCTCGCTCTCCTCGTCCGGGTCGAGGCGCGCGGCGGCCGGCAAAACTTCGACCAGCGCGTCGTAAAGTTCGCCCAAGCCCTCGCCGTGCTCGGCGGAGAGCGCGATCGGCTCGCCGAGGCCGAGGCTGAAGGCCTCATAGACGCCTTGGCGCCCCGACGTGCTTTCCGCCTTGTTGGCGACGACGATGATCGGTTTATCGGCGCGGCGCACGGCCTGCGCGAAATGCCGGTCGGCGGCGGTGAGGCCGGCGCGCGCGTCGACGACGAACAGGATCGCGTCGCAGTCGACAAGCGCCGCTTCCGTCTGCGCGCGCATCCGGCCCGCGAGCGTGGCCGCGTCGCCTTCCTCGAGGCCGGCGGTGTCGACAATGGTGAAGGAAAGGTCCGCGAGCCGCGCCTCGCCCTCGCGGCGGTCGCGGGTGACGCCCGGCTCATCGTCGACGAGCGCGAGCTTCCTGCCCACCAGCCGGTTGAACAAAGTCGACTTGCCGACGTTCGGCCGGCCGATGATCGCGACCTTGGCGCTCATGTCATCTCAAGCCCGGCGCGGCTGGCGCGCGGGAGTTACTTCGCCGGCGCCGCCGACCGGTTCGCGGCCACGAGGCCTTGCCAGCGGCTCGCCATTTGCCGCTCGTCGGGTGTCGCTTCGGGGTCGCCCAGCACGAGGTCGAATTGCTTGGCGGCGTCGTCATAGTCCTTGCGGTCGAGCGCGAGCGCGCCGAGCGCCAGCGCGGCCAGGCGCCGATAGGGCCCGCCTTCCGCCGAAAGCGCGGTCAGCGCGGCTTCGCCCTTCTGCTGCTCGCTGGGCATGTCCACCCGCAAGAGCGCGGCGCGCAAGCGGGCGGTGTCGCGCATGAGCGGATCGATTGCGGCGTCGCCGGAGACCGCGTCGAAGGCGCCGATCGCGCCCTGCGGGTCCTTGCTCGCCTCCGCGCCGGCCGCGGTCATTTGCGCCAGCGCCCGATAGCCGCTCGGCCCTTGCGCCGCGATCGTGTCGAGACGGGCCTTGGCTTCGTCGGCCTTGCCGCCCTCGAGCGCCGCGAGCGCCTGCTGGAACTGATCGCCCGCCGCCTGCCGCGCGCTTTCGCGCTCATATTGCCAATAGCGAAAGCCGGCCGAGGCGAGCACGATCAGGACGGCCGCGGCCAGGATCTGGTTCTGGTATTTCTTCCAGAATTCCGCCGCCTTGTCGCGGCGGACTTCCTCGTCAACTTCCTGAAAGATGTCGCTCATTGCGGGGCGCCCTATCACAGCGGGACTGCGAAAGCGAGTTTAAGCACGCAAGGACTGGCGAGGACGCTCGCGCGCCGTCACGATTCTGCAGTCCCATTAGCGTTTCCCCGCTCACCGACAAGGGCATGCGGTAGGAACCCGCTCGACGCATCGGCGCGACCGAAGCCCATTCCGGTCGGCCTCACAAAGAAAAAATCCGTCGAAGCGCACTCGCCCCTGCGCCCGGCGGTCACGGTCGTCGCTTTGATTCAAATCAAGAGCTTGCGCCGAGTTTTGTGATCGGCTTAGTTATGAATGATTCGACATCCAGGGAGAGGCTAACCGGGGAGAGGCTAATATGACCGACCAAAGCAAACCAGCGCGCGTGAACCGCCGCACCGTCCTTATCGCCGTCGTGGGCGCCGCGCCGTTGCTGGCGCTTGGCGCCACCGGAGCCAACGCAGCCAAGCTTGCCCAGAGCGCGGTGAAATATCAGCCTACGCCCAAGGACGGCAAGCGGTGCGACGGCTGCAAGCTCTTCGTCGCTCCGAATGCGTGCAAGTCTGTCGCCGGCGACATCGCGCCGTCAGGGTGGTGCGCGCTTTGGGTCAAGAAGGCCTGATCGCACGCTCGTGCCGGTGGCAGGCCATCGCCGAACAGCTTGCGCACGGTCGTGAATTCGATACGATTAGCAACAATCGGATGATTCGACCGCGGCGCCCTTGAGGCAGAGCGGGCGTTGCGGCTGAAGGCGCGAAGGTGGAGGGGCGCCCATGAACGCAGCCGCGAGGGGGTTAAGCGAAATCGTGCGGGGTAAATCCTGGGAAGGGATGTCCGCAATCGCGCGAGGCCTCGTGGCGCTTGTCGTTGGGGCGGCGGCGTTTCTTGCCGCCGGCGTCGGCCCAGCCGAGGCGCTCCCAAGCTACGCGCGTCAGACCGGACAGCCTTGCGCTGCCTGCCACACCGCCTTTCCCGAACTGACCCCCTTCGGCCGGAGATTCAAGATCGGCGGCTATACGATGGGCGGTGGCGACTGGAAGGGGCCACCGATCTCCGCCATGTACATGGCGGGCTTCACCCATACGCAGTCGCCACAGGATGCGCCGCCCGCCCCCGGACTGCACACCAACGACAACCTCGTCTCGCAACAGGTCTCAGGGTTCATCGCCGGCCAGCTTTACGGGAATCTCGGTTCGTTCATCCAGATAACGGGCGACCCCGTGGGCGGAACGGTCGGGTTGGACGCCTCCGACGTCCGTTACGCCGACACCCTCAAGCTGTTCGGCAAGGACACGATCTGGGGCATCGACGCCAACAATACGCCGACCGTGGAAGACCCCTGGAACACGACGCCTTCATGGGGGTGGCCGCAGATCTCCTCGACCATCGCGCCCGCATTCGGGCCGCCGTTGACGCACATCGAGGACGGATATGGCCAGATCGTCGGCGGCGCCGGCGCGTACGTGTTCTGGAACGACATGCTGTACGCCGACCTGACGTTCTACAAGGGACTTCCGGTCCCCGTGCTGCAGGCGTTCAACGCCGGCAACTCGACGACCGACGCGCTGGCAAACGTCGCGCCCTACTGGCGCGTCGCGATCGAGCCGCACTGGGGCGACCTCTATCTGGGAGGCCGGCACTTTCGGCATGTACGGGCGGGTCACTCCCGGCCGCATATACGGCTTCGGTACGGACAATTTTCTCGACGTCGGTTTCGACTCGCAACTCCAATACGCGGGCGATCAATACAGCGTGACCGTGAAGCTCACCGACATCATGGAATGGCAGCGGCTGAACTCGTCCTTCGCGCAAGGCGTATCGTCGAACCTCAATAACACGCTCAACAGCTTCAAGGCCAACGCGTCGTTCGTCTGGGATCACACCTACAGCGTAGGCTTTGGCTATTTCAACGTCGCCGGCTCCGGCGACTGCAATCTCTATGGATCGGGCAACAACGTCAATTGCACCCCCGCCAGCATCGGCGCGTTCAACAACAGCTACATCAGCAGTCCGAACGGCAGCGGCCTTATCCAAGACCTCGCCTGGCTACCCTTCAGTCACGGCGCGCCACCGCCGCTCCCTTATTCGACAATGAACGTGCGGCTCGGCCTGCAGTTCACCGAGTACCTGCACGTCTATGGCGGCACGACCAATTTCGACGGCTCGAATCTGGGCGGGACGCATAACGCGCAGGGCAACAATTCCGTGTTCGCCTATGCGTGGTTTGCGTTCTGACGGATTGGCGCCGGGCGTGAAGACAAGGCAAGCGACGCACGGCGTTGAGCGAATCGCAGGCGCTTGAGCGGCGGCCGGGCGCTGAAGTTGGCGCCGAAATGGGAGAGAACATGTCAGCGAGGGCCGACTTCCGAAGCGCTTCCCGCCAAGGGCGGGCCGCGAAGGGAGGACGAGCGATTGGCGCCGCGCTCGCCTTCATCGCGTTGATCGCGTCCGGTTCCGCACGCCTTCGCCCGCATAATCCCGATCCAGGCCACTCTGACGGGCGCCGGCGAGGTGCCTCCGAACAACAGTCCCGCCAAGGGGCTGATGGAGGGAACGTTCGATACCGACACCAATACGCTGACCTGGACGGTCACCTATTCAGGCCTCTCCAGCCCGCCAATCGGCGCCCATTTCCATGGGCCGGTTTCCTATCTCGGGCTGACGCCGGAAGAAAACGCTCCGATCCAGGTCGGAACGCCAGGCAATCTCGCCAGCCCCTTTCACGGCGTGGCCAAGATCGACGATACTCAGGCCAAGGACCTGAAGGACGGCCGGTGGTATTTCAATCTGCACTCGAAAGATTTTCCTGCCGGCGAAATTCGAGGACCCATCGTCCGCCGATGAGGGTTCTCGGTTTCGCTGTCCTCGTCGCGTCATGGTCGGCGGCGGCGGGCGGCGCTTCAGCTCTCGCCGCCGACGCCGAGGCGGGCAAGAGGATCTTTGAGAAGGTCTGTCACCAGTGCCATGCGGCCCTGCCTTACACCGGCCGAATCGGAGTTGAAAACCTGCCGAAATTTCTCGCGAACCCGCGCCGCTACAAGCCGACGACGGCGATGACCTTTCCTGGGCTGCGCAGCAGGAAAGACATCGACGACGTCATCGCCTATATCACCGCGAACCAATGAGCCGAGCGGCGCCGGACCGTCGACGAATGACGAATAAAGGGAAGAGCTGAAGTTTTAACCGGCGGCCCCGTCCCCGCCCCGCAGAGCGAGCGAGGTCGGCCGTGCGAAGGCATGGGACTTGAACGCGATGCCCAGCAACGGACAATCCGGCGCCGCAGCTCTCTCACGACAGACCTTTGCGCGTGCGGGTCGATCTGCGATCGCGTTCGCGTCTCTCGCCATCTCAGCCGCGCCTTGCGCGATTGGCGTGGCCGCCGCCCAGGATGCAGCGCCGCTCGTCTCGCCCGATCGCATCGAGGATGTGCCCTCGACCAGAGTCGACCCCTTTCCCGAGTTCGACGCTTTCGCCTGGCGCGCCTTCATCGCGCTCAACTGGCCCTCGCTGACCGATCCCGCCCATCGCGGCGAACCCGACCGCGCCAAGACGCTCGGCGACCCCGGCCCCCGCGTCTGGGAAACCTTCAAGGCCCGCTATGAACTGTTCCAGGTCGGTCCGGACGGCCGCCCTGTCGCGCCAAAGCCCTGGGCGACCTACGAAGCGCGGAACCCTTGCGGCGCGGAAGTCGACAACCGCGCGAAAACCCTCGCCACCTTCACTCCCTTCATGGATTTCAACCAGTCCGCCTTCCTGCCCGGCGTCGCCGCCAATCCGCTGGTCGCGCAGAATGGCGCCTATACGCGTTACGAAGTGCGCCTCAACGCGCCCGAATATTCGGCGCTTGCGCTGAGCGGCTGGAGCGAGGGCGAAAACCTGCCCGATCCCGCCCATCCGGCGCGCTTGCCGGCAGGCTCGATCGCGGTCAAGGCCGCGTGGCGGCCGCTCACCGCGAAGGACACGGCCGCGGTTCGAGCGCGCTATTACGTGGTCGAGAACGCCAACGTCGTCGACGTCGCCAAGACGCTCGCCGCGGGCCATACGGTCTGTTCGAAAAGCGACGTCGCGCTGGTCGGCCTGCACATCGTGATCCGGACGAAATACCGGCCGCAAGGACTGTGGAGCACCTTCGAGCACGTCGACAACGTGCCCCCGGCCGGCGCAGGCGAAGCGCGCGAGCCGGACGCCAGGGACGCGGGCGCGCCCTATTCCTATTTCGACGCCTCGAAGCCCAAGCTCGGCCTTTCCCCGACGTTCGGGACGCCCGACACGCTTCCGGTCAGCATGGATCATCCGCCCAAGATCGATCCCACGCCCATGCAGGTGGTGCGCCGGCATCCGATCCATCCCTCGACCATGGCGATGAACCGGGCCTATTGGGCGCTGCCGGGAATCAAGGGAACGGTCTGGGAGCATTACATGCTGGTCGCCAGCCAATGGCCGACTGTTCCCCGCCCCGCCGAGCCCGCAAAACGACGGCGCCTATTTCCCCGGACTGACGCCGCCGCCCGACGCGCCGCGCGAGAATTATCAATCCGCCGACGCTCCACATGAAAACCTGGTCAACACGACGATCGAGACCTACTTCCAGGATCCGCCGTCAAGCTGCATGTCCTGCCACCAGAGCGTTTCCAACGCGCTGGGACGCGATTTCGTCGGCATGCTGGGCAGCTTTCGCTGAAGGCGGGGGCTGTGGGTAATGGCCAGGTCAAAACCCAATCAGCTTGACTGGTTTCGACGTTAAGCCGCCATCGCGGATCTGACTGGAAAACCTGCCGGCATGAGCGCGCTCCGCCCCCGATCGCGCCGAGCGAGATCATGGGCGTGGCCGAGTGCGTGAATGCAGCGGCGAGTTGCGCACGCCGCCATGCTGCTTATGGAGCGACGATCCGCGCCATTCGGGCCTTTAGGCTTCTCGCGGCGCGGCTCATCAAATCCGCATGAACGGATCAATAGTGGGGATAGTACCCGTGGTGGCGGGGCGCGTAGTAGTGATGACGCACGGCTCTCGCGGTTTCGTAAGTATAAGTCTTGCTCTCGTGGGACGCGTTCCACGCGCGATCGAAGGTCGACGTACCTTGTTGCGGGCCATAAGTGCCGTATCCGGTGGCGCCCTGCGCGACCGCGGCGACGGGAGCAAGGGCGAGCGAAATGGCAAAGCCGACGAGCGCGATTGTCTTGAGCATCGAATTTCTCCGGCAGATTGGGTGACTCCGTGAACGTGATGTCGGGGCTGGTCCGTCCCGGATCAAGGCCGCCGGGGGAACCTCACAAGTCTTTGATGCGCTCGTTTTCTTCTGATCAGCCGCGACGCTCGTAGTCGGAACGTAGCCAGCCCGACCGACATCGTCAGCCACGATGCGCTCAATGGTCACGCTGGCCTTCTCCGCGGCCTTCCTGACCAGCTCTTGCACGCGGCGTCGCATCGAGAGCGGCATCGAAGGCCTCCCTGTCGGCTGTGTCGGACAACGCCGCCCTCATCGCTAGGGCTCTGGCCACGCGGGCCATCAATACCTAGTCATCGCGCGCCTTCAGTCGGGCGCTCACTGACCGACGAAGGAATCCTCGGTCGCCCCTAGGGGCTTCCACGCGTCCGAGCCGGACTGGAAGGTCACGCGTCCCAGCGCGCATGCAATCAGCACGATCGCCAGCGCGGCGGCGATGAAAAACGCCCACGACGAAAGCTCTTTCCTGCCGGAAATTTGAGCCCCGTGCGCGCGCGAAAATGTTTCTATGGTGGGCATGTCTAAACCTCCTGGCGTGACGTTGCTCGATTATCGACGACCCGCCGTCGTTCGACGCATACCCCGACACGCGACGACGGGCTGTGACGCGCCTCACAGCCTTATTTCGTAGGCAGACCAGGCTTTACAGAGCCCGCGCGAGAACCGCCGCCGCCTCAAAGCAGCGATCGCTGCTCATCAAGCCGTCGACGAACGACTACTATTTGCGGCATTGCGGCCGTCTCCCACTGCGTCGTTTTCGCATTGCGAATCCCAAGACGAGCAGGCGATTCGGTTTTGACCTGAGCTGAGATCCGATATGCGCCGCTCGGGCGCGGGGCGCCAAGATTGACGGCGCGCGGATTTAGAATCATTCTAAATCGAGTTTGGAAATCCTTCTAAACTGGCGGAGCGGTTCGCCGGGGCCGGCCCCGCTTCGCGACATGATCCCGTCGACGGAGACGCCCATGCGTGAGACCAACGAGAAACCCGGCGTCAGCCGCCGCACCGTCCTGATCGCCGCCGCGGGCGCCGCGCCGCTCATCGCTCTGACGAGCAGCGAAGCGCAAGCCAAGATCGCGGAGAAGGCGGTCCAGTATCAGACCAGTCCGAAGGACGGGCACCAGTGCGACGGCTGCATCCAGTTCGTCGCCCCCAATGCGTGCAAGCTGGTCGACGGCGACATCGCGCCGACCGGCTGGTGCGCGCTGTGGACGAAGAAGCCGAGCTGACGAGCGGGGGGCCAACGGGTTCTGGCGCGCCGGACAGATTGACGCTTCCGGTCCGGCGCAAGACCTGCGGCGCCCCTGCCTGGGGCCTTGTTCGGAGTCCTGCTGGAGGCGCTCATAGCGATACCTGTTGTTGATCTCTTTGCGGCGCCCTTACATTTCTGTTTTTCGTCATGGCCGGGCTTGTCCCGGCCATCCACGTGAACATTGACTGAAGCAACTAAGATATTGATAATATGATAAATTATGAGACATCCTCGCACATAGCACTGGCGATGCGTGGATGGCCGGACCAACCCCCGGATCAGGGTACGGGGGCGGCCATGACGACTTGTATCGGGTTTTCCGAATCCACTGGTTTCCACAGCTATCGGCAGCCCTATTAGAGCCCTGCCTGATTTGTTAAATCAGAACCATATTGAAATAGATTGACGATTTCAGAAGTTCGGACTATGATTTTGAGATCGCTGTCAGAGCGGACGGATCGGGGCGAGAGGAGCAGGCGAAAAATGCATGGCTTGGCCGTCCGCCCCACAACCAGTCGCGCGAGGCGGGAAGGCGAGATATTTTTTTCAGTTTTTTCGGCTGTAACCCTTTGAAAAGTCCCGATTCCAGAAAGTAAAAGAAAGCAAAAGAAACCAAAAGAAAGCTATTTTGCTTTCTTCTAATTTCTTTTTCTTTCGTCTGCGCCGGCAGAATTCGCGCGCCGGTTGCATGAGGACGCAGTCTGGTATGTCGCTGCCGCATGGCCGCCCGCAATATCGCGCATCTGGCCGACAGACCCATGGGCCGCAGCCGAGGCCATCCCGGGCTACCCGGTCGACGGCTCTCCCGGTCGTCGCAGCCGGGCGTCGGCTTCGATCTCGACCTTCATCTCCGGCTTGAGCAGCGCCTGGACGACGACGATCGTCGCCGCCGGCCGGATCGCGCCAAAGACCTCGCCCTGGACCTTCAGCACCGTTTCGCCGTAGGCCGCGTCGGTGACGAAGGTGCGCAGCCGCACGATGTCGGCGAGCTTGCCGCCCGCCTCCCCCATCACCTTCGCGAAGGTCGCATAGATGTTGCGCGTCTGCTCGGCGACGCCGTCGGGCATCGTCATTGTCGTGTAATCGTATCCGGTCGTGCCGGCGATATGGACCTCGTCGCCCCAAACGACCGCGCGCGAATAGCCGTATGTCTTCTCGAACGGCGAGCCCGAGGAGATGAGCCTTAGGTCGCTCATGCGAACTCCATGATCACCGCGTCGACCGCGAGCGAATCCCCTTCCCTGGCGAGGATCGCCTTCACCGTGGCGTCGCGCTCGGCGATGAGCACGTTCTCCATCTTCATCGCTTCGACGATGCAGAGCTGATCTCCCGCCTTCACCTCCTGTCCGACCTTGACCGCGATCGCCTTGACGAGGCCCGGCATCGGGCACAGCAGGAAACGCGAAGCGTCGGCGCCTTTATGCTCGATCATCAGCGCCGCAAGCTGAGCCTCGCGGCGGGTGTAGACGCGGGCGTCGACCGAGACCCCGGCATGGGAGAGCGCATAGCCATTGAGGATCGGGCGCGCCTGCACGGCGAAGCCGGCGCCGTCGATCGCTCCGCGCCACAGCGGATCGCCTGGCTTCCAATCGGAATGAACCTCGACCTTGCGCCCGTCGGCGAACACGATCGCGACCGGCTTGCCTGGCGCGATCTCAAGCTCGGTGCGGCTCAAGCCCATTGCGACCACCCGCTTGAGCTCGAAACGCACCTGCTCGGGTTCGCGCAACTGCCCGGAAATGCGGCGCTTCCGCTCGTTGAGCGTGTGATCGATCAACGCCGCAGCCACGGCGAGGCGCCGCTCGGTCTCGCCCCTGGGCGCCAGCTGAAGAAATCCGTCGGGATATTCCTCGGCGATGAAGCCGGTCGAGAGCCGGCCCTCGCGCCAGCGCGGATGCTGCATCAGGGCCGACAGAAAAGGGATGTTGTGGCGGATGCCGTCGATGACGAATTCGTCGAGCGCGGTCGCCTGCGCGTCGATCGCGGCCAGCCGGTCCGGCGCGTGGGTGACGAGCTTGGCGATCATCGGATCGTAATAGATCGAGATCTCGCCGCCCTCGAACACGCCGGTGTCATTGCGCACCGTGACGCCCTTATGCGTCCCTTCGGCGGGCGGCCGATAGCGGCTGAGCCGTCCGGTCGACGGCAGGAAGCCGCGCGTGGGATCCTCGGCGTAGACCCTGCTCTCGACCGCCCAGCCGGTCTGCTTCACGTCGGCTTGGCTGAGGCGCAACGGCTCGCCGGCTGCGCTGCGGATCATCTCCTCGACCAGATCGACGCCGGTGACGAGCTCCGTCACCGGATGCTCGACCTGCAGGCGGGTGTTCATCTCGAGAAAGTAGAAGCTGCGGTCCTGGCCTGCGACGAACTCGACGGTGCCGGCGGAATCGTACCCGACCGCCTTGGCGAGCGCGACCGCCTGCTCACCCATTTTTCGCCGCGTCGCTTCGTCGAGCAGCGGCGAGGGCGACTCCTCGATCACCTTCTGGTTGCGGCGCTGGATCGAGCATTCGCGCTCGCCGAGATGGATGACATGCCCGTGCTTGTCGCCGAGCACCTGAATCTCGATGTGCCGCGGATTGACGATGAATTTCTCGACGAACACCCGGTCGTCGCCGAACGAAGATTTCGCCTCCGAACGCGCCCGGGCGAAGCCTTCCGCGACCTCCTGGCGGGAATGGGCGATGCGCATGCCCTTGCCCCCTCCCCCGGCGGAGGCCTTGATCATCACCGGATAGCCGATCTCGTCGGCGATCTGAGCCGCCTGCTCGGGGGAATCGATCACGCCGAGATAGCCCGGCACGGTCGAGACCTTGGCGGCGTTGGCGAATTTTTTCGATTCGATCTTGTCGCCCATCGCCTCGATGGCTTTGGGATTTGGGCCGATGAACACGATGCCCGCCTCGGCGAGAGCCTGCGCGAAGGCCGCGCGCTCGGAGAGAAAGCCGTAGCCCGGATGGACCGCCTCGGCGCCCGTCTCGAGGCAGGCGGCGACGATCTTGTCGATTACGAGATAGGACTGCGCCGCCGCGGGCGGCCCGATGGCGGCCGCCTCGTCGGCCATTTCGACGTGCAGCGCGTCCTTGTCAGCCTCGGAAAAGACGGCGACGGTCCTGATGCCCATGCGGCGCGCCGTCTTGATGATGCGACAGGCGATCTCGCCGCGGTTGGCGATCAGGATTTTGTTGAACATCGCGCCCCTGCGGGAAAAGCGCCAAGCTTCCCCTCCACCGACTTTTCTATTGGAACGAGGCAAGCCCGTAAACAAGCGACGCCCCGAAGGCTGGCGCTTGATTCGGCGATGATCTTGGGCGCGGAGGCTCCGCGCTCAGGAGCAGACTTCGACCTGCCGCCACGCGTTCTTTAGCCGCGCGCGGGTCAAGTAGCAGCCGTAAGTCGGCCTCAGAACCGGCCAGGCGAAAGGCGGTCCAGGCCACGGATAGCCGCTGAAGCCGAAGTAGCCCGGGCCGACCATCCATTCGACCCGCTCGGGCGGGTAGACGTAGGGCTGAGCTTTGACCGCGCTTGGCTGAGAAAGGACGCCAAAACCAACGACCGCGGCGGCTGCTAGCGCGATAGCGGCTTTGCCCATGTCGAGATCCCGTCGATCGCGGCCCGCCAGCTGAGCCCCGCTATCCGATAGCGCGCGCAATCGACGCCCGCAAGCGGATCCGCCGGACTGGGGATTGCAGCGGAAAGTTATCGGGCGATGGCGCGGAGCGCGCCATCGGCGCCGGACCAACCGCGCGCCACGGCTCGCTCTTTGACGGCGGCGACGAACCAGTCCGGCGCGCGGTGAGCCTCGGCGAGCACATTGACCAGCGCGGCAAGGGCCTCCGCCGATTTGCACGCATCGACATGCGCCAGCAGCCAAACGGCTCGCTCTTCGTTGACGACGCCCGGCGGCTCGGACTGCCGCACGACATGCTCGGCGATCATGTCGACGAAGAATTCTTTCCATTCAGGCGCATTTTCCATCTCGGCGCGGACGACGGCGAACAGTTCGTCAGCGGATTCGCGCGAAACCTCGCGGCTGGCGAACACTTCCCGCTTCAGCCAGGCGACGTCTTGCGCCGTCACCCGGCGGCCGAGGATCATCGCGCTGATGATCGTCCGGCTCCTGTCGATTGCGAAAGCCATCATTACGCACCTGCACTCCATCCGATCCGGCGAATTCTGGCGCTGGCTCGGATGCTGCGGGACCCTGCGCCTCAATATTTTCCGGCAGGTGAATTTGCCTTAAGGCAAATGAACAGCGTTGCAGCACAGTTAAGCTTCAGCAAAGGGGCATGGTTTCGCGAAGATGAAAGCCTTGTTAACGAACAAGAAAGAAGCGGCGCGCTTCATTCTCGCGAGGATCTAGCGTTTGCCTCGCTCGGGAACGCAGGATGGAGGAGATTCGTTCCATGAAAACAGCGCTTTCGGCGGTCGCCCTGGCGGCCGCGCTCGTCCTGGCGCCGTTGGCGGGAGGCACGTTCGCCGCAACGGACGATTCCGCGCCGCAGCAGGATCGCTTCACCCCTCAGGACCGCGCCGCCTTCCTCGACGCCCGCATCGCGGCGCTGAAGGCGGGCCTCGAACTCAGCGCCGAACAGGAGAAGAATTGGCCGCCGCTCGAATCGGCGATGCGCGATCTCGCCAAGGAGCGCGCCGCCCGCTTCGCGGCCTGGCGGCAGAGGCGTGAGGAAGGCGACGATCAGACCGCCCAAGTCAACCCTATCGACCGGCTCACCCGCGCGTCGGCGTTTTTGAGCGCCCGCGCCTCCGACCTGCAGAAGCTGGCGGACGCCGCCAAGCCGCTCTACGACAGCCTGGACGACGCCCAGAAGCGCCGGTTCGCGGTGCTCTTCCACGGCTCGATGGGCCGGGGCCATTGGCGTCACTTGCGCCGCGAGGGCTGAGCGGCGGTCAGCTCCGGGCTGACCTTTTTTGACGCCCGCGCGTCTGCGCGAGCGGGAGTGGCGCATCGCGGTCGCCTGTGTCACAATCAGGGTCGGCCCAAAGGAGGAATCGATGGCGAAGGGTCAGATGCGAAGCAGCAAGGAAGCCAAGAAACCGAAGTCGGACAAGACGAAGAATTCGGTTTCCGAATACAAGAAGTCGCTCGCGGCCGGCGGCCATAATGTTCCGCCTCCGAGCAAGAAATCCTGAACTGATGCCCGGCACGGACCCCGCCGGGCCCACGCCCTATCGATCGGATCGCGGCAGCAGTCATCTGTCCCGATGACCTGCCGCCTCTTCGAATCCGGCTTTGACGTCCTCCACTTCGCGCCGCTCCATCTCCCAGAGGCGGGCGCGGGGAAGCGTTTCTCCACGCGACGCGCTTGAGCCTGAACTTCCGTTCTTCACGCTTCGACGCCGAGGGCGGCAGTCGCTGAGCTGTCCCTATCCGCAGTCAGGATAGCCGCCCGGAACTCCGGGCCGCGACAATCGGGCGAGGGCAAAATCCACCTCCGTAAGTCCACAAACATACTTTCAAAGAGCGCCCATATTTTCGGCCTGCTCTGGCGAAAATATGAGCTTTCATGTGATTGACAGGAAAATTTCATTTTGCATACAACTTGAAAACCGACCTCCTCCCGCGAGGCCGGATCTGCAAGGGGTCCCGCCATGGCCAGCAACGCCACAGTTGTCTCCGGGCTCGCGCCCGCCTCCACGACCGATGATGTCCCCGACGTTTCGCCCCTGACGAAAGGTCAGGTGACCTACACCGCTATCGTCGCCCTGCTCGCCTGGACCTTCGCGGTCTACGACCTCATCACCTTCGGCAATCTCCTGCCCAAGATCCAACAGGAGTTCGGCTGGTCAAACGCGACGGCCTCCTATGTCGCGACCTTCGTGGGTCTCGCTTCGCTCGTGGTGGCCCTGACGGTCGGTCCGGTCATCGACCGGCTCGGGCGCCGGTTCGCGCTGGTGCTCACGACTGGCGGGGCGGCCTTGAGTTCAGGCCTCGCCGCGCTGGCGATGGGACCGGTGTCGCTCATCGTCTTCCGGGCCCTCTCGGGCTTCGGCATGTCCGAGCAGGCCGTGAACGCCGCCTATCTCAACGAGGTCTTCGGCGCGCGCGCCAAAGGCTTCCTCTATGGAATTGTCCAGGCCGGCTGGCCGCTCGGCGTCATGCTGTCGTCGGGATTGGCGGCGCTGATGCTGCCGCAGCTCGGCTGGCGGGGAGTTTTCGTCGTTGCGACTTTTCCGCTCATCGTCATCCTGATTCTCCGCTTCGGCCTCAGGGAATCGCCCTATTTCCTGAAGATCCAGCACCTGAGGCGGCTCAGAGCTCAGGGCGAGACCGTCGCCTGCGATCGGCTCGCCAAGCAGTGGAGCCTCGATATCGCGGGCGACCGGCCCAACACCTATGCCGAACTGTTCACGCCTGCGCTCAGGCGCCAGTCGATCGCGCTCGGGGCGATGTTCTTCTTCAAGATCATCGCTGATTTGCAATTGACGGTGCTCGCGACCTCCGTGGCGGGGTCCGCCGCCATCCGGTTCCCATAACCTAATCCATTGTTATTGCTGCTGGAAAATAACCCTAGCTATCCGCCGCCATACCAGGTTAATAGCTGTATAACCTACCGCATGGGCGGTGGGTTTCGCGGTGGATTAAAAGGAGATGGATCAAGGTGAACTCGGAAAAATTGTCGCATGCGCGGATCGCCAAGGCGAAGAAACCAGGCATGATCGGAGATGGTGGGGGGCTCTGGGTTTTTCTCACCCCACTCAAGACTGGTGAATTGTCGAAACGCTTCGTCTTCCGCTACCGCGTGGCCGGGCGATATGGCGAGGTGCCGATTGGGCCGTGGCCGGACGTTACGCTCGCTGAGGCGCGTAAACGCGCCACTGAGTTTAGGGCGCAGATCGCCAAGGGCGATGATCCGGCGGCGCAGCGCCGGGCGGCCAGGGGCAAGGCCAGCGCCCATGTGACCGGGGCGATCACGTTCAAACAGGCGACGCTCGACTACATGGAGAGTGTCGGGAAGGGGCGATGGCGCTCGCTGGGCACTGGCGCCGATTGGCTAAGGGGGTTCCGGCTCCATGTCTGGCCGCTGATCGGGGATAGGCCGATAAGTGACGTGGGCGACGCCGAAGCCCAGGCTGTTCTATCGCCCCTGTTCAAGCGATCACCGGACCTAGGACGCCGGATCACGGAGCGGGCGAAGGCTGTATATGACCGCGCCCGGGTCATGAAGGCGACGGCGCACCCAAACCCGTTTGTCTGGTCCGGCTACCTATCGCACGTGTTCCCGGCGAGCCCGCCGTCCAGCACCGCGCAGCCGTTCCCTATGCCCAGCTCCCGGCCCTCTACGCTGCCCTCGCTGCCAGGGGCGATCGTCCCGTGGCCTTAGCTGCCCGGTTCTGCCTCGCCCTGGCCCTCCGTCCAGGGAGGCCCGGGGCACGGTTCGATATGCTTGACCTGGAGGCCGGGACATTCACGCTCCCGGTCACTAAGAACGGTCAGCCGTTTATCGCCCCATTGAACCCTGCGGCTCTGGCCGTGGTCGCGCGGTGCGTCGAGCTGCGCCTGAACGACTACCTGTTCACTGCTGGCGCCGCGAATAAGCCAATCCACGAAAATTCGCTTGGTGAGCTGATCCGGGAGCCTGCCCTGGCGCGACCGCCCATGGGGTATCGCGGTCGTGTTTTGCCGATTGGGCCTATGAAACAGACGCGGCCAGACACCGTAATCGAGGCGTCGCTGAACCATGCGACCGGGAACGCCACGACAGGGCCTACAAGCGCGGCGACGTTCTCGCCCTGCGCCGGAAGCTCATGGCCGCTATTCGGACTTCCTCAGTGGAGCTTCGAACGTGGTGGTGTTTCCGGTGGCAGCTCCCCGCCGGGGATGAATGGAATACGATCCCACGCTTCGTTACATAGCCGATGCAGCCCTTCGACCAGTTCTTGGGCCTTCTCCAGTTCAATTGCCAGCTTCGTAAATTCAGCGCGCAACCGGTCACCTTCGTCCTCGCTATCCATCTGGGTTGCTCCTTCCTGACCAATATTGAGCAGCCGCCGAAGCCGGGTCAACCTGGACGAGGCTATGGAAACCGTATGGTGGCGGATGGTGATCGTATAACCACGGCAGTAGATCACGAATTATGACCGGCGGCTTACAGCTTGACTTCGTCTGGATTACGAAGGTATATCAGTCCGGTTCCATCAACCCCTAACCCACAGGACAACGCACATGAGACTAACGGAGGCGTGTCCTGGAAAAGAAGCTGTATACGATGGGCGAGGCGCGCACCGCGCTCTCAATCTCGAGAGAGACCTTATACAAGCTACTTAAGGCGGTCGAGCTTAACAGCTGCTTCATTGGGCGGCGGCGCTACGTCACGGTTAAATCGGTAGACGCCTATATCGCCCGGGGGGTCGAGGCGTCGCGCGACCCGAGCGGCAAGCTAATCCTCGATACCCGGCTCGATGGCTTCCGGGGGACGAGGAAGGCTGCGCGTCTTTCACAGCTAGCTTTGAACGATGCGAGGGGCGATAATCGCCCGGTCGTCACCAAACTCGACCGGCCCAAGGTGAATCAGATGTACGCGACCGCCCCGCCGAAGCCCAACAGTCGCATTGGCCAGCGGGTCCGTGTCCTGTCCGGCGCGGCGGCGGGCCGGATCGGGGTAATCGAGAGCGCGGACAACGCGAACCAGTTCAAGGTTAGGTTTTCGCCGCCAGTGTATATCGCTGCCGTTGGACGGGTCGCTGCTGTCTGGCGACCTGGGGATGGATCTGGATGAGTTGAAGGGGGGATGGGATGACGGATGAAGCAAATAGCTCTACCGACGTTTGAATATAGTACAGTTACGGCGCAGCATTAAACTGCCCTTGGTGCAAAGGCTATAATTTACATCATCACCGGATTAAAGTATTTAATGTGGGTGAGGAGGACGCTAAAACTACCGCAGTGACCACTGTTAATGCTAACGGGTTAACAATCGATTATTGCATGCCAAATCCAAAATTAGCGGCAATCCATCCAGGCGGCGCGATGGAATAGCGATTGAGTTCCAGTGTGAGACATGTGGTAACGGTAACTCATTTACCCTCACCATCGCCCAACACAAAGGTACAACTTACCTCTGTTGGGAAGATCGTGATGATAGAGCCTGGGGTGATGAACCTGAAAGCCAAGATCAACTGACAGTGGCGTTTAATCCAAGTATAGATTTTGCTTGACCTTTGAGCGTTACTTCAGTTTAGCCTACCCCACCGCCGGGACCGCAGACCAACCTAAGACTAGCTATCCCCTAGGTTCCCGGCGGTCCGCATTCCTCTCTGCGGCTAATCCAGAGGTGCGGAATGGTTGGGTGGAAGTCTGGGACCCCCTCTCCATTCAAAGACGATAGGCACTACACCACGCATCCTGCGTGGACGGTCGAACTATGCCTGATGGAGGAAGAAGCAACCCAGCGCAAAAAGAAACGCTCTGCTTCAGGGGGCAAGACCCCAAAACAGAGCGAATCCAGAGTTCGAAACGAGCTGAAGTACAAACATGCCCCCTATATCTGGATCGCCCCCCGAAGTCTAGCTTTCTTTTCGCGCTCCCGATAGGGAGAATGCGGATGGACGATACCCCAACCCCGTTAAGCGCAGAGGCGATCGCCCAGATATTCGGGCGGGCCGAGCGGGCCGGTCCTGTTACCTGGCGCTGCGACTGCCCGGTGTGCGGCTACCGGTGTTGCGAAGTCTATGAGCAATGACGACGGGGCCGTGGGCTTCGTCTGCTACTCCTGCGACAACCCCAAAGGCATTCACGAACAAGCCGCAGCGCGGGGGCTGGTCGCGAGCCGACAAGGTGCGCGGCTCGCCCGCGCCGCCCTGGTCGCGGAAGGGCTTCAGGTCTGGGCTGATGCGGTCCCGGTCGAAGGCACCGAGGCAACCTACTACCTCGCTTCGCGCGGCCTTTCCCCTCCCTACCCTTCGACGGTGCGCGCCGAGTGCGGCGGCGGATTATACCATGACAAGCTAATCGCATGGGCGCTGGTCTGCCTCGTGGAACACGTCCACCGGGGCATTCTCGGCGTTCATACGATCCGGCTCTGCCAGGGCGGGCGATGTAAAGCCGCGCAACAGGACCGGGGCAGAAAGAGCCTGTACCGGCGCTATGGGCTGCTCGACGGCGGCGGGGTCTGGCTGGGAACCCCCGGCGGCGAGCTGGTCGTGGGCGAGGGGCTAGAGACAACCCTGTCGGCGATGGTGTTGCTCGACCGGTCGTGGGGCGTCGCTGCGCTTGGCGCCGCTGGGATGACCCGGCTCGACCTCCCCGACAGCGCCGAATGTGTCTGTATTGCCGCCGATAATGATGCGGACGGAAACGGCCAGGAACAAGCCGCCGCTGCTCAGGCGCGATGGGTCAGGGAAGGCCATACCGTCCGGGTCGCCACCCCAGACCAACCCGATATCGACTTTAACGACATCCTCGTAAGGAGGAATGTTTATGGCTGACGGGATCGATCCTGGATTTACGGCCACTGAGCCAAAGAGACCCCAGCGCTGGCCCGACTGGGATGCGAAAAATAAGCGTCCAGCCTCAACCTTTACCAATGCGTGCGTCGCCCTGCGGCGGCTCGACCTTAATCTGTATTACGACGAATGCCGCTACCGGATGATGGGCTTAGGTAAAGACCTTCAAGACCGGGGCGGCAATGTCAGCGACGCGATGTCGCTAAGGATACGCCGTCTGGTACGCGACAAGTTTGGGTTTGATCCGGGTAAGGACACACCAACGACGCGATCATCGACCTCGCCCACGATAATAAGCGTCACCCGTTCCGCGATTGGCTGAATGGGCTAGTGTGGGATGGGACGGAACGGCTGGATAAGCTGTTTATCGACTATTTTAACGTGACCGATAACCCATACCATCGGGCGATGTCGCGTATCTTCTTGATCGCGGCGGTGCGGCGGGTGCGGAAGCCTGGGACGGCGTTTGACCTATTACCGCTGCTCGAAAGCCCGCAGGGCTGGGAGAAGTCTAACGGTGTAAAGGCGCTCGTCGGCCTCGAATATCACTGCGATCAAAGTGTATGGCGACGCGGGATACAAAGCGCCAGATGGAAATGATGGAGGGTGTCGTTGTCTTTGAATTAGGCGAGCTTCAAGGCTTAAGCGAGGCGCAATGTTGACGAGATAAAGACCTTTGCCTCGCGGACGATTGACGCTGACCGAATGGCCTATGGCCGGTTTAAGGACTTCCGCCCCCGACAGTGCGTCTTTATCGGCACGACGAACAAGACCCGCTACCTGCTCGACGCGACCGGCAACCGCCGGTTTGAGCCGATGAAGGTGAATAAGCCGATTGATGTTGAGGCGATTAAGCGGGACCGGGAACAGCTCTGGGCCGAGGCGGCGTTCCGCGAGGCGGCGGGTGAAACTATTGCGCTGCCGATGGAGCTTTGGAGCGTGGCGGCGAAGGCGCAACATGCGCGGATGGTCATTGACCCGTGGGAGGATAAGATTGCGGCGTACCTCGTCGATAAGGACTACATGATCGAGAAGGACGCGAGAAGCGGGAGATCATACGCAGTTCGGACCTGCTCGAAAATGCCTTGAGGCTAACGATGGATCGACGCGAGCCGAAACATACCCATCGGCTCGGTAATATTATGCGTGATTTGGGCTGGGAAGGGCCGTACAAGATAGACTTCGCCGAGGGACGGGCGAAAGGCTACCGGCGGACTTTGGCAGAAAAATCTGCCGAGGTGGATTTGCCTGATTCTATGGGATTAGCCGAATTTTAATACCGTAGCGGTACTGTTAATGGTACCGTGAGACATAGGGAAAGTACTGAAGAACCGTGCGAACTGTGATTTCTCTCTAGACCCCCCGGAGACCCACTCGGGGGCCGGTAGGGGCTACGGGTATTCCGTAATACAGTCCCCTCTTTACCGTGAAGGGTTTTTAAAAACCCACGGTACCCACGGTACCTTCAGTACGATCAAGGGGTTAATCCACGGTAGCGCCACGGTAGCGCCACGGTACGGGATTTGTTGCCTGGCGGGGTGGGCCAGTGGGTCATGGGACTAGACCTCTGTGCCATTGAACGGGTAGCGTCTAGATTTATGGGCCATGCTAAATGCCCTGTCAAAAACCCTTTCGGGCGTATCGCCCGAGCACCTCGCCCGAAGAGGTTTCACGATCTAGAACTATTGCCGATGATGGCGAAAGTCGCCGCCGCAGCGTGGGCTGACGATTTCGCCCGTCTCCCAGACTATGAACAGCGAGCCATCGTCAATCGTTTAACAGTGGAGCGCGTCCGGGCCATGGCAAGACGTAGGGGCGAGCCAGACCAGCCAGACCCCATCTTCAGCGAGGTCACGGTCAAGAAGCTCGACGGCGGCGGTTTCGAGGTCGATGTATCAAAGCCAATCCGCCCATTGCGCCGCGAGTACGGCGGCGCCGAGCATGACGCAGACGGCGCGACCCGGTTCCTCATCCCCCATTCAGAGGGCGCACACGACACCCCAGAGCTGCGCGCCGCTGTCGCGCGGCTCAAGGCCCAGATGGCGGCTTATGAGTCAAGAAACAAGCGTAAGGCAGCAGTCAAGCGGTAGGCCGGGGCAGTAGGCTAATCCATAATCCCACCTTATCCAAGCAACCCGGCGGCGGGTAGAGCCTCCGGGGCACCTCAATCAACAAACTTGACTTGATTATTGTTTGGGTCTAAGGTATTGATATCTGAGGTATATTGAGGTTGGGATGATGCGCGGTAAGCGCCATTCTCCGGAGGCCCGGGCTAAGATGGCAGTGGCGAAACGGGGTAAGCCGATGCCTCTGGAGAACTCGGCCAAGATTTCAGCGGCGATGCGCGGTAAGTGCAATTCTCCGGAAGCCCGGGCCAAGATGTCAGAGGCGCATCGTGGTAAGCCCTTGTCTTTGGAACATCGAGCCAAGATTTCAGCGGCGAAGCGCGCGGGGAGCCTCGTGAGCCCCGTTCTCCGGAACATCGAGCCAAGATTTCAGCGGCGTTGCGCGGTAAGCCCTTGTCTTTGGAACATCGAGCCAAGCTTTCAGCGGCGAAACGCGCAGTCGCCGTAAACCCTTTTCTCCGGAACATCGAGCCAAGATTTCAGCGGCGATGTACCGCCGAACTGGGAAGATACCGCCTCGTCCACCGCCCAGTAACTCCACATAATCCAAGCAACCCGGCGGCTTAGTCGGCCTCCGGGCCAGGATTGCTGGGCCGTTTACTTGCGCCAATTTCCGCGCTAGCCTCCCCAGTAGCGCGTCTGGGAGCGCGACCCGTGAGCACTTCGACGGCTCGACCACCCATGAAGAGGCGCGTCTCCAAAGTTCTTGCACTGATTTTCCGCCCACGCTATTCGTGTGTCAATTTCCCGTATTACAGTGTCAGCCCTCCCTATAGCTTTGCCGTCTGGGGGCGATCCCATGACTGAGCCGCCGCTCATTGTCCAAGATTCAATGTGGGCGAAGGTCTTATCCAAGGTCGCTGAACTCGAAAAGCGGCTCGCCGCCCAGTCGCGTCAGATCAGCGACCTCAACCGGGTGTCAACGCCGGAGCAAGATTGCATCGCTTTCCGGAGCAAAGATGCATCAATAATGTCGACGAGAATCCCCTCGAGCACGGGCTTGCCTCGTGGGCGTCAGGTTGGGGTCATATCGTCTTTGGGCGTGTCGGGGTTGTTGCGGCGTGAGCGCCGCTTGCTCTGATTGAGCCTGTAGCTATCACCATTCATTTCCAGGATATGGACGTGATGAGTGAGGCGGTCGAGCAGCGCGCCGGTCAGACGCTCGGACCCGAACACGCTGGCTTTGCCGCCGCAACGGTCGCGCCGATGCGGCCGTATCTGGAGAAGGGCGGCTACCCGGTAGAAACCGTGCAACGGATGCAAGACGCCTGGTGGAAGTCGATGATCCTCCAGGTCACGCTCTGGTCGCAAGCTTACATGAACCCAGGCGACTTCTGAGGAGGGCGATCTGTGTACACGCTCTGCATTCGTTACACCTCGGACCCCAATCGGCTGAAACATTTTCCGCGATTATGTCGAGCACGAGCTCGAAGCGATCCGCAACGCGGGTGGGAAGATCATTGGCTATTGGCTGTCGACCGACTTCGCCGGTCCGAACAACACCGCCTATGGCCTGATCGATTTCCTAACTCTTGCGTCCTACGAGCAGTATCGCAAAGCGCTTGCCGACGATCCGCTTCATCAGCGCAACGCCGACGAACTCACTCGTAGTGGCGCTGTGATCAATTGGAGCGGTCTATATCGAGCGTTGCAGCGACGGGAATGAACAGTAAGGATGTCCAATGATCGTGGGCGTCTGCCCTGACCTTGCTTGTCCTCGAGTATGTCGGTAAAACCGTATTTGGAGACGAGCATGATTAAGGCAGACGAAACGCCGACCAGCGTACAGGTGCGCAGGCCGGCGCTCTTCTGACGGATCTCGCGCTCAAGCCCGATCAGGGTGGACAATACGAAGGCCAAAGCAAGTTCGGAAAGCTGGAGCCAGCTCTGACCGATGGGTTCTCCAAAAAGCATCTGATTGAGCATCTTGGGCGTCCTCGATCTCTGATACACCCCGACCGCTTACCGTCAGAAAGCTGCCCTGCTAGCGGCGGCCGCGGCGCGTTTGGCGAACGCGGCCACAATCTTTTTAAGGTCCGCCTCCTTGATCATGGCGGTCGCTCTGCTCGGTTCGACCCATTGTGTCATCCGTTGATGGGAACTCGGGCCACACATGGCTCTGCCGCTTCACCAGAAGCGGACAGACTTTCACTTCGCACATCGTCGTGCCACCTGCTTCATCTCGCACTTTGTCGTAAGCGAAGACGCCTATCGCCCTGGGGCCAATTCTCCCCGTCACCCCAGCTTCTTCGAAGGCTTCGCGCGTCGCTGACTTGGCCGGTCTTAATCCTTTGATCGGCCATCCCTTGGGAACGATCCACCGCCTTGTCCCGCGCGTTGTAACCAACAAAATTTCCAACGCGGCGTCCTGGCTAAAGCGATATGGCAGGGCTCCGTATTGCACGCGAACCGTCTGCTTTCTCCTTTTCGCCTCCGGGGTTTGCTCGAACTGCCGACCTTTCCCTTTTTCGATTTCACGCCCACTGCTCTCTTGGCTTGCTAGAGTTGGCGTAGAAGTCACTGGACTGAAAAGTCGTCCGGCAGCCGTAGCCCTGCGCTCCGTGCCGCTTTTAGAATAGAAACCGCTAACCGCAATGCATCGGGCGCGGGCGTGGAAATGTCCACTGTAGACGGAATGCCGCTGGATCGTTGGTGTTCCGAAAGATGTCGGGGAGCTAGAATGCTTGCAGTTATCGCGGCGACGTGCTCGCCCGCGTCGTCTACCTTAATTTGAACCCGGAAGTTTCCAAGTCGACGATCAAACTCATTCTTTCCAGACGCAATATCCAACCTATGGCCCATGCAGCGCACTCCCTTTTTTGGGTGACGCCTTGAAGTAGGACCTATCTGGGTTTCTTCATCAAGTCCCTAAGTGCCCGCGACCTCAGGCCTTCAGCCCTTCCTCACGGAACCCGGATCCTGGTCGGGCGCGGTGAAGCCTGTTTCGCGCTCGCGGCTTTGGCTCGCACTCCGGTCCTTTTCCGATGCGATTCCTGTGGGGGCGCTTCCCGCCCAACCACGTCTATTCAAGTCGCCGGCAGCAATGCGGCTTGAGGCGAAGGTTCACCGAATTGGCGACGAAAGGCAATGCGCCGATTCCGGAAGTCTTAGACGGCGCGTTTCGCCGATTGCCCACTCCAAAAGATAGTCGGCGCCGTCATTCGAAATCACCCGCCGAAACGAACGCTACTTTTACAATCTCCAAGCGTCACTTCACGATGGGGATTTTGCTGCGATCAATCG
>CAVXVE010000016.1:0-149242 GCA_963764955.1 uncultured Alphaproteobacteria bacterium | reverse complement strand
CACCGTGACGTCGTCGGGGATCTCAGTTCCAAATTCTCGTAGCACGGCCCGCGGCTCGCGTACCATTCGGGAACGGTAGGCGCGGCTCTTGTACCAGTCCGGCGGCAGGCCCAGTAGCCAGCGCGGATAACAGGAGCACAGGGTGCAGACGACCACGTTGTGCGTGTCAGCGGTGTTTTCGACGACGGCCAGCCTGTAGGGTCCGCGGTCTAGGCCGGCGACGACGCATGCCTCGCCGCCGTCGGAAAGCAACAAGCTCCTATATTTGGAATCAACCCATGCCTTGGCGACGACGCGAGCCCCTTGAGCCGGGCTGCGGTTGTCCATGTCCTCCACCTGCCTGCGGATGTTGTCGGCGGTGAAAACACCCTTGTCGATCAATAGTTCGCGAAGCGCGATCTCCATCGCCCGGTAGTAGGTGAGCGTGTCGTCGAGGTCTGGTCGCGGCGGATGCCGATGCTTGACGGCATCCTGGGGCGAAGGGCCGTCGCCATGGTTATGGTTTGCTTCACTCATGACACAGGCTCCAGCCAGTGCTGATAGATTTCGATGTCGACCGTGTCGGTTGCCTGACCTTCATACCCGGGCCAGAGGTCGGTTTGCCGGAAACGCACGCGATAGAGCGGCTGCCGAGGCAGACCCGGTCGCGCGTAAGCGCGTTCTTCCGGGTTAGCGAATATACCGCATAGCCGCTCGACAACGCCGGATTTGCCGCGAACGTAAAACGGGGTCCGCACATGTCCCAGGGGATAGGCGGCGCGCACCGCGACGCGGTCGCCCGACTGGAACCGCGGCTCAATTGCGTCAGTCGAAGGCATCGGCTCGTCCCTGCACCTCAGCGATCTTGCGTCCGAGTTCGTCGACAGTGACGACGCCGCGCTGGATCATCGTCTGCGCGGCGGCATGAAATCCAGCGCTCGTAATAGCTCATCTGGTCGTAGGCGTCGGGGCCCAGGCTTTCGATGTTTTTCCGCATCTCATCGACAGTCATCAGCCCCTTGTTCGATAGCAGCGTCAGAATGGCGTCGATGCGCTTTTCCCATAGTGCGTAGTCGTGCTCTGTCGCTTCGATAGCCGCGGCCGACAGCCCGCCCATATCGTGGTGCGCGCGCCTCGGATCGATTGGGGTGTGCAGGTCGGACATTCGGCACTCCTCCTTTCAAATTCACTGAATTAGGCTTGAATGCGCGAACAATCTGCCCCGGCGGTGCGCTACTCGCAAGTTGGAGAGGCCAGCAGTGAACTCGTTCCAGCGAATGGCAGCAGGGCGCCAATGCCGACACCGTCGGTTACAGCCGTCTCGCGGCCGCTGACGAGGATCGCACACTGTCGCGGCTGCGGGGGCTGCGCAGCGATCTGATCGATCCCGCCATCGACGGCCATCATGGGCGCATCGTCAAGCGAACTGGGGATGGAAGCCTCATCGAGTTCCGCAGCGTCGTCGACGCTGTTCGTTGCGCCATCGAGGTCCAGAACGGCCTGATTGAGCGCAACGCAGGCCTGCCGGCCGAGCGCCGCATCGAGTTCCGCGTCGGCATTCATCTGGGTGATGTCGTCGAGGAGAGCGACGGCGAACTTAAGGCGACGGCGTCAACATCGCCGCGCGCCTCGACGGCATTTGCGAGCCCGGCGCGATCAGTCTTTCCGAGGACGCCTATCGTCAGGTGAAGTAGCGGCTCGATCTCAAGATCAGCGACCTTGGGCTGAGGCCCACAACCGTGGGGGCGAGGCTATTCCGCAGAGGGAGGCTCCGGCGCGGCGGACGCATCGGGCGCATCTGCAATCTGGGGCGTGGCCTGCGCAGCGGGCGGCTGATCGTTCTCGGTATGCAGCCTGGCTGCGTCAGCCGCGGTGGCCGCCCACGGGGGCTTCACGCGGTCCTCGAGGACGATCTCCTGCGCTCCTGAGACGAGCGCGTCGGGGTCGCTCGCGTCCTTGTAGCCGGCGAAGAACGGGTTCTGTCCGCCGTCGGCGTAGACCGTGCGGATGGGCTTGACGCCGGAGGCGATGAGTTCGGCGGTCTTTGCGTTGTCGTTGTCCGCTTTTTCGGCGACCGCGGCCTCTATCGATTCGTCGCGCTGAAGCGCCGGACACGGCTCGCCTGCTGAGACCGGGCCCTTCGGCGTCGCGTCGAACTCGTAATGCTGGCCGCACACGAGAACCGACGGCTCGGTCTTAGCCACCTCGAAGTGGTCGGCGCCGACCTTGATCTCTTTCCAGAAGTCGATGTTCGGGTCGAGCCGGTATTTGGCGATATTCTCCGCCGTCATGTGGAACGGATAAGACTGCATCTGGATTTCGCGCTGTCCGCCACGGAAGGCTTCACGCGCGATCGCGTAGATGTCATCGATCTGCTCGTCAGTCATCGAGAAGCAGCCGGCCGACGAGCAGACGCCGTGCACCATCACCGAGCCGCCGGTGCGCCCCAGCGCGCGGTCATAGGCGTTGGGATAGCCGACGTTGAAGGCGAGATAATAGTGGGAGTTCGGGTTCATCTGCCCGGGCGCGATGGTGTAGAAACCTTCGGGCACCTGCATGTCGCCCTGCCGCTTCTTCGGACCAAGCTGGCCCGACCAACGGCAAATTGGATAGGTCTTTAGCAGGGCGTATCGGCCGTCCGACTTCATCTTCCAGATTTCGAGCTCCGCCTCCTTCTTGTAGGCGCGGACCAGCATCGGCGAAGAGGGCGTCGTATCGATCTTCACCATCTCGGCGAGCGTGGCGCTGGAGATAGGATGATCGGAACGGCTGGGTCCTTCGAGATAGGAAAACTCGTCACAACCCGTGAGCAGCGCTGCGGCGGAGCACATGAGGCCGAACGAGACCACGCCTCCGGACGGTAAGCTCATTCATCACCCCGCGTTTCTCCGACTAGTCGCCCGAAAGAAGGCGTCGCGGAGGAATGAAGCGCGCTGAAAGCTGACCAAAGGTTAACGAACGTTCCACTCGATATTCGATAACTCCCGGATCAAACCATTGGATGAAATTTGGTTAAAGCCAAGGCGACCGCGAGAACCCTGGATTCTTGCGCTTAGCTGATGCCTGCTTCAAAGCGCGGCTTAAGACACGCCCGCAAAATACGGTCACGGGTTGATCTAGATCCCTCGACTCGGATAGCGATGAATGCTCTTTTCGTTCCAGACCGTGAACTAGCCGCAGCGCTTGAACCGCGAGCTCATTCGGAGCGTGGGCCGGTAAATGAACTGAAGCGAAACCTCTCGCCGAACCGGCGGCGGGCAGACGGAAAGCGCGCGTGACCATCGCCGCCGCGGCCGAATTGACGGGGAGCCTCCGCCTTGCGCGTCCACCTCGACGTCCTCGCTGGGTTCGTCGCGTTCGGCGTCGTCGCTGCTGCAACCCCGGGGCCGAACAATTTGATGCTCATGACCTCGGGGGTGAAGTTCGGCTTCGCCCGCACGCTGCCGCATTTTCGGCGTCGTCCTCGCTCTTCGCTGATGGTGGCGCTGGTCGGCCTCGGCCTTGATGCGGTCTTTCAACGCGTCCCGCAATTGCTGCCGGTCATGCGCATCCTGGGGTCGCTCTATATGCTTTGGCTGGCGGTGAAGATCGCCTTCGCCGGGCCAATCGGCGAGGTCGAGGGTGGCGGAAGCCCGCTCGGCTTCCTGCCTGCTGTAGCGTTTCGGTGGGTCAATCCCAAGGCCTGGGTGGCGATCTTGGGCGCGCTCGCGGCCTACGCGCCGATTGACCACCACGTACGCGCAAAGCGTGGCGCTGATGGTCGGCCTGTTCACAGCGATCACCATCCCGAGCGCCGGCGCCTGGGCGCTGTTCGGCACCCCGCTCAAGCGCCTCCTCGTAGCGCCGTCCGCCCGTTCAACCCCGCGATGGCCGTGATCCTCGCTGCCTCGACCGCGCCGATGCTGTTCGAATAGCGTAAGCGGCGTTTTCAGGCCGCGCCTTTGAGCAGCTTAGCTTTGGGGTCGATCTCAATGCGGCCGTCGTTGAGGAAGCGGTCAGACCCTCCCAGCGCCAGACCGCGTAGCGGATCGGCTGCCACCACCCTGGGCGTATGCCGAATGCGTACTCGCAATCTGCAACGACCTTCGTCCGCTGTGCGCAAAGAGCGGCCATTCGCAGACGGCGTGGCAGAGGGCTGAAATCCACGCGAAGTGGCCCCCCAGTGTGCTTTCAACGCAGGTCTAACGCCCTGATGTCTACTTGGGGCATGGCGGTCGTCCGGGATTTCCGCACAGCGGCGCGTGCTGCGCCGCTGGCGGCGGACGAACGACCGGTGGCGGTGGCGCCGCATGGACAACCGGCGGCGGTGGCGCCGCATGGACAACCGGCGGTGGCGGTGGCGCATGGACAACCGGTGGCGGTGGCGGCGCATGGACAACCGGCGGCGGTGGCGCATGGACGACGGCGGCGGCGGTGGCGCATGGACGACAGGCGGCGGTGGCGCCGCATGAACAACTGGGGGAGGTGGGCGAACCAATGGTGGCGGCGGCGGGGCATGGACGACCGGCGCCGCTGGGGAAGGCGCGTGAACGATAGCGGGCGCCGCTTTGGGAACCGCCGGCGCTATGGAAGGAGGATTGACGGCCGGTTTCGGAGCCAAATTCACCGCTGGTGCAGGCGTGGGTCCCGGCGGCTTGGGTAGCGGTTTCGCTATCGTATTTGGCGTCGCGGCGGGCGGCGGCGGAACCGGCGAGGGTTTCGCCGGCGTGGGCGCGATGAGCGTGCTGGCCGGCGGCTTAGCCCCAGCTGGCGGTGTCACAACGCCAGGCGCCTTTCCGCTAAGAGGCGTTGCCGGAACTCCCGACGAGGGAGTCGCGATGTTGGGCGCGACGGGCAGCGGCTTTGCGCCGGGAGGAGCGGTGACCGCAGCGGGCGGCTTTCCGCCCGGCGTCGCCACCGGAGCGCCGGGCAATGCAGCGGGCGCGCCCGGCGTAACCGTAGGCGGCTTGCCCAACGCAGGCGCAACTGGCAGCGGCTTTGCGCCGGGAGGAGCGGTGACCGCAGCCGGCGGCTTTCCGCCCGGCGTCGCCACCGGAGCGCCGGGCAATGCAGCGGGCGCGCCCGGCGTAACCGTAGGCGGCTTGCCCAACGCAGGCGCAACTGGCGCCGGAGTCGGAGGCTTCCCTTCCGCCGCCGGGGCGGCCGCGGCCGGGGACTTTCCGCCGGGAGGAGCGGTCACAGCAGGCGTTCCCGCAGGGGTTTTGCCCTCGGGAGAAGGGGCAGGAGGCGGTGCAGCAGCGGGCTTCGCGGCCGGCCCCGCTGGAGGGCCAATAGGCGGCAACGGTTTGACATGGCCACTGGCGGGGCCGGTAACACGGACCGGGACGGGAGGGGGCGGCTGCACAGGGTTCACGTTGCGCGGCAGCGGCGGCGGGGCAGGCGGAGGCGGCCGGAACCGCGCCAGGCCAGCGGGCGCTATCCCATCGCGATGGTAATGTTCGTAATGCTGGAAACCGACCGCGCCGACTACGAGCGGAATTCCGATTGCCAACACCGGCAGAAAGCCAACGTCAACTGGCGGCGGCGGCGGCGGCAGATCGCGCCAATCATCGTCTTCGACATAGTAATATTGCTGGTAGTATTCTGGCGGCGGGGGTAGCGGCGGAGGCCCGAACGCGTCGAAGGCGTAAACAGGCTGCTCCTCATAAAAGCCTTCGTCTTGCGGCGGCGGCGGCAGGTCCTGATAGGTCATCGGCTGAAAATCGGGCGGGGGCTCGTAAGCCGCAGAGATCATCGCAAGACGCCGGCGCGCATCAGCGACGTGCGGGCCCTTGGGATAACGGCGCAGATAAGTCCAATAGGCATGCGCCGTGTTGGCGTTGACCGATCGCCGCCAGAAGTAGGCTTCCCGCAGCGCCGCAAGAATGGCGCGCACACGAGGCGTTTGAGCTGAATCGGGAAAATGGGACAGGTACTCCTCGTAGCCGCTTATCGTGTCCTGCTGCAGCGCCGCCGTGTAGGCCGCCTCGGCCGGTAGGCCGGCGATCGACGGGTTGGACCCAGGGGCTGCGACCGCGGGAGGCGGCGCATCGGCGGCGCGTTCGAAGATGTAATAGGGCTCGGTCAGCTTCGAGGCGCTCCATGGAAGCAGCGCGCCCTGCGTCTGCTGGTTGACCGTCACTCGGGTCTGGTCAAACACTTCGACGACGTCAACGCCGCCCTGGCGCATCGCGCCGGCGAGCGTCTTGCCGTAGACGCCGTAAGGACCCTGTTCGTCGCCCGCTAGGGTGCCCGGCGCCGCATTGAAAGCGATTAATTCGCCTGGCTCCGGATCGACCAGGGCAAGTCCCGGAGCAAGCGGCGACCCTTGCGAGGCATAGGGGTTGGCGCGGGCGGCATCGAGCACAATGATACGGGCCTTGCCCGGCGTCTGCGCCAGTGCATGGGCGAAGTCGGAAATACGAAGCGCATCGATCGGCACGTCGGCGTCGCGGTTGATCTGTGCGTCGACCGGCACGAAGTAGTTGTCGCCGTCATATTGCACGCCGCGGCCTGCGAGATAGACAAACGCCTGCATGTCCGGACCGGCGGCCGACGCCTTGTCGAGAAAATCGCGGAACGCGGTGCGCAGGGACTGGCCGTCGAGATCACGCGCTCCGACCACGTCAAACCCCGCCGCTTGCAAAGTCTGTGCGACGAGTCCGGCGTCGTTGGCGGTCGTCGCCAGCGCCGCGTCCCGATAGGTTGCATTGCCGATGACTAGAGCAATGCGAGGATTCTGCGCCGCCTGCTGCGCGCTCCCGGCTAAGGACAGCAATGCTGTGGCCAACAAAGCCACAAGCGCCGCGAGCGTTCTTCTTCCGGCAGTCATGTCGCAATCCCTATGGTCGAAGGACTTCTCGTGCGTTCATATAGAAACTGTTCGGTTTCGGCTTCGTTCCGACGCAAACGGGCTGCCAACGCGCTAAACCAAGGTGGGATGTAATGCATTTGAAGCGTGGGCGAAACGCGCGGTGCGACGGCGCGGTGACGCCATCGCGCCCAGATGGACGGGGGTTTTCCCTCCAGCTGCCACGTCCACCGCCGCGATCCCCAATGTTTGGTTAACGTGTGCGCCGTGCAAAGGCGGCGCTTTCCAGTGGGTGCAAGTCCCACCCGGCCAAACGCTCCAGCCGGAAGCAACCGGAGCAGTCATGGAGGTAACGAAATGGCTGAAGCCTTCGGTGTAGCGGGTCACGTATAGGTGACAGCGCGAGTGTGCGGGCCGCAACGCGAGTGAACGCTGAGCAAATCTCGAAAAGGACGATGTGCAGGCCGACCCGACAACGTTATCGGGGAAGGCTGATACGGCTGGGTGAGATGAGCGACGACGACGCCCAGTCGCTGCACCGGGGTAGTGGCGGCAGCACGTACACAAGGAAAGCGCACGCAACACGGGAAGCCCCAAGCGTGGTTAGGTCAGGGATGACAGGACCAACCGGACGCCCGTGAGGGACAGGCCGGGCGCTCTGGGGTGGCGGAGAGGTTCGTAGTACCGCGGAAACCGGGTAACTCTGGTGGAGGGAAGGGACCTCAGTTCAAGACAGACGCAAAACGTAGCGAAGGACATGGAGATTGGGCAACCTATCAACTCCAAATGATGTTCAGAAGCCGCCGATGGCGTCGCACGCGAAAGACGGCGTGAAGTCTTGTCCGAGAGCCGGATGCGGGAAATCCGCATGTCCGGTTCGATGAGCGGGGTGTGGAAACGGAGCTACGGCTGAGCCACTAAGGCACCGCCAGACGAAAGGGGCGGAAACAGACATGCTCAGCCTAACGTCACCGCGCCACACTTCAACTCTACCAACTCCAGCCGTCAGCTTCGCGCAAATAGCGGTCATTCGTTGACGGCGTAGTGAAAGGGGCAAATCGACCCTTTGACGCCCTTCAAGATCCGCCCTCTGAAAGGCAGGAAGCGCGAGAAAGCGGTCTTCGGCTGAACGCGTAGGTTGCTCCACAACCGGCCATTGCCCCGCGGCGGGCTTCTTGAACATCGATTGGGGGCCCGGCTTCGCGGACTCCAATCCATAATGGTTAGGCTGCCCGAGGCTCGGTGTCGGTCTCTTCACACCGGCGCGCAATATGACGTTATCCCCTCGCAACCTCATTGAACCGTCGCAAGGTCTCGATGTGGTCGACGACGTTCGTGATGCGGTACATGGGGTAGAGCATCACCATGTCAGCGCCTAGCCGACGCCAGCCGTCCGCTGCGGCCGTCCAGGCTTGCAGGTCCGGACCATGCATGCGTAGCCAGGCCTCAATGCCAAACTTGGCCAAGTCGCGGCCGAATGACTTGAGTTGCTCCCTCAACGCGCGAAGCTTCTGCTCGGCTTGCGCGTCGGGCGCCATGATTGGCATCCAACCGTCGCCAAGTCGCGCTGCGCGCGTGACGACGGCATCCGAGGAACCACCAAACCAGATCGGGATCGGACGCTGCACCGGCATCGGCACGATACTGACGTCCTTGAGACGGTGAAACCGACCCTCGAACGTCACGAGGTCGTCAGACCAAAGACGACGCAGTACCTCAACTTGTTCCGCCTGACGCGCGCCGCGCGTTTTCCATTCCATTCCGAGGGCTTCGTACTCGACGTGATTCCATCCCACGCCGATGCCCAACCTGAGACGCCCACCGCTCAAGAGATCCACCTCGGCCGCCTGCTTAGCGATAACGCCTGTTTGACGTTGCGGCGTGATCAGAATTCCGGTGGAGAGCCCGATGGTCTTAGTAACCGCGGCCAGAAAGCCAAGCGTGACAAAGGTCTCGTGGAAAGGATCCTTCTCACTATACAGCGGGACCCAGCCATCTCGGCCCTTTGCGCCGAAGACATGATCGGGGACTTCAATGTATGCGTATCCGAGGTCTTCCGCCGCTTGCGCCCAATCGCGGATCTTCGCTGGGTCTGTCCCAATATCAAGTGTGGGAAAGAAGGCGTTGGGTCGCATCATGGCTTCCAATGAGAAATCCGGATATTAGCGGGCGGATGGTGATGGCGCGTCAACAGTCTCAAGTTTCTAGCGTGCAGTCCACGCCTTTCGATCCGGCACAGAAATGACGTGGCGCTCGTTCGGCGCGCGTCGCGCCAGCTTGGTGTTCGGGATTGAACTCCCCTTGGCCCGGCGCGGGTCTGAGAATCAGCCGTTCGCGCGCAAGTGGTGTCTACGATGGCTGCCGATGTGCCTTTCGGGTCGAGGGCGGTCAATCGCTGAGCGTATAGAGACGTCTCAGTCAGAAGGGCGGTGAAGCGTATTTCGCGATTCGCAGGAACGACGGCTTTCTCGCTAACTCCGGTCCTTCCCAAGGCGACCCTTGTACGCGCGTTCTCCGCCCAATTGGGACGTACCCAGCGCAGTCTGCAATGTCAGGACCCGCTGAGCGTGGGCGATCGGCTACAGTGGGTCGGCGCCGATTGCGGCCAGCGCCGCCCGCGCGCATTCCATGTCTTGCGCATAATGGCCGCCGCTCAGGCCGATCGCGCCGATCATCTCGGCTTTTATGACAACCGGGAATCCGCCGCCGAACACGGTGAGGCGCGGCGTGTGGGTAATGCCGTACAGGAGAGGCGGATCGTCCTTGATGAAGTCGAACCAGGCATGCGTCGGCATCGAAAACGAGGCGGCGGTATAGGCCTTGTCCTGGGCGATACCGATGGAAAGCTTGGGCGCCCCGTCCATGCGGAGGAAGGCTTTGAGATCGCCCGCCTCGTCGGCGACGGCGATGCACATCTTGAGTTTGAGTTCGGTCGCCTTTGTCGCCGCAGCCGCGACCGCCTTCTCCGCCATTTCGGCGTCAATGCTGTGCTTGACAATCGTCATGTGTTTGCCTCCCTCGAACCTCACGTCGTCGGCAACTTGCGCCGCTGCGCCTCCCGGCGGAAACAAAATGGTCGGCTGCCGGCGTGCCGTCAAATTGGCCGGTGAACGCCAGCCCGGGTGAGAATTCGCCATGCGCAAACTCCGCGAAGTTCTGAACGCCCGCCTCGAGGACCGCGTGATTGCGGCGCCGGGCGTCTACGACATGGTCTCGCTGCGGATGGCAGCGGCCATAGGCTTTGAGGCGCTCTACATGACGGGATACGGAACGGTCGCCTCCCATCTCGGCCTTCCGGACGCCGGGCTTGCGAGTTATGCCGACATGGTCGGCCGGGTCGAAGCGATGACGCGCATGGTCGAGACGCCGCTCATAGCCGATGGCGACACCGGCTATGGCGGACTGTTGAACGTGCGCCATGCCGTTCGCGGTTACGAGCGGGCCGGCGCGGCGGCGATCCAGCTCGAGGACCAGGAATTCCCCAAGAAGTGCGGGCACACGCCTGACCGTCGCGTCATTCCGGCTGACGAGATGGTTCGCAAGATCGCCGTCGCCGTGGAAGCACGAACGAGCCCCGATTTTCTCATCATCGCCCGCACTGACGCACGGACGTCAAAGGGTTTGCCCGAAGCAATCCGTCGCGCTCGCGCTTACGCCGAGGTCGGGGCGGACATGCTGTTCGTCGAGTCGCCAGAGACAGAAGACGAGATGGCCACAATCGGCCGCGAGCTTGGCGACAAGCCGCTGATCGCCAACATGGTCGAGGGCGGACGCACGCCGATGTTGAGCAACGCGCGGCTCGCCGAGATCGGCTACGCGCTCGCCATCTATCCGGTCGCCGGCCTGCTCAGCGCCGCCGCGGCGCTGGACACGGTTTACCGACAGATCCGCGAGACAGGCTCGTCGCTCGGCTCATCCGCGCCGCTCTATTCCTTTGTGGAGATGAATCGCTTGATGGGATTCGAAGAGGTGTGGAGCTTCGATAAAGCCCATTCGGAGATTTGAGCCAAAAAAGAGAGGCGAGCGCCGACCGCGGGCTCTCTGCCGACTTAGCCGTTCTGCTGATAAACCGGCTTGCGGACATGCGGCTATACGGACGCCATATCAACGGACGAGCAGTTATGAAAACGATCCTCTACTGCCGCGTCAGCACGAGCGACCAGACCCTGGACCATCAAGTCACCCAGGCGCACGCCGCGGGGTTCGCGATCGACGGGGTGGTTTCCGACAATGGAGTGTCAGGCGTATCGACCCGCCTCGCCGAGCGCGATCAAGGCAAGCGATTGTTCGATCTGCTCGTCGTGGCGACGTGCTGGTTGTCCGCTGGGTTGACCGGCTCGGGCGAAATTACGCGGACGTGACCGTAGTCATCAGGGAGTTCATGAAGCGCGGCATCGTCATTCGGACCGTGATCAACGGCCTCGTCTTCGACGGCGCAACCCAAGACCCGATGCAGATGGCGGTCCGCGATGCGCTGATCTCGTTCATGGCGGCCCTCTCGCAGACGCAAGGCGAAGCGACTAGAGAAGCGCAGCGCGCCGGTATCGAGCATGCCAAAGCCCGTGATAACGCCTACCGCGGCAGGAAACCGTCCTTCACGCGCGAGCAACTGGATCAGGTCAGCGACATGCTGACGATCGGGACGTCGATTAGCGCGATCGCCAAGACGACTGGCCTCTCGCGGCAGGCGATCTACCGGCTCAAGGACGATCCAGCGTGGGCCGAGGGCGTACTCGAGACGTGGGCGGCCTAGCTTCCATTCCAGGCGTAAGCAGCGGCTGGCCGCACGGCAGGCCGCCGCCGGTGCCTGAAGCACATAGAGGTGGGCAAGCAACTTCCGCTTTGCCTCGGTTTCAGCCATTCCCGAGTCCACGTCGTACGGCAGGTTTGCGCAAATAGCAGACGTTCCCCGGCGGCGTGGCGGACGGGTCGAATCGACCCCATAACGACCGGCCAACGCTCCTGACCTGGACTCGCGGTCTCCCCGGGGACAACATGAGAGTCGAACCGTGTGCGGGAACGACGATGAACGTCGCCCAGTGGCTGAACGCGATCGACCTCGGACAGTACGAAGCCCTGTTCTGCGAGCATGAGATCAACGCGGACGTCCTGCCCGACCTGGTCGAAGCCGACCTCGAAAAGATCGGCGTGCCGCTCGGGCATCGCAAGCGGCTCATGCGGGCGATCGCCGCTCTCTCCGCGGGCGGAACGCCGCCGTCAGCTGCGAAGTCCGCCTCTACCCAGCCGTCCCCGTCTCCGCCAACGTCGGGCGCCGACGCCGAACGGCGGCCGATCACGGTGATGTTCTGCGATCTCGTGGGCTCAACCTCCATTTCGGCCGCGCTCGACGCCGAGGATTGGCGCAATCTGGTCAGCGCCTACCTCGACGCCGCCTCGGAGTCGGTGACGCAAATGGGTGGACGCGTCGCCAAAAAGCTCGGCGACGGGCTGATGGCGTTGTTTGGACACCCGATCGCGCAGGAGAACGATTCCGAACGCGCGGTCCGCGCCGCGCTGGCGATCCAGCGCGCGCTCGCCGAACTGAACCGCGAGAACGCCGGCTCGGGCCGCCCGGAACTCGTCGCCCGCATCGGCGTTGCGACCGGACCGGTGGTGGTGGATTCGG
Organism: uncultured Alphaproteobacteria bacterium; assembly: GCA_963764955.1. GTDB lineage: Bacteria > Pseudomonadota > Alphaproteobacteria > Rhizobiales > Beijerinckiaceae > Roseiarcus. The sequence continues at coordinate 136,847 of CAVXVE010000016.1, read as the reverse complement.
CCGGCGAGATTTTCGGCGACGCGCCCAATATCGCCGCGCGGGTGCAGGCGCTCGCCGATCCGGGAACGGTGATGATCACCGCCCGCGTGCAGCGTCAGGTCGCGGGCCTGTTCGTCGCTGAGGATCGCGGCGCCCATGCGCTGAAAGGCGCGCCCGAGCCGACGACGCTCTATCGCATCGTTCGGGCGAGCGGCGGCGGCCGACGGGGCGGGGCGCGCGCCCTGACGCCGCTCGTCGGCCGCGAGGACGAGCTCGCGCTGCTAACGCGCCGCTGGTCGCGCGCGCTTGAAGGCGAGGGCCAGTTCGTGCAGATCGTCGGCGAGCCCGGCATCGGCAAGTCGCGCCTGATCGAGGAGTTCCGCGCAAAACTCGCCGAGACGCCGCACACCTGGGTCGAATGGGCCGCCTCGCAGCTCCTGCAGAACACGCCCCTGCACCCGCTCGTCGAATGGGGCAGACTGCGCTTTGGCGGCGCCGACGCAACCGATAAGGGGCGTCTCGCCGACCTCGAGAACACTTTGACGCTGATCGGCCTGGACGCGGCCGAATACGCGCCCCTGCTCGCGCCGCTGGTCGACATTCCGCTGCCGGAGGACCGCGGGGCGAAGTTGCCGCCCGAGGAATTGCGGCACCGGCAACTCGCGGCGATGACGGCCTGGGTTCTGACGGGCGCGCGGACGCAGCCGGTGGTGCTCGCCTTCGAGGATCTGCACTGGGCGGATCCGACCTCGCTCGATCTCATGGCCTGGCTCGCCGATCGCGGCGCGCAGTCCCCTTTGCTGGTCGTCGCCACGACGCGACCGGAATTCCGGGCGCCCTGGGCGATGCGCTCACACCACGGCGTGATCTCGCTCGCGCCGCTCGACCGCGCGCAGGTGCGCCGCATGGTCGGCGAGATCGCGAGCCGGCATGCGCTTTCCGACGAGACGATCGATGGAGTGGGCGAGCGCACGGGCGGCGTCCCGCTGTTCGTCGAGGAGGTGACGCGGCTCCTGCTGGAGCGCAACGCGCAGGGCGGCGCACAGGCGATCCCGCCGACCTTGCAGCAATCGCTGGCCGCGCGGCTCGACCGGCTCGGCGAGGCGCGGGAGGTAGCGCAGATCGGGGCGGTGCTGGGGCGCGATTTTTCTTACCGGCTGCTGCGCGACGTGTCGTCCTCCGCGGCCGGGTTCGACGAGCCGCGCCTGCAAGCCGCGCTCGATCGCCTCACGGAAGCCGATCTCCTGTTCGTCGAGGGCGCCCCTCCGACCGCCGCCTACCGTTTCAAGCACGCGCTGATCCAGGACGCGGCCTACGAGAGCCTGCTCAAGAGCCGCCGCCAGGCGCTTCACCGCCGCGCGGCCGAGGCGTTGTGTGACGCGAACGCCGAGCCCGAAGCGATCGCCCATCATTTCACCGAGGCCGGCCTCGGTGATCTCGCAATCGAATGGTGGGGCAAGGCGGGCGACCAGGCGCTGCGCCGCTCGGCCTTCCAGGAGGCGATCGCCCATCTCGGCAAGGCGATCGCCATGGCGGACAAGGCGGGCGAGACGTCGCGGCGTGCGCCAGGCCGCATGGCCGCTGTAAGTCAGCGGCTGCCGCAATTGCACGCCGCCTATGGCAACGCGCTCATAGCCGCGCGAGGCCATGGGGCGCCGGAAACAATGGAGGCCTTTGCTAGAGCCCGCAAATCGGCTTCCGGGGACGAGGATGCACCGGGGCGGTTCGCGGCAGATTACGGTTTATGGGTCGGCAGCTACGTGCGGGGCGATCTTCCGTCGATGCGAACGCACGCGGCGGCCTTCCTCGCCGGCGTTGCGGCGATGCCCGATTCGCCCGAGGCCGGCGTCGCGCATCGGATCCTCGGGACCACTCACTGGTTCGCCGGAGAATACGCCGAAGCGCGCGAGCATCTGGAGCGTGCGCTTACTCTGTTTCAACCCGGCAGGGACGATGATCTGGCCTTCCGCTTCGGGCAAGACGCCGGCGTCGCGGCAATGTGTTACCTGGCGATCGCGTCATGGCCGCTGGGAAACGTCAGGCGCGCGGTATCCCTCGTTGACGGCGCGCACGAGCGGCTAGCGAGCGTGGCGCATATCGGCACGCACCCTTATGCGAAACTACACGCGGCGATGTTCGAATTGATGCGAGGCGACAGGGCGCGCGCCGCTGAGAACGGTTCTGAGACCGCCCGTCTCGCGCGTGAGCATGATCTGCCGTTGTGGCGAGCGTACGGGGCGTTTTTCGAAGGTTTGGCGACGGCTGAACTTGGTGCGCTTAGCGAGGGGCTCAGCGACATGCGCCGCAGCGCCGAGAGCCTGCGCCAACAAAACCTCCTGAATTTCGACGGGCTCTTGAAGATCGCGCTGGCCGAGACCGAGGCGCGGGCGGGCGATCGCGATCGCGCCATTGCGATCCTCGATGAAGCGCTGGCGACGGCCAATCGCCTCGGCTACCGCGCGTTCGAAGCGGAGCTGCATCGGGCGCGCGGCGAAATCCTGCTCCAGCGCGATCCCACCAACCCCGCCCCTGCGGAAGACCCCTTCCTGACCGCCATCGCGGTCGCCAAGCAGCAAGGCACGCGCAGTTTTGAAGTGCGCGCGGCGCTTTCGCTGGCCAAGCTCTATCAATCGACCAGCCGCCCGCTCGATGCCCACGTCGTCCTCGCGCCGGCGCTCGAAGGTTTTTCTCCGACGCCCGAAATGCCCGAGATCGCTGAGGCGCAGACGCTGTTGGTGGCTATCGAGGCCGACGCGCATGTGAGGCACGAATAAACACCGCTATGGGCTGGCATTCGTGCTATTCTGAGTGACGCCCAGAAGGTGCGCCATGGGGGGAACGCGTAAGATCGCGGCGATTCTGGTCGCGGATATCGTGGGCTGTCTGGCTCAGCGCGTCCACATCATCGACGGGATGCGCAAGGCTGGGATCCCGGAGGGATGAGCGGTCGCAACGCTCGGTCCATCGCTCTCGTCGGAAAAAGAAAGCCCCTGAACAGCGAGCTTTTTGATTTGGATCAGCTTTCCACCCTGCAGACCGCCTAGTTTGCTCAGGAATTGGCGATGCCGGCGTACTCAAACCATGTCTCCTTGGAGACTGGCAGGCCCGGGGTGTGCCGGAATTGGGATGAATGCTGGATGGGAGAACCGCGCAATCGAGTTGTTGAAGTCAGGCAGTTTGGCGATGCCGACGGGCTGGAGGTGGTCGACGCTCCCTTGCCGGCGCCGAGCCGAGGCGAGGTGCGCGTCCGGGTGCTCGCCTCGAGCATAGAGTACACGGACGTGACGATCCGGCGACGCCTGTACCCTTGGGTGCGCCGACGGCCGCCGTTTGTCATGGGCTACGACGTCGTCGGGCAAATCGATCAGCTCGGCACCGGGGTGAGCGGCATTCGGCTCGGCGACCGCGTGGCCGACATGACGGTCATCGGGGCGAACGCCGACTATTGCACGCTCCGGGCCGACCGAGTGACCCCCGTGCCGGCGGGCGTCGACGCGGCGGAGGTGGCCGCGTTGATCCTGAGCTGGACGACCGCCTATCAGCTCCTGCATCGAGCTGCCCGAGTGCAGCATGGCCAGCGCGCGCTCGTGGTCGGCGCCGCCGGTGCCGTCGGCCAAGCGCTGCTCGTCCTCGGCAGGCTGGCCGGGCTGGACCTGTGGGGCGGCGCGCGTGGCGCGCATACGGCGCTTATCCGCGAGCTTGGGGCAACGCCAGTCGATACAGAACGCGAAGACCTCACACGCATCCTGCCGGGCGGATTCGACGTCGTCTTCGACGGTGTGGGCAAGGAGGGTTTTGGCCCCTCATTCGCCGCGGTCAAGCGCGGCGGCCTGCTCTGCGCCTATGGCTACGCCGCAGAGGTGAAACCGGACCGTCGCATGCTCACCATTTTGATGTGGATCGCGCGCCTGTATCTGTGGAGGTGGTCGCCGGGCGGCCGGCGCGCCGGCTTCTTCTCGACAATATGATGCGGGTGCAGCATCCTGCCTGGTTCCGCCAGGACCTAGGGCGCCTCTTCGGGCTATTGGCGACAGGAGCAATCAAACCGAGCGTTGCTGAGCGAATCTCCTTCGACCAGGTCGCTGAGGCGCACCGGCGCCTTGAGGGGGGCGGCCTCGAGGGCAAGCTCGTCCTGTGCCCAGACCTCCTATCGCGACCCGACCGGACGCCCTCTTAGCTCGAACCGGATGGTGACCTGAGCACCACTCAATTAGCGCCTGACGAGGTGCATTTAGACTGTATTCAACCTGCGGGGCACATGGCCGCCGAGCCATAAAAACAACCGCTGAGCGGCCTCGGGCTCGCTCCGGTGTTCCGAAAAACCCTCGGAGATCGGCCAAGGGCATCAGGCGGGCGTGCCTCACGAGGCCGCGCAGGCGACGCGCGGCAAAATCGGGTCGCGACAGGCCGACTTGGGCGTCCTGGCCGTATGCTGCGCCATTGGAAATGGCCTTCTGGTGCAGGAGGGGTTTCGAGACCGAATTTCCCGTTCGAAGGGCCAGGCGGATATCCGACAGCCTCCGACCGTGAGTTGGCCGTACTGGGAGCCGCAACGGCCTCCCTCTCGCGGGGTTCCGACCGCTGCGCGACGTAGCAGCCAAGAGAGGCCCCAACCTTCAACTCCCGCGCGCCTTCGCTCGACAGCAGCTAGGCTTCACAATGACAGGGCTTCACTACAGCCTTAGATCGGGATGCCGCACCTCATTCCGGCCCAAGTTTGATCTCGCGCAAAAGCTGAGTCTGGTTATAGATTAGATTTGGTCACACTGTGGATCGCCACCATGATCATTGAGCGTCTAAGCCGAGAGCATCGCAATATCGAGAAGCTGCTAGCGATCCTCGAGCGGGAGCTTGAGATTTTCGACCGCGGGGATCGCCCCGACTACGAGGTTATTCACGCGATTATTAGTTATTTCAAAGTTTACCCGGAGATCTACCACCATCCCCAGGAGGATTTGGTCTTTGCCAAGCTAAGAATTCGTGATCCCGATGCGGCTGCGAAGGTTGGTGATCTCGCTCGCGAGCACCAAAAAGGGGCCGAACGTTTGCACCGCGTCGCTCAGGCAGTCGACAGTGTCCTGGCGGATCGTGCAAACCTTCGGCAATATGTGGATACCATCGTTCGCGACTTCATAGAGCACGAACGACATCACATCATGATGGAGGATCGTGATTTCTTTCCTGCCGCCCTCAAGGCTTTAGAGCCTCAAGATTGGACGGAGATCGCTTCAGCCTTGACCAGTCATAGGGATCCGCTGTTTAGCGATGTCGCCGAAGAGGGATTTGATATGCTACGAGCGCATATTTTGCGATTGGAGCAAGAGGCTGAAGCCGAACGAGACTAGCTTAGATACGGGAAAGGCCGCCTTCGGGCGGCTTTTTTCATCAGCGAATCTCTTCAAAGCCCCTCGGACGCGCAAACACCGAGAGCAGGATCATGGCTCAATATATCCGCCCGAACTCGTCGGCGGCGTCGACGGCATCTGTTCGGCGAAGCATAGGCCGAGGGCACGGTCGTGTTCGCCCACGCCTGCAAGCCGGCTTGGAGGGGATCGTGTCGAAGCGCGGGCGATGATGCTGCTCGGCTTCGCGGGCCTCGGCTTCGCGGGGTATCGCCGGGCAAGGCGGGCCACGCAACTCTCGCCGCCTAGCCCACGCAACCAAGGCCGCGAGCGCTCGGCCGCAGCGTCGTCAGCCTATCCGCCAATGCGGCAAATTCGATGATTGCCCTGTCGGCGCGCGCTTCGGCGGCGGCGAGTTGCAACCTTCAGCACCTCGATGTCACTTTGGCCCGAACTAGCAGAAACTTGGCCCCTGACAGCAAAACAACCAACTCAAAGCGCCCTATCGACTGCCGCTCAACCGCGCGGGATGCGGGCGCTGAAGGAAGTCGTCTCTTGATCGGAAGGGCAAGTCGAACCGGCAATGTTGTCGTCTTCGGTCCTAGAGATCGCCACGAGGATTCCGAAACCGTCGCCGATTCGATGCGAAATCCCATTGGCAACAGATGTTAACCTGCCGGGTATATGACTGAAGCTCAGGTCGAGGTGATCCGTGGCTTTCGACGCACTCGTCTTGCCTCGCATCGGTTACGGCGGCTCTGGGCCACCAGGCAGACGGGCTAGAAAACGACCTCCACAGGCTTGCCTCTACGTTTTGGTCAGACGCTGAGGCGGGGACAAGTTCGATGGGGACAAGACAATGAAGATCGCTCTTGCGTCTCACGACTCGGACAATTTCCGGTCCTTCCGAGAAGGCGACACTGTGCGGTGTCACGACGATGACGACAACTGCGTGGTGATTGGAATTTGGCGCGACTGGCTTTGGCTCGATCCTGTCGACTATCGCGACGCTGCCCCGTTCACCGGCCGCGCCCGCGACTACGATCTCATTAGGCGGGCATAGTCGTAAAGCCCTGAGGGCGCTGGGTATAGTAGGAAGGCGGCCTGGCGGCGTCGCGGAAAAGCGCCGCCGCCCTCTACTCACGCCGGCTTGATGTTGACGTTCAGGTGGAAGACGTTGTCCGGGTCCCACGCGTGCTTGATGCGGGCGAGGCGGGCGTATTTCTCGCGGCCATAGGCGGCCTTAACCCGATCCTCCTCGACGTCCGTCATGAAATTGACATAGCTGCCCGAGCCGGTCGCGTGCGGTCGCATCGCGTCCCAGAAGCTCCGCACCCAGGCCCGGTCGGCTTCGTACGGTCGCGGGGCGCGCCGGGCGGAGCGTGCGCCGCGATGTTGAGGACGTAGCCACCCGAGCGGCTCCCCCCGAATGCGCTGTCGGCGTCACTCCTGGCGAGGTACTTCCCGTCGAGGCGGAAGGTGGGCAGGAACGACAGCGGCGACTTTTTCTTCGGCGCGTGCTCGCCGATCACCGCGATCGCCGCGTCGGAAAGGGAATCGAGGTAGAGCGCCTTTTCATAGGCGAGTGTGCCCCAGCGGGAGCTTTCGTTGAGCATCTGCTGGAGCGCTACGAAGGGGATGGGCGTCACGAGTTCGCAGAGCGGCTTCATCCCCTCCCGTACAGGCGTGATCACCCTGGCGTGGTGGGGGCCCCGGACTCGCGGCCGCTTTTGGCCCGATCTTCGCCAAAGCCGGGTCGGTCCATCCAGCGACCTCAATTCTGTGGTTCAAAGGCCGGCGCCACCTTTCGTCTTGCAAGGGTGAGCCGCGACCCCCCACCATGCGTGTCCGAGCGGCGGGGGAACTCCCCACCAGTAGTCAAGGACATTGCGGGGCGGTAACCGCGCAGGGCGGCGGCGCGCTGTCGCCCTTGTATTTGGAGTGTAGCGCCGTGCTCGTTCCGTCAACCGCCCCAGGGCGCGGTGCTCCGCTTCGCGGCGCCCCCTTCGGGGTGACTTCCACTGCGCGCGGCGCTCTGCCAGGCGGCAGGTGGGGACGAAGGGATGGTCGCTGCGGTCGAACCAAGGGATGGAACGGAGGTCAGGCAGCTGCGCCTGGCTGGCGTTGATCTGCGCTTGTTGGACTCCAATCTGTGCGTCGGTGTTATCGATGCTTGCGTGCGCCTGTTGCACTGCAGCCTCGGCCTGACTGGCGGCGATCGTGTAATTCGTCGGATCGATTGTCATCAGGAGATCCCCCTTGCGAACGTATTGATTGTCGGCGACCGGCAGCTCCACGATGCGGCCGGCAACTTCCGGGGCCATGGTGACGACATCGGCCCGCACGGTCGCGTCGCGCGTCCACGGCGCTCCCATATACGCGCTCCAGGCCGCCGACCCGAGCGCCCCAGCAATGGCGACCGTCGCCAACGTGATCAGGAATCGACTAATATGGACCCGACGTCTGGCGGGGACGCTGGATTCTGGCGTGGGGGATACGGCGCCGGCGCCATCATCGATAGTCTTGCCGCGCTTCGACGTCACGTCGATGAGGGTCATGATGAGCCTCGCCACGAGGCGACCAGGGTCCAGGTCGAGAGAACGATGATGTAGATGGCAAACACGAACAGATTCGGATGCCAGGCGTATCGGAGCAAACCAAAGCGGTTAGCGACGCGAAGCAGCATGATGGTCACGAGCCAGGCCGCCACCATCGTAACGGAGATTGGCGCAATGTAGACGCCGAACAAGTTGACTTCGGCAAAGCTCACGCGAGCACCCCCATATCGAAATAGGAACTGTGCTCGGCAAGCGCCTCGGAGATGACCAGGAGGCGCCCCCGCGCTCGCAGCGTCATGGCCGCGCTGGGTTTAGCGTGGGGAGTGGAGGCGAGGCGACCATCGAGTTCACGCAGCTTCGCGATTGCGGACGTCGTGTTTCCCGCCGCGACGGCTTTCAGCGCTGCCTCTAGCTCGGCCGCCCCAGGGCATGGCAGCGTCCGGCTCAGGTGGATAATCTCGGCGCCGACCGATAGCGCCGCCAGCAAACGCGCGCGCTGCCAAGGCTCCGCCTGATCGGGCAAAGCCGTGAGCCGGCCGATCATTCGGCTATCCCAGTCTTCCCATGTTAATCCCAGGGGCGCAATTGCCAGACGACGCAAGTCGCGCAAGGCCAGGGCAAGTAAGCGACGGGTCCTCAGGGTGGGCGACAGCGGCGGCAACAAGAGAAACGCCAGCGGCGCGACGCAGCACCCAACAACGATCGACAACGCAGTGTTATAAAATTGCATGGTGTCATAGCTCATCTCGTTCGTCGGCGAGAGGAGAGGCATGAAGTTGAAGGCCATACAGCTGAATACGGCCACGAGCGCGGGCTGACGGCTCATGGCCAAGGCAAAGCCAGCGGGCACGAGGAAAAGCCCGATGGCGACGCAAAAGGCCGGGAAGGTCACGAGCCCTGGCAGCACCGCGAATTTGATGATTGCCGCGCAAGGGACGCCTACTGCCACTCCAAGCGCGAACGCGATCGCGCCGCCATAGGCCAGATCGCCCCTTGGCGAGAGTAATAGGATCACGATGGCGGCGAACACCACCGCCGAAGCGCCGTTCGGCCAAGCGGTCACAACCCAGAAAAACTCAACCGCGCCAATCGCGACGAACCCGCGCACCCCGTTCACGAGCGCCGGAGCCCAATCGGGCACAGTTAGCCGGAAGCCACGATAGCCAGAAGCGGGTTGCTCAGGAGCATCGACGAGGAGCGCCAGCCCATCGAGCACGTGCAGCATGCCTGACAGCACCTTGGCTGTCTCGTCGGCGAGGAGCCTTAGCGATGGCGTGCCAGCCGGTAGAGCGATCAGTGTCCGCACCGCCTCCTGGCAGAGGCGGCGCAGCGCGAGGGGATCCGTCATCCAATGTGACGCCGAGCCTGGCTTTCGCGCTGATCGGAACTCCGGTGGTATGCTCAGCAGGACGGTTTCCGCCCCTTCCTTGGCTACGTCCACGGGCAAATGGGCAAAATGCGTCGCGACGCCCCGCCAACCGCCCATCGCTTTGAAGAGACCATATACGGCCGTCTGCAAGGTCGGCGAGTGGTAGCGCACTTGGCTCGAACTCTCCGAGAGCCTGGTCGATTATCGGGTCAAGAACGATAACCCGACGGATCAACTCGCGCCGCTCGCTTTGGGTCTCGGGCAGCTGCGGTCCCGCCATAGCCAGCGTGCGGGAAAACCCACCCAAGATCTCGGTCGCTAGATCGGCCAAGGAGGTGGCCAGCCGCCGCTGGGCGCCGCCAAAATCGGTGCCCACGAGAACGACGCCGGCACAAACGATCCCTATGCAGATCTCGCTCGTGCGCCAGACCGCCAACATGAAGACGTCCGGGCTCGGCCCTCCGGTCGCGCCGAGGGTGTCGGCGGCGATAATCGCCGCGGTGTAACCGGCAAGCGCAGCCGAGTAGGACGCGAAGTTGTGCAGCACGGTGGCGGTGAAGGCGCAAATCCCTCCCCACACCGCGAGAAGTACGAGGAAACCGATTCGATCCTGAGGAAACAACGCAGTCAGCACAACGATCGTCGCGGCGCCGATCACGGTGCCGATCATTCGGAACCATCCTTTACGCAGCGAGGCCCCGAGCTGCGGCTGGCACACGATCGCCGCGGAGGTTCCGGCCCAAAAAGGATTGTCGAGTTGGAGCCAAAAGGCGATGTAGAGCGCGAGACATACCGAGGCCCACAAGCGCAGTGCATACAGAAGAGGTGGGCTGGCGGCGTTCAGTGTATGGGTCAGGTTCTTGCCGAAAGGAATCGGCTCGGCGCTCGCACGCATCCGACTTTGCTCCTGGATCATCGCTCAGGCGGATCGGTCATGTCGGAGCCGCCTGGGTCAGAACGCGCTTCCTTCGTGGTTGATCTTGGCGGTCGCCACGTCGTCCATCATGGCGAGAAGCTGCTCGGGAACCGCCATCGGCGTGCAGGCCTTATCGCCGTCGATGAAGAACACCATGCCGCCCGAGTTGCCGTCGATCTTAACGAGCGCGGCCTTGTCGCCGTAGGGCAGACCCGGCGGCGTCAGCGGATTCATCGCATAGATGCCGCGAAGGAACTGCCACTGATCGGACGTTAGTTCGATCCATTTGCCGTGGCGCGCTTCGGCGGCGTGCCTGGGCGCCGAGGCGTCGATGCAGCGAGCGGCGCTTTCACCCGCATGGACCATTTGGGGCAGGACCGCGAGACCCACGGCCAACCCCAGAGCAGGTTTGCTCAACATGGGGACCTCCTTCATTCGGACCCACGGCTCGACTGTGTACAGCAGAGATCCGCGAGGAAGACTCTGCCGGGTACGCTGCCGGTTTCCTGGTGAGGCCCAATTTGATGAACTGGAGTGCCGCGGTCTATTACACGCAGGTCGACCCGGACACCGTTATGGTTTGTTGAACTGCACCTTGGTTTAGCTGGACCTGTTCGGCTGCCTGGACCCTGCTGGCCGCTCTGCTGCAAGGATGAGCAGGCATCCGCTTTCGCCTCGCGCCGGGTGCGCCTGCATAGGCGAGCTGTCGCTATCTCGTGGCCAAGCAACTTCCGAGGTTCTCCGCCGAACCTCTTGCAGCCTTGGCGAAACTGCCTGCTTAATCGCCGACGTCCATATGCCCGCGGTGACCGGACTCGAGCTCCACAGACGCCTCTCAGTCGTTCCTTTATCTGACGACGAGCCATAGGACCTCCTCGAGCATGAACGTCAGGAGCGCGAGTGCCGCAATCGACCCCAGATACAGCCCGCCGAACCACGAAAGCTTCCGGAAATACGGAGTCACGCTTCCCACCCCTTATCAGGCGTCTTGCCGCGAAAGACGCGGTAGGCGAAGGCCGAGTAGGCGAGCACGACCGGTGCGACGACTGCGGCGCCGATGAGCAGGAAGACATGGCTCAGCGTCGAGGACGCGGCGGCCCAGAGGCTGAGGCGGAAGGGCACGATGTCTGGAAAGATTGCGAAGCCGAGGCCTCCGATGCCCACCACGAACAAGACGAGCGCCAGGGCAAAAGGTCGGGCGTCCGAGCGGCCGCCGATCGCGTGGATCAACAGGGCTGCCGCGACGAGGAACAGGATGGCAAGAAGAGCGAGGGGCTCGTAATGCGCAGACCAGGCTGCTTTGATGCCGCCGGACGCGTGGCCGCCGCCGAGCGAGGTTGGTCGCGACGGCGGCTATGCCAGTGCTGCTTCAAGCTGATGGCGGGCTGGCCTATTGATATTCGCGGCACGGGATGCGCAAGGAGTTCGCGTTCAGTCGCCGTCTAAGGGGACTTCTCGGATGGCGTTCAAGGTGCAGGTCGGCCCGGCGCAGATCGCCATCCATCAGGGGCAGTCAGTGCTGCTGACGGAGCCCGACGGGCAGGTGAACTGGCCAAGCAACCGCGGGCTGTATTTTCGTGACACCAGGGTAATCAGCGCCTGGGCGATCTATGCCAATGGCGAGCCGTGGGACCTGCTGAATGGCGGCGCTATCGCCCCTCATGCGGCGCGCATCTTCCAGACTAATCGCGCCTTCACGAGCGAGGACGGTCCGATCGCGGCGCGCACGCTGGGCTTGGTGATCGGCCGCCATATCGAGGGCGGACTGCACGAGGATGTTGATATCACCAATAACAGTCAGCGTCCGGTGCGCTTCAACCTGGAGATCGCGATCCGCGCCGATTTCGCCGACATCTTCGAGGTCAAGAGCGATGGTATCGTGCGGCGCGGTCGCATCACCACCTCGTGGTCGGACAAGCGGCAGGTGCTGCGCATCACTTATCGCAACAGAGATTTTTGTCGCGAAGTGATCGTCCGCACCGGCGAGGGAGACGGCGAGCCGGCCGTGAATACCAACGGGCGGCTGAGCTTCGACGTCGCGCTGAAAGCTGGGCAAGCCTGGCATCGCTGCTTGATCTACGACCTCGCCGATGGCGCGAAGCGCATCCCGGCGCCGCGGAAATGCACCTATTTTTGCGAGACATCGGACCATGCCGGCAAGATGAACGAATGGCAGCGCGCGGTGCTGAAGATCGGCACTAGCAACGAGGAATTCTATCGCTGTTACAACCAGGGCATACAGGACATGGCTGCCCTACGGCTGCCGCTGAAAGGCACCGATCACATGGTGTTCGTACCCGCAGCGGGGCTGCCATGGTTCGTGGCGCTATTCGGCCGCGACGCGCTGATTGTCTCGTTGCAGACCCTGATAGTCTATCCAGAATTCGCCGCGGGCGCGTTGGAGGTGCTGGCGGAGTATCAGGCGACGGAGCGAGACGACTATCGCGACGCCGAGCCGGGCAAGATCCTGCACGAGCTGCGCTACGGGGAGCTCGCGCACTTCAAGTTAATCCCTCACACGCCGTATTACGGCACCGCCGATGCGACGCCGCTATATCTGGTGGCGCTGCACGCGGCGTGGCGGGCCACCGGTGATCGTTCTCTGATTGAGCGACATTTGCCGAATGCCGAGGCATGCCTGACTTGGATCGACAAATACGGCGATCGCGACGGCGACGGTTTCCAGGAATACCAGACGCGCTCGACGGCCGGCTATGAAAATGTGGCGTGGAAGGATTCCGGCGACGCCGTGATGTATCCCGATGGCACGCTTGTGCGCGGACTGAAGGCGCTGTGCGAATTGCAGGGCTATGTCTACGATGCTTGGCTGCGCATGGCCGAGATCTATGATGAGCTCGGCAACAAGCGCCGCGCCAACGCACTGCGCAAGAAGGCCACAGCGCTGTTCGAAAAGTTCAACGAGGATTTCTGGGACGAACAGTCCGGGTTCTATGCCTTCGCGCTGGACGGCGAGAAGAAGAAGGTGCTGTCGGCGGCGTCCAATGTCGGGCAGTGCCTATGGTCCGGCATCATCGCGCCGGAGCGCGCCGGCCGCGTGGTGAAGCGGCTGATGGCCAAGGACATGTGGAGCGGTTGGGGAATCCGGACGCTGTCGGCGGATCATCCCGCGTTCAATCCATACAACTATCAGACTGGGGCGGTGTGGCCGCATGACAACTCGCTGATCGCGCTCGGCATGCGGCGCTACGGATTTGCCGCAGAGGCGGCGGCGGTGGCTCGTGACATCAGCCGCGCTGCAAGCCATTTCCTGCTAAATCAGCTGCCGGAGCTTTATGGCGGGTTGCAGCGCGACGCCACGAGTTTCCCGGTGCAGTATCTGGGGGCCAACGTACCACAGGCCTGGGCGGCGGGAGCGCCGTTCATGCTGCTGCAGGCGATGCTGGGGCTGCAGCAGGACGCGCCGCGCGGCAAGCTCTATGTCGATCCCGCGCTGCCGGATTGGCTGCCGGACGTGACATTGACTGATCTGCGTTTGGGTCACCAGCGGTTCGATATTCGCTTCTGGCGGCAAGAAAAGGACACACTGTTCAAGGTTTTGAAGGGCAAACGCGATTCGGTGGAGTGGAAGAGCGTCGCGCTGTCCGCAAGTGCGGTAGGAGGGTGACAACGGAGCTGGACCGGCGCTACAGCCGAGGCCGCTCCATATCCGCAACTCCCTCCGCGCCTTGCTCCCCTCGGCGCGTGAACAAAAGATTGGCGTTGTCGTCATGGCGTAGCGCCAGGTCAACGGCTCGCCACGTCCTGGTCCGGCGTCTGCGATGACCCTCCGCGGAGGCTACGTCGCGCCACGAAGTTACCGCCCAGCCGGGATCAAGTGCCTGGAGATGATTCGCGTCGTCCTTACTGATGAGGCCTATACGCCATCGCCTCGACATTGCCCAACGGCGCGGCACGGTGACCCATGCAGCGCGATCGGTGCCAATGGCTTCATCCAAGTCGAGGCGGCGGTGGTCGACCGCATGAGGGCCATGCGCAGGGCCGGCGAGAGCTACAGCGAAGTCATCTTGCGGCTCGTCGAATTGAAAACAAGCGACCTAAAATAAGCTGTGCGAGTAGGCTGGCTGCGGGATTTGCGACCTCGAAAGGGTTTCGTCTCCGCCGTCAGCCGCGCATTGGCAGGTTCACTGCTGACAGGGCCGTGATGGTTTCGGACTTGCCGACGCGAACCTTCAAGGACGGGCCGCTCCGGGGCGTCTTCCGCCAGACGTACCATGCGTAGGCATGCATCGGGCTTTTCTTAGTCCCAGGAATCCACCGAGGGCGCCAACAGCAAAGGATTTCCCCGAAGAAGGATGGCCGGTTGAGATAGGCCAATCGTCCCGGCTCAGCGCCCCAGATCGACCTGAACAAGACGGCGACAAATTCGACCTGTTGCCCCTCCACGAGAGCAATCAGATTTCTGACGATGGCGCATGCCTCATCCGTGTTGTGCGGCGTGTTGGTGATGATCGCGGTGCAGCCCGCGCCGGCCAACTCTAATGCATGTGTCAGATGTTCTGGGTCGGAGGCATCGAGCAGTTGGCTCGTAACGTAGCCGTCAGCGGCCGCGTACATTCCCGGATAAAGATCGGTTAACCTCACATCGACCCCAAAGGGCATTAGGCTGCGGCGGAGCGCGCCGTCACCACCGCACGGATCGAGCGCAACTCGCGGCAAATCGAGCCCTAGTCGTGGCAGCCCAAGCGCGAGGCTGATCGCGAGCTCGGAAGGCGTCGGGTAGAAGTCGTTCGCCCTCCGTTGATACACGCTGAGACGATAGCTGTGCTCGCGCGCGGGTTTGAGTACGGCGGCCATTTCAGTTGCTCGTCACGCTATAGACGTCGGCCTATGATCGACTGTGATTGACTGTCCCCTCAGACCAACGTACGGCCCGACAAGGAGCCAGTGATCGATGCTTGGCGCAAGCTTCGGCCGCGCCTACAGCCACCGTTCCAGGTGAGCTACAGCGCGGCCGACAAATCAAAATGGGATGTCTTCGTCGACGAGGTCGGAGGGCCCATCGCGACAAAGTTCGAGGTGAACGTCGGGTACACCTTCGAACCGTGACTGGATATGGACGACGATGCTTTCGTCATACTTAATTTCAGTCCCGAGGGACGAAATCGCACCGTCAACCGCGCTGGCGACTTTCTCTATCAGTTCGAGACATCGTGCTTGCTTTGTTTGATACTCGTTAAGTTTGTCCTTCCTTATTTGGCGTCCCCTTTCGAGGGACTCGCGCCTGCGGAACAATGAGTTTGTCATTGAATGCCTCCACGTTTTGGCGCCGAAGATCCCGCCGCGCCTTGCGGGGATTCAACCGACCGAGTCCGCCGTCGGTTCTGATTTTGATTCCGTACGAGTCCACATCGCGCGCCGGGGTTGGCGCTCCGCCCACAAAAGGACCAGTGAAGCCAATGATGTGGTTGCCGCCGGCCGCGAGCTGGGCGGTCGCGCACGCGGCGCAAATCCAGGGGAGACGCGGCCATGTTATTTGGCTCCCCGGTGCGGCGACGGTGCAGCATTGTGGACCGTCGCGAAGCTTGACGCCCCCCCGTGCCCTCCCGTGGGCGGCTCAAGCCCGAGGGCTTTGCGGGCTTCTGCTTCTCGCTCTGCCAGCCATCCAGGGTGACACGAGGCGTGCACCTCGCCCCGATCGTTTCCGACCAACAAGAGAACGAAAGGGTCCACTGGTCGCGGCCCGTCGCCGCAGTGGGCGCAGACGCCGGGCGGTGAGGGCGTGAAATTGTCGTTGATCCACTGCACGATGCGACGACGCTCTTCAGCCTCGCGCTGGCGCAGGACGGCTACGATGTCCCACTTGTCGCGGCCGAGTATCGCGAGCAGGCCATTCGGCGGCGGAGCGTCGGCCTCTAGGTGGAGGCTGTCGCCCTCGAGCACGACGTTGACACCGTGCCGCCTCGCCAATTCGAGCGCTTCCTCGACTGTCATAACCGCGCCGTCCACTTGGGCGGGTTTGCAGGACCTTCATCCGACGCAGCTGCCGTCGCGAGCGCTGCAGATGGCGGCGCCACGATGACGGTTGGAATAGCGGTGTGGCCTGAGCTTGGGTCGCGCCCTATGCCCCCTATGATGCCTATGGTTTCAGGCTTGATTGGAATTTCTTCATTGTCTTGAGGTCTGGGTGCCGGATCTTCGGCTCCGGTTGTCGCTTTTTCGCTCGAACCAAGCCCAAAGCCATAGGCATCATAGGGGGCATAGGGTGTCGGATCCTCCTCTGTAAGATCGTGAGGTGTCGCCTCGGTCACGATCCTGCTGAGGGTGTAGGTCGCCGCGCCCCATTTGCCGACAGGCGCCTGGCGGCCCAGCACAAACCCTGCGATCCGTGTCCCGGCGAGCTTCTCCAACTGCGCGGCGACATGCTGGCGGCCGCGCCCGTGAGGATCTATGATCTTCTGGACTTCCAGATCGAGCCTGTGTGCGGTCTGCAAACTTGATCCGTGATGCTGCCACCAGGTGGCGAACAGGTCGCTGGTCATCTGCCGCATCGGATCGCGCGCCTTGGTCTCGCTCAGCCGTTCGACGGGGTCGCGACAGCCGAGCGAGAGCAGCGGATCGCGCACCCACGCGCACCACTCCTCGTAGGAGCCGAGCACGACACCGCGCTTGATCCCCTTGGTCCGGCGGCCATAGCGCCAGATCGTCAGTAAAGCGGCCAGGATAGTCGCGCGGTTGCGCGCCACATCGGCGAGAATATCGCCAGGAAAGCTCCGCCGCTCCGGGTCTTCCATCCGCGCGTCGAGCTCTGTAGGGACAAATCGGCGAACGGTATCCTGCGCGAGAAGCACACCGTTGCCGGTGATGAAGACCGACGCCACCGTATTTACCGTGACCAGTTCAAGAGTTCGGAACTGACGCACCTTCGATGGCCGCTCGGTCAGCGCGCTGTCCAACGAGTTGGACCGAAGCGTGATGTTGTTGAAGTTATCGAGCAGCACCGCGGGGCCACCCTCGAGCAGCGCGGCGGAAATGCGCTTCTCCAATTCCTCCTTGCTCCCTCCGGCGGTCACCGCCGAGGGCTGGCGGCCGTAAGCGACCGCGCAGATGCATCGCGCGAGCTTGCCTTTCCCAGCGCCGGACCCGCTATGCTGCGCGGCACGGATGAGCGAGCCGGGCGCGAGCCAGAGACTGGCGCGGCAGACCGCGCCAAGCAGCGAAACGAGAAACGAGCTCTCATCCACGCCCGCCTGTTGGCTCAGATCTACAACTGTGACGCCGTCGATCGTGACGGTCTTCGCGTCGGCGAAGCAGAAGGTCTTGAAGGCGTCTCGAACGACCATGAGCGCCGTGGTCGCCTGATCCCTGGTCGGGGTGTCGGGAACGAGCAAAGCCACGTCCGGGACACTCTCGCACCACAAGCCTGTCGCTGGATCAAAGCCGTGCGCCGTGCGGATCGAGCCGTCCTCGGACAGCAGCGGCGCTGTCGTGACGCCGTTGAGCACCGGGAGGCCCCACTCGCCTCTCCAGTTCAGATACATTCGCGCGATCGACGGCGGCAAAGTCGCGTCGCGCTCGATGCCGGAATCCGTGACCTTGTAAGGCTGGCAGGCGAGATGCGCTTCCAGAGTCAAGCTGTCCGCGTTCAGCTCGTGCGCAACGAAGCCGCCCAATGTCTGATCATGGACGACCCGGACCGGCGTCCCGCGATCATATAGCCGGCTGGACGTGGCGAGGATGTCTCGCAAGTTCGCAACCGTGCGTTCGGGATGACCATTGTCGATCTTGAGCCGAGGTCTCTCATCGTGCTGGCTGAGTGCCTCGCGGCGGTCAGGGAAGGGCTTCGCGAGCCCAAGCGCCGCATCCCTGAGGGCGCCCAGATCGCTCCACTCAGCAATCGCGTCAGCGGCGTCCCAGCCGTCAAACTTCCGGTCGGCGGCCCGGTTACCGCCGTCGATCTCGACCAGTTGAGAGATGTCGATGACGCTGACTGCGCACTCCCTATCGCCGAGAATTTCGGCAACCTCACGGGCGTAGCCTGCTCCTGATTGGTCGTTATCGGGCCAGATGACCGTTTCGCGGCCCCTTAAGCTTTCCCAATCGGCCTTGCTCGCCGCCGCGGCGCCTCCTGGAGAGGTGACAGCGACGTGACCAGGAAAGATTTGTTGCGCCGAATTGGCCGCTTTTTCGCCCTCGCAGATCAACACAGGAGCCTCAGGACGGGCCGCGAGCTGGTCGAGGCCGTAGAGAGGGCGCGGCTCCGGAAGGGCCTTCCAGAACCACCGCAAACCCCTCACTGTGCGCTGCAGGGTGAGAGGCAGAAACACTTTCCCGCCGTCGGGCAGATCGAACCGGGAGATGTAGCAGAGCACCTCTCCCATGAGGTTGTGGTACGTCCATCGGGCTATCGGCTTGCCTCGGTGGGTATGCGACGCGGGCGGCGCCGGCGCGCCGGGTGGAACCGGAACGACAAGCTCGTCGTTGTCGGGCTTCTGACGTTCCTTCATCTGGTGGGCAGACCGTTCGCCGTCGGTGAGCGGAGCGAAGCGATCGTAGGCGTCGATCATCGCGACGCCCTCCGCCCCTCGAGGCCCAACATCCGGGCTAGCAGCCGCGCCGCCTCGCCTTGCGAGACGTTGGCGAGATAAGCGACGAGGGAAATCGGATCGCCGCCCCGGTCACCAGTCGCGAAGTCCGCCCAACGGCCGTTGCAACGGTTGATCTTGAATGAGCCGAGATGGCGATCGCCGCGGCGCGGATTGAGCGCTACAAGCTCCGCGCCGACGCGCTTTCCATCCGGCAGAATGCGCGCCAGCACCGCAGGCAACGCCGCTAACGCCGCCCGATTGACCTCGGCGAAGTCGATCGGGCCGGGCGTGCAATGGGCCTCCTTAAGCTTCCTAGCTCGGACCTGGCGCGCATCGGCCCCAGCTTCCTTTGCGACGGGCAATCGTCCAATCCCACTGCGTTCGGCTTTGAGATTGGCCCGGTCATCCACGTTGGCGCGCAGGGCCGGGTGTTGCGCTTCAAGAGGCTGTTTCATTAGACGGCTCCTGGAGTACCGGTAAGCGATTCAGCCAATCCTCCGCGTCGTCGGAAGTGACGATGGTCCGCCGGCCAACTTTGCGAACTCGAAGCCGGCCGGTTTTGACTTCTTGATAAAAACGTGTGCGGCCGATGCCGACGCTTTCGCAGAAGCCGCGGACGCTCATGGCTCGCTGCCATATGCGGCGTTGGCGTTCACGCTCTGCGATTTTCTGATGCTCAATCATCTCCTGCGTTCAAAATCGGCTTAGGCAAGCTGTCGGCTGGGCCTCTTTGACGAGATTGGTGGCCCCTTTCCCTTCCGTCATGCCTTGCTCCTTTTCGTCTTTGATTGGCGACAAGCCGATCCCGTGGCGCGAAACGGTGCGCGTTCGGAACTGAATTGTCGGAGCGGCTTGCGCCTTAAAGCGTCACTCGCCTCGGGCGAAGCTGCGGACAGAGGCGAGGCGCGGCATCAGACGGGCGCCGACTTTTACCGCTTCGATCCGACCGGTTTTGACTAGCCGTCGCACGGTCTTATCGCTCACGTCCCCCAGCAGCGCCTGCGTCGCCTTAACCGAGAGCAACTCAGGCTCCAGTGAAAAGCGCCCCGCTTGTCGTTCGTTTGCGGGCTTCACTTCCCGAATTGACCTCCTGTTCGTAACCTGGTCTGCGCGAGGCACGATGCCCCCAAGCTGGCCATGATGTCAACTATAATTTGCGTTCCTGGAAGTAAAATGATTGCGATGGCGAAGTAATGATGGCCCGGGGCCAACCTAGAAACCTAACAATTGCCCGGGGCCAACTTCATGGTTGGATTGCATCGTGACCTAAATCTGCGCATAATCCCGCAAGTAGAGAACTTTCGTCGATCAATAAATGGCATACAGATTAGATCTACAACCGACCTAGGCGTCGGCCAACAACCTGAGCCACTTGAGCTCCTGCACTTTGTGAGGCCTTTAGAGGGCTCGTGCCGGCACGATTTCTCCAATCACCAAAATTGTCTGTGCCCCTTTGAACTCGGCGAGGCGCCGCAGCCTCGGATAAGGCGATGCACAGATATTAATTTTTCGGTGGCTCGAGTGCGTGTCCGGGTCCGACTTTGCCGCAGTGTTCACGGTGGCGCCCAGCAGTGTGCGCGCGTGATGAGCACGTGTGGATTAGCAACCGTAATTGATCACGCGCGTCGGGGTAGCGGCACCACCTTCGTGGCTTCCTCGCCCAGCACAATGCCCTTGAGCCGGTCGTCCCACGCCTTGAGCGCGTGCGCCTTGCGCTCAAGCATGTCGCTATGCACGTAATAGCGGACGAGCGTTCGGGTCTCTTTACCGCCCGACTCATGACCGACGATCGCAGCAACCAGATCGAGTGCTATCCCCATCTCCGCCAGCATGGTCGCGAACGTTCGTCGAAGGTCATGCGAAGTGAATACGGCGATCGGCAACGCTGTTTGGCGCGTCAACAGATAGTGGCCGATATGTGCCGACGTGACGACCACGCCCTTCTCCAGCAGGAACAGGGGTCCCTTCTCGCCGCCAGATAGCCGTTGTTCGAGCATCTCGCGCGCGAGGCCCACAATCGGCGTGACGCGCTGACGCCCATTTTTCGAGCGCTCAGCAGGCAGCGTCCAGATCCATTTTTGGCGATCGATCTCCTCGGCGCGGAGCCCGCTGATCTCCCCACACCTCGCGCCGGTCAAAAGCTCGAGCTTCAGAATGTCCGCCGCTTCAAGAGAAAGTGCATCGGTGTCCAACCACCTCCAGAGCGTCTCGATTTCCTCGAGGGTCAAGACCCGATCGCGCGGGGCGCCTCGGTCGTATGGTGTCAGCCCGGCAGTGGGATCGGCCTCAACGATGTCCTGCGACAGCGCCCAGCGAAACATTGCTGTGCAAACCTGCCGACGTTTTTCCGCTTCCCGCCCTTGGCCCCGATCGGCGATTGAGTCCAGGAGCGCCCGCATGTCACGTCGGCAAATATCTGCAGCATATCGTTGAAGGATGGGCGCCAAGGTGCGCCTGAGACGGCTCTCAATCGCCTTCGCCGTGCGCAGTCGGCCGGAAACCCGCCGTCGAAGATAGAGATCGATCAACGACCCGACAGTGATCCGTGAGGCTGCCGCATCTCTGGCCTCGCCCTCTTCGCCGATTAGGTCACGGCCACCGCGCGCCGCGCTGGTTAGTTCATTGGCCCGTTCGCGCGCCTGCTCGAGGCCAACGTCTGTCGTGCGGCCGAGCGACAGGCGGCGCATCTTGCCCGTCCCTCGAATGCGGTAGGCCAGATCCCACGTCTTGACGCCGCTCGGCGCGACCCGCACCGCCAGCCCCTTGCACCGCTGATCCGGAACCCGATACGGAGTCTCTGCCGGCCGCAAAGTCTCGATTGACCGATGTGTAAGCAGTTGCGCGCCGCGTGTCAGTCCCGCCCCATAAGCCATTTCCCTCAGCCTCTTCTGTTCCGCTTTGTCGCAACGCCATCGCAACAAAATTGGCGGCTCGAGGCGAACCGGCGCGAACACAGAGGGATGGTAACTTACTGCTCTACCAACACAAACTGTGCGCGGCTGGACGTCAACGAACTACCGCGAACAGACATACAAGGGCTTGCGGCGCCATTTCCGAGTCGCCTTGAGCCGTCGGACGACTGGCGGGGCGCGCCTCTCTCACTGTATCCGTCCTTGATGTCGCCTGCTTGTAGGCGGTGTCCGGCACGAAGCCATCGCTGACGTGCGAGCGGCCGTGGCCGCCGCCTCCGATTATAGATACTGTATGTAACTTGAAAGTCATATGGTATCGCGATAATCCATGCGGACCTAAGTAGCAAACCATCCTGAGGGATTGATGCGGCCTGTACGTTTGACACGCGCCCAGCAGCAGGCGCTAACCCGGGAGCGGCTGCTTGCCGCGGCTGAGCGGGTCCTTGCAGGCCACGGATATGGCGGCGCGTCGATCGAACTGATAACGGCGGAGGCCGGCTACTCGAAGGGCGCAATCTATTCCAATTTCGAGAGCAAAGAGGCGGTCTTCCTAGAGCTGTTGCGCGTCTACATGGAGCGCGATATGGCGGAACTTGGGCGGATCGTCAGTCTCCCCCCGCACCAACTGTCCGCGGCGCTGAGCGCATGGCTCGAAACAATGCACTGCGATAGCGACTGTCCGCTCCTGGTTACAGAGCTGCAACTCCACGCGCGCCGAAATCTAGTCTTCGCAAAACGATATTACGCTCTGCAGGATCAGCAGACCCGCGCCCTGGCTCGAATCCTCGAGCGCTTCTTCGAAGCCCAGTCCGTCCCGCTTCCCATGGACCCGCGCGACCTTGCCGGCTGCATGACCGCTCTGGCGCATGGTCTCAGCCTGCAGCACCCGCAGTTGAAACCTGGCGCACGCAGCACCGCAGGCCGGGTGATCGGCGCCTTGCTGAAGCTTCTCGCGCAACGCTAAGCGCCGCCCGGAGCCAAAGGCCAAGGCAAACGCGCCGGCCTTTCGGCCATTAAGATACCATTTGACATTCCGATAGCATATGGTATCTGGATTGCGAGTGGGTTCAGCGCCATCGCGCCGGAGGCAAACGAAGTCGCGGAACTTGTCGCCTTTCTGGTCTCGGACGCGGCAAGCTACATCAATGGCGCCGAGATCGCGGCCGACGGCGGTGCGCGCCTGTAAGCGAATCTCGCGTTCCATGCCTGTCGTTCTTGGCAATGAATTACGCCAGCGCAAACAGATCGCTGTTTTTTTAAGAGAACTGGAGATCATCATGGCTGAACGAGACAGAGGATCAGACCGGCCCCGCGTCCTCGTGCTCGGCGCCAGCGGGTTGAACGGCGGCGCCATAGTCGCGCAGCTGGGCGAGAGGGGCGGAGTCGAGGTCGTCTGCGGCGCGCGTGATCCACGGACCGTGGCTAACTGGAAGGACGAGGGCAAGGCTGCCGTCCTCGTCGACCTGGACGATCCGCAGAGCTTTCCCGCGGCGCTGGAGGGGATCGACCGCCTATTCCTGATGACGGGCTACACCATCCACATGGTCCATCAGATGAAGACGATCACAGATGCGGCGGTGGACGCCGGCGTCAGCTTCATCGTCCATCTTGGCGTCTTCGGAAACGGTCGCTCGACCGATCCGCATTTCGCCTGGCACGAGCTCGTCGAACGCTACATCGAGGGAAGCGGCGTGGCTTGGTGTCACCTCCATCCGCATGTCTTCATGGAAAACCTGCTGACGGTCATGCGTCCCGTGGGTGGCGCGTTGCGTTGGCCAATGGGCGACAAGCGCGTGGGCTGGGTCGCCAGCGACGATATCGCCGCTGTAGCAGCTAAGGTGCTGGCGGAAGGGCCGGAGCGCCACGCGGGGAAGAACTACTACCTGTCGACCGACGTCCTGAACGGGATGGAGGTCGCGGGAGTGCTGAGCAGGGCGACGGACCGCCCGATCCAGGCCCTCGTCATGACGCCGGACGACCTCGCGGTTGGCGTCGCTTCTGGCCAGGTGGTCATGCCGGGCAACATTGAGGCGAACTATGCCGCGAGCATGCTCGAATGGGTGCGGCAGACCTTTGATGGACGCATGGCCTACAGCGCGGTGACGACCGACACGGTTGCGACGCTGCTCGGCCGGCCGCCGATCAAGCTGGAAGCCTGGGCGCGGCAGCATCGCTCCGATCTCGGGACGTGACCGCGAGGCCCCGAACTCCCGAGAGATGGAAAGATCATTCAGCGTTGGCCGACCACTCGTCCTGGTAGGCGCGGCTGCGAAGCAGGAGCTCAGCTCAGCGGCGGGATGCGCAGCACCTGGCCGGCCGCCGGCTGGATGTCGTTCTGCACCGTCTGCACGCCAACCGTGTTGCCGAGCGCAACCGCGATCTTTCGGCTTGCTCGGTGGTCGGGGCCGCGCCCGGCATTTTCACCTTGTCTCCGTCGACCTCGACGTTGACTTCGACGCGTCGAGGCCGTGCTTCTCGAGCTCCTTGTGCAGCGCCTCGGCGTCGCCGCGTTGGCTTCGCTGGCCCCGACAGCGTCTCGCCGGCGCTTGACGAAACTGATCAGTCCCATGCATCCTGCTCCTGGCGGCCGGCGCCGCCGGCCCGGTGATGAACAGAGAGCCCTTTCCGGGCCCGCGGCCGATTCTAGCGGCAAGCCGCCGGAGTTGACAGCCCTATGCGCCGACAGAGCGCGCGGCGAAAAAGTGGAAGCCGGTTTTTCGCAAACAAGCGCGCGAAATCAAAGAATCTAGAGCGCTCGGCTACTCGACCGGAGGGCCGAACGCTCAGGCGCTCTTCATGTTGTTCATGACCATGCCGACGATCGCCGAGACGATCGCGCCGGACACGCCGCCGCCGACGAGCTGGCCGGCAAGCGCGCCCAGATCCATGCCGCCGGTCGCCGCGTGCAGCATCGGGATCAGCGAGGTCAGGAGCGATCCGCCGGCGACCCCGCCGACCGCGCCGGCAATGGTGTTGCCGGTCGGGCCCATGTTCACGTTCTTCGCCGCCGCTCCGACCGCGTTGCCGCCGATCGCGCCCGCGATCAGCTGGATGATGAGGTTGATGATCGTCCCTGACATCGCTTTCCTCCGCTGTCGCCGCGTATCGACGCCAAAGTCGGCCTCAACTCGGCGCCGCGGCGCTGCTTCGTCCGTGGATCGATTCGTTTTCGCCTTGATTCTGCTCCCGTTCGGACACAAATCAATCGCCGCGCCCTGGGCTTTCGAACACGATTGCGCGATTGCTTCGCTGGCCGCGGCCACGCGAAAGCTGCGAGGGCCGGCGATCGCGCCTGGAGAATTGGCCCGCATCTCTGCTAAGGCTGACCGGCCTCGCCCGCGACGGATCCCGCGCATGAACGACCCTTATGAAACCCTTGGCGTCGCCAAGACCGCTTCCGCCGACGAGATCCGCAAGGCATATCGGAAGCTGGCCAAGAAGCTGCATCCGGATCTCAATCCCGGCGACAAGCAGGCCGAGGACAAGTTCAAGGAGGTCGCCGGCGCCAACGATCTCTTGTCCGATCCGGAGAAGCGGCGGCGCTACGACGCCGGCGAGATCGACGCTTCGGGCGCCGAGAAGGCGCCGCCGCACCCGCGCTATTACCGCGACTATGCCCAAGAGGGCGGCCACCCTTATGGGGGCCAGGGCGCTTACGGCGACTTCGCGCAGGGCGACGACCTGTTCGCGGAATTGCTCAGGCGCAGCGCCGAGCAGGCGCGCCGCCGGCCTGGCGCAGACCTGCATTACGAATTGCCGATCGATTTCCTCGACGCGGTCAACGGCGCCGACAAGACGATCACCCTGCCGCAGGGCGGGACATTGAACGTGACCATTCCCGCCGGCGTCGAGGACGGGCGGACCCTGCGGCTGCGGGGCAAGGGCGCGCCGAGCCCGGGCGAGGGCCCGCCGGGCGACGCGCTGGTGCAGATCGTGGTCAGGCCGCACCGCTATTTCACCCGCGAAGGCGCCGACATCCTGCTCGATCTGCCGGTCACCGTGAAGGAGGCCGCGCTGGGGGCGGAAGTGAGAACGCCGACGACGACGGGCAGCGTCATGCTCAAGATCCCGAAGCGGTCGAACACCGGCGACGTGCTGCGCCTTCGGGGCAAGGGCGTGAAGACGCGCGGCGGCGCGGGCGACGAACGGGTCAGGCTCAAGGTGATGATGCCGACCGGGGCCGAGCCCGAGCTCGAAACCTTCCTAGCCGACTGGAAGCCGGCGGCCGATTACGATCCGCGCAAGGGGATGTAAGCCCATGATCACGGAACGGGAGTTTCTGGAGCGCGCGCGCCTCGACCGGCGAACGCTCACGGTCTGGATCGAAGAGGAGTGGCTGATCCCCGCTCGCGAGGCCGACGAACTCGCCTTCACCGACATGGATCTCGCGCGCGTGAACCTGATCCGCGATCTCAAGGACAAGATGGGGGTGAACGACGAGGGGCTCGACGTCGTCCTGCATCTCGTCGACCAGATGCACGCGCTGCGGCGCGCGCTTAGCGCCGCGCTCGAATCCGCGCGCGATCAACCGCCCTCATCGGGGCGATAAAATCGCCTTCCGTCCGCGCATCCGGTCGCCTGGCGGCGGCTTCCACCGGAGGCCAGTCGCGCGGAACCGGCTAAGGGGAGTTGCCTAGCAGCGGTAGTGGACGTGGCCGTACCGGTCGTGATAGCGGCAGTGATAGTGGTGACCGCCGAGCACAGAGCCGGGCCGAGTCGCCACCGCGCCTACCGCGCCGCCAACCACCGCCCCCACCGGCCCGCCGACCGCGGCGCCGGTGGCGACCCCTCCGAGGGTGCCGACCGTTTGCGTGGGCGTCGAGCAGGCTCCGAGCGCAAGGCAAGCTAAAGAGACCAAGGCAATCTTGTTCACGATCGGATCCTCCCGCAGTTTCGACGCAGGATAACCATAGAGAAGCGCAGTTTGTTCCACAATTCGCGGCGCCGCCTCGAAGCGGCCTGGCGTACGGCGATAATGCGTGGAAGGGCCCTCGCCTTGTCTGGTAGGGGTCAGCGGCGCAGGATGAGGGTCGATTGGCCGCTCTGACCGATCGCCGAGGGAGGAATCCATGCTTCTGCCGACGATGCTGGTCGGATCATACGCGCAGCCCGAAGGGCTCATCGATCGGGCTAAGCTCGCGGGCCGATTTCCCTCGCGCGTGCGAGCGAAAGAGCTTTGCCGCCTCCCGGAGGCCTATCTCGCCATCGAAGGCGCCCGGATCGTGAGAGCCGAACTGGCGGCGCAATAAGGCCCGCGGCGAGCGAGAGACAATGCCCTCACGGTTCGCCCTGACCCTCTATGAGGTCTCGACCTGGATCATTCCGCTCATTCTGGCGATCACCTTTCACGAGGCGGCGCATGGCTTCGTCGCGCATCTGTTCGGAGACGATACGGCCTGGCGCCAGGGACGGGTGAGCTTCAATCCGCTGAAGCACATCGACCCGTTCGGCACGATCCTGCTGCCGGCTTTGCTGCTGATCACCCACGCGCCGTTCCTGTTCGGCTACGCCAAGCCCGTGCCGGTGAGCTTCCGCGCGCTGCGCCGCCCGAAACTCGATTCGGTCTTTGTCGCCGCCGCGGGGCCGGGGATGAATCTCGCGCTCGCGATTTTGAGCGCCGTTCTCTTTTATTTCGTCGCGTTCTTGCCGCCTGGCGCGGCGGATTGGGTCGGCGAGAATCTCAGGAACGCGCTCATCATCAACGTGGTGCTCGCGGTGTTCAATCTCCTGCCCATTCCCCCGCTTGACGGCGGGCGGATTCTTGTCGGCCTGTTGCCGGACGGGCCGTCGCGCTCGCTCGCCGCGCTCGAGCCTTACGGCATGCTCATCCTCATCGCGGCGCTCCTGATCCTGCCGATCCTGGGGGCGCAGACCGGGCTCGACCTCAATTTCCTGTGGCGGTTCGTCGCGACGCTGACGAACGACATCGTCGAGGCGATCCTGCGGCTCACGGGGGCCGGGGCAACGCCCCTCTGATCGCGCGGAACGAACGGTCAGATCTGGGGGCCCATCAGCCAGTTGAAATGCTCAGCGCTGAAAATGTGATTGTGCAGGTTGGCGATCCACTGGCGGCCAGACGCCGTCAGGCTCAGATATTTCATCCCCTCCTCGAGATGCGCCGACACGGTGTTCCAGTAAAATCCCGGAAACTTTTCGACGAGGTCGGCGGGGGACGCGTAGCCAAACTGCCGGTTGCTACCGAGTTCCTCGAACTCGTAGAACAACGCGTTCGCCTTTTTCGGATAGAGGGGATCGCCAAGCTGCCCGATCAGGTCGGCGGCTTGAACCAGCCTCGGTTCGAGCCCGTTTCCATCCGAGTCGGGGCTCGGGGGAAAGCGCGTAAGCTCAATCGCCGCCGCGACGCGCGCCGGATCAATGCTCGGCGTATCTCCCAGTCTTTCATAGGCAAACAGCTTGGATCGATCGACATGATAGGGCGCAAGCGAAGCGTCCGACGCGCCGCGCGGGAGGGTGACGGTCTTGCCGCTTCGGTCGATGACGAATTCGGTCTTGGTGTCGCCGCTCAGGACACCGCGCACGAATCCGATGTCGTGGAGAAGGCAGGCGACGATCAGGTGGACGTAGTCCGCCGGCTCGATACGGCTCGAAAGCGTGCGCCCGCGAAGAATGTCGCGCCCGACAATCGTCACCAGCATGGTGTGTTCGAAGGTGTGATAGAGCGCGTCGCTCCTGGCTATGCACTCGATCGTCGTTCGCGCGAGCGCGCCGAGGCGCTCCGCTTCGTCGCTTTGAGCCGAGCCAAAGATCTCGCGGAAGTCCTTCGCCAGAAGCTTGCTAAGCTTCTTGGCGGCCACCGCCGCTATCGTATCCATCTCGTGGGCTCCCAAAGCAGGCGGCCAGCCATGGGCGTCATACTGACATTCGTGGCCGATCGGTAGAATAATGCAGGGTCAGCGACTCCGCTAGTGTGGCCCATGGCGTCAACGCGCCAACAGATATGGGGAGCGATTAACACGCGATGAATGCCCGCGGCGCCAGGCGGCTCAGGGGCGCCCCTGTTCCCGGGATCGCGATCGCCGTTGATAAAGCCGTCGCGACCGGCGTCTTTGCGACCAGCGTCAGCGAAGGTCGCCTTGTCCCGATGGGCCCGGGGCCGCCAAGGGATCGGCGAGACCGGCAAGCTCGAAGCTCAGCTCGCGCAAGCGTTCACGCGCATTCTCGTCATAGGCTTGCGAATCGGCCCGCGATTCCTGCATGCCGCTGAAATAGAGTCCGCTTCCGCCCGCAAGCGCCTCCGACTCGACGAGCTGCAGAATGGCCGCGCCGCCTTGCTCCACTGTGCTTATCGGCTGTGCGCCGCTCAAACGAACCATCGTCGTATCCATGTAGGTTGCCGGATGCAGGCAATTGACCGTTACGCCGCTTCCCGCGAGCTCCCTGGCGAGATCGAAGGTGAACAGGATTTGCGCGAGCTTGCTCTGGCAATAGGCGCGCACGCCGCTATAGCCATGCGTGAGCATTACGTCGGAAAAGTCGATCGCCTGCTGTCCGGCCGAGGAGACGTTGACGATGCGGGCCGATTTGCGCGCCTCCAGCAGGGGCAGGAGCAAGCGTGTCAGCAGGAAACCCGCAAGATAATTGACCGCGAAGCGCAATTCGAAGCCATCGACGCTGAGTTCGCGCCGCGACCCGCTCGTGCCGATCCCGGCGTTGTTGACGAGCGCGTCGAGGCCCGCTTCATCGCGCAGCACCGCGTCGGCGAGAGAACGAACCTCGGCGAGCGAGGCGAGGTCAGCGGTGAGGAGGCGCGCCTCTCCCCCTCGCTTCGCGATCCGTTCGACCACCGCCTCGCCGCGGATGCGGTCGCGGCCATGGACAATGACGCGCCAGCCCTCCGCGGCCAGGCGCTCAGCCACGTAGCGCCCGACGCCGTCGGTCGAGCCGGTGATGAGCACGGTCTTACTTTTCGCGGTCATGATCTGTCCGTTTCGAGCTTGAGCGGCGAGCGGCAAAGGCGGAGCGCACTCCCTTAAGGGGCGCGTAAGGCGATCTTATCCGGAATCGCTGGAGCGCCGGCGCGCGCTCATGCGCGTGTCCCGGGCGAACAGCGACTCTGCGGTCCTGGTCGCGAAGCCGAGCTGAGGCGGCGGACCAGCCCTTTCTCCTAATCGAGATAAGTGACGACGCCGGTTTCAAGGTCGTAGATCGCCGCGACGATCTTGACTTTGCCCGCGCCGACCAGGCCGCCGACAATCGCGCTCAAGCCAGGAAGTTTCGCAGCCGTCCGTTTCGCGCTCTCTTTCGCGGAATTGTTTGTGAAGTCGCCGGAATCGTTGCGCACCGCGAGCGCCGCCGGCACGATCGGCGCGATCATCCGGCCGATCACGCCGGGATAGGTTGCGTTCTTGGTCACCACGTCGCAGGCCGCTTTCACCGCGCCGCAGGCGGTGTGGGCGAGGATGACGATGAGCGGAGAGCCGAGCACGGCGGCGCCATATTCGATCGTCCCGAGGGTGTCGACGCCGACGAGATTGCCCGCGTCGCGGGCGACGAACAGTTCGCCGACGCCGTGTCCGCCGAAAATGAGCTCCGGCGGCACGCGGCTGTCGGCGCACGAGATGATGGTCGCCCAGGGCGCCTGATGGGCGGCGACGGCGGCTCTGCTCGCCGCGAGGTCGACCGAACACAGCTCGGGATGGCTGACGAAGCGTTCATTGCCCGCTTTCAGCTCAGCGAGCGCTTGCTGGGGGAAAGCGCGGTCGGCGCGCCCTCCGCCGCCCGCGCCGCAGGCGATACGCCTCCCATCCCGAGCGCGATCGCGCCCGCCGCGCCGAACTTCATCAAATCCCGCCGGCCGATCCCGTCGCTTCCGCAATTGATGCACATCGATTCTCCTCCCTGACGCCGAGGCCCGCGCGAGCCGGCCTGATTCGGGTCGTTCGTTCGAATTGCGTTGACGGTTTCCGCCCGCGCGTCTTCGTCAATCCGCCGGCGCGCGAGCGCCGCGCCTTGCCGCTATTGGACCAGCTTGGCTCTCAGGCGTCCGTATTCCTGCTCGGTGATCGACCCCGCCGCCTTCAGCTTGTCGAGCTTCACGATCTCGTCCGCGGCGCTGAAGCCGACGATATGACGCAACTCCTCCCTCGCCTCGTTGGCTTGCGCCTTATTGCGCTCCGCCATGCCGCGACCCTGGGTGAGCAAGTAGGCGAACACGCCGAGGTAGGAGAACAGGATGAACGCGATCACCCACAGCACCTTGACGAAGCCCGACACGTCATGCCGGCGGAACAGATCGCCCGCCGCGACGATGAGCAACCAGAACCACAATATGAACATGAATATTGTGAACGCGTCGGCGACGAAATTGCCGAATGTGAACCCGCCCTCAAACAGCATTGCCCTCTCCTCCCGGCCCAGTGTTGGAAGGTGAGTTTAGCTCAAGCGCCGACGCGATGCACGGCGTCTAGACCTTGCGGCCAACGCCTCCCAGGCAGGTCACGACCCCCAATGCGCGCCGGAAGCTGCAAGCGCCAACCGGCGCGCGGGATGAAGCCTATTCGCCGCGCGTGATTTCAACCTTGTCGGGATAGAACGCGAGGTGGGACGCGATCTCGCCCACCCCCGCCTTCGGGTGCTCGTAGGTCCACACGGCGTTGTCGTCGCGCGCCTTCCCGTCGGCGATCGAATAGTAATTCGCCTCGCCCTTATAGGGACAGGTCGTGACGCGAGTCGTGCGCTCGAGCGCGCCCATGTCCATGTCGGCGCGGGGCACGTAGACGACGGGGGGATAGTTCGCTTCCTTGAGCTCGAGCGCGTGGCTGCTGTCGCCGATCGCGCGCCCATGCCAGATCACCCGCACGCGCGCATGGATCGGCTCGATCGTGATCGGGTGGTCCTTGGTTCCGGCTTCTGTCATCATCGCCTCCTCGAAGGGTTCGAGCGTTCGCCCGCATCCCTTATCTAAGTGCGCGCGCAACCGTTCGCTACGCGTGTCCCGCCACCGGCTTGCAGTGATAGGGCTCCTCGAGCTTGGCGATCGTGCGGGCGTCGAGCTTAAGCTCGGTCGCCGCGACCGCGTCGGCGAGGTGGTGGGGCTTCGAGGCGCCGATGATCGGCGCGGTGACGAACGGCTTCGACAGCACCCAGGCGAGCGCCACCACGGCCGGCTTCGTGCTCAGCTTTTCCGCCGTCTCGATCACGCGCTTGCGGATCGCCTCGTCCTGCCGCGACCCCAGCCCCAGGGTTACGCTGAACGGATCGGTGCGCCCCCGCACCGTCGAAGCTTCGGCGCCGACGCCTGAGCCCGCGAGATAGCCGCGCGCCATCGGCGACCAGGGAATGACCGCAATGCCGTCATGGGCGCAGAGCGGCATCATCTCGCGCTCCTCCTCGCGATAGACGAGGTTGTAGTAATTCTGCATCGAAACGAACTCAGCGTGTCCCTTGGCGCGGGCGATGTCGAGCATGCGCGCGAACTGCCATGCGTACATCGACGAAGCGCCGATATAGAGCGCCTTGCCGGCGCGCACGACGTCGTTCAGCGCTTCCAGCGTCTCCTCCATCGGGGTCAAGGGATCGAAACGGTGGATCTGGTAGAGATCCACATAGTCGGTGCCGAGGCGCCTGAGCGACGCGTCGATCGCCTCCATGATGTGCTTGCGCGACAGGCCCTTGGCGTTGGCGCCTGGCCCCATCGCTCCATGCACCTTGGTCGCGATCACCACCTCGGGCCGCTTGGCGTATTCTTTCAGCGCGCGGCCGACGATTTCCTCGCTTGCGCCTTGCGAATAGACATCCGCCGTGTCGAAAAAATTGATTCCCTTCTCCAGCGCCTCGCGGATGAAGGGGCGCGAGGCCTCTTCCTCCAGCACCCAGTCGCGCCATTTGGTCGAGCCGTATGTCATGCAGCCGAGACAGAGCTTCGACACCTGCATGCCGGTTTTGCCAAATTTCACGGTTTCCATTTGCCGAGGGTCCTCTCGTTTTCCGTTTGGATTGCCTCGATGATAGGACCATTCGCGGGGCTGCGGCAAAGCCGCGGCGCAACGCGGGAGATCAATCAAACGTGAACGCAAAGCGCGGCGCTTTGATGGACAAGCCGGGCGCCTGGGACTTCTGGATCGATCGCGGCGGCACGTTCACTGACGTCATCGGCCGCGACCCGCGCGGGCGGCTGCATCCGATGAAGCTTCTCTCGGAGAGCCCGGCTTATACGGACGCCGCGGTCGAGGCGATCCGCCGCCTCCTGGTCCTGTCATCGGACGAGCCGATCCCCGCAGGCGCGATTGGCGCCGTCAAGATGGGAACAACGGTCGCCACCAATGCGCTGCTCGAGCGGCGCGGCGAGCGCACGCTGCTGGTGACCACGCGCGGCTTCCGCGACGCGCTCGAGATCGGCTATCAGGCGCGCCCGCGCATCTTCGCGCGCAACATCGTGAAGCCTGAGCAGCTCTATTCAGGCGTGATCGAGGTCGACGAGCGCGTGCTCGCCGACGGAACGGTCGAGGCGGCGCCGGACGTTAAGCGCGTGCGCGCCGCGCTCGCTCAAGCCCGCGCGCAAGGCTACGATTCCGTCGCGATCGTGTTCATGCACGCGTGGCGCTATCCGGCGCACGAGCGCGTCGGTCGGGAAAATCGCCCGCGATCTCGGCTTCGGCCAGGTCTCGGAAAGCCATGTCGCCTCGGCGCTGATCAAGCTTGTTTCGCGTGGCGACACCACGGTGGTCGACGCTTACCTCTCGCCGATTCTCGCGCGCTATGTGAACCAGGTGTCGCGCGATCTCGACGTCGAACGGACCGGCGCGCGCGTCATGTTCATGATGTCGTCGGGCGGCCTCACCTCGGCTGACCTGTTCGCCGGCAAGGACGCGATCCTGTCGGGCCCGGCCGGCGGGGTGGTGGCGATGGCGCGCACGGGCATGAGCGCGGGGTTCAAGCGCGTCATCGGCTTCGACATGGGCGGCACCTCGACCGATGTCGCTCATTTCGACGGGCAGTTCGAGCGCGCCTTCGAGACCGAGGTCGCGGGCGTGCGCATGCGCGCGCCGATGATGAAGATCCATACCGTCGCGGCCGGGGGCGGCTCGATCCTCTCATTCGACGGCGCGCGCTTTCGCGTCGGACCGGAATCCGCCGGCGCGGATCCAGGTCCTGCGGCCTATCGCCGCGGCGGTCCGCTCACAGTCACCGACGCCAACCTGATGGCCGGCAAGCTCATCCCCGATCTGTTCCCGAAAGTGTTCGGCTCGCGCGGCGACCAGCCGCTCGACGAGGCAATCGTGCGCGAACGCTTCGCCGCGCTGGCGCGCGACATCGGCGATGGGCGTGAGCCGGAGGCGGTCGCCGACGGGTTTCTCGCTATTGCGGTTGCGAAAATGGCCGAGGCGATCAAGACAATTTCAGTCGCGCGCGGCTACGACGTGACGCGCTATGCGCTCAACTGCTTCGGCGGCGCGGGCGGGCAGCATGCGTGCGACGTCGCCGACGCGCTGGCGATTACGACCGTGCTCATCCATCCGTTCTCGTCGCTGCTTTCGGCCTATGGCATGGGGCTCGCTGACATCACCGCCCAGCGTGCGCAAGGAGTCGACGAGCCGCTTCGCATCGACGCGCTTCTGCGCGTCAAGGCCATCGCGGAAGAGCTCGCCGATGCGGCGGTCGCGGAGGTTGAAGGGCAGGGGGTCGGACGCGAGAGGATCAAGGTCCATCGCCGGGCGCAATTGCGCTATGCGGGCTCCGACACGACCATCGAGGTTCCGCTCTCGACGCCCGCGGCGATGCGGCGGGCGTTCGAGAGCGCCCACAAAAACCGCTTCGGCTTCGTCGATCGCGCGAAGGCCATCGCCATCGAGGCGGTGTCGGCCGAGGCGATCGGCGGCGCGGCGCGACTCGCGGAACGGACCCGACAAGGCCCGCCGAAAGACGGGCGTCTCTCGACGCCCTCCGCCTCATCGACCGCGCCGCCTGTTCCCGCCCGGGCGACGCGCTTCTTTTCGCATGGTCGCTGGCGAAACGCGAATGTCTTTTTGCGTGAAGCGCTTGGCGCCGGCGCGAAGGTCGATGGGCCGGCGCTGATCATCGAGCCGCATCAGACGATCGTCGTGGAACAGGGCTGGCGCGCCGCGGTCACGCCGAAAAATCACGTGCTGATGACTCGCGTCGAGCCGATGGTGCGGCGCGAGGCGATCGGCGCCAAAGCCGATCCGGTCATGCTCGAGATCTTCAATCATCTCTTCATGTCGATCGCCGAGCAGATGGGCGTCACGCTGCAGAACACCGCCTATTCGGTCAACATCAAGGAGCGGCTCGACTTTTCCTGCGCATTGTTCGACCGCGAGGGGCGTCTTGTCGCCAACGCTCCGCACATGCCGGTGCATCTGGGCTCGATGGACCGTTCGGTCGAGACGATCATCCGCGACAATGAGGGGCGCATTCGCCCGGGCGACGTGTTCGCGCTCAACGCGCCCTATAACGGCGGCACCCATCTTGCCCGACATCACGGTCTGCACGCCGGTCTTCGACGAGCGCGGCGAATCGATCCTGTTCTGGACCGCTTCGCGCGGCCATCACGCCGATATCGGCGGAACGGCGCCTGGATCGATGTCGCCGCTCGCCACGTCGATCCTGGAAGAGGGCGTCTATATCGACAATTTTCTCTTGGTCGAGCGCGGGCGCTTCCGCGAGCGCGAACTCTATGACCTGCTCAGAAGCGGCCCCTATCCGGCGCGCAATCCGCTGCAGAACGTCAACGACCTCAAGGCCCAGATCGCCGCTAACGAAAAGGGCGTGCGGGAGCTCAGGCGGATGGTCGAGATGTTCTCGCTTGACATGGTCGAGGCCTATATGGGCCACGTTCAGGACAACGCCGACGAAAGCGTGCGCCGCGTGCTCGACAGGCTCGCCGACGGCGAAGCGGAGAGCGTTTCCGATCAGGGCGCGGTGATCAAGGTCAGGATCAGCGTCGACAAGGCGAAGCGCGAGGCGACGGTCGACTTCACCGGCACATCGGCGCAGCAGCCGACGAACTTCAACGCGCCCGAGCCGGTGACGCGCGCCGCGGTGCTCTATGTGTTCCGGGTGATGGTCGACGACGACATCCCGATGAACGCCGGGTGCCTGAGGCCGATCCGCGTCATCGTGCCGGAAGGCTCGATGCTGTCGCCCAGATATCCGGCTGCGGTGGTGGCGGGCAATGTCGAGGTGTCGCAGGCGGTGACCGATACGCTGTTCGCCGCGCTTGGCGCGCTCGGCTCGGCGCAGGCGACGATGAACAATTTCACCTTCGGCGACGACACCTATCAATATTACGAGACGATCTGCTCGGGCGCGCCCGCCGGCCCCGGCTTCAACGGGGCGAGCGCGGTTCACACGCACATGACCAATTCGCGCCTCACCGACCCGGAAGTGCTGGAGAGCCGCTTTCCGGTCGCGCTCGAGGATTTCCATATCCGCCGCGGCTCCGGCGGCAAGGGCCAATGGCGCGCCGGCGATGGCACGCTGAGGCGCATCCGATTCTTAAAGCCGATGAGCGCGGCGATTCTGAGCGGCCACCGCGCCGTTCCCAATCCCGGCATGATGGGCGGAACGCGACGGCGAACTCGGCCGTAACTCGGTCCGCCGGAATGACGGACGCGTCGAGATCCTGCCAGGCTGCGCCGAGACCAGGCTCGAGGCGGGTGAAGCGATCGAAATCGTCACGCCGACCGGAGGCGGGTGGGGAAAGGCGTAGCCGCAGCGAGCCGGCGCGGGCCACGCCTCAGCCGCCGCCTGAGGCTTCCGAAACTTCGGGCGGAACGTGGCCGTGGGAAAGGACCAGCGACGTTCCCTGCAGGCGCCATATGACACGTTCGACCCGCGTCGCGCCGTGCGCCTTGATCTCGTAGTCGACGGCGAGGGCGGTTTTGTCCGCGGGATCGAAGGACCACTTCCCGGTCACCTCGATCGTCTTGTCCGGATCGACGACAGCGCCGCCATTGTCGGCGTCGATGATGATTGGCTTATCATTGAGGCTGACGAGCTTGCCTGAATGAAAGGCGAAGAAGTCGATGGCCGTGAAACCGTAGCCCTGGAACATCCCTCCGCTCTCTATCGCCATGCCGTCATCGCCGCCGATCTCGACCGGCGAAATGTCTCCGACCGCGCCAGAAGTCCCAGGCGCAGCGAATTTGCGAAAGAAGCGGGCAGGCTTGAAGCCGTCATCAACCCGCCGGAGCACAATGGCCGTCAGCGGCGCTCCGCAGCCATGGCACGCTTGGCCGGGCTCGCCGGCCTGGACGATAAGGACGTCCGCGGTCGCGTAATGCAGAACCTTGAGCGGGTAAACGCAGCCTTCGCCCGTCGCGTTGAAGGTCGCCTTGCCGAATGCCGCCGCGACCGCTGCGGCGAGTAGCGGCTCGGCCCCGACCGGCTTTCTCGCAGCGGCGCAAAGCGCCGGCGCTGCCGCTGCCGCTGCGCGGCACGGCGCGAGCAGCGCGACAGCGCCCGTAAGTATCACGAGCGCGCCCAGTCTTCGCACGATCGCCTCCGACGCCAGCGGGTCGAGACCAGCATATCACAACGGATCATCTGAGCGCGGGCCGCTGGTTTTTAGGTTTGACAACGTGACAAGGGGAAGGCGCCGGCCGCCCCCCTCTCTCCTTCATGCAGCGCGGCGTTTGCCGGAACGAACAATCGCGATACCATCGTGGGCGAGGGAGACTCGGCGCCATATGATCGACAACCTGGAAGAGCGTTCCGCGGCTGAAATCGGGCGGCTCATCGCGAAAGGCGGCCTCGATCCGGCCGAGGTCGCGGAATTCTTCCTCGATCGCATCGCGCGCGACCGCGACAATCCGTCGTTCATTGTCGTCACGCGCGAGCGCGCGCTTGAAGAAGCGGCGGCGAGCCGCGCGCGTCACCGCGAGGGGCGCGCGGCCGGGCCGCTCGATGGCGTTCCCGTCGCCTGGAAGGACCTGGTCGACATGGCGGGCGAGCGCACCACAGCTGGGTCGGCGCTCTTCGCCGCCGCGCCGCCGAAGGAAAAGGACGCGCCGATCGTCGCGAATCTGGCGGCGGCCGGCATGGTGGCGCTGGGCAAGACCAATCTTTCGGAATTCGCTTTCTCAGCGCTCGGGCTCAACCCGCATTTCGGCACGCCGAGAAACCCGCGCGACCCTGCGACGCCGCGCGTCGCGGGAGGCTCGTCTTCGGGCGCGGCGGTCGCGGTCGCCGGCGGCCTCGCGCCCTGCGCGATCGGCAGCGACACCGGCGGGTCGATCAGGGCGCCGGCCAGTTTCTGCGGCATTGTCGGGTTCAAGACCAGCGAGGGGCGGATCGACAAAAGCGGCGTCTTTCCCCTTTCGCGGACGCTCGACACGATCGGACCGCTGGCGCATACGGTCGAGGATTGCGTGCTGATCGACATGGCGCTGCGCGGGCAAAAGGCCACGTCCGTGCGCGCGCTCGATCTCAATGGGGTCGAGCTCGTCGTTCCGGACAAGACAGGAATCGACGACGCTGAGCCGGCGGTGGCGGCCAATCTCGAATCCGCCATGAAACGCCTGGCCGCGGCCGGCGCCAAGGTCACCTCGCGGCCAATCCCACAGATCGGCGCGATGCGCGCGCTCTCCGCGCAATTCGGCTCCCTGGTCGCGATCGAGGCCTATGCCGAACACCGCGCAATCCTTGAATCGGCGGACGCCGAGCGCATGGATCGCCGCGTGGTGAAGCGCGCCCTGGGCGGCCGGGTCGGCGAGCAGGATGCGGTCGATCTGCAGCGCGGCCGCGAGAAGCTCATCGCCGCCTTGGCCGACGAGCTGAAGGGAGCGCTGCTCGTGCTGCCGGCCACGCCGATGACCGCGCCTGCCATTGCTCCGTTGGAGCGCGATGACGAGCTCTTCCGCGTCACGAACCTGCGCGCCATATACTATACGTTTCTCGGCAATCTGTTTCGCATGTGCGGCCTTGCGCTGCCGTCGGGAACGGATGCCGCCGGGCTGCCGACAGGCGTCCAGTTTCTGGCCCCCGCAGGCGAAGACGAACGCCTTCTGTCGATCGGGCTCAGCATCGAGACCGCGCTTTCGCGTTG
The DNA here is from genome assembly GCA_963764955.1 of uncultured Alphaproteobacteria bacterium. GTDB lineage: Bacteria > Pseudomonadota > Alphaproteobacteria > Rhizobiales > Beijerinckiaceae > Roseiarcus. The sequence continues at coordinate 98,199 of CAVXVE010000016.1, read as the reverse complement.
AGGCGAGCGCGCCCCGCGCCATGCGGTTGCGTCGGGCGACGAAAGCCGACAGGATCGCTCCCCTGAGCTAGCCTCACAGCCGGCCAAGCAGAATGGGAGGAACGCCTGATGCCGAACACGAGCAAGATTGCGGCTGTGCTGAAAGAGGCCGCCAATTCGGGCGCCGTGCCCGGCGTCGCCGCCGCGGCAGCGACGAGAGACGGCCCGATTTTCGAAGGCGGCTACGGCAAGCGCGCGCTCCCCTCGGGCGAGCCGATGACGGCGGACACGGTGGTCTGGATCGCCTCCATGACCAAGGCGATCACCGGCGCCTGCGCGATGCAGCAAGTCGAACGCGGCAAGCTGTCGCTGGATGCGCCGATCAAGACGGTGCTGCCCGAACTCGCAAATCCGATGGTGCTCGAAGGCTTCGACGCCGACGGCAATCCGAGGACACGCCCGGCGCGCGGCGACATCACGCTGCGCCATCTCCTCACCCACACCTCCGGCTGCTCCTACGACTTCTGGAGCGGAGACATCACACGCTATCTCGAGAAAACCGGAACGCCGCCGATCATCTCCTGCGCCAACGCCGCGCTTACCGTTCCGTTGCTCTTCGATCCCGGCGCGAAATGGGACTATGGCGTCGGCATCGACTTCGCCGGCAAGGCGGTGGAGAAGGTGACGGGCCAGAAGCTCGGCCGCTACATGAAGGAGAACATCTTCGATCCGCTCGGCATGAAGGACACCGCGTTCAAAATCGGCGAGGAGCAGCGCAAGCGGCTCGCGAAGATCCATGCGCGCACGCCGGAGGGATTCGTCGCCACCGACACCGAGATCCCGCAAGAGCCGGAGTTCGAGATGGGCGGCGGCGGGCTCTACGGCACGGTCGGCGACTATCTCAAGTTCGCGCAAGTTTTCCTGCACGACGGAACGTTCAACGGCGCGCAGATTCTCAAGCCCGAAACCGTCAGGCTCATGAGCCAGAACGCCGCAGGCGACGTGCGCGTGCGTCCGCTGAAGACCGCGCAGCCGCCGATCTCGAACGACGTCGACTTCATCGAGGGCATGCAATGGGGGCTTTCGTTCCTCATCAACCCGGAGCCCTTGCCGACCGGCCGCTCGGCCGGCTCGCTCGCCTGGGCGGGCCTCGCCAATTCGTATTATTGGATCGACCCGGCGAAAGGCGTGGCGGGCGTCTATGCAACGCAAATCCTGCCGTTCTTCGACGTGAAGTCCGTTCCGACGTTCCAGGCGTTCGAGACCGAGGTTTACAAGGCGATATGAAGACCGCGGCGGTCGCGCCGACGCGGGCGCGGCCGCCTTGTTCGTCACCGGCTCTCCCGCCCCATCGCATAAAATTCGTCGTTGGGCCGGATCGAGAACGCGTTGGCGAGGCGGTTCGACATCGCGAACATGGCGGCGATCGCGGCGATATCCCAGGCGTCATCGTCGGAGAAGCCGTGGCGCTTGATGCTCCTCGTAATCCGCATCGTCAATCGCGTGCGAGCGTTCAGCGACCTTGACGGCGAAATCGAGCATGGCCTTGTGCCGTCGGCGCGAGATCCGCCTTGCGATAGTTGACGGCGACCTGATCGGCGATCAGCGGATTCTTCGCCCGGATGCGCAGGATCGCGCCATGGGCGACGACACAATATTGGCATTGATTGACGCCCGAGGTCGCGACCACGATCATCTCGCGCTCGGCCTTGGTCAAGCCGCCGGGCTTCTCCATCAGCGCGTCATGATAGGCGAAGAAGGCGCGAAACTCGTCCGGCCGGCGCGCGAGCGCCAGAAAGACGTTTGGGACGAAGCCCGATTTTTCCTGCACTGCTGCGATCCGCTCGCGGATGTCGCCCGGCAGCTCGGCGAGTTTGGGGACGGGAAATCGGCTGATCGGTGGTTTGGTCACGACGGCCTCGTTGTTTTGGGTCATGCTAACATCGGGCTGCGCGCCATGCGAAGCGCGCGCGATTGAGGCTATCAATGCAGTTCGGCGCCTACACATTCGTCGAGACCCGGCGCGATCCGGTCACCGGCGAGCCGGTCGATGTCGACAAGGCTTTCGCCGACGTCATCGAGCAGATCGAGCTGGCCGACCGCGTCGGTCTCGATGTGTTCGGGCTCGGCGAGCACCATCGGCCGGACTATGCGGTCTCCGCGCCCGCCGTGGCGCTCGCCGCGGCCGCCGCGCGGACGAAGCGCATTCGGCTCACGAGCGCCGTCACCGTGTTGTCGTCGGACGATCCGGTGCGCGTCTATCAGCAATTCGCGACCCTCGATCTCATCTCGAAAGGCCGCGCCGAGATCATGGCCGGGCGCGGCTCGTTCATCGAGTCCTTTCCGCTGTTCGGCTACGACCTCGACGACTACGACGAGCTGTTTGCCGAGAAGCTCGATCTCCTGCTCGCAATCCGCGCTAAGCCTCAGGTCACTTGGCAAGGCCGGCATCGTCCGCCGCTCGATCGCCTGGGCGTCTATCCGCGGGCGCTGCAACAGCCGCTGCCGGTCTGGATCGCCTCGGGCGGCACGCCGCAATCGGTCGCGCGCGCCGGCGCGCTCGGCCTGCCGCTGGCGATTGCGATCATCGGCGGGTCGCCCGTGCGATTTGGACCGCTCGCGCAGCTTTACCGCGAGGCGGGGCGCCGCGCCGGCGTCGCGCCCGACAGGCTCAAGGTCGGAATCAACGGCCATGGCTTCCTCGCCGACACGACCAAAGCCGCGGTGGAGGCGTTTTTTGGCCCTTACGCCGAGGTGATGAGCCGCATTGGACGCGAGCGCGGCTGGCCGCCCTTGTCGCGTGCGCAATTCGATCAGGACCGGGGCCCGCGCGGACATCTGATCGTCGGAACGCCGGACGAGGCCATCGCCGAAATCCTCGGTCAGCACGAGGTCTTTCACCACGACCGCTATCTCATGCAGATGGCCGTCGGCGCACAGCCGCAAGACGCCATTCTACGTTCGATCGAGCTTCTGGGAACTGTGGTTGCGCCGAGAGTACGAGCGGAACTTACGAAGCGGAAGGTCCCGGCTTGACGGGGGGCAGTCACAAAAAAGCCCCAGCGTTTCGGCCGGGGCTGATGATCGTCACGTTCGCGGAGTTGGTCAGGCGACCTTCAGGTTGCCCGCTGAGGAGCGTCCGGTGCGCTTGTCGGCGACAATCTCATAGGCGACCTTCTGCCCCTCGTTGAGGTCGCGGAGCCCCGCGCGCTCAACGGCGCTGATGTGGACAAATACGTCCTTGCCGCCGTCATCGGGCTGGATGAATCCAAAGCCCTTCGTTGCGTTGAACCATTTGACGGTTCCCGTAGCCATAAGATGCAGTCCTGTAGAACAAGTTGAGGAGGAGCGGCCGGGCTTCGCCAGTCCGCTATCAATGCGGAAGGCTTCCTCGTCGCGCGCCGCAAGACGCGGGAGTCGAGTCGTCACTCGGACATCGATAGCGGCCGAAATAGCCAGACAAGGTGTTTAAATCAAGACGTTTCCCGTCCGTCCTCCGGCGACTTTAGAGCCATGCGCCGACGGCATGGGCGATCTGGGCGCCGGCCTCGTAATACGCCTCTTTCGCGGCCGGCAGCGCGGGCGCATCCGGCTCGGTGACCGGCAGCGGCAGGTCCTTTTCGCTCAAAGTTCCCAGAACATGATCGGCGAGGAGGCGCCCGAATACGGTGCCGGTGCCGATGCCGCGTCCGTTATAGCCGCAGAAGGTCACGACATTGGGCGCGAGGCGATGGAAGCGCGGCAGCGCGTTCGCCGTCATGCCCATCATGCCGTACCATTGCGCCTCGAAGTCGACCTTATCAATCTGTGGAAAGGTCTTTTTGACCGCGCGCGCGGCCCAGGCGCGGTGGACCTCGAGGCCCGCGAGGCGCAAGGCGCCGATGCTGCCGAACAGAAGCCGCCCCGCGCGGTCGAAGCGGAACGAGTTCATGATGAGGCGCGTGTCCCAGCAGCCCTCGCGGCCGGGCAGGATGGAGGCGGCCAGTTCAGGCGCGAGCGGCCGGGTCGCAAAGTTGAAATAGGGCACGCGGACCTGCTCCCGCTTGCCCTGCGGCCAGGGCGAGCCCTCGGCGTAGGCGTCGGTCGCGACAACCACCCAGTCGGCGGCGACCGTCCCTTCGCCCGTCGCGAGCCGCCAGAGCTTGCCCGCCCGCTCGGCCGAGCGCACCGGGCTTCGCGTGTGGATCGCCGCGCCGGCGGCGATTGCAGCGCGGGCCAGTCCGCGCGCGTAAGCCAGCGGCTGGATGGTGCCGGCGCGCGAATCGAGCAGCGAACCCGCATAGATGTCGACCCCGATGCGCCGCGCCGTCTCCTCGCGGCTGAGAACCTTCACCGGCGCGCCGCGCGCGCCCCATTGCCGCGCGCGCTCCTCGATCTTGGCCAGGCCCGAACCCCCGATCGCGCAGTGCAGTGTGCCGTTGCGCACGAGTTCGCAGTCCATCCCATGCTTGTCGACCAGGGCGTAGACCGCGGCCGGGCCGCCGCCGAGCAGGCTCAGCAGCCGCTCGCCATAGTCCGGGCCGAGCCTCGCCGCGACGTCGTCGGGCGCGAGCCACATGCCGGCGTTGACCAGGCCGACGTTGCGCCCCGCGCCGCCGAAGCCGATCTCGACCGCCTCGAGCGCGACGACCTTCGCGCCAGCTTCGGCCAGATGCAGCGCCGTCGAGAGCCCGGTATAGCCGCAGCCGACGACCGCCACGTCCGCCCGAACCTCGCCTTTGAGCGGCGAGGTCGGCGGCGCCGGAGGCGCGGTCATTTCCCAGAGGCCGTGCGAGAGCGGATCGTTTTGCATGGGCGTTTATGAGGTCCTCGGCCGAACGGCCTGCATCGCCAATGATAGGCGCAGCCCGGAACGGATTCCAATTTGGCCGGGAGGCGCAGCCCTCGACGTCTCGTTCGCCGGCCAATATAGATCGGTCAGGGCGGAAGAAACGATCGCGGATATTTCAATGAGCGGTTTTCACGGACCTGATCTCGGGCCCTTTCAATGGGACGATCCGCTGCTCATCGAGGGCCAGCTCACCGAGGACGAGCGGATGATCCGCGACACCGCGCGCGACTTCGCCGCGAGCGAGCTCGCGCCCCGAATCCAGAAGGCCTATCTCGAGGAGAAGACCGACCCGAAGCTGTTCCGGCTGATGGGCGAAAAGGGCCTGCTCGGCGTGACGCTGCCGGAGGAATACGGCTGCGCCGGCGCGGGCTATGTCGCCTATGGCCTCGTCGCGCGCGAGGTCGAGCGCGTCGAACTCGGGCTTCCGCTCGATGATGAGCGTGCAGTCTTCGCTCGTCATGTATCCGATCCACGCCTATGGCGACGCCGACCAGCACCGCAAATACCTGCCCGGCCTTGCGCGCGGCGAGCTCATCGGCTGTTTTGGGCTCACCGAGCCGAACGCCGGCTCCGATCCCGGCGGCATGACGACACGGGCGGAAAAAATCGACGGCGGCTATCGGCTGATCGGCTCGAAAATGTGGATCAGCAACGCGCCGATCGCCGACGTGTTCGTGGTCTGGGCGAGGTCGCGCGCGCATAACGACCAGATTCGCGGCTTCATCCTCGAAAAGGGGATGAAGGGCCTCTCCGCGCCGAAGATCGAGGGCAAGCTCAGCTTGCGCGCTTCGGTTACGGGCGAGATCGTGCTCGACAATGTCGAAGCGCCCGAGAGCGCGCTCCTGCCGAATGTCGCGGGCCTCAAAGGTCCGTTCGGCTGCCTCAACCGCGCGCGCTACGGCATATCCTGGGGCGCGATGGGCGCGGCCGAGGATTGCTGGCACGCCGCCCGCCAGTACGGGCTCGACCGCAAGCAGTTCGGCCGCCCGCTCGCCCAGACGCAGCTCTTCCAGAAGAAGCTCGCCGACATGCAGACGAGGATCGCGCTCGGGCTCCAGGCTTCGCTGAGAGTCGGGCGGCTGATGGACGAGGGCCGCGCGGCGCCGGAGATGATCTCGCTCGTCAAACGCTCGAACTGCGGCGACGCGCTCGACATCGCAAGGGCCGCGCGCGACATGCACGGGGGCAACGGCATCCAGATCGAGTACAAGGTGATGCGCCACCTCTCGAATCTCGAGACGGTCAACACCTACGAAGGCACGCACGACGTTCACGCGCTGATCCTCGGGCGCGCGCAAACCGGCCTGCAGGCGTTCTTTTGACCGCCGCGCTCGCCGGCCTGCGCGTTCTCGAACTCGCGCGCGTGCTCGCAGGCCCGACCGCCGGGCAGACGCTCGCCGATCTCGGCGCCGACGTCATCAAGGTCGAGAGCCCGGAGGGCGACGAGACGCGCGCCTGGGGACCGCCGTTCATCGAGACGGAAGGCGAGCGCGCGGCCGCCTATTTCCATTCCTGCAATCGGGGAAAGCGCTCGATCGTCGCCGATTTCAAGACTGAGCGCGGGCGCGAGATCGTGCGCCGGCTCGCGGCGCGCTCCGACGTCTTGATCGAGAATTTCAAGGTCGGGGGCTTGAGGAAGTTCGGCCTCGACTACGAGAGCCTGAAAGCGCTCAATGCGCGGCTGATCTATTGCTCGGTGACCGGCTTCGGACAGACGGGCCCTTACGCGAAGCGCGCCGGCTACGATTTCCTCATCCAGGGCATGTCGGGAATGATGAGCATCACCGGCGAGCCGGAAGGATCGCCGCAGAAGGCGGGCGTCGCGATCAGCGACCTGTTCACCGGGCTTTACGGCGTGATCGCGGTCGAGGCGGCTTTGATCGCGCGGGAGCGGACAGGGCGCGGACAATATGTCGACCTTGCCTTGTTCGAACTCGATGAGCGCGATGCTCGCCAACCAGGCGATGAACTATCTCGCGTCCGGGAAGTCGCCGAGGCGGATGGGCAACGCCCATGTCAATCTCGCGCCCTACCAGACGCTTCCGGTCGCGGACGGATGGCTGATCATCGCGGTCGGCAACGACGGCCAGTTCGCGCGGCTCTGCGAAGTGCTGGGGCTCGAGGGAATGGCGCTTGACCCGCTTTTCGCGACCAATCCCGGGCGGGTCACGAACCGGGTCGAGATGGAGCGCGCGCTGATCGCGAAGACGCGTCTGTGGAAGCGCGACGACCTTCTCGCGGCGCTGGAGAAGGCCGTCGTTCCGGCGGGTCCGATCAACACGATCGCGGATCTGTTCGATGATCCGCAATTCCAGGCGCGCGGCATGCGGATCGAGCCTGAGGGAACGCCTGGCCTTCGCTCTCCGATCCTGATGAGCGACAATCCGCTTGCGCTTGAGCGTCGTTCGCCGAGACTCGGCGAGCATACGAAAGAGATCCTGCGCGAGATCGGACTGGAGGAGGCGTGATTGCGCCGCTTGACGCCGCCCGGCCGCGGGCGGCAAATCGGCCATGAGCAAGTCAGAGATGAGCGCGATTCGGAACGTCTGCGTCTATTGCGGGTCGGGTAACGGCAATGACGCGCGATTCGGCGACGCGGCCGAAGAGCTTGGGCGCGCGCTGGCGGCAGCGAGCGTCGGCCTCGTCTACGGCGGCGGCGGCGAGGGGCTGATGGGCCGCCTCGCCCGGTCGACGCTGGCGGCCGGCGGCTATGTGACCGGGATCATCCCGAATTTCCTTGTCCGCAAAGAGCACGCGCTGACCGCGGCGCAGGAGATGGTCGTTGTCGACACCATGCATGAGCGCAAGCAGGCGATGTTCGACCGCGCCGACGCGTTTGTCGCCTTGCCGGGCGGGGCCGGCACGCTGGAAGAGCTGGTCGAGCAATTGACCTGGGCGCAGCTCAATCGCCACGTGAAGCCGATCCTTCTCGCCGATATCGGCGGCTTCTGGCGTCCGCTGCTGGCCCTGTTCGCCCATATGCGCCTCAAAGGCTTCATCCGCGAAGGCTTCGACCTGCGCTACCTGGTGGCGGAGCAAATCGAGGACGTGCTGCCGATGCTGCGCGCCGCGGCGGAGCGCCGCTCAGCCGAGCGTAAGCCCCAGGACGCCGTATCCCCTCGCGACATGTAATGGCGAGGCGTCGAGAGCCACGGAGCGCAAGCGCGGGAGGCGATGGATGACGAGACCGGCATTTGCCGTGGCGCTGGCCGCGGCGCTCTGTGGCCTGATTGCGGCGCCGGCGCTCGGCCAGAAGGCGCCGCCCACCAAGCTCAGGGCGAAGACGCCGGACGCGGCGTCCACGGCCACGGTCATGGTGACGAACGCGCGCAAGACCGATCTCGTTCAGCTGCAGGCGGCCGAGAGCGGCTCGGTCAGCTGGAAAAAGGTGCTGGGCCCGCTGAAAGCCGGCAAACAGGCGCCGGCGGTGCTGCCGCGGCCTTTCAACTGCCGCGTCGACCTGCATGGAACCTTCGGCGACGGCCAGGCGATGGACGCTTCCGACGTCGACGTCTGCACGCAGAAGACGCTGAACCTCACAGACTGAACTTGGCGCCCTCCGGTGCGGACCGAAGGGCGCCCGCGCGCAAGCTTACTTCTCGCCGTACATCTCGGCGACATGCTCCCAGTCGATAAGGTGATCGACCCACGCCTTGAGATAATCGGGCCGGCGGTTGCGGTAGTCGATGTAGTAGGAGTGCTCCCACACATCGACGCCGAGGATCGGCTTGCCGCCATGCACGAGCGGGTTTTCGCCGTTCTGCGTCTTGGTCGCCGTGATCTTGCCGTCCTTCAGCGTCAGCCACGCCCAGCCCGAGCCGAACTGGGTCGTGCCGGCCGCGATGAAGTCCTCCTTCGCCTTGTCGATCGAGCCGAACGAATCCTTCAAAGCCTTCTCGAGTTCGCCCGGGATCTTGTTGCTCGCATTCGGCTTCATCCATTTCCAGAAATGGATGTGGTTATAATGCTGGCCGGCGTTGTTGAACACGGCCGGGTTCTTGCCGAACGAGCCCTTGACGATCTCCTCGAGCGGCTTGCCCTCCCACTCGGTTCCTTTGAGCGCGTTGTTGCCGTTGTTGACATAGGCCAGATGATGCTTGTCGTGGTGAAATTCGAGGGTTTCCGCCGACATATAGGGTTTCAGCGCGTCGTGCGGATAGGGCAGGTCGGGCAGCGTGAAGGCCATGAGACGGCTCCTTGGGAGGTTAGGGGCGGGAGGCGGAAATCCGCATTGTGACGGCCCCGTGGGGCCAAATTTAGCCGCCCGCCGCAGGCGCCGCAACTGCGGCGGCAAACCGGCGGCCTCGCGGCTTCAGCTTCCGTTAACCGGCGTATAATGAGTTAGGTTCCGCGGAGGGAATCACAGTGCGTTTTTCGGACGAGCGCATCATCATCATTCTGGTTGTCGGCGTCGTCGCCGGATGGCTGATCGGCAAGGTCCTGCGCGGCAATGGTCTTGGACTTGTCGGCGATGCGGCGGTGGGCGTGGTCGGGGCGCTGATCGGCGACTGGCTGGTGCCGCGCCTCAATCTCCATTTTTGGAGCGGCCTCACGGGCATGATTGTCGACGCGGCGATCGGGGCCGTCATCCTTCTGATTGTTCTGCGCTCGGTCGGGGCGAGCGGCTGGGGCGGCGCCCGCTAGCGGGGAGATTTCATGTTCAAGCACATTCTGATTCCAACCGATGGTTCGGACCTGTCGCGCAAGGCCGTCCTTTACGGCGTGCAACTCGCCAAGGAGACCGGAGCGAAAGTGACGTCGATCACGGTGACCGACCCTTACCGCGCCCCGGCCATGGACGCGGTCATGATCCCGGTCGACCAGGGGGAATACGAAGAGGCTGCGCGCGGCCTGTCCGAGAGGGCGATGGAACAGGTGAAGATGGCGGGCGAGGCGGCGGGCGTGCCGGTCGAGACGGTAAGCGAGATTCACGACCAGCCGTTTCGCGCCATCATCGACGCCGCGCATGCGCTCGGCTGCGACCTCATCGTCATGGCCTCGCACGGGCGGCGCGGGATCTCGGCGCTGTTGCTCGGCAGCGAAACGGCCAAGGTGCTGACGCACTCGACCATCCCGGTGCTGGTCTACCGTTAGGGATCGTCGAGCAAGCGCGTTCCGACGCCCGGCGGCCCGGCTTACGTTACCTTGCGAGCGGCGCCGCAGCGCGCAGACTTTCCTTCGCCCGGTCGGCGCGACCCTGCCTCACGCGCACCAGTTGCTGGTCGGCAAGCACGCCGATCAGGATGACGGTCCCCATGACGGCGAAATTGAGAGAACTGGGGATGCCAAGCAGATTGACCAGGTTTTGCAGGACCTGAAGGAGAACCGCCCCAAGCACGATGCCTAGGACCGACCCCTCTCCGCCGCGCAGCGAGCAGCCGCCGAGAACCGCCGCGGCGATGCCATAGAGCTCGTAGAAATTGCCGTGCGAGGCCGGCGATATCGAGCGGGTGTACATGGTGAGGAAGATCGACGAAACGCCCGCGAGCGCGCCGCAGATGATGTAGGCGGCCACGATGATCTTCTTGGTTGCGATGCCGGAGAAACGCGCCGCCTCCTCGTTCTTGCCGATGGCGAACAGGTAGCGCCCGAAGACCGAGCGATGCAGCAGCACCCCCATGATCGCGGCAACGAGAAGGAAGATGACGAAGGTGTGCGGGATGCCGTAGGTGCGCCCGGTGGCGATCCATTCGAGCGTGGGAAAGCTCTGGCCAAACTCAAATCCCGCGGTCCCGTCGTCGGTGTACCACCGAGCGATCCCGCGATAGATCAGGAGGCCGCAGAGGGTGACGACAAAGGGTTGCAGGTTCATTCGCGTGACGAGAAAGCCATGCACCCAGCCAAGGATCACGCCAAAACCGACAATGATGAGAACGGCGAGGATCCAAGGCAGGTGATAGTTCACGAGCAAGTCGACGAAGACGACGCCGAACAAGGCGAATTCCGAGCCGATCGACAGGTCGATGCCGCCCGTTATGATGACGAAGCCTTCGCCGATGGAGAACAGGCCGAAGAGCCCGACGAGATTGGCGGTATTCGCGAGATTAATCGGCGAGATGAAGCGGGGGTTGAGAAACGCCACCACTGCGCCAACGACGACGATGAGCAGGAAAAGTCCGAGATCTTTCTTCAGCATCACGCCGCACTCTGCTCCGGTCCGCGAGCGACGGCGAGCCGCATCACGTTCTCCTCGGAGAACTGGTCGCGGTTCAGCGTTCCGCTGATTGCGCCTTCTTGCATCACCACGATGCGGTCGCTGACTCCGATCACCTCCTCCATGTCGGAAGAAATCATCAAGATCGCCACGCCGGTGTCGGCGAGCCCCCGCATCAGAGAATAGATTTCCGACTTTGACCCGACGTCGATGCCACGGGTCGGTTCGTCGAAGATCATCACCTTGGGCTTCATCGACAGCCATTTGGCGAGCACGACCTTCTGCTGGTTGCCGCCCGAGAGCGTGCCGACCACCGTTTCCACATCGGCCGTCTTGATGTTGAGGGACTGGCGCTGCCGCTCTGCGTTCTTGCGCTCGCCGGCCGAGTCGATGAGGAAATATCGGGCGAAGGCGAGGATGTCCGGCAAGGAGATGTTCTCGGTCACCGAATCCTCGAGCACGAGACCGCTGCGCTTGCGATCCTCGGGCGCCAGATAAATTCCGTGCGCGATCGCGTCTTTGGCTGAACGAATGGCGACGGGCGCGCCATTCAGCCGAATCTCGCCTCCGAGCGTGGGATCAACGCCGAACACAGCGCGCGCGAGCTCCGTTCGGCCCGCTCCGATCAATCCGGCCATCCCGAGGATCTCGCTCGCTCTCAACGAAAGGCTCACGGCGTGGCCGGGATGAGCCAGGGTTCGTAAGCTCGCGATTTCAAGAACGTTGGCGCCGGGCGAGGTCTTCGGCGGAATGTAGAGCGACTTGAGGTCTCGCCCGATCATGAGACGAATCATGGCGTCGCGATGGATCTGGTCGCGAGCAAGCTCGCCAACGACCGAGCCGTCACGGAGGACGACCACACGATCGGCGCAGGTTTCGACCTCGTTCAACCGGTGGGTGATAAAGATGATCGACACGCCGTCGGCCTTGAGCTCGCCGATGACCCGCATTAGCCGATCGGTCTCGGTGGACGTCAGGCTGGACGTCGGCTCATCCATAATGACGACGCGGGCGTTGAGCGAAAGGGCCTTGGCGATCTCCAAAAGTTGACGCTGCGCAAGGGAGAGATCGGAAACGAGATCATCGACCTCGAAGTCGACGTTCAGTCGCTTCAGTAATGGCGCGACGACGCGCCGGGTGGTCTTGCGGTCGACGAGCTTAAGCGGACCGGCCGACAGTGGCTCGCGCCCAATCAGCACATTTGCGCCGACGTCCAGATTGTCGAAAAGGTTCAGTTCCTGATGAACAAACGCGATTCCAGAGCTCAACGATTCGGAGACGGTGAGCGACGAGTGGGCGGCGCCGTCGATCTCGATCGTTCCCTGGTCGGGCTCAACCACCCCTCCAAGAATCTTCATCAGCGTCGACTTGCCCGCGCCATTCTCGCCGATCAGCGCGAGAACCTCGCCGCGGTTCACGGTCAGGCTGACATGCGAAAGGGCGCGGACGCCCGGATAGCTTTTGGTGATGTCGATGAGCCGCAGAAGAGAATTCGGCCACAGTCGGTCCTAAAGGGAAAATGTCGAGATCTTAAGCGAAAGACGGCGCCGCGCATCTAAGCGCGACGCCCATGGATCCGGAGCAGCGCCAACGGGGTTGGCGCGCCGCGCAAGGCCTACTTCTTGCCCTGCCGCTCCTTCAGCTCCGCCCAGAAGGCGTCGACGTTGTCCTTGCTGATAATTTTGGTCGGGATGATGATGAGGCCGTTCGCCGGAATGAACGATTTATCTCCTTCGAGATACTTCGCCATGTCCTTCATGCCCTGATAACCCCACTCGTAGGGCTGCTGGACGACAGTTGACGCGATGGTGCCTTCCTTAACGCCGCCGAGCGTGATCGCATCCTCGTCGAAGCCGACGATCGTGATCTTTCCGAGCTTGCCGGCTTCCTTGAGCGCCTCATAGATGCGGGGCGTATTGTAGGAATAATAGCCGACCATGCAGTCGATCTCGGGATGGGCGGTCAGCGTGTCCTCGACATTGCGCTTGGCGCGGGTCTGGTCGCCGTCGTCGGCGCGAACGTCGACTTGTACGATCTTCGAGCCCTTGATCGTCTCGTTGAAGCCCTCGATGCGCTCGCGGGCGTTGTCCGCGCCGGGCAGCCCGACGAAGCCCATGCATTTGCCGCCGTTCGGCATAGCCTTGAGCGCGATCTCGCCGGCCTGCTTGCCCGCATCGACGTTGCTCGAGCCGATATAGGCGACGCGGTTGCTCTTGGGAGCGTCGCTGTCGGTGGTGAACAACGCCACCTGTTTGCCGACACGGTCCAGGGCGTCGGTCATCGTCTTGGGATCGACCGCGCTCACCATGATGGCGGAGACGCCGGCCGCGACGAGGTCGTCCATCACGCGCGTCTGAATCGCTGCGGTCCCCTGCTCGGGATATTTGAAGTCAAGCTTGTAATTCGGCAGTTCGCTCTGCGCCTTCTTGACGCCGGCCTCGGCGGCCTTCCAGAAGTCCGACGGGACGTTCACGACGAACACGAGTGTCTTCTTGTCGGCGGCTTGAGCGCCGGTCGCGAAAGCAAACAGGGCGCTCACAGCGACGCCCGCGAGAATAAGCCTCTTCATTACGTTTCCTCCAATGCGGCCGTCCGTGGGTCTGGCTACGTGCTTAACCCCTTGCGTCCGGTGTCGATCCCGTACCTGACGGCTCGGAACCAGGTCAAGAGCATTCTTCATACTAATGCGAAGCGCACGCGGGGGGCGCGCGGAGCGCCGGCGAGCGCGATCGATATCGCTGAGCGGCCCCGCGTCGACGCCCTACTCCGCTAGCGCCAGGTCGACGCCGCCGGCGCTCAATGTCCGGCCCGCCGCCCGCGCCTCTTCGGCGCGATCGAGCCTGAGCAAGGCCAGCGCCTCGCGTCCCGAGGACGAACCGAGCGCGCCGACCGCGAGCTCGCGGTCGAGGACCGGCGTGCCTGGCGCCGGCGCGGGGCCAGCGAGCTTGACCCGCGCCACCCGCTTGCGCGCCGTTCCGCGGTGCTTCATGCGCGAGACGACCTCCTGGCCGACATAGCAGCCCTTGTCGAAATCGACGCCATTGAGAAGATCGAAATTGGCGTCGTGCGGGAAGGCGTCGCCATAGGCGAAGTCGAGGCCGCCCTTGGGCGCGCCGACGGCGATGCGCAGGCCCTCGTATTCGCCGGCGTGCTCCGTTCCAACCGCCGCCGCGACCGGGCGCGGCAGGATCGCGCGCCAGCCTAAGCGCGGATCGCGCGGGTCGGCGTAGACAAGGCCCTCGGCGACGCTCGGGGGCTCGTCGCCCCAGAAGGCGGCGACGGCGCGACCGGCGCTCTCATCGGCGATTAAGACCTTGGCGCGCAGCTTGTAGAAGCCGAGCCGCTTGGCGAGATCGGCCGCCTGCGCCGCGGCGCAGTCGATGAAATAGGAACGCTCGTCGCCGGGCGCGCCAATCACGATCATGTCGAACAGGATCTTGCCTTGCGGCGTGAGCAACGCCGCGTAGCGCGCTTCGCCTGGGGCAAGCCGTTCGACGTCGTTGGTCAAAAGGCCCTGCAGAAAGACAACCGCATCCGCGCCGCTCACGCGAACAACGCCGCGATCCTCGAGCATGGCGGCTTTCTTGTGCATGGGCTGCCTCCGGTTAGGCTTGCAAGGGCGGAGACTGTCAAATAGGCCGCTTTCGCGTCCCCGCAAGAAAGAACAGCCATGCCGCCGAGTTTCGATTGTGTCCTGATCAATGGGACCGTGGTCAACCAGGACGGGATCGGCGAGCGCGACATTGGCGTGCGCCACGGGCGGATCGCCGAGATCGGCGCCCTCGGCGGCGCGGCGGCTGGCGAGCGCATCGATTGCCGCGGCCTGCATATTCTTCCGGGCGTCATCGATTCGCAGGTGCATTTTCGCGAGCCGGGTCTCGTTCATAAAGAGGACCTGGAGACCGGCTCGCGCGCGGCCGTGCTCGGCGGCGTGACCGCGGTGTTCGAAATGCCCAACACCGACCCCTTGACGATGAGCGCGGAAGCGCTCGCCGACAAGCTCGCGCGGGCGAAGGGCCGCATGCATTGCGACTTCGCCTTCTGGGTCGGCGGCACGCATGACAATGTCGCCGACATCCCCGAACTCGAACGGCTGCCAGGGCGCGGCGGGGATCAAGGTGTTCATGGGCTCCTCGACCGGGCGCCTCCTGGTCGCCGACGACGAGGGCGTGCTGGCGATCCTGAAGACAGACCCGCCGCCGCGCGGCCTTCCACAGCGAGGACGAGGCGCGCCTGAATGAGCGCAAGCCCCTGCGGGTCGCGGGCGATCCGTCCTCGCATCCTGTCTGGCGCGACGAGATCGCGGCTTTGCGCTCGACCGAGCGGCTCATCCGCCTTGCGCGCGAGGCGCGCGCGCAAGTGCATGTGCTGCATATCTCGACGCGCGAGGAGATGGAGTTTCTGGCGAGCGCCAAGGATGTCGCGAGCTGCGAGGCGACGCCGCACCATCTGACGCTCAGCGCCGAGGACTATCCACGGCTCGAGACGAAAATGCAGATGAACCCGCCGGTCCGCGGCGCGAGCCATCGCGAGGCGATCTGGCGCGGCCTTGAGCAGGGGGTCGTCGACGTGCTCGGCTCCGACCATGCGCCCCACACGCTGGAAGAAAAGGCCAAGCCCTATCCCGAGAGCCCGTCCGGCATGACCGGCGTGCAGACGCTGGTTCCGATCATGCTCGACCATGTGAACGCCGGGCGGCTCAGCCTCCAGCGCTTCGTCGACCTCACCAGCGCCGGACCGCAGCGCCTGTTCGGGATTTCGGCCAAGGGCCGCATCGCGGCCGGCTACGACGCCGACTTCACCATCGTCGACCTGAAGCGCCGCGAGACGATCCGCGATTCGTGGATCGCCTCGCGCTCGCGCTGGACGCCCTATGACGGAAAGACCGTGACCGGCTGGCCAGTCGGGACCTTCGTGCGCGGCCGCCGGGTGATGTGGGAGGGCGAGCTCGTGGGCCCGTCGGGAGGCGAGGCGGTGCGGTTTTGGTGAGAACTAAAGCGCGACTTTCATTGAGACGTCGAAAACGTCGTAGTCCGCGCGCAAGCCCTTGTCGTCGCGATCCAGAAGCCCCACGGCCTCGAGGGCCTCAACGTCCTCGTGCACGCGGCGATAGTCGCGGCCAAGAGCCGCCGCGAGCGAGCGAATGCTCTTGGCAGGCTGGCGATGAAGATGGCGAAGCAGCTCCAGGCGTTTGGGCGAGAGCGTTCGGACCAGCGCCTCCCAACTTTCGAAGCCGATGTGGACCTCCGCATTCTTTTCAGTCAGTTCCCCGCGTTCACCCCGCCGCCACGCCTCAATGACTCTCGCGCCGATCGTGTCGAGCTCATCCGCCACATGAATATGAATCGCCTTGCTCATCGCTCGCGCTCGGATCGCATTCGCTTCACTTCGCCCAAAAAATCCGCGGTGAGCTTCTCGATGCTTTCAAATTCATAAGGGCTTTCGACCTCCATGATATGTTTATGGTCGCCCTTTCCGCGTTCGTTATCGAAGAGAACGAGCCGCTCGTTCGGACGCCCGTAGAAAAAAGAATATTTGAACCGGTGCGCCGATGGCGGAACAGGATCAACGACCCGCCATACCCGCACGATCAAGAACGAACCGTCGTCGAAGACGTTGCGGACATCGAGGATCTTTTCCGCCTTTGGCAAACGCGGGACCTCTATATGTCATAGGATGACATATAGTCCGTGAATCGTCAAGGCTACCCCATCACCTGCATCGTGAGCCACGTCGCGGCCAGCGCGGGCTTTTGAACCCCTTCGATCTCGACGCTGACCTCGTAGCTCAATTGCCATTCGCGCGCCGAGCGGGGCGTGACCGCCTTCAGGGTAAAATGCCCGCGCACCCGGCTTCCCGAAGGGACAGGCCGGACAAAACGCACGCGGTCGAAGCCGTAATTCACGCCGTGGACAGCGCCCTCGATTCTGGGCAGCGCGCTATAGGCCATGGCCGAGAGCAGCGAGAGCGTCAGGAAGCCGTGCGCGACCGTGCCGCCGAATGCGGTCTCGGCCGCTCGCTCAGGATCGACGTGGATGAACTGCTCGTCCTCGGTGACCTTGGCGAAGGCGTCGATCCGCGCCTGGTCGACGAGCATCCAGCGCGACACGAAGCTCTGCCCGACCATGGCGGCGAGTTCGGCTGCGGGAACCCGCTTGACGTCCGCCCAGTCGTTCATGTCTCGCCTCCGAACATCGGGGGCGGCGCGGTGACGCCGATTCCGCCGTCCACCGGCAGAATCGCCCCGGTGGTGTAGGCGCCGCCGCGGCCGGCGAGGAAGAGCAGCGGTCCGGCGATGTCCTCGGGCCGTCCGACCCGGCCCATCGGCACGGACCTGGCGCTGCGCGCCTGCCCCGCCTCGTCTCGAAGAGCGAACTTCGTCATGTTGGTTGGAAACGGCCCGGGCGCGAGCGCGTTCACAGTCACCTGCTTCTCCGCAAGCTCGGCGGCGAGGATGCGAGTCAGGTGATGCACGGCGGCCTTCGAGGCGGAATAGGCCCATGCGGTTTCCGACTGCGTGACATAGCCCATGACGGAACCCATGTTGACCACGGTCGAAGGCCAGTCGCGCGTCGCTGAGGCGATCAGCAACGGAGCGAGATCGCGCGTCAGGGTGAAAAGCCCCGTCACATTGACGCTGAGGATGCGGTCCCACGCTTTCCAGGGGAAAGTTTCGAACTTTTCGCCCCAGTTCGCCCCGGCGTTGTTGATCAAAATATGCAGCGCGTCGGTGCGCTTCCGAGTCTCGGCGGTGAGCGCGGCGACGCCGGCTTCCGTCGCGACCGTGCCGCCAAAACCCTCGCAAGGCCCAAGCGCGGAAAGCTCCCGCGCCGCGGCCTCGCAGGCCTCCGCCTTGCGCGAGGCGATCAGCACCCGCGCGCCGGCTTGAAGCAGCGCCTCGGCGCAGATCCGCCCGAGTCCGGTCGCTCCGCCGGTCACCAGCGCCGTGCGGCCCTGGACGGAAAAAAGCTCGTTTGCAGCGATCATGGCTCCCTGCGCCGATCACGATTTGCTAAGGACCATAGCAATTCCGCGACAAACGCCAAACCTCGGCCTTTCTGGCCCAAGGGGGACTATCGATGGCTCAAGCAAAGCCGCTTCATTTCGTCGTCATGGTGGGCAGCCTGCGCAAGGGCTCGTTCAACGCGGCGATCGCCCGCGCGCTGCCGGCGCTCGCGCCCGAAGGCGTGACGATCGAGCCTCTGCCCTCGGTCGCTGAGTTTCCGCTCTACGATCATGACCTCCAGCTCCAGGGCTTCCCGCCGGTCGTGACCCGCGCGGCGGATATGATCCGCAAGGCGGACGGGGTCATCGTCGTCACGCCTGAATACAATCATTCGATTCCCGGCGTGCTGAAAAACGCCATCGACTGGATCTCACGCTTGCCCAATCAGCCCTTCGCCGGAAAACCAATCGCGCTGGAGACCAGTTCGCCGAGCCTGTTCGGGGGCTTGAGAGCGCAACTGCATCTGCGCCATATGTTCGTCTACCTCGACGGGCGCGTCCTCAACAAACCGGAGGTCATCATCCCCCAGGTCAACACGAAAATCGACGCCGCGACCGGCGAATTGACCGATCCGGCGACGCGCGGATTCATCGCCGACCAGCTCACGGCCTTCGCCGATTTCGCGCGCGGTTGACGGGTGATTGCGCGCCAACCACATTGCCGAACATCCTCGGAGCGCCGCCCATGAAAGTCTCGCTCATCCAGATGAATTCGATCAACGACAAGGCCGCCAACATTGCGGCGGCTGAGGCGTTGATCGAGCAGGCCGTGGCCGAAGAGAGCCCCGACTGGGTGCTCTTGCCTGAACAATTCGACTGGGCGGGCGGCTCACGCGCCGAGAAGCTCGCCGCCGCCGAACGCCTGCCGGGCGGCCCGGCCTATGAAATGGCGCGCGGCCAGGCGATCAAGCACCGCATCTTCGTCCACGCCGGCTCGATCATGGAGGCGATCGACGGCGAGGAGCGCTATCACAACACGACGGTCGTCTTTAATCGCGAGGGCGAGGAGATCGCCCGCTACCGCAAGATCCACCTGTTCGACGTCGTGACGCCCGATGGCGCCGCCTACAAGGAGAGCGCGACGGTGAAGGCGGGCGACCAGGTCGTCACCTACGATTGCGAAGGCGTCACGGTCGGCTGCTCGATCTGCTATGACCTGCGTTTTCCCGACCTTTTTCAGGCGCTGGCCGAGAAGGGCGCCGAGATGATCGCGATGCCGGCCGCCTTCACCATGCAGACCGGCAAGGACCACTGGGAAGTGCTCTTGCGCGCCCGCGCGATCGAAACCGAAGCTTATGTCTGCGCCAGCGCCCAGACCGGCTCGTTCACCGTCGGCAACGAGCAGCGGCAGACGTACGGCCATTCGCTGGTCGCCGACCCCTGGGGCCATGTGATCGCCAAGGCCTCGGACGGGGTCGGCATCGTCTCAGCCCGGATCGACCCCGCCAAAGTCAAGAAAGTGCGCGCCATGATCCCGGTCAGGCAGCACAGGCGGCGCCTTTCGCAGGCGTGAGAGCGGGCTCCTCGCTCCGAGGGAAAGCCGGCCCGGTTTTCCAATTCCGCCGGCCAATGATAGACAGCGACCCCATGATTCAGGAGCAGACCGGCGCCGTTCTTTCGGCGCTCCGCACCATCGGCACCGAGCGGAAGGGCCTCGATGCGCTCGAGGAGGCGCTCCGGAAAGCCGGCGAAGGCGGCCTCGGCGCCCCATTCTCCGAGGCGGTCAAGATCATCTCGGCCGCGCGCGGCCGCGTCATCGTGACCGGCATCGGCAAGCCGGGGCATATCGCGCGCAAGATCGCGGCGACCCTCGCCTCGACCGGCGCGCCCGCCTTCTTCGTCCACCCGGCCGAGGCGAGCCACGGCGACCTCGGCATGGTGCAGACGGGCGACGTGGTGCTCGCCATCTCCTGGTCGGGCGAGTCGACGGAGCTGGCGGCGATCATCACTTTCGCCAAACGCTACGCCATCCCGCTGATCGCAATGACTGCGCATCCCGAGAGCGCGCTCGGTCGCCAGGCCGATGTCTGCCTGTCGTTGCCCGGCGCGCCGGAGGCCTGCCCCAACGGGCTCGCCCCGACGACCTCGACGACGATGCAGCTCGTGCTGGGCGACGCGCTAGCGATCGCGCTGCTCGAGGGACGCGGCTTCACCGCGCTCGACTTCCGCGCCCTTCATCCGGGCGGCAAGCTCGGGGCGAAGCTCGCCCATGTGCGGGAGGTCATGCACACCGGCGACCGGGTTCCGCGCATAGCGGCGAACGCCCGGATGGCGGAGGCGATCGTCGAGATGACCTCGAAGGGCTTCGGCTGCGTCGCCGTGTTCGAGGACGGCGGCCGCCTCGCCGGCATCATCACCGACGGCGACCTGCGCCGTCACCTCAAGCCCGGTTTCTCTCTCGACACGCCCGCGGTCGCCGTCATGACCCCGCGCCCCCGCACGATCACGCCGGACGCGCTGGTCGCGGAAGCGCTCGAGCAGATAAGCCACAAGATTCAGGCGCTTCTGGTCGTCGACCACGACCAGGTGGTCGGCATCGTGAACTTTCACGACCTCATGCGGGTCGGCGCGTTCTGAGGCGCGCGGACGGCGGTGGGAATTTACGTTTGCGCTGAGTGCTCGATTTTGCGCGCGAGGTAGCGTTCTCAAGGACCTAGGCTTCTTTTTCTGCAACGCGAATCGAATATAATACAGTACAAACATGTTTATTAGGGAAGGCGTAATGGCCGACAAGACGACGCGGATCGGCGAGATCGTCGAGGTCATGCAGAACACGTGGGATCTGCCCGCGGACTGCAACGAGGGCGAGCTCTACACCTACGCCGAGACGCTCTACGACCGGATCGCAGCCGGCGAGAACAAGGACGCGCTCTACGCCTACTTGTCCGAGGTGCAGGTGAGCCAGCTCGAAATGGCGCAGTCGGACGACTTCAGGCCGATTGTCGACCGCGCCGTCGAACTTGATCGACGTTGAGGCCAAACACTTCTCGCGGGCTCGCGTGAGTAGGACTTTACCGAGTGGCAAGACCCAGCCAGCGCTTCGGCCCGTGGCCCATAAAAGGAGGGCCCGGGCCCGGATGGTCTCAAACCGGCCCGGATATTTGCCTTCGTCGGAACGATCAACCGGCGAGCGCCTCGACGCCCGCGCACGACGCCAACCGTCTGCGCCATCGTCAGCCGAATTTCATAGGTCGGCGTATGCGCCGCGCTCGGCTCCCAGAACGTCAAGCACCGGACATTGTGGGGTAACGCCGTTGGCGCATTGGGCGACCGTCTCGGACAGAAACGCTTCCAGCCGCACGAGGTCTGCGAGCTTTTCGCGCACGGTTGCGAGGCGCCGGGTCGCGATCTCCCGCACCTCCGCGCATGCGGCGTGTCCCGACCCGTCCAAATCCAACAGGGCGCGGATTTCGTCAAGGCTGAACCCCAATTCCCGCGCACGACGGATAAATCCGAGCGTTCGCGTTTGGCTTTGATCGTAAACGCGCCGACCTCCTGGGGTGCGGGATGGACTGGGCAGCATCTTGACCCGCTCGTAGTAGCGAATGGTCTCGATATGGACGCCCGTCAGCCGCGACAACTCGCCAATAGACAGGACCGCCCCTCGCGATTCCGTGAACGGCTGCATGGCTAAATCTCCTTGCTCCTGTAGTCGCTACAGGATGCAGCATGGCGGCGTCGCAATCAAATGGACAGGCATCATGGGCCCAACCAGTCGGGTCACGGACGCTGCAAACGCATCAGACGAGCGGGCGCGGACGCTCGTCGCGGCAGGCGGCATCCTCGGAGCGCTTGCCGCGTCGTCGTGCTGCATCCTTCCGCTTCTATTGTTCAGCCTCGGCGTCAGCGGCGCGTGGATCGGCAATTTCACTCGGCTCGCGCCTTACCAGCCCATTTTCGTCTTTGTCACGTTTGTCTGCCTTGGCTACGGGTATTGGCTGGTTTGGCGCAGCCGAACGGCAGTTTGCGCCGAAGGCGCCGCCTGCTCGCGGCCGTTGTCGAACACGATCGTTACGATCGCGCTCGTTTCCGCGACCTTCCTCGTAGCCGTGGCGGTCGCCTTCGATTTCCTCGCCCCTCGCATCCTCGCCTGACGACAGGAGACAATCTCATGGGCAAATTTGTGTACGCAGCCGCCTCGGCGTTTTTGGCGCTAAGCACTTCAGCCTTCGCCGCTGAAAAGACGGTCACTCTCTCCGTTGAAAACATGACTTGCGCCGCCTGCCCGCATATCGTGAAGGGGAGCCTGGCCGCGGTTCCCGGCGTCAGCGCCGTGGTCGTTTCGTTTGCGGACAAGACCGCGACGGTCACCTACGATGACGCCAAGGCGGAAATCCCGGCGCTTGTCCGCGCCACGACCAACGCGGGCTATCCGTCCGCGCCGAAGAGCTGAAGACCGTTGCCGGCGGTGAAACTCGTTTCGACGATCACCTGTCCCGTCTGCGGGCACAAAGAAACCGAAACGATGCCGACCGACGCCTGCCAAGTCGTCTACGCATGCCGCGCCTGCTCGGCGCTGATGAGACCCAAGCCTGGCGATTGCTGCGTGTTCTGTTCATTTGGCGACGCGCCGTGCCCGCCGATACAAGAAGCGCGGGCGAACGGGTCGCGAATGTCGAGTTGCTCGTAGAGACAAAGCGGCCAAGCGCGCGGGCCGTCAGTCCGGATTTTGATTTGCAGCTTCGCCGGCGGGGGTTAGAAAATAGGGCTCGACCGCGCCGGTCATCTTGATCACCAGCGGCTTGCCCCGCCGGTCGAGCGCCTTGCCGGCCGCCGCGCGGATCCAGCCTTCGCTGACGCAATATTCCTCGACGTCGCGCCGCTCGACGCCGCGAAAGCGCACGCCGATGCCGCGCGCGAGCGTCGCTTCGTCATAGAACGGACTCGAGGGGTCGACGCTGAGCCGGTCAGGCGGAACGTCAGTCATGGCGGAATGAGCGCCTCGGCGAGACGCGGCGCCCGGCGCTTAGCCGGCGAGCGCCTTCACCCGCTTGGTCAGGCGCGAGATTTTACGCGAAGCGGCGTTCTGATGCACGATGCCCTTTTGCGCCGCCCGGGCGAGCCTCGGCTCCGCCGCGCTCAGCGCCTCGGCCGCGGCCTTCGAATCCTTGGCGGCGAGCGCCTCCTCCACCTTGCGCACATAGGTGCGCATCTCGCTGCGGCGAGACTTGTTGACCTCGGTGCGGCGAATGGTCTGGCGGACCGCCTTCTGGGCCGATTTCGTATTGGCCATCGACTTTCGTTCCTTACGGCGCGCCCGGCGCCGGTCAAAAAAATAAATGGGCCGGGTTTGCCGCCCAGCCTTGCTCGGGCGCGCTTATAGGACGGCCGGTCGCCGGGCGTCAACCGGGCAATGTCCCAGCTTGATTTTTCGCTCGCAGCGCCAATCGGCGCCCATTCTACGCCCTCTCGGCGCCCCAGTTCGCCGCCAGTCGACAATGGCGAAGGAGGATAAGTCGATGCCGCAGATCCACCCCGGCGATCTCAAGGGCGTGTCGGAAACCCTGTTGATTCCGCTCCATTATCGCGTGGCGGCGAGCAAAAGCTCAAGCGACCCGTTCAAGGACGAGGTCGGCGAGCGGTTTTATGACGCCATTGCCTATGACTGGCGCAAGTTCGGCGATCATTCCTTCCAAAAGCGGGCGATGCCGATCCGAACGGCGATATTCGATTCCGAGGTGAACGCGTTCCTTGAGAAAGCGCCGGACGGGCTTGTCGTCAATCTGGGCGCGGGCCTCGACACGAGGTTCTACCGGCTCGACAACGGCGCTGTCCGGTGGATCGAAATCGATCTTCCGGACGTCATCGCGTTTCGGCGAAAGCTTGAGGAGCCGCCGAGCGAGCGCCACAGGCTCCTTGCGGCGTCCGTTCTGGACGAAGGCTGGATCGACGAAGTGGCGCGCGCCGCGGGGAGCCGGGTTCTGTTCGTCGCCGAGGGTCTGTTTCCCTATTTTACCGAGGCGGAGCACAAAAGTGTGTTCACGAGGCTCGCGGAGCGCTTTCCCGGGCAGGAGATGCTCTTCCAGACTTTCGCCCCGTCGCTCATAGAGGGCCTGGCTCAGGACCCGGACCTGTCGAAATACTCGCATCTCGCCAAACTGAATTCGAACGTCGAAATGCGCTGGGAACTCGAGGAGAGCGCAGAAGTCGCCACCTTAAGCCCCAATGTGGAGTTTTTGCGCGAGTTTCCCTTGTTCGCGGGGCTCTACGACGCGCTGCCGGAACCGCTTAAGCGGAAATTTTCGCCGGTGATGGCGATGAAGGTCGGGAAGATCGTCCATGTGAGGTTCAAGGGATAACACCGAGACCCGATCCGATTCAGCGAGCGCGGGCGGCGCAACCAACGGCGCGCCCGCTGCCTTGCGGCGATTCCATAGCGTCGCGCTATTGAAAGTATAGCTGAATTCAATTTCCAATCCGATACCAGCAACGATAATAGCCGCAAGTCTAGAATCTGTCGCTGCCGGCCTCTCCCGCCCGCACGCGAACACAAGAACGGAATAATCGAAATGACGGATGTTTTGCGCCTGGGCGGCGATCGGATCGCCGTGCTCATTGTTGCCGGAATGATTGGCCTTGGCCTGCCTGCCATAGCTTCCGCAGCGGTGATCAATCGCGGCGTCGAGGGGCCGCCGCTGTCGGAGATTCGTCCCGCCCCCAAGTCGATCTACCCGGACCAGGCAGTCATCACCGCCCAGCCGTCGCCTTCGGAAGTCGACCCCTCCTTTCTCGGGCCGGTTCTGCTGATGAAGTCGGCGATCGTCGACCTCGACGCCGGCACGGCGACTCTTCCCTTGCGGAAGGGACGGCTGGAATCGGGCGAACTCGTCTGGTCGATCATGACCGACACGACCGATCCCAACCTCGCCAATCTGCACGGCGTCGACTATTCGCCCAAGCTTGCCTACGCGGTGACGGGCAAGGCGGCGCGTGAAGCCCGCATCGACAAGGACGGGATCATCGTTTTCAAGGCCGGGAAGGTCGACTTCTCGCCAGTGCATAGCGTGACGCCGGGCGCCGCGCCGAACTTCTTCCCGCCCAAGGCGGTTCAGCCGGGATCGGTGGGAGACGCCGACTATTCGCCGCTGGTGCAGTTCGCCAACGCCAAGAACGCGCTTTTCAATATGCCGATGGTGGCGTTCAATGTTTCCGCTGACGACCTCAACAAGATGTGCGACGGCAATGTCGATTATTCCAAGGTCGAGGACAAGGTCGTCAGGATCTGTCCGCGCGACGGCACCGTGACGCTGAAACTCACGCTCGGCTACACGTTCGGGAAGCCGATCTTCTACCTTTCCACCGAAGCCAACGATCCGGTCGTCGCCGCGCTCGAGGACGCCACCTACACGCCCGCTCTCAAGGACGTGCCGTTCGCGCTCGAGGATGCTTCGCCGGGGGAAGCCGCCGAGCGCATCTACGTGTTCATCAACGGACCCATGGGCGTCGACAATCCGTTCCGCCAGGGTCTCGACAGCGCGCTCTCCGACAAGGGGACGCATGGACCTTTGAACGTCCTCGGCGGCATCCCGACGATCAATCTGGACTATAGCCCCTTGTGGCGTCTCTTTCCGGTCAGATGGACGGCGGCGGCGATCGAGAAGGGCTATCGCACCAAGATGACGGATGCGATCGCCATCGAGGACGCCGGCGAACGCGGCATCATCGAGAGCATCGCTGGCGGCAAGCCGAAGGCGGTCGGATTCATCGTCAACTGCCCCGTCGTCTATCGCATCAACTGAACGCTTGGGGCTGGCGCCGGGTTGGTTGGCTCGGCGCTCCCTTTCTCACGCCGGAAATGAGAGCAATGATCAGGCCTTTCATCGCAGCTGCGTTTTTCATCTGCGCCGTGACGCTTGCGCCATCGTGCGTCGAAGCAAGGCAGGCGGCGCAGCTGATGGCGGGCGATCTCTCGGGAGCGCATGTGGCCTTCTCGTTCAGCGCCAAGGACCTTCGCGTCGAGACCCATCAGGTGGGAAATCCGGGCGCCAAGCTTTCCATCTGGATCGACCACAGCCGGGAGCGGCTGTTCTCGCGCATCCTCACCGCGGACGACTGCAAGTTTGGCGACGACGGCGCGCGCTGCCGGCTCGTTTTCACCCGAAAGAGTCCCGGCTATTCGCTCTTTCTGGCCGCGTTCAGGCGCGGCAGAACGGCCCATGTCGAGGTCGAGAACGCCGCCGTGATGCAGATGAGCAAGGATATTTCGCTCATCGGATTCGCGCGCAAGGTTCGATCGGCAACGTAGATCTCCTGACGCCTGGCTTGGCTTGAAGACGTCGCCCCCTTCAGCGAGCTTTCAGCGCTGCGCCGCGCGGGGCCGCTGCTCGAACCGGACGGCGGCGAGGGCGCGCTCATTCGCCCATGGACTTCGCATGGCTTCGCGGACCAGAGCGCCGACCGCCGGAGAATGCGGGCGGCCGCGCACCGTCACAAGGCTGACTTCGCGCCAGATTTCAGGATCGACCAGGGGCTTGGCGACAAGTTCCTGGTCGATGAACGTACGCTCCGGCATGAAGGCATAACCGACGCCGGCCGCGGCCATCGCCAGAATCCAGTCGTCGCGATCGCTCCGATAGACTGTCCTCGGACGGCTGTCGTGTTCGTCGAGGCTTTGTCCCAAGATTTCGGCGACCTCGCAATTGGTTCGCCGCAGATAGTCTTCCGCGCTGAGATCGGAGACCCGCACCGCTTTCATGTTCGCGAACCGGTGATTGGGCCTGATGACAATGACGAACCGTTCGCGAAAAAGCGGCAGGTAATGCAGATGCGGCTCGCGCGCCTGGTCGGGAGCCGCAAGGATCGCCGCCTCCAGTTCCCCTGTCCGAAGCCGGCGGTCGAGTTCTTCCGCCGTGGCGTCCGCGACCTCGAGATGCACTCCCGGATGGCGGGCGCGGACCCCGATCAGCAACCGGATGAGATCGCTCGGCGCGACCGTGCACATGACGCCGAGCTTCAGCCGCGCCTCCGTCAGCTGCTTGATATCGAGCGCTCGCCGGCTCGCCGCCCGCGCTTCGTCCAGGATCTGGTCGAGGTGGGGCTTTACGACCTCTCCCAGTTCGGAAAGATGAGTGTGATTCCGCTCGCGGTGAAAGAGTGCCCCGCCAAATTCTTCCTCGAGCAGGCGGATCGAGCGCGTCAGCGAAGGTTGGGAGACGTTGCAGCGGCGCGCGGCCCGGGTGAAGTTCAGTTCCTCGCAGAGCGCGCGGAAATAGATCACTTGCTGCATTTCCATTCGGCGGCCTCGTTGCCCGTCCCCTGGCGGCGCGCCGTTTGGGCGCCGTCTCGGCGCCGGGAGATATAGGTGGCGAAGATGTCGAGTCCCAAGGATTCGTCTTCGTGGGGCGCCAGGCCCAAACGCGAGCGCCCCTTGTCGTGTCAGGGCGCGCCCAGAAGCTCGCCCACTCGCCGCGTCGCCTTCAGGCCGGACCCGGTCAGCACCACCACGGTCGTCTCGCCGGGCTGAACGACGCCGCGCTCCATGAGCTTTGTCAGCGCGGCGGCAGCAAGCGCCGAGGTCGGCTCCGCATAGAGGCCGATCCGGCTGAGGTCGAACAGCGCCGCTTCGATCTCAGCCTCGGGAACCGCGACGGTTCCGCCGCCGGAGCGCCGCAGCGCCGCCAGAACTTCGCGGGCCCGCACGGGTCTCGCGATCGACGCGCCTTCGGCGATCGTCGGGCGGATTTCGACGGGAACGAGATCGTCTGATCCGGCCGTGAAGCTCGCGTTGAGCGGCGCGCAATTTTCCGGCTGCGCGGCGAACAGCCGGGGCAGCCTTGCGATCTCGCCGCGGCTGAGAAGCTCGCCGAAGCCGATGTCGCAGCCGAGGACATTGCTGCCCGCGCCGGTGGGGATCACGATATTGTCGGGCGCGTTGAAGTCGAGGTCCTCCCAAAGCTCGTAAGCCAGCGTCTTCGTTCCCTGCAGGAAGAACGGCTGCCAGTTGTGGCCGGCGTAGAAGATCCGGGCGGCCATGCGCTCCGCGGCGTCGCTGGTGTCCTGACGCGTTCCGGGAATGCGCTCGATCTCGGCGCCATAGGCGCGCGTCTGCACGATCTTGTCCTCAGCTGTCGATGCCGGAACGAGAATCTTCGCTCTTAACCCCCCGGCCGCCGCATAAGCGGCGACCGCCGCCCCGCCGTTTCCGGAGCTGTCCTCGAGCAGCCGCGTTACCCCCTGGGCGCGGAGGATCGACACCATCACCGAAGCGCCCCGGTCCTTGAAGCTGCCGGTCGGCGAAAACCACTCGAGCTTGAAGAGGGCAGGCGCGCCGCGCCAGTCGCGCGCGACGAGCGGCGTCAGGCCCTCTCCCATCGTGATCGGATCGAGAACCTCGACCGGCAGCGCGGCCGCGTAGCGCCATAGCGATCGCACGCGCGTATCGATCATGTCGCGGCCAATTCCGGGCAGGGCGGTGATCATCAGCGGCGCGCCCGTGTCGGAGCGCCACCGCGGCTCCGAGATCGGGTATTTCTCGCCGTTTACGGGATCGACATAGGCCGGCGGGTCCTTACGCGGCTTCAGGTCATTCGGCATGGCTTCCGATCATGGCGCCTCGGAGACGGGTCTCGCAAACGGATGGGGCGGCCCTGTCAGCCTTCGTCCTTGTCTAAGGGAAACTGAGCCTGGCGCTGAAGGTCCATCCTGTCGTGCAGGATGCGCACGATTTCGATCGTGCTCTGCGGCGCCGCGCGGTACATCAGGATGTGGCTTCCGCGACGACCGCGGCGCGCGACGTGCAGCGTACGAAGACCGGGCAGAATCTCGTCTCGGCCCTTCGAGCCGGTAACATTCGGACCATCGGCAAGTTCGCGAATGGCCCGGACGAGCGTGTCGCGGTAGATGCGCGATTGCCGCGCGCCAAATTTCTCAGCGGTCCATTTGACGATGTTCGCGAAGTCGAGCTCAGCGGCGCCGCCGAGACGGACGCGCCATCGTTGCTTGGCCACGCGGGCTTTATTCGGCGGTTCTGGAAATGATCCTGTCCGAAAGGTTATTCAAATAGGCTTGCAGGTCTTCGATATCCCTGAATTCTTTGAATTCACCTCGATCGAGTGCGGCGACGCCGACGCCAGCCGCCGCGCGCAAAGCCTCCAGCTTGGCCGCCGCCTCCGCCTCGCGCTGCTCCACCAGCCGCAACCCGTCATCCAACACTTCGCCGGCGTTCTGGTAGCGGCCCGACCTGACAAGGCTCTCGATCAACGCTTCCTGGCGCTCCGTCAGCACGACATTTTTGGTTGGCATCGATGTTCCTCGTGAGCGGATGACACATTACGCGATCCAACCCAATCGCCTCAATCCGAATCGGCCCCGCTCCCTCGCCTCACGCGAGTTTGAGCGGCGCAGTCGCGCCGCGGGAGCGGAATTTCGGCGCCCGCTTTTCGGCGAACGCCGCCCTCCCTTCCGCAAAGTCGGGGCCGAAGGCCGCAGCTTCGGTCAGCGCGCGATAGGCCGGCGTCTCATGGGCGAGGCCGGCGGCGACGGCGTCGACCGCGCGCTTGCAGCCTCTGACCGAGGCCTGGCTGAGCTCGGCCAGGCCGCGGGCGTAGCCGAGCACGGTCTCCTCCAATGCGGTCTCGATCCGCCGGTCGATGAGTCCGATCATCAGCGCTTCGTCGGTCTCGATCCTGCGCGCGGTGAAAAGTAGATCCTTGGCCCGGGAAGGTCCGATGAGCTCGATCAGCCGGCGCGTCTCGGCATGGCCATAGACGAGGCCAAGTCGCGCAGGCGTAATCGCAAGATGCGCGTCGGCGGCGCAGAACCTCAGATCGCAGGCCAGCGCCAGCCCGAGCCCGGCGCCGATCGCGACGCCGCGAATGACGGCGATGGTCGGGCGGTCGAGGCCCATCAGCGCCTTGAGGCCGTCCTGCATCGCGTCGCCAAAGTCGCGCGTCGCCGCGGCGTCGCGGTAGACATCGCCGAGTTCGGCAATGTCGGCGCCGGCGGAAAAATGCGCCCCCTCGCCTTCGACGAGCGCCACCAGGAGGTCCTCTCGCGCCTCGATCGAAGCGCGGATCGCCGGCAGCGCCCGCCACATCGCCCGCGAAATGGCGTTGCGGCGTTCCGGCCGGTTGAGGATGATGCGGGCGAACGGCGGCTCAAAGCGCAGGGATATTTCGGTCATGGGGCCCTCGAGGCGCGCGCGACGGGATGCTGTCGGCCTTCTCTAGCATTTTTGCCGGCCGGGGGCGGGCGACGGTGAGATGCGCCGAGCTTGCGAGCTTAAAGAGCGCGCGACGGCCGCCCAGGCGCGCCGGGCGATCGGCCCTCGGATGGGTCGAACCCCCGCCCCGCCTCTCGCGAGAGAGATTGGGATTGATTAGGCACTCTCTCATGGCTATTTTAGCCAGATGAAAAGAGCCAGCATCACCGAAACCAAGAACAACCTGAGCGCCCTGATCGATGGTCTCAAGGGTGGTTCGCCGGTCCTGATCGTCGATCGGGGGCGCCCCGTCGCGCGGCTCGAGCCGGTGACCGGGCGAGAGGAGAGCGGGCGGGACGGCCGCCTTGCGCAGCTCATCCGCGATGGAATCGTGCGGCCGCGGCGGACCCGCCTGCCGGAGCCCCTGCTCAGCGCGCCGCCGCCGACCGTCCGCGGGTCTGGCGTCGAACTCCTCCTGCGCGAGCGGCGGGAGGGGCGGTGAAATTCTGGGACGCTTCGGCGATCGTGCCGCTGCTGGTGGCCGAAAAGGCGACCCGCTCCGTTCAGGCGCTCGCGCGTCGAGACCCGGATATGCTCGCGTGGTGGGGCTCGCAGGTGGAATGTGCTTCCGCCCTCGCAAGGCTCGAGCGGGAGGCGCTTCTCGACAGGAAAGACGCCGCGGTCGCCTTCGATCGGCTGAGGCGGCTGGCCGACGGGTGGCACGAGATCGAGCCGAGCGAACGCGTGCGTGAGAACGCCGCCCGCTTTGTTCGCGTTCATCCCTTGCAGGCGGCTGACGCGCTTCAGCTTGCAGCGGCCTTTGTCGCGGCCGAAGGACGTCCCGCGTCGCTCGACCTGGTCACGCTCGACGACCGTCTCGCGGAAGCGGCGCGGAAGGAAGGCTTCGAACTGGTTGAAGCGGGTGACGACTAGGCCGAGTTTTCCGCGCCGCTCCGGGCGGGAATCATCACTGCTGGGCGCGCCTCGGGCTGGAGCGGCGGCCTCGCCTGTCGTAGCGTCGAGCCCGGCGCCGGCTCAAGGCTCGCGCGGGGGAAAGACAGGATGACGGACGGCGAAATCTATCCGCGCGACATGATCGGTTATGGCCGCACGCCCCCGTTCGCCGACTGGCCGAACAAGGCGCGCGTCGCCGTGCAGTTCGTCATCAATTACGAGGAGGGCGGCGAGAACAATATCCTGCACGGCGACGCCGCTTCCGAAGCGTTCCTGTCCGAGATCGTCGGCGCCGCGCCCTGGCCAGGCCAGCGGCACATGAACATGGAGTCGATCTACGAATATGGCTCCCGCGCCGGCTTCTGGCGGCTGCATCGCCTGTTCAACGAGCGCTCCGATTCCGGTCACGGTCTACGCCGTGGCGACGGCGATGGCGCGCAATCGCGAGGCGGTCGCGGCGATGAACGAGGCGGGCTGGGAGATCGCCACCCATGGGCTCAAATGGATCGACTATCGCGACACGCCGCCCGAAATCGAGGCGCTCCATATCGCCGAGGCGGTGCGCATGCACACCGAGATCGCCGGCGCCCGCCCGCTCGGCTTCTATCAGGGCCGGTCGTCGATCAACACCATCCGGCTCGGCATGGAGGAGGGCGGCTTCGTCTATTGCGCCGACACCTACGCCGACGACCTGCCTTACTGGCTCGCGGGGCCGCGCGGGCCGCAGCTGATGACGCCCTACACGCTCGACGCCAACGACATGCGCTTCGCCACGCCCCAGGGCTTCAACTCGGGCGACCAGTTCTACGCCTATCTCAAGGATTCGTTCGACACCCTCTACGCCGAAGGCGACGTCGCGCCGAAGATGCTGAGCGTCGGCCTGCACTGCCGCCTCGTCGGGCGGCCCGGACGCGCGCTCGCGCTGGCAAGGTTCGTCGACTATGCCCTTGGCCATGACCGCGTCTGGATTCCGACCCGGCTCGACATCGCCCGCCATTGGATCGCGAAGCATCCGCCGCCGGGCGGCTGGAAGCCCTCTCGGCTCACCCGGACGCTGTTCATCGAGCGGTTCGGCGGCGTCTATGAGCATTCGCCTTGGGTCGCGGCGGCGGCTCATGACTTGGGCCTGACGGGCGAAGCGGATTCCGCCGACGGCCTGGCGAAGGCGCTCGCCGCCGCAGCGACGAAGGGGACACCCGACCAGAAGCGCGCGCTGATCGAGGCCCACCCGGATCTGGCGGGGAGGCTCGCGCTCGCCAAGACGCTGACGGCGGATTCGACGAACGAACAGGCGAGCGCCGGGCTCGATCGGCTCACGCCTGAGGAAATGCGCCAGTTCGCCGAGCTCAACGACGCCTATCGCGCGAAGTTCGGCTTTCCCTTCATCATGGCGGTGAGGGCCAAGAGCAAAGCCGACATTCTCGCCGCCTTCCGCCTCGTCTCGCCAATGACGCCGACGCCGAGACGGCGACCGCGCTGGCCGAGATCGACCGGATCGCCGCGCTCCGGCTCAAGGACATTCTGCCTTGACCGCCCGCGTCATTCGCGGCCGTATCTTCTCGTTCACGCGGCGATCCGGCCGAGAGCGGCTCGCGCGCTTATTCGCTCATCGAGGACGGCGCGATCCTGGTCGCTGGCGGCCTCATCGAGGCGGTCGGCGAAGCGCGCGACATCCTTCGAGCGCGCGCCGCCCGGCGCGCTCGTCGACGATCATTCGGGCTGCCTGATCAGTTCGGGTTTCATCGACGCGCACATCCATTATTCGCAGACCCAGGTGACCGGCTCCTACGGCGCGCAACTGCTCGACTGGCTCTATAATTACACCTTTGTCGAAGAACAGCAATTCGCCGATCCCGAGCATTGCGCGCGGATGGCCGCGTTCTTTCTCGACGAGCTTATCCGCTCGGGCACCACGACCGCGATGGTCTATTGCACCGTGCATCCGGCGTCCGTCGACGCATTCTTCGCCGAGGCGCAAGCGCGGTCCATGCGCATGATCGCCGGCAAGGTGATGATGGACCGCGACGCGCCGGAAGCCCTCATGGACACCGCTGAGCGGGGTTACGACGAGAGCAAGGCTTTGATCGAGCGCTGGCGCGGCCGCGGCCGGCTCGACTACGCGATCACGCCGCGGTTCGCGGTGACCTCGACTGAGGCGCAGCTCGACGCCGCGGGAGCCTTGAAGCGCGAATTCCCGGATGCTTACGTCCAGACCCACGCCAACGAGAACAAGGCGGAGATCGCGCGGGTCGCGGCGCTCTTTCCCGAAGCGCGGAACTATATCGACGTCTACGCGCGGGCTGGGCTTCTTGGGCCCCGCTCGGTCATCGGCCATTGCATTCATTTGCAGGAGAGCGAAGTCGCGGCGCTCGCCGAAAGCCGCTCCGTCGCCGCTTTCTGCCCGACGTCGAATCTGTTCCTCGGCTCCGGCCTGTTCGATGAGGCGCGCCTCAGCCAGGCCGGCGTGCGGATTGCGCTCGCGACCGACGTTGGCGGGGGCACCAGCTATTCGATGCTGCGCACCGCCGCCGAGGGCTACAAGGTGCTGCAGCTCAACGGCCAGTCATGGCCGCCGCTCGAGGCCTTCTATCAAATGACCTTGGGCAACGCCCGGGCGCTCAGCCTTGACGACCGCCTCGGCTCGATCGAACCGGGCAAGGAGGCCGACCTCGTCGCGCTCGACCCGCGCGCGACGCCAGCGCTCGCGCATCGGCTGGAGACGGCGGGCAACGATCTTAAGGTCGAGCTTTTCGCTCTGCTCACCCTCGGCGACGATCGCGCGGTGCGCGAGACCTATGTCGCGGGCGAGCCAAGGAAGGGAGGAGGCGGCGCCTGAAGCGTCAGAGCGCCTCGATCACCCGCTTGAGCGCCGCGCGCACCTGATCGGCGACGGCGGAGAGTTTGGGATTGCCGACCGCCTGCATCGCGGTCGCCGGGTCGATCGAAGAGACTTCGACCTCGCCGTTGTCGTAGCGTTGGACGATGACGTTGCACGGCAGCATCACGCCGATATTCGCTTCCTCTGTCAGAGCCTCGAAGGCGAGGTTCGGATTGCAGGCGCCGAGGATGCGGTAGGGTCGGAAGTCCTTGCCGATCTTTGTTTTCAGCGTCCCGGCGACGTCAATCTCGGTCAAGACGCCAAATCCCTCGTTCTTCAAGGCATCCTTGACGCGGCCGATGACCGCGTCGAAGTCTCCGCTTGTCTTCCGGGTTATGGCGTAGCTCATCGCTTTTTGCTCGTTTCAGAGTGTGACCGGGCCGTTGTGCGAGCGCCAGCCGTTCATGCCCCCGGCGAAGTGCCGCACATCGTCGCGGCCAATCGCCCGCGCCTTGCTCAGCGCATTGCGCGACCGCCCGCCGGCCTGACAGACGAGGACGACCGGCTTTCCATGTGGCAAATCCTTGGGGTCGAAAGAAGACGTCGGCATGTTAAGCGCGTTCGGAATGTGCCCGGTGGCGAATTCGTGCGGCTCGCGAACATCGACCACCGTCCAGGCGTTGGTCCCAACCGCCTCTTCCAGGTCGCCAAAAGCGACGACGTCCGGGTCAGAGCCGGCGCCGAAGCGCGAAAACATATTCCAGGACATCATCTCTCCCTAACGGTCATGCGGCGTCCGCCTTCGGCGCCGCGAACTGGGTGTACGCGCCGAGCGCGTGGCTTGCATACATCGCCGCAGGCCCTGCTCCCATATAGATCGCCACGCCGAGCGTTTCGAGGATTTCCTCGCGCGTCGCGCTCGATCGACTGTCCTTACGCGGAGACCCATAAGATTGTTGCAGCGTCTCCGAAACCGCGGTCGCCGAGGCCAGGTGAAGCCCCGCCGGCCCGCTGGTTTTCGATCTCTCGTGTCCTTTCCCGCTTTATCCCGGACGGCTTGAGGCCGTTCAGGCGACAAAACAGGCTCAACATATTTTCGACTTGTCATTTCTGGTCAAAAGACCAACGAAACTTCGTCAAATGTTCTTGACCGGATGCGCCGAAGCCGACAGCCTGAGCGCCAGGCGGATACGTCCCTTCTCGACGCCGGGCCGTTTCTGGCGGGGGAATCTTCACGCCCACTCGACTCTCTCTGATGGCGCCTTGACCCCTTCGGAAGTTGTCGCGGCCTATAAGCGCGCGGGCTACGATTTTGTTCAATTGTCCGATCATTTCATCGACCGGTTTGATTGGCCCATCGCCGACACCCGCAAGCTGCGCTCCAACAATTTCACCACCCTGATCGGCGCTGAAGTCCACGCGATGGGAACGAGCGTCGGGGAATACTGGCATATCGTCGCAACCGGGCTGCCATTCGATTTTCCCCATGCCGCGCCAGAGGAGAGCGGGCCGAGGCTGGCGGAGCGGGCCCGGGAGGCGGGCGCTTTTGTCGCCATCGCCCATCCGTCCTGGTCGCAACTGACGATCGAGGACGGGCGTTCGCTCAGCGCCGCCCATGCGGTCGAGGTCTATAATCACACCTGCGCCGTCATGACCGATCGGGGCGACGGCTTCTATCTCCTCGACCAGCTGTGCAATGAGGACCGGCGGTTGACCGCCGTGGCGGGCGACGACGCGCATTTCCACAATGGCGACCTCGACGCCTTCGGCGGCTATGTCATGGTCAAATCCGAATCGCTCGAGCCTGAGTCGCTGCTTCGCGCGCTCAAAGCCGGCGAGTTTTATTCCACCCAGGGTCCGCGCCTTTATAACATCGAGCTCACACGCAACGACGTTCGGGTCGAGTGCTCTCCAGTCAACACGCTGGCGCTCGTCACCGGCGCGTCGCTGGCGGCGAGCCGCGTCGGGCGCGGGCTCACCCAGGCGACGATCGAATTCGCCGAGGTGGCGAAATGGGCCTGGCGCGACCTGCCGCCGTGTAAATGGTTCCGCATCGTCGCCATTGACGGCTCCCGGCGAGCCTGGACCAATCCGATCTGGGTCGACGCGCTGGATTGACGCCTTGAATCGACGCGCGCGACGGAAGGCTCCGCCGCCCCGACCAGGCCGTTCTCCCTTGCGCAGCAGAGCCAGGGCCCATAAATGCGGCGCTTGCCGCCCTCTCAGGACCTTTCACCCATGGCTGACGATTTCTCGCCCCGTGCGCCGGGATGGCACGCGACCACCATCCTGATGGTGCGGAAAAACGGGCGCGTCGTCATCGGCGGCGACGGTCAGGTCAGCATGGGCCAGACCGTCGTCAAATCCAACGCCCGCAAGGTCCGCCGTCTCGCCAAGGGCGACGTCATCGCGGGCTTCGCCGGCGCGACCGCCGACGCCTTCACCCTGTTCGAGCGGCTCGAGGCCAAGCTCGAGCAATATCCTGGCCAGCTCGCACGCGCCTGCGTCGAACTGGCCAAGGACTGGCGCACCGACCGCTATCTCAGGCGCCTCGA
This sequence comes from uncultured Alphaproteobacteria bacterium, assembly GCA_963764955.1. Classification (GTDB taxonomy): domain Bacteria; phylum Pseudomonadota; class Alphaproteobacteria; order Rhizobiales; family Beijerinckiaceae; genus Roseiarcus. Next base: position 61,764 of record CAVXVE010000016.1, on the reverse strand, counting down.
GGCGATGCTGATCGTCGCAGACAAGAGCACGGCCTTCACGCTGTCGGGCTCGGGCGACGTGCTCGAGCCCGAGGGGGACGAATCCGGCTCGGCGATGGCGATCGGCTCGGGTGGAAACTACGCGCTCGCCGCCGCCCGCGCGCTCATGCCGATGGGGCTCGAGGCGGACGAGATCGTGCGCCGCTCGATGCGCATCGCCGCCGAAATCTGCGTCTACACCAATGTCAATCTGATTGTCGAAAGCCTCTGATGACGGATCTGTCGCCCCGCGAAATCGTCTCCGAACTCGATCGCTACATTGTCGGTCAGGCGGACGCCAAGCGCGCCGTCGCCATTGCGCTGCGCAACCGGTGGCGCCGCCTTCGCCTCAAGTCGCCGATGCGCGAGGAGGTGATGCCGAAGAACATCCTGATGATCGGCCCGACCGGCTGCGGCAAGACCGAGATCGCGCGCCGGCTCGCCAAGCTTGCAGGCGCGCCGTTCCTCAAGGTGGAAGCGACGAAATTCACCGAGGTCGGCTATGTCGGGCGCGACGTCGAGCAGATCGTCCGCGATCTGGTCGAGGTCGCGATCGGGCTGGTCAAGAGCCGCAGGCGCAAGGACATCGAAGCCAAGGCGGAGCTGGAGGCGGAAGAGCGGGTGCTCGACGCGCTTGTCGGCTCGACATCCTCCGCGGCGACCAGGGACGCGTTTCGCCGCAAGCTGCGCGCGGGCGAACTCAACCAGAAGGAAATCGAGGTCGAATTGCCGCAGAGCGGCGCCGGCCTGCCGATGTTCGAACTGCCGAACATGCCCGGCGCTTCGATCGGCGCGATCAACATCGCCGATATTTTCGGCAAAAGTCAGCGCACCAGGGCCAAGCGGATGACCGTCTCGGAGGCGCACGAGCCGCTGGTCGCCGCGGAGGCCGACAAGCTCCTCGATCAGGACGCGATCGTGCGCGACGCGGTGGCCGAGGTCGAGAGCAACGGCATCGTTTTCCTCGACGAGATCGACAAGATCTGCGCCCGCGAGGGGCGCGGCGGCGCGGACGTCTCGCGCGAGGGCGTCCAGCGTGATCTTCTGCCGCTGATCGAGGGCACGACGGTCGCCACCAAGCACGGAGCGGTCAAGACCGACCACATTCTCTTTGTCGCCTCCGGCGCCTTCCACACCGCGAAGCCCTCGGACCTTTTGCCCGAGCTGCAGGGCCGCCTGCCGATCCGAGTTCGAGCTCAGTTCGCTGACCGAGGACGATTTCAAGCGCATCCTCACCGACACCGAGGCGAGCCTGATCAAGCAATATGTCGCGCTGATGCGCACCGAGGGCCTCGAGCTCGAGTTCAGCGACGATGCGGTGGCGGCGATCGCCCGCCTCGCCGCCAAGGTCAACGGATCGGTCGAGAATATCGGCGCGCGGCGCCTGCAGACCGTGATGGAGCGGGTGCTGGACGAAGTGAGTTTCAGCGCCGCCGACCGGAACGGCGAGACGGTCCGCATCGACGCCGACTTCGTCGAGCGCCATATCGGCGACCTTGCGGCCAACGCGGATCTCAGCCGGTTTATTTTGTAAAGAACCAATTGCCTGATGGCGCGAGTAGTGCCCGAGAGCGCATGCACTTGCTTGACTCGATCACAGAGTGGGTTCTGTCAGCGTTGCCGCACGACCGGACGAACTCAAATGTTGTTGCAGCGCTGGAGAAGAAGGGTCCGGGCTCACTTCTCACGCTCTACTTCAACTGGCGGAATCGCCAGATTCCTGCCCAGCCGAGACGTGTGCTAAGGTCGATGTCTTTCAACCGCAATCCCATCGTTTCGGCGAGAACGATGGTGTTCGCCCAAATGATCGGAGAGATCGAGCGAGGCGACCAACTGACGAAGTATCTCAGTCGGCGGATTTGTCATGGCTTCTCCTTGCCGAGAAAACCCGGCACAAAGCGCTTGACCACGCTTGAGCACTTAGACGTTCTCTTGAACGAGTGGGGAATTCACCACTTGCACCTTTCCACATCAGTTAAAGCCGATCCCCTTTTATTCGCAATGTTTCTGCCCGACAGAGCGTACCTCCTCGACGTGGGCTCGCATTCAACGTTCGAAGACCAACGGCTCGCGGAAATTGCACTCGAAAATTGGCCAGATGACCAACTCTTCATTGAGCTCCGTGACGTGAGTCCGAGCCGGTCCGAATCGTACTCGAGTCCGGAACGTAAGCAATTGCGAGATGCCGGGATGGCAAGTTTGATTCAAATCGGGAGCCGCGTATTTATGCCCCGCGGCGGTATTTCGACCGCTGGTACTTCAACTCAGGCATCCTTGCTTGCCAACCGCGTGGTCCGCGCCGTGAAAAATTTCGAGGAGCAACTGCAGAGGGACCCTTTGCCTGTTGCCGCACAACTGCGTGTACATGGCGCCAAGTTAGGTGATTCGCTGGAATTCAAGTTTGCGATGATCGGAGATCAATATGGGGTGTACGAGACGAGGAGTCGGGCGTTTATGATTTTGTACTGAGGCCAAGTCTCACCGGCGGACTGAACCCTGTCATTGGGTAGCGACCGAAGGCCCGTTTCAGACGTTCGGTTTGTAAGGTGGGCCGTAGCGCGCTTTCGCCGGGAGATTCATCATCATGATCTCGCTCGTTCTGACCTTCGTCGGCGACGACAGGCCCGGGCTCGTCAACGCAATCTCGCAGGCGGTCGCCGCCCATGGCGGGACCTGGCTTGAGAGCCGGTCCGTGCGGCTTGCCGGCAAGTTCGCCGGCGTCGTGCTGGTGAGCGTTCCGGACGAAAGCCTCATTCCGCTCGAATCCGCCCTGGCGAAGCTCGCGCCTTCGGGCCTGCGCGTCTCGATCGACCGCGGCGCAGCGGCCGAGGCTCAGAGGCCTCAGCGGACGGTCAAGCTCGACCTCGTTGGCGCCGAGCGGCCAGGCATCGTGCGCGACGTGACGCAGGCGCTCACCGGGCTTGGCGTCAACATCGAGGAGTTCGCGAGCGGTCTTGAGGGCGAGCCGTTCACCGGCGTGCAGCTGTTCCACGCCACTGCTCGCCTCAGCGTTCCCGAAGGCCTTAAGCTCGAACACCTGCGCAAGGCGCTGGAAAGGCTGGCGGCCGAGATCATGGTCGATCTCAGCGTGGGCGACAGCGAGCCGGGCGCCTGACCGGCGGCCTCCCCTTGCGCCCCTCCGCCCGCATTGTCATAAGGGCCGCCCCTCCGGCCCCTCCGAACCCAAGCGAAGACAATGGCGAAGTTTCCCGAACGCGTGTTTTCCGGCGTTCAGCCGACGGGCAACCTGCACCTCGGCAATTATCTTGGCGCGATCAAGCGCTTCGTCGAGATGCAGAAGACACATCCGTGCATCTATTGCGTCGTCGACCTGCATGCGATGACCCTGCCGCACGAGCCCGAGCAGCTGGCGCGCACCACGCGCGAAGTGACCGCGGCCTTCCTCGCCTGCGGCATCGATCCGAAAGCCAATATCGTCTTCAACCAGAGCCGGGTCGCCGAGCACGCCGAACTCACGTGGGTGTTCGATTGCGTCGCGCGGCTCGGCTGGCTGAACCGCATGACCCAGTTCAAGGAGAAGGCTGGCAAGGACCGCGAGAACGCCTCGATCGGTCTCTACAATTATCCCGTGCTGATGGCCGCCGACATTCTCGTCTACCGCGCGACACACGTTCCGGTCGGCGACGACCAGAAGCAGCACCTCGAACTCTCACGCGACATCGCGCAGAAGTTCAACAATGATTTCGCCGCCTCGATCGCCGCGCACGGCCACGGCGACGCCTTCTTTCCGCTGCCCGAACCCTTGATCCAGGGGCCGGCGACGCGCGTCATGAGCCTGCGCGACGGGGCGAAGAAAATGTCGAAATCCGACACCTCCGAGAACGCCTATATCGCGCTCACCGACGACGCGGACACGATCGCGCAGAAGATTCGCCGCGCCAAGACCGACCCCGAGCCGCTGCCGAGCGAGGTCGAGGGCCTCAAGGCGCGCCCGGAGGCCGATAATCTCATCGGCATCTTCGCCGCCCTGAACGACGAGACGAGGGCCGACGTGCTCAAGCGTTTCGGCGGGGCCCAGTTCTCGGCGTTCAAGACGGCGCTCGCCGAGCTCGCCATCGACAAGCTCGCCCCGATTCGCTCGGAGATGCTGCGGCTTGCCGCTGACCCGGCCTTCACCGACAAGGTCCTGGCGGAGGGGGCGGAGAGGGCGCGGGCCATCGCCCGGCCGAACATGGACGCCGTCAAGGACATTCTCGGGCTCTTGCGCTAGAGCGCGCTCGCGAAAAGCCGCGCCAAATCAAAAAAGCGTCGAGCGCCTCGCGATTCGATCCGGGTCGGCCAGGCGCTCGAAGCGCCGGGCGCACAGACAAATTTAAATACATATTTAAACACAATTTTAAACAAATTTGCACCCGCCGCGACAGCAGGGAACGGCGGCAAATCTCAACATCTTGTGGCTCACGCATCTTAGAGCCCCGAGAAGTAGTGCCTCAGAGGCGACATGCGCCTCGCGACTCCGCCTCTATGGTTAACGACTTTGCGGCAAACTTTTCGTAATCCTGTTGGAGGCCTGATTCGGACCTTCCTCGCCGGAAGGAAAGAGCCGGCCGACGACCCGGCGGGCGCGCGACGCCGGCGTCGGGCTCTCGAGGAGGCGATTCGTTGCTGGGGTTCAGCGGGGCCGAGCGCGCCGGGAGCGGCGGGCGAACGCGAAGGTTCGACCGGGCGGGCGCCGTCCGGGCCGCCGCGGGCCTGGCGCTTTACCTGTGCGCGGGCGCGCTGGCCTGCGCACAGGATCTCACGCAATCTTTAGAGGCGCCGGCCCGTATGGCGTTCGACACCGCCTCGGTCGAGGCCAATGTCGCGGGTCTCGTCATCCTGTCGCTGATGCTGCTGGCGACGATCACCGCTGTCCTTCATCTCATCGGCCGGCGGATCTGGACGCGCAGGGTTCACGAGCTCGAGACGGAGCTTGCGCGAACCAACGCCAAACTCGACCGCGCCGCGCTGATGCTGCGAGGCGAATCGCAGATCCTCGTCTCATGGGAGCGCCCGGACGCGGAGCCGACGATCGAGGGCGATTTCGCCCTGGTCGCCGATTCGCCGCTCTCGTCGCGCGTGCTCGCCTTCGCCTCATGGCTCAGTCCGCCGCAGGCGGCCAAGATCAAGGACGCGACCGAGCGGCTCCTCGGCCGTGGCGAAGCGTTCGCCGCCGCGGTCATCAGCTTGCGCGGCCGCCATCTGGAGATCGACGGCCGGCCGGTGTCCGGCGCCGCAATGATGCGCATCCGCGACGTTTCGGGCGAGCGCCTTCAATTGGCGCAATTGCGCGACGAATTCGCTCACGCCGAGGGCGCTCTCGAGGGCTTGCGCCGGGCGCTCGAAGCCGCCGACATGCCCGCATGGACGCGCGACTCCGTGGGCAGGATCATCTGGTGCAACATTCCTTACGCCCTTGCGGTCGACGCGCCCGACGTCGAGGCCGCGATCGAGCGCGGGGGCGAAATGTTCGATCCGGCGGTGCGCCGGGAAATTGCGACGGCGGTCAAGGAAACCGGCGCCTGGATGCGTCGCTCCCCGGCGGTGGTCGGCGGCGGGCGTCGAACCTACGACGCTGTCGAGGCGCGCACCCCGGTCGGCTCGGCCGGCCTCGCTCGCGACGCTTCCGAGATCATGGCGCTGAAAACGGATATGGAGCGCAACGAGGACGATTATTCGCGGATGATCGATCGCCTGTCGACGGCGGTTGCGATCTTCGACAAGTCCAAGCGGCTCACGCTCTACAACGCAGCCTACCTTCAGATCTGGTCGCTCGATCCGGCCTACCTCGATCAGGGGCCGACCGACGGCGAAATCCTCGACCGGCTGCGCGCCAAGCGTCAATTGCCCGAGCAGGTGGACTTCCGGGCCTGGAAGGCACAGCAATTGAGCGCCTATCAGGCGATTGAGCCGAGCGAGACTGTGTGGCATCTGCCTGACGGGCGCGCGCTGCGCGTCGTCACGAGCCCCAACCCGAAAGGCGGCGTCACCTATCTCTATGACGATGCGACGCAGAGCTACGCGCTTGCTTCCCAGGTCACCGCGCTCACCCATGTGCAGGGCGAAACGCTCGACGCGCTCAAGGAAGGGGTGGCGGCGTTCGGGGCGGACGGACGCGTGAAGCTGTTCAATCCGGCCTTCGCGGAACTTTGGGAAATCGAGCCGGCCGTGTTGCGCGACCGGCCGCATATCGACGAGATCGCGCGCGCCTGCACGCCCCTGTGCCGCGACCCGCAGGCGTTCGATGAGATCAGAACGGCGATCGTCGATCTTCCCGAGCATCGCCAGAACCGGGCGGCGCGGATCGAGCGCACCGACGGGCTCATCCTCGATTGCGCCGCGCTGCCGCTGCCGGACGGAGCGACGCTCCTGACCTCGCTCGACGTGACCGCGGGCGTCAACTTCGAGCGTGCGCTGACCGAGCGCAACCAGGCGCTCGTGGACGCCGAGAAGCTGCGCAACGACTTCGTCAATCATGTCTCTTACGAATTGCGGACGCCGCTCACCAACATCATCGGCTTCACCCAGCTTCTGGCCGGAGGAGGGGTGGGCGCGCTCAATCCGAAGCAGATCGAATATGCCGGCTTCATCACCGATTCGTCGCACGCATTGCTCGCCATCATCGACGACATTCTCGATCTGGCGTCGATCGACGCCGGAGCGATGGAGCTGAGACTCGAGGACGTCGACGTCGCCGAGGCGATGAAGGCGGCGGCTTCGGGCGTCCAGGATCGCCTGAGCGAGGCGGCGATCGAATTGCGCATCGTCATGACTGATGGCGTCGGCTCGCTGCGCGCCGACGGCCGGCGGGTGCGCCAGATCCTGTTCAATCTTCTCTCGAACGCGATCAACTATTCGGAGGCCGGCCAGACGGTCACGCTGGCGGCGATGCGGCGCGGCGCGGAGATCGTGTTCAAGGTCAGCGACCGCGGGCGCGGTATTCCGCCCGAGATGATCGACCGCGTCTTCGAGCGGTTCGAGACTTTCCCGAACGGCTCGCGCCACCGCGGCCCCGGCCTTGGCCTGTCGATCGTGCGAGCCATGGTCGAATTGCATGGGGGCAGGGTCCTGATCGACACCGCGCCACGGGAGGGCACCACGGTCACCTGCATTTTTCCATTAGACCCAAGCGAGTCGGCGGCTCCCCCGCAGCTGGCGTCCCCCGCCCAGCGAGCGGCGCAGTAGAAGGGCATGATCGGTCTCGCGGGCGTAAGGGAAGAGGCGGGCGTTTGGACCTTCGAGGCGCCGGACGAGGCGACGACGGTCGCCGTCGCCGCGGCCCAGGCCGCCTGGCTCGAGCCGGGCGACTTCGTTGGCCTCACCGGCGATCTCGGGGCCGGCAAGACGGCTTTCTCCCGTGGCCTCATCCGCGCGCTTAGCCGTACGCCCGAGCTCGAGGCGCCGAGCCCGACCTTCACCTTGATGCAGGCCTATGACGCTCCGCGCGGGCCGGTGGTCCATGCCGATTTCTACCGGCTGCGCGGCCCTGTGGAGCTCGCCAATCTCGGCTGGGATGAAGCCATCGAGGGCGCGATCGCCATTGTCGAGTGGCCGGAGAAGGTGGCCGAGGCGCTGCCTCCTGACCGGCTCGAGGTCGAGATCCGGTTCGATTCGAGCCGCGGTCCGGAATTCCGCCTGCTGAGATTGCGCGGATTCGGCGCGGTCGCCCCTCGCCTCGGGCTGGCGCTCGGCGTCGCGCGGCTGCTCGAGCGCGCCGGCTGGAGCGACGCGACGCGCGAATTCCTGCAGGGCGACGCGTCCGTCCGCGCCTATGAGCGGCTCGTCAAGCCGACCGGCGAGACGGCGATCCTGATGATCTCTCCGCCCCGGCCGGACGGACCCATCATCCGCTTCGGCAAGCCTTACGCCGCGATCGCCAAGCTCTCGCCCGACATCACCGCCTTCATCGCCATGGACGAGGGGTTGCGCAGCCTCGGCTACTCGGCGCCGGCCCTTTTCGCCTACAGCATCGACGAAGGCCTGGCGCTGATCGAGGACTTCGGCTCGACCACCATCGCTCAAAACGGCGTTCCCGATGGCGCGCGCTATGCGCCGGCGATCGCGCTCCTGGCCGATCTGCACGGACGGGACCTGCCGCCAATCCTCACGGCCGGCGAGGAAGCCTACGAGCCGCCGGTCTACGACATCGAAGCGATGCTGGTCGAGGTCGAGCTCGCGCTCGACTGGTATGCGCCGGCGATCGCGCGGGTGACCCCGCCGTCGGGCGCGCGCATGCAGTTTCTCGCCATCTGGCGCGAGCTGCTGCAGCCGATCCTGGCCGAGCCCGCGACTTGGACGCTGCGCGACTATCATTCGCCCAATCTGCATTGGCTGCCGGACAGGCTGGGCCTCAAGCGCATTGGCCTCATCGATTTTCAGGACGCGGTGCTCGGGCCGCCGGCGTACGATGTCGTTTCGCTGCTGCAGGACGCGCGCGTCGATGTGCCGGAGGATCTCGAGATGCGTCTGGCGGCTCTCTACATGCGGCGCAGAACGGCCGCCGACCCGGCCTTTGACGCCCAGAAGTTCGCCGCCGCCTATGCGGCGACGGGCGCCCAGCGCGCGACCAAGATCCTCGGCCTCTTCGCCCGGCTCGACAAGCGCGACCGCAAGCCGGACTACCTGCGCCACCTTCCGCGGATCGAGCGCTATCTCGCCCGCAACCTCGCCCATCCGTTGCTTCGCCCGCTCGCGCTCTGGTATCAGAACCACTTGCCGCGGGCGCTCGGCCCGCTGCCCGATAAATCCGAGCCTGAGACCGAGCGCTGAGATCCCGATGAGCCCGCGCCTTCCCAAGACGGCCATGGTGTTCGCCGCCGGACTGGGTACGCGGATGCAGCCGATCACCGACACGCTGCCGAAGCCGCTGGTCAAGGTTCGCGGCCGGGCCCTTCTCGATTATTGTCTCGATCGCCTGGCGGAAAACGGCGTCGAGCGGGCGATCGTCAACGTGCATTGGCTTGCCGACCAGATCGAGACGCATCTCGCCGGGCGGCGGGCGCCGAAGATCATCATCTCGGACGAACGGTCGAAGCTGCTCGACCAGGGCGGCGGAATCAGGCGCGCGCTGCCGATGATCGGCGAGGATCCGTTCCTCATCTGCAACACCGACGCGTTCTGGATCGAGGGACCGCGTTCGAATCTCGCCCGCCTCGCCCGGGCTTTTGATCCGGGCGCGATGGACATTCTGCTCCTGGTCGCGGCGAGCGCCGGCGCGGTCGGCGTCGACTGGCCGGGCGATTTCGGCATGGGCCATGACGGACGGCTCGAGCCGCGCGAGCCGCGCCACGTCGCGCCCTTCGTCTATACCGGCGTCGGCATCGTGAAGCCGCAGCTGTTCGAGCGTGAAACGGCGGACGCGTTCCGCCTCGCGCCATTCTTTCACGCCGCGGCGGCGAAAGGCCGCCTCTATGGCGTTCGCCTCGATGGCCTCTGGGTGCATGTCGGGCGGCCGGAAAGCATCGCGGAGGCGGAACTCGCCATCGACCGCTCGATTCTGTGAGCGGGCCCCTTGCCGAGCCTGTGGAATCTTTGTAGCTCGACAGAGTTAAAAAATTCACACAGGGGGGACCCACAATGCCCATAACGGATGACGTTCGCGCCAGGAGCGGCCTTGACATCAAGGAGCGCGCCGCCGCCGCCCTGGCCGATATGGGCTTGTCGATATCCGACGCCATCCGTCTCTTGATGGTGGGCGCGGGCGAGCGCTGGTTCCCGCTCGAGATGAACGCGCCGAGCGTGATCACGAGCAGCGCCGTCGCCGAGCGCGACGGCCGCCGGGCCAAGGCGCTCGCCAGCATCGACGATTTTATGGCCGACCTGCGCAATCACGGCGATTGACCCCTCTCCCTGTGGACGAGGGGAAGGGGGAAGCGCGCGCTCGTCGCCCCCATTTCCCAAATCGCCCGAACTGGCCTATTTCCTCCCGCTCATGAGTCGGGGCCGCCCGCGGGCCCACGCGGGAGAGCCCCATGAAACTGCCGAGCCAGATCGGCCCCATCCATTTCGTCGGGATCGGCGGCATCGGCATGTCGGGCATCGCCGAAGTGCTGCTCAATCTCGGCCATCAGGTTCAGGGCTCGGACCTGAGCGACAACGCCAACGTCAAGCGCCTGCGCGAGCAGGGCGCGACGGTGTTTGTCGGCCACGACAAGGCCAATCTCGGCGCCGCTGCGGTGGTCGTCGTCTCGTCGGCGGTGAAGCGCGACAATCCCGAGGTCGCGGCCGCGCGGGCGCGGCGCATTCCGGTCGTTCGCCGCGCCGAGATGCTGGCTGAGCTGATGCGGCTCAAGCAATGCGTGGCCGTCGCCGGCACGCACGGCAAGACCACCACGACGTCGCTGGTGGCGACGCTGCTCGACGCCGCCGGGCTTGATCCGACGGTGATCAACGGCGGCATCATCAACGCCTACGGAACCAACGCGCGGCTCGGGGCCGGCGAATGGATGGTCGTCGAGGCGGACGAAAGCGACGGCACGTTCCTGAGGCTCCCGGTCGACATCGCCGTCGTCACCAACATCGATCCCGAGCACCTCGACCATTTCGGCACCTTCGACGCGATCAAGGACGCCTTTCTCGCGCTCGTCGGGAACCTTCCGTTCTACGGCGTCGCCGTCATGTGCATCGATCATCCGACGGTGCAGGAGCTGGTCGGGCGCATCGAGGACCGCCGGATTCTGACCTATGGCGAGAATCCGCAGGCCGACGTGCGCCTTCTCGACGTCAACCTCGCCGGCGGCGTCACGCGATTTTCGGTGCTGATCCGCGAGCGGGCGACCGGCCGCGCGACCTTCATCGACGACCTGGCGCTGCCGATGCCCGGCCGCCACAATGCGCTGAACGCCACCGCCGCGATCGCTGTCGCGCACGAACTCGGCGCGCCGGTCGACATGATCCGCAAGGCGATCGCTACCTTCGGCGGCGTGCGGCGGCGCTTCACCCGCACTGGCGAATGGAATGGCGTCGCCATCTTCGACGACTATGGCCATCATCCGGTCGAGATCGCCGCGGTCCTCAAAGCCGCGCGGGCGGCGACAGAGGGCAAGGTGATCGCGATCGTGCAGCCGCATCGCTTCACCCGGCTTCAGTCGCTGTTCGACGCCTTCGCCACCTGCTTCAATGACGCCGACACCGTCATCGTCGCCGACGTCTATCCCGCGGGTGAAGCGCCGATCGAAGGCGTCGACAAGGCGGCGCTGGCGACCGCGATCGCCGCCCACGGCCATCGCCACGCGCTGATGCTGCCGTCGGTCGAGAAACTGGCCCCCATGGTGCATGCGCTGGCCAAGCCCGGCGATTATGTCATCTGCCTCGGCGCCGGCTCGATCACGCAATGGGCCTATGCGCTACCCGGCGAACTCGCCGCGCTCGACAAGGCCTGACCGTCGCCGATGTCCCAGCTTGTCGACGAGGTGAAGGCGCGGGCGCCCGGCTTGCGCGGGCGGCTCGTCGCCGACGCGGCGATTGCGGAAGCGACCTGGTTCCGGGTCGGCGGTCCGGCCGAGGCGCTGTTTTCCCCGGCCGACGAGGACGATCTCGCCTATCTCCTGTCCGTCCTGCCGCGCGAGATCCCGGTCACGACGATCGGCCTCGGCTCGAACCTCATCGTGCGCGACGGCGGGATAAAGGGCCTCGTCATAAGGCTCGGTGGCCGGGCGTTCGGCTCGGTCGAGATCATGGACGATTGCCGTGTCGTCGCCGGGGCCGCGACGCCGGACCAATATGTCGCCAAGGCCGCAGCGACCGCGAGCGTCGATGGGCTGGCGTTCCTGCGCGGCGTGCCGGGCTCGATCGGCGGGGCTCTGGTCATGAACGCGGGCGCGCATGGCGGGGAAGTGAAGGATGCGCTGATCGAGGCGCGGGGGATCGACCGGACGGGCGCGCGGCGCGCATTCTCGAACGCCGAGATGGGGTTTTCCTATCGCCACAGCTCGGCGCCGGACGATGTCATTTTCACCGGCGCGACGTTTCAGGGCCGCCCCGGCGAGCCTGAGGCGATCGAAGCCGAGATGGAGCGCATCACCCGCGCGCGCGAAGCCTCGCAGCCGATCCGCGAGAAGACCGGCGGCTCGACGTTCAAGAATCCGCCGGGGATGAAGGCGTGGGAATTGATCGATCGCGCCGGATGCCGGGGCTTGCGGATCGGCGGCGCTGAGGTCTCGCCCATGCATTGCAACTTTCTCATCAATCTCGGGTCCGCGACCGCCGCCGATCTGGAAGCGCTTGGCGAGGAGGTCAGGCGCCGGGTCCTGGAGACGAGCGGCGTTGCGCTCGATTGGGAGATCAAGCGCGTCGGCGTCGCGCGGGGAGAGTAGAGTCCCGGATTCGAAATTCGTTCGATTATGGGTGAGCGCCAAGGACGAGACCCCCAACCGCCTCATCCTGAGGAGCGAGGCCCTGGCCCGACGAGAGACGGGCGTTCTTCCGAACGCCCGATGGCCTCGCGTCTCGAAGGATGCTCCAGGGGTCGGCGCCGGGAAGCCGCGTACTGGATGCGTCCTTCGAGGCCGCTTCGCGGCGCCTCAGGACGAGGGGTTGGGATGAAATACGCAGGCTTCAGAATCAGGACATTAGAGCAGATTGCTTTTGGATCATCGCGTCCCACGGATCGAGCCCGCGGATCCTCGCCATGAGGTTTCCATTCAAAGTCGGGGCGCTGTCGCGCAACAAGCGCCCAATCTTTTCTTGACAAAATCAGAAATATGCGCTATACATATTCCCATTGGCGGAATCTATCCCGGCGCCACCAAGCCCAGGAGCGAGAGATCTGTGGCTGTTTGAAACGCTGCTCAACCACAACCTGACGCGCGAGTTGGACAGCGAAGAAATTTTTTCTACTTTTTTCGCTCATAACCCTTTGAAAAGTCCGGATTCCGAAAAGTAAAAGAAAGCGAAAAAAAGCAAAAGAAAGCGATTTTGCTTTCGTTCTCTTTCGTTCGCTTTCCACTGAATTCGCGCCATGGTTGCAAGTGGGCTGTCAGCGCCGCCGGACGCCGGCCGCCGGTCTTGACGAGGCGGCAGGCTTCAGCCGGGCAGGGGTTCAGAAGCCCTGGTCCTGGGCGGAGATATAGGCCCGGTTCCAGGTCGGCGTGATCAGGACGTCGTTGAGGCACACGCGCGGCGGCAGGCAGGCGATATAGAGAATGAGGTCGCCGATGTCCTCCGACTGCAGCATCCGCGCCTTGTCCTCGTCGCTCACGGGAACCGGCCGCTTGGCGATGATCGGCGTCGCGACCTCGCCGGGCGAGAGCGCCGTCGCCCGGATGCCGTTCCGGCACTCCTCCATGTTGATGCTCTGGCTCAGCGCGACGACGCCGTGCTTCGCCGCGATATAGCCGACGCCAGGCTGCGTGCTGACGAAGCGCCCGGCGATCGAGGCGATGTTGATGATCACGCCGTCCTTCTGCTTGCGCATGATCGGCAACACCGCGAGCGAGCCATGGAAAGCGCTCGACAGGTTGGCGCGGAGCAGCTCGTCGACGCCGGCCGGCGAGAGCCGCTTCCAGCTCCGGTCGGGAATGTTGGAGCCTGCGTTGTTGACCATGATGTCGAGGCGGCCGAATTCCTTCTCGATCGCCTCCATGATCGCGAATGGGTCTTCCGGGCGAGACATGTCGCCTGGATGGATGCGCGCTGTGCCGCCGTCTTTCGCAATCCTGGCCGCGACCGCCTCGAGCGGCTCCTTCCGCCGCCCGGTCAAGATCACGGTCGCCCCCTTCACGCGCAAGCGCAAGCGCTCCGGCCTCGCCGATCCCGCTTCCCGCTCCCGTGACCCACGCAACCTTGCCCTTGAGCCGCTGCATCTATGAACCCCCTCCTCGTGGCCGGCGCCGCTATCCCCGTCAGTGCGGGGCGGCTTCGTGCGGCGCGGAATTGTCGACGTTCGCGCTGGCCTTGCCGCCGCCGAGGTCGACGCCGGCGATCTTCGCATAGAGGCGGGCGACCGACGCGTCGTCGTCGCGTCCCATGCCTGAGGCGGCCGTCATCAGAAACATCTGCAGCGCCGAAGCCGCAAGCGGCGTCGGAAAGGATTCCGCGCGGGCCATGTCCGACAGGATGCCGAGATCCTTGGTGAAGATATTGACGGCGCTCTTCGGCGTGTAGTCGTCGTCGAGGATGTGCGGCACGCGGTTCTCGAACATCCAGGAATTTCCGGCCGAAGCCGTGATCACCTCGTAGACCTTCGCAAGGTCGAGCCCGAGCTTCTTGGCGAAGGCGATCGCTTCGCACGCGGCCGCGATATGGATTCCGGCGAGATGCTGGTTGATCATCTTGAAGGCGGAGCCGGCGCCAGCTTCGCCGCCCAGGCGATAAACCTTGGCGGCGATCGCTTCGAAGATGGGCTCGGCTCGTTTCATCGCGGCCTCTCGCCCGGAGGTCAGCAGGGTCAAGGCGCCGTCGGCGGCCCGAGCCGGGCCCGCCGCTGGTCGGCGCATCGACAAAGGCGCGGCCTTCCGCCTCGATTCTCACGCCCAGGCTTCGCGCCTGGGCTGGATCCATCGTCACGCAAGAGATGATCAGCGCGTCGGGGGCGGTCGATGTCAGCGCGCCTGCCTCGCCGAACAGAACCGCCTCGCATTGCGCGGCGTTGACCACAACCAGGATGACGACGTCGGCGCCCGAGGCCGCCTCGCGCGCAGAGTCGGTCGCGGCGCCGAACGCGTCGGCGAAGCAAGCCGCGGCTGAGGGATTCGTGTCCGCGCCGACCACGGGCCAGCCTTTCCGCGCCAGGCTGGCGGCGATCCCATAGCCCATGGCGCCAAGCCCGATCACGGCGATCTTGTTCGACTTCATGCGGCGGGACCCTAACACCGCGCGCGTCCGGACGGAAAGCTTGAGCGGTGCGGTCAGGCCGCGCCATCAGCCTATGCGCTGGCCGCAAGTTGAAGCTGGCGTTGCGCTTCCTGCATGGCGCGCAAATTCGCCTGTCGCACCCGCTCGGCCTCCTCGTCGAACAGGAAGGTCAGGAACACGTAGCGCCGGCCCCGCGTCACCCGCGACACCTGATGCAGGATCGAGGCCGAGAACACCACGGCCGCTCCGGGCGCGGCCTTGAAGCTTCGCGGAGCGTATTCGGGAAACGCAATCTCGCCGCCATCGAAATCCGCGTTGAGGTTGATGGAGACGGCGAACCGGCGATGCGTCACCGATATCCCCGTATCGTCGCGATGGGGACCGAAATGCCCGCCCGTCTCGGAATCATAGCGCGCAACGAGGTCGCGCTCGATCCGGGTCAAGCGCATCTGAAACGCCTTCTTGATCTCGGGACAGATCCTTCGCCCGACGCGCGCTCTCAAGTTGGCGATGAGGCGCTGGTCGGTCAGATGGAAATCGCGCCGGCGCTTCCATTGGCCGTCGAAATTCTCGATTCCCCGTCCGCCCTGGTCCTGCATGAAGCCGCTCTCCTTACCCCCGCCCCGCTCGAAACAGGCGATGAGATGGGCGCAGAGCTCAGGCTCGAAAACATGCGGCAGGACGAGGATCGGGGCCGGCGGCGACGGCTCGAGCGCCTCGCCTGGCTGCGGCGGATCGCCCAGATGCGCGAGCGCTCGATCCATCTCGTCCAGGGGCGCGACGTCCATTATCCGCAGCATCGGGTCGAGGATGATGAGACATCGTTCCACGCCGAAGGCGCGCGCCGTCTCGTCGCCGTCCGACAAGAATACGATCGACGGAAACCGGAGCTTGAGCCCGCTCTCCACCTCTGACTTTGATTCGGGTACGACCGCGAAGAAGGCGGCCTTGCCTTCGTCGACCAGGCGCCTTTTGGCCGAGAGCGCCGTCAGCGCGGACTGCGCCGCGGGGTCGGCGATCGAGCTTAAGAAAGCGAGCGCGATCACGCGGCCGGGAAAGGGGTCGAAAGCCAGCCGATGGCGCCCCTGATTGAGGAGGAAAGCGCTGTCGCCCCGCTGGACGCCGGGTTTGAGCGCGAAGTCGAGTGATTTGGACATGCCTGTTCCCGTCGAGCGCGCCGCCGGCCCGGCCCCAGCCGACGCAGGCGGACGCTAGCGGGAAAAACTTAAGTCTTGGGGACAATCCCGCTCGACGCGCGAAGCTTTTCCGCCTGCCGATTTGCTGAGGTTAACGCATCGTTAAGCCCTTGGACTTAATCGTGCCTTAACTTCGCGTCTTCGCGCAAAGTCAGGGAATTGGCGGGCGATGACGCCACTCGCGGTCGTAACGACTGACCGGCGGACCGAGGGCGCGCTCCGCTTCGCTCCGAATCAGCGCCGTCGCGGCCTCGCGGCCGGCTGTTTACCTGCAATGAACCCGGCCCCGCTTCCGAAGCGTTGCCGGAAAATGACGCAAAAGACTCAATGCGCGACTCGTACGCCATCCCGTCGAGGATTCTTAAACCGAATATTTACTATAAGGCCCACAACTTCGGCCCAGAGCCTATTGGCTTCGAGTTGTCGCGGCATAAGCCGCGCCGACTTTCACTTCCGCGGGACGGCGGGCGAAGTCGAACGCGTCAGTCTCGGAGTCCACGCCCGGCCGGGTCCCGACGGCGACGTCGCCCCTGCCGGAACGGGCCGGCCACGCCGGCCTTTCGTTGAGTAACCCGGGCGCCGGGATGGTGGAGGACGGGTCGTGCGAAGGTTGAGCGAGATGCTCGGATGGGGACGGACGGCGCGGCGGCCGCTGGGCCAGATCGCGGCTGACGCGCCCCCGCCCAAGGTGCTGCTGCGAGCCGAGCGGGCTCAGCGGGCCCCGCTCAATTGGCGCCTTCGCCTGGACCGCCCGGCTCCGCACAGATTCGATATCGCGCTGACGCTTTTCGTCCTCCTCGGCGCGGCGCTCCTTGGGGCCGAGCGAGGCGGCCAGCTCGATGGGGTTATGACCGAGGCGGACCGCGCCGGCGATTGGGTCGCCCGGTCGGTCGGCCTCGGCGTCACCGTCGTGACGGTCTCCGGGACGACGCATATGAGCGAGCCCAGGATCCTGGCGATCGCAGGCATCGACGCCAGCCGGTCGCTGCCGTTTTTCGACGTGGCCGAGGCGAAGGCGCGGCTCGAAGCCGACCCGCTGATCAAACAGGCGAGCGTCCGCAAGCTTTACCCCAACCAGGTCGTCATCGACATCGTCGAGCGCACCCCCTACGCCGTCTGGCAGAAGGACGGCGACGTCAGCGCGATCGCGGCCGACGGAGCGCCGATCGACGAGGTTGTCGACGGCCGTTACGCCGATCTGCCCTTCGTCGTGGGCGAAGGCGCGAATGCGCGGGTGCGCGAATATGTCCAGCTGCTCGATGCGATGGAGGAACTGAAGCCGCGCGTTGAGGCGGGCGTGCTGGTTGGTCAGCGGCGGTGGAATCTGCGGCTGAAGTCCGGCGTCGACATCAAGCTGCCGGAAGATGATCCCCTGGCTGCGGTCACCGAGCTTCTCAGGCTTCAGCGCCAGTCCCGGATCCTGGACAAGGACATGCTGGCGCTTGATTTCCGGGTTCCGGGCCGGGTGTTCGTGCGCTTGACCGAGGATGCGGCCGCCGCCTGGGCGGAAGGCCATTCGGGCAAGAAGGGCGCGCAGCCATGAGCCTGAAATCGCTCGCTCCGCGCATGCGCCAGATCCCGCCTCGCAAAAGCGCCATTCTCTCGGCGCTCGATGTCGGCGCCTCTAAGATCGTATGCCTGATCGCCCGGTTGACTCCGATGGAGCCGTCCGAGGCCCTGCGCGGGCGCACCCACCGATGCAAGGTGCTCGGCGTCGGCCATCAGCGCTCGAGCGGCGTAAAGGGCGGCGCGGTGGTCGATCTTCAGGCGGCGGAGCACGCCGTGCGGCTTGCGATCGACGCTGCCGAGCGCATGGCTGGCGTCGAGGTCGGCGGCGTCATGGTCAACATGTCCGGCGGGCGCCTCGGCTCGCGTCGCCAGAGCGCCGACATTGCACTCACCGGCAAGACCGTCGCCGAGCACGACCTCCACCACGTGCTGGCGGCCGCGGCGGCGGCGAGGGCCGAGCCCGGGCGGACGATCCTGCACGCGCTTCCGACCGCGTTCCGGCTCGACGCGATGAGGGACGTGCGCGATCCCAAGGGCATGGTCGGCCATGAACTCGGCGTCGATCTTCATCTGGCCACCTGCGATTCGGCGGCCGCGCGCAACTTGATGCTGGTCATCGAGCGCTGCCATTTGCGGGTCGAGGCGATGGTGGCGACGCCTTACGCCGCGGGCCTTTCGACGCTGGCCGACGACGAGGCGGAGCTGGGCGCCGCGGTGGTCGATTTCGGCGGCGGCTCGACGGCGGTCGGCGTGTTCTCCGGCGGCCGGCTGATCCATGTCGACGCCGTCGCCCTCGGCGGCGTCCACGTGACAAGGGACGTCGCGCGCGGGCTCAACGTTTCGGTCAGCGACGCCGAACGCTTGAAGACCCTGTACGGCGCCTGCATCGCTTCGCCCTCTGACGACCGCGAGACCATCGCCGTCCACCGGCTCGGCGACGACCCGGATCATCCGAGCCATCTGCCGAAGTCGGAGCTGGTGCGAATCATCCGCCCGCGGGTGGAGGAGATTCTCGAGCTCGTGCGCGACCGCCTCAAGGCGTCGGGGCACGCGGCTCACGCGGGCCGCAGGCTGGTGATGACCGGGGGCGCCTGCCAGTTGACCGGGCTGCCGGAGCTGGCGCGCTCGATCCTTTCCAACCAGGCCCGCATCGGGCGCCCGCTCGGGATCGAGGGGCTGCCGGAATCCGGCAAGAGTCCGTCCTTCGCGGCGGCGGTCGGCCTCATGGTTTATCCGCAGATGGCCGGCCTCGAATACTTCGAGATCACCCGCTCGCTCGCGCGGCCCCGTCAAGGCCAAGTGGGCTATGCGGCGCGGGTCGGACGGTGGCTCAAGGACAGTTTCTAAGGCGCGTAAAGAGGCGCTCGCCGGAGGCAAGCGCGTGGGTGAGAGCAAAACACGCATTCCAATCGGCGCCGGCGGGCGTCCAACCTATGAGGCAAGCATGTCGATCAATCTGAAGGCGCCCGAACTCAGGGAATTGAAGCCCCGCATCATGGTGGCCGGCATCGGCGGCGCCGGCGGCAACGCGGTCAATAACATGATCGTGTCCGGCCTGTCGGGCGTCGATTTCATCGTCTGCAACACCGACGCGCAGGCGCTGACCTCCTCGCGCGCCGAGCGCATCATCCAGATGGGCCTTCAGGTGACGGAGGGCCTCGGCGCCGGATCCAAGCCTGAAGTCGGCAAGGCGGCTGCGGAGGAGGCGCTCGAGGAGCTCCGCGATCACCTCGCCGGCGCCCACATGGTGTTCGTCACCGCCGGCATGGGCGGAGGCACCGGCACCGGCGCCGCGCCGGTCATCGCGAGGGCGGCGCGCGAGATGGGCATTCTCACCGTCGGCGTGGTCACCAAGCCGTTCCATTTCGAGGGCGGCCGGCGGATGAAGATCGCCGAGGCCGGCATCTCCGACCTGCAGAAGGCGGTCGACACGCTGATCATCATTCCGAACCAGAACCTGTTCCGGGTCGCCAACGAGAAGACGACTTTCGCCGACGCCTTCGCCATGGCCGACCAGGTTCTCTACTCCGGCGTCGCCTGCATCACGGACCTGATGGTGAAGGAAGGACTTATTAACCTTGATTTCGCTGACGTGCGCTCGATCATGAGCGAGATGGGCAAGGCGATGATGGGCACCGGCGAAGCGGCGGGCGACAAGCGCGCGGTGCAGGCCGCCGAAGCGGCGATCGCCAATCCGCTGCTCGACGAGACCTCGATGCGTGGGGCGCGCGGCCTGCTCATCTCGATCACCGGCGGCAACGACCTCACGCTCTATGAAGTCGACGAGGCTGCGAGCCGCATTCGCCAGGAGGTCGACGAGGAGGCCAACATCATCCTGGGCGCGACGTTCGACTCGGCGCTCGACGGGGTCGTCCGCGTCTCCGTCGTCGCCACCGGCATCGATCAGGAGGCGATCGGACAGATCGAGCCGGCCAACGTCCAGCCGAGGGCCGAAGCCTTCGCGCGCCCGCGCCCTTTCTCGCCGATCCGTTCGGCCCGTCCGGCGCCAGCCCAGGCTGACCTGCCCGCGGCCGCGACGCTCGCGATTCCCCTCGATTCTGCCCCTGCTTTCCCCGAACCGATCGAGCCCAGCCGCGAAACGGACGAATCCGCGACGCTCGAATTCATTCCGCCCGCGCCGGAGCAGCCGATGGCTCGGACGCCCCGCATGCCGCAGATCGAGGACCTGCCGCAGGTCGCGCAGAACCAGTTGCGCGCCATGCGCGAGGGGCAAAACGCCGTCCCGGCCCCGGAGACGCGGCGCCGGTCGCTGTTGGAGAAGCTGGCCGCATTCGGCATTACGCGCCACGAAGAGGAGCCTGCCGCCGCGCCGGTCGCCGCGCCGCCCCCGGCGCCCGTCACGCCGCTTCAGCGGCCCCATGCTGTGGCTCCAGTTGATCCCGGCCGTCCCCAGCAGCGGACACAGGCGGTGCGCCCGCTCGGCGCGCTCGACCCCAACGGCCGCTCCCTCCATCGCCCTCCGGTCTCGGAGGACGACCACCTCGACATCCCGGCCTTTTTGCGGCGGCAGCAGAACTGATTCGGCCGGCTGCGAAGCGTCAGCTTCGCGGCTGGGGCCGCCTCGAAAGCGTCATTATTCACATGGCTCAGGGCTGATAAAATTTATAAAACCTTGAAAAATATGAGAGAACTGTCATGGAGCCATTGTAACTTTTGTTCACCAAAGGTGATTTGTCCCGACGGGGGCCCCGCCCCTAGTCTGGCTTTTCAGGAGCCGTCTCCAGACTTTTTGGTGGCGGCGGGCGGCGGACGACGATCGGCAGCTTTGAATAGCGACGTGGCGCGGAGCTTGAGTGCTTCGCACCGCGGCCGACGGCGCAAACTAGGGCCGGGCGCAAGTCCGGGTGTCGTTGAAGATGCGGTTTGGGTTTCAGACAACGCTGCGCGACCGTGCGGCAATCCACGGCGTCGGCGTACACTCTGGGGCGCCTGCTCAAGTCATCCTTCACCCCGCCCACGCCGACACCGGCGTGACGTTTCTGCGCACCGCACTGCCGGGCGGACGCGAGCGTCTGCTCGAGGCCAAACGCGGCAATGTGACGCAGACCTCGCTCAGCACCACGCTTGGCGACGCCTCGGGCGCGAGCGTCTGCACCGTCGAGCACCTTCTGGCCGCGCTCTCGGGTCTTCGGATCGACAATGTCGTGATCGAGATCGACGGGCCGGAAACGCCGATCATGGATGGCTCCGCCGCGGATTTTGTCAGAGCGATCGATTCGGTCGGCGTCGCCCAGCAAGCCCGCCTGCGCCGCTATCTCAAGATCGTCAAGCCGGTTCGCGTCGATCGAGACGGCGGTTTCGCCGAGTTCCTGCCGGCTGAGAACGGATTCCGTCTTGATGTCGAGATCGACTTCAAATCTCCGGCGATCGGGCGCCAGCGCCGCGTGTTCGACCTCGATCCAACCACGTTCCGGCGCGAGATCGCCCGCGCCCGCACTTTCGGTTTCCTCAGCGACGTCCAGGCTTTGTGGCAGGCAGGCTACGCGTTGGGCTCTTCGCTCGAGAATTCGGTGGCCATCGATGGCGACGCCATCCTCAATCCGGAAGGGTTGCGCTACGCAGACGAGTTCGTGCGCCACAAGGCGCTCGACGCGGTCGGAGATCTGTCGCTGGCGGGCGCGCCGATCATCGGTCTTTACCGAACCTATCGCCCGGGACACAAGCTCAACGCGCTGGCGCTCGAGGCGCTGTTCGAGCACCGTTCGGCTTATGAGATTCTTGAAGCGCCCGCAGCGCCAGTCGCGGTCAGAGCCCGGTTCGGTGGCGCGTATGCGCCCGCCGGGGCCGCGGCGTTCGCCGCCGCAGATTGACCGCTTCCGGAGGGTCGCCGCCGGCCGGCCCGACTTCCCTTGCTCTCAGATCCCAATGGCGCCGCTGACGGCCGTTATGCGCGGGCCGAACAGGTGGCGCGCGCGTCACGAGTGCGCTAAATGAGCGGCCGCGCCGTAGAACGGCGCAACGGCGGTCCATCGGCCGCAACTGACCCGAGTCTGTGAAGCATGGCCGACGTCGAAATTGGCTCCATCCCGTCTCACGGCCGGAAGCGTATGGCGCGCTGCTCGGCCGCTGGCGCGGCGCTCGTCGTCATCGCGCTCGCCAGTTCTTCCTGTTCGATGATCGACCAGTTCAATCCATTCGGAACTGAAAAATACAAGATGGAGGTGACGCCGGACGTGCCGGCGAGCAAGACATACGATCAAGGTCTGGCGAAACTGGCCAACGGCTCGCCCGCTGAGGCGGCGAAGAAATTCACCGATCTCGGCAAGCAGTACCCGACCTCGGATTGGGCCCGCAAAGGCCTGTTGATGACGACCTACGCGGACTTTCAGGCCGGCGACTACACCAGCGCCGAAACGTCCGCCGAGCGTTACCTCAAGGACTATCCGAACTCGCCTGAGGCGGACTACGTTCTCTACTTGCAGGCGAACGCATATTACATGCAAATACCAGATATTTCGCGCGACCAGGAAAAGACGTCGAAGGCGCTGGAGACGTTCCAGTCCGTGGTGCAGAAATATCCGAAGTCCGAATATGCCGAAGACGCGAAATACAAGATCACGGTCACCGAAGATCAGCTAGCAGGCAAGGAAATGTCGATCGGGCGGTTCTATCTCAACCGCCGTAATTACACGGCAGCCATCAATCGCTTTCGCAACGTGCTTCAGTACTACCAAACAACTCGGCATGCGGCTGAAGCGCTCTACCGCCTGGTCGAGGCATACCTTGGTTTGGGAATCACGGCTGAAGCGCAAACCGCAGCCGCGGTGCTCGGGCACAATTTTCCCGACAGCCAGTGGTATCATGACGCCTACGATCTCCTGAAGGGCAAGGGGCTGCCGCCGCAGGAATACGGCGGCTCGTGGATTTCGAAAGATCTGGCATACGGTCGTCCCATCCTAATCCTGACGCCTTGATGCTTTCGCGCCTCTCCATTCGCGACGTGGTGCTGATCGATCAGCTGGATCTTGAGTTCTCGCCCGGGCTGACGATCCTCACCGGCGAGACCGGCGCGGGGAAATCGATTCTTCTGGACGCGCTGGCGCTGGCGCTCGGCGCGCGCGGCGACGGTGGTCTGGTGCGCCACGGCCAGGCGCAAGGCCAGGTCACGGCGACCTTCGAATTGCCGAAAGGGCACGCCGCCCACGCTCTGCTCGAAGGGCAGGACATCGAAATCGGCGACGAGCTGATCCTGAGGCGGGTCCAGCTCGCGGACGGGCGCACGCGCGCCTACGTCAATGACCGCAGCGTCAGCGCCCAGGCGCTGCGCGCGCTCTCTTCGGCGCTGGTCGAGATCCATGGCCAGCACGACGAACGCGCCTTGACCGATCCATCGACCCATCGGGCGCTGGTCGACGCTTATGGGGGACACGAGCCGCTCGCGGCCGCGACCGAGCAGGCTCACGCCGCCTTGCGCGAGGCCGAACGGGCGCTCGAAGCGGAACGCGCCAGGGTGAAGGCCGCGGAGGTCGAAGCGGAGTTCGCCGCCCATGCGTATGAGGAACTGACCAAGCTCGACGTCCAGCCGAACGAGGAAGAGACGCTTGCCGCGCGCCGGCAGGCGATGATGCAGGGCGAGAAGGTCGCCGCCGACATCCGCGACGCGCGCGACCACCTGACCGGCGAAGCCGCCATCCTGCCGCTCCTGCTCTCCCTCTCACGGCGGCTGCAGCGCCGCATGGCCCAGGCGCCGGCGCTGCTTGAACCGAGCGTGAAGGCGCTCGACGAAGCGATCGACGCCGTCGAGCGCGCGACCCGCGAGGTCGAGGACGCGCTAGAGGCGAGCGCTTTCGATCCCCACGAACTCGAGCGTTGCGAGGAGCGCCTGTTTGCGCTCAGGGCGATGAGCCGCAAGCACAACGTTCCGATCGAAAGCCTGCCGGCGCTGGCGCAGAAATTCGCCGACGACCTTGCGGCTTTAGCCGCCGGGCGCAGCGAGGTCGGCCGCCTCGAAGCCAGCGCCAAAAGCGCCGCCGAGACCTATCGCGCCGCCGCGAGCGCGCTCTCGGCCGCGCGCGAGCAGAGCGCGCGCAAGCTGGAGAAGGCGGTGAGCGCGGAGCTGGCGCCGCTCAAGCTCGAGCGCGCCGAGTTCAGCGTCGACTTGAGGCGCGACGACGCCCTCGTCTCGCCGAGCGGCTATGACCGGGCGGAGTTCTTCGTCCGCACCAATCCCGGGTCGCGGCCGGGCCCGTTGATGAAAGTGGCGTCCGGAGGCGAACTGGCGAGGTTCCTGCTGGCGATCAAAGTCCGGCTCGCCGAGCGCGGCACCGCGCCGACTCTGGTTTTCGACGAAATCGACACCGGCGTCGGCGGCGCCGTCGCCGACGCGATGGGCCAGCGCTTGGCGCGGCTTTCGGCGCGGGCTCAGGTGCTGGCGGTCACGCACGCGCCGCAAGTGGCGGCGCGGGCGCGGAATCACTATCGCATCGTCAAAAGCGACGTTGGCGCTGGCGAGCGGGTCGCGACCCGCGTTTCGCGTCTTGATCCAGCCGAGCGGCGGGAGGAGATCGCGCGCATGCTCGCCGGCGCCGAAATCACGCGCGAGGCGCGCGCCGCCGCCGTGAGCCTGATCGAGAAGGCCGAATGACGGCGGGATGGGATATGGGCGCCGGGCTTGCTCCGCTGCGCCGCCAGCCCTATCAAGCCAGAGGCCGCGCGTGCGGTCGGATCTATCTATTTGACCAAGGAAATCCGGGATGAGTCCGGATAAGCGCGAAGCAAAAAGCGAGGATCTGAGGCGGGTCCGCCTCGCGGCGTCGCTCAGGGAGAATCTGAAGCGGCGCAAGGCGCAGAGCCGGGCGCGGCAGGCGGAGGTTCAGCCGGCGGACAGCCCGGCCGGGCCGGCGTCCGGCGACCGGAAAGGCTGACAGCGGGGCCGCTGGGCGGCGCGCCTCGTAATCGCGTGGGTTTGCGGCAGAGGGACAGGGGATGGATCGGATACAAATTCGCGGCGGGGCCGCCTTGAACGGCGTCATTCCGATCTCGGGGGCCAAAAATGCGGCGCTGCCGCTGATGATCGCCTCGCTGCTGACCGATCAGACGCTGACTTTGGAAAACCTGCCGCGTCTCGCCGATGTCGCTCAGCTCGCCTACATCCTCGGCAATCACGGCGTCGACTATTCGGTCGACGGCAAGCGCGTCGGCGAGGAGACAGGCGCCGGGCAGACCGGGCACTTGCGCGCCCGAACCATCGTCGACACGACCGCCCCGTACGAGATGGTGGCGAAGATGCGCGCCAGCTTCTGGGTGATCGCGCCACTCATCGCGCGCATGGGCGCGGCGCGAGTGTCGCTGCCGGGCGGCTGCGCGATCGGCACCCGTCCGGTCGACCTCCTGTTGATGGCGCTGGAGAAGCTCGGGGCGCAAATCGAGATCGACGCCGGCTACGCGGTCGCCAAGGCCCCGAAGGGCCTGATCGGGGCCGAGATCGAGTTTCCCAAGGTGACGGTCGGGGGAACGCATATTGCGATCATGGCGGCGTCGACGGCGCATGGGGGCACGCTGATCCGCAACGCGGCTTGCGAACCGGAGGTCGCCGATCTCGCCCAATGCCTCAACAAGATGGGCGCGCGCATCCGCGGCGCTGGCACGCCGACCATCGAGATCGAGGGCGTCGCCCGTCTCAACGGCGCCCATCATCGGGTGCTGCCTGACCGCATCGAAGCGGGAACCTACGCGACGGCGGTCGCGATGACCGGCGGCGACCTTGTGCTCGAGGGCGTGAGCGAGGACTTGCTGGAGGAGGCGCTGGATGCGCTGACGCAAGCCGGCGCGACGGTAAGCAGCGACAATCGGGGCGTGCGGGTGAGACGCAATGGCGCAGGCGTCAGCGCGGTCGACATTTCAACCGCGCCGTTTCCCGGATTCCCGACCGATCTGCAGGCGCAGTTCATGGCGCTGATGACGCGAGCGAAGGGCGTCTCGCGCATCAAGGAGACGATCTTCGAGAACCGCTTCATGCATGTGCAGGAGCTGGCGCGCCTCGGCGCGCATATCAAGCTTGAAGGCGACACGGCGATCGTCAGCGGGGTCAAGCGCCTGCGTGGCGCGCCGGTGATGGCGACCGATCTCCGCGCCTCGGTCTCGCTTGTCATCGCCGGCCTTGTCGCGGAGGGGGAGACGATCGTCAATCGCGTCTACCACCTCGACCGCGGCTTTGAGCGGCTGGAAGAGAAGCTTGGCGCGTGCGGCGCCGACATCACGCGCCTCGCGAGCTAGGTGATGGCTCTCGCGCAGGCGCTGAAACTGGTTGCGCTCGACCGGGAGGGCCTCGGCGTCATTTCGGCTCACGTCCAAGACACCTGCGTCAAGCGCGCCGACATGGCCTGGCTGCCGCGGCAGGGCCGCTTCGTCGTCGTGGGCATGCGCTACGACTGGGTCGGCGCGAAAACCGGCCCGGCCGAGCGGGTCGCGAGCGTGCTCAGGTTCGATCGCGTTCTCAAGGTCTCGCATCTCGGCCTCAAGGACGCGGACGCGGACGCCACCCTCAATCTGCTGGCGGTGACGTTCGAGAAGACCGATCCGCCGGCCGGCATCATAATCCTCGCCTTCGCCCACGGCGCGCTGGTGCGCCTCGAGGTCGAGTGTGTCGAGGTCGAGCTCCGCGACATGGGGGATCGCGTCCCAGCCGAGGCCTGCCCCGGCCACGCGCTCACCGATACGCCGACCGTCTAGCGCATGGCGCCCCGCGGCGAGTTCGCGTATGAGGAGCCCCGCGCCCCCTCTTCCGATAACCCGTCGAGAGACGGGCGTTCTTCGGAACGCCCTATGGGAAGAGGGCCGGATCAGGGCGAGCGCCATGACCACGTTGGAGACTTTGACCTAAGCCATGGCGATCGCGCTCGATATGCAGGCGGCGGATTTCGACGAGCGCTTTCAGGCGCTGCTGGCCGCCAAGCGCGAGTCGTCGGCTGACGTCGACCTCGCGGTCGCCGACATCATCGAAGACGTCCGCCAGCGCGGCGACACGGCGCTGGCCGAATTGTCGCTGCGCTTCGACCGCATCGAAATCGGCAGGGTTGGACTGAAGGTCAGCGCGGCCGAGATCGAGGCCGCGATCGGCGCGTGCGACAGAACCGCGCTCGAGGCGCTCAAGCTCGCGCACGCCCGGGTGATGGATTTTCACCTGCGCCAGAAACCCGCCGACGTCCGCTTCACCGACCTGCTTGGCGTCGAGCTTGGCTGGCGGTGGCGTCCCATCGATTCCGTCGGGCTCTATGTTCCTGGCGGGGCGGCGAGCTATCCATCCTCCGTGCTGATGAACGCTGTGCCGGCCAAGGTCGCAGGCTCACGGCGCCTCGCGATGGTCATGCCGGCGCCGGATGGGCAAACCAATCCGCTGGCGCTCGCAGCGGCCCGCATCGCCGGGGTCGACGAGATCTACCGGGTCGGCGGCGCCCAGGCGATCGCCGCGCTGGCCTTCGGCACGGCCACGATCGCGCCGGTCGACAAGATCGTCGGCCCCGGCAACGCCTATGTCGCGGCGGCCAAGCGCCGGGTGTTCGGCGTCGTCGGCATCGACATGATCGCGGGGCCGAGCGAAGTGGTGGTCCTTGCCGACGCAACCGCCGATCCGCGCTTCGTCGCCGCCGACCTTCTGGCGCAGGCCGAGCACGACGAGGCGGCGCAATCGATCCTGATCACTGACGAAGCGCGCCTGGCGCGTGCGGTGGAAGCGGAAGTGGAGCGCCAGCTTGAGAGCCTGCCGCGAGCCAGGATCGCCGGGGCGAGCTGGCGCGACAACGGCGCCGTGATCCTCTGCCCGTCGCTCGAGGCCGCCATTCCCCTCGTTGACAGGCTAGCGCCGGAGCATCTCGAGATCATGACGCGCGAGGCCGAGGCGCTTGGCGACAAAATCGCCAACGCCGGCGCGATCTTTATCGGGCCCCATACGCCCGAAGCGATCGGCGACTATGTCGGCGGCTCGAACCACGTCCTGCCGACCGCTCGCTCGGCCCGCTTCTCGTCGGGGCTTGGCGTCCTCGACTTCATGAAGCGCACGTCGCTGCTCAGATGCGACGTCCGATCGCTCGAGGCTCTCGGGCCCGCCGCCATCACGCTGGGCAAGGCCGAGGGGCTCGAGGCGCACGCGCGCTCGGTCGCGCTCAGGCTTCACGCGAACAGCCCATGAGCCGGAAACCGGCCAGGAGCCGCAATCGCCTCGCCGGGGTGACCCTGGACGAAGCGACGATCCCGCGTGGGCTCGCCGATGTCGACCATGAGCGGGCGGTCGCGATCTTCGACCTGATCGAGGAGAATTCCTTCGGAATTCCAGGCCGCGACGATGGCCCTTACACGCTGAAGATATCGCAGGAGGAGTCGAAGCTGACTTTCGAGGTCAAGGCGGCGAACGGCGAGCCTGCGGCCTCGATCGTAGTGTCGATGACGCCGTTCCGGCCGCTGCTCAAGGACTATTTCCTCGTCTGCGAGACCTATTATTCGGCCATCCGCACCGCGAGCCCGCGCCAGATCGAGGCGATCGACCGCGAGCGCACGACGCTGCACAACGAAGGCGCCGAGCTGATGGCCCAGCGGCTCGCCGGCACGGCCGACATCGACCAGGCGACGGCCCGGCGCCTGTTCGCGCTGGTTTCGGCTTTGCGCTGGCGGGTGTGACCTTTCTACTGAGAAGCCCTTCCCTGAAGGCGGGCGTCTTTGCGAGCCCGCGCCGCCGGCTTTTCACACGTGGACCGACATTTTGTTGCGTGAAACAGAACCATGAGATACGATCTTCAGCAATGGCGAACTCGCTTGCAATCGAACCCACGCCCTTGCTGGGCCGCCCGCCCGTCGGGACCGGGAACGGAGCTTTGAGACGTTTTGCCTACAACCTGAGACGGCCGCAAAATTTTTTATTCCAATCGCTCGTAACTCATTGAAAAGTCTCAATTCGAAAAAATAAACGCTAGTAAATTGGAGTCGATTTACTAACGTTTACTAGCGTTTAGGCACGTTTATTGGCGTTTATTCGCCCCGAACTCGCCGTCAGATTGTGCGTTTGGTGGGTTGGGCGGCGCCGCATTGTCCGCCTCGTGATCGTATCTCTCTTGGGCAACAAGGCGATGCCGATTGAAGCCTCTTCGAACGAAAAGCGCGACTTCGTCCTCTTGAACACCCGCCTCATCGCGCCTCCGCTGACGCCCGAGATCAGGCTGAACTCGCCGACGAAGCAGTGCCGCTGTGGAAGAAGACCGAAGACGAGCTCGGCGCGCTGGGCTTGCCGCCGCCGTTCTGGGCGTTCGCCTGGGCGGGCGGGCAGGCGCTCGCGCGGTACGCGCTCGACCATCCATGGCTGGTTAGGGGCAAGCGGACGCTCGATTTCGCCTCGGGGTCCGGGCTCGTTGCGATCGCGGCGGCCAAAGCCGGCGCGGCCGCGGTCGAGGCCTCCGACATCGACGCCTTCGCCATCGCCGCGATCGAGGCCAACGCCGCCGAGAACGGGGTCTCCATTGCGCCGCGCCTCGAAAACCTCATCGGCGGCGATGAAGGGTGGGACGTCGTGTTGGCCGGCGACATCGCTTATGAGAAGGACCTCGCCGCCGCCGCGATGGACTGGCTCGCGTCGCTGTCGCGCCACGCGACGGCCGTCCTTGTCGGCGATCCGCGCCGATCCTACCTTCCGCGCGAGCGGCTGGATTGCGTGATTGAATATTCCGTGCCGGTGACGCGCGAGCTTGAAGATTCGGAGATAAAGCGGACAGGCGTGTTTCGCTTTCGGTAAGGTGGGCTTATATCGCGACCGAACGATCGGAACGATTGGAGGCCGCTCACGTTGTCGGTCGCTTCTGGATTTCGATAAGGAGTTCTTTCGATGCGCGCTTCATACATCGCCGTCATTGCGGCTGCGCTTGCGATCCCGACCGTCGTCTATGCGCAGGATAGCGGGCCGGTCGGGGGCAGAGTGGGATCAGATCTCAGTACGGGGCCCACGCAATCTGGCCCTTCCACTGGGTCACGGCCATATGGGGCTCCCCCTCCATCAGGCCCGCGTGCCGGTTACGCGGGTTCGATCGCCCCTGGCCAGGTGGTGCCGCAAGATGTGCCCATCACGCCGCGACCCGGCGGAATGGGCTCCGCCTACATCGATGGTCACCGTGTCCTCGTTGACCCGGGCTCCAATCGTGTCTTGCGGGTCTTCCACTAGCCCGTCCCGAGGCGCGCCCTATTGTCCGCCCTGCTCGGGCTGCGAAAAGCTCGATCGGTCTGTCTGTCGCCATTTGCCGCATATTTTGTTCGGTACGTTCGTCGCGGGTGTGTTACCCTTCAATGTATAGTTGGATATCGTCGTTCGCAGAATCATCGGATAGTTTGCTCCCATGACGCATGATCTCGGTTCCAGCTCGGAAGAGCTCACGGACAGCCAGTCTGATATCGTCTATCCCTCGACCATACCCTTCCTGGTCGTGCATTTGGCTTGCTTCGCGGCGATCTGGACCGGCGTGACCGTGGAGGCGGTGGCGATCGGGGTTGGTCTTTACTGGCTCAGAATTTTCGCCATCGGCGCCGGCTACCATCGCTACTTTTCCCACCGCGCCTATGAGACCACGCGGATCTTTCAATTCGTTCTCGCATTCATCGCGCAGACGACGGCGCAAAAGAGTGTGTTGTGGTGGGCGGCGAACCATCGCGACCACCATCTCCATTCCGATACGGAGCTCGACGTTCATTCGCCGCGCCACTTCGGCTTTATTTATAGTCACGTCGGCTGGATCTTCTCCCGCCGCCAGAATGAGACAAACTTCACCCGCGTCGCTGATTTCGCCCAATATCCGGAGCTGATGTGGCTGCATCGCTACGAATTGGCTCCTCCTCTCGCGCTCGCGCTGGTCTGTTTTGCCGTCGCCGGCTGGCCGGGGCTTATCGTCGGCTTTTTCTGGAGCACGGTTGCGGTCTATCACGCCACCTTCTGCATCAACTCGATCGCTCATCTTGTCGGACGCCGCCGGTACGTTACCGGCGACGATTCGCGCAACAACTGGCTTCTTGCCATTATCACCATGGGAGAAGGCTGGCACAACAATCACCATGCGTACCAGAGCAGCGCTCGTCAGGGGTTTTACTGGTGGGAATATGATCCGACCTTCTATGTGTTGAAGCTGCTCGAGCGTCTTGGGCTTGTGTGGAATTTGAAGCGACCGACCGTTGAGGTATTGCGGAATCAACATCGGCTTGGGGCCCGGGTCGTTCGTCGCGCAGCCTCGCAGGTGGCCGAAAGCTTCAATGCCGAGCGGATCGCCGCGGCGATCGCAGCTGCGTTGGGAAAGAGCGGCTTGGCGGATCTGCGCGCACGCCTGTCGCAGGCGCACCCGTTCGCCGCCATGGAAGTCTTCGGAGAATTGAATTTGCCTCACATCCCGAGCAAGGCCGAGATCGTGGGCCGCGCCCGTTTGCTGTTGGCGAACTCGCCCTCGGTGGAGGACATCGCCGCGAAGGCGCACGAGCTGCTTCTGGAGGCGATCGGCGCGCGGCTCGCAACCCTCGCCGCGCAGTCCGCCGCCTGAGGTTTGCCGCCCGGGGACCGGCGGCTTTACGGATTGCCGGAGCGGCTGAGCCAGACGGTCTCGGCCTTCGGATCGAAGATGACGGCGCTGAACAGGCGCAGGAACGAGGCGCCGAGCTGGGCCGCGGGCTCGGAAAAGTCAGCGATTCCGCCGCAGGCGTCGGCGGGCTTGACGATCAAATGAAAATCCTGGGTCGTGACGATCGGTTTCGCTTGCCCGTCCTCAATCACGAGCGGCGCGTTCTCGACGCGATAGACGGCCCGCCGCTCGCGCCCGTCGCAGGTCCACACGTCAACGTCGTGAAGCCTCTCGAGCTTGACCCGGCTCGTGAGCAGACGGTCAAACAAGGCCTGGTTGATATCGATCGAATGCCCGCGCAAGAAATCCTCGTACCCGGTGTCGATCTGCGCCCACACCTTAACCTCGCCCAGGCGCAAAAAGACGACCGGAACGTTGGGCAGGCCTGTGTTGATCTTTTTGGGGTCGGACGAGAAGAAGCCGCTTTGGGCGATGGGCGTGAGGCGGGCCGCCACGAGCGTTTCCGCGCGGCAGGGCTCCGCGCCTAAATATGCCGTGCTTTGAGTGAGTTGGACGGTTAACCGGGACAGGAGATCATCGCCAATGACGCCGAGCTGTCCTTTTTCGGGTTGAAAGAGGAGGTCGTAGCGGGCGAGCTGGAAATCCGCGCTTTTAATGTCCGGAAGCGAAATCGCCGCATGTCTGATTGACCCGTCCGAACCCGGGAAGGCCGCCGCCGACAGCGAACTCCGGGTCGCGCCATAGTCCAGCAGGAACGGACCCTTTGATTCCGTCGGCCGTGAGTTCCACGTAGGGAGACGAGCCGCCTGAGATGCTCGTCCTCGCGTAGGGTTGCCCCCCGCACAGAGGCCTTATTCTCTCCGATATCCATGCCGAGGCAGAATATAAGAACTACGATCACCGCGAGCGAGAGCGAGACGGTCCTGACGGTCGCCATGCGCTTCGTTAGGATCGACCTGGAAAGGCCTGTCAAGGACGCCTAAGCCAATTCGGACGTCTTAAGACGAGGCCAAAGGCTTCGTTTCCTGACAAGCGAGGGGTCCGGCCATGCCGCAGTTTGCATCCACGATCAATTACCGGCTTGGCAGCCTCTATTCAGTCATCACCGCCTTCCTTTACGCGACGCAAGAACCTTTTTCCTTTCCGGCCGCCAGGCATCTCAGCACGCTGCAGTTTGTGTGCCTGACCCAAATCTCTTTGCTCATATCCATCCCCCTGCTGACGGGCCCGCCGGCCAGCCGCCGCGATTTCATCGCGCTCTTTCGCAAGCCCGCAAATTACGGCTATCTCGCTGTCATCTTCGCGATCGGCATGAGCGGCCTTCTGCTGTATAACTTGGGCCTGAGCAACGCTCATCCGATCATCATCTCCGCAATTCTGAACCTCTCGCCGTTCTGGGCCGCTCTGGTTGCGCTCATCATCTCGAGGGTGCCGATCCCGATCTCGCCGCCGACCTTCTTCGGCTGCTTCGCGGGCGCCTTCATCGGCGCCATGGCTGTCGCTTGGAGCCAGCTCAGCGGGGCGAATAAGCCGACGTTCGACGTCTTGGCCGACAACTTCGTTCACGGCAGCTGGGTCTACGCGATTCCCGTTCCACTCTGTTCCGCGCTAGGTGGGACGCTGGTCGGAAAATGGTTCGCCAAATACAACGAATCGGCTGCGATCGCGGCCAATTTCCTGTTCGCGAACGTCATCCTCATTCCCTCCTCTCTCGTCATTCTGTACTTGAGGGACCAACTCAATTTCGATCAGCTGCAGGCGATCGTTCTGATGATTGTCGGCACGATCCTGGCCTCATCGGTCGGACGCGTTTTCTATCAAATCTCACTGACCGTCACCGACGGCGACAACGGTTTCGTGGCGATGTTCTGGAACCTGGTTCCGGCGCTGACCGCGCTGGTGTCGCTCATCCTGTCGCGGTGGATCGCAGACGAGCATTTCGCCATCAACCCGACATTTGTTGTCGGGTCGTTGGTGATCGCCTGGGCGCTGCTCCTGTTTTCGCTCGAGTCCTGGCGACGGCCCGCCCGGCGGAGCTGAATCTCAATGCTCGAAATGGTGCTGCAAGAGAGGATTGAACTCTCGACCTCTCCCTTACCAAGGGAGTGCTCTACCACTGAGCTACTGCAGCATCCAAGGCTCGCGGCCCAAGAGACCTCCGGCTTCCTGCCACAGCAGGCAGGCCAAGGCAAGGCGGCGGAAAGCGGGTCAAAAGCGGCTCGCGACGGTTCCAACGTCTGCGGCCCGCGCCTGGGTTCCATACAGCCCGCTCGATTGACGGTTTTGGCGAGAATGACGACGAGATGGCCTGACAGTTTTCGAGGGGCGCCTCGGAACCGGTTCCGCAGCATCAGATCCAAGTGGCGCCCGTCCGATTGACGGGTAAGATCGGCAAGGGACGATTGCATCGCCAAAGGAGCCACCCGAATATGCGGTCTTACTGACGCGGGAGAAATGGAATGGCAAAGATCGGTTTCATCGGCCTCGGCATCATGGGAAGGCCGATGGCGGGCAACCTCCTCGCCGGCGGCCACGAGCTCTTCGTTCACACGCGCCGCGCTCCGCCCAAAGAGCTGATCGACAAGGGCGCGGTGGCATGCGCCAACGGCGCCGAAGTCGGACGGAGCGCCGAGGTCATCATCGCCATGGTCCCCGATACGCCCGACGTCGAGGCGGTTCTCTTCGGCCCCGAGGGCGTCGCGGACGGGCTTTCGCCCGGCAAGATCGTCGTCGACATGAGCTCGATCTCGCCGATCGCCACCAAGGACTTCGCCAAGAAGATCAACGGCCTCGGCTGCGACTATCTCGACGCGCCGGTGTCCGGGGGCGAGGTGGGGGCGAAGGCTGCGAGCCTCACGATCATGGTTGGCGGCCCGGAGGACGCCTTCGACAAGGTCAAACCGGTCTTCGCGCTCATGGGTAAGAACATTACGCTCGTCGGCGGCAATGGCGACGGACAGACGACCAAGGTCGCGAACCAGATCATCGTCGCCTTAACAATCGAGGCGGTCGGCGAGGCGCTCGTCTTCGCTTCCAAGGCCGGCGCCGATCCGGCGCGGGTGCGCCAGGCGCTGATGGGCGGATTCGCCGCGTCCCGCATCCTCGAGGTCCATGGCGAACGGATGATCAAGCGCAATTTCGAGCCCGGCTTTCGGATCACGCTGCACCAGAAGGATCTGAATCTCGCGCTGCAGGGGGCGCGCGCGCTTGGCGTCAGCCTGCCGAATACGGCGACGAGCCAGGAGCTGTTCAACGCCGCGGTCGCCGCCGGCGGCGCGGCCTGGGACCATTCCGGCATGGCTCGCGTGCTCGAGGGCCTCGCCCGCCACGAAATCGGCCAGGGGAAGGCTCCGGCCTGAGGCTGCCGAGGCCGAGGAGGAGCGAGCTCGATGCGAGAGCGACGGTTGCTGCGGGACATGCTCGACGCGGCGATCGCCGCGGCTTCCCCTGACAGAGCGGTGCCTGCAAACCTTCCTCCGCCGCCGAAAGGGCGCACGGTCGTCGTCGGCGCCGGCAAGGCTGCGGCGTCAATGGCCCGCGCGGTCGAAGCCCATTGGCCGGACGACAAGCCGCTCGCCGG
Source organism: uncultured Alphaproteobacteria bacterium (assembly GCA_963764955.1). Classification (GTDB taxonomy): domain Bacteria; phylum Pseudomonadota; class Alphaproteobacteria; order Rhizobiales; family Beijerinckiaceae; genus Roseiarcus. Next base: position 26,611 of record CAVXVE010000016.1, on the reverse strand, counting down.
CCTCGTCGTCACGCGCTACGGCCACGGCGTCGGCGCTCTCAGCCGGATCGAGGTGGTCGAGGCCGCCCATCCCGTCCCGGACGCCGCCGGCCAGATGGCGGCCTCCAGGATCCTCGATCTCGTCAAGCGCCTCAGCCCCAACGATCTGGCGCTCTGCCTGATATCGGGCGGCGGCTCCGCCCTGCTCTCGGCGCCGGCGCCCGGAATCACGCTCGACGACAAGCAGGCCCTGAACAGGGCGCTGCTCAAGAGCGGCGCCAGCATCGATGAGATCAACTGTGTTCGCAAGCACCTGTCGGCCATCAAGGGCGGGCGCCTCGCAGTCGCCGCCGCGCCGGCCGGGATCGTCTCGCTCATCATCTCCGACGTGCCGGGCGACGATCCGTCGGTGATCGCCTCCGGTCCGACCACGCCTGATGCGACCACGCTCGCCGACGCCAAGGCGGTCCTAGTGCGCTACGGCATCGCAGCGCCCCCATCGGTCGTGGCGCTCCTTAAGGACGCCAAGGCCGAGACTCCCAAGCGCGGCGACCCGGCTTTCGCTCGGACGGAAACCCGCATCATCGCCGCGCCCCAGGCTTCGCTCGAGGCCGCAGCGGAGATCGCGGCCAAAGCCGGCTATCGCCCGCTCATCCTCGGCGACGCCATCGAGGGCGAGGCGCGCGAGGTCGGGAAGGTGATGGCCGGCATCGCGCGTCAGGTCGCTGTGCATGGCCAGCCTGCGCCCCCGCCATGCGTGCTCATCTCCGGCGGCGAGACGACGGTGACGGTCAGGGGGACGGGCCGCGGCGGCCGGAACGTCGAGTTCCTGCTGTCGCTCGCGGTTGAGCTCGACGGCAGGCCCCAAATCTTCGCCATCGCCTGCGACACCGACGGCACGGACGGCGCCGAGGAGGTCGCGGGCGCGATCGTGAGCCCCGACAGCCTCGCGCGCGCACGAACCCTCGGGCTCAGCGCCAGGGCTTTGCTCGCCGACAACGACGCGCACCGCTTCTTCCGGGTGCTGGGCGACCAGGTCGTAACGGGGCCGACGCTGACCAACGTCAATGACTTCCGCGCCGTCCTGGTCGACGCTCGGTGACCGGGCGCAGGTCTCGCCGCCCGGTCGCAAGACTCGGCCCGCCTGGGCGGCCGGAAAATCGCGTCAGCCGCGACCAGGCGGCGACGCCCGGCATACCCATCCTCTCTAGGTTTTGCGTCGACGCGCAATATCTGTTCCCATGGATGGTCCCAACCGAGAGAAACGCGCCATGATCGCCATGCCCGAACCTGATCGCGGCGTGCTCGCCCGCCGCGGCGAGATCGTCGAAGCGCTCCGGCGGATCGTTCCGGGCGAAGGCGTAATCGACCATGAGAAGGAATTGCGGGCCTTCGAATCCGACGGGCTCACGGCTTACCGTCAGCCGCCCATGGTGGCGGTGTTGCCTGAGACGACGGCGCAGGTTCGGGAGGTCCTGCGCTATTGCGCCGCGAATAGAATCAAGGTCGTTCCCCGCGGCGCCGGAACCTCGCTGTCCGGCGGCGCCTTGCCACTCGCCGACGGCGTTCTCCTCGGCATGGGCAAGTTCAACAAGATCCTCGAGATCGATGTCGCCAATCGCTGCGTCGTCACCCAGCCCGGCGTGACCAACCTTGGCATCACGCATGCCGTGCAGGGTCAGGGGCTCTACTACGCGCCTGATCCGTCGAGCCAGATCGCCTGCACGATCGGCGGCAATGTCGCCGAGAATTCCGGCGGCGTGCATTGCCTCAAATATGGCCTCACCACCAACAATGTGATCGGCGTCGAAATCGTGACGATCGAAGGCGAGATCGTGCGCCTCGGCGGCAAGCATTTCGATTCGTCCGGCTACGACCTGCTCGGCGTGATGGTCGGCTCCGAAGGCATGCTCGGCGTCGTCACTGAAGTCACCGTCCGCATCCTGCCGAAGCCTCCGGGCGCGCGCGCGCTGCTTATCGGCTTCTCCACCGTCGAAGGCGCGGGCCACTGCGTCGCCGAGGTGATCGGCTCGGGCATCATTCCGGGAGGCATGGAAATCATGGATCGGCCGGCGGTGGCCGCCGCTGAAGCCTTCGTGCACGCCGGCTACCCGCTCGATTGCGAAGCGCTCATGATCGTCGAGGTCGACGGGTGCGAGGCCGAAGTCGATCATTTGATCGCCCAGGTTGAGGGCATCGCCGAGCGCAATGGGGCGACGAGCTGCCGGGCGAGCCAATCCGAAGAGGAGCGCCTCTTGTTCTGGGCGGGACGCAAAGCGGCTTTCCCGGCGGTCGGCCGAATATCGCCCGACTATTACTGCATGGACGGAACGATCCCCCGCAGGGAGATCGGGCGCGTCCTTGAGCAGATGAAACAGATGCAGGAGCGCTTCGGGCTGCGCGTCGCCAATGTCTTTCACGCCGGCGACGGCAATCTTCATCCGCTCATTCTCTACGACGCCAACAAGCCGGGCGAGCTTGAGAGAGCCGAAGCGTTCGGGGCGGACATTTTGAGGCTTTGTGTTCAGGTCGGCGGCGTGCTTACCGGCGAGCACGGTGTCGGCGTCGAGAAGCGCGATCTCATGGACACGATGTTCAACGAGGTCGACCTCAACCAGCAGCAGCGGCTGAAATGCGCCTTCGATTCGGACGGCCTGCTCAATCCAGGCAAGGTGTTCCCGCAACTCTGCCGCTGCGCCGAGCTCGGCCGCATGCATGTGCATGCGGGCAAGGTCGCGTTTCCCGACCTTCCGCGCTTCTGAGGCGAGCGACCCCGTGTCGTTGCTGCAGCCCTCAGACGCCAATGAGATAGCGGAGATGATCTCCTGGGTCGTTCAAGAAGGCGATTCGCTCGAAATCGTCGGAGGCGGGACAAAACGTGCGCTTGGCCGCCCGATGAAGACAGATCATGTCCTGGACGTTTCGCAGCTTGAGGGAATTGTCGCATACGAGCCCGCCGAGCTTGTGCTGACCGTGCGGCCCGGAGAGCCGCTCGCCGCGATCAACGCCGAGCTTAAGAAGAACCGGCAGATGCTTGCCTTCGAGCCGCCGGACTGGCGCGCGCTGCTGGGCGCCGAGGGCGCGGAGACGGTGGGCGGCGTCATCGCCTGCAACATGGCCGGCTCCCGCCGCGTGCGCTCTGGCTCGGCGCGCGATTATGTGCTCGGGTTTTCCGGGGTGAATGGCTTCGGCGAGATCTGGAAGGCTGGCGGCAAGGTGGTCAAGAACGTCACCGGCTACGACATGTGCAAGCTGCAGGCAGGCGCCTATGGCACATTGTCGGCGCTGACCGAGCTCACGCTCAAGGTCATGCCGAGACCTGAAACCGCCTGCACGATCGTGCTGCGCGGGCTTGGCGACGAGGCGGCCATCCCTTTGCTGGCGCAAGCGCTCAATTCGCCATTCGAGGTTTCCGGCGCGGCGCATTTGCCGAGTCCCGCGGCGCGCCGCTCGAAGGTCGGCGCTGCCGCGGGACCCGACGCCGCAACCGCGCTGCGGCTCGAAGGTCCGCGCCCGTCCGTCGCCTATCGCGCCGGCGCGCTCGAATCTCTGGTCGGGCGCGGCGCGCGTCTCAACGAGACGGAGACGGAGGCGTTCTGGTCGGACGTCGGCGCCGTTCAGCCCTTTCTCGCGCAAGGGCCGCGCGTCGTCTGGCGCCTGTGTCCGACGCCAAGTCAGGCGCCGTCGGTCGCCCATTCAATTCTGTCCGCGATGCAATCGGCGGAATTCTATTTCGATTGGGGCGGCGGGCTGATCTGGCTTAGCCTCGATCCCGGAGAAGCCGGGCCGGACGCCGGGGCGAACATCGTTCGCCCCGCGGTGAGATCGGCGGGCGGCCACGCCACGCTTGTCATGGCGCCGGAAACCGTTCGCGCCGTGACGCCGGTTTTCGAGCCCATGGCCGGCGCGCTCGCCGGGCTGACCGCGCGGGTGAAGAAGGGATTCGACCCACGCGGCGTCCTCAACCCCGGACGCATGCACGAAGGCTTCTGATGCAGACGAACTTCACCGCTGCTCAACTCGCCGACCCGGAAGTCAGCGCGTCCGAAAAGATCTTGCGCGCCTGCGTGCATTGCGGCTTCTGCACCGCGACCTGCCCGACCTATGTGCTGCTCGGCGACGAGCTCGACAGTCCCAGGGGCCGCATTTATCTCATCAAGGAGATGCTGGAGAACGACCGCCCGGCCACGCCCGAGGTGGTCAAGCATATCGACCGCTGCCTTTCGTGCCTGTCGTGCATGACGACATGCCCCTCCGGCGTCAACTACATGCACCTCGTGGATCACGGCCGGCGCCATATAGAGAAGACATACAAGCGGCCATGGTTCGACAGGCTGTTGCGGCACGCCTTCGGGATTGTGCTGCCGAATCCGAACTTGTTTCGCGCCTCGATGTGGCTGGCGCGCGTTGGCGCGCCCTTCGCCGGGCTGATGCCCGCGCAACTGAAAGCCGCGCTCGCGCTCGTCCCCTCGAGGCTGCCGAGCGCTTCGCCTGCCGATAGGCCGCAAGTATTCAAGAGTGAGGGCCAGCGCACCCGTCGCGTGGCGCTCCTCAACGGCTGCGCGCAACAGGTCCTCGCCCCTCAGATCAACGAGGCGACGATCCGGCTGCTCACCCGTCATGGCTGCGAGGTCATTGTCGCCGAGGGCGCCGGATGCTGCGGGGCGCTCACGCACCACCTCGGTCAGGACGCGCATGCTTACGCACGCGCGAACATTCTCGCCTGGACGAGAGAGATCGCGGGCGGCGGACTGGATGCCATCGTCATCAACGCATCCGGATGCGGCACCATGGTCAAGGACTATGGGTTCATCTTCCGCAACGATCCCGAACTGGTCGGGCCGGCAAAGACCGTGTCATCGCTGACGCGGGACGTCACTGAGCTTATGAGCGAGATCGGCCTGCAAGCTCCGGTCAACCCGACGGGACAGCGCGTCGCCTACCACAACGCCTGTTCGCTGCAGCACGGGCAGCAGATCCGCGATGAGCCGAAGCGACTGTTGAGGCAAGCGGGGTTCGTTGTGCTCGACCCGCCCGAGGGACACCTCTGCTGCGGCTCGGCCGGCACATACAATCTGCTGCAGCCCGAGATCGCGCGCAAGCTTCGCGATAGAAAAGTCGCGAACATCGCTTCGACCGCGCCTGATCTGATCGCCGCCGGCAATATCGGCTGCCTCACTCAGATCGTGAGCGGAACGAAGGCGCCCGTCGTCCACACCGTCGAGCTTCTTGATTGGGCGACCGGGGGCCCGCGGCCCAAGGCGAGCCTGGCCTGACTCGCCCGAAGCCCTGACGAGCCAGATCGAGCGCGAGAGCACCTTCACGAAATCCCGCGCTCCTGGGTTGGTCAGACAACGCGTCCATCTGCATGATCAGCCGCCCCTCAAGCTCAGCGCGCGCCGTGGCAGACGGACGCGAAAGCGTCCATTCCGAAACCGGCGGCGTGACGCCCATTAACGCAGCAGTCCGGCAGCGCGAGAATCGCGAAGGCCGCCGCGAGCGCGGCCCAGACTGCAGGACGGCGACCAGCTTGCGCCCAAAGGTCCGGCGAGGCCACAGCGAGCGCGTTCATCGGCGGGCGCCTTGAGAAGAATCGGACGCGAGGTCGGGCCGCTCGGAGCTGCGCCGCGCCGCGGTTATCTCGGCCAGGATCGAAAGCGCGATTTCTTCCGAGGTGATCGCAGAAATGTCCAGCCCGGCGGGCGCCTTGACGGTCGCGAGACTCGCCGCGGACACGCCTTCGGCGGCGAGCTCCCGCTTGAGCGTCTCGCCCTTGCGCCGGGAGCCGACGAAAGCGCGGTAGCGCGCCGGCATCGCGGCTGCTGCTTTCAGCGCGGCGCGATCGCCCGCGCCCTGGGTCGAGACGACAACGAAAGCCCCCTCCCCGGCCGATGGCGGCGGCGCTATTCCTTCGAGCCGCGTGGGCCCCTCGCCGAAGCGATCGAGCTCGGCCAGTTGCGCGCCGACTATGACCGCAAAGCCGAAAGTGGGCGCGAGCTTGGCCAGCGCGATGGCGACTGGCGAAGCGCCAAGGATCAGGAGCTTTGGTTTCGGCAGCATCGGCTCGACAAAGATGTCCATCGTGCCCTGGCTCGGGCACGAATTCCTGGCGAAGAGGACGCCGTCCCTGTCTTCGCCGGGCGCGACGCCGAGCTCGTCGAGCCCTTCCTTCGGCGCGATCGAGACGAGCCGGGATCGGCCGTCGAGAAGGCATTGCCGCGCCGCTGTCAGGACCGCGGCGCGGGCGCAGCCGCCGCCGATCCAGCCTTCCTCGATCGCGCCGTCCGCCGTGATCAGCGCCTTCGCGCCCGCCTTGGCCGCGGTGACCGAGACAGTGCGCACGACCGTCGCGAGAGCGAAAGCTTCGCCATTCGCTTCATGCTCGAGGGCACGGTCGAGCACGCTCATGTCAGAGCCTCGCAAGATAGCGTTCGAGCGCGGCCAGACTCTCGAGATCATGCGCCGGCGCGAAAAGATCGACGAAGGGCAGCGCGGCCTGCATGCCGCGCGCGACGGGCGCGAATCCCGCGCGGCCGGTGAGAGGATTGAGCCAGACGATGCGCCGGCAGCGACGCCTGAGCGCCCGCATCTCGGCGGCGAGCTTTTCCGGCTCGCCGGTATCGTAGCCGTCCGAGAAGATCATCACGCACGTGCTCGAATGGATGACCCGCTTCGCATGGGCGCGGTTGAAGTCCGCCAGGCAATCGCCGATCCGCGTGCCGCCGCCGACGCCCTGCGCCATCAGTGACAGCCGGTCCAGCGCGCGCTGAGGATTCCGCTCGCTGAGCGCGGAGGACACGTGCGCGAGCCGCGTATGGAAGAGATAGGCTTCGGCTTCCGCAAACGCCTGCGACAGAGCGTGCAGGAAACGCGTGAAGACCGGCACGTAGAGCTCCATGGAGCCGGACGCGTCGAGCAGCGCGACGATCCGGAGCGGCTTGCGCTTCCGCTTCCTGAACTTGAGGTCGATCGGCTCTCCCCCGCGCGCGACCGAACGCCGCAGCGTCACGCGCAGGTCGACGCGGCGGCCTTTGCGGCGAGCGCGCTCCCGCCTCGTCACGCGGGCGCACATCGCGCGCGCCAGCCTTTCGGCGAGCGCCAGCGCCTCCTCGCGCTCCGGCCCGGCCGCGAGACGCGCGAAGTCCTTCCTCGCAAGCGATTCCTGCGCCGAGGCGCCGCGCTCGCGCCCGCGTCCTTCGGCGGCTGGCGCGCCCGACGTCTCGGCTTGCGCGCGCTCCTTAGGTCCATCCGCGGCCGCTCCGGGGGGACCGGCCTCGAAGTGGCGGGCGCGATTGGCGCCTCCTCCGAAGGCCGTGACCGTCGCATGAGCGCGCTTGACGCCGCGCCCGCGCCAGAAGGCATCGAACAATTCGTCGAAGCGCTCGTATTCGCTCCTATTGGACGCGAGCAGGGCTTTCAACGCCGCCCGCAAACGCTCGGGGCGATCGGCGAGCGGGCTTGCGATCACGCGCGCGGCGTCGCCTGTCTCGCTGCGGCCAACGGAGAAGCCCGCGCCGCGCAACGTCCGGGCAAAACCCGCAAGCCTCCGGCGCATGCCGGCGCCAAGCGATGCGGGGCGCGCCGGGGAGGAGGTCATGCTGCGCGCCCCGCGAGCCTCGCGGTCACCTCGGGCGTCACGCGTGCTCTGTCCTCGTGAGTTTTCAGCAATGCGAGAAGCGTCGCGTGGACGATTTCCGGCTCCGCGGAGAGATCGCTGACCCCGAGGCCCGCGAGAGTCGCGGCCCAGTCGAGCGTCTCTGCAATTCCCGGCGTCTTGCGCAATTCCTCCTTGCGCAGGCGAGCGACCATGCGCGCGACCTGAAGCGCGAACGACGCGTCGATGCCCGGTTGACGGGCCACTAGGATCGCCGCCTCGCGGTCGACGTCGGGAAAATCGAGATAATGGTAGAGGCAACGGCGGCGCAGCGCATCGGACAATTCGCGCGTTCCGTTCGAGGTCAGAACGACGCGCGGGATGGACAGCGCCTTGACGGTTCCGAACTCGGGGATCGTGATCTGGAAGTCGGACAGAAGCTCGAGCAGAAAAGCCTCGAACTCCTCGTCCGCGCGATCGACTTCGTCGATCAGCAGGACCGGCGGGTCCTTCCTGCGGATGGCGGCCAGCAGCGGACGCTCGAGCAGATAGTCCTCGGAGAAGATCAGCGCCTCGATCGATTTCGGGCCTCTCGCCCGATCCTTCGCGCGCCTTGATCGCGATGAGCTGACGCTGATAGTTCCACTCGTAGAGCGCCGAATTGGCGTCGAGCCCTTCATAACACTGCATGCGGATGAGCTCGGAGCCATGCACGAGGGCGAGCGCTTTGGCGACCTCGGTCTTGCCGACGCCCGCCTCGCCTTCGATGAGGAGCGGGCGCTTGAGGTAGTCCATCATCCACAGCGCGGTCGCCAGCTCGCGGTCGGCGACATAGCCGGTTTCCGCGAGCCTGGCGGCGATCGTCTCGCGCGGGATGGACGCGGGCATCGCTCCCTTGGCCCTAACGGGTCATGCGTGCAGCCCGAGCTTCTCCGCCACGAGCCAGGTGCGATAGGCGTCGTGCGGCATGGAGATATGCGTCGAGCCGAGGAACTTGAAGGCGTCGTTCACCGCATTGGCGAAGCAGGGAACCGAGCCGACATTTGGGCTCTCGCCGACGCCCTTGGCGCCGATCGGGTGGTGCGGCGACGGCGTGACGGTGTAGTCCGTCTCCCAGTGGGGCGTCTCGACCGCGGTCGGCAGGAAGAAGTCCATCAGCGACGCGCCCTTGACATTGCCGGATTCGTCGTAAGCGATCTCCTGCCCCATGGCGATCGCGTAGCCTTCGGTGCAGCCGCCGTGCACCTGGCCCTCGATGATCATCGGGTTTATGCGCGTGCCGCAATCGTCGAGGGCGTAGAAGCGCCTGACTTTATGGACGCCGGTGTCGACGTCGATGTCCATCACGCAGACATAGGCCCCGAATGGATAGGTCATGTTCGGCGGATCGTAGTAGCTCACCGCCTCGAGTCCCGGCTCCATGCCAGGCGGGACTTTGTTGTAGGAAGCCCAGGCGATCTGGCTCATCGTCTTGAACGATTCGGGATTGCCCTTGACCCGGAAACGGTCGACATCCCATTCCAGGTCGTCCTCGTGCACTTCGAGCATGAAGGCGGCGATCATCTGCGCCTTGGCCTTGATCTTGCGCGAGGCCATGGCGATCGCGGCGCCCGCCACCGGCGTCGAGCGCGAGCCGTAGGTGCCCAGCCCATAAGGCGCCGTGTCGGTGTTGCCCTCCTCGACCGTGATGTCGTCGGCAGGGATGCCGATCTCGGTCGCGATGATCTGCGCCCAGGTCGTCTCGTGGCCCTGGCCCTGGCTCTTCGTGCCCATCCGCGCAATGCCCTTGCCGGTCGGGTGGATGCGGATCTCGCACGAATCGAACATCGCGATGCCGAGGATGTCGCAATTCTTCGAGGGGCCCGCGCCGACGATCTCGGTGAAAAAGGAGACGCCGACGCCCATGAGCTCGCGCGTTTCGCCGCGCTTGAACGCTTCCTGCTTCGCCCTCTGCTCTTCGCGCAAAGCGCGGTAGTTTGTCGCCTCGATCGCCTTCTGCATCGCTGTGTGATAGTCGCCCGAATCGTACTCCCAGCCGAGCGCCGACTGATAGGGGAACTGCTCGCGCTTGATGAAATTCTTGATTCTAAAGTCGACCGGGTCGAGCTTCAGCTTCTGCGCCATGATGTCCATGGCGCGCTCGATCGCGTAAGCCACCTCCGTCACCCGGAACGAACAACGATAGGCGACGCCGCCCGGCGCCTTGTTGGTGTAGACGCCGTCGACCGAAAGATGCGCGACCGGGAAGTCGTATGAACCGGTGACGATGTTCGAAAAGCCCGCGGGCCATTTCGACGGATCGGCGCAGGCGTCAAAGGCGCCGTGGTCGGCGAGGATATGCACGCGCAAGCCCGTCACCCGGCCATCCTGCGTCGCCGCGATCTCGGTCGTCATGTGATAGTCGCGGGCGAACGAGGTGGTCGAAAGGTTCTCGATCCGGTCCTCGACCCATTTGACCGGCAGCCCGGTGACGATCGAGGCGACCGCGGCGCAGATATAGCCCGGATAGGCGCCGACCTTGTTGCCGAAGCCGCCGCCGATGTCGGGCGAGATCACGTGGATTTTCTGCTCGGGGAGGCTGGCGATGAGCGCGACCACGGTGCGGATGACGTGGGGCGCCTGGAACGTGCCGTAGATGGTGAGATCGCCGGTGATCTTGTTGAAGCTGACCACGCACTGGCAGGTCTCGAGCGGACAGGGGTGGACGCGCTGATAGCTTAGCAGGTCCCTGGTCGCGACCTCGGCTTTGGCGAAAGCGGCGTCGGTCAGGTCCTTGTCGCCGACAGCCCAGGTGAAGATGTGGTTGGGGTGCCTGCGCGGCCCGTGCGCGCCTTCGGTTTTGTCCTTGATGTCCTCCCGTAAGGTCGGAGCATCAGCGTCCATGGCCTTGAACGGATCGACCAAGACCTGCAGCGGCTCGTATTCGACCTCGACGAGGTCGGCGGCGTCGGCGGCGATATAGCGGTCGGTCGCGACGACGAAGGCGATCTCCTGATTCTGGAACAGCACTTTCCCGTCGGCCAGCACCATCTGCACGTCGCCCGCGAGCGTCGGCATCCAGGCGAGATTGACGCCCTTGAGGTCCTCGGCGGTCAGGACCGCGACGACGCCGGGCAGCGCTTTTGCCTTGGAGGTGTCGATCTTGACGATCCGGGCGTGGCCATGGCTCGAGCGGTGGAAATCGCCGTGCAGCATGCCCGGAAGCTTGATGTCGTCGACGTAGTTCCCCTTGCCCTGGGTGAAGCGCACGTCCTCGACGCGCTTGCGCTTGCACCCCATGCCCTGCAGCTTGTCGGCGCGCTCTAGCGAAGTGGGAGAGGGAGCGTCGTTCATTCCGCGGCTTCCTTGAATTCGAGGCCGTTGAGCTTGGCGGCGGCGTACCGGATCGCCTTGACGATGTTCTGATAGCCGGTGCATCGGCACAGGTTGCCGGAGATGCCGAGGCGGATTTCAGTCTCGGACGGGTTTGGCGTCTCCTGCAACAGGCGGTGCGCCCGCATGATCATGCCCGGCGTGCAGAAGCCGCATTGGAGCCCGTGCATCTCGCGAAAGCCTTCCTGAAGCGCATGTAGCTTGCCGTCCGGCGCCGCCATGCCCTCGATCGTCCGAACCTCGGCGCCCTGCGCCTGGACAGCGAACATGGTGCAGGACTTGACCGATTTGCCATCGACGTCGACCGTGCATGCGCCGCAATGCGTCGTGTCGCAGCCGATATGGGAGCCGGTGAGATTCAGGTTCTCGCGCAAATAATGGATCAGAAGCGTGCGCGGTTCGACTTCCGCCGAAACCGCTTGGCCGTTGACGGTCATCGCCACGTTGGTCTTGGGCATTGCAGGCCTCTCTAGGCTGCGGCGCGGCCGAAAGCGCGGACGAGCGCTCGCGCGGTCATGACCCCGGCCATCTTGGCACGATATTCGGCGGACCCGCGTCCGTCTTCGGCTGGCGAAGCAATCGCCTCCGCGGCGGCCGCAGCCCGGGTTAGGGTCGCCTTGTCGAGCGCCGAGCCGACGGCGGCCTCGGCCGCCCTCGACGCCAGCAGGGGCCGGTCGGCGACATTGGTGAGGCCGATCGCGCAGGTCGCGACACGGCCGTGCGCCACAGTGAGGATGACCGCCGCCGCGGCCGTCGCATAGTCGCCGACCTTCCGCTTGAGCTTCTCATAGGCGAAGCCGTGCGGTTTCGGCGGGATCGGAACCCTGATCCCGGTCAAGATCTCGCCCGGCTCGGCCGCGGTCTCATAGATGCCGAGATAATATTCGCGCGCGCTCACCCTGCGCGCCCCCGCCGGGCCGCGAAGCTCGTATGACGCGTCGAGCGTCATCAAAAGGGCCGGCATGTCGTTGCCCGGATCGCCGCTCGCCGCGTTCCCGCCGATTGTGCCGAGATACCGCACCTGCGGATCGGCGATCTGCTCAGCCGCCTCGCGAAGGATCGGCGCATGGGCAGCAAGCTCTTCGCTCGCGATCAGCTCATGCTGGGTCGTCATTGCGCCGATGACGACCTCGCCGCCCTCAACCCGGACGCCTTTGAGTTCTCCGACTCCGGCGAGATCGATTAGATGGCTGGGTTGGGCGAGCCTCAGCTTCATCATCGGGATGAGGCTGTGTCCGCCGGCGAGCAGGCGCGATTCACTGTCGAGCCGCCCGAGCAGCGCGACGGCTTCACTGACGGTGGACGGACGGTGGTATTCGAACGATCCCGGGATCAAGCATTCCTCCCGCGTAAGACGTCCGGTCGGTTTTCACTGGGCGCCGGATACTGGGAGAGGAGGTCAAGGTGCGCTGCACAATCAACCACCGCTCAACTGTTCGACCGAAAAAGGCGCCAAGCGGCTCAATTCTGCACGAAATGCGTCAGCGTGGCTGACGCTTCTCACGAAGTGTAGGCCCGCTCGCCGCGTTGCAGCGACTCGATTCGCGCCTTGATCTCGCGATACTGGCCGCGCGCGATCGGGACCGCGTAACGCACGGGTTCGCCAAGCTCCGCGACAGCCGCTTCGCCTGATTTGCGGAATCCCGACACCTTCGCGAGCCGGACGATATAGCTGCGATGCACGCGCGCGAACTCCGCCGGGTCGAGCTCCGCTTCGAGCGCGCTGATGGATCGGTTGCAGAAATATTCCCTCTCGCCGTCGTGGATGAAAGTGTAGTGCGCATTGGCGCGAACCGCGTAGACGTCGCCGACGGCGAGGAAGCGCGCGCGGCCGTCCTTCTCGACCCGGATATTTGTAACTGGAGGGGTGGGGAGACCGCGCGCGACGGGCGCGCGCGCCGCGACGGACCTGATGTCGGCCACATCAATCGGGATCGCAGGTCCCGCCGCCGGCGCCAAACCTTCGGGGCCCATCATCCGCAGCGGCGTTTTCGGCTGCGCGTCGGGCACGAGCGAGAGCAGGAAAGCGCCTGAGACGCCAAACGAAATCACGGTCGCGAGGAGGGCGAGCGTGTTCCGCGACAAGGCCGATTCCGCGCCGACGAAACGGCTGACGTCGAAGCACAGCGGGTCGAGGCGCATTCCTGCCATGGCGGTGTAGTGCATGCCCGAAATCGCCAGCCCAAGAACGACCGCCCCCACGAACAGGCGGAGGCGCGTCGGCCGACTGCCCAGGGCCAGCAGCGCGAACGCGCTCGCTGCGATCGACACAATGATCGAGGCCGCGACAAAACCGGGCTCCTGGTAGGTCGGGGCCGCCAAATGCACCGCCGACATGCCCACATAGTGCATCGCGGAGATGCCTAAGCCCATTGCGATCGCCCCGAACGCCACCCGCAGCTTGGTCAGTCGCGCCTCATGGGCGGCGTAGACGCCGACTCCGACAACGATCACGCAGATGAGGAAAGACGCGAGCGTTGGGAGCACGAGATAGTCGATCGCGCTTGGAAAGCTTGCGGCGAGCATACCCACAAAATGCATCGACCAGACGCCGGTCGCCAGCGTCACCGCGGATCCGGCAAGGAGCAGGCGCCGGTGAGATCCGGTCGCCGTGTCGATCTCCGCCGCCAGGGACAAACCGACGAAGCTGCCCTGAATCGCGATTGCGATCGAGAGCAGGACGAGCCACGGCTCATGAGGAACCGTCATCCCTCTCCTCCCTTGGACGGGAGAATCTAGGCGCCCCGTCCGCTTCAGGGCAAGGAAATAACGATGTGTTATTACCTATATATCGTCTCTCTTGTGAGTATATCGAAAGGAAACAGACGAGGAGCGGCGGAGACCTGCTGAAGGCGCAAGTCGCGCTCGTAGCTGGTCTGGTCGCGCCGTTCCGCAAGCCTGGTCAGTCGAGACCCTTCGTTCGCTCCGTTTCGCCCGCCGGCGGCCAGGCCCTGTGGCCGGGGTCCGCCCACGGGCCTAGAAATCGTCCCCCGGCTCGTCGTCCTTCGTCTCGTATTTCATGATCAAGGGCGCCTGGGCGAGCGCGAACAGGAGGGTGAGCGGCAGGAAGCCGAAGGTCTTGAACTTGACCCAGAGGTCGGTCGTCTGCGTGCGCCAGACGATCTCATTGAGGACGGCTAGCCCCAAGAAGAAGAACGCCCAGCGCCAGGTGAGCTTGCGCCATCCTTCTTCCGTCACATGCAACGCCCCGTCGAACAGGATCTTGAGTAGCGGCTTCTTGAACCAGAGGCCGACGAACAGAGCCGCGCCGAACAGCAGATAAAGGGCGGTCGGCTTGATCTTGATCAGCGTCTCGTCATGCAGGATGAGGGTGAGCGAGCCAAAGATGAGAACGACTGCCGCCGTCACCAGCGGCATGATCGGGATGCGCCTCAGCATCGCATAGGAGACGACGAGCGTGACCAAGACGCCCGCCATCAGGACGCCGGTCGCGGCGAAGATGCCGAGCCGCGAATAGACGGCGAAGAACAAAGCCAGCGGCCCGAGTTCGAGCGCGAACTTGAGCATCGGATTGAGCGCCTTGCGCGGCGGCGAGGCGGCGGTCTTGGCCGGAGGCGTTCTCGATTCGCTGGGCGCGGTCATGCCGCCTCTCTGTCGATTCCCGCGATCGCATCGGCGAAGTCGCGGGCGGCGAATGGCTCGAGATCGTCGACGCCCTCGCCAACGCCAATGAAATGAATGGGAATCGCGAATTTTTCGGCGATCGCGACCAGAATCCCGCCGCGCGCGGTGCCGTCGAGCTTGGTCATGACGAGCCCGGTGACGCCCGCGACCCGGCCAAAAATCTCGACCTGGCTCATGGCGTTCTGCCCGACCGTCGCGTCGAGCACGAGCAGCACCGCGTGGGGCGCGCCCGCGTCGACCTTCCGCATGACGCGGATGATCTTCTCGAGTTCGCTCATGAGCTCCGTGCGGTTCTGCAACCGCCCGGCGGTGTCCATCAGCACCACGTCGACGTTAAGCTCGCGGGCTTTGGCCAGCGCGTCGAAGGCGAGCCCGGCGGCGTCAGCCCCCTGCTCGCGCTCGACGAGGGCGGAAAACGTGCGTCGCGCCCATATGCGCAATTGCTCGATCGCGGCGGCGCGAAAAGTGTCGCCCGCGGCGAGCAGGACAGCCTTGCCTTCGGCTCGGAACTTCGCAGCGAGCTTGCCGATGGTCGTCGTCTTGCCGGAGCCGTTGACGCCGACGACCAGAATCACGAACGGGCGCTTGTCGGGATCGATGGTGAGCGGCCGGGCGACCGGCTCGAGCGCGCGGTCGACCTCGTCGGCGAGGATCTGCTTGACTTCCTCCGGGCTGATCCCCCGCTCGTAGCGCCCGTGCGCGACCGCGTCGCGAATGCGGGAAGCCGCAGCGAGCCCGAGATCGGCCTGGATGAGGACGTCCTCGAGGTCGTCGAGGGAGGCGGCGTCGAGCTTGCGCTTGGTGAAGATGTCGGCAACGCCGCGCGCGATTGTCGTTGACGAGCGCGAGAGGCCGGCGCGAAGGCGCTGAATCCAGCTTAGCTTCGGCGCCGGCTGAGCCGGGGCGGCGCTCGGTGGGGCTTCAACCTCGACCGGCAGCCGCTCGGCTGCGATCGCAGCAGGCGGCGGGGGCTCATCGACCGGCGCTGTCGGGGCTTCGCCGACGAACCAGCGGCGCAGCAAGCCAGACTTGGCCTTCTTCTCCTCGTCCTCAACCAATGCTCAAAACCTCTTGACCTCAGCTCTATGCCGGCCCGGCCGATATTGGGTACCATTTCTTCCCATGACGCCGGAAGAAACGACAGCGCGGCTGCTTTACCGAGACGGGATGATGCTCGTGCTCAATAAACCCGCCGGCGTCGCCGTTCACGCCGGTCCGAAGGGCGGCCCGAGCCTCGAGGACGATTTTGACGCCCTGCGCTTTGGCCTGCCGCGCAAGCCGTCGCTCGCGCACCGCCTTGACCGCGACACCGCAGGCTGCCTGGTGCTCGGACGGCATCACAAGGCCTTAGAGAAACTTGGCCTCTTGTTCAAGCAGGGCAAGATCGCCAAGACCTATTGGGCGATCGTCGTGGGCGCGCCCGAGGGCGAGAACGGGTTGATCGATCTGCCTCTCGGCCGGCTCGACGACAAGCGCGGCTGGTGGATGAAGGTTGATCCGAAAGGCCAAAAAGCGCTGACGCTCTGGCGGATCAAGGGACGGGGGATCTGGCGCGACGCGCTGATCGCATGGGCGGAGCTTGAGCCGCAGACAGGGCGCACGCATCAATTGCGCGTCCATTGCGCGTCGCAGGGCTGGCCAATCTTGGGCGACGCGATCTATGGCGCGCGCGCCGACGCGCCGCTCC
Source organism: uncultured Alphaproteobacteria bacterium (assembly GCA_963764955.1). Taxonomy (GTDB): domain Bacteria; phylum Pseudomonadota; class Alphaproteobacteria; order Rhizobiales; family Beijerinckiaceae; genus Roseiarcus. The sequence goes on along the minus strand of CAVXVE010000016.1, from coordinate 10,334 downwards.
AGTTGCTGGCGCGCAAGGTCGTGGTGCCGCTCTCGAAGTCGAACCCGCCGGTCGAGGTCGAGGCGCCCGCCCCGCCACACATGCTCGACGCGCTGGCCGCGTGCGGCTTCGCGGGGGAGGCCCCGCCGGCGCCTTTTTAGTACGGTCGCTGGCCGCGCCTACAGTGCGGCCACGGAGGCGGCGATTGTGCGGCGCAGCAGATTATGAAAGGGTTCTTGATCCTTCACCCGTCGCCGGGACCCCATGTCGATCCGCGCCGCCATCCATCACCTCACGCATTACAAATACGACCGGCCGGTCTCGCTCGGACCGCAGATCATTCGGCTCAGGCCCGCGCCCCATAGCCGCACCCGGGTCATCTCGCATTCGCTGAAGGTCACGCCGGCCGAGCATTTCGTGAACCATCAGCAGGACCCTTACGGCAACTGGCTCGCGCGCTACATGTTTCCGGAGCTCGTCAACGAGCTCAGAATTGAGGTCGACGTCGTCGCCGACATGACGGTCTATAATCCGTTCGATTTCTTCGTCGAGGAGAGCGCCGATAGCCTGGCCGTTCGAATATGGCGAGGACCTGAGGCCCGATCTCGTCATCTACCGCACGCCCGAGCCCGCGGGCCCGCGCTTGCAGGCCTTTCTGCAGAAGATAGACCCGACGCCCAAGCGCACGGTCGATTTCGTCGTCGATCTCAACCAGCGGCTTTCGCACGAGATCCAATATCTGATCCGCATGGAGCCGGGCGTGCAGAGCCCTGAGGAGACGTTCGAGCGCGGCTCGGGCTCATGCCGCGATTCGAGCTGGCTTCTGGTGCAGATCCTGCGCAATCTGGGCTTCGCCGCGCGCTTCGTGTCCGGCTATCTCATTCAGCTCAAGCCGGACCGGGCCGCGCTCGATGGCCCTCCCGGCACCGACCACGACTTCACCGATCTGCACGCTTGGGGCGAGGTCTATTTGCCCGGCGCCGGCTGGATCGGCCTCGATCCGACCTCCGGGCTCCTGACTGGCGAAAGCCATATTCCGCTCGCCGCGACGCCGCACTATCGCAACGCCGCGCCGATCTCGGGCGTGGCGAGCTTCGCCAACGTCGATTTCGCCTTCGACATGAGCGTCGAGCGGGTTGCCGAACATCCGCGCATCTCGAAGCCGTTTTCGGAAGTATCGTGGAAGGCGCTCGACGCTCTCGGCGCGGAGGTCGACAAGCGGCTCAAGGCAGACGACGTGCGATTGACCATGGGCGGCGAGCCGACCTTCGTCTCGATCGACGATTTCGAATCGGGCGAGTGGAACGCGGACGCCGTCGGCCCGACCAAGCGCGCGCTCGCCGACAAGCTGATCCGGCGCCTGCGCGACCGCTTCGCTCCCGGCGGCTTCCTGCATTACGGGCAGGGCAAATGGTACCCGGGCGAATCGCTGCCGCGCTGGACGTTCTCGCTCTACTGGCGGCGCGACGGAAAGCCGATCTGGCGGAACACTGAGAGCATCGCCGCGGAGGATGAAGAGACCGGCGCGAACGGCGCAAAAGCCAAGGCGCTGCTCGGCGCGATCGCCTCGGAGCTCGGCATCGAGCCCAACTATGTCGCGCCGGCCTACGAGGATCCTGCCGAGTGGCTGGTGAAGGAAGCCGATCTGCCGCCGAACGTGTCGCCGGAAAATTCCGAGCTCAAGGATCCCGAAGCGCGCCACCGCATCGCCCGCGTCTTTTCGCGCGGACTGACCGAGCCTTCGGGCTATGTGCTGCCGGTCCAGCGCTGGCAGGCGAAGGCCGAGGGCTCGAGCTGGCGCAGCGAAAGATGGAAGACCCGCCGCGGCGCGCTGCATCTCGTCCCCGGCGACAGCCCCGTCGGCTATCGCCTGCCTTTGGGCGCGCTGCCTTATGTTCCGCCCGCCTCCTACCCCTATGTCGTCGAGGCCGATCCGACCGAGCCGCGCGGGCCTTTGCCCGATTTCCACGACGCGCGGCAGCGCGCGCAGCGGGTCGCCTCGTTCGCCGCCGCGGAAGGGGCTGCGCAAGAGCGCGTCGAGCAGCGGCTCGGCGACATCGACGGCGCCGTCCGCACCGCCGTCACCGTCGAGCCGCGCGATGGGCGCTTATGCGTCTTCCTGCCGCCGGTCGAGCGGCTCGAGGATTATCTCGAGCTCATCGCCGCGGCCGAGGCTGCGGCGGAAAAGGCGGGGCTCAAGGTGCAGATCGAGGGCTACCCGCCGCCGGTCGATCCGCGCCTCAACGTCATTCGCGTCGCGCCGGACCCGGGCGTGATCGAAGTCAACATCCATCCTTCGTCGAGCTGGCGCGAATGCGTCGCCACGACCGAGGCGGTCTACGAGGAGGCGCGGCTTTCGCGCCTCGGCGCCGACAAGTTCATGATCGACGGCAAGCACGCCGGAACCGGCGGCGGCAATCATGTCGTGGTCGGCGGCCCGACGCCGCTCGACAGCCCGTTCGTGAGGCGTCCCGACCTGCTCAAGAGCCTCATCATTTACTGGCTGAGGCGCCCGAGCCTGAGCTATTTCTTCTCCGGCCTGTTCATCGGCCCGACCAGCCAGGCGCCGCGTGTCGACGAGGCGCGCCACGACAGTCTGTACGAGCTCGAGATCGCGCTCAGCCAGATCCCGAAACCCGGAGACGGCGCCGCCCCGCGGCCGTGGCTGCTCGACAGGCTCCTGCGCAACCTGCTCACCGACGTGACCGGCAACACCCACCGCGCGGAAATCTGCGTGGACAAGCTTTATTCTCCCGACGGGCCGACGGGCCGCCTCGGCCTTGTCGAGTTCCGCAGCTTCGAGATGCCGCCGGACGCGCGCATGAGCCTCGCCCAGCAGCTCCTGATCCGCGCAATCCTGTCGCGCCTATGGCGTGAGCCGCTCGACGGGCCGCTGCCGCGCTGGGGCGCCTCGCTGCACGACCGGTTCATGCTGCCCCATTTCGTCTGGGAGGATTTTCTTGGCGTGCTCGCTGATCTGAGGGCACACGGGCTGCCGTTCCGCTCTGACTGGTACGAAGCTCAGGCCGAGTTCCGCTTTCCCTTCTGCGGCGAGGTCGAAGTCGAAAACGTGCAGCTCGAGCTGCGCCAGGCGCTCGAGCCGTGGCATGTGCTGGGCGAGACCGGCGCGATCGGCGGCACCGCGCGCTACACCGATTCTTCGACCGAGCGGCTGCAGGTCAAGCTAACGACCTCCGACCCCGAGCGCTATGTCGTCGCCTGCAACCGGCGTCGCATTCCCCTCCAGGAGACCGCGACCAACGGAGTCGCGGTCGGGGGCGTGCGCTACAAGGCCTGGAAGCCGGCGATGGCGATCCATCCGACCATTCCGGTTCACGTCCCCCTGGTGTTCGACATTTTCGATAGCTGGAACGGTCGCGCGCTTGGCGGCTGCGTCTATCACGTCGCCCACCCGGGCGGGCGCAACTATGAGACCTTTCCCGTGAACTCGAACGAAGCCGAGGCGCGGCGCTTGGCGCGCTTCGAGGCGCTCGGCCACACGCCCGGCGGATATGAGCCCGCGCCCGAGGCGCCGCATCCCGAGTTTCCACTGACCCTCGATTTGCGGCGGTCGGCGGGGATTTGAGGGTCACCGCGGCGGGGGCGGTGTCTCGGGGAGCGGGGCGGGGCGCCGGGCTCATACCCATTCAATTTGAGCGCGACTCGTCGCGCTCAAATCCGCACGGGCGGCGCGGGCGCGCATTCGCGCTTCGGCCATAAGGCTATAATCGGTTCCGGTCACCGAATCTTGGTATAACCGCCATTTTACCGGCGCCCCTCAAGCATTTCAGTGGCTTACGACCCGGTTTGGCGACCGCGGCGGGGCGGTGTCTCGGGGGCGGGGTGGGGCGCCGAGCTCATACCCATTCTATTCGAGCGCGACACATCGCGCTCAATTCCGCGCAACGGCGCAGGCGCGCATTCGCGCTCCGGCCATAAGGCGATGATCGGTTCCGATCATCGAGTTTTGGTATAGCCGCCATTTTACCGGCGCGCCTCAAGAATTTCAGAGGCTTATGACCCGGTTTACCGGCACGTTTCAAAAATGGCGCATTCGGCCTTCGCGGTGGCCGCTCAAGTCCTATAGAACATCCGCCCAACGCAGAGGCGGTCAGCCCTTGTCCGCGAAGGCCTTCGTGATCTCGGCCATCGTCGGCAGATCGGCGAACGCGTCGAACCGCCCGTGCTCGGCGATGTCCTTCGCCGCCCGCATGAACCCGCCCCAGGCGGCGCGCGCGAGCGCGCCGCCGACGCTGATCCGTTTGACGCCGAGATCCTCGAGCTGGCTCTTGGTGAAGCCCGGCCAGCCGGCGAGCACATTGACCGGCAGCATGCCCGCGACGCGCACGACCTCCGCGACCTCCTCCGGCGTCCTCACCAACGGCGCGTAAAGCACGTCGGCGCCCGGCTTCCGCGTAAGCCTCGAGTCGGCGCAACGCCTCGGGCAGACCGCCCGCCTGACGCAGAATCGCCTCGGAGCGCGCGGTGAGCAAAACCTTCTCGCCGCTGGCGTCGATCGCCGCGCGCGCCGCGCGCAACCGCTCGGTCGCTTCGCTCGAGACCGTAGAGCGGCGCGCTTGGGGTCGCCGGTGTAGTCCTCGATCGAGAAGCCCGAGACGCCGGCGCCGATGCAGAGCCGCGCGCTCTCGTGCACGCCCTCCGCATCGCTGGCGAAGCCGGCCTCGAAATCGGCGTTGAGCGGCAGATCGGTCGCTTCGGCGAGGTCGCGGAGGTGGCTGAGCACGAAGGCGCGATCGACGGCGCCGTCGCCCTTGCCCGCCGCGAAGGCCATGCCGGCGCTGGTCGAGGCGAGCGCCGGGAAGCCGAGCGACGCGAGATATTTGGCCGAGCCGATATCGAACGGGTTGGGGATCACGAAGCAGCCCGGCGCCGCGTGCAATTCGGCGAAGCGGGTGCGCTTTTCGGCGATCGTGGCCATTATTCATTCCCCTTCGGCATGAGTTCGGAGAGCCTCAGCTTCTGTCGGCCCCCGTCGTCGAAATTGTCCGGCGAAAGCCAGCGCTCGTATGCCGCCTTGCGCGCCGGCCACTCGCCGTCGAGCATGGCGAACCACGCCGTGTCGCGATTGCGGCCCTTGACGATCATGTGCTGGCGGAAGATCCCCTCGAAGGTGAAGCCGAATCTGACCGCCGCGCTTCTGGAGGGCGCGTTCAGGGCGTGGCACTTCCACTCGTAGCGGCGATAGCCGAGCGCCTCGAACACGTATCTCGCGAACAGATATTGCGCCTCGGTCGCGCCGGGGGTGCGCTGCATCGCCGGGGTGTACATGACGTTGCCGACCTCGATCACCCGATTGGCGGCGTCGATGCGCATCAGCGTCTGGTAGCCGACCGCGCGCCCCGTGGCGTTGTCGACCACGGCGAAGAACAGCGGGTCGTCTGAGCGGGCCTTGAGCTCGATCGCGGCGCGAAATTCCTCGAGGCTGCGATAGGGACCGTCGAACAGATAGGTCCAGACGGTCTCCCGGGCCGGGTCGCCGTTCGAGCCTTCATAGAGCGCCGCGGCGTGCTTGTCGGGGTTGAGCGGCGCGAGCGTGATCCATCGCCCTTCGAGCGTGACCCGCTCCGGCCGCCTGGCGGGATGGGAATCGACGAGGGGGCCGATGGGCAGGGTCGCGGAAGGCATAGTCACCTCTTGTCCCTGTCCGGCTCTCCGAAGCGTGAGCCTCCGTCAAATCCAACTGTTGGCGTCAGACTTTGCAAAGTCATCCCCTTTGAACAAGAGCTTGGCGCCCAGCGCCTGTGCGCCGGCATACGAGAGACAATCGGCGAAATTCAATCGCGCGGGATGTCGGCCCCGGCCAAAATTCTCGAAACATTCGACGGCCGCGCGCGCGATCTCCGCATCGATTGCGATCTCCTCCACATTCGCGCGCACCAGAAATTTCTCGAACTGCCCCTGAGCGGCGGCCGGCGAAATATCGAGTCTCGACGCCAACACCATCGCCGTTTCCAGACGAACAACGCTGGACGTCACGCGTCGCTCCGCAGTCTCTATCTCGGTCTCGAAGCCGCGCCGGTCAGATTCGAAAGCGAGGATCGCAACGAAGACAGAGGTGTCGATGAAGATCAGTGACCCCAAAGTTCGTCGATTTCTTCTTTTGTCACGTCACGCGGATTAGGTCCGGCCATCGCCATCGTCTCGCGAGCGAGTTCCTCCAGCCGCTCGACGAGCGGCCGCTTGTCGCGCTCGCGCTTGAGTTCGCTGCGCAGCGCGTGGGCGATCGCCTCGGTCATGTTGGTCTTGCGCAGGCTGGCGAGCTCGCGCGCGAGCTCTCCAACCTTGGGATCGCGAATGCTGATGCCCATGACGCGCTCCGTCTATACAGTAAACCCAAAACCGTATAGACGAAGGCCGCTGGCTCGTCAATGCAAGCCCGTCAATGATTGTCGCGCGGCACGCCCATCGTCTGCGCCAGCCGCTGATATTGGACCGCGGGCTTGAGCACCATGCCCTCGTCGAACTGCGCCACCATCTCCCGCTGGATCTGCTGCCATGGCGTCTGGCTCTTGGGGAAGTGGAACCCGCCCTGGGCGGCGAGCGCGGCGCGGCGCTCGTTCAGTTCGGCCTCCGGGATCAGGATGTTGGCCGAGCGCTTCTTGAGATCGATGCGCACGCGGTCGCCGGTCCTGAGCAGCGCCAGCCCGCCTCCCGCCGCGGCCTCCGGCGAAGCGTTGAGGATCGAGGGCGAGCCCGAGGTGCCCGACTGCCGGCCGTCGCCGACGCAGGGCAGCGCGTGCACGCCTTTTTTGATCAGCGCGGCCGGCGGCTGCATGTTGACCACTTCCGCCCCGCCCGGATAGCCGATCGGCCCTGTGCCGCGAATGAACAGGATGCTGTGCTCGTCGATCTTGAGCTTCGGATCGTCGATGCGGTGGTGGTAGTCCTCCGGCCCGTCGAACACGATCGCCCGCCCCTCGAACGCGTCCGGGTCCTTCGGGTTGGAAAGGAAGCGGGCGCGGAACTCTTCGTCGATGACGCTCGTCTTCATGATCGCGTCGTTGAACAGGTTGCCGCTCAGCACGATGAACCCGGCGTCCTTCTTCAAGGGCTTGTCGATCGGCGTGATGACGTCGGGATCGTCCGAATGGATCTTCGCGCAATTTTCGCCCATGGTCTTGCCGTTCACGGTCAAGGCCTTCTCGTGAATGAGCTTGCGCTTCATGAGTTCATTGACCACCGCCGGAACGCCGCCCGCGCGGTGATATTCCTCGCCGAGATATTTGCCCGCGGGCTGCATGTTGACGAGCAACGGCACCTTGTGCCCGATCGTCTCCCAATCCTCGATCGACAGCGGCACGCCGATATGGCGGGCGATGGCGTTGATGTGGATCGGGGCGTTGGTCGAGCCGCCGATGGCGCTATTGACCACGATCGTGTTCTCGAACGCCTCGCGGGTGAGGATATCGGACGGCTTCAGGTCCTCCCACACCATCTCGACGATCCGCCTGCCGGTCTCATAGGCGATCTGGCCGCGCTCGCGGTGGGGCGCGGGGATCGCCGCGCAGCCCGGCAAGCTCATGCCGAGCGCCTCGGCGAGCGAGTTCATGGTCGACGCGGTGCCCATCGTGTTGCAATGGCCGACCGAGGGCGCCGAGGAGGTCACCAGCGCCATGAACTCTTCGTAATCGATCTTGCCCTCGGCGAGGTCGGAGCGCGCCTGCCAGACGACGGTGCCCGAGCCGCTGCGCTGGCCGTGATGCCAACCGTTGAGCATCGGGCCGCCCGAGAGAACGATCGCGGGAATGTTGACCGTCGCCGCGGCCATGATGCAGGCCGGCGTCGTCTTGTCGCAGCCGGTCGTCAGCACCACGCCGTCGATGAAGTAGCCCATCAGGATTTCGACGAGGCCAAGATAGGCGAGATTGCGGTCGAGCGCCGCGGTCGGCCGCTTGCCTGTTTCCTGAATCGGGTGCACCGGGAATTCGAACGCGAGTCCTCCGGCCGCGGTGATGCCGTCGCGCACGCGCTTGGCGAGTTCGAGGTGATGGCGGTTGCAGGGCGAGAGATCGGAACCGGTCTGGGCGATGCCGATGATCGGCTTGCCGGAGCGAAGCTCGCCAGGCGTCAAGCCGAAATTGAGGTAGCGCTCGAGATAGAGCGCTGTCATGCCCGGGTTGTCCGGATTGTCGAACCATTGCCGGGAGCGCAATTGCCGCTTGGCGTCGCCGTTCGATTTGGTCTTGGATTTCTCGGCCATCGCCGCTTCGCCTCCCTGGCGCGCAAATCACGCGCGTTCTGAGCCCTCAGTATGCGGCCTGGAAGGATGCGAATCAACGCCTTGCGTCGGCCGCCTATCCCGCGAGCGGCGACACGCCAAACAGCCACAGGTGCAGGCGGGCGATCAGCACCGCGTACAGGACAAGCCCGACGACGACGGCGCCGGCCGTGGCGCCAAGCTCGGGCTTCGGATAGACGACGCCGTCGCGTCGGTCGCGGGCGTAGGAGGTTGCGAGGTCCGCGGCCGACCAGACGAAGAATGCGCCGAACAGCGCGAGGTCAGCCGCCGAGCCGTTCGCCAGGAGATGCCCGACGCTCCACAGGAGCACCGACCACAGCATCGGATGGTGGACGGCCGCCGTAATATGGCTCCGCTTGAAGAGGTAGCTCGCGAGCAGAATGAGCGCGGCGAGCATCAGAAGCATTGTTATGTGCCTGGCGCCGGGCAGCGGCGTCCACAGCGGCGGGGCGTTATAGCGCGCCCGTGCGAATCCCCAGACGATCAGCACGAAGCCGATCGCCGAAAGAGCCGAATAGATCCCCTTCCACGGGCCCTCGCCGAAGCGTGCGATCGCTTTCTCCCGCGCGCTTTCGGAGACGATGCGGATCGAGTGAAGACCGAGGAAGATCACGAGGCCGAGGATGAGAATCGCCATGCGCAATCCGCCTTGTAGAGGGGCCGCCGGGCGTGAAGCTAGGCCTCAACGTGCGGCCATGGCAAGGCGGCCGCCCGACTGCTTGCGCCTTCGGCGCAGCAGCCCCATGACAGACGCACGCCTCAAGGGAAGCCGCCCATGACCTGGTCTGCCGCTCAATACCTCAAGTTCGAGGAGGAGCGCACCCGGCCCGTGCGCGATCTCGTCCAGCGCATTCCGCTCGCAAACGTCGCGCGCGGAGCGGATATTGGCTGCGGTCCCGGCAATTCGACCGAAGTCCTGCGCGAGCGCTATCCGCACGCGCTTATCCTCGGGATCGACTCGTCGCCGGACATGATCGAGGCGGCGCGCAAGCGCCTTCCCGACATCGCTTTCGAGGTCGCGGACATTCGCGACTGGCGCCCGGAGGAGCCGCTCGACGTGATCCTCGCCAATGCGTCGCTGCAATGGATTCCGGGTCACGAGACGCTGTTGCCGGCGCTGATCGCAAGGCTTGCTCCGGACGGGGCGCTCGCGGCGCAAATGCCCGACAATCTCGACGAGCCGTCGCACCGCCTGATGCGCGAGATCGCAGCCGAGGGCCCCTGGGCCGCGAAGCTCAAAGGCGCCGCCAGGGCGCGCGCCGAGCGCCACGGCGCCGAATGGTATTTCCGCCTGCTGCGCGCCCATGCATCCAACGTGGACGTCTGGCGCACGACGTACTTTCACCCGCTCGCCGGCGCGCATGCAATCGTCGAATGGGTCAAGGGAACCGGCCTTCGCCCGTTCCTCGACCCGCTCGAGGAGAGCGAGCGCGCCGAGTTCCTCGCCCGCTACGAGAACGCGATCGCCAGAGCCTATCCGGCGGGGCCGGACGGGATCGTTCTTCTGCCATTCCCCAGGCTGTTCTTCGTGGCGACGCGTTGAGTCAAACCTATTTGCGCCTTTCTTATTGGTTATAGCGTGAGGGCGCCGTCGAGCCAAAGCCCTGACGGCATGCCAAAAGGAGGGAGGACGCCATGCCAAAATATTTGGTAGAAGCGCATTTCACCACCGAGGGTGCAAAGGGGATTGCAAAGGAAGGCGGTACAGCGCGTCGGAAGGCGATCGCGAAGTTGATGGAGGGTGTCGGCGGCAAGCTCGAGTCTTATTATTTCGCGTTCGGTGGAGCCGACGCCTTCGTGATCATTGATTTGCCGGACAACGTGACCGCAGCGGCGCTGTCGCTCGCGGTCAACAAAAGCGGCGCCGTCGCGACCAAGACCGTCGTCCTACTGACCCCCGAAGAAATGGACCAAGCCTCCAAGAAGGCGCTCGACTATCGCGCCCCAGGGCACTGAACTGGAGCCTGTGCCGGCGCGCTTCCACCGCGCCGGCCCTTTGTGCTATGGCGGGCGCGCTTTTCGCGCCCGTAGCTCAACTGGATAGAGTATCGGTCTTCGAAACCGAGGGTTGGCGGTTCGAACCCGTCCGGGCGCG
>CAVXVE010000015.1:0-360791 GCA_963764955.1 uncultured Alphaproteobacteria bacterium | reverse complement strand
GATTTGGTCGAATCGCCAAGGGCTCGATACTTCTTTGATTTCGCGCGCTTTTTCGCGAAAAACCGGCTTCCACTTTTTCGCAGCGCGCTCTGGTCAGGCGGGCGGCGTGAGATACCGCGACCAGATCGCATCCACGATAAACGTTTCGATATAGCGCGCGTGAACGACCGCCTCCTCGGGCTCGAGCCAGGATTGCCTTGGCCGTCTCGGCTCGGAGCGAACCGGCACGAGGATCGCGCCGGCGCTGCGAGCGTCTCGGCCTCGTCCAGCATGAGCGAGCGCTGACGGCCGCCCGTCAGTTCGCAATAGACCTCGACCAGGATTTCCGCGTCGAGCAGGGCGCCGTGCCTGATCCGTCGCGAGCGGTCGATGCGGTAGCGGTCACACAGGGCGTCGAGGCTGTTCGGCTGTCCGGGATGCTTTTTTCGCGCCAGCGCCAGCGTATCGACGACGCGATCCATGCCGATCGCGGCGAGCCCGAGCTTCGCCAGCTCCGCATTGACGAAGCGCATGTCGAAATCGGCGTTGTGGATGACGAAATTCGAACCGCCGATGAAGGCGAGAAACGCGTCGACGATGCTGGCGAAGACCGGCTTGTCCTTGAGCACCTCCGCAGTGTGGCCATGCACCCGCGCCGCGTCCTGAGGGACGTCACGCTCGGGATTGATGAGGACATGGAAGACCTTGCCGGTCAGGCTTTGATGGACGATCTCGACGGCGCCGATTTCCAGCACCCGATGCCCATCGGCAGGGTCGAGGCCCGTCGTCTCCGTGTCGAGCACGATTTCACGCATGGCGTGTTCGGCCTCCCGCCATAGCCGCAGTCGAGCGGATGAATTGAGCCACGACGGCGCGCGTCAACTCGAGCCGGCCGCGGGTGTCGATGACGAAATGCGCCCGGCGCCTTTTCTCCGCGTCGGGCATTTGCCGGGAAAGAATGGCGTGGAGTTTGGCCTCGGTCATGCCCGCTCGCCCCAGAACACGATCACGCTGGATCGATTCCGGGGCGCTCACCACGATGACGAGATCGACATTCGCTTCCCCGCCGGTCTCGAACAATAGCGGCACGTCGACGAGGACGATCCGCTTTCCAGCCGCCGCCGCGCCCTCAAGAAAGCGGCCGCGCGCCTCGGCGACTGCGGGATGAACCAGTCCTTCGAGGCGCCGCAGCGCCGCCGCATCACCCAAGACCCGCGCGCCCAGGCGCTCGCGGTCCACCTGGCCTGAGACCACGACGCCCGGAAATGCCGCCTCGATCGTTGCGGCCCCTTCTCCGGCGTAGAAATCCCGCACTTCGTCGTCGGCATCGAATGTCGGGACGCCAAGCTCAGCGAACATGGCGGACACGGTAGATTTCCCCATCGCAATCGAGCCCGTGAGGCCGACGACGATCAAAGCCGGGCCTCGTAGGTGCTGGCGACTTCGGCCTCGACAAGCGAGCGCAGCGCCGGCGTCACCTTGGGCTCTTTGCCGAACCAGCGGGCGAAAGCAGGCGCGGCCTGGTGGAGCAGCATGCCGAGCCCCTCCACGGTTCGCAGGCCACGCGCGCCCGCGGCTTCGATAAGCGGGGTGCGCAAAGGCACATAGACGGCGTCGGCGACGACGGCGCGATCCGGCAAGCCGTCAAGATCGACCAGAAGCGGCGGCTGTCCGACCATGCCAAGCGAACTGGCGTTCACGAGCAGATCGGCGCCGGTGAGCTTCGCCGCCAGATCGGCCCAAGGGATCGCCATCGTCGAGCTGCCAAAATGAGCGGCCAGGGCCTCGGCTCTCACTTGCGTCCGGTTGGCGACGGCGATCCGTTCGAAGCCGCGCGAGATCAAGGCATGGACGATCGCCCGGGCCGCGCCGCCGGCGCCCATGACGACGGCCAATCTCCGCTGCTCCGCCCAGCCCGAGACGCTTTCGTCCATATTCGCCAGAAAGCCGGCGACGTCGGTGTTGTCGCCCATGAGGCGCCCGTCCTGCCGCCACAAGGTGTTCACCGCCCCGAGAGCCTCGGCGACCGGCGTTCGCTGGTCGCATGCGTTGAAGGCGGCTTCCTTGTGGGGGACGGTGACATTGGCGCCGACGAGGCTGTCCTGGCCAATCCTGTCGGCGAACGCGCGAAATTCTCCGGGGCGAACGGCGAACTTCTCGTAAGTCCCAGCTATCCCGAGCTCCTCGAGCCAATAACGATGGATCATCGGCGACCGCGAGTGCTCGACCGGCCAGCCGGCGACGCCCGCGCGCGGCGCGCCCGTCTCCATCATAGCGAGATCAGATTTTCGCGTCGCATCCAATGAAGGAGATCCAGCATCGGCAGTCCGAGAACAACGGAATGATCGCCTTCGATGCGCTCAAAGAGATGAATTCCAAGACCCTCGCCCTGATACGCGCCGACAGACGACAGCACCGCGGGCCCGGCACGTTCGAGATAGCGTGAAATCTCGCTCTTATCGAGGGCTCGCATCCTGAGATCGGCATGATCTCTGTGGACGACGAGCGCCTGGCCGGCGCGGGCGACGCAGAAGGCGGAGGTCAGGCGATGCGTCCTGCCGGAGAGCGCGGCCAGCGTTTTCGCCGCTTCGGCGAGATTATGAGACTTGTGGAGGATCCTGCCTTCGAGGGTCAGCGTCTGATCGGCGCCGATGCAATAGGCGTCCGGACGCTCTGCGCTGACGGTGAGCGCCTTCGCCCGCGCCAGCTCGAGAGCCACGCCGTCGAGCGCGCCCCCGGCCGCCACGTATTGGTCTTCGACCGCACGCTCATCGACCTCGGGGGCGACGGAGCTCGCGTCCAATCCAGCCGCCGACAGGAGAGCGCGGCGGCTTTCGCTTCGCGAGGCCAGCACCAGAGGTCCGTCGCCCCGCCACAGCGGACGTGCCGGCGGACGCGCTTCCCCCATGGCGTCAACCCTCGGCGATGAACTTGAGCCGGTGGGCGCGATAAAGATCGAGCACCGCCGCCGCCGTCTCTTCGATCGACCGTCGCGTCACGTCGATGGTGGGCCAGCCCCGTTCAGCGAACAGGCGGCGCGATGCGGCGACTTCCTCCGCGACCGCGATCCGATCGACGTAATCTGTCTCCGAATCCGCGTTGAGCGAAAGAAGCCGGTTCTGCCGGATCTGCACGATTCGATCCGCCGAAGCGATCAGGCCGACGATCAGCGGGCGGCGGAGATGGTCGATCAATCCGGGCAATGGCAGGCGTGGGACAATGGGCACGTTGGCGGTCTTGTAGCCGCGATTGGCCAGATAAATGCTGGTCGGGGTCTTCGAAGTGCGGCTCACCCCCAGGAGAACGATGTCGGCGTGATCCAGGTTCTCCGGCGTCTGGCCGTCATCGCTCAGCATGGTGAAATTGAGCGCGTCGATCCTTTTGAAATAGTCGGCGTTGAGCATATGTTGCGCGCCGGCCCTCGGCGTATAGTTCTGTCCCAGATAGGATTTGAACAACAGCAATATTGGCTCGAGAACGGACAGACAGGGCGATCCGGAAGCCTCGCAGCCCGCCTGAAGCCGCCTGGAGAGGTCGGAATCGACCAGCGTGAAGAGGACGATCCCGGGCGCGTTCTCGATCTCGTCGATCACCCGATCGAGCTGCGAGGCGGTCCGCACCAGCGGATAGACATGTTCGATCGAGGCCACGCCCTGGTATTGCGCCGCCGCGGCGCGGGAGGCGGCGATCAGCGTCTCGCCGGTCGAGTTCGAAACCAGATGAAGATGGAAGTAGCTGCGCCCCAACGCGGTCCCCGAGCGTCAATCAAGAGGCTGTTATAACTGAACTTGCCCCCAACGCTGGACCAGTCAGACCGGGAAAATTCCGGCTTCATCTCCCGCCCGACTGGCCGGGGTTGCCGGGCGGGGGATGAAGCTCCCTCGGCGTTTTGCCGCCGATCGAGCTATGCGGACGAACGTCGTTATAGTCTCTACGCCAAGCCTCGCATTTTTGCCGCGCCTCGTCGAGACTGAGAAACCAGTTGGCGTTTAAGCACTCGGTGCGGAACTTGCCGTTGAACGACTCGATGTAGGCATTGTCGGTTGGTCTGCCTGGTCGGGAGAAGTCAAGTGTGACGCCGCGCATGAAGGCCCATAGATCCAGTTCCTTGCTGACGAACTCCGGCCCGTTGTCGAGACGGATCGTCTTCGGCAAACCCGATTCAATCGCAACGCGCTCCAGTGTTGCGACCACGTCGGCCCCTCGATAGCTCTGTCGCACGTCGATCGCCGGCGAAAGGCGCGTGAAGGTGTCGACGATCGTCAGCGCGCGGATCTTGCGGCCGTCGAAGAGCTGGTCGTGAACGAAGTCCATCGCCCAGACATCGTTCGGTCCGTCTGCGCCTGAGCGACCTTCACGCAGCTTTGCCTGCACGCGTCGCTTGGGCGATTTATTGCGCAATTGCAGGCCCATCTCGCGGTAGAGCCGCCAGACACGCTTGGCGTTCACTTGCCAGCCCTCGCGGCGCAGCAGCACGTGAATGCGTCGGTAGCCGTAGCGCACCCGCGTCTCGGCGATTTCCTTGATCCGCTTGCTCAGGACGGCCTGCGGGCGACGCTTACCCTTGTGGTGGTAACTCGATCGCTCGGCCTTGAGGACGGAGCAGGCCCGCCGGATGCTCACCTGCCACGTCGCTCTCACCCGGTCGACCAGCTCGCGCCGCCGCGCAGGCCCTATAGCTTTCGCTTGATGACGTCCTGAAGCATTTCCTTGTCGAGCGCGAGATCGGCCACAATCCTCTTCAGCTTGCCATTCTCTTCCTCAAGCTGCTTCAGGCGCCTCATCTCCGACGGCATCAGCCCGCCATACTTCTTGCGCCAGTTATAGTAGGTCGCCTCACTGATCCCCACCTTGCGGCAGACCTCGGCAATCGCTGTTCCCTCGTCCGCCTGCCGCAACACGAACGCGATCTGCTGATCGCTGAACCGTGACCTCTTCATGGAAAATCCTCCGCCCGGCCAGGACGGCCAAAACTAGAATTTTCCACCTCTCCATGGTCCAGAAAATCGGAGGCAGGTCAAAACCAGCCGCGTGACTTGTGGACAGGCGTGGATAAGCGAACGCGTCACGCGCGAGTCATCAGCCGGAGCGGGGCGAGGCGCGTTCGACGATTCACAGCCGTCCCGATCGGGACAACTTTTGCGCTCTCGCGCAGGCGCCTCTGAATTGCGGGGATAATTACAACAATGCCCGCATGATATTTGGCGAGGCCGGCGTTTCTTAACGAAACGTTAACCATGCCGAGGCTCCGTCGTTGAGCCTCGCTGCCGTTGCGTCAAATGTGACTGTTCGAGTCTCTGGATAAAATCGAATTTGCGCTTAGAGGGCCCTAAAGAAGAAGAATCAGTTCAGAAGTTATTTGTTTGGTTTTTGGCGCGAAACGATCCCGGCTTGCGCAAGCGAAACCCAGCGCCTAAACGCCACCGGCAGTTCGAGCGGCTCATCCGGCTGTTCGCTGGTTCCGAATCTCACATGATCGTCTGGCTGAAAGCGCTCCACGTTATCGCCGTCATCGCGTGGATGGCGGGAATGCTCTATCTGCCGAGGCTGTTCGTCTACCACGCGGACGCGCCCAAGGGCTCCGATCTCTCGGAGACCTTCAAGGTGATGGAGCGGCGGCTCCTCAGGATGATCATCAATCCATCGATGATTTTGGTGTTCATCACCGGGATCGCGCTTGCGCTCATGACCGGGTACTGGCAGGCGGGCTGGCTTCAGGCGAAGTTCATCCTGGTTCTCGGCCTTGGCGGGGTGCACGGATATTTTGCCCGGTGCGTGCGGGCTTTCGCCCAGGACGCCAATGTGCGGCCGGCTCGTTTCTACCGGGCTTTGAACGAGGTTCCGACGGCGCTGATGATCGGGATCGTCGTCTTAGCCGTGGTTAAGCCTTTTTAAAGCCCGTTCAAAATGATTGGCCGGGCCACAAATGGCCGTTGAAAAATTCAGCGAACGCGACTATGAAGCGGCGTCCGCGCTCATCAACGCGGGTTTCTAGCGGCGCTGGATCGCCCGATCCAATCTCTGTCGCGCGGTCCTGACATGACCGACCTTAGCCTCGAATCGTCAGGGCCATCATCCACCATTCAGTGACTTTGCGGGTCTTAAAGGACCGGCAGTCCAAGGTAAGGTCCGCCAATGCGGGAAATGAAACTCAAGGAATTAAAACAGAAATCGCCGACCGAGCTCCTGGTCTTCGCCGAGGAGAACGACGTCGAAAACGCGTCCATCATGCGCAAGCAGGAATTGATGTTCGCGATCCTCAAGCAACTCGCCAGCGTCGATGTGGAGATTATCGGCGAAGGCGTCGTCGAAATCCTGCAGGACGGCTTCGCTTTCCTCCGATCCGCGGACGCCAACTATCTTCCGGGTCCCGACGATATTTATGTGTCCCCGTCGCAAATCAGGCGGCTGGGCTTGAGAACCGGCGATACGGTCGAGGGCGTCATACGCAGCCCCAAGGAAGGGGAGCGGTATTTCGCGCTGCTCAAGTGCAACGCCATCAACTTCGAGGACCCGGAAAAGACCCGGCACAAGGTTCATTTCGATAATTTGACGCCGCTCTATCCCAACGAGCGTCTCAAGCTCGAAGTCGAGGATCCGACCCGGAAGGATCTGTCGGCGCGGGTCATCGATATCGTCGCGCCGATCGGCAAGGGGCAGCGCGCGCTCATCGTCGCGCCGCCGCGCACCGGCAAGACGGTGCTTCTGCAGAACATCGCCCAGTCGGTCACCGCCAATCATCCCGAATGCTACCTGATCGTGCTCCTGATCGACGAGCGGCCGGAAGAAGTGACGGACATGCAGCGCTCGGTGAACGGCGAGGTGGTGTCCTCGACTTTCGACGAACCGGCGGTGCGTCACGTCCAGGTCGCCGAGATGGTGATCGAGAAAGCCAAGAGGCTCGTCGAGCACGGCCGCGACGTGGTCATCCTGCTCGATTCGATCACCCGGCTCGGGCGCGCCTACAACACCGTCGTGCCGTCATCGGGAAAGGTTCTGACCGGCGGCGTCGACGCCAATGCGCTCCAGCGCCCGAAGCGGTTCTTCGGCGCCGCCCGGAATATCGAGGAGGGGGGCTCGCTGACCATCATCGCGACCGCTTTGATCGACACCGGCTCGCGCATGGACGAGGTCATTTTCGAAGAGTTCAAGGGAACGGGAAACTCGGAAATCATCCTCGACCGCAAAGTGGCCGACAAGCGCACCTTCCCGTCGATGGACATCACCCGCTCGGGCACGCGAAAGGAAGAACTGCTCGTGCCGCCGGATATCCTGAAGAAAATGTACGTGCTGCGCCGCATCCTCAATCCGATGGGCACGGTCGACGCGATCGAGTTTCTGCTCGGAAAACTGCGCGAGACGAAGACCAACGCGAATTTCTTCGAGTTGATGAACACCTAATCGCAATGGTGCGACAGCGCGTGCCTCTGAGGACGGTATCGTGGATCGTGTTCGAGGAGCTGTGATTGCCGTGGCAACCGCTATTGGGCTAGGTGGGTGTGCGCCGGCTCAGAATGACCCAATTGCGCAAGCCCAGTTAAACGCAAGCAATGTGGAATCGGACATTGGGAGAAGCGCCCAAGACCATCCGGTGAAGCACAGCATAGTGATGGATACGGCTCTGTGGAGGCTTCCCTCTTAGGATCATATAAGCAAGATGCCGATGTATCTTGCACGATAGACCCGGACTTACCCATTTTTAGTTTCGATAAGCAGCCAATTAAAGACGATACCGTTATCAATTTGATTGCGTCTGAGAGTGCTGGTTCTTCAAAGACATTCAAGACCCTGTTGGGAACGGGCAAAGATAGCACCTCCTGTATTGAGGCAATGCATAACTACTATAAAGAGTACGATGAAATGACGCAAATGATGGGAACGCTTCGGGCGCGCGGATACTGAGTTTTGAGCTTGAAGAACCGCTCGAAGAAATCGGTGCCGGCGGCCGACGTTGATCCTACATAACCCTTACGAGCTAGTAGAGACGAAATGACCGACCCCGTGCCGTCGTTTACCCTTGGGGACTTGCGTAAAGAGATCGACCGAATCGACAGCCAAATGCACGAGCTCCTGATGGAGCGAGGGCGCGTTATCGATCGATTGATCGAGATCAAGACCAGCCAGGGAGGGGGTTCGGCGTTTCGCCCGGCGCGGGAAGCTTCGATGATGCGCGCGATTGTCGAAAGGCATCGGGGTCGTCTGCCGCTTGATACGGTAGAGAGCATCTGGCGGGTGATCATTTCGACTTTCACCTATGTCCAGGCGCCCTACAGCATTCACGTCGACGTGTCGGGCGGCGACGCGGCGATGCGGGATTCGGCGCGCTTTCACTTTGGTTTCACGACGCCCTGCACGCCGCATTTCGGGGCAGCCGAGGTGATCCGCGCAGTCGCCGATTCGGTCGGCGACCTCGGCATGTTCGCCGTCAACGGCGGCCCGGGGACTGGCGCTTGGTGGACGAAGCTCGCGCCGGCGGAAGCGCCGAAGATCATAGCCCGGTTGCCTTTCGTCGAACGCGCCAACCATCCGGCCGGCATGCCGGTGTTCGTGATCTCGAAGCCATTGGTCGACGGAGCGGCGCGCGAGGTCGTGCTCGAGTTGGTCACGCTGGATCGATGGCGCCCCGACATCCCTGACGCCCTGCGCAAAATCGGAGCCGAAGCCATCGGTTCGGCCGCCGACGGGATGGGGCTTGCGCTTCTCGTGGCGCGGCCGGGGGCGATCGCGCCCGACGCGGTCAGCGCGGCCCTGCGGTCGGCCGGCGGGGCCGACGTGCGCGCCTCGGAGGTTGGCGCGCATGCGGACCGATTTGACGTCTCGACATTGCGCAAGGGCGCAAATTGAGGCTAATCGGACGGTCATGACGTCCCACGCCATCCGCAAGCCTCAGCCGCGCCCCGAAATCCTGGCGATCGACCCCTATGTGCCGGGGAAGAGCCATGTCGCGGGCGTGGACAAGGTTCACAAGCTCTCGTCGAACGAGTCGCCGCTTGGGCCGTCGCGAAAGGCGGTCGAGGCGGTGCGCGCGCTGGCCGACCGGCTCGAACTCTATCCCGACGGCGCGTCGACCGCGCTGCGCGAGGCGATCGGGCGCCGCCATGGACTCGATCCGGCCCGGATCATCTGCGGCAACGGCTCCGATGAATTGCTGGCGCTGCTGGCGCATGTCTTTCTGCATCCAGGCGAGGAAGGCCTCTATAGCCAGTACGGTTTTCTGACCTATCCGATCTGCATTCGCGCCGCGGGCGGGATTCCGGTCGTCGCCGAGGAGACGGACAGGACGGCGAGCGTGGACGCGATCCTCGCAAAGGTGAGCGCCCGCACGAAGATCGTCTACCTCGCCAATCCGAACAACCCGACCGGCACCTACATTCCCTATTCCGAAGTGAAGCGCCTGCATGCTGGCCTACCGCTCCACACGCTTCTGGTGATCGACGCGGCTTACGCCGAATACGTGAGCCGCAACGACTACGCCGCCGGTGTCGAACTGGCTGCGGCGGCGGACAACGTCGTCATGACCCGGACTTTCTCCAAGATCCATGGGCTTGCGAGCTTGCGCATCGGTTGGGCCTATGGTTCGGCGCATGTCATCGACGCGCTCAATCGAGTGCGCGGACCCTTCAACCTCAACGGGGCGGCGCAGGCCGCGGGCGTTGCGAGCCTCGGAGACGCCGCGCATATCGAAGGCGCGATCGCGCATAACGCGCGCTGGCTCACCTGGCTTGCTGAGCAAATCACCAAGCTTGGCGTCGAGGTGACGCCGAGCGTCGGAAATTTTCTGCTGCTGACCTTCCCTAAGGAATTCGGCCGGAGCGCCGCGGATGCGGACGCATTCCTCAGCGCGCGGGGCTATATCCTCCGGGCGGTCGCGGCCTATGGCCTGCCGGATTCGCTGCGTCTGACGGTTGGCGGAGAAGAGGCGAACAAGGGCGTGGTCGCTTCGCTTGCCGAGTTCATGCGAGGCAAAGGTGGCTGATCGGCTCGGGGAGCCGCTCGCCGAGCCGATCTTCGAAGAGCTGGCGATCATCGGCGTCGGGCTCATCGGCTCGTCGATCGCGCGCGCCGCCCGCCGGCGCCACGCGGCGCGGCGCATCGTTCTCGCCGATCATTCGGTCGGGGTGTTGGAGCGCGCGAAGGCGCTTGGCCTTGGCGACGTGGTCACCGACGATGTGGCGCGCGCCGTCCGCAGCGCCGATTGCGTGATTCTTTGCGCGCCGGTCGGTGCCAACGAGGCGATCGGGCGCGCCATCGCGCCGGCGCTCAAGCAAGGCGCGATCGTCTCGGACGTCGGTTCGGTCAAGGGCGCCGTCATCGCGACGCTCGAGCCGATCCTGCCGAAGCATGCGCGTCTCGTGCCTGCCCATCCGGTCGCGGGCACCGAATATTCCGGGCCCGACGCAGGCTTCGCGACCCTGTTCATGAACCGCTGGTGCATCCTCACGCCCCCGGAGCGGACGGACGCCGAGGCGGTGAGCAAGATGCGCGCATTCTGGGAAGCGCTCGGCGCGCATGCCGAGACAATGAGCTCCACGCATCACGACCTCGTGCTGGCGATCACCAGCCATGTGCCCCATCTCATCGCCTATAACCTCGTCGGCGCCGCCGCCGACCTTGAGGAAGTCACGCAGTCGGAGGTGATGAAATTCTCCGCCGGCGGCTTTCGCGATGCGACCCGCATCGCCGCTTCCGATCCGACGATGTGGCGCGACGTGTTCCTCAATAACCGCGACGCGGTGCTCGAAATGCTCGGCCGGTTCAACGAGGACCTGACGGCTTTGCAGCGCATGATTCGCCGCGGCGACGGCGACGGCCTGCACGCGCTGTTTACGCGCACTCGGGCCATCCGGATGGGCATTGTGGCGCTCGGTCAGGACACGGCCGCGCCGGACTTTGGCCGCCATGCGGGCGAGGCGGACGAGTTGGCGTCGTGAGGGAGCCTGCGGCGCCCGAAGACGCCGCAGGCGGGGACCTGTGGGTGTTCGGGTACGGGTCGCTGATGTGGCGTCCCGGTTTCACTTATGCGCGACGATGCAGGGCTTTGTTGCGCGGCTGGCGAAGGAGCCTTTGCGTCTTTTCCCATGTCTATCGCGGTTCGCCCGAGCGGCCCGGTCTCGTGCTTGGCCTCGATCGGGGCGGCGTCTGTCCGGGCGTGGCTTTCGAGGTCGACGCGGGCTTGCGGGAAGCGACGATCCGCTACCTTCGGGAACGCGAGCAGGTGACCGCCGTCTATGTCGAGCGGATCGCGCCGGTGACGCTCGAATCCGGTCAGCGTGTGCCGGCGGTGACTTACGTCGCCGACCGGCTGCACGGCCAATATGCCGGGCGGCTCGATCGCGAGGCGATGCTCGAATATGTGCTCGCCGGCAAAGGCCAGTCTGGCGACAACGCGGAATATATTCTCGAGACCCACGATCATCTTCAGGCCATCGGGATACGCGATCGCGATCTCGAATGGCTGAGCGCCAGACTGAGGGCGTGAAGCGGCCCCGCCTTGTCAGGTCTCCTCGACCACGAGATCGGCGAGCGCCGCCGCCCGCTCCTCGGGCGAGGCGGCCAAGAGATGGAGATGCAGTTCGGCCGACCTGCCGAAGGCGTTGAGTTCGTCCTGCGCCCTGGCGACCGCAGGCTCCGGAAAGGCGCCGGTCTCGCGCACCGACAGGACCCGCCGCCGTCCTTTCGCCTCGCGCACCGCTGCGAGCAGAATGGCGCCGCAAAAGGGCGGACATTCCGACGCCGGATAGACGGAGAAGACGTAGCGGCGCCCGGACCGCCCCTTCCACGAGCAGAATCGGGACGAGATCGGCATCCCGGCCAGCGCGGCGAGCGCAGAGCCTCCCCTCTGGCCGTCGCTCGCCAAGGCGATCCAGGGCGACGTCGGCTGCTCGCAGAAGCCTGACGCCCGGTCGGCCGTTTCATTCTCGTATGCCAGCATCGCCGATCCTGATTATTACGAGAACATTATTAGAACAAAGCAGAACCATCGTCAAGACGGACGCAGCGTTTCCTCATCGCTGTTCGCCCCTTCCTCAAGGACCGTAGCGAGCGAAGGGTCTTTTTTGACAGCTTCCGCGTTGAGGCGGTCGCAGGCCGCTTCGATCGTCGACTGCAGGCGTTTGCTGAATTCGGCGCGCTTCAGTCCCGGCGCAATGACCGGCAGATATTCGATCACAGCGAGGCCCGGCCGGCGGATGAAGCCGCGACGTCGCCAGAAGAGGCCCGTGTTGACGGCGACCGGCAGACAGGCCGCCCCCGTCTCCAGGTAGAGCGCCGTGACGCCCTGCTTGTATTTCGGCGGCGCGCCCGGAAGGCGGCGCGTTCCTTCCGGGTAGATGAACACCTGCCGCCCCGCGGCGAGCACGGGCCTCGCGGCGCCGGCGATCTGCTGCAACGCCTGCCTACCGCGGGCGCGATCAATGGCGATCTGCTTCGAGACGATGAGATAGAGGCCGAACAGCGGAACGTAGGTCAGCTGCCGCTTGAGGATGATGGCGAAATCGGGGGCGTATTTGATCAGCGCGAAGGTCTCGAGAAAGGACTGATGCTTGGCGGCGATCAGGACCGCGCCGGGAGGAATGTTCTCGATCCCGCGATATTCGAGCTTGAGGCCGCAGATCTTCTCCAGAAGCCAGACGGAAATCGCGCCCCAGAGCCGGGCAAGGGCAAAGACGGCTTTCCTGCCGAAAAGCATGGTCGGCAGGCCGACAATCATCAGAACCAGGAGATTCAGATAGAAGAGCGCGTTGAAGATGAGCGATCGCGTTGTGAGCATTGGCGACGTCGTGGGTTCACGGAGAAGGCGCTAGCCCGCCGTCTCTACTGCAGTCTTTGCAAATGGCGCATGACAATTTCGCGCGAAAGGAAGCCGGTGAGCAGGGTGACGATTGCGCACACCGCGACAAGAGCGAGATAGCCGGAAAAGCGCAGCGCAAACGAGCCGAACATGGCGGCCATCTCCGCATCGCCCGGCGAGCCCGCCCACCAGAAAGACAGGAGCGAGGCGGTGGCGAAGAAAGCGATCGCGGCAAATCCTCCGATCGCGGCGCCGCGAAATCCCAGGCGACGGAAATGGGTCTGGAACTCCCGGGCGATGAACGCATCCGTCGCGCCGACGAGATGGAGGACCTCGACGATCTCGCGATTGCCCGCCATTGCGCCGCGCGTGGCGAACCCGATCGCCGTGCCCATGGCGACGATCATAAGCACGAAGAGAGCGGCCGCGAGCGTGACGACCGCATCCGCCATGGCCCCGAGGCGCGTCGCCCAGGCCCGATGGTCGTCGAGATCGGCCTCCGGGACCGCCGAGGCGAGCGCCGAGCGCAATTTTGGCAGGTCCTCCGGGCGCTGGCCGCGCAGCCTCACGAGGATCACCCGAGGGATGGGCAGCTGACTGAGGTCGAGCCCTGCGCCAAGCCAAGGCTCGAGCAGCTTTTCCGATTCGGCCTTGGAAAGCGCCTGGGCGGCCTCGACTTCCCGGCGATTTCGCAGCGACAGCGACGGCTTTGGCGACGATGCTGTCGACGTCGACGCCCGTCCGGGGCTTCACCTGGATCGTCGCCTCGCGCAACACATCCGAACGCCAGGCTTGCGAGGCGTCGGCGACGAGCAGGGCGGCGCCGGCGGTCAGGCAGGCGAGAAAGGTCATGATCGCGATGACGACGACCAGGGCGCGCCCCGCGACGGAGTTGCCCGGGATCAGCCGCGCATGGCTCTCGAACGCAGGCTCCGGTTCGACGGCGCGGACGGGATCGACGATCGGTTCGTTCACGGCGGCGATCCGTCGAGAATCGTCAGCTTGCCGCCGCCGACCACCAGCCTGCGGGCGAAGCCGAACTGATCCATGAGCTGGAGATCATGGGTCGCGATGACGACCGCCGTGCCAAGCCGATGAAGTTCCATGAACAGCCTGAGCAGACGCCGCGCGAGGCCCGGATCGACATTACCGGTCGGCTCATCCGCAAGCAGCAATTCCGGGCGAACGATCAGCGCGCGAGCGATTGCGGCTCGCTGCTTTTCGCCTCCAGAAAGCACCGGCGGAGACGCATTCATCCGATCGCCGAGCCCGACCCAGCGCAGAAGCTCGACCACTTCAGCCCGATAGCCGGATTCCTCTCTTCCCATCGCCCTGAGCGGCAGCGCCACGTTCTCATAAGTCGTGAGATGGTCCAAGAGACGAAAATCCTGGAAGATGGCGCCGATGCGCCGCCGCAACGTCGTCAGATCGTTCTTGCTCAGCGCAGCGGAGTCCTGGCCGAAGACTTGAATCTTTCCCCGTGTCGGGCGCAGCGAGAGCAGCATCAGCCGCATGAGGGTCGTCTTGCCGGCGCCCGACGGACCGGTGAGGAACTGAAAGCTTTGCGGGTCGACGGAAAAATTGAGATCGCCAAGCACCTCCGGTCCCGTGCCGTAACGCAAACCGACGTTGTCGAACCGTATCAAACGCGTTTCCCTTGTCCGTCGGGTCGACGCTTAACGCGCCCTTAACCGTGATTCCAACCAAATACCACCTTCGGCGATCTCATCAGAACGGCAAGGTCGGCACCATGACTGTGAACCACAAGTTCGGCCCAAATTGCGATCAAGGCTCCTCGCGGCGGCTTTGGCGCCCTGGCGGCGCTTTTGCGTCGGCCCTTGTCCTGATCGGCCTTGTGCTCGCCGCAACGGCGGCGATCGCCGCTCGCGCCGCGATCGTCTCGATCGCGCCGGCGACGGGGGCCGTCTACGCCAGCGTCGGGCTGCCGGTTAATCTTCGCGGTCTCATGATCGCCGATGTGCGCGCGACGGTTACGGAGCAAGCCGATGGCCAGGGAGAGCTGCTGGTCACAGGCGAGATCGCCAATCTGCGCCACGGAGAAACACCGGCGCCAAATCTGCGCCTGGCGCTCTGCGGCGCAGACGGGCGGGAGCTCTATGTTTGGACAGCGCGGCCGCCCAAGACTCGCCTCGGGACTCGCGAGCGTGTTTCCTTCCGGGCACGGCTGGCGGCGCCGCCGGCCGGCGTTCGCGAGGTTCTGGTAAAATTCGCCGAGCCGGGCAATAAAGGGGTGTTCACCGAGACTCCTTCATGAGCGGCGAGAGACAGGTCAAGGTTCTCTACGACGAGCGAACGATCGCCGAACGAACGGAGGCGCTGGCGCGCGAGATCGCCGCGGCGGAGCCGAAGGACCTGCTTGTCGTCGCGATCCTGAAGGGCTCGTTCATGTTCGCGGCTGACCTGTTGCGCGCTCTGCATCGGGTCGGGCTCGAGCCGCAGGTCGAGTTCTTTCACCTGTCGAGCTATTTGAGCGGCACTGTGTCGAGCGGGACGGTGAAGATCCTGCGCGACATCGAATCCTCCATCCGCGATCGGGACGTCCTGCTGGTCGACGATATTCTCGAATCCGGCCGGACATTGGCCTTCGCCAAGGACCTTCTGACGGCGCGCGGCGCGCGTCGGGTTCTCGTCTGCACGATGCTGGAGAAGCCCGGGAAGCGGGCAGTCGCCATCAGCGCCGATTTCGTCGGCTTTGTCTGCCCTGACGTTTTCGTGGTCGGCTATGGCATGGACGTCGCCCATTCCTATCGCGAGCTGCCGTTCATCGGCCGGGTCGTCACTGCGCAGGACGCCGCCGTCTCGGAAACGGCTTCGGGTGTTTGAGAGCCGTTTTCAGTCCTTCGTGGCGCTGGGCGATCCCTCGCATGGGGCCGTTCGGGTCAGCCAGTTGCGCGCCGAACTGGCGAAGGTCGATCTCGCAGGATTTATCGTTCCTCGGGCGG
Source organism: uncultured Alphaproteobacteria bacterium (assembly GCA_963764955.1). GTDB lineage: Bacteria > Pseudomonadota > Alphaproteobacteria > Rhizobiales > Beijerinckiaceae > Roseiarcus. Next base: position 345,059 of record CAVXVE010000015.1, on the reverse strand, counting down.
ACGAGCACCAGAACGAATATGTGCCGGCCAATTCCGAGCGGCTGAGGTGGCTGACGGGATTCGCCGGCTCGGCGGGGATCGCCGTGGTGCTGAAGGATGCGGCGGCTTTGTTCGTCGACGGGCGATACACCGAGCAGGTGAAGACCGAGGCAAACCCCGCGGTCTTCGAATTCCGGAATGTCATGGAGGAGCCGCCGAGCGAATGGATCGCGCGTCACCTCAAGGCAGGCGACAAGCTTGGCTATGACCCGCGGCTCCATACGCCCGATGCTGTCGCGCGATATACGGCCGCTTGCGAGAAGGCCGGCGCCGGGCTGGTCGCGGTCGACGAGAACCCTGTCGATGCGATCTGGCTTGATCGGCCGCCTGCGCCGATTGGCGCGATCACGGCGCACAAGCTGAGATTCGCGGGCGAAGGCGCGGGGGCGAAGATTGCGCGCGTGCGTCAGGCGATCAAGTCGTCGCAGGGTCTCCTGATCAGCGATCCTCACAATCTGGCGTGGCTGTTCAATATTCGCGGCTCGGATGTCTCCTACACGCCGCTGCCGCTTGGCTGGGCCTATCTGCCGCGTGAGGGGCGCCCGGTCGTATTCTTGGACCGGAGAAAGCTCACGGGCGCAGGAAGCAACAGTCTCAGCCGCGAAGCGGACGTGCTCGAACCCGACGCTCTGCTCGGCTTCGTCGAGGAGCTTGGCCGGCAGGGCGCACGCGTCGCCTTCGATGCGGGGACCGCGCCCGCCTATCTGACCCAGGCGATCGAGCGGGCGGGCGGCAAGGCCGAGATCGGCGCCGATCCGATCACGCTCATGAAGGCGAAGAAAAATCCGGCCGAGCTCGCAGGCGCGCGCGCCGCGCATGAGCGGGACGGCGCGGCGATGACGAATTTCCTCGCCTGGTTCGCGGTCGAGGCGCCGCGAAGGCGCCTGACCGAGATCGACGCCGTCGAAGCGCTGGAGACCTTCCGGCGCGCGAGCCCTGCACTCAAGGATCTTTCGTTCCCCACCATCTCGGCCTTCGGCCCCAATTCCGCGCTTCCCCATTATCGGGTCAGCGAAGACTCGAACCGCAGGATTGAGCGCGGAATTTTCCTCATCGACAGCGGCGCGCAATATGAGGACGGCACGACCGACATCACCCGCACGATCGCCGTCGGGCGGCCGAGCGCGCTCATGCGAGACCGCTTCACCCGGGTGCTCAAGGGTCACATCGCCGTGGCCCGCGCCGTCTTTCCGGCAGGCACGAATGGCGCGCAAATCGACACTCTGGCGCGAGCCTCGCTCTGGCGCGCCGGACTCGATTTCGACCACGGCACGGGACACGGCATCGGGTCCTACCTCTCCGTGCATGAAGGCCCGCAACGCCTGTCCAAGACCGGAACGACGGCGCTCGCGCCGGGCATGATCATCTCCAACGAGCCCGGCTATTACGCCGCTGGCGCATTCGGGATCCGCATCGAGAATCTGCTCGCGGTCGAGGAGCGGAAGCTTCCCGGCGGCGAGCGGCCGATGCTGGGCTTCGAGACGCTGACCTTCGCGCCGATCGATCTCACCCTCGTCGATCCCAAACTCATGGACGCCGAGGAAATCGCCTGGCTCAATGATTACCACGCTCGGGTGCGCAAGACCTTGTCGCCGCGGGTTGATTCCGCGACCCGCCGGTGGCTTGCGAAGGCGACGCGGCGGCTCGGGCCCAAAAAAGGGAAAAGCGCTGGGTAGTGGCGTCAGGCTGCTCCGGCTCAGGAGCGGTCATCCAATGACCAAGCGGACACAAAGCTTGCGCCACAAGGCTGAAGACGCGCGCTCGAAAACCTTTGGATTCTGATCGTCAGGCGCGCTTTGCCTCGGGGTTTGCCAAGGCCCTGCGACGCCGACCGTAAACGTATGCGATCGCTCCAAATCCCGCCAACGTTAGCGCCCAGGAACTTGGCTCGGGGACTCCGCTTCCACCAATCGCCCAACTCCCTCCCTCGGCAGCATTTATAGACTGTACGGCGAACGGGTTGAGGTGGATCATAATCTGGCTGCTATCATCCGCAGGGCTAAACGGTGTCCATCCGTAAAGAACTCCCGAGCCCAGGTCGTTGAAAATGGCTAGCGCCTCTGGGTCAGGCGAAAAAGCCCCGGTGGGCCCGATCCAACTCTGTTCCAACGATCCAATCGGCGTCGTCACATCCCAACTAACGTATGTGCCAGTATCAGCTTCTGAATTACCTATGCTGAGCGTTGCCGTGAATATAGGCACGGTTACACCACTCAGGTTGAAGACAAAGAAATTATGCGCGTACTCCTCAGGCCCCAAATCCGTGTTGCACCTGTAATACGCGCAACTTGACGCGAGGTAACCTGGATCGTTTGCATTGTGATACGCCCGCATTGCCGAGCCAGACCCGAACGCCTCACCATAATATGCGCCAGTTGCTGTAGCTTGAAGTTCGAATTGACCATTGTTCAAAATCAGAGAATGAGTACCATAGACCGTAGACGGTCCGATCGGATAACGTGTCGGCCCGAATACACCGATTGGTTGCAAACGAGGTTGTTGTTGGGCCGCCGTGCCTGTAACCGTGAAAACGCTGAGCATGGCCCCAATTGTCAGGCTTCTCATGACCTCCTCTCCTATCCTCCTAAAACTGTCAATTTCTTTTACGCTCTGTTTGCCTCAGTCTTTTTGATATTGGAGACTACTAACGACCGCCGTCAGCCGGTCCCGCCCTCGGCCCCCCGCAGCGCGCGCATATGCGACACCAGCCCCGCGGTCGAGGCGTCGAGTTCGTTCGTGCCCGTAGCCGCGTCGGAGACGATCGGCACGAGGCTCAGCGCAAGCTCCTTGCCCAGTTCGACGCCCCACTGGTCGAACGAGTCGATGTCCCAGACGGCGCCCTCGGTGAACACCTTGTGCTCGTAGAGGGCGATGAGCCGCCCGAGCATGCGCGAATCGAGATGGCGGTAGAGGAACGTGCTCGTCGGACGGCTGCCGGAAAAGCTCTTGTGCGGCGCGAGCCTTTTCGCTTCGGCCTCGCTCGCCCCCTGCTTGTGGGTGATTGCCTCGGCTTCCTCGGGCGTGCGGCCGCGCATCAGCGCCTGTCCCTGCGCGAGGCAATTGGCGACCAGAAGATCGTGATGATGGCCGTCGGCGTCGGTCGGCGTCGCGGCCACCAGCAAATCGAGAGGAATGATCTCGGTGCCCTGATGGATGAGCTGGAAGAAGGCGTGCTGGCCGTTGGTGCCGGGCTCGCCCCAGACCACCGGCCCCGTGGCGGTATTGGCGGGTGAGCCGTCGAGCTGGACGTGCTTGCCGTTGCTCTCCATCTGCAATTGCTGGAGATAGGCGGGAAAGCGCCCGAGCCGCTGGTCGTACGGGATCACCCCATGCGTCGCGTGGCCGAGGATGTTGCGGTTCCAGACGCTGAGCAGCCCCATCAGGATCGGGATGTTGCGCTCGATCGGCGCTTCGCGGAAATGCTCGTCGATCTCGTAGGCGCCGCGCAGGAATTCGTTGAAGCGATCGGGCCCTATCGCGATCGCCAGCGGCAGCCCGATGCTCGACCAGACCGAATAGCGGCCGCCGACCCAGTCCCAGAAACCGAACACCCGCGTCGGCTGGATGCCGAACTCGGCCACCTTGTCGAGCTGGGTCGAGACGGCGGCGAAATGGTCTCCGACCGCCGCTTCGCCCACCCCTTGCGCAATCCAGGCGCGCGCGGTCCTCGCATTGGTCATCGTCTCGAGCGTGGTGAAAGTCTTCGACGAGACAATGAACAAAGTGCGTGACGGATCGAGCCCGCGCAGCGTGTCGCCGATATCCGCCCCGTCGACATTGGAGACGAAATGGCTGCGCAATTGCGGCGGCGCAAAGGGCGCGAGCGCCCGCGCGGCCATGGCGGGGCCGAGATCCGAGCCGCCGATGCCGATGTTGATGACGTCTGTCATCGGCTGGCCGAGCGCGCCGCGCACGCGGCCCTCGCGCACGTCCGCCGCGAAGCTCAGCATCTTTTCCCGTGTGCCGATGACCTCGGGCATCACGTCCTTGCCGTCGACGAGAACCGGCTTGCCGGAGAAATTGCGCAAGGCGGTGTGCAGGACGGCGCGCTTCTCGGTGACATTGATCTTCACGCCGGCGAACATCGCGTCGCGCCGGGCTTCGACCTGGGCCGCCTTGGCGAGCTCGACGAGCGCGGCCAAGACCCCGGCGTCGATGCGCTGCTTGGAATAGTCGAACAGGAGATCGTCGAGGGTGACGCTGAATGCCTTGAATCGCGCCGGATCGTCGGCGAAATCGGCTCTCGCCGCCCGCGCCAGCACGCCCTCGCGCAAGCTCGTCAGTTTCGCCAGCGCCGCCAGAGTCGCCTCAGTCGCCATGGACCTTTTCCTTTCCTCCGCCAGCCGTTAAGCGTGACCGCCCCCCGCCGGAACCTATTCATATGCCGCCCCTCCTACAATTGCGAGACATCGTCGTGACGCTCGGCGGCGCGCCGCTTCTGGACGGGGCGGAATTGTCCATTTCCGCCGGCGACCGCATCGCCGTGGTCGGGCGCAACGGCTCGGGCAAGTCGACCTTGTTTCGCGTCGCGGCCGGCGAGCTTACGTTCGAGCACGGAACCCGCTTCGTCCAGCCTTCGGCGCGGCTCGCCTATCTGCCGCAGGAGCCGGACATGTCCGGCTTCAAGACGGCGCTCGACTATGTGCTGGCCGGGCTTCACGAATTCGACGACCCTTATGCGGCGCGGGCGATGATGGCCGAGCTTGGCCTCGATCCGGCCGCCGATCCTGCGCGCCTTTCCGGCGGCGAAGCCCGCCGGGCGGCTTTGGTCCGGGTTCTGAGCCCCGAGCCCGACATCCTGCTCCTCGACGAGCCGACCAACCACCTCGATCTCATCGCCATCGAGTGGCTCGAGGCGCGGCTCGCGCAGAGCCGCTCGGCCCTCGCCCTCATCAGCCATGACAAGCGGCTGCTCGCCGACCTGACGAAGGCCACGATCTGGCTCGACCGGGGCCGCGCGCGCCGGCTCGACCAGGGCTTCGGCACTTTCGAGGCCTGGCGCGACGCGAGGCTCGAGGAGGAGGAGATCGAGCGCCACAAGCTCGACCGCAAGATCGTCGAGGAAGAGCACTGGATGCGCTATGGCGTGACCGCCCGGCGCAAGCGCAACATGCGCCGCGTGGGCGAGCTCGCCGATCTGAGACGCGAGCGGCGCGAGGCCCTGCGGCCAACCGGCGCGGCCGCCATGATCGCGCAGGACACGAAAGCCTCGGGCGCGCTGGTGATCGACGCCGAGCGGGTGAGCAAGGCTTACGGCGAGCGCGCAATCGTCAGCGATTTCTCGCTGCGCGTGATGCGCCGCGACCGGATCGGCATCGTCGGCGCCAATGGCTCGGGCAAGACCACGCTCGTCAATCTCCTGACCGGGGCGCTCGCGCCCGATTCCGGCTCGGTGCGGCTTGGCGTGAATGTGGCGATGGCCTCTCTCGATCAGGGGCGCGCTTCGCTCGAGCCGGCTACGACGCTTGTCGACGCGCTGACCGGCGGCGGCAGCGACTACGTCACAATCAATGCCGAGCGTCGCCATGTCATGGGCTACATGCGGGATTTCCTGTTCCCGCCCGAGCAGGCTCGTACGCCGATCGGCAGATTGTCGGGGGGCGAACGGGGGCGGCTTATGCTTGCGCGGGCGCTGGCGAAACCGTCCAACCTGCTCGTTCTCGACGAGCCGACCAACGACCTCGACATCGAGACGCTCGACCTCCTGCAGGAACTGCTTGCCGACTATGCCGGAACGATCCTTCTCGTCAGCCACGATCGCGATTTTCTCGATCGCGTCGCGACCTCGGTCATTGTCGACGACGGCGACGGGCGGTGGGTCGAATATGCGGGCGGCTATTCCGACATGGTCGTCCAGCGGGGCTATGGCTTGGCTGGCCCACTGGCGGCGCCGGTCGAGGCGGCGGCGAAGCCGGAGAAGCGGCTGACGGTTGAGCGGGCTGCCCCGAAGCGCAAGCTTAAGTTCAACGAAAAGCGGGCGCTGGAAGCGCTGCCGACGCGAATCGAAAAACTCCGCGCTGGTCTTCAGGCGCTCGAAGCGAAGCTCGCCGACGTCGACTTCCCCGTTCGCGAGCCGGACGCTTTCGCCGGCGCGACTAGGGCTTACGCTGAATTGCGCGACGCGCTGGCCGGCGCGGAGGACGAGTGGCTCGGGCTCGAGATCCTGCGCGAGGAACTCGAGCGGCAATAAGGCCGCGTGACGCCCGGCGCTATTCGGCGCCGCCCAGCTTCATCATGACGATTCCGGAAACGATCAGGGCCGCCGCGACAAGCCGCGTCACGCTCGCCTGCTCCCCGAGCGCGGCGACGCCAACCACGAACGCGCCAACCGCGCCGATGCCGGTCCAGACCGCGTAAGCGGTTCCGAGCGGCAGCGTCCGCACGGCGATGGTCAGGAGGCCGAGGCTCGCGGCCATCGTGAGCGCCATCACGAGGGTGGGCCACGGCCGGGTGAAGCCCTCCGACAGCTTCATGGCGTAGGTCCACGCGACTTCGAGGCTCCCGGCGATGATAAGATAGATCCAAGCCATGGCGGCCCTCCTCGGAAGGGCCGGGCCGTCCCGGACTTAGGCCCAAACTGGGGGGAGGACGTGGCCTCGCCGGCGCCCATATAGGCGGGGATTTCGGGGGGATCAACCTCGGCGCAGCGAGCGGGACGCCTCTCGCATGACGGCGGACTTACATTTGCCAGCGGCTGGGCGACGAAAAACGTGTCGAACCGAAACGGCTCCGGGGGCCGCCAGGAGCCAGGAGAAGACATGGCCAAGACGGATGATGACGTCCTTTTCGCGAGCCCGCGGGTCTCCGTCCTTGCCCGACCGCAACACCCGCGCTAGGTTGTGAATATCTGGGCGGAATATGGCGACGAAGCTCTGAAGTTTGGGGAGACGACCATGGCGACGGTCGACTTTAAATTCGGTACGCTTATTCGAACAGGACCGAAGCTCGCGAACGGCGGCAAGTGGGACGCCGATCTCGTCGATTGGAAAATTGACGCCGCCACCAATGCCTATCTCACCATCTTTATCCGCATCTACTTTGCCAACATCGACCCCGCCGGGCCGACGGGGACTTATGGCGATACAGACGACACCGCGGCTCACCCTTCCAAAAAGCCTATCCAGAAATGGAAGCCCGGCGAGTTTGAGCTCTATGTGCGACACCTCACTGGCGGCGCGCAGCGTTTTTGGGACGGTCAATTTTGGTTAAGAACACCGAAAACCTATGACGGCCTGAACTATTCCACCGCCGGCCATCCGGCCTATCGCTGCAATATCTACTGCAAGCTCGATCTCAAGCCGGTTTTACACGCCGCTGACGCCCATTACACCATTGCCGTCGTCCGTGCCCAGGATGGCGCGCAGTTTCGCTCGAACTCCGTTCTTTACAGCCAAAACGATATCAAATCCGAGCATATGATCCCGCACTCTACGGTGAAGTTCTGGACCCATTTCCATGAGGTCGGTCATCTGATTGGACTCGGCCATGTCGGCGCCGGCGGCAAGACGAATGTGCACAACGACAACAGCCCGACTGCATACGGCGTGACGGCGCAGGAGATGCAGGACGTCATGGGGAGGGGCCATGCTCGCCATGACCGGCACGCGACGCCGTGGCGAGAGGGCGCTGAAGCTTTCACGGGAGTGAAGGCCGCGGACTGGAAAGTCTTTCAGCATCACATCGCGCCTGAGCGCATCTGAAAGCAAGCTCTGTTCCTGACCGGCGAGATCCCATTCGGCCATCGTCGCGGTCGACTAAGGAGGGTTCGCGCAACGCCAAGCTTCTTCCCGAGAGAGAAAGGGGCGTCAGGGCGCGAGCGCCGTCTCCACCAGTTCGACCCAATAGCTCATGCCATAGGGCAGAGCGGCGTCGTTGAAGTCGTATGAGGGGTGATGCAGCTTGGCGCTGTCGCCGTTGCCGATGAAGATGAACGCCCCCGGACGCGCCTCGAGCATGAAGGAAAAGTCTTCCGCGCCCATGACCGGAGGGGCGTCCGGATCGACATGCTCGTCGCCGGCGACCTTGCGGGCGACCTTGGCGGCGAAGTCGGTCTCTTTGGCGTGATTGACCGTCGTCGGATAGCCGCGGCGATACACGACCCGCGCCGTCGCGCCGGCCGCCGCGGCGAGGCCAGCGGCGATTTCGTGGATCCGTTTTTCGACCGCGTCGCGGGTCGCGGCCTTGAGCGTGCGGACCGTGCCATTGAGCCAGGCCGATTGGGGGATGATGTTGCTGGCCGTGCCGGCCTCGAAGCGGGTGACCGAGACGACACAGGAATCAAGCGGATCGACATTGCGCGAAACGATGGTCTGCAAGGCGACCACGATCTGCGCGCCGACAACCACCGGATCGACGCCGTGATGCGGCATCGCCCCATGGCCGCCCTGGCCCTCGATCGTGATCGTGATTTCGTCGGCCGCCGCCATCAGCGGCCCCTTGCGCAGTGTGAAGGAGCCGACCGGCAGGGACGGCATGTTGTGCATGCCGTAGACTTCCTCGATGCCGAACTTGTCCATCAGCCCGTCGTCGATCATCGCCATCGCGCCCGCGCCGCCCTCTTCGGCGGGCTGAAAGATGACGATGGCGTTCCCGGCGAAGTCGCGGGTCTCGGCCAGACGCCGCGCCGCGCCGAGCAGCATGGCGGTGTGCCCGTCGTGGCCGCAGGCGTGCATCTTGCCGGGGATTTTCGAGCGATAGGGGAGGTTGGTTTCCTCTTCGATCGGCAGCGCGTCCATGTCCGCGCGGAGCCCGATCGTGCGCGCGACTCGATCCCTTGGCGCCGCGGATCACGCCGACCACGCCCGTGCGGCCGATGGAGGTTTTGACCTCGTCGCAGCCGAAGGCGCGAAGCCGGTCGGCGACAAACTGGGCGGTGCCCTCGACGTCGTACAGGAGCCCCGGATTCTGATGGATTTCGCGGCGCCAGGCCTGAACGTCGGGAATGAGATCGTTGATGGCGGATCGGATTGGCATCGGGAGCGGGCTCCTTGCTGGAAGCCGAGAGGTTGGCCGCGCCAGGCAGGCGCTGTCAATGCGCGGGCGCGCCGCTCAGCGCTTCGCGCTCCCCGCCAGTTCGGCGACGATCGCGTCGCCCATTTCGCTCGTCGACACAGGGGCCTCTCCTTCACTCCGGATATCGGCGGTCCGGAAGCCAGCGGCGAGCACGGCGGCGATGGCGGCGTCGAGCCGGTCGGCCGCCTCGCCAAGTCCGAACGAATAGCGCAAAGCCATGCCGAACGAGCCGATCATCGCGATCGGATTGGCGATCCCCTTGCCGGCGATGTCGGGCGCCGATCCATGCACCGGCTCGTAGAGCGCCTTGCGGCGCCGGCTCTTCGGATCGACGTCGCCGAGCGAAGCGGAGGGCAGCATGCCGAGCGAGCCGGTCAGCATCGCCGCGACGTCGGACAGCATGTCGCCGAACAAATTGTCGGTGACGATCACGTCGAACTGCTTGGGCCATCGCACGAGCTGCATGCCGAGCGCGTCAGCGAGCTGATGCTCGAGCTTGACGTCCGGATATTCCCGCTTGTGCAACGCGGTCATCACCTCGTTCCACAAGACGCCGGACTTCATCACATTGCGCTTCTCGGCCGAGGTGACCTTGTTGCCGCGGTCGCGCGCGAGCTCGAAGGCGGTCCGCCCGATCCGCTCGATTTCGTAGGTGTCGTAGACCTGAGTGTCGATCGCGCGCTTCTGGCCGTTGCCGAGGTCGCGGATCTCCTTCGGCTCGCCGAAATAGACGCCGCCGGTCAGCTCGCGCACGATCATGATGTCGAGCCCCTCGACGACCTCGGGCTTCAGCGACGAAGCGGCCGCCAGCGCCGGATAGCAGATCGCCGGCCTCAAGTTGGCGTAAAGGCCGAGCTCCTTGCGCAGACGCAAAAGCCCTGCCTCAGGCCGAACGTCATAGGGCACGCCGTCCCACTTCGGACCGCCAACGGCGGCCAGGAAGATCGCGTCGGCCGCTTGCGCAAGCTCCATGTCGGAATCGCTGATCGCTTTCCCGTGGGCGTCATAGGCGCACCCGCCGACCAGTCCCTTTTCGATCTCGAATTTGGCGACGCCCTCCTTGTTGAAGCGATCGATAATCTTCTCGAGTTCGGCCATAACCTCGGGACCGATGCCGTCGCCGGGAAAAAGCAGGAGCTTGAAAGTCGCCATGGGTCCGTCACGTTCATGTCAGGGGAGAGCGGGCCCGTGTGCTAGACGATTTCCGGATGGCGGGAAAGGCCGCATCGGCCTGCGGCCGACTGCGGAAGCGGAGCGAGCCCGCGCCTATCCAGGCATGACCGACGCCATGAGCATCGTGAACAGCGCCGCCGCCGACGGCTTCATTCAGCGCCTGCCGAAGGAGATAGGGTTCTATCTCGTCCACGGGCAGGACGAGGGACTCGCGCACGAACGGGTCAACGCCATCCTTCGCAGCCGGATCGGCGATGATCTCGATCCGCTGCGGCTCGTGCGCTTCGAGGGCGACGCCGTCGCGCGCGATCCGGGCGCGCTCGCCGACGAAGCCTATGCGATCTCGATGTTCGGGGGACTCGCGCCATCTGGATCGACGCCCAGGGACGCGATCTTCTGCCCGCGCTCGAACCTTTGTTCGCCCGGCCTCCGGCCGACTGCACCATCGTCGTCAAGGCGGGGCAGCTCAAGAAGGGAACCGCGTTGCGGACGGCGTTCGAAAGCTCGGCCGCGCGCGCGTCGATCGAGTGCTATTCCGACGACGCGAGGGCGCTCGAATCCCTGATCGACGCGGAAGCCCGCGGGGCGGGGCTCACGATCGCGCCCGACGCGCGCGCGGCGCTTGTCGACCTGGTTGGCGCCGACCGCCGGACGACGCGCGGCGAGATCGCCAAACTCATGCTTTACGCGCGCGGACAATCCGAGATCACGGTTGAAGACGTGGAGGCGATCGTCGCGGACGCGGCCCCCTCCAATCTCGACGCGGTCATAGACCATGCCTTGCTTGGGGAACTGCCCGCGGTCGAGGCGGCGCTCGCCCGCTTCTTCCATGACGGGGGCGACGCCGATTATCTGATGATCCGGCTCATCGCCCGGCTGACGCTTCTGCATCGGCTGAGGCTCGAGATGGATCAGGGCCGGCCGTTCGACGCCGCGCGCCAGGCGCTGTTCGTGAGATTGCCGCCATCGGCGCTGCGCGCGCTGGCGAGGCAGGCCGAGCGCTGGACGACGGAATTGATCGCTCAGCGCCTGCCGGCGGTTCGGCTCGCGAGCGCCCGGGTGCGGCTGGACGTGGGACCTCGCCGAGATTCTGGCGACGCGGGCTCTATGGGCGCTGGCGTCAGGGCGGCGGGGCGGGGCCGGTGAAACGGTAGTGGGGGGTAGGCGACTTTATAAGGCGAACCTTGACAAATTGTCCTTTGTAAGAGACAGTCCATGCTGGAAGTCCGGCAAACTGACGTTTTCACCGCCTGGTTCGCCGGCTTGCGGGATCGTAAGGCGCGCGCCCGCATCACCGCTCGAATCCGGCGCTTGTCGCTGGGCAATCCGGGCGACGTCAAATCTGTTGGCGGCAGCGTGTCGGAGATGCGGATCGACTACGGTCCCGGTTATCGCGTCTATTTCGTCGGGCGCGGCGATGTTGTCGTCATCCTGCTCTGCGGCGGCGACAAGCGACGCCAGGACCGCGACGTCGCCCGCGCCCTCGAATTGGCCAAAGAGGTTTGACACCGGCATGGCGCGCAAGACGACCCGTTGGGACGCGGCGGATTCCTTGAAGACCAAGGCGGACATCGCAGCCTATCTCGACGCCGTGCTCGAGGACGGCGATCCTGATTTGCTGAAAGCGGCGCTCGGCGACATCGCCCGCGCCAAGGGCATGACCGAGATCGCCCAGGCCGCGGGCCTTGGCCGCGCCAATCTTTACAAGGCCTTGTCGCCGGACGGCAACCCGGAGTTCGCGACGGTCGCCAGAGTCCTTAAGGCGCTCGGCCTCCGCCTCTCCGTCGCCGCCTAAATCTTTCGGCAGGACTCGGTCGAATCGCCTGGCCATCCGGTACCTCGGCGGCCTACAGGGGGTGCAGGATGCCCTCGGATCGGTCGCGATGCGAGAGGGCGCGCCCGCAGGCCATACCTGCTATCATATTGTGATCATTTGTGTTTTTGCGAAACCAGCTTTCACCGTTTGCGCGAGGACCCTCCCGCCAGTCGCGCGAAGGCGCTTCACATCCCGGCCAGGCCCTGTCGTCAGCTTTCGCCCCGCCCCCCCGGCTGGCAGAGCCTGCGGCAGAAATCGTCGAGCTGGTCGAGGCTTTTGAAGGCGATGCGGATCTCGCCGCTCTCGCCGCTGTGCCGGATCGTCACTTTCGTCGCCGAGCTCGAGGCCGAGCTTCTCCTCGAGCGCCTTCGTATCGGCGTCGACGGACGCAGTCCCCTTGCGCGGCCGCGCGCTCTTGCCGGAATTCTCGCCCAGGCGCTCGATGTCGCGGACCGTCAGCCCCTCGGCGACGATGCGGTCGGCGAGCGCGTCCGGGTCGTTGAACCGCGAGCAGCGCGCGGGCGTGCCCGGCCGAGATCTGGCCGCCCGCGAGGAGAGCGCGGGTATGTTCGGGCAGATGGGTCAGGCGTATGGTGTTGGCGACATGGCTGCGGCTCTTGCTGACGACGCGGGCGATGTCGCCATGCGAATAGCCGTAAGTCTCGCCGAGCTGGGCGTAGCCGGCCGCCTCCTCGAGCGCGTTGAGATCGGCCCGCTGCACGTTTTCGACAATGGCGATTTCGAGCGCCTCTCGATCGCCGGCCTCGACAATGATGATCGGCACCTCGTGCAGGCCCGCCCGCTGCGCCGCCCGCCAGCGGCGTTCGCCCGCGATGATCTCATAAGCATCCGCCGCGCCGGCGATGGCGCGGACGACGACGGGCTGGATGATGCCGCGCTCCTTGATCGAGGCGGCGAGTTCGTCAAGCTCTGAATCGTCGAAACGCTTTCGCGGGTTGCGCGGATTGGGGCGCAGGAACTCGATCGGCGCCTGCCGGGCGCCGCGCGCCAATTCCCCGTGCTGCAGGTTCGCGCCCCCCAGCAAAGCCGCCAGTCCCCGCCCGAGGCGGGGCCGGTTTTCGACGGTGCGGCTGACGTCTTCGGCCATGGATCCTTGTCCTTCAGGGCTTTGAGCGCGCCGGTCAGGCCGCGCGCCAACGACCCTCGCGCCGGATGACTTCGGACGCGAGCTTGAGATAGGCTTGGCTGCCGGCGCATTTGAGATCGTAAAGTAGCGCCGGCTTGCCATGCGAAGGCGCTTCGGAAAGGCGCACGTTGCGCGGAATGATTGTCTCGTAGACCGTGTCGCCCATGTAGGCGCGCACGTCCGCGACCACCTGGCCGGCCAGGCTGTTGCGGGCATCGTACATGGTCAAAACGATGCCGTGGATCGTCAGGCCGGGGTTGAGCGCGCTACGCACCTGTTCGACGGTGGTCAAAAGCTGCGACAGGCCTTCAAGGGCGAAGAATTCGCATTGCAGCGGGACGACGACCGCGTCGGCGGCGGCGAGCGCGTTGATCGTGAGCAGGTTGAGCGACGGCGGGACAGTCGATCAGGACATAGGTGATCGGCTCGGGATCGTCGGGAGCCGAAGCGCCGTAGCTGCGGAGCGCGCTGCGCAGCTTATAGGAGCGGTCGTGGTCGCCGGCGATTTCGAGCTCGACCCCAAGCAGGTCCATGGTCGACGGGGCGATGAAGAGGCGCGGCACCGAAGTCGGAATGATCACCTCGCGCAGGGATTTCTCGCCGACCAGCATCTCGTAGCTCGAGGTCACGCGCGCGCTGCGGTTGACGCCGAGCCCGGTCGAGGCGTTGCCCTGCGGATCGAGATCGATGACGAGCACCCGCTCGCCGATCGCCGCCAGCGCGGTTCCGAGATTGATGGCGGTCGTCGTCTTGCCGACGCCGCCCTTCTGGTTCGCCATGGCGAGAACGCGCGGCCGCGCCCGGGGGTCGGGCTCGCGGACGAGGGGCTCCGTCTCGGTGTCGGCCATCGGGTTCAGGCCTCAGCTTTGGCGAATGCGCAGGATCTTAGCCTTCGGGTCGACGGCGCTCGGAAGCGGTTCAATCGCATAAGCCCACGCTTCAGGCAGCGCCTCGATCTGGTCTCTAGCTGATTCGCCGCGCGGAAACACGGCGACGGCGCCGCGCTCCATCCACGGTCTCGCCAATTTGAGCGCAAGCGGCAAGGGGGCGAAGGCGCGCGCGGTCACGGCGTCCACAGGTCCGAGGCTTTCGGGCGCGATCGCTTCGACCCGCTCGGGGTGAATGATCGCGGGCGCTCCGGTCGCGCGGGCCGCTTCGCGCAGGAAAGCGCATTTTCGCTGGTCGCTTTCGATGCAGTGGACGACAGCGCCGGGAACGCCGGCGAGCTGGATGGCGATCACGAGGCCGGGAAATCCTGCGCCGGAGCCCATGTCGAGCCAGCGTCGGGCTTCGGGCGCAAGGGCGAGCAATTGCGCGGAATCGGCGATATGGCGGGTCCACACGGTTGGGAAGGTGGAGTCGGCGATGAGGTTGGTCTTTTTTCGCCAGCGATCGAGCAGGTCGACGAAGGCCGCGAGGCGCTCCTCTGTTTCACGTGAAACAGGGACGAGGCGCAAAGCGGCCCGGCGATCGTCGGCGAGCGGGTCCGGCGGGGCCTTCGGCGGCCGGCTCACATGAAATCCGACTTTGTGTCATTCCCGGCAGACCCGAGGTCTGAACGGGAACCCGGGTATCTCAGCCGACGACGCTCTAGATTCCCGATCGGCCGCGTTGCGGCCGTCGGGAATGACAAAAGCAATCGATCAGGCGGAGTCGGCGTCACGTCCCTGCCGGGAGCCGGTCGCGGCCCGCGGCCCGCTCGGCGCGGCGTGCATGGGCGGCGATCAGCGCCAGCGCCGCCGGGGTCACGCCCTCGATGCGCCGGGCCTGGCTCAGGCTCGCGGGGCGGATGGCGATGAACTTCTGCTTGATCTCGTTCGACAGGCCCGAAAGACGCTCGTAGTCGAGATCGGCGGGTAGGGCGGTCGAATCGTCGCGCCGGTAGCGGGCGACGTCCTCGGCCTGACGATCAAGATAAACCGAGTATTTCGCGTCAGCTTCGAGCCGACGGACAAGATGAGCGGAGATTTCGTTAAGTTCTGGCCAGACGCGCGCAAGATCAGCGATTGGATACTGCGCCTGCGCCGCGAGGTCGAAGGCCGAGCGGCGGACGCCGTCGCGATTGACGGCGAACCCATGCGCACTCGAGCTCCCGCGGGCTCGCGGTCGCGGCGTGGAGCATGGCGCGGGCCCGCTCCAGTTGGCCGCGGACCTCGGCGAAGGCGCGGGATCGCTCGGCGCCGACGCAGCCAAGCGCGATCCCCTTCGCTGTCAGGCGCTCGTCCGCATTGTCGGCGCGCAGCGACAGGCGGAACTCGGCGCGCGAGGTGAACATGCGGTAGGGTTCGGTGACGCCATGGGTCGTCAGATCGTCGATCATCACGCCGAGGTAGGATTCCGCCCGGTCGAAAGTCGCGGGCGCCTGCCCGCCGGCTTTGCGCGCCGCGTTGATCCCGGCGACCGCCCCTTGAGCCGCCGCCTCCTCATAGCCGGTCGTGCCGTTGATCTGCCCGGCGAGGAAGAGGCCCTTGAGCCGGCGCGCCTGAAGCGTCGGGTCGAGCCCGCGCGGATCGATATAGTCATATTCGATCGCATAGCCGGGGCGCAGGATGCGGGCGCGCTCGAGTCCGGGAATGGTCGCCACGAGGGCGGCCTGGGTCTCGGCCGGCAGCGAGGTTGAAATGCCGTTCGGATAGACGGTCGGGTCGTCGACGCCCTCGGGTTCGAGAAAGATCTGGTGGCTGTCCCGGTCGGCGAAGCGGATCACCTTGTCCTCGATCGACGGACAATAGCGCGGCCCCCGGCCGGATATGGCGCCGGAATAGACGGCGGAACGGTGCGAATCCGCCCGGATGATGCGGTGGGTCTCGGCCGTGGTGCGGGTGATGTGGCAGGGAAGCTGCGGCGCCGTGAGCCCCGTCGTCAGTGAGGAGAAGAATTCCGGCTCCGGATCGCCGTGCTGGATCTCGAGCCGATCCCAGTCGATCGTCGAGCCGTCCAGCCTCGGCGGCGTGCCGGTCTTGAGCCGTCCGAGCGAAAAGCCCGCCGCGTCGAGGCTCTGGGCTAGCGAAACCGAAGGCGGATCGCCGAAGCGCCCGGCCGGCGTGCGCTGGTCGCCGAGATGGATCATTCCGCGCAGGAAGGTTCCGGTGGTCAGCACGACGGCGGGGCAGGCGATCGAGCGGCCATCCGCGAGTTCGACGCCCGTGACGGCGCCGCCTTCGGACACGATCCGGGCCGCTTCGCCTTCGACCACGGTCAGGTTCGGCGTTTCGGCGACAAGCGCCTGCATGGCGCGCCGATAGAGCTTGCGGTCGGCCTGGGCGCGCGGTCCCTGGACGGCGGGGCCTTTGCGGCGGTTGAGCACCCGGAACTGGATGCCGGCCGCGTCGGCGGCGCGCCCCATCACGCCGTCGAGCGCGTCGATCTCGCGCACCAGATGGCCCTTGCCCAAGCCGCCCGATGGCGGGGTTGCACGACATCTCGCCAATGGTGGCGAAGCGATGGGTGACCAAGGCGGTTGCGGCGCCTGAGCGCGCGGCCGCTGTCGCGGCCTCAGAGCCCGCATGGCCGCCGCCGATCACCACGACGTCAAACTTCATCGTCTGTCATCCACGGCGCCGGGTTCCCTTCTCCCTCGGGGAGAAGGTGGCCCGAAGGGCCGATGAGGGAAGGCGCCTGTTTCACGTGAAACACGTAACGACATTCTACTTTCCCACGCACAATCGCGCAAAGATTTCCCCCAGGACCTCTTCGACCCCAATCCGCCCGACGATCCGGTCCATCGCCGCCGCGGCGCGGCGAAGATCCTCCGCGATCAGCTCGGGCGCCGCCGCGCCCGGGTCGAGCGCCGCGTCGAGCGCCTGGCGCGCGTCCTGAAAAGCGCGCCGGTGCCTTTCAAGCGTCAGCAAAGCCGGCTCGTCCGAAGACATGCGCTCTTCCGCGAGATCCGCAAGCGCGTCAAGCAGCCGATCGATCCCGGCGCCTGTTTTCGCCGATATGGCGAGGCCGCCGGGGCTCAAACCGGACGTGGGCGTCTCGGCGAGGTCGATCTTGGTCCTGACCGCCAGCGTTGGGCTTCCCATATCCGGCGCCGGATCGTCGCCGCCGTCGTTCAGCCACAGCGTCAGGTCGGCGCTCTTGGCCCTGCGGCGCGCTCTCGCCACGCCCTCCTGCTCGATCGGGTCGGCGCTCTCGCGCATGCCGGCGGTGTCGACCAGAATGACCGGATAGCCGCGCAGGTCGAGAAACACCTCGATCAGATCGCGGGTCGTTCCGGGGATCGGGGAGGTGATCGCCACGTCACGGCCAGCCAGCGCATTCATCAAGGTCGACTTGCCGACGTTGGGGGGCCCGGCGATGACGATCGTGAAGCCCTCGCGCAGGCGCTGCGCGGCGTCCGCGGTCGCGAGCGCCCGGTCGATCCGCTCGAGCGCGGCGCGCGCCGCGCCTCTCACGGATTCAAGCGTGAAATCCTCCGCGTCCTCGACGTCGGTGAAATCGATCTGCGTCTCGACCGCCGCCATGGCCTCGAGCAGCCTTGCACGGATTGCCTCGCACTCGCGGGCGAGGCCCCCGCTCGCCACGCGCTCGGCCTGCCGCCGCTGCGCCTCCGTTTCCGCCTCGACCAGATCGGCGAGCCCTTCCACTTCGGAAAGATCGATCTTGCCCTTCATGAAGGCGCGCCAGGCGAATTCGCCGGGCTCGGCAAGCCGCAGCCCCGGAACAAGCATGAGCGCCTTCACAAGCGCGGCGACGACCGCCCGGCCGCCGGTGACGCTGATTTCCGCCATCTCCTCGCCGGTGAAGCTGCGCGGCGCCTGAAAACGGGTGATCAGCGCCCGGTCCAGCGGCTCGCCGGACTGAGGGTGGCGCAGGGTTCGCAAGATTGCGTGGCGGTCGGGAAACTCGGCTCCCGGCGCAATTGCCTGAAGCGCGGCGGAGCAGCCCGGCCCGGACAGGCGCAGAACCGCGATCGCGGCCCGGCCCGCTCCGGACGCCGGCGCAAAGATGGTGTCCTCGTCGTTTGCGAACAAAGCCGCCTCAGGAGCAACGTGCTTTCAAATTGAATCGCGACCGCCTGTCTTGTCATTCCCGCGCAAGCGGGAATCCAAGTATTGGCAAACCCCGTCCTGGCTCAGACACATATGGCGCGCCTGCCGGGGGGCGATCTGCGGCATTGATTTCTTGGAGGCAATTCTCACGCAAAAGAAATTTGCACTCAAGGACGGCCTGAAAGGCCGCCGCCGGAGGCGGTGCGCGCATCCTTGACTTCAAATTTCTTTTGCGCCCCGCTCCGCCAAGAAAACAATGGCCCACTCTCAATCTGCTGTCTCGTATGTCCTGAGCCACGACAAAGCCTTGCTGGACGTCCGCTTTCGCGGGCATCCAGCGACGGGGCCGGATAGCATGTTGCGCCAGCCAATTCGACCGCCGCGCGGCCCGCGTCGTCGCGTCAATCCCGCGCCGGAGCGTGGTCGGCTGGCGCCGGCAATTCGCTGACCGCGCCGCTGGGATGCGCGGCGGCTGGCTGCTTCCACTGGGGCGTGCATACGACATACTGGTCCGCGATCGCCTCGTGATCGCCCTGCTTCTCGCGCTGGAAATAAAGATAGCAGATGCTGAGCGCGCCGGTGCGGTAATCGACGCGGAACACGCCGCCTTCCTGCTCGTGGCGGGTCGCGATGAGCCCGTAGTCGCTGGGCTCCTGCTTTGTCGCGCCATCGCCGCCGCGGTAACAGTTGGTGACCCCGAACGCGCCCGGCCCGACATCGGATCGTCCGGGATTGTGGGCGAACTGGCAGGCGATCACGTCGCCAGTCAATTTATCGAGCCGATAGACCAGGGAAAGATTGATCTGCGGCGCGGCGAGAAAATCGTACTGAGCCGCTTCGGCGCCGCTCGTCCCCCCGCCCGCAGCCGCGCAGGCGGCGAGCGCCGCGAACCCGAATATTGCAGTCTTCGCTGACATTGCCGACCTCCGCGCAGCGCAAATCACGTCGGGTCAGCATGGAGCCGAGCGCCTTCATAAATCGTTAACGTTAAGATTGAATCAGCAGCCCGGCGCGGGGCCGCGGTCGTCGGAGACTTGCGCCGTTGCGGTTCTCGCGTCGTCGCGAAAAGCACAGCTTGCGATTGGGCCTTTGGATGTTGGTCGACCATCTTGCAGGGCGCGCCAAGCGCGGCCATGACGACCGAGGGTTGGACTTCCCGAAAACACCAGAGAGCGCCATAAGCGCCCAGCATCTCCTTGCCAAAAACAGAATCGTCTGCTATCGTCTTCCTATGATCGGAAGTCGCGCCGGCCCCGCGCCCATCGGACGGTCGGCGATGACTGGCGAGAAAAAGGAGAGAAACAAAGAAAAGAGCGCCGGTTTGAGAGCTTGCGCGCAACCGGAGCGGGAATTTGAAAGCAGGGAAAAATTTTCTAGTTTTTTCGGGCGTAACCCTTTGAAAAGCCCCGATTCCGAAAACTAAAAGAAAGCGAAAGAAAGCAAAAGAAAGCGATTTTGCTTTCGTCCAGTTTCGTTGGCTTGAATGCGCCCGGTTGCGCCGGTTGTGTCGCAGGCGGCCGGCGGGCGCCGTCAGGCCGTCAGGATCTCCTTGCTGGCGACGGTCGAGTCGGGGTTCAGCCGATAGACCATCGGAACCCCGGTCGCGAGCTCCATCGTCGGGATCGTTTCGGGCGTGAGGCGATCGAGCACCATGACAAGGGCGCGCAGGCTGTTGCCATGCGCGGCGACCAGCACGCGCTTGCCGTCGAGAACCGGGGGCAGGATGTTCTGGCAATAATAGGGGAGCGCCCGCGCCACCGTGTCCTTCAGGCTTTCGCCGCCGGGCGGCTGGATGTCGTAGCTGCGCCGCCATTTGTGGACCTGCTCCTCGCCCCATTTCTTGCGCGCATCGTCCTTGTTCAGCCCGACGAGATCGCCGTAGTCGCGCTCGTTGAGGGCCTGGTCGCGCGTCTCGGGCACTCCCGTCTGCCCCATCTCGGCAAGCGCCAAAGCCAGCGTACGCTGGGCGCGGATGAGCGCCGAGGTGAAGGCGAGGTCGAAGGCGAGCCCGCGCGCCTTCATCCGGCGCCCCGCCTCCTTGGCCTCCTCGACGCCCGCCGGGCTCAGGTCCACATCGCGCCATCCGGTGAACAGGTTCTTCAGGTTCCATTCGCTCTGACCATGGCGCAACAGAACGAGGAGACGGTCAGCGGGCATGGCTTCGCCTTGGTTCGAGGGTCAATGAACGGCTTACCAAGCATGGCGCGCAGGCGGCGCCAACCCGAAAACCGAGAGCGATCATTCCGAATGGCACTGTCGATGAGCGCCCGGCGCCAGAGCCGGCTGGAGCGGAGCCAGCCGCGTCCGGGCGACCGCGCGCACGCCGACCGGGCGATGCACCTGTTTCATCGCCTCGACAATGAGGACGCCCGCGAACGGCAGTCCAAGAGCCCCGCCGACCCGCTCGATGGTCGAGGCGGAGCGCATCATATATGGCCGGGCGACCGGCGGCGTATAAAGCGCTTCGCCCCAGAAGATCGGCGAGAAATCGGCGCGATGCAGCAAGTCGCGAAGTTGCGGCTTCGAATAGGGCAAGCCTTGCCCGTATGGCGTGCTGTCGGCGCGCGCCCAGACGCCCCGGCGGGAGGGAACGATCACGATCATCCGTCCCTCCGGCGCGGTGATGCGCCACAGTTCTTCAAGCAGCGCATTGGGCCGGTCGGCCGCCTCCAGGGCGTGGGCCAGCAGCAGCCGGTCGATGCAGCCGTCGGGCAGCGGCAGCATTTGCGCGTCCACGAGCGCGGCGGCGCAGCGTTCCGCTCCCGGCCAGATCGCGACGCCCTGTTCCGCTGGCATGAGCGCCAGGCATCGGCGGGCGCCGTCGCGGACTTGTTCGAGGTAGGGGGTCCCATAACCGACCGCGGCCACGGAAAGTCCGGCGCTATTCTCCCAGCGCTCGCGGATCACGCGGCCAATGAGCCTCCGGGCGACGCCGCCGAGGGGCGAGCGGTAAAAGCTCTGCAAACTGAGGACGTCGAGGGGCATCGATATCCGCCGAGGCTGGCCCATGACTTTGGACGAGCGCTCGGTCTTTCGCAATGTGCGGCGAACGGAAACCCGGCCCAAAGCGGGAGGAAAGACACCGGTCTCCTGTCCCGCTATATTGGAGCATCCGGGCGCGTCGGGCTTCGAGGCCCCTTGCGCTTTCCGCAAGAACCACCAATCGCCGGGCCTGTCGACATGACGATGAGCGTTCACCAGTATCTTTGCCTTACCGACAATTACGGCGCGCTCGTGCATGATCCGGCGACCGGAGCGACCGCGTGCGTCGACGTCCCGGATGCTGGCGCCACCTTCGCCGCTTTGGCGGACCGCGGCTGGACTTTATCGGACGTGCTGATCACCCATCATCACGCCGATCACATCCAGGGGGTTCCTGAGGTCAAGGCGAAATTCCCGGCGCTGAGGATATGGGGGCCAGCCAAGGACGCGGCGCGAATTCCGTTCCTCGATCATCTGGTGGAGGAAGGCGACGATGCGCGCGTCGGATCGCTCGTGGCGAAGGTCATCGAGACCCCCGGACATACGCTCGGACATATCGCCTATTATTTCGAGGAGGACGAGATCGCCTTCTGCGGCGACACGCTTTTCTCGCTCGGTTGCGGCCGGGTGTTCGAAACGCCTTACGCCGTGATGTGGAGCTCGCTCGCCAAGCTTGCCGCCCTTCCAGGCGAGACCCAGATCTACTGCGGGCATGAATACACGGAGGCGAACGGCCGGTTCGCCGTCACCATCGAGCCGGACAATCCGATCCTCAAGGCCCGAATCAAGGAAGTCGCAAGACTGCGCGGCGAGCGGCGGCCGACGTTGCCGACGACCGTCGCGGCCGAGCTTGCCGCCAATCCGTTTCTGCGAGCGGAAGAGCTGGCGATTCAGGCGGCGGTCGGCATGGGCGGCGCGGAGCCTGCGGCGGTGTTCGCGGAGCTCCGCACGCGCAAGGATCGATTTTAAGGGGTCTCGGTCTTCTTGGCCAAGAACTCAAGACGCTTCTGCATGTCGGAAAGCTGATTGCGCAGTTCGTCGATGTCGTCCTCGGAGTTCGCTTTTTTGGACGGCGGCTCCATGGCCGTGGCCGCGCCGCCAAATGGCGAGAACATCGCCAGCGCCTTGTTGAACGCGACGAAATTCTTTTTCGTCAGTTCCTGCAAAGCCGCGAAAGATCCGGTGGAAAACGCCTCCGGACCGAACATGCGGCTCGCTGCTTCGCGCATCGCCTGCTGTTCGCCAGAAAATCGGTCGATGGAAAATTCGAGATAGCTCGGCAACAGCGCCTGCATGCTGTCGCCGTAGAAGCGAATCAGTTGGCGCAGGAACGCCGTCGGCAGCAGCGACTGTCCCTCGATTCCTTCCTGTTCGAAAATGATCTGGGTGAGAACCGAACGGGTGATGTCCTCGTTGGTTTTCGCGTCATAGACGACGAAATCCTCGCCAGCCTTCACCATCTTCGCCAAATCGGCCAGCGTGACATACGCGCTCGACGCCGTGTTGTACAAGCGACGATTGGCGTATTTCTTGATCGTAATCGGAGTGGAATTCGCCATGGCCTGCTGCCGGTCCCACAATGACGCCCGGGTCAAAACAGGATAGGCGCTTTTTGCCCGGCCCGGAACCTTTTTTTTGCGCCGCAACGTAGCCGTCGCCGCGGTTCTGGAATTCGCCTGAAAATCCGCATGCCGCTGGCCAGACTTTGGTGACCGCTCCGAGCCTCGTCGATCAACGCCGCGGGGTCGTGATCATTGCAGTTGCATGGATGCACGCGCTGCGTTTGGCTTGAAATCGCCCTGGCCGTCTTTATAAGCGGCCACAGAATCAAATTAACCATCGAAACGGGGCAGGAATAACTTTGAATATCCGAGTTCCGACGCTGGTTTGGGCTTGCGCGCTTTCTCTTATTACCTCGGAAGGGCTCTTAACTTCAGAGGTCGCAGCCCAGACCGCTCCGTCGGGCGCGGCCGGCGGCCCATCCAGCGATCGAGCCTCCGAAGGCGCTGCGGGCGGGCCGGTGAAGCCCACTGCGGTTCTTCTCCCTGCTTCCAAGCAGGACCCCGCGGCACGGTCCGCCAAATCGATCGAATGCGCCCAAAAAGCTGACGCTCGAGGGCTGGTCGGCAAGCAGCGCAAGCGCTTCCTGTACGCATGCAAAAGCGGCCCATGAGCGCGGCGCTCGAAGGGACGGACCTTGCCTGAGGCGGCGCCCGATGAGCGGGTCGAGACGCTCCTCACCCCGCGGGACTGGTTGCGTTATGCGGTGAGCCGATTTCTCTCCGCTGGCCTCGCCTTTGGCCACGGCGCGACGACGGCGCTCGACGAGGCCGCGTTTCTCATCCTCGAGGGCCTGGGTCTGCCGATCGATACGCTCGAACCGTTTCTCGACGCCAGGCTCCTGCGCCACGAACGGGCGCGCCTGCTCGACCTTATCGAAGCGCGCGCTTCGACGCGCAAGCCTGCCGCCTATCTCCTGAACCGCGCCTACATCAGGGGCGTGCCGTTCTATGTCGACGAGCGCGTCATCGTCCCGCGCAGCCTGATCGGCGAACTCCTGATGACCGCGTTCGCCGAGGATAGCGAGCTCATCGGCGACCCTGAGGGCGTCGCTTCCGTGCTCGATCTCTGCGCCGGCGGCGGTTCGCTCGCGATCCTCGCCGCGCGCATCTTCCCCAACGCGCGGATCGCGGCGGTCGACGTCTCGCCGGATGCTCTCGAAGTCGCCAAGCGCAACCTGGAAGACCACGGGCTTGGAGACCGTATCGCGCTGCAGCGCGGCGATCTGTTCGCTCCTCTTAAGGGGAAACGCTTCGATCTCATCCTGGCAAATCCTCCTTATGTCGACGCCGAGACGATCGCGGCCTTTCCGCCCGAATACGCGGCCGAGCCGACGATCGCCCACGCCGGCGGAACGGACGGGCTCGACATCGTGCGACGGATCCTGACCGAGGCGCCTGAGCATTTGACGGCCGGCGGGACGCTGGTCTGCGAGGTTGGCGGCGGGGGCGCGCGGCTCGAGCATGAGTTCCCGCATCTGCCGTTTGTCTGGCTCGACACCGAGGACACGTCCGGCGAAGTGTTCCTTTTGCGCGCCGGCGATTTCGAGGCGGCGCGGCCGCGGCCAAGGCGCGAGCGGTAGAGGTCGAATATGCCCCAGCCGGGCGCCGCATCTTGAGAGATCGGCGGCCCTTTTCTTTCGGGATCGGGTAAACTCGCCGTCAATCCACCGCCCATTCGCCGAGGCGAGACATGCTAGCCCAGGGAACGCCCAAGAGTGCTGTCGCGACGCGGCTCGTCGCGGCCATCAGAACCTTCGCCCGGTCGGAGGTCGGCTGGAAAGCGAAACTGATGTTCGCCACGATCCTGGCGCTGCTCCTTGGCGCGAACGGCCTCAACGTCGCAAACAGTTTCGTCAACAGAAACTTGATGTCCGCCATCGCGGAAAGGCAAACCGCGCAATTCGTCTGGCAGGCCCAGCTTACACTTGCGGTCTTCGCGGGGTCCACGATCGTAGCCGTTCTGGCGCGCTTTGCTGAGGAGCGGCTGGGCTTGCTTTGGCGGGAATTCGTGACCGAGCGCGCTGTCGCCGTTTACATGGCGAACGGAACTTATCATCGCCTGGCGACGTCGGGCGAGCTCGCAAATCCGGATCAACGGATCGCCGAGGATGTGCGCGCGTTCACCGCCACCACGCTTTCCTTCGCGCTCATGGCGATCAATAGCGCCTTCACGATCCTTTCCTTTTCCGGGGTGCTATGGTCGATCAGCCCGTTGCTCTTCGTCATCTCAGTGGCCTATGCTGCGCTCGGCTCGTATTTGACGATCAAGCTTGCCCGCCCGCTCGTTAAGCTGAACAGTGACCAGCTCGACCGCGAGGCGAGCTTCCGCTCTGCCCTCATCCATGTTCGCGACGATGCCCAAGGCATTATGCTTCGAGACGAAGGCGAGCGCGAGAGCGCACAGCTCAGCGAGCGCCTTGATCGAATTCGCCGAGAATTTCCGGCGCATCACGACGGTCAACCGCAATGTCGGGTTCTTCTCGACCGGCTATAATTGGTTTATTCAGCTCATTCCGATTTTGATCATCGCGCCAGCCTTCATGCGCGGCGAGATCGAGTTCGGGGTGATCACCCAATCCGCGATGGTGTTCGCGACCCTTGTCGCCGCCTTCTCGCTGGTCGTCACTCAGTTTCAGTCGCTGTCGACCTATGCTGCTGTCGTCTCGCGACTGGGTTCGCTGCTCGACGCGTTCGAGGGCGAAGCCCCCGATTCGGCCTCGGGATCGGCATAATCGGAGGGACGGTGGAGCGCCTATTCGGCGGCTTCGCGCATGGTCGCGCGCATGGCGGCGCGCAGTTCGTCGATCGGGGTCAACCGCCCGCCGCGCTCGAGGTGCCAGAAGGTCCAGCCGTTGCAGGCGGGCAGCCCCTGAACGAGCGCGCCGATCTTGTGGATGGAGCCGACAGCGGCGCCTGCTGCGAGCGCGCCGTCGGCCCGCACCAGCGCGCTGTGACGCCGCGCGGCGTCGACGAGCCGTTCGCCCGGTTGCGCGAGTCCGGCTTCGACAACGCTCGAGAAGGCCACGCGCGGCTCGCTGCGGCGCGTGGGCGCGATCGCGAGCGCCTCTTCGGGCAATGGTTGGGTCGCATCGATTCGTCGCCGCGCCGCTTCCGCGTAGGCCGAATCGCGCTCGACGCCGATGAAAGAGCGGCGCAGACGCCGGGCGGCGACGCCCGTGGTTCCGGAGCCGAAAAACGGATCGAGCACCAGATCGCCGGCGTTCGACGCGGCCATCAGCACCCGCATGAGCAGCGCCTCGGGCTTTTGTGTCGGATGAGTCTTTCGCCCTGTCGCGTCCTTCAATCGCTCCGCCCCGGTGCAGATCGGCAGGAACCAGTCGGAACGGACCTGGACGTCCTCGTTGCCGGCCTTGAGCGTCTCGTAGTTGAACGTATAGGCCTTGGCTTCCGGGCCTCTCGCCGCCCAGATCATCGTTTCGTGGGCGTTGGTGAACCGGCGGCCGCGGAAGTTCGGCATCGGATTGGCCTTGCGCCAGACGATGTCGTTGAGGATCCAGAAGCCGAGATCCTGCAGGATAGCGCCGACGCGGAAGATGTTGTGGTAGGAGCCGATGACCACGATCGTGGCGGCCGGCTTCATCAGCCGCCGGACGGCGGTCAGCCAATCGCGCGTGAACGCGTCATATTCGGCGAAATCGGCGAACTTGTCCCAGTCGTCGTCGACGGCGTCGACCATGCTCTGGTCCGGGCGGGACAGCGCGCCCTCGAGTTGCAGGTTGTAGGGGGGATCGGCGAAGACGAGGTCGACCGACGCCGCCGGGAGCTTCGTCATTTCCGCCACGCAGTCGCCGATCAGGATCGCGTCGCGCGGAGCCGGGCGCTCTTCGCCGAGCGCCCGGAGGATTGCAGCCGGGCGTTTCGCCTCGCCGGCGCCAGTACGCAAAACCTGAAGCTGGGCGGGGGGGCGAAACGCTCCGGCACGCGCGATACGCATCAACGCAACACTCGACGCACAAGCCGGATCGTTCGAACCGGTGCGTCGTTTATGCTCGGTTTAAAGTAAAGGTCCGGTTATGCCGCCACACATTCCGCTGTGTCGTTTTCGTACGGCGTCAGTCGTTCTAGACGATACTCGATTTCAACCTTTTTGAAACCTTTTTGGACGGCGACTCATTCTTCTTCTCCCCGCTCGAGCCGGAACGAGCGCCGGTGATAGGGGCATGGGCCCGCGGAGGCCAGCGCCCGCCGGTGTGCGACGGTCGCATAGCCGACGTGCTCCGCGAAGCCGTATTGCGGAAAGTCGCGGCCGAGATTGCGCATCAGCGCGTCGCGCATCGTCTTGGCGACAATCGATGCGGCGGCGATCGACATCGAGAGCGCGTCCCCGTCGATGATCGGGCGCGCCGGGCAGATGAGGCCGTCCGGCAAGTCGCGGCCGTCGATCAGCGCGAAATGCGGACGCAGGCTTAAGGCGGCCAAAGCTCGCGCCATCGCGCGAAGGGCCGCGCCGCGGATGTTGAAGAGGTCGATCTCCTCAACGCTGGCGAAGACGACCGACACGCTGAGCGCCTTGGCGAAGATGATTTCGCATAAAGACTCGCGCGTGGGCGCGGGCAACACCTTCGAATCGTCGAGCCCCTCGGGCAGATCGTCGGGATCGAGAATGACAGCGGCCACTCCGACCGGCCCGGCCAGCGGGCCGCGCCCGACTTCGTCGACGCCGGCGACCCACCGATGGCCGTTGGCGAACGCCTCTCGCTCGAAGTCGAAATGAGGCGTGGCCGGGAGAAGCGGCGGGACGAGCTTTTTCTTCGTCGTCTTCAACGCGGCTCCTCAGACGCAAGCCCGGTTCGTCAATCGGCAGGCTATCGCAGCCGCAACCGCGGACCAAGATGCGGCGCCGCAAATGCCGGTGGAAAGGGGACCCGATTCGGCGCCGCGTTCGCGAACCGCGCGGACCGGCTATTCTTGGGCCATGGAAACGCCCGACCCTCTCCTCGAACGCGTTTGGCCCGTTCTGGCCGCTGTCCCCGGAATCGCCGCCGTCGCCCTTGGCGGCTCGCGGGCGACAGGCGCCGCCCATGCGGGCTCAGACTATGACATCGGCCTTTATTTCAACGAGACACTCGGGCTCGACGTCCCGCGCCTGCTTGAAGTCGTGAAGGGCTTCGTCGGACGATCCGGCCGCCGCGCAGGTGACCGAGGTCGGCGACTGGGGGCCGTGGATCGTTGGCGGCGGCTGGCTCAAGATAGCCGGCAAGAAGGTCGACCTCCTCTATCGGCCGATCGAGGCGGTCGGGAGGGTGATTCGCGACTGTCGCGAGGGCCGGGTGAGCGTGGATTATCAGCCGGGTCATCCGCATGGCTTCTGCTCGGCGATCTGGATGGGCGAGGTCGCGCTTTGCCGTCCGCGCAGTGACCCTGAGGGCGCGCTCGCGGCTTTGCAGGCGAGGACTTCGCCCTTATCCGGACAAACTGTCGCGAGGCGTTGATTCGCCGGTTCCAGTGGGAGATCCTGTTCGCGATCGAGAACGCGCGGACGGCCGTCGCGAAAGGCGATCAGGCTTGGCGCGTTCGGCGAGGCGCTGGCCGAACTGGGATCGATCGAACGCGAGCTCGTCGGCCTGACCGGCTCGGCGCGTTGAAGCGTCCCTCCGGAACGGCCGTCGGCGGAGCGCTGGATTTAAGGGAAGGCGGCCTTAGTTCCATTTTAGTTCCGCGCCCTCATGTTTTCAGTGGGTTACGACCCCGTTTAGTTCCGCCTCGAAAATCGGGCGCGTTTTGGCTCCGGAACAGGCCATCCGAAACGATCATATCAACAGGTACAGTATGTTGAAATATTGCGCCCCCGGCCCGGCGCCCCCGGGCCAGCCATGCGCCAAAATGCCTTGGCGCGGGAATTCGTATATCAAACCTTCGCCATGACCATCGGCGTGATTCGCATTCTCGGCGTCGACCCCGGCCTGCGCGCGACGGGCTGGGGCGTGATCGAGGCTGCCGGCTCGCGGCTCAGCTTCGTTGGCTGCGGCTCGATCGAGACCGACGCGGCGACTTCGCTCGCCGAGCGGCTGGCGGCGATCCATCGCCTGCTGACCGGGCTCGTCGAACGCGAGGGGCCGCATGAGGCGGCGGTCGAGGAGACATTCGTCAACCGGGACCCGCAATCGGCGCTGAAGCTGGGCCAGGCGCGCGGGGTCGCGCTCGCGACCCTGGCGCTTACCGGCCTGCCGGTGGCCGAATACGCCGCCAACCTAATCAAGAAGACCGTTGTCGGCGCGGGCCACGCGGAAAAGCGGCAGGTGGCGATGATGGTGAGGATGCTGCTGCCTGCCTCGACCGCGGCGACGCCCGACGCGGCCGACGCACTCGCGGTCGCCATTCTCGCCCAGCATCGCGCGGCGCGCGCAGCACGGCGAAAAAGTGGAAGCCGTTCGCGAAGCGCGCGAAACCTAAGGGGCGCGGCATGATCGGCAAGCTCAAGGGGATCGTCGACAGCGTCGAGGAAGAAGCCCTCATCCTCGACGTCAACGGCGTCGGCTATCTCGTCTCCGCCTCCCCCCGGACGTTGCGCGCGCTGCCCGCGCCCGGCCAGCCGGTGGAGCTGCTGATCGAGACGCATGTGCGCGAGGACGCGATCCGGCTTTACGGGTTCCTCACGGCGGGCGAGCGCGACTGGTTTCGCTTGCTGCAGAGCGTCCAGGGCGTCGGCGCCAAGGTCGCGCTCGGCATTCTCGGCGCCCTGTCGGCGGAGGCGCTGAGCGCGGCGGTCGCGCGGCAGGACAAGGCGATGATGGCGCGCGCGCCGGGCGTCGGCCCGAAGCTCGCCGCCCGCCTCGTGCTCGAGCTCAAGGACAAGGCGCCGGTGTTTGGCGTCGCCGATTTCGGCCATGGCGAAGCGGGTTTCGAGCGCGCGCCGAAGCTCGCCAAGGCGGCTGAGGACGCGGTCCTCGCCCTGGTCGGGCTCGGCTACGCCGAGCCGCAAGCGGCCGCCGCGATGGCGCGGATTTCGGCCCGGCTCGGGCCGGAGGCCGAGACCGCCGCGCTCATCCGCGCGGGGCTTAAGGAATTGGCGCAATGAGGAATTTTACGATATGGTGATCGATGGGTGAAAGGTAAAGAAAATGTCCGCGATCGCAACTGTCTCTTCAAAGTTTCAAATCTCTATTCCGAAAGAGGTTCGTGAGCATCTGGCGCTTCGCCCTGGCGAGAAGGTCGCGTTTATCGCGAAGCCCGAAGGTTTCCTGATCGTCCGGGTTCCGAAACGCGAAGACCTGGTAGGAATAGCTCGGGGAGCCAACACAGAGGGCTATCGCGACCGGAACGATCGATACTGATGCGTGTGGTCGACACGTCGGCCTGGATTGAGTGGGTCGTCGGCTCCCCTGTTGGCGAGACATTGGCGCAGGAACTGCCGAGGAACGATGAATGGGTTGTCCCGACCATCGTTCAATATGAGTTGTCGCGTTGGCTCGCTCGCGAAATGTCGGAAGCCGCGGCCGTGCGGGCGATAGCCTTTTCAATGGAGCTTGTCGTCGCGCCGCTGACTACGGATATAGCGACGACCGCCGCCACTTACGCGAAGGTCCACGGTCTCGCCACGGCCGATGCGATCATCTTCGCGACCGCCGCCGATGCGGGCGCGGACCTGCTCACCTGCGACGCGCATTTCGCCAAACTGCCGCGGGTCGTCTATGTCGCGAAGGGACCGCAATGAGCGGCCGTCCCTTCTTTGTACCCATGATCGGCCTCGTGCTCCTGTTCGCAGCGCTCGGGCCTGCGATCGGCGGCGCGCTGTTCATTCCTCTTTCCATCGCCTTCAAGGCGCCGACCGACCTTGAGACGATCGGCCTCATGGTGCTGGTCGGCACGGTGTTTGGCCATGCCTTCGGGCTGATCGCCGCCTATATTGTCGGCGTCGCGCCGGCGGCGGCCACTGGGTTTCTTTATGCTTTGTGGGACGCCGCCGCGCCCGAGCGCGCGCCGCGCGCGCTGGTCGCTGCTCTCATTGGCGGACTGATCGTCTATGGTTTGCTGTCGCGTCTCAACCCGGTCGCCGCCTCGTTCGAGATGACGATAAGGACCAACCTCGGATCCCCGGCCCATTGGGGGGTGCCGGGCCGGATCGGCCTCACGCTCGGCCACGCTTTGATCGCTTGCGGGGCCATCGCGGGTCTCGTCTCGGCATTCGTCGCGAACCTCATCGGGCTCACCATGCGACCCGAACTGACCTTGGCGGATCGCCTTCATCCTCCGGGCGAAGGCGCCTGAAGTGGCGGAGGCCCCTCGCCGGCTGGTGTCGGCCGAAAAGCGTCCGGAGGACGAGACGGCGGTTCGCCCGCAACGCCTCGCCGATTTCGCCGGCCAGGAAGCGGCGCGCAAAAATCTCTCCGTCTTCATCCAGTCCGCGAGATCGCGCGGCGAGGCGCTCGATCACGTCCTGTTCGTCGGTCCCCCTGGCCTCGGAAAGACGACATTGGCGCAGATCGTGGCGCGCGAGCTCGGCGTCAATTTCCGCTCCACCTCGGGACCGGTCATCGCCAAGGCGGGCGATCTGGCGGCGCAGCTCACCAATCTCGAGCCGCGCGACGTCTTGTTCATCGACGAGATTCACCGCCTTAACCCTGCGGTCGAGGAGATTCTCTATCCGGCGATGGAAGATTTCCAGCTCGACCTCATCATCGGCGCGGGGCCTGCGGCGCGATCGGTGAAGATCGACCTCGCCCAGTTCACCCTGATCGGCGCGACCACGCGCGCCGGGCTGCTCACCACCCCCTTGCGAGACCGTTTCGGTATTCCGATCCGCCTCAATTTTTACACTGCCGAAGAACTGCAGGGCATCGTCGCGCGCACCGCCAGAGTGGTCGGCCTCACGCTTTCCGACGACGGCGCGAACGAAATCGCCAAGCGCTCGCGCGGCACGCCCCGCATCGCAGGGCGCCTGCTCAGGCGCGTGCGCGATTTCGCCGTGGTCGAAGGCGCAAAAAGCGTGACGCGCGCGCTCGCTGACGGAGCGTTGAAGCTGCTGGATGTGGACGCGATCGGGCTCGACGAGATGGACCGCCGTTATCTCGACGTGATCGCGGTCAAGTTCGGCGGGGGGCCGGTTGGGGTTGAGACCATCGCCGCCGCGCTCTCCGAGCCGCGCGACGCGATCGAGGACATCATCGAGCCCTATCTCATTCAGCTTGGCTTTGTGCAGCGGACGCCGCGCGGACGGGTCCTGACGCCGCATGCCTTTCGCCATCTCGGCCTCCCCGAGCCGCGCCGCGAAGGACCGCAGCCGACGCTGTTCGAGGACGAGGAATAACTTGCGGCCATGAAGACGCGGACGGCTTCACACGTCCTCAATTTCCTCGAGGCGCTTGCCTCCGAGCGCGGCGCGAGCGTGAACACGCTCGATGCCTACCGGCGGGATCTGACCGACTACGAAGCCTATCTGAAGGCCAGGGGCGCCGACGCGCTCAAGGCGGACGCGACGCATGTGCGCGGCTTTCTCGCGGCGCGGGGCGCGCAGAAGCTCGGCGCCGCATCGCTGGCGCGCCGCCTGTCGGCGATCCGTCAGTTTCACAAATTTCTTTACGCGGAGGGCTGGCGGCGCGACGACCCGACGCTGGGGGTCGAGGGTCCGCGCCGGTCGCGCCCGCTCCCGAAGCTGCTCAGCATGACCGAAGTCGAGCGTCTGATCGCGGTCGCGCGCGAGGGGCTCGACGTCGCGGATCGGCCGTTGCGCGAGCGGCTGGAGGCGGCGCGCATCGCCTGCATCATCGAGCTCATCTACGGGTCCGGAATGCGCGTGTCGGAGGCTCTTGAGCCTCAAGAAATCCGTCGCCACAGCCAAGTCCCCGCTCATCGCCGTGCGCGGCAAGGGCGACAAGGAGCGGCTCGCGCCGCTGTCCGGTCCCGCCCGCGCCGCGATCGGCGTGTTTCGCGCTTTGCTCGATCAAGCCTCGCCCGGCGCGGCGGCGAGCTCGTGGCTCTTTCCCGCGGCGAGTGCGAGCGGCCACCTGACGCGCCAGGCTTTCGCGCGCGATCTCAAGCGCGTCGCCGCCGCGGCGGGAATCGCCTCCGCGCGGGTGAGCCCGCACGTCCTTCGCCACGCCTTCGCCAGTCATCTGCTGCAGAACGGCGCGGATCTGCGCGTCGTTCAGGATCTGCTCGGCCACGCCGACATCGCGACGACGCAGATCTACACCCATGTGCTCGACGAGCGCGCCAAGGCGATGGTGCGCGATCTGCATCCCATGAACGACGAGGTCGATGACGGCTGAGCGCCAGCCCTGGCGCAGGACGGCGGAGGGCGTGATCGTCTCCTGTCGTCTGACGCCGAAGGGCGGGCGCGACGCGATCGACGGCGTGGTCGAGCTTGCCGACGGGTCTTTCGTGCTCAAGGCGCGCGTACGGAGCGCCCCGCAGGACGGCGAAGCCAATCACGCCTTGTGCGCCCTGCTCGCGGATCGGCTTGGCGCGCCCGCCTCGGACGCGCGCGTCGTCGCTGGCTCGAAGAGCAGGCTCAAGCAGGTCGCGGTTTCGGGCGATCCGGCGGCCCTCGTCGCCAGGCTCGAGGCGCTGCTGGCGCATCGCTGAAAGCAGTCCGAACGGCGCTACGCGACGCGGCTCATGCTGGCCTGGGCGCCGCCGAGCCCGCGCTGCATCGTCCGGCAATACCAGTCGACGAATTGCCTGACCCCGTCCTCATGCTCGGGCGCGTAGGGCCCAGGCTCATAAGCGGGCGAGCGGATGCCGATCTGGTTTTCTTCGACCACGCGACGGTCCTGATCGTTTGTCGCGAGCCAGACGCGGGTCAGTTCCTCGACCGTATAGTCCCTTCCCTCGACAGCCTCCTTGTGAACCAGCCACTTGGTCCTGACCTGCGTCTGCATCGGGCCGAGAGGGAGGACCTGGAAGCTCACGGCGTGATCGCCCAGCACATGGTTCCAGATGGAGGGGTAGTGGAAGAGCAGCAAGGTTCCGATGCTCGGCTCGGTCACGCTGTCGCTGAGCGGCCGGGCGACGGCGGCGCGGCCACTCAGCGTATAGCTGACTGCTTCGTCCAGGAGCGGAACGCGGCTGGTGCGGAACTGTCCCGACTCGGAGAGCAGGAAGGCGCTGGGCAGTCCCGCGGCCTCCCATCGATTCCAGTAAGTCTTGATCTCCTGATCGGCGACAACGCCATCTATGCCGGATATCGTCGGCTTTTCGGGGAATGTCCGGCAGAGTTCCGGATGGTTGCCCGCACAGTGGTAGCACTCACGGTTGTTTTCCCAGACGAGCTTCCAGTTGCCGTTCTCGACGATCGTGCTCTCGAAGGCGACCTTGGTCTCGGCGATCTTGTGCGGCGACAGATATCGATTCGCCTGCGCCCGGAAAGGTTCGAAGCTAGGCGCGACGGGCGCCACGCACACGAAGATGTAACCGCCAATGCTTTCGCAGTGGACGGACTTGAGCCCGAACTGGGTCTTGTCGACCGCCGCGTCCATGTGGCGCGTGCGGATCAAGCCTCCGGCGAGATCGTAGGTCCACTGATGATAGGGACATACGAGGCGCTTCACCGCGCCTCTCGGGGCCGCGCATAGGCGCGAGCCGCGATGCCGGCAGGAATTGTGCAGGGCGCGTATCGACCCGTCGGGACCGCGCAGAACAATGATCGGATAGTCGCCGATCTGCAGGGTGAAATAATCGCCGGGCGCGGGTATCTCGCAATCGTGGCCGGCGAACAGCCAGTCCCGGTAAAAGATCGTCTCGAGGTCGAGGCGGTAGAAGTCCGGGTCGGTGTAGAATTTCTGCCCGAGGCTTCGGCTCGGGTCCCGAGCCTTCAGTTCCGCCAGCATCGCATCTTTCGCGTTCATGTCCCCATTCCATCTGACCGGCGCGGCGTCGCCGGATCAATCCGCAACCGTATCATGCACACCAATGCTCGACGCGTCGCGCGGATTTTTCAGGTGAGGCTATTCCGTCTCTAGGCGCCGCCGAGCCGTCCCGCGCCCATTGCGCTGCAAGCGAAAAAGGGCTTCGATGGCTTGACTGACGCTCGTGGTCGCGAGCTTGTCGTCAGAAGGAGATGCAATGAAAGCGCTCACGTTCGCCGCCGTCGGACTCGCGGCCTTGCTCGCGGGCGTGAGCCTGGTTTCGGCGAAGACGCTGGTCTATTGCTCGGAAGGCAGTCCGGAGAATTTCACCCCGGCGATCAACACCACCGGCACCAGCTTCGATGCGGCCCGGCCCGTTTACAATCGCCTGACCGAATTCAAGCGCGGCACGACCGAGGTCGTTCCCGGCCTTGCCGAAAGCTGGGAAGTCACGGACGGCGGCAAAACCATCACCTTTCATCTGCGCAAGGGCGTCAAGTTCCATTCGACGAAGGACTTCAAGCCGACGCGCGACTTCAACGCCGACGACGTCCTGTTTTCGATCGACCGGCAATGGAAGGCCGACAATCCCTATTACAAGGTCTCCGGCGGCGGTTACGATTATTTCAACGACATGGACATGCCGAAGCTGCTCAATTCGGTGACGAAGACCGATGACTACACCGTCGTCATGAAGCTGAAGACGCCGAATGTCGCGATCCTCGCCAACCTGGCGATGGACTTCATGGCGATCGGGTCGAAGGAATACGCCGACTTCCTGCTCAAGAAAGGGAACGCCCGAGCAGTTCGACCAGGTTCCGGTCGGCACCGGCCCGTTCTCGTTCGTCTCCTATCAGAAGGATTCCGTCATCCGCTACAAGGCGAACAAGGACTATTACGGCGAGAAGCCGCTGGTCGACGACCTCGTCTTCGCCATCACTCCCGACGCGACCGCCCGCTACGCCAAGCTCAAGGCCGGCGAATGCCACATCAACGCCTACCCGCGCCCCGCCGACCTTGAGGAAATGGAGAAGGATCCGACGTTGAAGGTGATCCATGCGCCGGGCTTGAACGTGCTGTTCCTGGCCTTCAACGTCACCAAGCCGCCGTTGGACAAGAAAGAGGCGCGCCAGGCGTTGTCGATGGCCATCGACCGCGACGCGATCATCAAGGACGTCTTTCTCGGCGCCGGCGCGAAGGCGACGACCCTCATTCCGCCGACCATGTGGTCCTATGACGAGAAGATTCCCGACGTGCCCTACGACCCGGCGAAAGCGAAGGCGATGCTTGCGGCGGCCGGTGTCAAGACGCCACTCGACATCGATCTTTGGTACCAGCCGGTGTCGCGGCCCTATAATCCCAACGGCAAGCGGATCGGCGAGATGATGCAGGCCGACCTCGCCAAGGTCGGCGTCAACGCCAAGCTCGTCACCTATGAATGGGGCGAATACCGCAAGCGCATGCAGGCCGGCGAGGACATGACCGGTCAATTGGGCTGGACCGGCGACAACGGCGATCCGGACAATTTCTTTTTCCTCGACAGCTGCGTCGACGGCAAGCCGGTCAACAACAACCTGCCGAAATGGTGCAACAAGGAGTTCAACGATCTGCTCGTGAAGGCGCGCACGCTTCCCGACCAGGCCGAGCGCGCCAAGCTCTATCAGCGCATGCAGGAAATCGAGCATGACGAGCAGCCGGAACTGCTCGTCGCCCATTCGATCGTGTTCGAAGCCATGCGCTCGAATGTGACCGGCTATAAGCAAAGCCCGCTCGGAACCCATGCGTTCGAAGGCGTCGACCTCAAGTAAGGCTGGTCCGGGCTCCGCCAGTCACCTGAGGCGGGGCCCGTTGGTTTTGGACCGGCCATGCTCGCTTACTTCCTTCGTCGCATCGCGCTGACCATCCCGACCTTTCTGGCGCTGATGTTCCTGACTTTCGTCGCGATCCGGCTCGTTCCCGGCGATCCGGTCGAGGTTAGGACCGGCGAGCACGTCATGTCGGCCGAGCGCCTCGCCTATTTTCGCCACCAGCTCGGCCTCGACCAGCCGGTGTGGCGGCAGTTTCTCCACTATGTCTGGCGCCTCGCGCATGGCGACTTCGGCGTTTCCCTGTCGTCGCAGCAGAAGGTGCTGACCGAGTTTCTGACCCTGTTCCCGGCGACGCTCGAACTGTCGTTCTTCGCCATGCTGTTTGCGATTGCGATCGGGATTCCGGCCGGCGCGCTTGCGGCGGTGAAGCGCGGCGGCTTTTATGATCAGGCGCTGATGACTGTGTCGCTGTTCGGCTATTCGATGCCGATTTTCTGGTGGGGCCTTTTGCTCATCATGTTTGTGTCGGTGCGGCTGGGCCTGCTCCCCGTCTCGGGCCGGATCGATCTCATCAACTATTCGTTCGATCAGCCGACCGGATTCATGACCATCGACGCGCTCCTGTCCGATCAGAAGGGCGCCTTCCTCGACGCCCTGCGCCATCTCATCCTGCCCTCGATCGTGCTCGGCACCATTCCGCTCGCCATCATCGCCCGCATGACCCGCTCCTCGATGCTCGAAGTTTTGAGCGAGGATTACGTGCGCACCGCGCGCGCCAAAGGGCTTTCGCCGGCAAGGGTCATTGGCGTTCACGCGTTACGCAACGCGCTCCTGCCGGTGGTGACGGTGATCGGCCTCTCGGTTTCCGGCCTGATGGCCGGGGCGGTGCTGACGGAGACGATCTTCTCCTGGCCGGGCGTCGGCCACTGGCTCATCGATTCGATCGGCCGGCGCGATTATCCTGCGCTGCAGGGCGGCGTCCTGCTCATCTCGGCCGTGGTCGTGTTCGTCAATCTGATCGTCGATCTTGTCTACGGCATGATCGATCCGAGGATTCGCCATGCCCGCTGACGCCGCCGCGCTGACAACGACGCTCGGCGATGACACGGCCGTCCTCGCCCAGCCTTCGCCATTGGCGTCGTTCTGGGCCGCGTTCCGGGAAAACAGAGGCGCGGTGATCGGCCTTGCGGTGTTCGCCGTCATCGTCCTTCTGGCTTTGACCGCGAATATCGTCGCGCCCCACTCACCAATCGAGCAGTTCCGCGACTCGGTGCGGACGCCGCCGGTCTGGGAAACAGGCGGCTCCTGGCGCTTCCCCCTGGGGACCGATGGCGACGGTCACGATATGCTTTCGCGCCTCATCTTCGGCGCCCGCGTGTCGCTGTTCATCGGCCTTTCGGTGATGGGCGTGTCGTTCGTCGCCGGCGTGGCGCTCGGGCTTGCGGCGGCGATGGCGGGACCGGTCGCCGATGTGACGATCACCAGGCTTATGGATTTGATCATGGCGGTGCCGAGCCTCGTGCTTGCCGTGCTCGTCGTCGCGGTTCTGGGGCCGAGCCTCGCCAACACGATCATTGCGGTGACGATCGTCTATCTGCCGGGCTACGTGCGTCTGGCGCGCGCCTCCGCGCTCGGCGAACTCAGCAAGGACTATGTGACCGCCGCGCGCGTGGTCGGGGTCGGCCCGCTCAGGCTCGCTGCTTCGACAATATTGCCAAATTGCCTCGCGCCGCTCATCGTTCAGGCGGCGCTTGGCGTGTCGAGCGCCATCCTGGAAGCGGCGGCGCTTGGCTTCCTTGGCCTTGGCGCCCAGCCGCCGACGCCGGAATGGGGCGCGATGCTGGCCAACTCGCGCGAGTTCATTCGCTCCGATCCCTGGATCGTCGCCCTTCCGGGCCTCGCCATTCTCATCACCGTCCTCGCCATCAATCTGACCGGCGACGGCCTGCGCGACGCGCTCGATCCGAAGATGCGGAGAGGCTGATGGCGCCGCCGCTGCTGGAGATCCGCAACCTTTCCGTGACGTTCGCCACCCGCCATGGCCCGTTCGTGGCGGTGGACGGGTTCGATCTCACGCTCGAGCGCAACGAGGTGCTGGCGATCGTCGGCGAATCCGGCTCCGGCAAGTCGGTGGCGATGCTCGCGGCGATGGGCCTCTTGCCTCCGATTGCGACCGTGTCCGCCGACCGCATGGCTTTCGACGGCGTCGATCTTTTGTCGATGAGCGCGGACGAGCGGCGCCGGATCGCGGGCAAGGACATGGCCATGATCTTCCAGGAGCCGATGTCGTCGCTCAATCCCTGCTTCACCGTCGGCTTTCAGATCGCCGAAACGCTGAATGCGCACACGAACCTCAAACGGGCCGAACGTGGCCGGCGCGTCGTCGAGCTTCTGGCCGAGGTCGGCATTCCCGATCCGGAGCGCCGCGCGCGCGCCTACCCGCACCAGCTTTCAGGCGGCATGAGCCAGCGGGTCATGATCGCCATGGCGCTCGCCTGCCGTCCCAAGCTCCTGATCGCGGACGAGCCGACCACCGCGCTCGACGTCACCATCCAGGCGCAAATCCTCGATCTTCTGATGCGGGAGCGCCGCGACAACGGCATGGGGCTCGTGCTCATCACTCACGACATGGGTGTGGTCGCCGAAACGGCCGACCGGGTCATCGTCCAATACGCCGGCCAGCAAATGGAGACGAACGGCACGCGCGAGCTCTTCGCCGATCCGCATCATCCCTATACCGCCGCGCTTCTGGCGGCGTTGCCGGAACGCGCGAACGAGCGGCGCCTGCCCGCGATTCCGGGCATCGTGCCAGGGCCGTTCGACCGGCCGCGAGGCTGCCTCTTCTCGCCGCGCTGCGCCTTCGTTTTCGACGCCTGCCATGATGCTGAGCCGCCGCCCGCGGCGCCGGCGCTCGGCCGCGCGCGCTGTCTGACCCCGCTCGTCGGCGGGATTCCGGGCGAGCGTGAGCTCCAGGGGGCGCATTCGTGAGCGCCGTGCTCGAGGCGAGGGAGCTGACACGCGACTATTCGGTTTCGCGCGGGCCGTTCCGCTCGCGCGCGACGATTCATGCGCTTAACGGCGTGTCCTTTTCGCTGCGGGCCGGGCGCACCCTGGCGGTGGTCGGCGAGTCCGGCTCGGGCAAATCGACGCTGGCGCGGCTTTTGACTTTGATCGAAATTCCGACCGCCGGCTCGCTCCTGATCGACGGCGAAGATGTCGCTCACGCAAGCGCGGCGACGCGCGCGCGGCTTAGAACGGAAATCCAGATCGTGTTCCAGAACCCGTTTGCGTCGCTGAACCCGCGCCAGACGATCGGCAAGGCGCTCGAGGAGCCGCTGCTCGTGAACACTGGCCTCAAGGCCGCCGAGCGCAAGGCGGAGGCGTTGTCGATCATGGCCAAGGTGGGCCTCAGGCCCGAGACTTATCATCGCTACCCGCACATGTTCTCCGGTGGCCAGCGCCAGCGCATCGCCATCGCCCGCGCGCTCATGCTGAAGCCGAAGATTCTGGTGCTCGACGAGCCGGTGTCCGCGCTGGATGTCTCGATCCGCGCGCAGGCGCTCAATCTGCTGGCGGCCTTGCAGGAGGAATTTGCGCTTGCCTATGTATTCGTCTCGCATGACCTTTCGGTCGTGCGGCATATCGCCGACGAGGTGATGGTGATCTACCTCGGCAATACGGTCGAGCTCGGCCAGCGCGCCGCGGTCTTTGAGCGCCCGCAACATCCCTATACGCGGGCGCTCCTGTCCGCGACGCCGGTCGCCGATCCGACCGCCAGGCGCCAGCGCATCCTGCTTTCCGGCGAGCCGCCGTCGCCGTTCGACCCGCCGCCGGGCTGCGCGTTTCATCCGCGCTGCCCGCTCGCTTTCGATCGTTGCAGCGTCGAGAAGCCGCCGCTCGAGCTGAAGCAAGGACGGGACGTCGCCTGCTGGGCCGTGGATCCATGAGCGAGGACACGTACGACTTCATCATCGTCGGCGCCGGGTCGGCAGGCTGCGTGCTCGCCAATCGCTTAAGCCGCGATCCCCGCAATCGCGTGCTCGTCGTCGAGGCGGGCGGCCGCGACAACTGGATCTGGTTCCATATTCCGGTCGGCTATCTCTATGCGATCGGCAACCCGCGCGCCGACTGGATGTTCAAGACCGCGCCTGAGCCGAACCTTGGCGGCCGGTCTATCGCCTATCCGCGCGGCAAGGTGGTGGGCGGATGCTCCGCCATCAACGCCATGATCTATATGCGCGGCCAGGCGGCCGACTATGACGGCTGGCGCCAGCTCGGCCTTGCCGGCTGGGGGTGGGACGACGTTCTGCCCTATTTCCTCCGCCAGGAGGATCATCACGGCGCGAGGCGGCGCGCTGCACGGGACGGGCGGCGAATGGCGGGTCGAGCGTCCGCGCGTCTCCTGGCCGATCCTTGACGCCGTGCGCGAGGCCGGGGTCGAAATCGGCATCCCGAAGATCGACGACTTCAATCAGGGCGACAACGAGGGCTCGGCCTATTTCGAGGTCAACCAGCGCCGCGGCCGGCGCTGGAGCGCGGCGACGGCATTTTTGAAGCCGATCCTCAAGCGGCCGAACCTGCATCTTAAGACCGGCGCGCATGTCGAGCGCGTTCTGTTCGAGGGCCGGCGCGCAAGCGGCTTGCGCTATGCTGATCAGGGCGTGAGCCGCGAGGCGCGCGCGAAAGGGGAGGTCATCCTTGCGGCCGGGGCGATCGGCTCGCCACAACTTCTCGAGCTTTCGGGCGTCGGCGCGCCGGACCGTCTCCAAGCGATCGGCGCATCTATCGTCCACGCGCTGCCAGGAGTGGGCGAAAACCTGCAGGACCATCTGCAGCTCCGAGCGATCTTTGGCGTGACAGGCGCGCGCACGCTCAATGTCGATTACCAGTCCCTGTTCAAGCGGGCGATGATGGGGCTCGACTATGGCGTTCGACGGCGCGGGCCCTTGACCATGGCGCCGTCGCAGCTCGGCCTGTTTACGAAGTCCGCGCCTGACTACGCCAGCGCCAATATCGAATTTCATGTCCAGCCGCTGTCGCTCGACCGCTTCGGCGAGCCCATGCACCCCTATCCGGCGATCACGATCAGCGTCTGCAACCTGCGGCCCGAAAGCCGGGGCTCGACCCACGCCGCAAGCGCCGATCCGCGCGCCGCGCCCATCATCCAGCCGAATTATCTCTCGACGCTGGCCGACCGGCGGGTGGCGGTGGACTCGGTCCGTCTTGCGCGCCGCCTCGCCGCCGCACCCGCCCTTGCGCGCTACGCGCCGCAGGAGCTCAAGCCCGGCGCAAACTTGCAAACGGACGATGAGCTTATGCAGGCGGCGGGCGAGATCGGCACGACGATCTTCCATCCCGTGGGGACGGCGAAGATGGGGTTGGCGCAGGACCCGTTGGCGGTCGTCGACGAACGGCTCAGGGTTTATGGCCTTGCCGGCTTGCGGATCGCCGACGCGTCGATCATGCCGCGCATCACCTCCGGCAACACGGGCTCGCCGACCATGATGATCGCCGAAAAGGCGGCCGAGATGATCCTTGCCGACGCGAGAGCGGCCTGATGTGGGAGGGATTGTCAGCGCCTCCGGTCGATGGACGGCAATCCGAGACGGCGCTGATGATCGCGCGCGGCGTGCGGCGGCTGCTCAGGGCCCGCGGCTTCTCCAGCCTGACTGAGCTCCCGCTGACCGACGGGCGCCGCGCCGACATTGCGGCGGTCAATCGCGACGGCGAGGTGCTGATCGTCGAGGTCAAATCGTCGGCGGCGGACTTTCGCGCCGATCGCAAGTGGCGCGACTATGCCGCCTGCTGTGACCGGCTTTATTTCGCCATCTCGGAGCGCACGCCGGCGGAGCTGATGCCGCTGGAGGCCGGCCTCATCATCGCCGATTCATTCGGAGCCGAAATCGTCCGGGAGGCCGAACTTCAGCGCATGGCGCCCGCCAGCCGCCGCGCGCTCTTGCTGCGCTTTGCCCAGGCCGCCGCCGACCGGCTGCACCGTCTGGCCGATCCCGTGGCCGCGCTGGAATAGTGGGCTCCGTTCCGGCAGGAGCGATGAGGAGGGCGAAAGAAAAGGCCGCCCTTAGGCGGCCTTTTGATAGAGATCCTTGGATCAAGCGGTTCAGATGGCGAGCGCTACCTTGTCCTTCGCGCTCCGACGAACCGCCGCATAGCCGAGACCTGCGAAACCCAAGGCCAACATCACCCACGTCGCAGGTTCGGGAACGGCGCCGGCGTTGGTCAACGAAGCGGAGACCACATTCCCCGGCCCGCCAGCTTGGGTAAGGCTCAACACCATGCTGACCGGCGAGTCATGGAACACCCCGCCCGTGACCGTCCCTTCAAAAGTGAAGGCGATCGAATTGAGACCGCGACTGACCTCGGTGAGCGTTGTCAGAGTTTCACTGAAGGCGCCGAAAGAGCCCGTCCATGTCTTGCTAATGGGCGTCAGAAGCGTAACGTCAACCGGCCCATGTAACGTCCCATATGTGCCGGCCAAGGGTTTCGGGGCAATGTCGATACTGTCCCCGAGGTCAACCCGGACATATCACCACCGCAGTGTTGACACTCGTCACAAGCCACGTGGAGCCATCCAGGTTGAGCGCTGTCGACAGCCCGAGATTCGTGCCTGCGTAGGTAATGCCTGTGCAGGAGGCGGGGCACAACGCGACCGCTGAGAAATCGATCGCGGCCGCTTGCGCAGAGGTAGAAGCGCCCACCGTCGCGATGAAGGCGGCCGCTAAAGCTGGGATAACAATCTTCATAACATCCCCCTAAGAAGGTTCACCGCAAAGGTAACTACAAGAGCACCGCAACGGCAACAAAGCAGGTGCGGGAGGATTAGTCAAGCCCCAATCGCTAATTTGCAGGAAAAGGACTGGAGAATGTTAACCTCGCCGCGCCGACCCGCCTTGGCCGTAGCAACGGCGGATGACAGGGGAGTGACGCGCGGTGACGCGGGGCGTGGGGTAGAGGCTAACCTCGGTTAGAATGGCAATCAATTCCGTGGCTTACGGAACAAGTGGCGGCAGTCGCCCAGGCGCTGGAGCGGTTGCAAACTTAACCGCCGGGCGTTCGCGACAGCTCGCGTCATTCGAACCCGGCGTTCGCCCGCGAAATTGTCGCTACAGAGCTCGGCGCTAGTGTTGCGGCGCCGCATATTCTGGAGCGGTTTAACGGGCGCTCTTCGCCAAGCGACGAGTGTAACATCAGCGCTGGCAGCGATTTTTGATGCATAAGGTCCAGTGTCACCCCGGCAAATAACCCTTCGTCAATCCTCAAATGTCCAAAGGCAGTCTAATGTCCAGAGGCCCGCGCGACGATGAGCTCTGCGTCTTGCGTGCCGAGACTGGCGAACACGGCCTCTGACCGCGGAGGCAACGGGACTAGGAAGCTTAGAACTGGGTTGGCGATCGGCCTCGCCGAAAGGTTGCCGCACTTGCGCGCGGATGTTCGCTGCTGGAATTGTGGCGGCGCTGGCCGGCTCTTTGATGGACGCGGGCGCGGCGGCATTCGCGCCCGCGTCCACGTCCATCAACTTATACAAAGAGGAAAGTTGCCCGACTTTTATAGCGCCAAGGTGCGTCGCCTTCGGCACGAAGACGGGTCAGACAGGCTTAGTCGGGGGTCCGCGAACGCGAATTCCCCGACGTAGCTTGAACCGACCCCACCTTTTGCGGGCAGCTTTAGCCCTGGAAAGCCGCCGGCGCCCGGGTGCCGCGGCGACGATATGCCGCGAAGCCCAGGAACCCAAATCCAAGGAGCGCCATCGCCCAAGTCGAGGGCTCAGGAACCGAAAGGATTATGGTCTGCCCGCGGCTGAGCAATTCTGCGCCAGGCGGAAGCGAAAGGGTGAATTGTTCAGTCAACGAGAAGGGAGAGGTCAGCGACACCGGGCCGATGGTGTCGGTGCTGAAACTGTCGGCCGGCGACGCTGCCGGATGTGTGAACGTGGCGACCAGCACGCCGGGAGTGTCGGTCGAGGTGTTGGCGCCCTGGGTGTTGGTGGGATCGACGTACCAGTTGAACGTGGTGGTCGCTCCCGTCGCCTCCGCATGATCGCCTCCGGTTCGGGCTCGTTCTTTATACTTCTTTATACTTCTTCGATTTCGCGCGCTTTTGCGCGAAAAACCGGCTCCCACTTTTTCGCGAGCCGCGCTCAGTGCGACATCAGCACCGGCAGCGATTGTTGATGCATGAGGTCCCGCGTCACCCCGCCGAAAAGCCCTTCGTAAAGCCTCGAATGTCCAAAGGCCCCGGCGACGATGAGGTCTGCGTCTTGTGTGTCGAGACTGGCGAATAGGGCCTCGACCGCGGTCAGATCGCCGGTGTTG
This sequence comes from uncultured Alphaproteobacteria bacterium, assembly GCA_963764955.1. Lineage (GTDB taxonomy): Bacteria > Pseudomonadota > Alphaproteobacteria > Rhizobiales > Beijerinckiaceae > Roseiarcus. Next base: position 300,389 of record CAVXVE010000015.1, on the reverse strand, counting down.
GTCCAGTCGGAGATGTGCTCGGCCCTGACGCCGTGCGCGGCCAGGTGGTCGACCAGCGTCTCGGCTGACTTGCGGAGCGCGCTCGGCTGCGCCGAGAAGGCGAACAGGGTCACCTTCTTTGCCCGTTCGAGCAGCGGCATCGCGTCATGGACGGCGCGCAAAGCCTCACGCCCGGCGTTCCAGGCGATGACGATATTGTCGCCCACCGGCCCGGGCGTCCATTCCGGCGGCAGCATCAGCATCGGCGCGCCGGATTCGAGCAACGCCCGGTCGAGCGCGCCCCGGCGAATCGTCCCGTGCGCCAGGCTTTCGGGCCCGGGCGCGATCATCAGGTCGACGCAATGGGTGAAATTGTCCGCTTCGCCCGCTTTGTTCCCCGGCGCGTAGACGGTGGTCAGTCCGGATTCACGCGTGGTATCGCTGAACGTCCGGCTGACCGCTTCTTCGGTCTCGGCCTCCTGGCCCGCGGCGGGCGAACTAACGTCGACGCCGATCAATCGCGCCCCGTGCGCCTTGGCCAACGCGACGGCTAAACGTATCCGCTCGACCGTTTCGACGGTGGGATCGAGATAGACGAGGATATCCTTGTAGGCCAATTCGTCCTCCCATCCGGCCGCCGCCCGCCTTCGGCGCGGTCAGCCGCTCTCCTTCGCCTCGGCGATGCGCCCGCAGGCCGCCGTCGGACCCGCTCGTCCGGCCCTCGACTGTAACATGCGGCGCGACCCTGTCGACGATCGCATTCGAAAGCGAGCGCTCGACAGGGAGCAGCCGGGTTGGGCGAAGCGCCAGAGCAATGCGCAATCAGCCCACGCCGGCCCGGTGTCATGCCCGCGCAAGCGGGCATCCAGCAAGACATTGATCGAACTATGGATTCCCGCTTGCGCGGGAATGACAATACGGCCGACTGCGATTCGATCTGAAAGCGCGTTGCTCTAGAGACGTGAGCCTGTCAACAGAAGCGCGCCAGCAAAAAGAAAGGCCGCCCAAGAGAGGGCGGCGTTTCGCAATCGCAAAGGAAAGTCGGAAGCTTAAGCCGAAAGCATGGCGAGCTTGGCCTTTCGCCGGCGAGACCCGACGTAGCCGAGAGCGGCGAAGCCAAGCGCCATCATCGCCCAGGTCGAGGCTTCGGGAATGGCGCTGACGGCCGACGTGTTGGTGAACGATGCGCTGGTGGTTTCCCCCGGTCCGCCGGCTTGGTTGGCGGTCAACGCCAGCAAAACTGGCGAGTTCGAGAAGGCGCCGCTGGTGTCGCTCAGCGTTCCCGACAGTTGCAGGCCGATTTCGTCGGGCGTCGTGCGGTTGATCGACAGCGTTGAGGTCAGCGTTTCGGTGAACGTATCCTCGCTTGGCCCGGACCCAACCGTCCACGACAGGATGACGTCGGCGCCAAGCGGCCGGCCCCCCGGTGGCACAGGCGTCGTATCCCCATAGAGGATGACGCTGCCCGTCGGCGGGGGAACCGCGGCAAGCTGGACTTCGTCGAAGAGAGCCAGCCCTGAGGAGTCGCCGGGGTTAACCCCCGTTACCAGCAACGGCGCCTGATCGAGATCGAGCGAGCTCGACTGATCCAAGGACGCACCGCTGTAGGTGATCGAATTGCCAAACGCGGTGACGGCGAAGTCGACTATGCTCGCATCCGCAGCGGAGCTCGCGCCAAGCGCCACGATCAGAGCGGCGCCGAACGCTGCTACGACCGAATGCCTCATGTTTGAATTCCCCCTAGAGCTGCCGGGGCGGCAGACTGCCGAAGCAACGACATGAGCCATTCAAGCACGCTTGCAACGCGTGTGTAAACGCCCTTCAGCCGAAATCTTGTGCTGTACGGAAACGCCGTGGATTATGATCGCGAATCCGCTGGATCGTGGCACGGCGGCGCACGGCCGCGCGGCTGCTCAATTGTCCAGAAAACTCCGCAGCTTGCGGCTCCGGCTCGGGTGCTTGAGCTTGCGCAGCGCCTTGGCCTCGATCTGCCGGATGCGCTCGCGGGTCACGGAGAATTGCTGGCCAACTTCTTCCAGCGTGTGGTCGGTATTCATGCCGATGCCGAAACGCATGCGCAAGACGCGCTCCTCGCGCGGGGTCAGCGACGCCAGCACGCGCGTCGTCGTCTCGCGCAGGTTCGACTGGATCGCCGCGTCAATCGGCAGCACGGCGTTCTTGTCCTCGATGAAGTCGCCGAGGTGACTGTCCTCCTCGTCGCCGATCGGCGTCTCGAGGCTGATCGGCTCCTTGGCGATCTTGAGCACCTTGCGCACCTTCTCGAGCGGCATCGCAAGCTTTTCGCTGAGCTCCTCCGGCGTCGGCTCGCGGCCGATCTCATGCAGCATCTGGCGCGAGGTGCGCACGATCTTGTTGATCGTCTCGATCATGTGGACGGGGATGCGGATGGTTCTCGCCTGATCCGCAATACTGCGCGTAATCGCCTGCCTGATCCACCAGGTGGCGTAGGTCGAGAACTTGTAGCCGCGGCGGTACTCGAACTTGTCGACCGCCTTCATGAGCCCGATATTGCCTTCCTGGATCAGGTCGAGGAACTGCAGGCCGCGATTGGTGTATTTCTTGGCGATCGAGATGACGAGGCGCAGGTTGGCCTCGACCATTTCCTTCTTCGCCTGCCGCGCCTCCCGCTCGCCCTTCTGCACCATCTGCACGAGGCGGCGGAATTCCTGGATCTCAAGCCCGGTCTCGGTCGCCAGCGACTGGATCTCGGCGCGGATTTCCTTGATCCCGATCTTGTCGGCGGCGATGAAGTCCTTCCACCCGCGCGTCGTGAGCTTCGAGACCCTGAGCAGCCATTTCGGGTCCAGCTCCGAATTCTGGTAGTTCCTGAGGAAGTCCTCGCGGCCCACCCGATGGGTCTCGGCCATGCGCATGAGGCGCACGTCGAGGCCGATCAGGCGCTTGTTGATGTCGTAGAGCTGCTCGACCAGCGCGTCGATGCGGTTCTGGTTGAGCGACAGCGACTTGACGTCGCCGACAATGTCTTTCTTCAGCGCCTTGTATTTGCGCTCCTGGGCGGGCGAGAGCGACTCGCTCCTGAGCTTGTTCTCGACGTTCTGATCCTGCAGCCGGCGCAGCTTCTTGTAGGCGTCGGCGACGCGGTCGAAGGTCTCGAGCACCTTCGGCTTGAGATCGGCTTCCATCGCCGAAAGCGAGACGGAGTTCTCGAGATCGTCCTCGTCGTCGAAGCCGTCGGGAGGCGGAGCCGCTTCGCCCTCGAACCCTTCCGGCGGGGCCTGCGGAGCGGTCGCGGGCGCCATGCGGTCGCGGGCCGGATTGGGCGGCGGCGGCGCGCCGGGCGCGGAATAATCGGGCTTCGGCGCCTTCTTGCCGTCGGGGCCGGCGTAGGTCGCCTCGAGATCGATGATGTCGCGCAGCAGGATCTTGCCGTCGTTAAGTTCGTCGCGCCAGATGATGATCGCCTGGAAGGTCAGCGGGCTTTCGCACAAGCCGGCGATCATCGCCTCGCGGCCAGCCTCGATCCGCTTGGCGATGGCGATCTCGCCTTCGCGCGACAGAAGCTCGACCGAGCCCATCTCGCGCAGATACATGCGCACAGGGTCGTCGGTGCGCTCGGACGGCTCGGAAGTGCGCGCAGCGACCGCAGTCGAGCGGGAAGCCTCGACGACCTCGCCGCCTTCCGCCTCCTCCTCGTCAGCGCCGTCAGCGCTTTCCTTTTCCGCTTCTTCAGCGTCCTCGCTTTCGACGACATTGATGCCCATCTCGCTGAGCATCGCGTTCATGTCCTCGATCTGGTCGGATGAAATCTCTTCTGACGGCAGGACCGCGTTCAATTCCTCCTGGGTCACCCAGCCGCGCTTCTTGGCGATCTTGAGCATCCGCTTGACGGCGGCGTCGCTGAGATCGAGCAGCGGGCTGTCGGGGGTTTCGACCACCACCGCCTCGCCTTCGCCCTTCGCCTCATCCTTCTTTGCCATCGCGGCGTCTCCGTCATTCCGCGGCCCAGGGCGCCGGGTGTCCCATACCGAATCGTCACGCCCGCGCGACGGTTCCTCAAATTCACTTAGTCAGCGTTAAGGCTGTGCTCTTCGAGCGCTTCCCCAAGAATTCGTTTCGATCATCCGCCTGCGGTCGGGTCAGATCGCGGACGAAACGCGCCCGGACCGATCGCCGAAACCGTCGATGGCCGCTTCCGCATCCGCAAGGTCGGCCAAATTCGCTTTGATATCAAGCAGTCGGGCAAGATTAAGCTCGTTTGGCTCCGCTGCGAGCGACAGCTCCGCGAGCTTCAGATCCCTATGTAACGCCCCCGCCCGGCGATGCAAGGCCAAGCTTTGTCTTAAGACCAGATCGGCGTCGCCTAGCGCTGCTTCCGGCCGCATGCACCACCAATTCGGCATTTTGGCGGCCAGGGCCAAAATCTGCTCCCGTTCGGCCGCTGCCCCCGGCGCCATTCAGCCATTGGCCAAGCGCAGCGGCCGAATCGAGCGCCTCCGCCGGGGCGGCGATGAGCGCGTCCCGGAACGCGCCGAGGCCCGCGCCCATGAATTCCGCCGCCGCCAGCTCCTCGCAGCGGCTCTCGATCAGCGCCGGATGGCCAAGCGCAATCGAAAGGATCATGACTTCGCGCGCCGGCAAACGCGATTTGCGGCCGAGCTTGCTCTGCGGGGCCAACGGCGCTTCCTTCAGCCCAATGCGGGGACCGCGCGGAGGGAATGGCGCATAGCGCCGCGGCGAGAAGCCCCGCCGCGCGTCCGCCTCGCCTCGCCCCGACCGATCCCGCTCTTCGCCGAAGAAAGCCGAGAGGCGCCGCTTCATGTCCGCCTGGTAGTGGCGGCGCAGCGGTTCGTCGGCGATTTTTGCGACCGCCTCGAAAAGACGCCGCTCGAGCGCCGCGCGCTGTTCGGGCGTGTCGAAACGCTCGCCGTCGGTCTCTCGCATGAACAGCATCTCGGCGAGCGGGCGCGCGGCGCCCAGATGCTCGGCCATCGCCGCCGGCCCGCTCTGCCGGATGAGATCGTCCGGGTCCTGGCCTTCGGGCAGGAGCGTGAAGCGCAGGCTCTTGCCCGCGCCGATCATGGGCAGCGCCGTCTCGATCGCGCGGAAAGCCGCGCGCCGTCCGGCGCCGTCGCCGTCGAAGCACAGGATCGGCTCGCTCGCCATCGCCCACAGGAGCTGCGCACTGATCGGGGGTCAGCGCGGTGCCGAGCGGCGCGACGACATTGGGGAAGCCGGCCTCGCTCACCGCAATCGCGTCGATATAGCCCTCGACGACGATGATCGAGCCCACATCATGCGCGCTCTTGCGGGCGCGGTGATGATTGAACAGCAGCGCTCCCTTGTGGAAGAGCGCGGTCTCCGGCGAATTCAGATATTTCGCCTTGGCGCCCGCCTCCATCGCCCGCCCGCCGAAGGCGATGACGCGGCCCGAGCGGTCGTGGATCGGAAACATCACCCGGTCGCGGAACCGGTCGTAAGGCACCGCGATGTCCGGCCCATGGACGAGCAGCCCCGCTTCGATCATCGCCTCGGCGCTTGCGCCCTGCGCGGCCAGCGCGTCGCGCAGCGCGAAGCGCTCGGGCGAGGCGTAGCCGAGCCCGAAGCGCTGCTGAACCGGGGCGCTGAGGTCGCGATCGGCGAGATAGCCGCGCGCTCTGGCGCCGATCGGCGCTTGCAGGTTCGCTTCGAACAGGCGCGCCGCCACGCCCAGGACGTCAAGCAGGCTCAGGCGCTTCTTCTCTTCCGCCGCCTCCGCCTGGCTCGCCCGCGGCATCGGCAGGCCCGCCATGCCGGCGAGCCGCTCGACCGCTTCCGGGAAGCTCAGGCCCTCGGTCTCCATCAGGAAGGCGAAGGCGTCGCCGTGCTTGCCGGACGAGAAGTCGTGGAAGAAGCCCTTCTGGTCGTTGACGAAGAACGACGGCGTCTTCTCCGAGGTGAAGGGCGACAGGCCACGCCATTCGCGGCCCTCCTTGCGCAATTTGACGCGCTTCCCCGCCACTTCCGAGACCGGCAGCCGGGTCCTGATCTCGTCGAGAAATTCGGGCGGGAACTTCATGAGGAGGCAGATTGGCCTTCATCGGGGCTTTGGCAAGCAAGGAGCCGCGTTGTCCCCCGGCTTTTGCAGGCCGATCGTCCGATTGCTCAGGGAAGCGGCCGCGGGTCAAGAAGGGCGCTCGGAACGTCGGTATGGGTGAAGTCATCGCCCACGAACAGAAGCGCTTCGCCCCGGGCCTGCGCGTGAGCATAGGCGAAACAATCGCCGAAGTTGAGATCGGCCTTATGACCCACGACCTTGCCGTAGCGGGCGGCGGCCTCCACCGCCTTGCGTGCGAGATATGGCGACACCGCCGGCTCTTCCGCTTGGAGCGCTTCGCAGAACTTGGCGACCGCCGCCAGAGCCGTGGCGATATCCTCGCTCGTGACGGCTCGCTCTCGTCCGATCCGGGCTCGCGCCAGCCCGAGCGTCGACTCGAACACCGTCATCGGTGGAACCGCGAATGGACCGCCGTGATCTTTCAATGCTTGCATGACCTCACGCCCTTTGGGCTCCTCGGCGAGAACCGCGATGACAGCTGAGGCGTCGATGACCACTAAAGGCCCCACATCTCGTCGCTGAAGGTCTTCTGGTCGAATCGATCGTCATGGCGGCCGATCTGCCGGGCGATGGCGACCGCCCGCTCGAGTTCGGGCGCCAGGAGTTCGCGCAGCGCTTCTTTGATTGCGCGCTCGAGCGCCTTCCCCACAGCCTCTGTCTTGGAGGCAGCGTTGGTGAGCGCCTGCAGCTGCTCGGCCATCTCCGCGACCCTCGGATCTTTGATGTAGAGCGGCATTGGCTATCCTCCGCGGATATTAGAATGTACCGATTGGATATCCCCGTCAAGGCGCCTCCGCCCGACTCGCGCGCGGATCGGCAGGCCTGCCAGCCCGGCGAGCCGCTCGGCCGCTTCCGGGAGAGGCGGGCGTCCTTCGACGCCCATAGCCCGTCGAGAGGCGGGCGTCCTTCGACGCCCTGTGGGCTCGCGATCCTACCCAAGGGCGGCGTGCTCCAGAGCGTCCTGATCGGATCGAGGGGGAGGCCCAGCGTCAGGGAGCGCTTCGCGGCCGGCGCGGCGGGAAGATTGTACTTGACAAAATCAGAAATATGTCATATGTATTCTCCTTAGCGGAAACCGTCAATGCTTGGCGACGGGGCCCGGCTAGGAGAGGGCGCGGCTGTTTGACAGGCGGGCTTAAACACAACCATCGCGCGAGTTGGGAGCCGAGGAAAATTTTTCTAGTTTTTTCAGCCGTAACTCATTGAAAAGTCCCGATTCCAAAAAGTGAAAGAAAGCGAAAGAGAACAAAAGAAAGCAATTTCGCTTTCATTTCCTTTCGTTGGCTTTCTTTTGTTGGTGCAGAGGTTCGCGCGCCGGTTGCATCGCCGCTACCCCTTGGTCGGCGCGGCCGGGTCCAGAAGCTTGGCCGACTTCAGGTCCGACCAAAGGCCCGCCGGTATCTCGACGGACGCGTCGTGGACGTTCGCCTTGACTTCCTCGGGCTTGACCGCGCCGAGCACGACCGAGACGACGGCGGGATGGGCAAAGGCGAACTGGATCGCCGCCTGGCGCAGCGTGACCTTGTGCTTGCGGCAGATCGCCTCGATCGCCTTCACCTTGTCGACGACCGCCTTGGGCGCGTCCGCGTAGTCGAATTTGGCGTGCGCCACCGATCCGGTCGCCAGAATGCCGGAATTGAACACGCCGGCGAGCATCACGCCCATGTTCTTCTCCAGGGCGAGCGGCAGAAACTCGGCCAGACCCGTCTGGTCGATCAGCGTATAGCGTCCCGCCATCATCGCGACGTCGAAATCGCCGGCCCTGGCGAACTTGACGCAGGTGTCGGCTTCGTTGATGCCAAAGCCGATCGCCTTGATCACCTTTTCGTTGCGCAGCTTGTCGAGCGCGCGATAGCAGCCTTCCATCGCTTCCTTGAAGCGCGCGGGCGCTTCCTCCTTGCCATGCGTCCAGACATCGCAATCATGGATGAGAACGATGTCGAGCCGGTCGAGCCCCGTGCGCAGGAGAGAGTGCTCGATCGAGCGCATCGCGCCGTCGTAGGAATAATCGAAGCGCGGCGCGTGCGGATATCCGCCGGCGAAGCCGGGCGTGACCACGTCCTTGCGCGCCTCGGGCCTTTTGGTGAAGGGATCCATGATGCGGCCGATCTTGGTCGAAACGAGGATCTGGTCGCGGGGCGCGCGCCTCAAGCCAGCGCCCATCCGGCTTTCCGCGAGTCCGTTGCCGTAGTGCGGCGAAGAGTCGAACACCCTGACGCCGCTTGCGAGCGCCTGCTCAACCGTCGCGATCGAGGTTTTTTCGTCCAGCGGGTCAAACAACTCGCCAAGCGGGCCGGTCCCAAGCCCGACGGCGGTGAACGTCAGCCCCTCGCCGTTTCGAGCCTTGATGCGCCTCGTTTCCATGTCGCCTCCCAAGAGCGTCCATTGCGCCGCCTCGCAAGGTTTGAGACGGCAGGATGATTCATGAGCGCGAGCGTAGCGCAAGGCGCAAGGTCTTGAAAGGCGGGGCCTGCGGGCCTCACGCCTTCAAATCTTTCGCCGCTTCGAGGGGATTACTCGAAGATCTTCCTGCGGGTGAAGAGCGCGGCGCCGTTCGCGCCTTTCGCCACCGTCAGAAGCTGCGCGCCCTTGTCGTCGAGCAGGACCCAGCCGCCGTCGCGCGCGACGATCGCCCCGATTCGGCCCAGGCCCGCTACGCTGTCGCCGGGCGCAGCCGCGCGGATCGCGCCATCGACCCTCAGCCAGACGCGGTCCGCGTCGGCGCCGATGATCTCGACCGGTCGCGGGTACGGAGCGGCCTTGCTGGCGGAATCGGCCAGCGATCCTGTCGCGGACATGTCGACCGCGGGCCCGCCGTCCGCAGACGGCGCGGGGCCTCGAGCGCCGCCCTCCGCCCCGCGCGGCTGGGCGAAGATCGCCAGATGCTCGAGGCCATAAATTCGCGTCCTGCCCCCGCCATAGGCGAGCATATAGACGGCGAAGCCCATGGAAAGGCTGGCCAGGGCCATTCCGATCGCGCGGATCACGACTTCCTGTGCGGGCGCCATCGCCGTCCTCATAGATCGTTGGTTTTGCTGTCGCTACGCAGCGCGGCGGCGAGGTCGATGAAGGGGTCCTCGCACCGCGGCGCATCCATGGACTGGTTCATCGCCTCATAGATGCGCGGCGCCGATTTGATCGCCTTGTCGAGGAGCGGATCGGTCCCCGCGGAATAGCCGCCCATGAGGCGCAGCTCGCGGGTCTCCTCGAAGCGAGCGATCAGCGAGCGCAGGTTCTGAACCACCTTGCGCTGCTCCGGCCTCCACAGCGGGTTCGCCATTCGCGACACCGACGAGAGAACGTTGACGGCAGGATATCGTCCTTCGTCGGCGATGGCGCGATCGAGCACGATATGCCCGTCGAGAACGCCGCGAACCGCGTCAGCGACCGGATCGTTGTGATCGTCTCCGTCGACCAGGACGGAGAAAACGCCGGTGATCGAGCCCGATCCCTCGACGCCCGGCCCCGCGCGCTCGAGCAGGCGGGGCAGATCGCTGAAGACGCTCGGCGCATAGCCGCGGGCGACCGCCGGCTCTCCCGCCGCCAGCGCCACGTCGCGCGCAGCATGCGCGAAGCGAGTGACCGAATCGACGATTAGCAGCACCAACTCGCCCATGTCCCGAAAGTATTCGGCGACCGCCATCGCCGTCTTCGGAGCCAGCCTGCGCATCATCGGGCTTTCATCGCCGGTCGACACGACCGCAACGGCGGAGCTGCGGTTCTCGCCCAGCGTGTCGTCGAGAAACTCGCGCACTTCGCGGCCCCGCTCGCCGACGAGCGCGACGACGACGGTGTCGATCGGAGTCGCCCGGGCCAGCATCGCCAGCAGCGACGATTTGCCGACGCCCGAGCCCGCGAACACGCCCACTCTCTGCCCGACGCAGAGGGGCATGAAAAGATCGACGACGCGCACCCCGGTGCGCAGCGGCGCATGAACGCGCCCGCGCTTGAGCGGCGGTGGCGGCGGAGCGTCGAGCGGCGCCGGCCTTTCCCCGCAGGGAAGTTCGCCTGCGCCGTCTATCGCCCGCCCGAGCGCGTCGATGACGCGTCCCTTCCAGGCTCGGTGCGGTGACAGCGACAAAGCCTCAGTGCGAAAGGCGCGCGCGCCGATCGCCGCGTCGCTGCGCGCATCGAACGGCTTGAGAGTGGCCGAGCCGTCGTCGATCCGGACGACTTCGCCGATCTGCATCCGACCGCCGGTATCGACGCTGACGCATTCGCCAAGCTTAAGGAAGCGCGACAGGCCCGCGACGCGATAGTGGGACGTCGAGACTTCGATGACGCGGCCGCCCGCTCGCGTGATCGGGAGATCCCGCAATCCCCGCGCCACCTTCTGTTCGAGACGCTCAAGCGGAAGAACGTCGGAGCAACCGTCCGTCATGCCGGCGACCCCAGAGCCTTGATCGCATCCTGCAGCGACGATTCGGACTGCGAGGTCTCGGCCGCGACGCCGTCGAAGGCGCGCGTGACCTCGATCAGCCTGGTCATCTCGCGAACCGGGTCCACGTTCGAACTTTCAACCGCGCCCTGAACGACGCCATCGCGCGTGAATTCGAGAATCGGCGTCGCCGGCTTATCGGGCACGACGCTCGAGTTTTCCGCCCGTCTCAAGGTGGCGGTCGGGTCGATCGCGAACAATCCGATCGCCCCGACCTGCCGTCCGTTCTGGGTCATCATTCCGTCAGCGGAAACGGCTAGCGGGCCGCCGCCGGCGTCGACAAGGATGGGCGCGCCCCCGGCGTCGAGAATAGGGTCGCCGTTCAGCGTGCGCAGGGTCCCGGATTCGTCGATTGTCGCCCGGCCGTCTCGCGTGTAGGCCGTCCCTTGAGGAGTCTGGATTCCAAACCACCGTCGCCCTGCACGGCGAAATCAAGACTATTGTCGGTCTTGATAAGTCCGCCGAGACGTCGCGAGATAAAATTAGAACCGCTCGAGGCGTAGCTCAGCCGAGCGTCGCCAGCCCTTGCCATTTCCGACTCAAATGACACGCCAGTCGCCCGGTAACCGACAGTGTTCATGTTGGCGACATTGTCGGCGATTGTTTCCAGCCGCTGCTCGAGCGCCACTTGCGCCGACAGGGCGACGTAAAGTCCGTTCTGCATAACGCGTTCCGCCTGGCCTAGCTCGCGCCGACCCTTCGAAGGCACGGTCAATCAGCCGGCTTGTCCGTAGCTGACTTCACCGCTCACAGCCTCGCGTAAGTCTCGACCAGCAAATCTCTCCTACCGTTCGCACCAGGAGCGAATCTTGAATTTCGCCATCGGCCTCGTGATCACCGTCGGATGCATCCTCGGCGGCTATGCGGCGCTTGGAGGCCATCTCGAGGTTCTGTTCCAGCCGTACGAATTCGTCATCATCGCCGGATCATCGCTCGGCATTTTCATCGTCGCCAACGCCATGTCGACGATCAAGGACTGCGGCAAGGCGTTTGTGGAGGCCGTTCTCGACAAGGCGCCGAAGCCGCGCGATTTCCTCGACGTGCTCTCCGCCCTGCACGCGCTCATGCGGGAGCTCAGAGCCAAGTCGCGCAGCGAGGTCGAAGCGCATTTCGACAACCCGCAGGAATCCGAGATCTTCAAGAACTTTCCCAAGCTGCTCGCCGACAAAGACCTGGTGACGTTCATCTGCGACTACGGCCGCCTCATCATCATCGGCAATGCAAGGACGCATGAAATCGAAGCGTTGATGGACGAAGAGATCGAGACCCTGGCGCACGACCGGTATAAGCCGGTGCACGCCTTTCAAGCCGTCGCCGACGGATTGCCTGCGCTTGGCATCGTGGCTGCGGTGCTCGGCATCATTCACGCCATGGGGGCGCTCGATCAATCGCCCGAGATTCTCGGCGAACTCATCGGCGCGGCGCTGGTCGGCACCTTCGCCGGCATCTTCCTGTCCTATGCGATCCTCGCCCCGATCGCCCAGAAGATTAAAACGGTGCGGCAGAAGCAACTCAGGCTGTTCACCCTGGTGAAGCAAAGCCTGCTCGCCTTCATGAACGGAGCAATGCCGCAGGTGGCGGTCGAGTTCGGCCGCAAAACAATCCCCTCCAAGGAGCGGCCGACGATCGATGTCGTAGAGAGCGAGATGACGCCCGGGGGCGGCGGCGAGACCGCAATCCGTGAAGCCGCATGAGCGCCGCCAACGGAACGCCCGAGTCCGATCATGGCGCGCGCCGGCTCGAGGGCGCCATGCTCGAGCACCCAACTCTCGCGATCGAGCGGATGCCAGGGCTCGGCTACGCGCTCAACCGTTTCATTGCGGAGGCGCCGTCGCGCCTCGCGTCGCTCATCGCGCACCCTTCGGGCGGCGCGATCGAGGAGGTTCGCGCAACAACATTGTTTCAGGCGGTTGGCGAATGCTCCGGCGTTACTGCGGCGATCTACGAAAGCGTCGAGCCCGAGGCGCGGTTCATGATCGCGCTCGATCAGCGCGTTGACAACCTGATTGTCTCCTCAATTTTCGGCGAAGCCGTCGGCGCCGATAGCTCCGACAAAATGGGAAGTGAGCCGCAAAAGCCGCGCACTGCGATCGAGGCAACGCTTCTTGAGGCCTTTGCGCGCGCGTTGGGGGAGGCGCTCGAGGCGGCGTTCGCTTCGGTCGCCCGGATCACGCTCAGCTTCGAGCGGCTCGCGGTGATCAAGGATCCTTACGCGCTCGGCCGGCGGGATGGCGAGGCCGCGGCGGTGCGGTTTACCCTCGGCATGAGCGGTGGCGTCCTCGACGGCCTCCTTCTGCTGCCGCAGGCGTTTCTTCTGCCATTTCGCGCCGAATTCGCGAGCGATCCCGAAGCCGAGGCGCCGGCCGCGGATCGGCGCTGGTCCCATCTGATGGAGGCCGGTGTCCAGCAGACGCGGCTGCCGGTCACCGCTGTCCTGGAGGAGGTTCCGATAAGTCTTGGCGACGTCGCTAATTTTCAGGTTGGCGGGCTCCTGCCCCTGCAATGCAACGATTTCACCGCTATTCGACTTGAATGCTCCGGCCGCGGGATGTTCACCTGCAAACTCGGCCAGGTGGACGGCCGCTATCGGCTCGAAGTCGAAAGCGCAATCGCACATGGATGCGAAGCAACCAAGGCCTAAGAGTCTCCTTCCCCACATCCTCGAGCAAGACGTCAATCCATGGAAGCAGCCGCCATCAATTCCGAGCCGCCGGGCGCAGCCGACGCGCTGAAGCCGGAGCCGCTCGCGAGCCCCCCCAATCTCGGCGCCATCCTGTCGATCCCGGTCACGGTGCAAGTCGTGCTTGGCTCGACCTCGCTTCCGGTCTCCGGACTCATGAAACTCGCGCGCGGGGCGGTTGTCTCACTCGATCAGCGCGTCGGCGATCCGGTCGACGTGGTCGTCAACGGCACAGTGATCGCGCGCGGCGAAATCGTCGTCGTCGATGACGCCAGCCAGCGATTCGGTGTATCGCTGCTGGAGGTCGTCGCAGGCGCAGGCCCCAAGCAGCTCGTCAAAGCGGCGCAGGACAACAGCCATGCCTGAGGCGGCGATCGGCGACGAAAGGGCGCTGAGCGGGCCGGAAAAGGCCGCGGCCCTTCTCTTGGTGATGGGCAAGCCGCCCGCGGCTCGGCTCCTCAAGCAATTTGACGAACCGGATTTGAAGGCTCTCGCGCGCGCCGCCGCCGGGCTTGGGGTGATCCCCGCGACAACTCTCGATCGGCTGGTCGACGAATTCGTGGCCGACTTCTCCGTTGGAGCCGACCTGCTCGGCGACGCCGGCCAGGCCAAGAACCTGCTTGCCGACGCCCTGCCGCCTGACCAAATCGCCGATATTTTTGGGGTCGAATCCGGCAAACACAAGGACCCAGACGTATGGCAGGCGCTGGCGCAGGCGCCCGAACCCGCGATCATTGCGCTCCTGATGGCGGAGCGAGCCACAACGGCGACCTATATCCTCTCCAAGCTCGATCCCGCGGTGGCGACGAAGGTCATCGGTACGCTGCCGCGCGATCGCCGCAACGCCGCTCTTTGCGGACTGGTCGCGCCGCTCGACGTGACGCCGGTCGCCGCGCGGCTGATTGAAGAGGCGGTCGGAAACGCGCTGAAACAGGCGTCAAAGTCGGCCGCAGACGTCGACGGCCGGTCCCGCCTCGCCGGCATCATCAATGGCCTCGATCCGGAGGAGGCCGAGGACGCCATGCGGGCGCTCGAGCAGACCCGTCCGAAAGACGCGGCGGTTGTGAAGACGATGTTGTTCTCGTTCAACGATCTGCCGAGGCTGTCCGAGCGCGCTCGAGCCCTGTTGTTCGACCGCGCCTCGATCGACATTGTCGTCATGGCCCTGCGGGGCACGGACGCGGAGTTCCGCGACGCGGTTCTGTCGTCCATGCCGTCGCGCGGGCGCCGTCTGGTCGAAGGGGAGCTCAGTTCCGGCGCATCCGCGCCGCCTCGGGACATTGCCAAGGCGCGCAAAGCGATCGTCGAAATCGTGCTCGGCATGGCGAGCCGCAACGAAATCGAGCTTGGCGGCCCCCCGCCGGCCGAAGCGGCGTGAGCTCGCCATGCTTTGCCGAGGCCGTCAGCCGACACGCAGGTGAGCGATGAGCGCCGACGTCGACCCTGAAGACAAAACCGAGGAGCCGACCGAGAAGCATCTCCACGACGCGGCCGAGCGAGGCGAAGTCGCCTTCTCCCGGGAAGCGCCGCTGTTCGCCTCGCTGTCCGCGACCCTCGTCGCACTGATCTTCGTCATTCCTGCGCACGCCGAAGCCCTCCTCTCCGCGCTTGTCGGCCTCATCGACGATCCCGCCGGCTGGCGCATTCGGCGCGGCGAAGACGTCGTTGCTCTCGCCGGCCCTCTGGTGGACGCCAGCGTGCGTTTTCTGCTGCCTACGGTTATCCTTCTCACCGCCGCGGGAGTTCTCGCTTCCGTCGCCCAGAGTCCGCCTCGCATCGTGCCAGACAGAATCTTGCCCGACGCTTCGCGCATCTCGCTGCGCCGAGGCTTGAGCCGCGTGTTCGGCGCTCGCGGTTGGACGGAATTCCTGAAGAGCCTCATCAAGCTCGCGGCGGTGATCGCGGTGGCGATGATGATGCTGATCGACCAGAAGGTGGTCCTGCTCACGGCGATGGATGTCGATCCCGGCATGCTCCCACAGCGCGTGCTCGATCTGAGCGTCAAAACGATCGCCGCCGTGCTCGTCGCGACGGTCGTGGTCGCCGCCGCCGATCTTGCCTGGTCGCGAATCCTCTGGCGGCGCGATCATCGGATGAGCAAACAGGAGGTCAAGGAGGAGCTCCGCCAGGCCGAGGGCGACCGGATGATCAAAGCGCGGTTGCGCTCGCTTCGTCTCGATCGCTCACGCAAGCGCATGCTCTCCGCTGTGCCGCGCGCGACCATGGTCGTGGTCAACCCAACTCATTACGCGGTCGCCATGCGATACGTGCGCGCCGAGGGCGGCGCGCCGATCGTGGTCGCGAAGGGAGCCGATTTCATCGCGCTCAAGATCCGCTCGATCGCGGAGGATCACGACATTCCGGTGATCGAGGATAAGCCGCTGGCACGCTCGCTCTACGCGGCCGTCGACGTCGATCGTCCGATTCCGGCGGAATTTTATCGCGCAGTCGCCGAGATCGTCCACCTGGTCCAGCAAGGGAAGGGTCAATGGGCTCCACAAAGGCAATGAAGGCGCCTTCGCCATGTCCGCGACCGCGCCGCCGATTCACGCGTGAGCGAATCATCGCCGACGCGCTGGTGGACGTGGCGAGCGAGCTTCGACTGACCGATGCGGCGGAGCTCCTGTCCATGATCCGAAATGACCACGCGGCGAACATCGCCGACCTGGTCAATTCGTCGACCGAACTTTTTTTCAAGAGCGGAACGCTGCGCTACGCTCTCTCGGCAAGCTTCAAGGCGCCGTGGGACGCGACGCCGACGGTCGAGATCGACATGGAGTTCCGTCATGCGGCCGTCTGTGCGTTCTTCCGCCTGAAGATCGGCCAACACCGGGCGGGAGTCGAGATCATCGACATTCTTTTCGAGGAGGCGGGACTGGACGACCTCACCAAGGCCGAACGCCTTTCCGCCGCCATCGAGAGCGCGCGGCTTTAAAACCCGCGTGGAGGCCAGCCCCGTGCAAGCCCCGTCGCGCAGGATCGACCCAATCCCCCTCCACGAATGGCGCCCCATTGTCGTCGATCTACCTCTTTGAAGTCGCCTCGCAAAAGTCGCAGTGGCTGTCGGCGCGCCAAACGGCGATCGCCGGCAACGTAGCCAACGCGAGCACGCCCGGCTATCGTGCGCTTGACATCCAGCCTTTCTCCGCCGTCCTCAATTCCTCGCCGATCGAGTTGGCGACGACCAACCCGGCTCACCTGTCGTTGCCTCAATCGGAGGCGGGAGCGTTGCGCGAGATCGAGGTCGACCCGACGGAACAGACATTGTCCGGCAACACAGTCAACCTCGAACAACAGATGATCAATCTCGGCGACGTCAATCGTGACTATTCGATGAGCGCGAACATCCGCCGGGCCTTTCACCAGCTCATTCTCTCCGCGATCAAGTGAACGATCATGCAGGATTCGCTAGAGACTTCGCTCCGCATCGCCGCATCCGGGCTGCAAGCGCAATCGACGCGGCTGCGCGTCGTCTCGCAGAATATCGCCAATGCCCAGTCGACCGGCTCGACGCCCGGCTCCGACCCGTACACTCGGCAGACCGTTTCCTTCGAAAGCGAGATCGACCGGACGCTCGGCGCCAATCTGGTTCAGGTCAAGTCGATCGGCGTCGATCCGTCTCCTTTCAAGCTCCAGCATGACCCAGGCAACCCCGCGGCGGACGAGAACGGCATGGTGAAGATGCCGAATGTCGACGTGCTCATGGAGCTCGCGGACATGCGCGAGGCGAACCGCAGCTACGAAGCCAATCTTCAAGTCGCCAAACAATCGGCTGACATGCTGAACACCACGATCAGCTTGATGAAGGACGCCTGAATGGCGAGCGATCGCCTCACAAGGATGAACCATGATTGAGAGCGTTTCCGGGATTGGTGCGACGAACCTGACCGCCGGCGTTCGCAGCCCGACGTCCACCGCGGCGCCGACCGAAGGGCCTAGTTTTGACCAGGCGCTTGCGCAGGTTGTCGGCTCCGCGGTCAACACTCTGCAAACTGGGGAAGCCGTCGCTATTCAAGGCGTCGAAGGCGCGGTCGGGCCGATGAAAGTCGTGGAGTCGGTGATGGCGGCGCAACGTTCGCTCCAGACCGTTCTTGCGATCCGCGACAAGGCGGTCTCCGCCTATCAAGAGATTGCGCGCATGGCGATCTGATCCGGTCTCGATCTGGATACGGGCAGAGTTCTAAGCGGAACGAAGGATGTTGACATGAGAGCGTTGGCGATCGCTGCGACGGGCATGAGCGCCCAGGAGCAAAATCTGGAGGTGATCGCGAACAACGTCGCCAACATCAACACCACGGGCTTCAAACGCTCGCGGGCGGAATTCACCGATCTCATCTACCAGACCGAGCGTCTGATGGGAGTCTCGAACCGCGGCCGCGACGCGACCGTTCCTGAAGGCGCGCAGATCGGCCTTGGCGTTCGCACCGCCGCGATCCGCAGCGTCAATCTTCAGGGCGCATTGACCAACACCGGCAACCAACTCGATCTGGCGATCAACGGGCGCGGCTGGTTCGAAGTGACGACGCCGAACGGCGACACTGTCTATACCCGTGATGGGGCTTTCAACACCAACGAGAATGGTCAGCTTGTCACCATGGACGGCTACCAGGTGACCCCGGCGATTCTCATCCCGCAGACGGCCACCGCGGTTACGGTCAGTCAAACCGGCCTCGTGACTGCGACTGTCCCGGGCCAGACGACCCCGCAGCAGCTGGGGCAATTGACCATTGCAAACTTCGTTAACGAAGCAGGCTTGCAGGCGCTCGGCGGCAACTACTTCCAGCAGACAGCCGCATCCGGCCAGCCGACGAGTGGCGTTCCTGGCGACACCGCATTCGGAGTCATTCAGCAGGGCTATGTCGAGGCGTCCAACGTCGATCCGGTCACCGAGATCACCAATCTCATTTCGGCCCAGCGCGCCTACGAAATGAACTCCAAGGTGATCCAGGCCGCCGACCAGATGTCCGGCACAATCTCCAACATGCGCAGCTAGACTAAGCCGCGGAGGCGAACGCGATGACTCTGACGCAAGCCCGACCGGTTCTCAAAGCCGCGATCTTCGCGGTCGCGGCGGCCGCCTTTGCAATTCCATCTTTGGCGCAGGAGACCGCCATCCCGACCCCAAAAGCGGTCATCTATCCGGGCGACCTGATCCTGGACGAGATGCTTGTCGACGATCCGAACGCCGCGCGCGACGGATCAGGGCCGTTCGTCAATTCGCGCTCGCTCATCGTCGGCAGGGTGGCGCGGCTTACATTGCTTCCAGGCCACGCGATCCCGTTTTCGGGCGTCTCCAACCGCAAGCTCGTTTCCAACGGCGCCGAGGTCAGGCTCGTCTTTTCCGAAGACGGGCTCGTTATCATGACGACTGGCTCCGCGCTTCAGGATGGTTCGATCGGAGACATCGTCAGGGTCCGCAACGACGACAGCGGCGTCACCGTGTCCGGCGCCGTGCAGCCGGACGGCTCGGTCCGGGTGAGCGGGGGATGATGCGGCGATTGATTCTCGCGCTCGCGCTTTGTCTCCTCGCCGCGCCCGCCGGCGCTGTGCGGATCAAGGACATTTCCGTCCTGCGCAGCGCGCATGACAGTCAGCTCGTCGGCTACGGCCTCGTGGTCGGGCTTCAAGGATCAGGCGACACCTTACGCAACGCGCCCTTCACCGAGCAGTCCGTGCAGGCGATGCTCGAGCACCTCGGCCTTGACGTACACGGCGCCTCGCTCCGGAATCGCAACGTCGCCGCGGTCATCGTCACGACGGATCTCGCGGCCGGAATGGAGCCGGGCTCGCGGCTGGACGTCACCGTCTCCGCTCTCGGCGACGCTCCATCCTTGATGGGCGGAACGCTGCTGCTCACCCAGCTTCAGGCGGCGGACGGTACGATCTACGCGAGCGCGCAAGGCGCGGTCTCGGTGACCGGGTTCGAAACACAAGGCCAAGGCGAGACGCTGTCCCAAGGCGTTCCCACCGCCGGCCGCATTCCGAATGGCGCCATCGTTGAGCACGAGCTTCCCGGTTTTTCAGACGCGCTGCGCTCGATGCTCGAATTGAAGAACCCCGACTACGCGACGGCGGTCAGGGTCGGCGATGCGATCAACGCCTATTCCCACCAGCGATTCCACACCCACGCGGCCTACGCGGTCGACAGCCGGAGGGTTGAATTGTTGCGACCGCGCAACGTCTCGTTCGCGAGATTCATGGCTGAAGTCGGAGAGTTGCAAGTCGAGCCGGACACGCCTGCGCGGGTGGTTCTCGACGCGCGGACCGGGACGGTGGTTGTCGGACAGGACGTACAGATTTCGACCGTCGCGGTGACCTACGGCACCCTGACGGTTCGGGTCGCAGAGCAGCCTCGCGTCTCCCAGCCGGCCCCGTTCTCAAACGGCAGGACGGTCGTCACCCCCAATACTCGTATCGACGTCGAGCAGGGAGGCGGGCCAATCGCCATTGTCGGCGGCTCAAGCTTGAGAGCGCTGGTCAGCGGCTTGAATCGGATCGGCGTCAAGCCGCCGGGAATCATTGCGATCCTTCAGGCGATCAAAACGGCGGGAGCCCTGCAGGCCGATCTCGTCATTCAGTGATTGGTATGACGACGACCTAAAGTTAACGAAGTCAGCCTAGCGCAAGCCGCGCGGTCGAGAATGGCGCCCGTTCTCGAGGTCCGCAAATGCCATTTGCCTCTCAGGCGCAAGGCCGAACGATCCGTTCGCTGTGTGCGCCCATACTGCTTAGCGTCGCCGCCGCTCTGCTCGCCGGTCCGGCAGTCGCTCAGAACGGGCGGGCGCCCGAAAGGGAGAAGCCAAAAGCAATCGCTGACAAAACGGCTGAAATTGAAGCCAGCCGCTTCTGCGCCAACGTCGCCCCATCGATCGCCGAGGCGCGCATCGCCTGGGAGACGAAGCGCCTCGACGAACTCGACGCGCAGGTCAAGCAGCGGCTGGCCGATCTCGAAAAAGCCGAGGCGTCGGTGCAGGAATGGGTGGCCAAGCGGGACGCGGCGCTCAAGGCCGCGAGCGACAATCTCGTCGCCATTTACGCCAAGATGGAGCCGGAGACCGCGGCCGCTCAGATCGCCGCGATGGATGATCAAATGGCGGCGGCGATTCTCGGCAAGCTCAAGCCCGGCGCGGCGGGAGCCATTCTCAATGAGATGGAAGCGGAGCGGGCAAGCAAGCTTGCGGCGTTTCTCTCAGGCGCGGCCAACGCGGAGAAGAAATCCTGATGCGGCCGCGCTTGCCGCCGCTTCTGCTGGCGATCGCGATGTCGGCTGCGGGTTGCGCGAACAACCCCAGCGAATTCATGCGCGAACCCTACTTTTCGCCCGTAGGCTCCGGGCTGGTGACCGAGGAGACGGCGAGTATTCAGACCGCCAGAGTCTTAACTCCGCCGCCTCTGACTGGGCCGCCGCCGTCCTTGTACAGCCAGCCGCGCATCGCTCATGTCGGCGATATCGTGCGGGTGCTGATCTCAATGAATGACAAAGCGAGCCTTGGCAACGCCTCAGGCCGCTCGCAAACAACCAAGGACGGGGTCGTCGTCGACTTCGGCTACAACAACGGCTCGTCAGCGTCGTCGTCGAACCAGCCCGCAAAGCTACTCGGCGACCTCTCCTCCTCCGCGTCAACTCAGGGGCAAGGCAACATCGATCGATCTGAGCAGATTCAGGTGTCGGTGGCGGCCGTCGTCACCCGCGTCCTTCCCAACGGCAATCTCGTCATCTCAGGATCGCAGGAAGTGCGCGTCAACTACGAGCTGCGCCAACTGACCGTCGCGGGAATTGTGAACCCGCTCGACATCTCGCTCAACAACACCGTCGCCTATGATCGGATCGCGGAGGCGCGCATCTCCTATGGCGGCCGCGGACGTCAGAACGATTTTCAGCAGCCCGCTTGGGGACAACAGATTTACGACGCCCTCAGGCCATTCTAGCCGGAGCGCTGATGTCCGATTCCGCTCTCCTGCAGAACGTTATGACCAAAGGGTCGTCGAGGAGATCGCTGATCGAATTGGCGTTTGTCATCCTTTTGGGCGCCTGCGCCGGCGCCGCGTTTGAAACGTGGCGCCCCGCCGCGACGCCGGAGATGGGTAAGCTTGCGGAATCATCCGCCGCCGCTCCGCCGGCCCAACCCTCGACGATCGTCGACCTGCCGCCGATCGTGACCAACCTCGGCGCGCCGCAGGACACGTGGATCCGGCTCGAGGGTTCGATCGTTTTTGACCCGAAGACTTTGCTGCATCCCGAAGCCATGGCGGGGCAAATCGGCGACGATGTCCTCGCCTATCTCAGAACCGTCTCATTGCGCCAGCTTGAAGGGCCTATCGGACTGGAAAACATCCGCCAGGACCTCAACGAGCGGGCGGCGACCCGGAGCGGCGGAAAAGTGCGCGCCTTCGTGATCCGAACATTGGTGGTGCAATGAAACGGGCAATCTGCGTAGGCGCCGCGCTGCTCACGGCAAGCTGTCCGGCGGCGGCGCAGACCGTCGACCTTAACGCGTTGATCCCCACTGGCGGCGCAACCGCGAGCGGCCGCATCATCGAACTCGTCGCGATCCTCACCGTGCTTTCGGTGGCGCCAGGCCTGCTCATCATGGTTACGAGCTTCACGCGCTTCATCGTCGCGCTTTCGTTCCTGCGTTCCGGCCTGGGCCTGCAGAGCGCGCCAGCCAACCTCGTCCTCATCAGCCTGTCGCTCTTCATGACCTTCTTTGTCATGGCGCCGACTTTCGACCGCGCCTGGCAGAACGGGCTTCAGCCGCTGATGGACAACAAGATCAGCCAGCAGGACGCCCTCGCCGCGGTCATCGAGCCGTTTCGGGAGTTCATGCTCGGCCAGGTGCGGGAAAAGGATATCGCGCTGTTCGAGAGCCTGTCCAAAGGGCGCTTCGACGTCACTGACCGCTCGAAAGCGGATTTGAGGCTCCTTATCCCGGCGTTCATGATTTCCGAGCTCCGTCGAGGCTTCGAGATCGGGTTTCTGATTGTGCTGCCGTTTTTGGTCATCGACATGATCGTCGCGACGCTGACGATGTCGATGGGCATGATGATGCTGCCGCCTTCGGTCATCTCGCTTCCGGTCAAGATCCTGTTTTTCGTGCTGATCGACGGCTGGAATCTGCTGATCGGCAGCCTCGTCCGTTCAGCAAGCTGATCGCGCGCAGGCGCCAGCCTCGCGCAAGGCCGCCGGCTCAAATAGACCCGTCCCTGCAAGGAGTCTCCATGAGCATTCTCAACACCAGCGTCTCGGGCATGCAGGCCAATTCGAACTGGCTGTCGACGATTTCCCAGAATGTCGCCAACTCCAACACCACCGGCTACAAGAACGTCGAGACGGACTTCTCGAGCCTGGTCGATCAAATTGCCGACGGCGACCAATCGTTCGGCGGAGTCTCGACGCGCGCAGTCTCACTCAACGCATTGCAGGGCAACGTCGTCTCGACGTCAACCGCGACGGACCTGGCCGTCCAAGGCTCCGGGTTCTTCGTCGTTTCCGACTCGAGCGGCGCGCTCTATCTGACGCGCAACGGATCCTTCACGCCGGACGCCTCGGGCAACCTCGTCAACAGCGCTGGCTACTACCTGATGGCGGCAAACGTCCAAAATGGCGTTTCTCCGCTTGCAGCAAACTCGCTGACAGGTCTCCAAAAGGTCAACGTCGTCAACGCGGGGCAGACCGCAACCGCGACGACCTCCGCCTCGTTGACCGCCAATCTGCCGTCAACGGCGACGGCCGTCGCGGCGGCCAATCTGCCGTCGACCAACTCGGCAAGCTCGACTTATACCGATGCGACGTCCCTTGTCGTCTACGACAATCTGGGCGGCTCTCACACGATCAACACTTACTTCACCAACACCGGGCCCAACACCTGGGAGGTGGACGCCTATGATGCGGCGGACGCTTCCACCAGCGGCGGGTTTCCGTATTCGTCAGGCCCGCTGGCGACGCAGACCCTGACCTTCAACCCGACGACCGGCGCCCTCTCCTCGGGTTCGCCGCTCTCGTTCACCGTCCCGAATGGCCAGACGATGAGCGTTGACATCAGCAACGTCACGCAGCTTGCGGCGGGCTTTAACGTGTCGGCGGCGACAGCGAACGGAAATGCGCCCAGCGGAATCAGCGGCGTCTCCATTTCGACCAGTGGATCGGTGATGTTCAACTATGCGAACGGGACCTCGGGCGCCGCCTACGATATTCCGCTCGCCAATGTGGTAAGCCCGGACAATCTCGCTTCGGTCAATGGCAGCGCCTATTTGCCGACTTCCTCGTCCGGCCCGGTTTATCTGGGGACGGCGGGCAACGGCGGCTTCGGCAAGATTGAATCCTCGTCGCTCGAAAGCTCCACGGTCGATTTGGCGACCGAGTTGACCGACATGATCCAGGCGCAGAGCGCCTACGAAGCCAATTCCAAAGTGTTTCAGACGGGCGCCAACATTCTTGACGTCTTGAACGGACTGAAACCTTAAGGTCGAAAGCCTGAGCCGCTTCAATGAGCCTGTCGACCGCCTTTAACGTCATCAGCTCTTCCTTCGCCGCCAATGCGGCGCAGACGGCTGTCGTCTCGAACAACATCGGCAACGTCAATACGCCTGGATATTCGCGGGAGCTTGCGAATGTCGTGACGAATTCCTACGGCGGAGCCGACGTCGCTTCCGTCACCCGGGAGGCCAACGCCTCGCTCCTCGAACAGGTCTCGAGCTCAACCTCACAAGCGGCCACCCAGCAGGCGATCTCCGACGGATTGACAACGCTCGCCCAAACCGTCGACGACAGTTCATCGACCACTTCGACCTCGGGCGCCGACCAGAACGGCGCCTCGCCCTCCGCCATGCTGGCCAATCTGCAAAGCGCGCTCACAACCTACGCGGACTCGCCGACCTCGTCGTCCGCCGCCGACGCGGTCGTGTCGGCCGCCTCCGATCTCACCTCGTCCCTCAACAGCGCGAGCGCGACGGTCCAGCAGGTGCGCAAAACGGCCGACCAGAACATGGCCTCGTCGGTCAACACCATCAATTCCCTGCTCACTCAGTTCACGGCCGCCAACAACGCGGTCGTCACGGGGCTACAGACCGGCGCCAATGTTTCGAGCGCCGAAGATACGCGCGACTCGATCGTGACCCAGCTTGCGCAGCAGATCGGTGTCTCGACGACGGTGGCCGCCAATGGTTCGGAGTCGATCTACACCGACAGCGGCGTCACGCTGTTCCAGGACACCCCGCGCACTGTCTCGTTCACCGCAACCCCAACGCTGGTCGATGGCGCGAACGGCGGCGCGGTCACGGTCGGCGGGGTACCGATCACCGGCGCCAGCTCGCCGATGCCCATTCAATCGGGCGCACTCGCCGGTTATGCGGCGCTACGCGACACGCTCGCCCCTGAATATCAGGCCCAGCTCGACCAGATCGCCGGCGGCCTCATCAACGCCTTCGCGGAGAGCGACCAGTCAGCGACCCCCACGCTGCCTTCGCTGCCGGGACTGTTCACCATGCCGGGAGCGACCAGCCTGCCTTCAATGACGGCGACGACGGGCCTTGCCGCCGCGATCGAGGTCAATCCGAATGTCGACCCGTCGCAGGGAGGTGACTCCAGTCTCCTGCGCGACGGCGGCGTCTCCGACCCTGGAAACGCGGCCTACACCTACAACACGACGGGCGCTGCGAGCTATACGGGACGCATCCAAGAGCTCATCGGCGAAATCAGCGCGACGCAGACGTTCGACCCGTCCGCGGGTCTCGGCTCATCGTCCAGCCTCACTGATTACGCCAATGCCTCGGTGAGCTGGCTGCAAGCCGCAAACCAGCAGGCGAGCAACTCCTCCTCCTATCAGAGCGCGCTCGCAACCCAGGCGACCTCGGCGTTGTCGAACGCAACCGGCGTCAACCTCGACACTGAGATGACCAACATGCTGAACCTTGAAAACTCCTACGCCTCAACGGCGAAGCTGTTGACGACCGTCACCAGCATGTTCTCAGCCTTGTTGCAGGCGGCATGACCACCGTGGGCGCAAACTTCGTTTCGACCCCCTACCTGGCCAACAGCCTGGTGGGACCGGTCATGCAAGCCCAGTCGCAGCTCACAAATGCGATGACCGAGGAATCGACCGGGCAGTACGCCAATCTCGGCTTGCAGCTCGGTGACCAGTCGGGCTACGAGCTTTCGCTTAAGGAGCAGGTCGGCCTGCTCCAGACGCTGACCAGCAGCAACAGCCTCGTCTCGACCAGCTTGTCGACCGCGCAGAGCGCGCTGCAGGCCATCCAGTCGAGCGCCCAGACGACGCTGAGCGATCTCGCCACCTGGACGCAAGGCGGCGATTCCGGCACCTCTCTTCAGAACATGGGCCAATCGGTGCTGCAGTCGCTCATTTCCTCGACCAATGCGACGTCGGGGGATCAATATGTGTTCGGCGGCGTCAATTCCGCCGTCGCGCCGATGGCGGACTATTATTCGAACTCCGAGCTCAGCCGCCAAGACCGCGATCGACCAGGCCTTTCAGACCACGTTCGGCGTCCTGCCAACCGATCCAGCCGCAGCGAACATCTCGGCGTCGGACATGCAGAGCTTTCTTTCCGGGCCGTTCGCCACGTTGTTTACGGGTGGGTCATGGAGCGCAGACTGGTCGTCCGCCTCGAGCGTCGACACCAGCGCCGAGATCGCGCCGGGTCAGACCGTGACGACCTCGACCAACGCCAATCAGGCCGGCTTTCAACAGCTGGCCCAGGCTTACGCGATGCTGAGCGAATTCGGCGGATCGGCGCTCAGCAGCGATGCCCAGCAGGCCGTAGCCACGGCCGCCTCTTCGCTTGTGTCGCAAGGCGTCAATTCGATGATCAACCTTCAGGCCGAGCTCGGCTCGACCCAGAGCGCCGTCACAAACGCCAATAGCTCCATGAGCTCGCAGCTTACGATCCTGCAAAACCAGATCGGCAATCTCGATGACGTCAACACGACGGCGACGGCGGCCCAGATCACCGCGCTGACCAACCAGGTCCAGATGGCCTACGAGCTCACCTCGCGCCTATCGCAGTTGAATCTTGCGCAATATCTGCCGGTCGCATGAAACGTGAAGGGCGCGATGTACGAATTCGCTTACAACGATGTGATCGAGGACTCCCACAAGGCGATGCGGGCGCGCGAGCGGGTGGCGATGGATCGCGTGATCGGGATGCTGCGCACGGCCCAGGAGAAGGGTCCACATTCGCGCGAGCGCATTGAAGCGCTGTTCTATCTCCGCCGCCTGTGGACGATCTTCATCAACGACCTCAACGACCCGAACAATGAGCTGCCGGACCAGCTCAGGGCCGGAATCATCTCGATCGGCGTGTGGATGATGAAGGAGATCGACCGCGTGCGCGGCGGGCAGACAAACGATCTCACGCCGATGATCGAAATCAACGAGCTGGTCCGCGACGGGCTGAAGTGAGGGTTGCTCCATGAACATTACCCTCAGAGCCGGGGAACGGTTCTTCATCAATGGCGCGGTCATCCGCATCGACCGGAAGGCTTCGATCGAACTCTTGAACGAAGTCACCTTCCTGCTTGAGAACCACGTAATGCAGGCGGAGGAGGCGACGACGCCGGTCCGCCAGATCTATTTCGCCGTCCAGATCATGCTGATGGACCCGACAGCCGCCGCCAGCGCGGCGCCGCTCGTCCGTTCGCTGATCGAATCGGCGCTTGCCGCATATCACACGCCCGAGCTGACAGGGGGCCTCAAGAGCGTCGCCGCGTCGCTCCTGCGCGGCCGCAATTTCGAGGCGCTGAAGGCGCTGCGAAGCCTGTTCGCTCTTGAGGACAAGGAGCTTCAGCCGCTCGCCACGACGCCGAGCGCCGCGTGAAATGAGGAAAACGCCATGACCGTCAGCGCCACGAGCCCTGTTTCGTCCACAGCCGCATCGAGTTCAACTAGCGCGTCATCGTCAAGCGCGGCGACGCAAAGCCTTAGCTATAACGATTTTCTGACCCTCCTCATGGCAGAAATGAAGAATCAGGACCCAACCCAGCCCATGGATCCGTCGCAGATGGTGTCGCAGCTCGCCACGGTCTCCGAAGTCGGCCAGGCGGTGCAGACCAATACGACCTTGGCCTCGCTGTTGACGGCGACTTCGCTGAGCCAGGCCGAGCAGCTCATTGGTCACAATGTCACCTCCGCCGACGGCTCGACCTCGGGCGAGGTGGCCTCGGTCAGCGTCACCAGTTCGGGGGCGGTCGCGGCACTGACCAATGGCTCGACCGTCTCCCTCGCCAGCGGCGCGAGCGTGCAATGAACGAAGGCGACGCGATCGATCTCGTCCAATCGGCGATCTGGATGGTGGTGGTCGGCGCCGGGCCTTGCGTTGCAGCGGCGATGGCGGTCGGCGTGGTGATCGCGCTGCTCCAGGCCCTGACGCAAATACAAGAGATGACGCTCACCTTCGTGCCGAAGATGATCGCGGTCTTTGTCGCCGCGAGTCTGACAGCCTCCTTCGTCGGGGCGAAGTTCTCGATCTTCACCCAGTCGGTCTACGCGCGGATCGAGCAAGGGTATAAGTAGCCACGCACTGCGAGTTTTCGTCAACCGGACGGAAGCGCCTTGTCATCGCGCGCAAAGAGGACGCGCCGCCCACAGCGTCGGAAACTGCGAACTCATCCACCGCGCCAGCGCCGCATTGACCTCAACTGGCTTCTCCTGCGCCATCCAGTGGCCGGATGGAATCGCAACTTCGGTCAGGTTCTCGCAGTGGGCGCGCATTGGCTCGGCGAGGCGCGAGACGAGGGTCTCGCAAATATAATCGTAAGCCGCATGCAGGAAGAGCGCCGGCATATTGAGCCGCCAGGTGGCGTTCGCCCGCTCGGCATAAGCGATATTGGCCTTCCAGTTCATGTACCAGCTGCAGGGTCCGAAGAACCCGTTGCGTTTGAGCGCCGCGACGTAGCGATGCTCGTCTTCCTCGCCGAGCACGGCGGCGTCGCGCGGAAGGTCGGGCGCGGCCGAATTGCCGCGGCCAAAATAGCCTCGGTTGGCGCTGACGAACGCGGTGCGCGCAGGCTTGCCCTTGCCCGCGGGATTGCCGGCGCGGAAGAGCGCGCGGGCCGTTGCGCCGACATTGGTCTCGAAACCGGCCTCGGCCACGGCAAAATTCTCGCGGTAGAACATTTGATAGTCCCATTGCGCGACCGGAAACTTGTCGACCGGATAGACGCTTCGGTCGGCCAACGGAACCAGGTTCTCGACCGCGAAACCGTTCGGGATATAGGGCACGCAGAGGTTGGCGACGCCGTGACAGCGTTCCGGATGGTGCTGGGCGATCGACCACGCGACCGGAGCGCCCCAGTCGTGCCCGACCCAGATCGCCTTCTGCGCCCCGAGCGAAGCCAAAAGTTCGAGCATGTCGGCGACGATTTCCTCCAGCGCATAGTCCTCGTGCCGCGGATGGACGCTGGAGCGCCCGTAGCCGCGCATGTCAGGCGCAACGGCGCGAAAGCCAAGGCCGGCAAAAACAGGAAGCTGCCCGCGCCAGGAGACCGACAACTCCGGCCAGCCGTGTAGGAAGATGATCGGCGTCGCCTGCTCCGCGCCACACGAAAGATAGAAGGTCGCATGCCGAGCGCTCTTGGCGATATTCTCCAGGATGGGGAAGCTCATCTTTCGCTCCGGAGACTCAGGCGGGCGGGGGTCCTCATTCGGCACGTCATGATTCCGCCGACGCTTTCATCTCAACCGAGGGGGCCGAGGAAATCAACCGGTCGGCCAAGCTCGGCGAGTCAAGGGGTTTCAGCGCTGTCGCCGGGATTCGATCCTCGCGCAAGGTTCGCCGCACACTGTTCTCGCGTGAGCCGCGCGCGGCGGCGTTGGCGAGTGGCGAGGGCGGGTCATGGCGGGAGTGTTGACGGCGGCGGCGACGGCGGCGATCGCCAGCGCGCCGTCCGCCTCTCCTGCGCTGCCTTCGGCTGCAAACCGCGGCGGGAAGGACATCGCCTTCGCCGCCGGCATCGTCCTCATTCTTTGCTTGTTCTTCCTTCCCGTTCCGGCAGTGATGATCGACTTCGGCCTTGCGCTGTCGATCGCCCTTTCCGTGCTCATCCTGATGGTGGCGCTGTGGATCCAAAAGCCGCTCGAGTTCTCGGCCTTCCCGACCGTGCTCCTGGTGGCGACGGTCTTGAGGCTCGCGCTCAACATTTCGACGACACGGCTTATCCTGGCGCACGGCGAACAGGGACCGACATCGGCAGGCTACATCATCGGCGGCTTCGCCCGCCTGGTCATGGGCGGCGATTTCGTCATCGGCATCATCGTCTTCCTTATTCTGGTGACGATCAACTTCCTTGTCATCACCAAGGGCGCGACCCGCATCGCCGAGGTCGGGGCGCGATTTACCCTCGACGCCATTCCCGGCAAGCAGATGGCGATCGACGCGGATCTCTCGGCCGGCCTCATCGACGAGAAGGTGGCGCAGGCGCGCAGGCGCGAGCTCGAGGAGGAAAGCGCCTTCTTCGGCTCGATGGACGGCGCGTCGAAATTCGTTCGCGGCGACGCGATCGCCGGCCTCATCATTCTTGCCGTCAACATCTTCGGCGGCATCGTCATCGGCGTCACCCGGCATGGGCTTTCGCTCGCCTCCGCGGCCGATGTCTTCACCAAGCTCTCGGTCGGCGACGGCCTGGTGACGCAAATTCCGGCGCTCATCATTTCGCTCGCCGCCGGCCTCCTGGTCGCCAAGGGCGGAACGCGCGGCTCGACCGACAAGGCGGTCATCGATCAATTGAGCGGCTATCCCAACGCGCTCTTTCTCGCTGCGCTGGCGATGGCGATCCTCGGCGTCGTTCCCGGCTTGCCGTTCCTGCCCTTCGCGCTGATCGGTGGGTTGATGGCATTCGTCGGCGTCGCCATTCCACGGCGCAACGCAAGGGACCGCGCAGCCGAGGCGGCGAAGGCCGCAGCAATGGTCGAGCAGGCCAAGGCGGAAACGCGCGCGTCGATCAAGGAGCAGCTCAAGTCGTTCGAGATCGAACTCGTGCTGAGCAAGGAGCTCAATGCGGCGTTGCTCCCCGCGCGCGACGAGATCGGCTCACGGATCGCCAAGATGCGGCGCAAGTTTGCTCGCCAATACGGCTTCGTCGTTCCGGAAATCCGACTCTCCGACGACATCAAGGCGGCGCCGAGAACCTATCAGCTCAAGATTCACGGAACCGCAGTTGCGACCCAGGAACTGCGGGTCAGGGACCATCTCATCATCATCGGCGACGGCCCCCGGCCCAATTTGCCGGGCGACGAGGTGCGCGAACCCGCTTTCGGCATCCGGGCGATCGCGATTCCCGAGGCCTTCGTCAAGGACGCAAGGCGAAGCGGCTTCAAGCCGGTCGATCCCGTCTCCGTGCTGCTTACCCATTTGAGCGAGGTCATCCACAACAATCTCGCGCAACTCCTGTCGTACAAGGACATGCGCGCGCTGCTCGATCGCCTCGAACCCGAGTACAAACGGCTGCTCGACGACATATGCCCGTCGCAGATCTCGCAATCCACGCTGCTCGCAACCCTGAAGCTCCTGCTTGCCGAGCGCGTCTCCATCCGCAATCTTAGTCTCATCCTGGAGGCGGTCGCGGAAGTCGCGCCGCACGCGCGAAGGCCCGAGCAGATCGCCGAGCAGGTGCGCATCCGTCTCTCCCAACAGATCTGCGGCGACCTTGCCGACGACGGCGCGCTCGCCGTCTTGAGGCTCGGCAATCGCTGGGATCTCGCCTTCCATCAAAGCCTCAAGCGCGACGCCAAGGGCGACGTGATTGAATTCGACATCGACCCGAGGCTGATGGAGCAATTCGCCGCCGAGGCTTCTGCCGCGATCCGCAAACGGATGGACGAGCGGCGCCTGTTCGCGCTCGTTACCGCCGCTGAGACGCGGCCCTACGTACGGATGATCATCGAGCGCATGTTTCCGACCCTGGCGGTCTTGTCACAACTCGAAATCGCGCGCGGGTTCGAGGTGAAGTCGCTGGGCGCGATCGCATGACCGCGCTCGTCTCCGGAGTGATGGCGGCGCCTCACGCGGCGCTCGCCCCGAGAGCGGCGCTCGGGGCCTTTGTTCTGTTTTGCCGTATCGGCGGCTGCCTGATGCTGGCGCCTGGATTCTCGAGCACGCAGATTCCAGCGCAGGTTCGCTTGTTCGTCGCCCTCGCGGTGACTCTGACGCTGACCCCACTGCTCCTGGAGCGTGTGCCCGCCGCGGCGCTCGGCGACAATCCGATCCTCACCCTTAGGGTGATCGTCGTCGAATCGCTGGTCGGCGGCATGGTCGGCGTCTTGGCCCGAATATTCTATTTCGCTCTCGAAGCCCTGGCCACGGGCGCAGCCTCCATGCTTGGATTTGCGAGCCCGTCCGGATTTCAGCTCGAGAGCGACGAGACAATGGCGCCCCTGGCGACACTGATCTCGCTCGCCGCGATTGCGCTCCTGTTCGCGGCCAACCTTCACTGGGAGCTGTTGCGCGGCCTCGTGGCCTCCTACGACGTCATTCCGGTCGGCGCCGACTTCAATGCGCAGCTCGCGCTCAAACAGATAGCCGACGCGCTGGGCGAATCGTTCCGGCTCGCGCTCAGGATCGCTTCGCCCTATGTGATCTACGCGCTCGTGGTCAATCTGGCGTTGGCGCTGGTCAACCGGCTTACGCCGCAGGTTCAGGTCTTTTTCGTCGCCACGCCATTCGTCGCAGCGGGTGGCCTGCTGTTGCTTTACTTCACCATCAAGCCGGCGATCGAGGCCTTCATTAGCGGCTTCGGCGCCTGGCTCATTTCCGGCTAGCAAATGAAGAAACGCCTCGACGCTCTGACCCGTGTGGGCCGGCTTCAAACGCTCATGCATGATGTGGTCCGCTGGCGGCTCAATGCGCTCGAACGTCAACAGGCGGGACTGGGTGACGATCTGAAGGCGGTTTTCGAGGCGCTGGAGACGGACACGATCGCCTATGGCGCTCAAGCGGGCCTGGTCGCGGGGCGCATCCGCTCATTGCAGCTCAAGCTCGATCAGCTGGAGCGCGAGCAGGAAAGCGCGCGCCGCAACGCGCTCGCGCACGGAACGCGGGCCAAACTTGTCGAGCTGGCGATCGAAGCAGCATCCCTCAGCTACCGACGCTTGAACGAGCGCAAGGAACTGGCTGACATCATCGAGCGGGCGATTGGCCACCGAAGCGCAAGCTCGACGTAAGGCTTAAGGGGGAGGCTGGCGCATCCCTCGCACGATGACGCTGCCCCATGACCTTCAATCCTCGCACTGATGTCGTACTCGAGGTGGCAAGCGCCGCCGATCCGTCGCGCGCGAGCCTCGCCGCCCAACGGCTCAATGCGCTCGCGGGCTCGAACGGCCCTGCGGCCGACTTTGCCGCCAACCTGGACCGGGCGGCCGGCGCGGCGACGGCAATGACATCGCCGGCCGTGAACGCGGCCGACGCGCGCTCGCGTCTCGCAGAGGCGGCGGGAGGAGCGGACAAGCTTGGCCAGGCGAAGACCCAGTTCGAGGCGATGATGCTCAATTCGTTCGTCGGCGAACTCCTGCCGAAGGATACGGCCAACGTCTTCGGCCAGGGAATGGCCGGCGACATGTGGCGATCGATGCTCGCCGAGCAGGTTTCGATGCAGATCGCCAAGTCCGGCAAGCTCGGCCTCGCGAGGCGCCTGTTCGCCACCCACGAGATGGAGCCGCGGTCGGGCCGCGCCGGCGAAACCGTCTGGGCGGCTGGCGAGTTTGCCGCCCAGATGAGCGCCAATATCCTCTCGGAGCCGGCGACCGCAGACCTCGACAAGGGCGCCGTTCTGTTCTCGGAGCGTAAACGGACATGAGCCAGCCGCTGCGCCGACCGCAATCCCCGGCGGCCGCCGTGGCCTTGCCGATCGTCGAGCGCCTGGTCGCTACCATCGACGCGGAAAACCGGGACCTCGAGCAGGGCCGACGGGTCCAATACGAGACCTACAGTCTGAGCAAGAACCAGGGGCTGCTCGAGCTCAACCGCCTGGTCCCGGCGCTCGGCGGCTCAACAATGTCCGGGCCCCTGCGCGATGCGCTGGGAGAACTGCACGCCAAGCTGGAGATCAATCGGCGGGCGCTCGCGGTCCAGCTGAAAGCCTGCCACGCAGTCTCGGAGATCATCGCCCGGGCCATCCAGGACGGCCAGTCCGACGGAACCTACACCGCCCTCGCCTGGAAGCGGTCGCGGGAATGATCAAGGCCGTGCTCATCGGGCTCGCCGCGGTCGCTGGAATGATCGCGGGCGAGATGGGAACTGACAGGGTCCTCGCTATGCGCGAGGCGCGTTCGGCCGCCCCGGTCGCCAGAGCGACCGAAGCTCGCAAGACGCATGAGATCAACGTGCCCCGCATCAAGGACGGCGCGGTCAAGGGCTACGCGGTGATGCTGCTCAGCTATACCGTCGACCTGGGCGCCCTCAAGACGGCGGCGATGGCGCCGGATTCGATCCTCGTCGATGAGGCGTTTCGTTACGTCTACGACGATGACACGATCGACTTCGACCACCTCGACCGGTTCGATCTCGCCAAGATGAGCAAGGCGATCGCCAGGGCCGTCAACGCGCGGGTCAAGGCCGACGTCATCGTCGACGTCGGCGTCCAGGAATTCACCTATGCGCCGATCAGCGACACCCGCGGGCGAGCAGGACCTTAAGCGGCTCTCGTCGCCTTCGCCTTCGCCTTCAAGTGGCGATCATCTCGACGAACCGGCGGAAGAGATAGTGGCTGTCGCGCGGACCTGGCGAGGCCTCGGGGTGATATTGCACCGAGAAGGCGGGACGGTCGGCGAGCGCAATGCCGCAATTCGAGCCGTCGAACAGCGACACATGCGTCTCCTCGGCGTTCGCGGGCAGGCTCGCGCGATCGACCGCAAAACCGTGGTTCATCGACACGATCTCGACCTTGCCGGTCAAGAAGTCCTTGACCGGATGGTTGGCGCCATGATGGCCCTGGGCCATCTTGACGGTGCGGCCGCCGACCGCAAGCCCGAGGAGCTGATGGCCGAGGCAGACCCCGAACAGGGGCGTCTTCGCCTCCAGGAGGCCCTGAATCGTCGGCACGGCGTATTCGCCGGTCGCCGCGGGATCCCCGGGTCCGTTGGTGAGCACGACCCCGTCAGGCCTGAGCGCCAGAATGTCCTCGGCGCTCGCGGTCGCCGGAACGACTGTCACCGCGCAGCCGCAATCGTTGAGGAGCCTGAGGATATTGCGCTTGGTCCCGTAGTCGATTGCGACGACGTGAAAGCGCGTCGCCTGCCGCCGCCCATAACCGATTTCCGGCGTCCAGCTGGTTTCGTCCCAGTTCGAACGCTGGGTCGAGCCGACCGCGGGAACGAGGTCCATGCCGTCGATGCCTGGCCAGGCCGCCGCCACGGCGCGCAAGGCGTCGAGGTCGAAGGCGCCGTCGGGCGAATGGGCGATGACCGCGTTCGGCATCCCCCGCTTTCGGATGAGCGTCGTCAGCGCCCGCGTGTCGACGCCCGTCACGCCAACGATCCCGCGGGCCTTCATCCAGCTGTCGAGCCGCGCGCGGGCGCGAAAATTCGACGGGCCCGCGACGTCGGCGCGCATGACGGCGCCGACCGCGGCGGACGCCGAGGCGGCGTTGACGACCTCGATGTCCTCGTCATTGACGCCCACGATCCCAATATGGGGGAAGGTGAAGGTGATGATCTGGGCGGCGTAAGACGGGTCGGTCAGGATCTCCTCGTAGCCGGTCATCGCCGTGTTGAAACAGACCTCGCCGACCGCCGAGCCGGTCGCTCCGACCCCGAAGCCTTCGATCACCGCGCCATCGGCGAGAACGATCACGCCGGTCGCGACGCGCGGGCGCCAGCCGGCGAGATCGTCTGCGGCGGGCGAGGGACCGGGATGTGTTGCGCTTGACATGCGGCTGTGCTTAAGCGCCGCCTTCGCCGCGCGTCAAGCTTAGCGCCCCCATCAACGATCGAGGAGTTCCATGCCCGATTCAGCGCCATTGCGCGATTCCGTGGCCGCGCGGATGAAGGAGGCGATGAAGGGGGGCGACAAGCTCCGCGTCGGCGCCCTGCGGCTCATCATGGCGGCCTTGAAGGAGCGGGAGATCGAGGCGCGCGGCGCGGGCAAGATCGTGAGCCGGGCCGACGAGCTTGCGCTTCTGACCAAGATGGTGAAATCCCGTCAGGAATCGGCGGCGATCTACGCCGATGCGGGGCGCAAGGAGCTGGCCGAGCAGGAGAACGCCGAGATCAAGGTGATCGGCGAATTCCTGCCGAAGCAGATGGACGACGCGGCGGTGGTCGCCGCCGCCAGGGCCGCCATCGCGTCGACCGACGCCAAGAGCATCAAGGACATGGGCAAGGTCGTCAACGCGCTCAAGGCCGCTCATCCAGGCGAAATGGACTTCGCCAAGGCGAGCGCGATCGTGAAGGGGCTGCTTTCCGGCTGAGGCGGAGGCTTGCGCACAAGTTTACGCGGGCCAATGATTTCAACGGTTTAAGTGCGCTTTCGCGCGACCGCCGCTGCTTCATATTGGTCCTTCTCAGCCGAGAGCCTCATTTCGCTGCGCGAAACGAAATGTTTCGCACGGTGCGCCTTAAGTCTCTGAAATCATTAAGCGTGGCGAATCAGCCATTTCGCCATTTTGTTTGAGATCAAGGGCTTGCGGCCCGTTTCGTTTCGTCGCGTTTTCGGGCGTGGCTTTCGCGGCCGTTTCGGCCTGTCTTAGCGCCAAAGCCTCGCGAGCGGCGTCGAGGCGTCCGAGCCTGTCCTCCATCTTATCGACCTCGTCGTTAAACCTTTCGAATGTGGCCTTGAGCCGCAGCCGATCGGGCGCAAGGCGGTTCAGATGGTCGAGGATGCGGACGAAGGCGTGCGCCGCTGAAGGCTTGCCGGCGTCGATCTGGGCGCCGATGAGGTCGAGCGCCCGCTCGAGCCGCGCGATCTGGAGAAGCGCGAAGTCGTCGGCGGGGTTGGAGTCGCGGCGGTCAAGCTGCTCGCGGACGATCTGCTGCACCCGTCGGACGCTCAGGGTCTCCGAGGCGGCGATGGCCCGGATCGAGTCTCCCGCGATCAGGCGCGCGAAGATGCGCTGCGCGCGCTCAGCCTGTTCGGTTAGGATGGGAACTGACTTTGCGGTTGGCGCGGGCATCTGGCGGTCTTTCTGTGAAACAGATAATGTAGCGCCTATTCTATCAACCGACCAAGGATTTGTCGAAAAGCTCCGCGCTTGGCCGGTCCGCCCAACGGATCGTGGTCTTGCTCTAAGGGCGCGCTTGGCGACCGCCCAGGGAACGGTGCGTCCGTCAGCGCGTTCAGGAGCAATGCGGAGCATCGCTTCACGACTTTGTCCCCTGGTCGCCGGCGTAATCCTCGTCGGCGGCGCGGCCTACGCCCAGGCGCCCAGCCCGGCGCCGAATCCGACCGCGCCCCTCGACTCGGGTCCGCCCAAGACCACCCCTGACGCCAAAGCGACTGCGCCGCCAAGCCTGAGCAAAAAGCTGAACCAGTCGAACGGGGTTATTCATCCGAAAGAGGTGGACCCGGGAATCGAAAAGGCGGCGCCAAAAACGCTGGACCCTAATGTGGTTCCGCCTCCGGGGACTTCGGGCGGGGCTCCGGCGCCCCAGCCGAAATGAGTTCCGCTTCTTGCGGTTGGCCGCACCCGACGGACGCTCAAGGCGTCTGAGGCGGCCACGGCGCGGATCGGCTCTCCACCCATCAAGTGGGCGAAGCGCGCTTATGCTCCTCGGTCGAGGCTCTGGCGGCCTTCATGCGGCATGGCTGACCGAAAAACCCGGGCAAGCACGGGTGAGAACCTGGTCGGCTGGCGGCCGGCGCTGAAGGCCGATCGTGCGCCGCGCATCGTCGGGTCGTGCCGGATGAGCTCTTAGCAATTCTTTCAGCGCGCGTTCCTCGGCGCTGGCTGCACGTTGAACCGGTCAAGCACAGGCTGATCAGGTTGAAGCAATCGTCGCAAACGGCGACGTCAAGACGCCCCTGCTCAGCGTGGAAATCTTCGTCCACCCCGACTTCCTCCACTAATTGGTGGTATCGCGGCAAGAGAAGAACCGCTATAAGGAATGCTGACGCTGGGGAGATCTGTGATAAGTCGATATAAACGAACTGATTCTCAACTATAGCCTAATCTATAGCTGTATAATGACTTTGACCTAAACACATCGTAGCATCGAATGTCCAGATTATTTGGGTACGACCAGATTCTACGGAGGATGCGGTGAGGTTTGACTTGCGCTTGGCTATTTTTCCCTTTGCCTTGCTCGCTATGTTGGAAACCCCAGCCCTGGCGGCTGGGGTTTACGCGGGCTGCGCGGCGCCCCCCGCGACGTTCGTAAAAACGCTCACGGCGACGCCCACCACCTTCAGCTCAATTCTTAACACCGCGGCGGCGGGCGACGTCATCTATCTGAATTCGGGCGCCTATGGCGCGGTCAGCATTTCGAACCGATCGTATTCGCAATTTCTGACAATCAAAGCGGGTCCGGGACAGACGCCGGTCTTGTCATCTCTTGCGGTCAATGCGGTGGGCCACATGGTCTTCTCGGGGTTGACCATCAACGCGAACGGCGTCCGGTCGAAATCGCCCGGCGGAATTCTCGTCAACCTGGCTTCGAGCAATAACGTCGTGTTCGAGAACAACATCGTCGAAGCGACTTCCACCGCTTTCCCATGGAAGGCGGAGACGACCAACGAGACGGCCATCGACGCCGCGGTTGCGCCCAGCGACGGGGTGAACGCCTCTCAAGATTATTGCCTCGCCCTGAACAGCAACAAAATTCAAAACGTATTTAACGCAATTTATGTTGGCGGCGATCAGGTCGGGACGCACGGACAAAACTATATGGTCGCGGGCAATACGATCGATCATTTCGCCGGCGACGGCATTGACCATTCGGCGACCAACATCATCATCCAGGGCAATCACATCACCAACGCTTTGGATATCTGTCAGTCAAAATGCATTCACAACGACGGAATTCAGGGTTGGAACTGGAACGACAAGCTCGGCATCACCAACAAAAACGTCGCTATCGACAGCAATTATATTCAGAGTCAGACGGTTACAAACCTTGCGCTGGCCGTCGCCCTGCAGGGAATCTCGATCTTCGACGGCTTTTGGCAGAACGTCTCCATCACGAACAACGTCGTCCTTACGAGCGGCCTTGCCGGAATCACCATTGCCGGAGTCAACGGGCTCCATATTATCAACAATACCGTGATGAACATTCCGCTCAACGGCGTCTCCCAGTCTGCGGCCTATTGGATGTACTCGGGGGCGACCTGGATCACGGCCGGCGGCACAACCCACGAGGGCGGAACGACCAGCAATGTCATCGTCCGCAATAACATCGCGCCCTTGATCGCCGCGACTGCGGCGCCAAGCGGGAATTGCCCGATCACGGAAAGCTTTTGCAGCCATACGGCCAATCCGTATGTCGAACTGGATCACAATCTAAGTCTCGACCAGACGACCTACACGGCGCCGACGATTTTCGTGACGTTCAGCCCCACCACGGCGCAATACAATCTTGTCTTGAAGGGAACGGCCTCGACAAATCCGGCGATCGGGACTGGCAATTCCGTGCTGATGCCGGCGACCGACATTCTGGGCCACGCCCGCAGCGCTGCTTCGCCGGACCTCGGAGCCTACCTGCCCTGAGCGCGGCCGCGCCCTATTCGAACAGAATGACCTGCCTCACCCCGACGCCCTCGCGCAGCCGGTCGAAGCCTTCGTTGATCTCCTCGAGCTTCAGGCGATGGGTGAGAAGCTGGTCGACCGGCAGGCGGCCGGCGCGGAAGAGGGCGATCATGCGCGGCACGTCGCGCTGCGGAGCCGACGAGCCGACATAGGAGCCCTTCAGCGTCCGCTCCTCGGCGACCAGAGCAAGCGGCGAAAGACTCATGCGCTTGTCCGGATGAGGAAGCCCGGCGGTCACGGTCGCGCCGCCGCGGGCGGTCACGGCATAGGCGAGCTCGAGCGCCGGAACGGAGCCCGCCATCTCGAAGGCGACATCGACGCCATTGCCGGAGATCCGTCTGATTTCGCCGACCGCGTCGTTCGAGCGCGCGTTCACCGTCTGCGTCGCCCCGAGTTTCGTCGCAAAGGCGAGCTTTTCATCCGAGAGATCGACGGCGACGATCTGGCGCGCGCCGGCGAGCCGCGCGCCGAGGACGACGCTGAGGCCCACGCCGCCCAGGCCCACCACCGCGACCGACTGGCCCGGCTCGACCTTGGCGGTGTTGACGACCGCGCCGACGCCCGTGAGCACCGCGCAGCCGAACAAAGCGGCCAGTTCGAGCGGCAGGTCGGGGTCGATCTTGACGCACGATTCGCGCGCCGCCACCGCATGGGTGGCGAAGGCCGAGACGCCAAGAAGATGGTTGACCGGCTCGGCCATGAACGAAAGCCGCCGCTCGCCGGAAAGCAGCGTTCCGGCGGCGTTCGCCTTCGCTCCCGGCTCGCACAGCGCCGGACGTCCTGCCGCGCAGGGGCCGCAGCGGCCGCAGCTTGGGACGAACACCAGCACCACGTGGTCCCCGGCGCTGAGGTCGGTGACCCCGTCGCCGACGGCCTCGACGATTCCCGCCGCCTCGTGGCCAAGCGCCATCGGGAGGGGCCTGGGCCGCGAGCCGTCGATCACCGAGAGGTCCGAATGGCACAGGCCCGCCGCCGCCATCTTGACCAGGACTTCGCCCCGGCCGGGCGGGTCAAGGTCGAGTTCAGTGATTTCGAGCGGCTTCGAATGGGCGTAGGGCGGCTCGAGGCCGGGCTGGCGAAGAACGGCGGCTTGAATGCGCATTGCTCGTGTCTCTTGAACCGGGAACGCCCGATGCTGGGCGAGATCGCCGGGCGGGGCAACCGGAAAATCGACCGGCGACGGACCGCCCTTGCGCCGCGAATGCGCCCGCGCCACATACCTCGTCAAGCCCGCGTTGTGGAACCCCGTGGGCGCGCCCGGAGCCGACCCATGCCGCAGACCCAGAGCAAATTCTTCGACGATCTCTCGCGCCTCATGACCGATGCGGCGGGGCTCGCCGACGGCGCGAAGCGCGAGGCGCAGACCTTCGCCCGGTCGCAGATGGAGCGGATGATGGCCGGCATGAACGTCGTCGCCCGCGAGGAGTTCGAGGCGGTCAAGGAGATGGCGGCCAAGGCGCGCGAGGAGAACGAGAAGCTTGCCGCAAGGGTGGCTGCGCTCGAGGCGAAGCTTGGCGAGCCAAGGCCTTGATCGGACTCGCGTTCCGTTAAGGAAGCCCTGCCGTTAAGGAAGCCTTGCCGTTAGCAGAGTCTTGATTCCGTTTACTGTTTTTGTGGACCCCTTGAGGTCTTCGGTTTACGAACGCGTGCGAATCAGCAAGGTTGTCTTCGGGCCGCCCGCTGTCTGAATCGCCTTGGGCCGACCCGGCTGCTTCGTCCCTCGATCCGCCGAAAGACCTGTTGATGACCTTCATCGAAACGAGCGCCGACGAGCGTCGCGAGCATCCCGTCGACGTGGTCGAGCGGCTGGCCTCCGTCAACGACTGGGCCTTCGACCGCGCCGAGACGGACGAGATTTCGATCCTGGTCTCCGGCCGGTTCGTCAATTACGACGTCGCCTTCACCTGGCTGCCGGACCTCGAATCGCTGCATGTGAGCTGTTCGTTCGACCTGAAAGTCCCGCCGCACAAACGGGCGGCGATCGGCGAACTGACGCAACTCATCAACGAACAATTGTGGCTCGGGCACTTCGACCAGTGGAGCCAGCAGGACGTGGTGATGTTTCGCCACGCTTTGTGCCTCGCGGGGGGCGCTGGCGCGAGCGACGCGCAATGCGGCGCGGTGGTCAAGGCGGCGCTCGACGCCTGCGAGACCTATTACCAGGCGTTCCAGTTTGTGCTCTGGGCCAATCGCGGCCCGCGCGAGGCGATCGCCTTCGCCGCGTTCGAGACCCGCGGCGCGGCCTGACACGGTCGCTGGCTGAGAGAAGGCGGGCGCCCCCTGGATCAGGCTTGTCCACGCCGGCTACACTGATCGCGATGCCCCCGCGCCTGCGCCAAGCCACGAAGCTCGACCTCCCGCGCATTGACGAGGTGCGGCATGGAACCGCGGAAAATCGCCTTTTGGATCCGTCGCTCGTCACGCCGGCCGAGGTCGAGTGGTATCTGAACGAGGCGATTTTCCTGGTTTCCGAGGACGATGCGGGGATTCAGGGCTTCGTCTGCGCCAACCATCAAACGGGTTACGTCTGGGCGCTGTT
Organism: uncultured Alphaproteobacteria bacterium; assembly: GCA_963764955.1. Taxonomy (GTDB): domain Bacteria; phylum Pseudomonadota; class Alphaproteobacteria; order Rhizobiales; family Beijerinckiaceae; genus Roseiarcus. The sequence goes on along the minus strand of CAVXVE010000015.1, from coordinate 258,993 downwards.
CGTAATCGACGCGGCGCACGGGCGTGGTCACGGGACCGCGCTCCTCAATGAAGCCATCGAGCGGCTTCGGCGGGCCGGACACCGGCAGGCGTTCCTGACGACCGGCAAAGACACGAGAGCGGCGGCCTTCTATCGTTCGAGGGGGTGGACGCAGACAGGCGTCGACCGGCGCGGCGAGGCGGTTTTTCGGCTCTGGCTCTAACAACGACTGGCGCCCGGGCGGAATTGCGTGTAAGAGCCGCGGCTTCGTGATTTCTGGGCCGCGTAAGCCCGTTTCCGTTCGGAGTTTTTTCCATGGCCGTCCCCAGACGCAAGACTTCACCCTCGCGCCGCGGCATGCGCTGCTCGGCCGATGCGCTGAAGGCCCCGTCTTATGTCGAAGACAAGGATTCGGGCGAATTGCGCCGCCCTCACCACATCGACCTCAAGAGCGGCATGTATCGGGGCCGCCAGGTTCTGAAGCCGAAGTCGAAGACCGCCGAGGCCTGAGCGGCGACTAAGCCGGGTCGTCTAGCCCGAACTCTTAGCGCCGAGGCTAGCGGGGTCGGCGATTCGATCGAATCGCCGAGCCTCTACACGTCTTTTGAATTCCCGCGCTTTGATCCGCGTAAAGCCGGGTTCTTTTTCGCGATCTGCGCCTTAAGGCGAAGCGATCAGCGGTTTTCGCGTATCATCCCAACCTTCCGGGGGACGCGACGCGGCCCCTTCGAGCGCTTTCGTGCGCCAGTCCGAAAGACGCTCCGAGGCGCGACAGCGCCACATTACCAAGCTTTCATGTTCGGGCCATCGGGCGTTTAGGCGACCGGGCGCATTGTCTTCAGTGTGAGGCGGCGGGGGACAGTCTCCGCGGCGATACCCGAAAAAAGATGCTCGGAGCAGTTGATGTCGTTTGATCGACCCCTTTATTCCTTCCGCGCGGCGCTTCTCGGCGCGGTGGCGCTCGCCGCCCTCGGCGGCGTCGCGTTCGAAACCTCGGTCATTCCCGTTTCCGCCGAGGCCAGACCGCGCAAGTCCCCGCCGGCCCGGCCTCGTTCGCCGACGTTGTCGATCGCGTGAAGCCGGCGGTGGTTTCAGTGAAGGTCAAGCTTACCGACGCCGACCCGGTCGATGACGAGGACTCGGACGGCATCCCGGGATTGCCCGATATCCCGAAGAACAGCCCGTTCTATCATTTCTTCCGCCATTTCGGCATGCCCGATGACAACGGCGACGGCGATCACGCCCCGCGCCATCATTTCTCCCAGGCGCAAGGGTCCGGCTTCTTCATTTCATCCGACGGCTACATCGTCACCAACGACCATGTCGTCGACCACGCTACGGACGTGACCATCACCACCTCCGACGGCAAGACCATGCCGGCCAAGGTGATCGGCGTCGACACCAAGACCGATCTGGCGCTGTTGAAGGCCCAGGGGAGCGACTTCCCCTATGTCACGTTCGCCCCTCATGCGCCGCGCGTCGGCGACTGGGTGATCGCGGTCGGCAACCCGTTCGGCCTCGGCGGAACGGTGACGGCCGGCATCGTCTCGGCGCGCGGACGCGACATCGGCTCAGGGCCGTATGACGACTTCCTGCAGATCGACGCCCCGGTCAATCACGGCAACTCCGGCGGCCCGACCTTTAACGCCGAGGGCCAGGTGGTGGGCGTCAACACCGCGATCTTCTCGCCCTCCGGCGGCAGCGTCGGCATCGGCTTCGCCATCGCCAGCGATGTCGTCCAGAACGTCGTGCAGCAGCTCAAGGAGAACGGCGCGGTCACTCGCGGCTGGATCGGCGTTCAGATTCAGAATGTGACGCAGGATCTGGCCGACGACCTCGGCCTCAAGAACGCGTCCGGCGCGCTGGTCGCGGCGGCGCAGAAGGATTCGCCGGCCGCAGCCGCTGGCGTGAAGAGCGGCGACGTGATCACCGCGGTCAATGGCGAGACGGTCTCCGATCCGCACGATCTCGCCCGCCGGATCGCGGCGCTCGGGCCGAAGAAGACGGTCAAGCTCACGCTCGTGCGCAACGGGTCGCCGATGACCCTCGACGTGACGCTTGGAACCATGCCGGTCGACAAGACGGCGAGCGCGGAAACGCGCAGCTCGGACGACAACGGAGCCTCAGAACTCGCCAGGCTCGGCCTTACCCTGCGCCCCGCGCATGGACAGGAAGGCGTGGTCGTCGCGGAAGTCGATCCTGACGGCGCGGCGGCGGACAAGGGCCTGAAGAAGGGCGACGTGATCCTCGAGGTCGCGGGCAAGCCGGTCAGCCGGCCGTCCGAGGTCGTCTCGGCGATCGACGCCGCCAAGTCGGATGGCAAGAAGTCGGTTCTGGTGCGCGTCAAGTCCAACGATGGAGAGCATTATCTGACGCTGCCAGCGCGCGCGTCTTAAAATTCCCGGCGTCCCACGGTTCGCCGTAGGACGCCGAAATGAAATGGACGGAAGAGTTTATGGGCTCGTCCCCGGCCCGGCGCAAAGCGCGCTCTTCCGCCCAAGTCGGCGTCGCACATATCCCCGCCCGCGCGACTCCGACAAGGTGGCGGCAGGTCCCATCAAGCCCCCCGAGGACCTGCCGCCATTCCTTTTTTGGCCTTAGCGCCCGGGATTCGCTATATGTCCGACATGCGCATCCTCATCATCGAAGACGACCGGGACGCGGCGCAGTATCTCGCCAAGGCGTTCCGCGAGGCGGGGCACGTCGCGGATCAGGCCAATGACGGTCTCACCGGATACGATCTGGCGCTCGAAGGCGGCTATGACGTCGCCATCGTCGATCGCATGCTGCCCAAAATGGACGGCCTCACGCTGGTCGGAGCGTTGCGCAAACAGAACATCGAGACGCCGGTCCTGATCCTTTCCGCGCTCGGCCAGGTCGACGACCGGGTCAAGGGTCTGCGCGCCGGCGGCGACGACTATCTGTCGAAGCCTTATGCGTTCTCCGAGCTTCTGGCCCGGGTCGAGGCCCTGACGCGCCGCGGCCCCAAGGGCGCGCCGGAGGAGACGGTGCTGAGGGTCGCCGACCTGATGCTCGACCGGCTCTCCCACAAGGTCACCCGCCGCGCGGAGGAAATCGTCCTGCAGCCGCGCGAATTCCGGCTCCTGGAATATCTGATGCAGAACGCCGGCAAGGTTGTCACGCGCACCATGCTGCTCGAGCATGTGTGGGACTATCACTTCGATCCGCAGACCAATGTGATCGATGTGCATGTATCGCGCCTGCGGGCCAAGATCGACCGCGATTTTGACGCGCCGCTGCTCAACACCGTTCGCGGCGCCGGTTACATGATACGTGACGGCGCTCGGTAAGCTCTTTGGCGCCACCGCTTTTCGCCTAGCGCTGGCGATTCTCGTGCTGAGCGCGGTCGGCTCCGGCGTCGTCCTCTATATCATCGCCTGGCAGGTCGAGTCGGTCGTGGACAAGGAGATCGCGCGGACCGTCGACGCGGAAGCCAAGGGCCTCATCGACACCTTCGACAACGCCGGGATAAGACGGCTCTACGCGGTCATCGAGGCGCGCAAGCGCGAGCCCGGCGCCTCGCTTTACCTGCTCACCAACCCGATCGGCGAGCCGCTCGCCGGCAATGTCGAGCAGATCCCCGCTGAAGTGCTGTTGCACCCCGGCTTCGTGCCCATCTTCTATCGCGGGACCGGCAGTAGCGAGCGCGGGCGAGAGGCGCTTGTGGGTGTCTATATCCTGCCGGGCGGCTTCAGGCTCTTGATCGGGCACGACCTCGGCGACCGGGCTCGCATCGGCAAGGTGATGGTGCGCGCGCTGGCGATCTCATTGGTGTTCTTCGCCGCGCTCGGGGCGGCGGGCGCGCTGTTCGTCGCCCGCCGCGTGCTCAAGCGCATCGACGACATGAACACCTCCGCCCACGGAATCATGGCCGGCGACCTCACGCGCCGCCTGCCGGTGTCCGGCTCTGGCGACGAATTGGACCGGCTGGCGGAAGGCCTCAACGAGATGCTGGGGCGGATCTCCGAGCTGATGGAGGGCTTGCGGGAGGTTTCCGACAACATCGCGCACGATTTGCGCACGCCGCTCACCCGCCTGCGCAACCACGCCGAAGCCGCGCTCGCGTTCGGCGGCGACGCAGCGGCCTATCGCCAGGGGCTGGAGAAGACGATCGAGGAATCGGACGGGCTGATCCGGATTTTCAACGCGCTGCTCCTGATCGCGCGCGCAGAAGCGGGCGGCGATCTCGGACCGCTTCAGCCCGTCGACGTGGGCGAAGCGGCGATGAGCGTCGCCGAGCTTTATGAGCCGATCGCGGAGGAAGAGGGCCTGGCGTTGACCGTTCACGCCAGGGACGGCCTCAAGGTTCGCGGCAATCGCGAGCTGATCGGCCAGGCGATCGCCAATCTCGTGGACAACGCCATCAAATACGGCGCGCCGAACAAGGAGTCCGTCGAAGCCGAAACGAAGCCCGACGTGGTCATCACCGCAGAGCGGGTCGGCCAATCCGTCCTCCTGACGGTCGCCGACCGAGGTCCGGGAATTGCTCCGGCGGACCGGGCGCGCGTGCTCGACCGGTTCGTCCGGCTCGAAGGGTCGCGGTCGCGGCCCGGCTCCGGGCTCGGGCTTTCGCTCGCCGCGGCGGTTGCGCGCATGCACGGCGGATCGGTCGAGCTCGAGGACAATCGGCCCGGGCTTCGCGTCCGTCTCACCTTGCCCGCGGCGGACGAGCCGGCTCAATTCCCCGCGCCCGCCGAATTGGTCCTGAATGACCGCAGCGCTGGCTGAAGGCCTCGTCGAGGCCCCGCGCCTGGTCGCGCCAGCCGAAGCGCGCCGCCGCCTCGCCTCGCTCCTCGAGAGCGCGTCAGGCGCGGCGCTTGAGCCCGAACTTGAGCGCGGCCGGACCCGCGACGTCCTGCTCGGCCTCGCCGATCATTCGCCTTACCTGTGGGCGCTGGTCAGGGAAGACCCCGGGCGGCTCGTCCGGTTGCTTCAGCGCCCGCCGAGCGAATCGCTCGACGCCCTTGTTTTCGGGCTCGCTGGACGACGCGACGAGAACGAGGCGGACCTGATGCGCGCCTTGCGCCGCGCCAAGCGCGAATCGGCGCTTCTGGTCGCGCTTGCCGACATCGGCGGCGTCTGGGACGTCGTCGCGGCGACCGAGGCGCTGACCCGCTTCGCCGACGCCGCCGTGCGCGCGGCGATCGATTTCCTCCTGCGCAAGCACGCGCGCGCCGGACTTCTGGCGCTCGATCCGGAAGCCTCCGATGTTGAGCAGGACTCAGGGCTCGTCGTGCTGGCGCTCGGCAAGCAGGGCGCGCGCGAACTCAACTATTCGAGCGACATCGACCTTATCGTTCTTTACGACCCTACGGCGGCGTCGATTCCGCAAGGAACCGAGCCGGGGCCGCTGTTCGCAAGGCTGACCCGGTCGCTGGCGCGGCTCCTGCAGGAGCGCACGAGCGACGGCTATGTGCTGAGGGTCGATCTGCGCCTCAGGCCCGATCCCGCCTCGACCCCGGTCGCGCTGTCGACCGTGAGCGCCTATCAATATTACGAGACGGTCGGCCAGAACTGGGAGCGCGCCGCGCTCATCAAGGCGCGGCCCGCGGCGGGCGACCTCGCGCTCGGCGAGCGCTTTCTCGCCGACCTCGCGCCGTTCATCTGGCGCAAGTATTTCGACTATGCGTCGATCGCCGACATCCACGCGATGAAGCGCCAGATCCACGCCGTGCGCGGCCACGAGCAGGTCGTCGTGCCCGGCCACGACATCAAGCTCGGGCGAGGCGGCATCCGCGAGATCGAGTTCTTCGTCCAGACGCAGCAGCTCATTTTCGGCGGCCGCCGTCCGCAGATGCGCGGCTCGCGCACGCTCGACATGCTCGAGCGGCTTTGCGCCGATCAATGGATCAGCGCGGAGGCGGTCGACGACCTGAGCAAGGCCTATGCGTTCCTGCGCCGCGTCGAACATCGCCTGCAGATGGTCGCCGACGAGCAGACGCAGCGCCTTCCGTTCGAGCGCGCGGCGCTCACGCGCTTCGCCAAATTCTGCGGCTACGCACGGCTCAACGCTTTCGCCGCAGACCTCACCCATCACCTGACCCAGGTCGAGAAGCATTATGCGCGACTATTCGAGGATGCGCCGACGCTCAGCGTCGCCTCGGGCAGTCTCGTCTTCACCGGCGTCGCCGACGATCCCGCGACGCTGGCCACCCTGCGGGGGCTCGGCTTTCAGCGTCCGGAAGCCGCGGCCGAGACCGTTCGCGGCTGGCACTTCGGCCGGCGAGCCGCCGTCCGCAGCGCCCGCGCGCGCGAAGTGCTGACCGAATTGACGCCGGCGCTCATCGAAGCCTTCGCCGGATCGGGCGATGCGGACGCCGCGCTGTCCGCCTTCGACGAAGCGCTGGCGCGCATGCCGGCCTCAGTCGAGCTCCTGTCGATCCTGCGCTCGAACGCCGCTTTGCGCGAATTGTTCGGCGATGTGCTCGGCAGCGCTCCGCGCCTCGCGGAGGTGATCGCGACGCGGCCGCATGTGCTCGACGCTGCGATCGATCCGGCGCGCGCCGGCGATCTGGACTTGAGCTTCGACGAAGAGGCGATGGGCGCCCGGGTCGAGACGTTCGTGGCGCAAGCGCAGAACCTCGAGGAGGCGCTGAACCGGGCGCGCGACTTCGCCGCCGAGGAGATGTTTCATATCGGCCTCAACCTGCTGTCGGGCCGCCTCGACACCGACCGGGCGGGCCGCGCCTACAGCGCGCTGGCGCAGGGGCTGATCCAGGCGCTGCTCAAGCGCGTCGTCGAGGCCTTCGCGGCCGAGCACGGGCGCATTCGCGGCGGACGGGTCGCAGTCGTGGCGCTCGGCAAGCTCGGCTCGCGCGAGATGACCGCGGCCTCCGATCTCGACCTCATCCTCATCTACGATTTTCCGGAGAACGCGGCCGAGTCGGACGGCCGCAGGCCGCTCGGCCCGGCGGTCTACTACGCGCGGCTGACGCAGCGGCTCATCTCGGCCTTGACCGCGCCGACCAAGTCGGGGCGCCTCTACGAAGTCGACATGCGGCTCAGGCCCTCCGGGCGCCAGGGCCCGCTCGCGACCCAGCTCGCGTCGTTCAGGCTCTATCAGAAGGACGAGGCGGAGACCTGGGAGCACATGGCGCTGACCCGCGCCCGCTTCGTCGCCGGGGACGCGAGTCTCGGCGACGACGTCGCTGAGACGGTGCGGCGGACGCTGACCGGCGAGCGTGACGGCGCTGTCGTTGCGCGGGAAACCCGGACGATGCGCGCGCTGATCGCCAGGGAAAAGGGCGACAGCGACGTCTGGGACCTGAAGCTCGCCGCGGGCGGCCTCCTCGACATCGAATTCGTCGCCCAATACGTGCAGCTCGCCTTCGCCCGCAAGCATCCGGGCGTCCTCGACGTGTCGACCCGGACGGTGGTCGAGGAGGCGGGCCGCCGCGGCTTGATCACGCCCGAGCAGGCCGAGATCCTGGTCGACGCGCACAAGCTTTACACCGACGCGACCCAGTTCATGCGCCTGTCGACCTCGGGCAAGTTCGATCCGGACAAGGCCGCGTCTGGCGTCAAGCGCCGGATCGCCGCGGCCAGCGGCTTTCCCGATTTCGAGGCGTTCGCGGCCGCGCTCGGCGAGGCGCGCAAGCGCGTGCGGGCGGCGTTCGAGGCGATCCTTCGGGCTTAGGCGCGCTCTTCGGTCTGGCGACAAGCGCCCGGCTTTTTCTGATTTCCCCCTTGACAAGAGCGACGATGTTCGCTATATGTTCCAAGTCGGAATCCGCTCACCCGGACCAGCAGTCGGGCGGCGAGGGAGAGGCCGTGCTGGTTGAAACGAGAAAATGGCTCGCTCGACACAACCGGCGCGCGAACGAGGCGCGAGGAGGGATTTTTTTTACTCCAATCGCTCGCAACCCATTGAAAAGGCTCGATTCGGAAAAATAAACGCTAGTAAACGATAGCTATTTTGCTAGCGCTTATTAGCATTTACTAGCGTTTGTTGGCGTTTATGAACGTTTATTCCCATCGGCTATCGCGGGGGTTCGCGCACAGGTTGTCGAAGCCGTAGGATCACCAAGTCATACGGCAGGCCCCAGCGGCCCGTCGAGCAGCGCCTTCAGCGTCGCGATCGTCGAAGAGTCCACCTCGCCGTCCACCCGCTCCGGCCGGAAATGCCGCTGAAAGGCCGCGACCACCTGCCGGGTCTGGCGATCGTAGACTCCCGTGATCTTCACGCCATAGCCGTAAAGCGCCAGCATCGCCTGCATCGCCCGCACCGGCGGGCCCTCCTCCTCGTGGGCGAGCAGCGGTTCGCCGACGAGCGGCGCGGGCTCGGTCCAGCAGCCGACGCCGCCCCTGAAGAGCGCCTCCCACGGAAACGCCTCGCCCGGGTCGCGCTTGCGCGCCGGGGCGACGTCGGAATGCGCGAGGACCCGCTCCGGAGCGATTCCCCAGCGCGCGCAGATGTCGCGCGCGAGCTTGATCGTCGCCTCGATCTGGGGGGAAGGAAACGGCGGCGAGCCGCCGTCATGGCCGGGATTGACGATCTCGATCCCGATCGAGGCGGAGTTCAGATCGGTCTCGCCTTTCCACGAGCCTCTGCCCGCGTGCCAGGCGCGCGCGCTCTCGGCGACCAATTGGTCGATCGAGCCGTCTTCCCAGATCAGATAATGCGACGACACCTCGGAGGCGGGGTCGGTCAGCGCCTTCAGCGCCGCCTCGCCCGTTGGCATTCCGGTATAATGCAGGATGATTGAGTTCGGCCGGCCATAGCCGCGCCGCTCGCCATAGTTGGGCGAGGCCACGAAGCGGCGGGCGAGCGGGCTGTCTGGAATTGGGGGCGTGGTCATGTCCCGCGCGCAGAACGCGACGGGACTGCGCCATGGCGAGAGCTATGCCATGGCGCGGGAAGCTGGATTGATCAGTACCAGGCGCGGCACACGTGGTTGCCCCAGTGGTCCCAGCCCCACCGCGCACAATGGTGGTGGTAGCGCGGCGCCGTCACGGCGTTGCCGATCAGCGCGCCAGTCCCGGCGCCGAGGATGCCGCCGGCAATGGCGCCGCCAGCGCTGCCGCCCGTAAGCGCCGACCCGATCAGCGCGCCGCCGCCGGCGCCGATCGCGCCGCCGGCCAGCGTGCCGGTCTGCTGTTGCGGCGTGTAGCAGCCCGAAACGGACAGCGCGCCGGCCAAGGCCAGCGCGAGAGCGAAAGTTTTCCTCATGTTTCCTCCCCTTGCTCAGTAGAAAGCGGTGCAGACGCGGTTGCCGTTGTAATCATAGCCCCACTGCGCGCAGCGCCCGGGCGGCGGGGCTGTCGCGGCGTTGCCGATCAGCGCGCCCGTCCCGGCGCCGAGCAGGCCGCCGGCGATGGCGCCGCCCGCGCTGCCGTGGGTCAGCGCCGACCCGATCAGCGCGCCGCCGCCGGCGCCGATCGCGCCGCCGGCCAGCGTGCCTGTCTGCTGTTGCGGCGTCTGACACGCCGACACTAAAAGCGCGCCGGCTAAGGCCAGCGCGAGAGCGAAAGTCTTCTTCATGTTTCCCCTTTTTTGGCTCAATAGAAAGCGGTGCAGACCCGGTTGCCGTTGTAATCATACGCCCACTGAGCGCATCGTCCCGGAGGCGGCCCACCGTAACCAGGCGGCGGCCCGCCGTAGTAGCCCGGAGGCGTCGCCGCCGAGCCGATCAGCGCCCCGGAACCCGCGCCGATGGCGGCGCCCGCCAGCGCGCCGCCCGCGCTGCCGCCCGACACCGCCGAACCGATGAGGGCGCCCGTTCCCGCCCCGAGCGCGCCGCCGACCAGCGCATTCTGCTGCTGCGGCGTCTCGCAGGCCGAGAGGCTGACCGCGGCGCCGAGCGCCACCGAAAGCGTCAGAATCTTGTTCATGCGAGGCATTCTCCCGTCCGCTAACCGCCACAATCCCATAATTCGAATAAAGCTACAATAAACAAGCCCCGGCTTCGGTTCCGCTTGACACCCGCGCAATTCCGCAGGGCGCGCGATTATGCTTGACCGACGCGGCTCTGGCCCAATATCGCTGCTGAGCCAGTCGGCCGGACGGCCGCCGCCTTCAACAGCGGAGGAAAGTCCGGGCTCCATACGGATACGGCGCCGGATAACGTCCGGCGGGGGCGACCCCAGGGAAAGCGCCACAGAAAGCAAACCGCCTTAATCGCAGGGCCGCAAGGCCATTCGCGAGAAGGCAAGGGTGAAAGGGTGCGGTAAGAGCGCACCGCGCGGGCGGCAACGTCAGCGGCATGGCAAGCCCCGCCGGGAGCAAAACCGAATAGGAGCGACGCGCGGCGCTTTTTTAAGCGCCGCAGGGCCTCATCCGTTGGCCTTGCCGCTCGGGTTGGTTGCTCGAGGCGCCCGGCGACGGGCGTCCCAGAGGAATGGCCGTCACGTCGGGGCGATGAGCCCCGGCCATACAGAACCCGGCTTACAGGCCGGCTGGCGTTTATTGCGCGCCTCATTCAAACTCGGTCAAAGGGACCCGATCGCCCAATGATGCGGCCTTCGGACGAAGGGAACGAATGGATGTTGCGCGCTGAAAAAGTCATTCCGGCCGGCCATTGGTCCGGCGCTCCGGCCGACACGGTGGTGCTCGATTTCGACGAACGCTATCGCCGCCGCGTGACCATGACTGGCGTCGGGGGGCTCGAATTCCTGCTCGACCTCCCGGAGGCGACAATGCTGCGCGGCGGCGATGGGTTGCGGCTTGAGGACGGACGAACCGTCGAAGTGGTCGCCGAGCCTGAACCGCTGGCCGAGATCCGAGCCGCCGATCCCCTGGCGCTGGCGCGGCTCGCCTGGCACCTCGGCAACCGCCATCTGCCAACCGAAATATTGCCGAAAGGCCTGCGCATCCGCCGCGATCCCGTCATTGAGGCGATGGCCGGGGGTTTGGGAGCGCGGGTGATCGCGCTCGAGGCGCCGTTCAATCCCGAGGGCGGCGCCTATCTGAACGCCGGCGCCGCGGACTCCCATGGGCATGATCATGACCATGGCCACGGGCATGATCACGACCATCACCACGACCACAGCCACGACCACCCGGACATGGGCCCCGAGCCTGAGAGCGGCGCTCCGCTGCCGCTTCTCATCTGGCTCTCGCCGGCGTTCCCGGTCGGCGCCTTCGCCTATTCGCATGGGCTCGAATGGGCGATCGAAGCGGGCGACATTGTCGATGCGTCCTCGCTTCAAGGCTGGCTCGTCGATCTTTTGGAATTCGGCGCGCCGCGCTCGGACGCCATCCTGTTTGCGGCCGCGTTTCGCGCCGCCTCGGCGCCCGATTGGCCGGCCCTTATCGAGATCAACGCGCTGGCGGTCGCCTTGACGGCTTCGGCCGAGCGGCGCCTCGAAACGACGGCGCAGGGAGCCGCGTTTATCGCCGCCGCGCGCGCAGCCTGGGATTGCGAGCCGTGCCGGCGGCTCGATCCAGCGCCGGACGGCCGCATCGCCTATCCGGTCGCGGTCGCCGCCGCGGCGAGCGGGCACGGTCTGCCGCTCGGCGCCAGCCTCGAGGCTTTCGTCCTCGCCCAGGCCGCCAACCTCATCTCCGCCGCTCTGCGTCTCGGGCCGATCGGGCAGACCGACGGCCAGAAGATTCTCGCGGCGGTCCTGCCGCGCGTCCGGTCCTTAGCGCACGAGGCTCAAACGGCGCGCCTCGCCGATCTTGGCTCCTGCGCGTTCCGCTCCGACATCGCCGCCATGCGGCATGAGACACAATATTCGAGGCTGTTTCGGTCATGAGCACGAGCAAACAACCCCTTCGCGTCGGAATCGGCGGCCCGGTCGGCTCGGGAAAAACGGCGCTCATGGAGCAGCTCTGCAAGCGCCTGCGCGACGAATTCGACATCGCCGCCATCACCAACGACATCTACACCAAGGAGGACGCCCGCATTCTGGTCGAGGCCGGGGCGCTCCCGCCGGAACGAATCATCGGTGTCGAGACCGGCGGGTGCCCGCACACCGCCATTCGCGAGGACGCTTCGATCAATCTTGCCGCGGTGTCGGAGATGCGCAAGCGCTTCGCCGATCTCGACCTCATCCTCATTGAATCCGGCGGCGACAACCTGGCCGCGACCTTCTCGCCTGAGCTCGCCGACCTCACGATCTATGTGATCGACGTCTCCGGCGGCGAGAAGATCCCGCGCAAAGGCGGCCCAGGCGTGACCCGCTCGGACCTTTTGGTGATCAACAAGATCGACCTCGCCCCTTATGTCGGGGCTTCGCTCGAGGTGATGAAGACCGACGCGCTGATGATGCGCAGAGGCCGTCCATTCGTGCTGGCGAACATGAAGACCGGGGTTGGCATCGAGGCGATCATCGCCTTCCTGCGGCTTAGGGGCGGCCTGAAAGCGCCTGAGTTGGCATGGACCCCTGACTAATCGGCGGCGGTTTCGCAGCTTCGCGCAGCACGGCGAGAGGCGTGAGGAACCTTCACAGAGGCCCGGGCGTTGACAGTGTGAAGCACCCACGGTAGGCATTCGGATGCGGTCCACACGTCCCTATCGCCACGGCAATTTGCCGGCGGCTCTGCTCGACGCCGCCCGCAAGATCCTTGATGAGAACGGCTCGCAGGCCGTTGGGCTGCGCGAGACCGCGCGGCGCGTCGGCGTCTCGGCGACGGCCGCTTACCGGCATTTCACCAGTAAGGACGATCTCCTGGCTTCCGTCGCCGCCGAAGGTTTCCGCGAACTCGCCGCGGCGATGCAGGACGCGACGCGCGGACCCAATCTTCTCACTCGAGCGGGCCTTGCCTATATCGAGTTCGCTCACCAAAATCCGGGCCTCTTTCGGCTCATGTTCGGGCCCGTCCTCGCCGAGCGCGGCAAATATCCGGCGCTCCATGCGGCGACCTCGAGTGTCGAGGATTTGCTGCTGCGCGGGGTCGCGGACCTCGACCAGCGGGCGTTCGATGAGAACCTGGCGGCCATGGCCGCGTGGGGTCTCGTGCATGGACTTTCGCATCTGATCGTCGACGGCTTCTTTCCGGTGGCGCAAGCGACGAGCCGGGCGGAGGAGATCCTGGCCAAAATCAGATTGCCGAGGCCTGCGGTTTCGGAGCCCCTCCAGTGAGGCGCCTCGCCGCCTCGGGCGTCCATCCTCGTCCAGCGCGAATAAGTTCTAACGGCTGAGTTCGCTTGCAATCTCGCGATCATCGCCGGAGCGGGCGCCGTCCGGCGGCTCCCGGTGTGATCCTGGTCATCGATCAGGGAACAACCTCGACCCGGGCGATCGTGTTCGGCCCCGACGCCGAGCCGGTCGCGAGCGCGCAAGCCGAGTTTCCCCAGATCTACCCGCGCCCCGGCTGGGTCGAGCACGACCCGGAAGCGCTGTGGGAGACAACGCTCTCGACAGCGCGCGAGGCCCTCAAGCGCGCCGGGTGCGACGCGAGCAGTCTGGCGGCGATCGGCATCGCCAACCAGCGCGAGACGGCGCTCATCTGGGAGCGCGCGACGGGCAAGCCGATCGCCAACGCGATCGTCTGGCAGGACCGGCGCACGGCGGAGCTGTGCGAGACGCTGAAGGCCGAGGGCGCGGAGCCGCAGGTGACGGCGGCGACCGGGCTCGTCATCGATCCTTATTTCTCCGCCACTAAAATCGCCTGGCTCCTCGACCACGTCCCTGGCGCGCGCGCCGCCGCCGAGCGCGGCGAACTCGCCTTCGGCACGGTCGACGCCTTTCTCCTCTGGCGCCTGACCAACGGAGCCGTCCACGCGACCGACGCGACCAACGCCTCGCGCACGATGCTCTACGACATCCGCGCCGGCGCCTGGGACGAAGCCATGCTGCGCTTGTTCCGGGTTCCCCGGACGCTCCTGCCCGAGGTCAAGGACACGGCCTCAGCGTTCGGGACGACCGCGCCCGAGCATCTTGGCGGCGCCGTTTCGATCCTCTCGATGATCGGCGACCAGCAGAGCGCGCTGATCGGCCAGGCCTGCGTTGAGCCTGGCATGGTGAAGGCGACCTACGGCACCGGCGCCTTTCTCCTGCTCAACATTGGCGAGAAGCCCGCGCCCTCGCGCCATCGTCTGCTCACCACCGTCGCCTACCAATGGCGGGGAAAAAGGACCTATGCGCTCGAGGGCTCGATCTTCTCGGCCGGCGCGACGGTGCAATGGCTGCGCGACGGCCTCAAGATCATCGCCGCGGCGCCGGACGCCGGACTGCTCGCGGCCAAAGTCGCCTCGACCGAAGGCGTCTATTGCGTCCCCGCCTTTGCCGGCCTCGGCGCGCCCTATTGGAGCTCCGACGCGCGCGCCCTCCTCTGCGGCTTGACGCGCGGAACGTCGCGCGAGGTCATCGTAAGGGCTGCGCTGGAGAGCGTCGGCTACCAGACGCGTGACCTCGCCCTGGCGATGAGCGCCGACGCCGGCCAGGCGATCGGCGTCATCCGCGTCGACGGCGGCATGGCGGCGAGCGACTGGACGATGCAGTTCGTCGCCGACATGGCTCGCGTCCCGGTCGACCGCCCCGCGAATCTCGAGTTCGACCGCGCTCGGCGCGGCTTTCGCCGCCGGCTGGCAGGCGGGCGTTTATCCCGGTCCCGAGTCCTTCGCCGAGCGCCGATGTCCGGACCGCGTCTTTACGCCCGCCATGGACGCGGCGGCCTGCGAGGCGCTTTACCGCGGCTGGCGGGCGGCGGTGGAACGGGCGCTGTGACCGACCCGCTTCCGACGCCGGGCCCACGCAAATCTGTTCAAGGTAAACGCTGGCGTTCAGTCGCGTTTACCGGCTTTTGGGCCTGCGTTTATTCCGCCTCCCGACGTGACCGGCTACCGCTTCTCAACGAGTTCGCGCCGCGCTCGTCCATAAAGCGCGTTGGCGATCGCCACCCGCGCGTTGGCGCGCTCTCGGCGCCTCGATGGGCTGCCGGTCGGGATGATGGCGCCAGACGAAATCGCGCCAGCGGGAGGTGAGTTGGCCGAGCGTCAGAGGCCCGCCAAGCCCGAGTTCAGCGGCGATCTCGGTCGGCGTGTCGCTCGGCCGCGCAGCCGCTTCCCGGGGCGGAGGTTTTGTCGCCGGCGCGGGCCGATCGGCGGCCTCGTCCGTCCAATCGAGAGCCAGGCCGAACCGCGCCTTTCCGCCGGAGTTTGGCGGGGGACCGAGCGGGACGCCCACGCCAACCCGGGGTCGCTGGGCCGGCGCCTGCTCGCCATCGCTGGGAGCGCGATATGTGCGCCGAGCCTCGTCGAGGGCGCGGTCAAACGGGTCTCTGCGGCGGTCGGACATCGTGGCGCGATCAGAAACCAAGTCAGCCCGCCGCCGCGCGGCTGCGGGGAGACGAACGGGACGGCGAGGCCTCCTCGGTTTCACCGTCGGCGACGACGCAGTTCCGGCCCTGGACCTTGGCCTCATAGAGGCGCTGGTCGGCCCGCTTGAGCAGGTCGCTGGCCGACTCGTCCGGCCTCAGCCTGGCCACCCCGAACGATGCGGTCACCTTGCTTATGCGCTCGCCGCTCGGCTCTATGGTCCATTGCTTGGCCTCGAGAACGCCCCGGATCCGCTCGGCAGCGGAGACCGCGTCGGCGAGGCGCGCGCCCGGGAAGATCAGCGCGAACTCCTCGCCGCCGAATTGCGCGACCTTGTCCTGTCCGCGCACGTTCTGCACCAGGATGTTGGCGAACAGGCGCAACAGGCGATCGCCGACCAGATGGCCGAAGCGATCGTTGACATGCTTGAACTTGTCGATGTCGGCGATCGCCAGGCAAATGTTGTCGCCAAGCCTGCGCGCCTTATCCACCTCCTCCGGAAAACAGGCGTCGAAGAAGCGCCGGTTGCCAATCGCGGTCACGGCGTCGCGTAAGCTCGCTTCTTCCGCCCGTTCGAGGTTTGTCTGCAAGTGGACCACCTGGAGGCGCGACTCTTCGAGCTGGTTCCTGACCGTGTACAGCCGATCGCGCATCTCGCGATTGTCCTCGATGAGGGCCATCACGATCTCCTTGATCGGGCCGGCGGCTTCCTGCTGCGACAGGCGCTGGTTGGCGCCGTCGAGCCGCTTGGAAAAGCTGTCGCTGTCGGTCATATGGCCCTGCAGCACCTTTGCGATATGGCGCAGGATGCTGTCGACCTTCTCCTCCTTCCCGTCCGCGTCCCGAGGCGTTGCGGTTTGACCGCCGCGCTCGGCTGGGGCCTTCGGCGCCGCGAGCGTCAAACGTCCGAGCCCAACGCCGATCCAGCCCAGCAGGAGAAGCTGCAGGAGCGACGATTCGGCCGGAATCAGGGACCGCAACACGCCGAGCGCTCCGTCCGGAACAAGCGGCGCCAGCTGAGTCAGCGCCACGGCGCAAATGAGGACGGCGCCGAAAGCATAAGCCGTGTGGAATCGCGCTCGGGCGAATCGCGGGATCTTCATCGGTCAGGCCGCTCGCGCTCGCGAGGCGTGCGTGGGAAGGGCGGCGGCGCCCCGCCGTCGGCGGCGAGCTCATTCGGGGGACGATCCCGCGTTCCGCGTGGCGCATTCCGGCCGACCTCTGATCGATTTCGCGCGGGCGGCCATCATGGCGGAGCGGCCGGGCCAGCGGCCAGCGGCGACGCGACGGACAGATCCAATTCATTTGGACCGCATCTGTCTTAACGCTTCCGGGTTACTGTTCTGTAAGCGGCGTCAACTTCGCGGGTCATATTGCGATCAGATCGAATCGCGGCATGCTTTTGATTCCTTGATTCGTGCGCTTTGATCCGCGAGAAACCGGCGTCCAGTTTTTCGCCGCGCGCTCCAGGGGCTCGCGGCTGACTTATGGCGATTGGAAAGCAAATCGAGCGCGGCGCTTTTGACCGCGCCACGGAGGAGACACGCAGCATGGCGATCGAGGGACGCGGGGACGCAGGCAGAGGCCAAAGGATCAGGCTCGGAATGGTCGGCGGCGGCGAGGGGGCCTTCATCGGCGCTGTTCACCGGATCGCCTCGCGCATCGACGACCATTACGATCTTGTCGCCGGCGCGTTGTCGTCGACGCCCGACAAAGCCCGCCGTTCGGGCGCGGCGCTGGGCCTGGCCCCGGACCGGATCTACGATGACTACAAAAGCATGGCGAAGGCCGAGGCGAAGCGGGCGGACGGGATCGAGGCGGTCGCCATTGTCACGCCGAACGACGCCCACGCCGGGCCGACCTACGCCTTCCTCAAGGCCGGGATCCACGTCATCTGCGACAAGCCGCTGACCGTCAGCCTCGCGGAAGCGAAGAAGATGCGCGCCGCGGTCGAGAAGTCGGGCCTCGTGTTCGCGCTGACCCACAATTACACCGGCTATCCGCTCGTCCGTCGCATGCGCGAGATGGTGCGCGCCGGCGAACTCGGCGAGATCCGTCTCGTTCACGCCGAATATCCTCAGGACTGGCTGACCGGCGCGGCCGAGGCCAGCGGCAACAAGCAGGCGGAATGGCGCGTCGATCCGAAGCGCTCGGGCGCGGGCGGATCGCTCGGCGACATCGGCACCCACGCTTACAATCTCGCCGACTACGTGACGGGGCTCGACCTCGCCGAACTCGCCGCCGACCTTACCTCGTTTGGGGCCGGGCGCCGGCTCGACGACAATGCGCAGATCATGCTGCGATACGCCAATGGCGCGCGCGGCGCGATCTGGGCGAGCCAGGTCGCGCCCGGCAACGAGAACGGCCTCATGCTGCGCGTCTACGGGACGAAGGGCGGCTTCCACTGGCGGCAGGACAATCCGAACTATCTCTTCTGGACGCCGTATGAAAAATCGACCCGCATCATCACCCGCGGCGGGCCCGATTCGGGAGAGGCGGCGGCGCGGGTGACGCGCGTCCCGCCGGGCCACCCGGAGGGTTATCTCGAAGGCTTCGCCAACATCTATTCGGAGGTCGCGCTCGCCATCAAGGCGGCCCGGGTGGGCAAGAAGCCGCTTAAGTCCGTCGCATTTCCCGACCATCGACGATGGCGTCAAGGGCCTCGCCTTTGTCGAAGCCGCGGTCAAGTCGTCGAAGGCCAACGGCAAGTGGGTGAAGCCTTGAGCCGGACTTAGCCGGACGCTCAGGCGGCGTCGGGGAGCTGACGCGGGGGGCTGGCGAGGCGCCTTTGCCCGCAGGGCGCCGCCCCAGCCTGGCCCACACCTCACCCAAGCCTTGTGGGTTCGCAACCAGGGCGCGAGCCCGACGGCGCGCCGATGCAAATAAACGCCCATAAACGCCACTAAACGCGCCTAAACGTTAGTAAAATGACTCCAATTTACTAGCGTTTACTTTTTGGAATCGGGTCTTTTCAATGGGTTGCGAGCGATTGGAATAAAAAAATCCTCCTCGGCTTCGCGTCTCGCGCGCCGGTTGTAATTCGCTCCAGCTTGTCAAACAGCGACGGCCTCTTCTCGCCCGGTTGGGCCGAGTGCGGGATGTATTCCGATATCTAGAATTATTACCGCATAGTTCTGCTTTTGTCAAGACGGAAGCGGCTCTTCGACCCATTCGCCTCCGACGGCGTCATCCGTGGTTCGCCCGGTTCTTGACTTTGGGACGGCGGCGGCGAACCTTTGCGCGCGGGACCTCCCCTTGACATGGACGCGCCCCCATCCATATGCCATCCACCCAACATCCACATGGATGGCGAAAGTGGCGATCCGAGCGCAACACTACCCCAAGCCCCCCGACAGCGAGAAGCTGACCGTCAACCTTGGCTTCGTCGATCTCGGATCGATCGACCTTCTGGTGCGCGACGGCTTCTATTCCAACCGCTCGGATTTCATTCGCACCGCGATCCGCAACCAGCTCGCCACCCACGCCGACACGGCGAAGCAGGCGGCTTCGCGCCTCACCCTCGAACTGGGCCTGAGGACCTTTGCCCGCCAGGACCTCGAAGCCGCCCAGGCGGCTGGCGAGCGGCTCAGGATCCGCGTTCTGGGACTTGCGGTCATCGCCGACGACGTCACGCCCGATCTCGCGAAGGCGACGATCGAATCGATCACCGTGCTCGGGGCGCTGCATGCGCCCGCCGAGGTCAAGGCCGCTCTGGCCGATCGCGTGCACTGACCTATTCCGACAAGGAACAAACAATGAAATTACGCGTTCTCGAGGTAATGAACGACGCGCTGGGGCTAGTGAAAAAATCCGATCTTAGCGGGGCGACCGCACTCATCCGCAAGGCGTTGTCGGGCGAGCCGGCTGAGGAGACCGAGAGCGGCGAGCCGAAGGCTTACCGTCCGTCGGCGAAGGTCATCCCGCTCCCCCCTCGCCGTCCGCTGGGCGAAACCCTGCGCGCTCTGCGCGCCCGGCCGCCGGCCCCGGCCGCCCCCGTCCCGCCGCGCGAGGTCGAGCCCGACCTCGGTGAACGATTCCTCAAGCGGACGTATAGCGGCGCCGCGGGATCGCTCGACTACCGGCTCTATGTCCCTGCCGCCCATGAAGGGCGGGACCTCGCGCTTGTCCTCATGCTGCACGGCTGCGGGCAGGACCCGGAGGATTTCGCCCTCGGCACGCAGATGAACGCTGTCGCCGAGGAGTTCGGCCTCGTCGTCGCCTACCCGCGTCAGACGCGCCGCGCCAACGCTTCCGCCTGCTGGAACTGGTTCGACCGCCGGCATCAGTGCCGCGGCTCCGGCGAACCCGCCAAGCTCGCCGGCCTCGCGCTGGCGCTGGCGAAGGAGTTCGGCATCCGCAGGGAGCGCGTGTTCGCCGCCGGGCTGTCGGCGGGCGGCGCGATGGCGGAGGTCCTCGCCGTAACCTACCCCGACGTGTTCGACGCGGTCGGGGTCCATTCCGGCCTACCCTATAAGTCGGCCACGGACGTTCCGTCCGCCTTCGCCGCGATGAAGGGAACGTTCCCCCATGATCCCGAGCCGCCAAACGCAGGCGATCGCCGCGTCCGCAAGATCGTCCTGCATGGACTCGCCGACGCAACGGTCGCTCCCGTCAATGGCGAACGCATCCTCGACGAGGTCGAGCGGGGCGAGACCACGCTCACGAGAAGCGACCTCGACTGGGAAATCGAGGGCGGCCGGGTCACCCGCACGGCGCTCAAGGACGAAGACGGCCGCCCGGTCGCCGAGCAATGGCTGGTCGAGGGCGGCGGACACGCATGGTTCGGCGGCGACCCGCGCGGCAGCTATACGCAGACCGTCGGCCTCGACGCCTCGCGCGTCATGGTGCGCTTTTTCCTTGACGGCGTGGGCGCTCCGGCGGTTGCTTGAGGATCGCCCTCAATTTCGCAAACCGCGCCACGCCACTTAAGCCACGAAGGCGACGCCGCCGGAAAGCGCGCTTCCCTCTCTTCTGCGGACAGGAGCCGGGGCGCCACGGGCGAAGTCCGCGCGGCGCCATCCGCCCGGGTCACAACCCGGCCGGACAGCGCGTTCGCGGGTCAAGGCGTCGCCGCGGGCTCGACCGCTGGATGCTACAAACCGCAGACAATCGTTTCGCGGCCGTTGGTCGTGTCAAGAATGAGCGGACAGGAACGGGTTGGGGCGGTCACGGTCCCGAGCGGTCTGACGCCGTTCGGCCCGTAAAAGGCGTCCTCTCCAGGGACTGCGCGATAGACTTCGCCGACCGCGACCTGACCGGGCGCCCAATCGGGCGTTTGATTGGGTTCGGACGGGTGAAACTGAGCCTGGGCGGCTTCGCCGTTCGTGTCGCCGCCATTGGCCAGAGCTGGCGTCGCGCAAACAACGGCGAGCGCCGCCGCAGACGATAGGACTCCAATCAATAGGTGTTTCATGTCATGCCTCCAAGGAGGAGGCGCCTCTCCTGCGTCCAATCGACACGGCGCCTGCGCCTTTATTTCAGAGAACATTAACTGGGCGAGACGTCTGCGATTCTGCGGCGATACATTGGCAAAATCCAAAATAATAATTTAATTCTTCAAGATCACCGAGTATCAATAAATTATAATTTAGTTAGTCTTATAACTATTTTACAGAGCCGATCGCCGGCGGCTCCTGGGCGTTTGGCGGAGGCCCATCCCTGTCGCGGAGGCCGAAGGGCCCGGGTCTTCAGCGCCACTCAGGCCGGCTCTCCTCGAGCCGTCGTAGGACGCGCCTGGTTCGGCGGCGACCCGCGCGGCAGCTTCAGCCAAATCGTCGGCCTCGACGCCTCCCGGGTGATGGTGCGCCTTTTTCCTTGCGGAGGCACATGAGCACCTTGCAATTCCATCGAGTCGGGCGCCGTAGTCGCGGTCGCAGACCGCGACGGCCGCGCTCGAGCCGAGCGGCTACAATTGGCGGCGTCATCGGAGGCGCTAAACGCATCTGTCGATGCTTCGGCAGGCATGAGCGGTTTGTGTATTTGAGTTGACAGGAATCGTGTACTATAATACACTTGATGACGGTCATCGAAACGCGCGCCTTCACGGACTGGATGGCCAGCCTGAAGGACCTGAAGACGCGGGCCCGGATCGCCGAGCGCCTGCGGCGCGTCGCCATTTCCGGATCGTTCGGGGATTCGAAGGACATCGGAGACGGCGTGGGCGAATTGCGTTTCCATTTCGGTCCCGGATATCGGGTGTATTTCTGCCGGCGCGGGAGCGATGTCGTTATTCTGCTCGGCGGCGGCGCCAAGGGATCGCAGTCCCGGGACATCAAGGCCGCCAAGGCGCTCGCGAGGGAGGTCTGACCGATGGTCGAAACGCGCGCGTTTGATATTCAGAACTACCTCAAGACCCCGGAGGAGCGGGCTGCCTATATCGAGGTGCTCCTCGAAGAGGGCGACCCTTCTTTCATCGCTTCCGGGCTTGGGGAGATCGCGAGAGCGATCGGGGTGACCGAATTCTCACGGGCTACGGGGTTGAGCCGGGAGGCGATCTACAAGGGGCTTGTTCCCGGAGGGAACCCGACCCTCGACACGATCACGAAAGCGACGCGCGCGCTTGGGCTTCAGTTGACGGTCAAGGCCGGCTGACGCGCTCCGCGTCGCGGCGATCAAGATGGCGGCCGTATGCCGATCGCTCAGGGAAGTTGACGCAGACCCCCCGGATCAACGTCGCGATACGGCGGACTTTATCGCGGCTACGGTTTGAACGACGATGGCGTCGACGCCCAGCATTCCAAGTTTTGCGCTCGCCTTTGACGGATCCCCGTAAACGCCGTCGTCGGGCCCAAACCTGGATCCGTGGACAAGCCGATCCTGACGGACAAGGCTCGGATCGAGCGCGAGCATCAGCGACGTATCGTTCAGACCCGCATGGGTTCCGATCTCCGGGAGCGTGAAGCCCTCATCTTTCAGAATCTGGGTGAAACCGATTTGCGCCCCGTCGTAATATTGCGTCACCGCATGCGCGTGCACATCCGACGAGGCCCATTCACGGTTGAGTTTGTTCGCCACGGTCTTTTCGTTGGCCTGGTAACCACCGTGATCGCCCAGAAAGACGATATCCTTGAAGCCGTGCAGTTTGAAGCTCCGGGCCGCGGCCTCGAGAATCGTTTCAAACGCGCCTGCCGGCACGCTTATCGTTCCAGGGAAACGCATGTGTCCGGACGGCGGACTTAAGGCGCCTTCAGGGACGTATGCGATCACGGGGGCGACAAGCGCGTTGCCTAACGCGACGGCGATCCGCTCGCTGAGCAACTTGACGCGCCGATTGTGTTTTCCGAGCGCCATCGCCGGGCCGTTCTGCTCGGTTCCGCCGATGGGCACGATGATGGTGGTTTTGCCGGCGGCGATTTCGTCCCTGAGCTCGGTCCAGGTGAGATCCTCGAGGAAGACCGAGGGACGCTCCTCGGAATACGCGACGGAAGCGAAAATGAAAATGAGCAACGGCGGAAGCAGGAGACGCGCCGCGCGCCTCATCGATTTCATGCGCTATTTCCGCGGCGCCGACAGAAAGGCCTGGAACGCCGCATGCGCCTCCGGGGACTTGAGCGCGGCGCTGAAGGCATGCGTCTCCTCCGCCATCCGCGCCTTCACCAGCCTCGCTGTCGCCGCGCATGAGGCGGCGCGTCGCGAGCAGGGCCGCCCTCGGCTTGGCGGCGAGCGCGGCCGCCTTTTCCATCGCATGGGGCAAAAGCCTGTCCTGAGGCAAAAGCGCGTTGACGAGGCCGAGTCTGAGCGCCTCCTCGGCCCCGAACGGCTCGGCGAGCATGAGGAGTTCGGCCGCCTTGGCGCGCCCGAAGCGCTGGGGCGCCAGCAGCGAGGAGCCGGCCTCAGGCACGAGGCCGAGATTGACGAAGGGCGTCTGGAAGCGCGCTTGCGGAGTGGCGTAGACGAGGTCGCAATGGAAGCACAGCGTCGTCCCGACGCCGATCGCGAGCCCATCGACCGCGGCGACCAGCGGCTTCTCGAACTCGGCGAGCTTCTGCACGAACCGCCAGGCGGGAAACTCGCCCGTCTCGTGCATGGCGACGGCGAGAAAGTCGTTGAGGTCGTTGCCGGCGGTGAACACGCCGCCCTTGCCGCTCAAAACGAGCGCGCCGATGTCGGGATCGCGCTCGGCCTCCTCGAACGCCTCGATCAGCTTTTCATACATCGCGCCGGTGATCGCGTTCTTCTTCTGCGGCCTCGCGAAGGCGGCCGACAGGACCGCGCCTTCGCGGCTGACTTCGATGTCCTCTGTCATGCGGTCTCCGCCAGGATGGCTTCATAGGGTTCGAGGGGCGCGTCGCCCGAGGCGATCGCGCGTGCGAGCCCGGGCGCTGCGGTCATGAGTTTCTCGGCGAAGAAGCGGGCGAGGCCGACGCGCCCAAGCTCGCTCTCGTCGCCGCCGGCCGCGAGCGCCTCAGCCGCGAGCCCGGCCTTGGCCAGGCACGCTCCGCCGAGCGTCAGCCCGAACAGGCGCAGATATTGCGATGCGCCGGCGAGCGCCGAATTGTGGCCGGCCGCCAGCCAGTCGAGCGTGAGCCGCGTCGATTCTTCGAGCGCGTCCGCAGCCTCGGCGAGCCGCTCCGCCGTCGCCCCGAAGCCCGCGCCGCCTCTGGCCGCGACGTCGCTCGCCGTCTGGCGGATTTGGGCGATCTCGGCGCGCACGGTCTCGCCGCCGGCGAGCGGCAGCTTGCGCTGCACGAGATCGACGCCATGGATGCCGTTCGCGCCTTCGTAGATCGCCGCGATCCGGGAATCGCGCATGTGCTGGGCGGCGCCGGTCTCCTCGATGAAGCCCATGCCGCCATGGACCTGGACGCCGATCGAGGTGGCCTCGTCGCCGATATCGGTCGAGAAGCCCTTGGCGATGGGGGTCAAGAGCGCCGCGCGATTGGCGGCCGCCGCTCGTTCGGCTTGCGTCGGCGCGTGGCTCGGCAAGGTCGAGCGCGGCGCCCGTCAGATGGCAGATCCCGCGCGCGGCGTGGACGCTCGCCTTCATCGTCATCAGCATGCGCTGCACATCGGCGTGCTCGATGATCGGGCTCATGCCGTCGCCCTTCGCCGACCGGCCCTGGCGGCGCTCGCGCGCGTAAGAGAGCGCCTGCTGATAGGCGCGATCGCCGATCGCCACGCCCTGCGTCCCGACGGCGAGCCGCGCCGCGTTCATCATCACGAACATGGCGGCGAGGCCCCGGTTCTCCTCGCCGATGAGCCAGGCCTGCGCGCCTTGCTCGTCGCCATAGACCATGACGCAGGTCGGAGAGCCGTGAATGCCGAGCTTGTGCTCGATGCTGGCGCAGCGCAGGTCGTTGCGCGCCCCGAGCGAGCCATCGGCGTTGACGAGGAATTTCGGCGCCAGAAACAGCGACAGGCCGCGCGTTCCGGCCGGCGCGCCGGGCAGGCGGGCAAGAACGAGATGGACGATGTTCTCGGCCATGTCGTGCTCGCCATAGGTGATGAAGATCTTCTGGCCGAACAGGCGATAGGATCCGTCCTCGGCGCGCTCCGCCCGGGTCCTCACGGCGTTGAGATCGGACCCCGCCTGAGGCTCGGTCAGGTTCATGGTCCCGGTCCATCTGCCCGCGATCATGGGAGCGAGATAGGTGTCGAGCAGTTCGCGCGATCCGTGCGCCTGGAGGGCGTGGACGGCGCCCTCGGTCAGAAGCGGGCAGAGCGCAAACGCCATCGCGGCGCCGTTCCAGATTTCGGTGCAGGCGACGTTGACGAGATGCGGCAGTCCCATGCCGCCGAACTCGGCCGGCGCGGAGACGCCGTTCCAGCCCGCCTCCGCCCATCGCCTGTAGACGTCGGCGAAACCGGGCGGCGTCCTCACCACCCCATTTTCATAAACGGCGCCGGCGAGATCGCCGACCCGGTTCAGGGGCGCGATCTCCTCCTCGGCGAAGCGTCCCGCCTCCCCGACGACGGACTTGACCGCGTCCCAGTCGAGATCGCCGGCCAGCCCCCGCCCGATCATGCCGGGCAGATCGGCGACTGCGCTCAGCGAAAAAAGGATGTCGGCGACCGGCGAACGATAAGGCATTTTTTCGCTCCTCCCTGTCGCCAACGGGCGCTCGCGCGAATCGCGGCCCGGCGCCATGCGCGCCGTTTGCCGCGACAGGGCCAAATGAGCTTATGTACAGTCGCGTTTGCGCGCAATGCGCTGTCCGGAATCAGGGAGATATGGCGCTCGACCTCAAGATGACCCGGCTCGTCAAGGCAAGCCCCGAGGCGATCGCCGCCGCCGCGCCATGCCTGCGCGCGGGCGGTCTCGTCGCCATGCCGACCGAGACCGTCTACGGCCTCGCGGCGGACGCGACTTCGGACGCCGCGGTCGCCGCGATCTACGCCGCCAAGGAGCGGCCGGCGATCAACCCGCTCATCGCCCATGTCCTCGGCCTCGAAGCGGCGCGCGAGCATGGCGTTTTCGGCCCGGAGGCCGAGACGCTTGCCCGCGCGTTCTGGCCCGGGCCCCTCACTCTGGTCCTGCCCGTCGCGCCGACCTCGAGGATCAGCCTGCTCGCGCGCGCGGGCCTTGACACGGTGGCGGTCCGCGCGCCGTCGCATGAAACGGCGCGGGCGTTGATCGAAGCGGTCGGCGTCCCGCTCGCCGCGCCTTCCGCCAATCGCTCCGGCCGGGTGAGCCCGACGACCGCCGCGCATGTCGCAGCCGATCTCGACGGCCGGGTCGATTTCATCCTCGACGCAGGCCCATGCCGCCACGGCCTCGAATCGACGATCGTCGCCTGTCTTGGCCCCCGGCCGCAATTGCTGCGTCCGGGCGCGCTGACGCGGGAGGCGATCGAATCGGCGCTTCGGGCGCCGATCGAGGCGGCGCGCGCGGCGCGAAGCGTCCCGAACGCGCCGGGGCAACTGGCGTCGCATTATGCGCCGAAGGCCGAGCTTCGGCTCGCCGCGGCCAGCGTCGAGGCGGACGAAGCCGCGCTCGATTTCGGCGGCGCGCTCGAAGGCGGCGCCGCGCGCGCCCGGCTCGATCTTTCGCCGTCCGGAGACCTCGTCGAGGCGGCGTCGCATCTCTTTTCCTATCTTCGCACGCTCGACGCCGCGGGGGCGCCGAGGATCGCGGTCGCGCCGATTCCTGCCCATGGGCTTGGGGCGGCGATCAACGATCGGCTGCGCCGGGCGGCCGCGCCAAGGGCTGCTGAATGACTGCGATATCCTGTGGATATGCGGGCCTGGCAATGGTAAGGAACTTGCGATCGAGCCTCCCCGCACGACCTCGGCGGTGATGAGCGGCGAGCGACATTGGGATCATGAACTCCGGGTTGAGCTGGGACGAATTTCGGCTGGTCAAGTCGATCGCGGAAGCCCGGTCGCTGGTCGGGGCGGCCGAACGCCTCGGCGTCAATCATTCGACCGTGTTCCGGCGACTGGCGGCGGTGGAAGCCGCGGTCGGCGCACGGCTCTTCGAGCGCTCGCGCGCCGGATACGAACCCACCTCGGCCGGCGAAGAGATGATCGCGCTCGCCGCCACGATGGCCGAGTCGGTGCTCGAGTTCGAGCGCCGCGTGGCTGGCCGCGACATCAAACCGACTGGCGAATTGTCGGTCACCACGCCCGAAGCGATCGGGCAGCATTTCATGCCGGGGATCGTGGCTCAGTTTCAGGCGCTAAATCCGGGCATCGTGGTCGAACTGATCCTGTCCAATCAGTCGCTGAACCTCAGCCGGCGCGACGCCGACATCGCGATTCGCCTGACCAACGATCCGCCGGAATCGCTGGTCGGAAGAAGAATTTGCACCGGACGATGGGCCGTCTACTGCAGGCGCGACCTGATCGCGGAACTCGGCGCCGAGCCAATCGGCTCGCTCGCGTTCATCGGATTCAGCGACGGTTATGGACCGGCGCCTAGCCGACGGTGGATCGAGGCCAACGTTCCTCCGGAACGGCTGGTCGCGAGAGCCAATTCGGCGCATTGCTTGCTGCAGTTTGCGCTTCTGGGTTTTGGCGCGACATTGCTGCCCTGCTTCCTTGGCGATCGCAGCCCCGACCTGACGCGCGTCGGCTATCTGGTGCCGGAGCTCGACCAGGGCCTTTGGATGCTGACCCATTCCGATCTTCGCCGCTCGCCGCGCGTGCGCGCCTTCATGGATTTCGCCGGAGCGGAGCTCATCAAGCAGCGGCGCGCGATCGA
This sequence comes from uncultured Alphaproteobacteria bacterium, assembly GCA_963764955.1. Classification (GTDB taxonomy): domain Bacteria; phylum Pseudomonadota; class Alphaproteobacteria; order Rhizobiales; family Beijerinckiaceae; genus Roseiarcus. The sequence goes on along the minus strand of CAVXVE010000015.1, from coordinate 231,648 downwards.
GGGCGAAGAAAATGTCGCAACGGAGTGAACGGATCCCGGTTCACCAGGCCGAGAACCGCGCCTCGACTTGCCTGAGAAACGCCGCGCGACGCTCCGGTTTCGAATGGTTCATGTCGTAGTGGGCGAGATAGTCGCAGCGCGCGCCGGGCGCGCAGATCCGGCGCATCGAGCGCGTCAAGAAGCGGCGCGGCGGATCGCCCATCATGAAGGTCAGCCAGCGCGAGCCGCCATAGGTGCACACGACGCCGAGACGCTTGATGTTGTGAAGACAGGGATTGTAGGCGCCGTCTGCGTCCAGGGTGAAGCTGACGCCGGGCAGGAAAACCTTGTCGACGAAACCCTTGAGGATCGCCGGAAATCCCATGTTCCAGACCGGGAACGAAAACACCAGCGCCTCGGCGGCCAGAAGCCGATCGACGTAAGGGGCGACATCGCGGCGGTTGACCGCGACATTGTGGTAGTCGATCCGGTCCTGCCGCGACATCACCGGATCGAACCCCTCGGCATAGAGATCGCAATCGTCGACCTTGTGGCCTTTCGCGCGCAAGACCTCGACGAGCTTCGCATGCAGGCCTGAGGCGAAACTCGTCTCGACCGGATGGGCGAACAGCACCAGGATGCGCAAGGCCAGGCTCAGCCCTGCGCCGCGCGCGCCCGCGCCTCGAGGCCAGGGAAGAGGAAGCTCCGCCCGGCGGAAAAATCAAACTCCGGATTCTCCCAGGCGATCATCTTGCCCGGATTGAGGAGCCCCTTGGGGTCGGTCTCGCGCTTGAACGCGAGCTGGATCGCGTCGGTCTGCTTCATGCCCCCCTCCTCGAGCGTGTAGCGATGGGGGTTGAAGATCATGACGCCCGCGGCTTCGTGCTCCGCGATGATCTCTTTCAGCCGCGCTTCGGTCGTGAAGCGGACCAGTGGCAGCCCGGCGAAGCCGATCCGGCCGTTGAAGCGGATAAGCTCGAGATGGCCTCTGACCTCCTCGCCATAGCGGTCATGGAGGCGCTTGATGACCGAAAGCGCCCCGTCGCTCGGATAGCGCGCCTGCAGATAAGTGATGCGCGGATCGACCCGCAGCGCGCGAAGGGTGGTGTGGTTCCAGGTGAGCTCGTAATTGGGCGGCAGGCCGGCGAGCGTCTCGGGCGAGGCCTTGCTCGAATCGAACAGGATGCGCGCGTCGCGATAGGGCCGGGTGAAGGCTTCGAAGGCGTCGAGCGCGTGCGGCGCGATCATCAGAATGACGACGCTTGCGCCCTCGGGGATGAGCGCGCGATGGCGGAGAAAATATGCGTGCGGCGCGGGGCCCTCGACGACCGTGACCAGCTTCTTCAGGATTCCGTCCTGTTCGGCGAGCGCGAGCGCGTAAGCGGTCGCGGCGTCGAAACGGTCGAAGCCGACGATGACGTCGGCCCAGTCGTAGCGCGCGGTGAGCGGCGCCTCGACTTCGGTGATGATTCCGTTCGTCCCATAGGCGTGCACCGCCTTGTGCAGATCCTCGCCGGTGAGTTCGAGCATGCGCGGCTCGGCCTCGAGCGTCATCACTCTCAGCCGCAGCACGTTGCCGAAATCGCGCAAGCCGCCCCAAGTGATCGAGCCGACGCCGCCTGAGCCACCGGCGACGAAACCTGCGATCGACGCGGTCCCGCGCGTGGACGGGTACATCCGCAATTCCTGCTCCGACGCCTTCGCCGCCTTGTCGATGTCGATGAGCACCGCGCCGGGCTCGCAGACGACGCGCCCCCATTCGATTCCGCGGATCTTGTTCATCTCGGCGAGGTTCAGGAGCACGCCGCCCATGAGCGGCATCGCCTGCCCATAGTTGCCGGTGCCAGAGCCGCGCGGAGTGACCGGAACGCCGAGCTTATAGGCGGCCGCAAGGACGGTCCGGACTTCCGCTTCGCTCGAAGGCGTCACGACGACGTCTGCTGTCACCGCCTCGAGCTCGCGCTTGAGCACCGGCGAATACCAATAGAAGTCGCGGCTCTTCTGCTTGACCAGGATGGGATTGTCCTCCCACTTGATCGGGCCGATCGCGGTGCGCAGCGCGGCGATGTCATAAGCCGCGCTCATGGCGCGAGACCCTCGAGCGCGTCGAGCTCGGCATAGTCGGGCGGCGCGGCGCCCGAGGCCTCGCCGTTCCTCACCACGACGCGATCCGATTGCGGACGCGCCAGAAGTTCGGTGAATTCCCGCGCTCGCGTCAGGATCATGTCGGCGCGCGCGCCCGGACGCAGAACCCCGAGGTCGAGGCCCATCGCCTTGCCCGGGGAAGCCGAGACCGCCGGCGTCCAGTCGGCGAACGGATAGTCGAGATGCAGGATCCGCGTTCCTTCGCGCCACACTTCCATCATGTCGAGATCGCCGTAAGCGTAAAACGGATCGCGGGTGTTGTCGCTCGCGATCATCACATTGACGCCGGCGGCTTTAAGCTCATGGAGCGCAGTGACGCCGCGCCAGCGCGGCGTGCGGCCGGCCACGCGGTCCTGCAGGAACATGTTGCACATCGGCAGGCTGACGACGCTAAGGCCGGCGCGCGCGACGGAGTCGATCGTCCGTCGCCGTTCGTCATCCTCCTGCAGCGCGAGCGAGCAGCAGTGGCCGACCAGGATGGGCCGCGCAAAGCCGCGCTCGATCGCCATGTCGGCGATGATCTTGAGAGAGCGGGCCGCGGGATCGGAGCTTTCGTCGACGTGGAAGTCGAGCGCCCAGCCCTTGCGCTCGGCGAGATCAAAGACGATGCCGAGGCCCTCACGCAATTCCGGGACCATGCGGGTGGCCGCGCCGAGAATACCGGACCCATGGAGGTCGAGCATCGCCTCGACGTCCGCCATATGGGACGCGTCGGTCGCGAACTCGATCGTGAAAAGAGGCGACGCCTGAAGATCGATCCTGCCGCGCCAGCGCTCGCGCGCTTCGGCGACAACGGGCCAGCTGATTTTCGTCTGCGGGCCGACGCTGTCGATATGCGTGCGAAGGGCGCCCGTGCCGTAGGCGTAGGCCGAGCGCAGGCTGAACTCCATCCGCGCGGCGACATCGGCGCCGCTCCAGTTGGCCGTGCGATCCTCGATCGTCGCGGCAAGCGCGCTCGGAAAGTCCCCGAGAGGATTCCGCTTGCGGCGCCAGATATGGCCCTTGTCGATATGGGTGTGGACGTCGACGAAGAGCGGCAGCACGATACGGCCCGACATTGCGACTTGAGCCGCGTCGCCGAAGTCGACGGCGCCGGCGGGGGCGATCTTGGCGATCGCGCCCTTTTCGACAAGGATGTCGACGTTCGCGAAGCCGTCGAAGTCGAGCGGGCCAATGGGCGCCGGCAGCGAGCGGCCGAGCACGCGCGCCTGGCGCAACACATAGGGCGCGCGAGGCAGGGCGAACAAAGCCGGCGCGCCCGCATTCGTCTGGGGCCAATCGTTCATGCGGAAAAGTCTGCGCCCCTCATTTCGGGCGCAGGTTGAGGCCGACGCCCTTGTTCACGAATTGCAGCGTGTAGGCTTTCTTGTAATCGATATCCGACTTGACCACGCCGGCCTTGACCATCGAATCGTAAAAATTCTTGATTCGTTCGTCCGTCATGGCGCCGATCCCGAGCTTCGCCGTGTCGCCGGAATCGACCAGGCCATATTGCTTGATCTTGGCGATCGAGAAGGCGATCTGGTCATCCGTCATGTCCGGATTGTCCTTCTTGATCATCGCGTTCGCCTTGGAATTGTCGCCATAGAGATAATTGTACCAGCCGATTGCGGACGCGTCGACGAAACGCTGGACGATGTCGGGATGGTTCTTGACCAGATCGGCGCGGGTCTCGATGGTCGTCGCATACGTCCCGTAGCCGTTGTCGGCGAGCAGGAAGACGTTCGGCTTGAAATGCCCCTCGCGCTCGACCGCGAACGGCTCGGAGGTCACATAGCCCTGCTGGATCGAGTGCGTGTCGGCGATGAACGGCCCGGCGTTGAACGTATAGGGCTTAACGATGTCCTCCTTGAATCCATCGGCCGATTCCATCCACCGGTAGAAGGTGGCGAGCCCTTCCTTGCCGACGAAAGCGGTCGTCGCCTTCGGCAGGTCCGCCCATTTGTCGAGTCCAACGCCTGGGTGCGACATGAAAATCTGCGGATCTTTTTGGAAATCCGCGGCGACGACGACGATCGGCACATTGCGAGCGACCGCATCGAAGGCGAGCAGAAGGTTGCCGCCCATGTAGAAGTCGAGCCGCCCGGCCGCCAGCAGGAGCTCGTTATTGGCCTGCGGCCCGCCCTGCACGATGGTGACGTCGAGGCCATATTTGGCGTAAGTGCCGTCGGCGACCGCCTGGTAATATCCGCCGTGCTCGGCCTCGGCGAGCCAGTTGGTCCCGAATGAGACCTTGTCGGCGGCGAGCGTGGAAGAGGCGGCGAGGCAAACGCCAAGCGACAGGGCCGCGCCAACGAACTTCATTGTTTGCCTCCGTATCGAATTGCAATATCGAGGCTTTGCAACTTGGGCGCCATTGAGGGGCTGGCCGAGCCGAGCCCGCGGGCGCCTCTTTCACGCGGCCGGTTGGAGACCTTAGCAGATGCGCCGACTGAATCCGAACGCCATCCATCCGCCCTTCGCCCATTATGCGCATGGCGTGGAGGTTGCGGCCGGATCGCGCATCGTCTTCTGCTCCGGCCAATTGGGGATCGGCGCGGACGGCGTCATTCCCGATGATGTGGAATCCCAGGCGCGCCTTTGCTTTCGCGCCATTGCCGCAATCTTAAGCGAAGCGTCGATGTCGCTCGCCGATCTCGTCCGCCTCAACGCCTATGTCTCGTCGGCCCAACATTTGGGCGGCTACATGAAGGTGCGTGACGAATTTGTGAGCAGTCCGCCGCCGGCGTCCACCCTGATGATCGTTCAGGGTTTCGCCCGGCCTGAATTCAAGGTCGAAGTCGAGGCCGTCGCCGCGCGGGCGGCGTGAACGCCGGGAGATTCGTATGCCGCCAACCAAGTTCTGGGCCGAGATGAGCTGGCGCGATTTCGCCGCGACCGACATGGGCAAGGTCGTCGCGGTTCTGCCGGTGGCCGCGATCGAGCAGCACGGGCCTCACCTGCCGGTCGGGGTCGACATGCTGATCAACGAGGGCTATCTCGCCGCCGCGGTCAAGCGAATCCCGGACGACATGCCGGTTCTGATCCTGCCGATCCAAGCGATCGGCAAGTCGAACGAGCACATCGAATATCCCGGCACGCTGACGTTTTCGCTCGAGACGGTCATCCGCGCCTGGACCGAGATCGGCGACAGCGTCGCGCGGACCGGCTGCCGCAAGCTCATCTTCATGAATTCGCATGGCGGCAATGTCCCGGTGATCGACGCGGTGGCCAGGGAGCTTCGCGTTCGCCATCGGATGCTCGCGGTCCACGCGGCCTGGCACCGGCTCGGCTATCCGGCCGACCTGTTCTCGGCCGAGGAGCGCGCGCATGGCATCCACGGCGGCGAAGCGGAGACCTCGCTCATGCTCGCCTTCAGGCCGAAGACGGTGCGGATGGAGAATGCGCAGAATTTCGTAAGCTCCGCGATCGGGATCGAGCAGGAGTTCAAGCAGCTACGCGTGACCCAACCGATCGGTTTCGGCTGGATGGCGAGCGATCTGCATCCGCTCGGCACGGCGGGCGACGCCTCCAAGGCGACGGCCGAGAAGGGCGAGGCCTGCGTCGAGAACGCGGCGAAGGCGTTCCTTGATCTTTTGCGCGACGTGCTGGCCTTCGATCTTGCGCGCCTTAGGGCCGGGCCGCTTGCGGAGGCGAAGGGGGGCGCGCGCTAGGCCGCCCCGGGCTTCGCAAATTAAACATGCTTATCGCGTTATGAAATCCCCTTGCGCGCGCGGCCAAAAATGCACCCGCCGAAGCGTGGAACTAAACGGGGTCGTAAGTTACTGGTTTCATTAGGGCGCGCCGGTAAAATTGCCGGTAGGCTGATTTTGTGGCCGCCATCGCAGCCGCCCTCTCCGTCTCGTCAGCGCGACTTGAGATAGGCGCGCCAGCCGCCGAAGCGCGAGACGTCCTCCGCCGCCTTGACCGCCTCGGCCTCGACCAGAAAGCCCTTGACCGCGCCGCCGTCCTTGAGCCGGATCGAGCCGATGCCGAGCGGCGCGGGGATCCTGGCGACAAAGGCGCCGAAACCCGCAGGCTCCAGCGTCCACACCTCGGCCTTGATCGCGGCGCCCGCGCCGTCGCCGACCCGCAACAGCCCCGGTTTGGCCGGAGAGGAGCCGGGCAGCGCGAACAGGCGATAGTCCGGCGTCGTTTCGACTTCGCGCGAGAAAGCCGCGCCGAGTTCGACAAGCTCGCGATTGAGCGGCAGCCCCGAGAGATGCGCCCCGACGACCGCGATCTCGACGCGGCCGCTCGGGGGCCGTGCTTGGGTTGGCGGCGGGGGAGAGACGGACGTGCTGGAACGGGCGTGAATCGCCGCCGCGACGCCGGCGATGAGCCCGTCGGCGCCGGACGGCGCAATCAGGGTCACGCTCGAGGGCAGTCCGTCGCCACGAAGGCTCGAGGGAACCGCGATCGCGCAGAGGTCGAGCAGATTGACGAAATTGGTGTAGGTCCCGAGCCGGGAATTGAGGCGGATCGGATCGGCCTCGACCTCGGCGACCGTGTAAAGCCGCGGCGCCGTCGGAACGAGCATCGCGTCGAACTCCGACCAGACATGGGCCGTCTTCCGCTTCTGGTCCGCGAGCCGGTAGAAGGCCTCGAACGCCGCGACAGCATCGAACTTGCGGGCGCCCTCGATGATCGCGCGCGTGACCGGATGGAGCGCGCCGGGATTGCTCTCGATCAGCGCCTTGACCGCCGCATAGCGCTCGGCCACCCACGGACCCTCGTAGAGGGCGCGAGCGACCTCGGCGAACGGCTCGAAGTCGAATTCGACGATCCGGGCGCCGAGCGATCGGGCAAGCTCGAGGTCCCGCGAGAAAGCCGCCGCCGTGTTCGCGTCATCGAAAAACTGCCGCTGATCGGCGCGTGGAACGCCGAGCCGAATTCCGCCGGGCAGCGCCGAGAGAGCGGACGGAGGGAACGTGCGGCCGTAGGCATCGCTCTCGTCGAAGGCGCACGCGGCCTGAAAGACCGCGAACGCGTCGGCGACATTGGGGGCGAAGACCGAGATCGTGTCGAGCGTCCGGCAGGCGGGGACGACTCCGGACGTGGAGAGAGCGCCGAGCGAAGGCTTTAAGCCCACGATCCCGTTGAGCGCCGCCGGCACGCGGCCCGATCCCGCCGTGTCGGTGCCGAGCGAAAACGGAACGAGGCCCGCCCCGACCGCGGTCGCCGAGCCGGAGCTCGAGCCGCCGGGTATGAGATCGGGCTTGAGCGCGTTGCGTGGGATTCCGTAGGGCGAACGGACGCCGACGAGGCCGGTCGCGAACTGGTCGAGATTGGTCTTGCCGATGACGATCGCGCCGGCGCGCTCGAGCCTGTCGACGACAAACGCCGATTTCCCTGGGCGGTAGGCGAAGGCGGGACACGCCGCCGTCGTCGGAAGCCCGGCGACGTCGATATTGTCCTTGACGACGAAGGGAACCCCATAGAGGGGCTTGCCCTCGGGCCCCGCCGCCTGCACGCGCTCCGCAATCGCCAAAGCCTCCGCCTTCGGGCGGATCGCGATGAAGAGCGCCGGATCGTCATGGCCCTCGATGCGGGCGTAAGTCTCTTCAGTCGTCGCCGTCAGCGCCTTTCCCGCGCCATGCGCGGCGAGCAGTGTTCCGATCGTCTCGGTCATCAATTCAAGGTCCCTGCCCCGGCGCCGTGCGCCGTTCGCTGTCAGCATCCAACGAAAGCAAAAGCCGGGCAAACCCCGGCCGGCGACGATTGCCTGTGCCAAGCTCAGGGGCGGCGGAAAAGCTGGGCGTTTGCGCTCAACATTCGGGCGGGGCGCCGAAAGATGAGGCGGCAAACTCCAGTAACGTCAAGCAGGACAGCGCGGCATGGAGCTTGCAAAAAGCGTGACCCGGGTTGGCGCCCGCCCCGCCCGAGCCCTTCGACGCATGAGGACGTAATGTCAGCAACGGAATTCACCCGCCGCAATCTCCTGAAGTCGGCAGCCCTCGGCGCCGCCGGAGCGACGCTCAATCTCGGCGCGATCCAGCGTGTTTTCGCAGCCGCCGATCTGACGGTCGGCGTCGTCTATGTCGGCGCGCGCGACGATTTCGGCTGGAACCAGGCGCACGCGGTCGCGATCAAGTCCTTGAAGGAAGTGCCGGGGGTCAAGGTCGTCGAGGAGGAAAACGTTCCGGAGACCGACGCCGTCTCGAAGTCGATGGAATCGATGATCAATCTCGACGGCGCGGGCCTCATCCTGGCGACTTCGTTTGGCTATTATAAGCCGTTCGTGCTCGACCTCGCCAAGAAATATCCCGACGTCCAGTTCCGCCATGCGGCGCCCCTGTGGAACAAGGACACCGACCCGAAAAACGCCGGCTCCTACTTCGGCTATCTCAACCAGGCCCACTACGTGGACGGAGTCGCCGCGGGCCTGTGCACCAAGACCAACAAGCTCGGCTTCGTGGCGGCGAAGCCGATCGCGATCGTGCTCAGCAACATCAATTCGTTTCTCCTCGGCGCGCGCTCCGTCAATCCGAACGCGACCGTGCGGGTCATCTTCACCGGCGACTGGTCGATGCCGGTGAGAGAGGCCGAGTCGACGAACGCCCTCGTCGACGCCGGCTGCGACGTGATCACCTGTCACGTCGACGGGCCGAAAGTGGTGATCGAGACGGCGGAAAAGCGCGGCGTGATGAGCTGCGGCCATAACGCGAGCCAGGCCCCGCTCGCGCCCAAGGGCTTCATCACCGGCGCGGAATACAAGTGGATCACGATCTACAAGGGCTACGCCACCGATCTCGCCGAGGGCAAGCCGCTGCCGAACTTCACCGCCGGCGGATACGAGGTCGACTATGTCCAGAACACGCCGTTCGGCGCGGCGGCGACGGAGCCTGCGAAAAAGGCGGCGCTCGCCGCCATCGAGGGGCTCAAAGGCGGAAAGCCGATCTATGTCGGGCCGCTCAAGGACAACAAGACCGGCAAGGTGGTGATCGACAAGACTTATGGCAATCTCGATCCCTACCTCGACAAGATGGATTATCTCCTGGAGGGCGTCGTCGGCTCGACGACCTGAAGCCGAGGGGAGATCCGGTGTCGAACGCGCCTCTCGCGACCGGCGCTCCGCGCGACATTGTCAGTCCCGTCGCAACGCCCGCGGCGGGGTCGGACTTCGCCGCGCGGTTTCGCGCCAATTCCGAATATGTCGTCATTCCGCTCGTCGCGCTTCTCATAGCGGCGGCGCTGTTCGGGATCTTTCTCCTGGCGATCGGCAAGTCGCCGGTCGATTTCGTCTCCTATGTCTGGCGGGGCGGCTTCGGCACCGCGTTCTCGGTGCAGAACACGCTGCAGCGCTCCGCGCCCCTGATCCTGACCGCGCTCGCGGTCGCGATCCCAGCCCGCATCGGCCTCATCATGATCGGCGGCGAGGGGGCGCTGGTGCTCGGCGGCTTCGCCGCCGCGGTGGTGGCGATCCCGATGCTCGGCCACGTCCCGCCGATGCCGACCCTGATCGTCATGGCGCTGGTCGGGATGATCGTCGGCGGCTTCTGGGTCGGCCTCGCCGGCTTTCTGCGCTATGCGCGCGGGGTCAATGAGACGATCTCGTCGCTGCTTTTGACCTATATCGGCATCGCGATCATGAACTTCTTCGTCGAAGGGGCGCTGCGCGACCTTTCGGACCCCAACAAGCCGTCGACCAAGCCGCTCGGCAAGGCCTATATGGTCGGAACGATTCCCGGCACCGAGGTCCACTGGGGAATCGTGTTCGGCCTCGCGCTCTGCATCGGCCTCTATGTCCTGATGACGCGCACGACCTTCGGATTCGCGGCGCGGGTGACGGGCGGAAACTTTCGCGCCGCCCTCGCGCAGGGGCTGCCGGTCGGGCAGCTGATCGTCGCCTGCTCTGCGATCGCAGGAGCCTGCGCCGGGCTGGCGGGATTCTTCGAGGTGGCGGCGATCCAGGGGCGCGCCAACGCATCGCTCGCGGCCGGCTACGGCTTTACCGGCATCCTCGTGTCGTTCCTGGCCCGCCACAATCCGCTCGCCATTCCCCCGGTCGCCATCCTGCTTGGCGGACTGGTCGCCTCGGGCGGCCTCATTCAGCGGCGGATGGGCCTGCCGGACGCGACGGTGCTGGTGCTGCAGGGCCTCATCTTCGTCGTCCTGTTGACGTCCGAAACGCTTTACGGCCGCTTTTCCATCTTCAAGCCCCCCGGCGAGCGGGGCCGGACATGAACGAGCCCGCCTACCTCACGGTGCTGATCGCGATGCTCGGCGGCGCCATCCGGGTCTCGACGCCGTTCATGTTCGTCTCGCTCGGCGAGTGCCTCACCGAAAAATCCGGCCGGGTGAATCTCGGCCTCGAAGGCACCCTGGTGCTCGGCGCGATGGTCGCCTACGCCGCCTCCTATCACACCGGCAATCCATGGATCGGCGTGCTTGCCGCGGGCGTCGCCGGCTCGCTCCTTGGGGCGATGCACGGGTCGATCTGCGGCCTGCCGCGAGTGAACGACGTCGCGGTCGGGATCGCCATGATGCTGTTCGGCGTCGGCGTCGCGTTCTTCTTCGGCAAGCCCTATATCCAGCCGGAAGCGCCGAGGCTCGCCTCGATCCCGCTCGGTTTCTGGAGCGGGAGCCCAAGTCTCAAGAGCGCGCTCCAGGTCAATCCGCTGTTCTTCATCGGCATCGCGCTTGCGCTCGTGATGGCGTGGGCGTTGCGCAACACCCGTTGGGGCCTCGTCGTGCGGACCGTCGGCGACAGCGCCGCGGCCGCGCGCGCCATGGGCATTTCCGTCAACTTCGTGCGCCTCATGACGACGACGGTCGGCGGCTTCGCCGCCGGCGTCGGCGGAGCGTTTCTGTCGCTTTCCTATCCGGGCTCCTGGAACCAGGGCTTGAGCTCCGGGCAGGGCCTCATGGCGGTGGCGCTCGTCATCTTCGCCCGCTGGGACCCGCTGCGCTGCATCGCCGCCGCCCTCCTGTTCGGCGCCGCGGGCGCGATCGGCCCTTCGCTGCAGTCGATCGGCGTCACCCAGGGCTATTATTTCTTCAACGCCGCGCCCTACATCCTGACGCTCGGCATCATGATCGCCACGTCGAGCGCCAAGCATTCGGCCCGCGACATGCCGGGCGAACTGTCGATCGCGAAGTGACCGCAATGGGCGGCCGGATGGGAAAGGGCGCGGGTGCGCGCGCAATGCTCAAGGAGCGGCGATGATGAGCGGGCTTGGCGGCCTCAACAAATCTCCGAACGGCGTGGTGATCGGCGTCGTGCAATTGCAATTGCCGGTCGTCGTCACGCCCGAGGACCTCGCGGCGCAGACCGAGACGATCGTCGCCATGGTCGGCAAAGCGCGCCGCAACATGGGGACCATGGATCTCGTCGTCTTCCCCGAATATTCGCTGCACGGGCTGTCGATGGACATGAACCCGGCGATCCTGTGCTCGCTCGACGGGCCGGAGGTCGCCGCCTTCAAACAGGCCTGCCGCTTGAACCGGATCTGGGGCTGCTTCTCGCTGATGGAGTTCAATCCCGGCGGCAATCCCTACAATTCGGGAATCATCATCGACGACGCCGGCGATCTCAGGCTCTACTATCGCAAGATGCATCCCTGGACCCCGGTCGAGCCGTGGGAGCCGGGCGACATCGGCATTCCGGTGTGCGACGGGCCGAAGGGCGCGAAGCTCGCGCTCATCATCTGCCACGACGGCATGTTCCCCGAGATGGCGCGCGAATGCGCCTATAAGGGGGCCGAGATCATGATCCGGACCGCGGGCTACACCGCGCCGATCCGCGACGCGTGGCGCTTCACCAATCAGGCCAACAGTTTCCAGAACCTGATGGCGACGGCGAACGTGTGCATGTGCGGCTCGGACGGGACCTTCGACTCGATGGGTGAGGGGATGATCGTCAATTTCGACGGTTCGATTCTCGCGGAAGGGACCACCGGCCGCGCCGACGAGATCATCACCGCCGAAGTGAGGCCCGACCTCATCCGCGAGGCGCGCAAGCATTGGGCGGTCGAGAACAACATTTATCAGCTTGGTCACCGCGGCCTGACCGCGGTCGCGGGCGGCGCAGGCGATTGTCCCTATACGTTCATGCAGGACCTCGTCGCCGGCCGCTATCGGCTGCCGTGGGAGGACGAGGTCGTCCACAAGGATGGAACGGCCTATGGCTTCCCGAAGCCGACCCGCCGCTATGGCGAAGCGCTCTCGAAGGCCGCGGAGTAGAGGCATGCCGACTTTCGAAGCCGACCCCTATCCGTGGCCGTACAACGGCGACTGGCGGCCGGACAACACCGCGATCATCGTCATCGACATGCAGACCGACTTCTGCGGCAAGGGCGGCTACGTCGACGCGATGGGCTACGACCTGTCGCTCACGCGCGCGCCGATCGAACCGATCCGGGCGCTGCTCGACGCGGCTCGCTCCAAAGGCTATCTCGTGATCCACACGCGCGAGGGGCATCGTCCCGATCTCGCGGACCTGCCGGCCAACAAGCGCTGGCGTTCGCAGCGGATCGGCGCCGGGCATCGGCGATCCAGGCCCTTGCGGCAAGGTGCTCGTGCGCGGCGAGCGAGGCTGGGATATCATCGACGAGCTGAAACCGCTGCCGGGCGAGCCGATCATCGACAAGCCGGGCAAGGGCTCGTTCTGCGCCACCGATCTCGAACTGATGCTGAGGACCCGGGGCATCGACAATATCGCGCTGACCGGCATCACCACGGATGTCTGCGTCCACACGACCATGCGCGAGGCGAACGATCGCGGGTTCGAATGCGTATTGCTCGAGGACTGCTGCGGCGCGACCGACTACGGCAATCACCTGGCCGCGCTCAAGATGGTCAAGATGCAGGGCGGCGTGTTCGGCGCCGTCGGCCGCTCGACAGCCTTCATCGAGGCGATGCCATGAGCCCGACAGCGGCGCGCGCGCCTTCGCTCGAAACGATCGGCATGAGCAAGTCGTTCGGCGCGCTGCGCGCGCTTCAGGACGTGTCGATCGAGGTGCCGGCCGGCTCGTTTCACGCCCTTCTCGGCGAAAACGGCGCCGGCAAGTCGACGCTCGTCAAATGCATCATGGGCTTCTACACGCCCGACAAGGGTCAGCTCTTGCTCGACGGCAACGAGGCCACCGTGCGCAATCCCAGGGACGCGCAGGCGCTCGGCGTCGGCATGGTCTATCAGCATTTCACCCTCGTGCCGGCGCTGACAGCGGCCGAGAATCTCGTCGTCAGCCGCGCCGACGCGCCGTCGTTCATCGACTGGCGCAAGGAGCGAAAGGGCCTCGAAAACTTTCTCGATCGCATGCCGTTCCGTGTCCCGCTCGACAGGCCGGTCTCGGGCCTGGCGGCGGGAGAAAAGCAGAAGCTCGAGATCCTCAAGCTGCTCTATCTCGACCAGCGCTTTCTCATCCTCGACGAGCCGACCTCGGTGCTGACGCCGGGAGAGGCGGACGAGATTCTCGGGCTCCTGCGCGACATGGCCCACCGCGGCGAAATCACGGTCGCGATGATCAGCCACAAGTTCCGCGAGGTCGAGGCGTTCTGCGACGACTTCACCGTGCTGAGGCGCGGCGCACGGGTCGGCGGCGGCAAGGTCGGCGCCGTCTCGACCCGCGAAATGGCGGCGATGATGATCGGCGATGCGGTCGTGCGCCCCTCCGCGGCGCGCACGGCCTCGCCGAAGAACGGAACGACGCTCGAGATCGCCGGTCTGTTCGCCGAGAACGACGAAGGGCGCGACGCGGTCAGCGGGTTCGACCTCAAGGTCGCGCGCGGGCGAAATCGTCGGCATCGCCGGGGTCTCCGGCAACGGTCAGAGCGAGCTCGTCGAGGCGCTGTCCGGCCAGCGGCCGATCAAGCTCGGGCAGATCCTTGTTCGTGACCAGGACTTCGAGCCGAAGCGCGATCATTTCGACAAGTTCAAGATTTTCGGCCTGCCCGAGGAGCCGCTGAAGAACGCGACCGTGCCGACGATGTCGGTCGCCGAGAACATGGCGTTCCGCCGATTCGACAAGGCGCCGATGACCCGCCTGCGGCTTCTGGCTGTCGCCCGGACCGATGCGCGCCAAGGCGCGCGACCTCATCGACCGCTACAACGTGAAAACGCCCTCGCACTGAAACGCAAATTCGCGACCTTTCGGGCGGCAACGTGCAGCGCGCGGTGCTCGCGCGCGAGCTCTCCGAAGACGTGGACGTGCTGATCGTCGCCAACCCCTGCTTCGGTCTCGACTTCGCGTCCGTGGCCGACATACGCGCGCAGATCATGGAGCAGCGCAATCGCGGCGCGGCGGTGTTGCTCGTGTCGGAGGATCTCGACGAAATCCTCGAGCTTTCCGACCGCATCGCCGTCATGTCGGGCGGCAAGGTCGCCTATCTGACCGAGGCGCGCGAACGCCGACCGGACGACGATCGGCCGCTATATGGCGGGTCATTGACGGCTTTGCGATTGGAAGCGCAATCGCCGACTGGACGGCGCCGCCCGCTTCGTTCAAATTGGCGGCGTCATGAGTTCCGACCCCTTTGATCCCGAGGCGCTTGATCGACGCCATGGCGCCGTTGCTCGGCTTGACCCTCACCCCGGAATCGCGCGCCCAAACCGCGCTGCATTTGAGGATCGCCGCGCAGCAGGCGGAAAAGCTGTTCTCGATGGCGCTCGACGATGCGGAAGAGCCCGCGCCGGTGTTCACGGCGTGACGGCGAAGCTTCTCGACGGATCGGCGCAAGCGATCGCGGCGGCCGTAAAAGCCGGCGCGGGTCGAGCGCTCGCGAGATCGCGCAGGCGACGCTCAAGCGCATCGAGTCGCGTAACGGCGCGCTCGGCGCCTTCACCGACATCACCGCTGAGCGCGCGCTCGCCAAGGCCGACGCGATCGACGCGGCGCGGGCGCGCGGAAAGAGTCTCGGGCCGCTCGCGGGCGCGCCGTTCGCGGTCAAGAACCTGTTCGACATCGAGGGGCTCTCGACGCGCGCCGGCTCCAAGATCAATCGCGACCGCGCGCCGGCGAAAACGGACGCGACAATCGTCGCGCGCCTGGAGGCCGCCGGGGCTGTCCTCGTCGGCGCGCTCAACATGGGCGAGTTCGCTTACGACTTCACGGGCGAGAACGCGCACGACGGCCCTTCCCGCAATCCGCACGATCTTGAGCATATGACCGGCGGATCGTCCGGGGGATCGGGCGCGGCCGTGGCCGGCGGCCTCGTTCCGATCGCGCTGGGTTCCGACACCAACGGCTCCATTCGCGTGCCGAGCTCGTTCTGCGGACTGTTCGGGCTCAAGCCGACCTACGGCCGGTTGTCCCGCGCCGGCGCGTTCCCGTTCGTCGCCAGCCTCGACCATGTGGGCCCGCTCGCGCGTCTCCGCCGGCGATCTCGCGCTTGCCTACGACGCCATGCTTGGCCGTGACGACAGCGATCCGGCGCAGGCCGACGTGCCCGCAACGCCGGCGTCGCCGACCATCGACGAGGGCGTCGCGGGCCTCCGCATCGCAAGGCTCGGCGGCTATTTCGCGCGCTCCGCCGAGGAGAGTGCGCTTTCCGCCGTCGACACGGTTGCGCGCGCTCTGAATGCGGATCGGGTCGTCGAACTCGCCGGCGCCGGACGTGCGCGCGCTCGTCCGCCTATCTCATCACGATGGTCGAGGGCGCGGCGCTTCATCTCGAACGGCTGCGCACGCGCGCCGGCGATTTCGATCCCGACGTCCGAGACCGGCTGATCGCCGGCGCGATGCTTCCCGGCGCCTGGGTCACGCAGGCGCAAAAATTCCGGCGCCGGTTTCGCGCCGAGACGCTCGCCCTGTTTCGCGACGTCGACATCCTGCTCGCGCCGGCGACTCCCTGCCGTGCGCCCAGGATCGGTCAGAAGACGTTCGTGCTCGACGGCCAGGAGATGCTGGTGCGGCCGAACCTCGGACTTTTCACCCAGCCGCTATCTTTTATAGGCCTGCCTGTCGTCGTGGCGCCGGTATGGACGGACGGCGAAAAGCTTCCGATTGGCGTGCAGATTGTCGCCGCTCCGTGGCGCGAGGATCTCGCGCTGCGCGTGGCCTCGGCGCTGGAGCGAGCCGGCGTTGTTCGCGCGCCGGTCGCATCACTGACTTGACGAGGCGAAAAATGGCCGAGCGCGGCGATTCCCGATGGGACGGGCGCAACGGCGCTAAGGCCGCCATACGGAAGCGGGTATGGAGCGGTCTGGCCGAAGCCCAGGTCAACGTAGGCCCCGTTTTCGACCGCATCCCGAATTTCGTTGGCGCGGATATCGCGGCGAAGCGGCTGAGCGAACTCGATGAATGGCGCCGCGCTCGCGTGATCAAGTGCAATCCCGATCCGCCGCAAATTCCCGTCCGCCTGCGCGCGCTCTACGACGGCAAGCTCCTGTTCTCGCCTGTTCCCTATCTCACCCAGGGCTTTCCCTACCTGCGCATCGATCCCGACAGGCTGGCCGCAAAGGGCGTGGACTTCGAGACCGCCGCCACCGCGCAAGGGTTCATGCAGCATGGCGAGCCGGTCGGATTCGAGGACATGCCGAAGCTCGATTTCTGCGTCGTCGGCTGCGTCGCGGTCACGCGGTCCGGCGGGCGCACGGGGAAGGGCGCCGGATTCGCAGATCTCGAGCAGGGGCTCTTTCGCGAGCTCGGGCTGGTCAGCTCCGCAACGCCGATTGCGACGACCGTTCATTCCTCACAGGTCGTCGCCAATTCCGACGTGGTCATGGAAAGCCACGACTCGGCGCTGCATTTCATCGCCACCGAGATCGAGCTGATCGCGACGCGGACGGCGCACCCGCAGCCGGAAGGCGTGGACTGGGACAAGGTCCGCCCAGACCAGTTCGCCGACATCCCGTTTTTGAGTGCGCTGCGCGAGGAGATCGAACGGCGGAAGCGGACGACGTGACCGCGGTCGAGCGGCTTCGAGGGAATCGAGGCGTCCTCGCGAGCGTATGCGAAGCGATCCAGGAGCCGTAGGGCGTCCTATGTTCCGCTGGATCGCTTCCCCCGGACTGTGATCCGGGGATCGCTATGGCGACGCAGCCCATTTATGACGTCCCAGCGCACGCCCCGCCTATTGGTTGGCGATGATCTTGATCGGCGCGCCGAGTATCGTGAGCGGCAAGGAGACGATCGAGCCGACTCCGCTTGCAGCTCTTTGGCCGACGTCGCTTGCCTGGTGGTCCGTCGGCATGCCGCGGGCGAGGACGCTGCGCAGGTCGGGCGCGACCGCAGCGAGCTGAGCGAATTTGTCGTGGTTCGTGGCGTCCGTCGCTTTGAGGTCGGTCAGGTCGATCACCGTCGCGCCGAGCGCAGCCAGCTCGGCGACATCGGGGTTATCGCCGACGCGCGTCACCCCGCCCGCGATGGTTCGCGAGAGAAACAGCGCCCGATCATCCTGGGACAGGATGATGTAGAAGGGCTTGCGCGGCTTGCCGAAACGGCGCATCTGCGATTTGAACACGTCGATATCGATATCGGGCGCGGCGAGAAACACGTAGCCGATCTTGTTGGCGTACCTGAGATCGCCGGAAATCCTGATCTGCCGGAACGCCTCGACCGTGACCCAATTTCCCATCGAATGGGCAAGCACGTTGACCTCTTCCGCGTTGCTGGCGAGCAGCAGACGGAGCGTGCGCTCGAGCCCGTCGCGTGCGGCGGTTGCGCTGTTGAGGTCGTAGACATAGGCCGTGGGCGATCCGCGCGACGCCCAGGTGAACAGCACCGGGACGCCGGGGCTCTTCGCATCGTGTGCGAGCTGCGCGAGCCGGTATACGCCCTCGGCGAACATCGTGTTGAAGCCGTGGATGAACAGGAAGACCTTGCGGCTTCCCGGCGGGCGTTTCGCGAGTTGAGCGTTCAGCGCCTGAACGAACGCCCTGTCGCCGTCGAGATATCTTTCGTCATGCACGACGAAATCGACATTCGGATCGCCGGGCGGCGTGGTCGCCCATTCGATCTCGCCCGGCTTGTGGTTGGGGGGAACTGAGACCGTGAGCTCGGCGTAGCTGGTCGTGGTCGCGCGGTCGCCGTTGAACAGCGTGCCTGGCCGGTCGTCGCGCTCGCGCGTCGTCGCGACAAGCAGGGTGTGGTCGACGGCGCCGGGAGGACTGTAGGCCACGGCGCTGAGAAAGCCGCTCTCCGGCCGCGACGCGCAGGCGACGAGAGAGAAGGCGAGAAACACGATCGCCAAAACGGAAAACGGCCGCTTCAACAAGCCCGGCCCCGAGGGCGAGGTGGTCGTCCGCGCCGCGAGATGCTCCACCACATGCCCCAGCCCACGCCCACCGCCAATTTCTGGCGATTCCGAACTTTGCCCGCCGCATCCTTAAGGCAACGCCGCTGCGAGGGAAACTGAAAATACGGCCTTGCCTCGTTTTCCTCTGTCCGCCAGAGGCGGCGGGCGCCGCTAGGGGCAAGCCGGTTTCGGGAGTAGAAATGAGGGAGGGCCACGGCCCCCGCTTTCGGTAGGGGCCAGGATTTGGGTATCACCGCGCGATGGCCGAGAATCGTGACCTCACACAAGCGCAGGCCCGCCTCGACGCGCTCACGGACTGGGAGCGCCGGCCGCGCAACACGATGCGCGTCGGCCTTGAGCCGATGCAGGATCTGGCCCGGCGTCTCGGCGACCCGCAAAAGTCCTTCCGCGCGATCCATGTCGCGGGCACCAAAGGCAAGGGGTCGGTCTCGGCCTTGATCGAGGCGGCGCTGACGCATGCCGGCCTTCGTGTCGGCCGTTACGCGTCCCCTCACGTCGAACGCATCACCGAGCGGGTGAGCGTTCAGGGCCGCGATGTCGACGAGCCGACGCTCGCGCGAGCCCTGGATCGCGCGCTCGACGGCTACGAGGCTGCGCGCGCCGCAGGCACGCCCGCGGCCAACGCAACCTGGTTCGACCTTCTCACCGCCGCAGCCTTTCTCATCTTCCGCGAAGCCGCCCTCGAGTGGGCGGTGGTCGAAGTGGGCCTCGGGGGGCGGCTCGATTCGACCAACATCGTCGACGGCGAAATCGCCGTCGTGACCAATATCGCGCTCGAGCATACGGAGATCCTGGGGCATACGCGTGCGGCGATCGCGGGCGAGAAGGTTGGGATCCTGAAGCCCGGGGCCGTGCTCGTTACGACGCTTGGCGCCGATGACGAAGCGGGGCGTGTCCTGCAGGCGCGCGCCGGCGAACTTGGAGCGCGCGTCAAGCGCACGCGCGTCGCCGCCTCGGCGCCGATCGACGCGATCAATCTCGCGCTTGCCGCCGCCGTCCTCGGCGAGCTTCGCCGCAAAGGGGTGAGCGGGCGCTCGGGCGAGCCGGTCGGCGCGGCGCTTCTCGACGAGCACACGCGCCTCGCCGCGCGTCTGCCTGGACGCATGGAGCGCTTTGATCTCGAAGCTGGATCGAAGCGCCTGCCCGTCGTCATGGACGGAGCGCATGTGCCGTTCAACATCGGCGCCGTCTTGCGCGATCTTGCGCTTGATCCGGACCTCTCCGGTCCGTGCGTGGCGATCGTGGCGCTCGCCGCCGACAAAGATGCTCAGGGTTTCGTGGCCGAACTCAGCGGGCGCGCCTCGACCATCGTCTTCACCGACTTGCCGGGATCAAGCCGGGGTCGCCCGCTGGCCGGGCTCAAGGCGATCGCAACTTCTCTTGGGCTCACGAGCGAAGTCGAGCCAGACGCGAGCCGCGCGCTCGAGCGCGGCCTTGACCTCTCGGGCCGGGCGAACGCCTGGCTCCTCGTCACCGGCTCGCTCTATCTCGTCGGGGCGTTGCGCCCGGCGGTCGCCGAGGCGGCGAAGGCCCGGGCGATCCTCGACCTTCAACAGGCTTCGAACTCGTTGAGGTAAACCATACCGGCATGCGCGAACGCGAGCTTCTGCAGCGCGCGCCGACACGGGGACAAGCACGGGAATTCTGTCTAGGGTAGCCTTAGAGGGAGGCGGCAATGGCTGAGCGCGCAAGGGACACGTTTCTGGGGCTCGACATAGGCACGTCGTCGGTGAAGGCGCTGCTTGTCGACATCGAGCAGCGCGTGGTCGCCGAGGCTTCGACGCCGCTCAGCGTTTCGCGCCCGCACCCCTTGTGGAGCGAGCAGGACCCGTCGGACTGGGTCGAGGGAGTCGAGGCGGCGGTCGCCGTTATCCGCCGACATGCTCCAGCTGAGTTCGCGGGCTTATCCGGCATTGGCCTCTCCGGCCAGATGCATGGCGCGACGCTGCTTGACGCGGAGGACAAACCGCTCAGGCCCGCGATCCTGTGGAACGACGGCCGCTCGTTCGCCGAATGCGCCGAGCTCAAGCGCCGCGTGCCCGATCTCGAAGAGCGCACCGGCAATCTCGCCATGCCCGGCTTCACCGCGCCGAAAATGCTGTGGGTGGCGGCGCACGAGCCCGAGGTCGCCAAGGCGACGAAGCGCGTGCTGTTGCCCAAGGACTATGTCCGTTTGCGTCTGTCGGGCGAAGCCGTCTCCGAGATGTCGGATGCTTCGGGGACGCTGTGGCTCGACGTCGGGCGGCGGCGCTGGGATGCGAGCCTTCTCAGCGCGACCGGCCTGACCGAAGAGGCCATGCCGCGCCTGGTCGAGGGCTCGGAGGTTTCGGCTCATCTTTCGCCGAAGGTCGCCGCCGCCTGGGGGCTCACAGGGCGCAAGGTTCCGATCGCCGGCGGGGGCGGCGACAACGCCGCTTCCGCAATCGGAGTCGGCGCCACCGCGCCGGGGGCGGGCTTCGTCTCCCTCGGCACGTCGGGCGTCATCTTTTCCGTCACCGACAATTTCGTTCGCCTGCCCGAGCGCACGCTGCACGCGTTCTGCCATGCGCTGCCGCATCGCTGGCACGGCATGGCGGTGACGCTGTCGGCGGCGTCCTCGCTCGCCTGGATCGCCGCTGTCCTTAAGCGCGAGGACGAGATCGGCAAGCTGATCGCAGGGGCGGACGCATTCGCGCGCTCGCCCGGCGCGATCGCCTCGGCGCCCATCTTCCTGCCCTATCTCAGCGGCGAGCGCACGCCGCACAACGACGCCGAGGCGACCGGAATGCTCGCGGGCCTGCGCGCCGAGCACGGCGCCGATGCGCTGGTGTTCGCGGTCATGGAGGGCGTGGCTTTCTCGTTCGCCGACGGCGTCGACGTTCTGGACGCAGCCGGAGCGAGGCCGGTGAGGCCGCTTCTGGTCGGCGGCGGCGCGCGGTCTGAATTCTGGGGCCAGATGATCGCCGACGTCACGGGCTTGACGATCGATCTCGCGTCCGGCGCGGAAGCGGGCGCGGCGCTTGGCGCGGCGAGGCTCGGCATGCTGGCCGCCGGCGCAGGGAGCGTCGAGGCGGTCTGCCCGCGCCCGCCTATCCAGCGGGAGTTCGCTCCCGGCGCCGAGCGCGTCGCCGCCCACGCCGCACGGCTCAAGCGCTACCGCGCCCTCTACAAGGCGGAGAAGGCCGCGCGGCTCTAGCGCGGCCGGCGGGGTCAGCGACCCCGGGCGCGCCCACTTGGATTGTCTTGGCGCCTGGCCGCTTCGGCCTTAAACATCCCGCTTTTGAGGGTTGGAAAAGCTTGGATTTCCTTGGATTCTCTCGTCCGAAATGAGTGTTTTCAATGGGTTACGCGGGATTTTCGCTGAAAAAATTTTGCGTGCGCCGCCCCGGGCGTCGAGACCCCAAGGATGGAAGCCTGCGGTCGAGGCGATTGCGGAAGGGCAGGATTGCTCATGAGGCGAGCTTAACCGTATTTCTGCTTTTCTGCAATCAATTGTCGTCAGACAATTCTCCGAAGTCACGCCCGTCGGCCGCCTGGGATAGGGCCGGGTGCGATGAAGGGGCCGCTCAAGCCACGCGCCACCTCACGACGAGGTCGCCGATCGCGGTCACCAGGATCTGCACGCCGATGCACATGAGCAGGAACGCCGTCAGCCGCACGATGACCTGCCGCGCCGTCGGTCCGATCAGCCCGGTCAGGCGATCGGCGAAGCGATAGCCGATCCAGATGATCGCGGCGTTGGCGACAGCCGCGACGCTCGCGCCGACGAAGAACGGCAAAAAGCCAGCGCCGTGTTGCGGTCGCTCGGCGCCGACCGTAATTGCGACCGCGATCGTGCCCGGCCCGGTGGTGAATGGCAGCGTCAATGGAAAGAACGCGAGCTGCATCGGATCGCTGGCGCTGGCGTCGATCTTCGCGCGCTCGTGGCTCTTCTGGTCGGGGTGGGGTTCGCTCGAGGTCAGGAGCTGAAAGCCGCTGAGCGCGATCACCGTTCCGCCTGCGATCCGCAGCGCGTCGAGCGAGACGCCAAAGAAGGAGAGCACGTAGGCCCCGGCCCATAGCGCCCCGAACATGACGAGAAGCGAATAAAATCCGACGCTGGCCGCGACTTTCTGCCGGTCGTCCGAGCTGAAGTCTTTGGTGAAGCCATAAAAGATCAGCGCCCCGCCGATCGGATTGATGATCGAGAACAACGAGGGGAAAGCGAGGAGAAAGGCCGAATTCGCCGTCGCGGCGACCTCTCGCCAGTCCGCCGCGCCCAGGGTTTGCTCCATGCCCGGCCCCCGCCTGACGAGAATTGGTGAACAGCGCGCTCAGTTTTCGCTCTTCCCCTCTAACCATTTGAGAAGCGTCTGGCGCTAGCCTTTTTCACGGTCCAATCGCGTTTCAGAGGAAATCCGTGCCCCTTCCCCTCGCCATCTGGGCGGCCTTGCAGAGCGCGGTCCAGGCGGCTTTCAGCCCGGCGTCCGCCTATGGCGGTCCCGCGCTCTGCGGCGCCTTGGCCTTTTCCGCGCTCTATTATGTCAGGCGCCGGCGGGCGCGGGGCGGGCGGATCAGCGCGAGAGGCTTCCTGCGCTCGATTTTTCCCCGCCGCATCCTCCTCCATCCCTCGTCGCTCATCGACATGCGCCTGTGGGCGCTGAACGCGATCGTATTCGCTTCCGCTTATGGCATGCTGGGCTTTGGCCTCTTCTTCTGGCGCGACGCCATCGTCGCCTGGCTGACGCGCGCATTCGGGCCGCATGCGCCTGTCCTCTGGTCAGCGTGGGTGATCCTCGCGCTCGCGACCGTGCTGCAGATCCTGGCTTACGAGCTCGCCTATTGGTCGGCCCACTACGCCTTTCACAAGGTCCCGGCGCTCTGGGAGTTCCACAAGGTCCACCATTCCGCCGAGGTGATGACGACCCTGACCGAGCTGCGCCAGCATCCGGTCGAGATCATCGCGTTCATGAACTGGATCGGGCTCGCGACCGGAATCGTCTTCGGCGCCATGACTTATGTCTTTGGGCCCGGCGTGCGCCCGTTCACGCTGCTCAACGGCAACGTTCTCATCATGATGTTCCTTTTGACCTACGGCCATCTGCGCCACAGCCATATGTGGATCGCGTTCACCGGCCTCGCCGGCCGGATCCTGCAGAGTCCGGCGCATCATCAGATCCATCACTCGACCAATCCCGCGCATTTCGACAAGAACCTTGGCTTTGCGCTCGCCGTCTGGGACTGGGCGTTCGGCACGCTCGCCATTCCAGCGAGGACGCGCGAACCCATCGTTTTCGGCGTCGGCGACGAGGGAGCGCCGTTCCGCTCGACGTTTTCCGCCCTTGTCGCGCCCTGCGCGCGGCTTCCGGGGCATGCGCTGAGCCTCGTCCGGGGAGCAGGCGCGCCCGACGCCGGGAGCGGCGCCAAAACGACGTCCCTGACGGCGGGTTCCCCTTAGGCCCGAATCTCCCTATTCTCCCGCTCGACCCCAATCGATGAGGAGACGCTTCCCGTGCCGGGCGAGAAGTCCGCGCGCCGGCGCGGCGTGCTTTTGGTTCTCTTCGCCACGGTCCTGTGGAGCCTGGCGGGCGTGTTCGCCCGCCTCCTCGCCCATCTTGACGTATGGACGGTGATCGGCTGGCGCGCGCTGTTCGGCGCGGCCTCCATCGCCGTCGTCGGCCTCATCGAATATGCGGGGGGACGCCTCGCCAACCCGTTCGGCTTCGGCCCGCTCTCGCCGCTCGTCGCGCTCCTGGCGATGATCGCCATCTCCGCCTACGCCGCGGCGGTGATGACGACGACCATCGCCGACGTGATGGTGATCTACGCCACCCTGCCGTTCGCCGCGGCGGCGATCGGCTTCCTCGTCAACCGCGAGCGCGTCGCGCCGCGCACGCTCATGGCCTCGGGACTGGCGCTCGTCGGCATCGTGATCATGGTCGCGAGCGGCCTTGGTTCGGGACGTCTCCTGGGGCAGTCGCTGTCGATGCTGATGACGCTCGCCTTCGCCGGCATGATCGTCCTTCAGCGACGCCGGCCGCGCGCCTCGATGATCGCCGTCAATTGCCTTGGCGCGCTCGGCTCGGGCGTCTTCGGCCTCGCCAATTCGCCGCTTCAGCCGATCAGCCTTTACGATTTCGCCATCCTGTTCGTCTTCGGCCTGACCACGATCGGCCTCGCGTTCGTCATCTTCATGGAAGGGCGCCAAGTTCATTCCATCGGCCGAAGCGGGCCTGATCGCGCTGCTCGATGTTGTGCTCGGCCCGATATGGGTGTTTCTTGCCTTCGGCGAGAACCCGGGCCTGGCGACCATTCTGGGCGGCGCGACGGTTCTCGCCGCCGCCGTCTGGCGCCTGGCGCCGGAGCTCAGGCGGGAGCGGCTTCCGCAAGGTTAGAGGAGGAAACATGGACGGGGAGCGTTTCGCCCTGGTGACGGGCGCGGGTTCGGGAATCGGAAGAGCGTCGGCTTTGGCGCTGGCGCGCACTGGCTGGCATGTCGCGCTGGCCGGCCGGCGCGCTGAGGCCCTCGATGAGACGGCGGGCGCGATCAAGGCGCTCGGCCGCCGCGCGCTTCCCGCGTCCACCAATGTCGCCGACCCCGGGGCGGTCAAGGCTCTGTTCGCGAGGATCGAGCGCGAGTTCGGCCGCCTGGACCTCCTGTTCAACAACGCCGGGCAGAACGCGCCTCCCGTTCCGATCGACGAACTGACCTTCGACCAGTGGAAGGCCGTGGTCGACGTCAATCTCAATGGCATGTTCCTCTGCGCTCAGGGCGCCTTCGGGCTCATGAAGCGCCAGAAGCCGCAAGGCGGGCGGATCATCAACAACGGCTCGATCTCGGCCCATACGCCCCGCCCCCTCTCGATCGCCTATAATGCGACCAAGCACGCCGTCACTGGGCTCACCAAGTCGGTCGCGCTCGACGGGCGCGCCCACGACATCGCCTGCGGCCAGATCGACGTCGGCAACGCGCTGACCGAGATGGCCCGCAAGCAGACGCAAGGGGTGAGGCAGGCCGACGGCCGCATCGCCCCCGAGCCGACGATGGATGTGGAGGAAGTGGGGGAGGCTGTCGCGACCATGGCCAACCTGCCGCTCTCGACCAACATCCTGACCATGACCATCATGGCGACCAAGATGCCCTATGTCGGCCGGGGATAGCACAACCTCAGGGCGAGATTCAGCCGGGAAACGCCAACGCTGGTTTCCCGGATATATGAGCGCGCCGCACTATTATTCGACCCACCGCTACTGCATGGTGCGGCAAGCGTGACAGCGAGGGGGAGCGCGGCGCCCGACGTCGCTGACGAACTGAAACAGGCGAGAGGCGAATATGACTGGTCTTGTCATTGGCCACGGGAATCCCTGGTGGCTCAGTCCAAATGTCTGGGTGGTCCCGTTCAACGATTTCAGCCAACCGTCGCCCGGCGTGCTCCATCCGGTGGTCGGGCAGCAATACAATTGCGTGGCCAATGTCAGCAACACCAGCCAGCAGACCTTCCCCGACGCGAACGTCTATTTCTATTGGGCTAACCCGTCGCTCGGCATGATCACTGGCGTCAACGCCAATCCAATCGGCTCCTGGTCGGGCGGCGTCGATGCGGGGCAGCCGGCGTTTGCTTTTGAATACGCTCCATGGACGCCGAGCTTCGTAAACAACGGGCATGAGTGCATCATTGCAAATGTCGTCGCGGGCAGCGTTACGGGACCTGCCATACTCGACGGCGCCAACGATCCGACAGTCGCGCAGCGCAACCTCGGCGTGGTTCAACTCAGCCCGCACATGAGAGGCCGTTTCGACTACGCCTTTCAGGTCTGCAACGCCGCGCGCTCGGAGCGCAGCTTCACCATCGCGGCGGAGGCCGTGCCGGAGGCTGAGGCCGCGCGTATCCTCGGATCGCTCGGCCGCGAGCCAGGGAAGGGCGACAGGCACGGTGCTCCCGAGCAGCTGGGCCTTGTGCGCAGTCGCCCCGCTCCCGCAGCGTACGACACCGCGCATCCCGTGCTCGAAGGGGTGAGATTGGCGCCGCTCACCTGCACCGGTTTCAGCCTCGTCGGCGTGCTGCGGGAAGGCATGTCCCTCATCCACGTTACGCAGACGTTCGAAGGGCGGATCGTCGGCGGCCTCAGCGTCCTGGTTTTGGCGGAGGAGAGGGTCGACGCATGATAAGACATCGCGCCGCGGTGCGGCGCGTCGCCGGGGAATTGTTCAGGACGGCTTGACGACGATGCATTCGAGGCCATCGGCTTGCGCCGCCGCCTCCATCGCGGCGGGCAGCGCCTCCAAGGGGAAGGACCGTGTCCGGATGGCGCCGATGTCGAGGAGACCAGTGCGGGTCAATTCGCCAAGGCGCCGGAAGACGTCGCGCGGATACATGAACTGGCCGACGATCTCGAGGTTGTTCAGCATCACTTCGAGATAGGGGATCGGAAGCGGAACCCCCATGCTGCCCATCAGCGCGAGCCGGCCGCCGCGTTTGAGCGCGCGCAACGCCGCAAGCGTCGCATTGGGGTCCTGCGCGGCGCCGACGATGTCGAGCGCCATATGCGCGCCGCCTGTCGCAGCGGCGCGCAGGCTTTCGGCGTCCGCCTTGATGTCGCCCGAGAGCGTCACGGTCGCGACGCGGGGGCCGCCTGCGCGCTCGAGTGCCTCGAGCTTGCCCGCGTTGCGCCCGGCGGCGACGACGCGGGCCGCGCCGAGCGCGATCGCCAGCAGAACCGCGGCGCTTCCGTAAGCGCCGGTCGCGCCGGTCACGATGATCGTCTCGCCGGCGGCGAGGCGCGCCCGGATGAGGCCGCCGTAGGGAACGGCGAAGCGGGGAAGCACGGCGAGTTGCGCCGCGTCGATGGCGTTCAGGCCGTCGATCGCCGTCACCGACGCCTTCGGAATGAGCGCATATTCGGCGAGCGTTCCGTCGCGCCAGTCCGCCTGCAGCGCCTTCCCGCCTGGATCTCCCGCCGTGATTCCGAGCAGGAACTGCGCCGGCTCCGGGACATTCTCGTCGGCGACGACATGAGAAGAGACGATCACGCGCTGGCCGGGCTTCAGATGATAGACCTCGGGGCCGACCGCATGGACGATTCCGATGGCGTTGCCGCCGGGAGTGAACCAGCCCTCCGGCGGATTGTAGATGGGGAGCCTGCCTTCGACATAGGCCTTCAGATAGGACATGAGAGCGGAGGCTTCGATCCTCACGACGACGCCGCCCGGCCGGGGCTCGGGGATCGGCGCGTCCTTGAGCTCAAGCGCGCCGCCGAGGCGGTCGAGCAGCCAGGCTTTCATCGGCGTCCCTTGCGCTTCCTCACACGGCCAGATGGTCCGGGCCGAAGGACTCGGGCAGAAGCTCGCTCAACGTGAAGGTCCGGCGCACCCCTTCCGGTCCCGCGATATGGATCGCGGTCGAGGGATCGGCGAATTCGCGGATGCGCTGGCGGCAGCCGCCGCACGGCGTGCACAAGGCCTCGCCGTCGCCGACGACCAGGATTTCCGCGATGCGCCTCTTCCCCGCGAGCGCCATGGCGGCGATCGCGCCAGCTTCGGCGCAGGAGCCTTGCGGATAGGCGGCGTTTTCGACGTTGCAGCCGGAGAAGATCGCGCCGCCGGCCGTGCGCAGCGCCGCGCCAACCCTGAAGCGCGAATAGGGCGCGTAGGCGTTCGCTTGCGCGGCTTTTGCGGCGCCGAACAGTTCGGCAAGCGCCGCCTCAGCGCTCTTTGACATAAGGAATTCCCGAGGCCTTGGGCGGAATCGCCTTGCCGATGAAACCCGCCAGCAGCACGACGGTCAGGATATAGGGCAGCGCCTCGATCGCCTGCACCGGCACCGGCCCGATGACGGGCAGCTCCATCCCCTGCAGGCGGATCGCCACCGCGTCGAGAAAGCCGAACAGAAGACAGGTGGCGAGCGCCGGCCATGGGCGCCATTTTGCGAACACGAGCGCGGCGAGCGCGATGAAGCCGCGGCCTGCGCTCATGTGCGGCTGGAAATAGCCGGTCTGGCCGAGCACGAGATAGACGCCGGCGAGGCCCACCAGAACCCCGCAGATGATGAGCGCGCTATAGCGCAGGCCGCGCACCGAAATGCCGGCGGTGTCGACGGCGGCCGGATTCTCGCCGACCGCCCGCAGACGCAGGCCGAAGCGCGTGCTGTACAGGGCCCAGTAGGTGAGGGGAACCATCGCGAAGGCGATGTAGGCGATCAGGTCGTGGTTTGAGATCAGTTCCCGGTAGATCGGTCCGATGATCGGCACGGCGCCGATCTCACTGGCGAAGGGCAGCGTGATTTCCCGGAACTGGGCGGTCTCCGGCAATTGCGGGGTGCGGCCGCCCTGCGACCAGATGGCGTTGCCGATCAGCGCGGTCATGCCGTCGGCCACCATGTTGATCGCGGTTCCCGAGACGATCTGGTTCGCGCGCTGGTCGATCGAGGCGTAGCCGTGGATGAGCGAAAAGACGACAGCCGCCGCGACGCCGGCGAGAACGCCGAGCCATACGCTCCCGGTGAAGGTCGCGGCCGCGGCGGAAGCGAACGCGCCGACCAGGATCTTGCCCTCGAGCCCGATGTCGACAATTCCCGACCGCTCCGACCAGAGCCCCGCAAGGCAGGCGAGAATGAGCGGAATGGCGAGACGCATGCCTGAGGCGAACACGACGAGGAAGGCGTCGAACCACTCCATCATGCGTCAGATGGGCGGCTGGGTCGTGCGGCGCGCCAGCAGGGTCGCGACAGGACGGCGGAACATGTGCTCGAGCGCGCCGGCGAACAGCACGACCAGGCCCTGAATCACCACGATCATGTCGCGGCTGATCTTGGGCATGTCGAACGAGAGCGCCTGGCCGCCCTGGTAGAGGACGCCGAACAGGATGGCGGCGAGGATGATGCCGACCGGATGGGCGCGCCCCATCAGCGCGACCGCGATGCCGACGAAGCCGAAGCCGCCGACGAATTCGAGGATGAGGCGATGCTGGTCGCCCAGGATGACGTTGGCCACGACGCCGCCGGCGAGCGCGCCGGACAGGAGCGTAGTGATCACGGTCACGCGGGCCGGCGAGATGCCGCCATAGACGGCCGCGGTCGGATTGGCGCCGACGGTGCGGATCTCGTAGCCGAGCCGGGTGCGCCAGATGAGGAGCCAGACCGCGAGGCAGCAGAGGAGCGCAAGCAGAAACGAAAGATTGAAGGGCGTGTCCGGCCATGTGATCCCGACATGGGCGAGCAGGTCGTGGAACTGCGGCACGAGCGCCGTGTCGCGGAACGGCTCCGTCTCGGCGTTCATCTGCCCGGGCTTGCGCATCACATTGACGAGCAGGTAGCCCATGATGGCGGAGGCGATGTAGTTGAACATGATCGTCGTGATGACGATGTGGCTGTCGCGATAGGCTTGCAGATAGCCTGGAATCGCGGCGAACGCGGCGCCGAACAACGCCGCGCCGATGATCGCCGCGATGGCGAGCGTGTAGCCCGGCAGGAAGCCGCAATGCAGCGCGACCAGCGCCGCGCCGAGGCCCGCGATATAGGCCTGCCCCTCGACGCCGATGTTGAACAGCCCCGCGTGGAAGCAGATCGCGACCGCAAGGCCGGTGAAGATGAAGCTCGTCGCGTAATAGAGGGTGTAGCCGATCCCTTCGAGATCGCCGAGCGCCCCGAGGATGAGGCTCTGCACGGCGGCAAGCGGGTTCTCGCCGATCGCCAGCACGACAAAGCCGGAGATGACGAAGGCGGCGCCGACATTGACGAGCGGGATCAGCGCGACGTCCGCCCAGGCGGGCAGAGGCTTGAGAGGCGCGCTCATGCGGCGCGCTCGCTCACGCCCGGCCATCAGGAGGCCGAGATCCTGCGCGTTCGTCTCCTCCGGGCGCCGCTCGCCGGTGATCCGGCCGCCGCAAAGCACGATGATGCGGTCCGAGAGCGCGAAGATCTCGTCGAGCTCGACCGACACCAAGAGCACCGCCTTGCCGGCGTCGCGCTGGGCGACGATGCGTTTATGGATGAATTCGATCGCGCCGATGTCGACGCCGCGGGTCGGCTGCCCGACCAGCAGGATCTTGGGATTGCGCTCGATCTCACGCGCCAGCACGATCTTCTGCTGATTGCCGCCGGAGAAATTGGCGGTCTTGAGCAGAGGCGAGGGCGGCCGGACGTCGAACGCGGTCATCTTGCGCAGCGCGTCGGCGACGATCGCCTTGCGGTCATAGAGCCAGCCCCGCCCGTAGACCGGCTCGCGATGAAAGCCGAGCATCGCGCTTTCGCACGCTTCGAACGGCATGACGAGCCCGACGCGATGGCGATCCTCCGGCACATGCCCCACGCCGAGTAGCCGCTCCATATGCGGGTTGCGCCGTTGCGGGGGCACGGGCTCGCCGTCGATCAGGATCTCGCCCGAGCTCAACGGCCGGATGCCGGCGAGCGCCTCGAGCAGCTCCGACTGGCCGTTGCCGGCGACGCCGGCCACGCCAAGGATTTCGCCTTCGCGCAAGATGAACGAAACGCCGTCGACGCGAGCGACGCCGCGGTCGTCGCGCACCACGAGATCCCTCGCCTCGAGCGCGATTCGGCCCGGATGAGCGGGGCCCTTGTCGATCTTGAGGATCACCTTGCGCCCGACCATGGCGTCGGCGAGCTCGGGCGGCGAGGTCATCGCCGTTTCGAAGTCAGCGACGATTTCGCCCCGCCGCATCACCGACACGCGGTCGGTCAGGCTCATGATCTCGCGCAGCTTGTGGGTGATGAAGATGATCGTCTTGTTCTCGCGCTTGAGCACGCGCAGCATCTCGAACAATTGATCCGCCTCGGCCGGCGTCAGCACCGCGGTCGGCTCGTCGAGCACGAGGATCTCGGCGCCGCGCACCAGCGCCTTCAGGATCTCGACCCGCTGCTGCAGGCCGACCGACAATTCGCCGACGATGGCGTCGGGATCGACTTCGAGGCCGTATTCGCGCCCGAGTTCGCCGAGCCGCTTGCGGATCGCGCCCGCGCCTTCGGCGAGCAATGGCCCGCCTTCGGCGCCGAGCATCACGTTTTCGAGCACGCTCAAAGGCGCCACCAGCATGAAATGCTGGAAGACCATGCCGATGCCGTGGCTGATCGCTTCGCGCGAGGAGCGGATCCGCACCGGTTCGCCATTGACCCGGATCTCGCCGGCGTCGGCTTCATAGAAGCCGTAGAGGATCGACATCAGCGTCGATTTGCCCGCCCCGTTTTCGCCGACGATGCCGTGGATGATTCCGCGCTCGACCGTGAGATTGACGTTATTGTTGGCGTGAACCGGGCCGAAGCTCTTGTCGATGCCGATCAGTTCGATGGCGGGCTGGACTTTATCCCCCATGTTCCTGACACCCATCCTGGGAGTTGCGCGTCATGGCCGGGCTCGACCCGGCCATCCACGCGGTCGACCACCGCTCTTCCCAGTCAGCGTTGGTCGGGACGTTCAGCGGGCGGACGAAACAACGAACATCGATGGCCGGGTCAAGCCCGGCCATGACGTCCAATGCCAAAGCCCTTCGCCTCGGGGAGACTTACGCCGGGCACTTGTTGTCGGACATGTAGTCGTGCACCTGAATCTTGCCCGAAATGATGTCTTTCTCGGCCTGGTCCGCGGCGGCCTTCGCCTCGGGCGTCAGGATCTTTTCGTTGTTCTTGTCGACCGCGTAGCCAACGCCGTCGTCCTTGAGGCCGAGCACCTGGACGCCAGCCTTCCACTTTCCGTTCTTCGCGTCCATGAAGGAATCGTAGGTGGCGACGTCGACGTGCTTCAGCATCGAGGTGAGCACATGCCCCGGGAAAAGACCGTTCTGGTTCGAATCGACGCCGATGCCGAACTTGCCGGCGTCCGCCGCCGCCTTCAGCACGCCCTGCCCGGTCGCGCCGGCCGCGGCGTAGACGATGTCGGCCCCGCGGTCGATCTGCGACTTGGCGAGTTCGCCGCCCTTGACCGGGTCGTTCCACGCCGCCGGCGTCGTGCCGGTCATGTTGGCGAACACTTCGTCCTTGCCGTCGGACGCGTATTTGACGCCCTGCGCATAGCCGCATTCGAATTTCGAGATCAACGGGATATCCATGCCGCCCACGAAACCAACCTTGCCGGTCTTGGTTGTCTTCGCCGCGATCACGCCCACGACGAATGAGCCTTCCTGTTCCTTGAACACGATCGACTGGACGTTCGGCAGGTCGACCACGTCGTCGATGATGCCGAATTCGGTCTTTGGATATTCCGGAGCGACTTTCTTCAGCGCAGTCTCCCAGGCGAAGCCGACCGTCATGATCGGCGAGAAGCCGTCCTTGGCGAACTTGCGCAGGACCTGCTCGCGCTGCGCCTCGTTCTGGATCTCGAGATCGCGGAACTTGATCCCGGTCTCCTTGGTGAACCGCGTCGCGCCATTGAACACGCCCTCGTTGAACGATTTGTCGAACTTGCCGCCGAGATCGTAGAGAACCGCAGGCTTGACAGCCTCGGCCGCATAGGCCGCGACGGAAGCGAGCAGACTTCCGGTAAGAACCGCCGACGCTAAGAGCGTGGTGCGAGCGAACATATCCTGACCTCCCATTGGCGCGAGCGGCTCCCGGGCCCGCAGCGAGAAACTAACCGACTGGTCGAGTAACTCCGCCCGCAACTTGGCTGTCAAGCGCGATCAATCTGTCCCAGCCGACGACGGCGTCGAGACTATGCGGGCGATTTACGGAGAGCAAGCGGAAGCCACGATCCAGTCGCTAGCAAGAAAAGGGCCGCGTCATCCGGGCGCGGCCCTTTCCGCCGCGCACGTGGCCTCGTTCGTGCCGAAGGCTGCGCTGAGGACGAGCCCCGGGACCCGCCAATACGCCTCCTGCGGTCAGGCGTTCGACGCGTGTGACTGCGCTCACTGCGGGTTAACCAATGGGCGCGCATTGTCTTCGTCAAAGAAAGGCGAAGATCATGACCAGCGTCCTATCCCTTTTGACGGTCGACATCGCCGGGCTAATCGCCGCCCTATCGATCTGGACGGCTTCGTTCGTGCTGCTGCTCCGCAGCCAGGTCGGTTCTGAAGTTCCCCACTAGTTGAACAGCGAGGAGACGCTTTCCTCCTTGGCGATGCGGCCGATCGCCTCGCCGATCAAAGGCGCGATCGAGATCACCCGGATGTTGCGCGCCACGCGGACCGCTTCGGTCGGCTGAATGGTGTCGGTGAGCACCAGTTCGCTAAGTTTGGACGCGGCGACGCGCGCCACCGCCCCGCCCGACAGCACGCCGTGGGTGATATAGGCCGACACGCTCGCCGCGCCCTTTTCCAAAAGGGCGTCGGCGGCGTTGCACAAAGTGCCGCCAGAATCGACGATGTCGTCGAGCAGCACGCAATTGCGGCCCGCGATATCGCCGATCACGTTCATCACTTCCGATTCGCCCGCCCGGTCCCGCCGCTTGTCGACAATGGCGAGCGGCGCGTCGAGCCGCTTGGCGAGCGCGCGGGCGCGCACCACGCCGCCGACGTCAGGGGAAACGACCATCACGTTCTTGCTGCCGTTGTGATGGGCCTGGATGTCGCGCACCATGGTCGGGGCGCCGAACAGATTGTCGGTCGGAATGTCGAAAAACCCCTGGATCTGACCGGCGTGCAGATCGACGGTCAGCACCCGGTCGGCGCCGGCGCGGGTGATCAGATTGGCCACGAGCTTGGCCGAAATGGGTGAGCGCGGCCCCGGCTTCCGATCCTGGCGCGCGTAGCCGAAATAGGGGATGACCGCCGTGATGCGCTGCGCCGACGCGCGCCTCAGCGCGTCGATCATGATCAAAAGCTCCATCAGATTGTCGTTCGCCGGATAGGACGTCGACTGGATGATGAAGGCGTCGCGTCCGCGCACATTCTCGAGGATTTCGACGAAGATCTCGAGGTCGGCGAAGCGGCGGACATGGCAGGCGGTCAGCGGCTCGCCGAGATAGGCGGCGATCGCCTCGGCGAGCGGCCGGTTGGAATTGCCGGCCAAAATCTTCATCTTGCCGGGCACGGGCCGGGTCTCCAAACGCGCGCGCTAGGCGCGCTTCACGGCGCGGACGCGGGGGTCATAGCAGCCGCCCAGCCCTCGAACAACATGACAGAGAGATAACAACGGCCAGAGCCGGCGCGGATGTCCACAAGAAAAAACTATTGGGCGTAGCTGAGCGCGGCGCTGGCCGGCGCCGCCTCGGGCGTGTTGGACAGATAGGCGGCGAGGTCATCGGCGCATTTGGCGGCGACGCCGTTCAGCGCTGCGTCGTCGAGCATCGCCCAGGGGTCGTCGCCGGACCCCTTGACCGCGATCGCGTCGCTGAGCCGCTGGGCGCGCTTCTTATCCGGAGTGAACACGTCCCAGACGACGTCGACCTCCGCGCCGCCCTCGATGGGCGAAGCGGTGAGATAGCCGCGCACGAGGTAGCGCGCCTTGGCCGGCGCCGCGACCGCGACCCGTCGCGCCGCCGCCGCCTCATCGAAGCTCTGGCGAAACCGGGCGGAAAGATCCGCCGGAGGGCCGTCGACCGAGGCGATGGCGACCGTGGGGCCAGCCATATTCGCGTCGTCGCGCAGGACGAACTGCGCGCTCGCATCCGCGCTCGGCGGGGTGGCGGCCACATCATTGCAGGCGCTCAAGCCCGCGCACGCCAGCATGAGAGCAAGGCCCGCGGAAAACGCCCTCGCCGGGCCGTTGATAGATAGACGCACTCTTGACGCACTCCCGCCCACGGGGCCGGTCGGGCGCCGCGAGGAAGGATTAATAATCCGTTAAGCGGCCCGAGCCAACAGCAGCCCGGAAAAGCGGGTCTGGCGCAGGCGGCGGCGAGAGGTGTCGCGCCGGCCCCGCGCTATTCCCAGCGGCGCCGCTTGCGCCTAGATAAGCCCCCATGAGCGGCGCGTCGAAAACCTTTCCCCCCGGCGAAGCGCCCGCGGCCGAGGCCCGGGAAGAAGCCGCGCTCGCGCGCGAGCTTGCGCCCGATTCCGCGCCCCTCGACATCGCCCTCGACGAGCCGCCGGCGGAGCCTGCGCGCGTGGCGCGCGGCGCCGAGGCGATCCGGGCGTTCTGGCGCCACGCCCCGCTCGGACCCGGCGTCTATCGCATGATGGGGGCCGAGGGCGAGGTGCTCTATGTCGGCAAGGCGCGCTCTATCAAGAAGCGCATCGCCGCCTATATGGCGCCCGAGCGCCAGCCTTCCCGCATCGCGCGCATGGTCGCCCAGACCCGCTCGATGGTGTTCGTCACCACCGAATTGGACGCCGAGGCGCTGCTGCTCGAGGCCAATCTCATCAAGCAGCTGAAGCCCCGCTACAACGTCACGCTGCGCGACGACAAGAGCTTCCCTTACATCCTGATCTGCACCGGCCATCCCGCGGCGAGGCTGGTCAAGCATCGCGGCGCGCGCTCGGTTCCCGGCGACTATTTCGGGCCCTTCGCCAGCGCCGGCGCGGTGTTCCGCACCTTGAACGCGCTGCAGCGGGCGTTCCTTCTGCGCACCTGCTCGGACAGTTTTTACGCCAATCGAACCCGGCCGTGCCTGCTCCACCAGATCAAGCGCTGCTCGGCGCCCTGCACCGGAGAAATCGGGCTGGACGACTACGCGAAACTCGTGGGGGAGGCGCGCGATTTCCTCTCCGGCCGCAGCCGGGCGATCAAGAACCGCCTTGGCCACGCAATGAGCGAAGCGGCCGCGGCGCTCGATTTCGAGAGCGCGGCTCGCTTGCGCGACCGCATCAGCGCGCTCTCCGCGATCCAGGGCGAGCAGAGCGTCAATCCGCGCTCGATTCCCGAGGCCGATGTGTTCGCGGTCACCGAGGAGGCGGGGCAGTTCTGCGTCGAGGTGTTCTTCTTCCGCACCTACCAGAACTGGGGCAACCGCGCCTATTTCCCCCGCGCCGATCGGGCGCTCGCGCCGGAGGAGGTGCTCGACGCCTTCCTCGCGCAGTTCTATCTAGACCGCCCTGCCCCACGCCTCGTGCTCTTGAGCCACGCCGTGCCGAGCGCCGAAACCTTGAGCGAAGTCCTGAGCGCGCGCGCCGGCCATCGCATCGCCATCGGCGCGCCGCGCCGGGGCGAAAAGAAGGATCTGGTCGAGGCGGCGTTGCGCAACGCGCGCGAGGCCCTGTCGCGCAAGCTCGCCGAATTGGCGACCCAGGAGAAGCTGATGGCGGCTCTCGGCGAGGCCTTCGGCGTCGACCATCCGATCCGGCGGATCGAGGTTTACGACAATTCCCACATCATGGGGACCAACGCGATCGGCGCGATGGTGGTCGCCGGCCCCGAGGGCTTCGTCAAGAACCAGTACCGCACCTTCAACATCAAAAGCCTCGATCTCACGCCCGGCGACGATTACGCGATGATGCGCGAGGTGCTGACGCGCCGCTTCGCGCGCCTCATGCGCCACGGCGAAACGGCGGAGGCGGGCCAATTTCCCGACACGCCCGATCTCGTCATCATCGACGGCGGGCGCGGGCAATTCGAGGCGGCGCGGGGCGTGATCGGCGCGCTTGGCGTCGAGGGCGTGAGGCTGGTCGCGATCGCCAAAGGTCCCGACCGCAACGCGGGGCGCGAGACCTTCTTCATGGAGGGGCGGGAGCCCTTCAGGCTCAGCCCCCGCGATCCGGCGCTGTTCTTCATCCAGCGCCTGCGCGACGAGGCGCATCGCTTCGCTATCGGAACTCACCGCGCGCGGCGCAAGAAGGAATTCGTGAAGAGCCCGCTCGACGAGATTCCGGGCATCGGGCCGGCGCGCAAGCGGGCGCTGCTGTTCGCTTTCGGCTCGGCCAAGGACGTCGCCAAAGCGGGACTTGCGGACCTCGAAAAGACGCCCGGCCTCAACGCCGCGACGGCGAAGCTCGTCTACGATTTCTTCCACGAGAGCCGGGCGCGGCGGGGGTGACGGGCCTTACGCGGCCCAGTCCTCGACGCTGAGCCCCGGCACGCGCTCGAATTCGCGCGTATTCAGGGTGACCAGCGCAGCGCCGCGCCGGCGCGCCTGAGCGGCGATCAACGTATCGTAAGGTCCGATCGGCTGGCCGCGCGACTCAAGAAGAGCGCGGATTTCGCCAGCCTCGCGCGCGTCCTCGCTATCGAAAGCGGGCCGATCGAATCCGGCCGACAGGAAGATCTCAAGCGCGAGACGCGTCTCTCCCGGCCGCCTGCTCTTAGCGCAGCCATATTCGAGCTCGAACATCACAATGGCCGGGACGATCATCCGCGTCCTGGCCGCGAGCTCGCGGTGAAGGCGCTCGACGATCTTCGGCTTGCGCTCGTTGATCGCGAAGATCACGACATTGGTGTCGAGGCAGAACACTTCAGTCGAACGAAACCTCGTCGTCGCGCGCGGCCGGCTCGTCTTCAGGCAACCCTTCGGGCAGGAAGGCCCGAGCGCCGGCGGCGTCCAGCTCCGCGCGCCACGCCTCGACATCGAATGGCGCTTTTTCCATGGGCTCGAGGATGACCTTGTCGCCGACCCTGCTGACCCGGACCTCCTTGCCCGGCAAGCGGAACTCTTTCGGCAGGCGTACGGCCTGACTGCGCCCATGCATGAAGATTTTCGCCGTCGCGGTCACCGGCAGCCTCAAGGGTGATATCTATCAATGGTAGATATCATGCCTGCGACACGGCTGTCAACAGTTGCGACCCCGAAAAGACACCGCGCATCAACGCCGCGACCGCAAAGCTGGTCTACGATTTCTTCCACGAGAGCCGCGCGCGGCGGGGGTGACGGGCCTTACGCGGCCCAGCCCTCGACAAGCGGCCTGTACCCCTTCAAGGCCACGGAATTCTGGGATAGGGTCCTGCACTTGTTGAACGTTCACTCCGATGGGAGGTGAAATGGCGGCGCCGGGTTGGTGGGATGTTCACCGCCAATTGCAGAAAGGCTCGCGCGGCGCCGACGTGATGGCGTTGCAGCGCAAGCTGATCGAGGATTCGGGCGATCCATTGCCCGTTTCCGGCGTCTTTGACGACGCCACCGAGAAGGCGGTGAAAGACTTTCAACGGCGGAACGAACTGGCTCAGGATGGAATTGTCGGGCCGATAACCTTTTCCATTCTGTTTGAAGGAAATTACCGGTTCCAGCTCCCGGCGCCGAAACTCATGCATGACGTGGAATGGACGTGCTGGGCGGCGGCGACGGAATCGGTGCTGCAATCAAACTGGTCGAGAGGGCGAAAACCCCTGACCGTCGCAGACATGCTGGCGACCTACAAAGATTTCTTGCTGTCGAGCAAAGCCATTACGTTTCAAGGATTGGACAAGCTGGTGAAGGACATCGGCGCGTTCCAGAAAATTTTCAGCCCGAAAGAATTCCCGCTGGAGCAAGTGCTGGGGGAACTTGGCCGAAATCAAAGTCCGGTCATGCTGATACACGGGCTCTATCCGATGGCGGCCCACACCGTGGTCATATTTGGCGTGAAAATCGTCCGCGGCGAACCGTTTCTTATCGTCATGGACCCGCTGGACGGTCTGTACGAGGATCTCTCGGTGAACAAGCTGCGCGGCAATTTCAATAAGCTGATCAGAATTGTCAGCGCTCACGAACTCAAATGATCGTTGCGTCAGCCAGATGAATCCCTGAACGGCGAGCACGCATGGCGAGCCAAATCACGCCGCGTGGCCCAGCGGCCTTGCGCGTTCGATCCGTTTGCGCTGGCTGGGACTGTTCATCGCTTCCCACAAATCGCTGCGCCGCTGGACGTTGAGCCAGAAGTCGGGACTGTTTCCGAACACGCGCGCCAGGATCAGGGCCGTGGCCGCAGTAACGGTTCGCCGGTCGTTGCAGAGCTCGTTGACATGTTTGCGCTGCACGCCCATCGCCTGCGCCAGCGCGGTCTGCGTCAGCCCTATCGGCTGCATAAACTCCTCCCGGAGAATTTCACCGATCGTCGCCGGCTTGCGTTTCGTCGTCAGCATCCTCGCCTCATCGGTAGCTATGGTCGTCGAGATAGACGCCCTCCGTTTCGCCGCGTCCGCCGTCCCAGCGCAAGATGAGCCGCCATCGATCGTTGACGCGGATTGAGCGAAGGCCCGCGAGTTCCCCGCGAAGCTTCTCGAAGTGGTTGCTGGGCTGCGACCGCAAGTCCTGGTCCGTTGTCGCGTCGTCGATCATCTGGAGCTTGCGGAAGAGCCGGCTTTCGATCTCAGACGGAATCTGCGGCGAGCGCGCATCGTCCACAAAGACACGACCGCCTCGACGGATGAACCTGTGTACCACTCTTCGGTACAACTGGCAACAGATCGCAAGCTGGCCGCCCGACAGGGAAGGGGGGCCGCTATCCGGCGCGACAGGGCGTCGAAAGACGCCCATCCTTCCGAATGGGCTTTGAGCGCGGCCGGATGAGGACGGCGCTGGTCCTTGTCTTAAGGTCGCGCGAGCACCTGCTCGAGCCTGGCGAAGAAGTTCTGCCAGCCCATCTTGGCGCCCTGATAGAACGGCTCCTGATCCGGCCGGAAGCCCTTTTGCTCCATCCTGAGGCGCGTGCCTCCGCTCGTCGGGACGAGCGTCCAGGTGACCACGCTCTCGAGCCCATTCGCCGCCCAGCTATAGGCGAGCGTCCTCGGCGGCTCGACTTTGAGGACCTGGCAGTCGACCGCGCCCCAGTCGCCGGTAAGCTTGAACTTGCGGTCCGCGACCGGCTCGAAATCGGTCTTCATCAGCCAGTCCTCGATCAGATGCGGCTCGGTGAGCGCGCGCCAGATCTTTTCCGGCGGATAAGCGATCTCGCGTTCGACGACGACGGTGCGGGTTTCGGTCGCGGCAGCGGTCATGGGTTCGTCCTCACGTTTTGGAGCGGGCGGGGCGGGCGGCGGCGCGACCCGTGTTCAGCGCCACGGCGGCGCGGATGAGCGCCTTCAGCGCCTCTTCGTCGATCGTGTCGCCCTCATGAATGTCGATCGCCCGCCTGGTGTTTCCTTCGAGGCTCGAATTGAACAGGCCTTTAGGATCAGCGAGCGCGGCGCCTTTGGCGAAGGTCAGTTTGACGGCGCCCTTGTAGGTCTCGCCGGTGCAGAGGATTCCGCCGTGCGACCAGACCGGAACGCCTCGCCACTTCCACTCCTCGACCGCCTCCGGGTCGGCTTCGTTGATGAGCGCCCGCACCCGGGCCAGCGCCTCCCCGCGCCAGTCGCCGAGTTCCTCGATCCGCGTGTCGATCAACGCCGAGGCTTCCGCTTCCGTCTTCGGCCCGCTCGCCGGCTCGGCGCCTTTCGCGCCGGCCGGGCGGGTTTTGGGCGCGCTCATTGGTCCATCCTGCTCAGCAGGTCTTCGAGGCCGTCGAACCGGCTTCGCCAGAACCCTTTCATCTCGCTTGTCCAGTCGATCAGCGGGCTCAGGGCGCCGACTTCGGCGCTATAGTGGGTCCGGCGGCCCTGGTGGCGGTTGCGCACCAGACCGGCCTGTTTCAGGACGCCGAGGTGCTTCGAGACGGCGGGCTGCGAAACGCCGGCCTCGGCCGTGAGCGCCGCGACCGTCTGCTCGCCTTCGCGGCACAGGCGCTCGAAGATCGCCCGCCTTGTCGGGTCGGCGAGGGTGCGGAACAGCATATCGTGAGCGGTCGCCATGAGATCTATAATCCAGCGGTTATGGATAAACCCATAACCGTGAAGCTATGGGTGAGTCAAGCAGGCCGCGGGGCGGCGGCCCAAAAAAATCAGGCGCAATAATTTACAAAAATCAGAACTCGTGCTATATCTTTTCCATTCATCCAAATAGAAGCCGTGCAAAGGCGAGGCCGCGGCGAGGAGGAAGCGCGACGAAGGCAGGGTTTTTTGAGCCAGAGCGCGAAAGGCCTGAGACGCGCACGGATTTTTTATTTGAATCGGCTCTAACCCATTGAAAAGTCCCGATTCGAAAAAATAAACGCTAGCAAATGCGAGTAGATTTACTAACGTTTATGCTCGTTTACTCACGTTAACTGACGCATACGCCGCTGCGGGAGACGGTCATGCTCGAAGGCCTACCGCCCAACAACGCGGCGCACATGATGCGGCTGATCAGCGACGAGCGCCGCGCCCGCGCGGTCGCGGATCTGATTGTCGAGAGCTTCGAGGCGGCCGAGGCGGCGGCGACCGCGTTCGAGACTGACGATCCTTGGCCGGGCGGCGGCAAGGCCTGGCTCATGGAGGCCTACTTTGGCTCAGAGCCTGACGAGGCGGCGATCCGGGCGCTGACAGCCGCCGCCTCGGACGAAGCGACCGCGGCCTCCGCGACCTTCGGCCTGACGGAGAAGCGCGACTGGGTCGCCAATTCGCTCGCCGGCCTGAAGCCCGTTCGCGCCGGGCGCTTTCTCGTTCATGGGGCCCACGACCGCGCGCGCGTCAAGGCGAACGACATCGCGATCGAGATCGAGGCGGGGCTCGCCTTCGGCACCGGCCATCACGGCACGACGCGCGGCTGCCTCCTGCATTTCGACCGCCTGCTCAGGCGCCGCCGCCCTGCCCGCGTCCTCGACGTCGGCTGCGGCGCGGGCGTGCTCGCCATTGCCGCCGCCAAAGTTCTGCGCCGCAAGGTCTGGCTCGGCGACATCGATCCCGTCGCGGTCGAGGTCGCCAACGCCAACGCCAGGCTGAACGGCGTCGGCGCTTTCTGCCTGCCGGTCGTCTCGCGCGGCGTCGAGAGCGAGCGGTTGCGCGCGGGCGCGCCTTACGACCTCGTGTTCGCCAACATTCTGGCGCGGCCCTTGAGGCTGCTCGCGCCATCGCTCGCGTCGGTCATGGACCCCGACGGCGATGCGATCGTTTCCGGCCTGCTTCTTGCAGATGTCGCGGGCGTGCTTGCGTCGTGGCGGGCGCAGGGCTTGCACCTGGCCGAGCGGATGGATCTCGAGGGCTGGGCGAGCCTCAGATTGCGGCGGTGAAATCAGGCGGCCCGCCAGTCCGGGCCTTTGTCGCAAGACTGTCGCGCCCGGTGGGGAAACTCGCGCGCGACAATTGGAAGGGTGGATAGCGCCATGGCGAAGATTCCGGCCGGAGTGGGTCCCAAGCTGCCTCAGATCGTGGTCCTGTTCGGCGCGACCGGCGATCTCGCCCACAAGAAGCTTTTGCCCGGCCTCTTTCATCTCGTCTCCGCCGGGTTCATTGCGAAATGCCGGATCATCGGCGTATCGCTCGATACGATCGACGCCGAGGGCTTCCGCGCCCTCGCCCGCGACGCGGTGTTCAAGCAACACCAGCATGGACCCAACAAGCAGGCGTGGCCCGCGTTCGAAGCGACGCTGGATTATGTGCCGATCGCGGCCGGCCCCGGCGCGCTCAAGGAAGCGGTCGAGAAAGCCGAGAAGTCCTTCGTCGAGGAGACCCAGCTCGTCAACTACCTGAGCGTGCCGCCGAACGCCGCCCTGTCGGCGATCAAAATGCTGAGCGAGGCCGATCTCGCCAAGGGCTCGCGCGTCATCATGGAGAAGCCGTTCGGCACCGATATCGAGAGCGCGATCGCGCTCAACGACGCCTTGCACAAGGTGTTCGCCGAGGACCAGATTTTTCGCATTGATCATTTCCTCGGCAAGGAGCCGGCGCAAAACATCCTCGCCTTCCGCTTCGCCAATGGCCTCTTCGAGCCGATCTGGAATCGCAATTTCATCGACCACGTGCAGATCGATGTGCCGGAGACGCTCGACATCGGCAATCGCATCGCTTTCTACGAGCAGACCGGCGCTTATCGCGACATGGTGGTCACCCACCTCTTCCAGATTCTCGGCTTCATGGCGATGGAGCCGCCGACTTCGCTCGCTCCAGGTCCGATCAGCGAGGAGAAGAACAAGGTTTTCCGCTCGCTGACGCCGGTCGAACCGGCCGATGTCGTGCGCGGCCAGTTCATCGGCTACCGCAAGGAGGCGGGCGTCGAT
This sequence comes from uncultured Alphaproteobacteria bacterium, assembly GCA_963764955.1. Classification (GTDB taxonomy): domain Bacteria; phylum Pseudomonadota; class Alphaproteobacteria; order Rhizobiales; family Beijerinckiaceae; genus Roseiarcus. The sequence continues at coordinate 188,585 of CAVXVE010000015.1, read as the reverse complement.
CCGGAATCCGACACCGAGACCTTCATCGCGCTCAAATGCTTCATCGACAATTGGCGCTGGGCCGGCGTGCCGTTCTTCCTGCGCACCGGCAAGCGCATGGCCGAGGGCCAGCGGATCATCTCGATCGCCTTCCGCGAACCGCCGAAGAGCATGTTCCCCGGCGATTCCGGCATCAGCACGCAAGGGCCCGACCACCTGACCTTCGATCTTGCGGATGAATCCAAGGTGTCGCTCTCGTTCTACGGCAAGCGGCCGGGACCGGGGATGCGGCTCAACAAGCAGAGCCTGCAGTTCGCAATGCACGAAACCGGCATGGGCGGCGACGTTCTGGAGGCCTATGAGCGGCTTATCCTCGACGCGATGCGCGGCGATCACACGCTGTTCTGCTCGGCGGAGGGCATCGAACGGCTGTGGGAAGTCTCGACGCCGCTGCTCGACTCTCCCCCGCCGGTCAAGATCTACGCGCCCGGCAGCTGGGGACCGCAAGCCATCTATCAGCTGATCGCGCCGCATGCGTGGCGCCTGCCGTTCGAGCGCGCCTGGCGCGACCCCAATCTGGTTGGCGCCTGAAGGAAGGCTGTCCGCGCCGCATTGACGTGCTAGAGCCGGTGGATGCCCGACCTTCCTCTCATCCTGGAGCCGGCGACGGACGACGATGCCGAGCCGATCGAACGCCTTAACGAACGCGTGTTCGGCCCGGGCCAATTCGCGCGCGCCGCCTACCGCATCCGTGAGAGGGCTCCCGTCGATCCGACCTTGAGCTTCGTCGCCCGCGTCGGCACGCTCTTGGTCGGCGCCTCGGCGATGACGCCGATCGCCATCGGCGGCGCCCCGGCGCTGCTGCTCGGGCCGTTGATCGTCGAGCCGGTGTTCCGCAGCCAGGGGATCGGCGAGGCGCTGGTCAATCGCTCGCTCGACGCGGCGAAGGCGGCCGGCTGGAAGCTCGTCATCCTGGTCGGCGATGAGCCCTACTATGCGCGAATGGGGTTTCAGCGCACGCCCAAGGGCCGCATATCGCTGCCAGGACCGGTCGATCCGGACCGGCTGCTTTACTGCGAAATCGAGCCTGGCGCCCTGGCCGCGGTCAAAGGCGCAGCGCAATGGGGCTGAGCGACCCGCCTCGCCTCGAGCGCTCGCGGCCTCAACGGCGCGAAGATCTGCGTCTGGATCGCTGAGCGCCGCAATCTCGCCATGAGGCGCGCGACGATTGAACTGGGGTCGTCGATGCAATAGACCCAGCGGTCTGCAACGTCCGAGTTGATCAACCCGGGCGATAAGGATGAAGGGACGCAAGGCCATGCCGACATTCGGCGCCTCTGCGCGGCGTATTCTTTGCGGCGGGCGCCGCAGCAAGGAGAAGGCGGCCGCCCTCGTCGCCTTTGCGCTGTTCGCGGCGCAACAGCCCACGATGGCCGCGACGCACAGCTCCGAAGCAGCGCCCTGGCGTTTGGCTCAAGCGACGTCCTCGGCGCAACCAAAAGTGGCTCCGCCGTCGCAGCAAGCCGCCGCCGCGCCCACACCCTCTCCGCAGAATGACGATAAAGATAAGGAGGAGAAGACGAGCGTTCCGGCCACTGTCGTCGACGGCGAGCAGCTCGAGAGCGTTCTCGGCATCGAAGCGCTGAGCTCGACCGGCGATAACATGGGGCGCATCGACGACATTATCGTCGATCGCAGCGGCGAGGTTAGAGCCGCTATCATCGATTTTGGCGGCTTTCTGGGCGTCGGCTCTCGCAAGATCGCCGTGGACTGGCGCTCGCTGCATTTTGACCCCAAGAAGGCGGGCGCGGTTGTCGTCAATCTGACCAAGGATCAATTGCGGGTCGCCCCAGTTTACAAGGCGGCCGAGCCGGTCGTGATGATCGGAGGCCCGAGCGCGAAGCCTTAGAAGCTGCGCTCGATCGCTCGTTTCGATGCAATGACCATCTTTTGGACTGACGCTCCAGAGAACTCATGTCCGATTTCTTAGGAGCCGGACTGCCCAGAAGGAAATCGCTTCGCGAGGCCGCAAGAACCTCGGCGGAGCCTTCCCGTCCAGATCGCCAACGAAGAGGCTCTCCTGCGCCGTCCGGCGCGAGCCTCCGCGCGCTCGACTGGTTCGTCTTCTTCCTGGCGGATGTGCAGACCGGATTCGGCGCCTTCGTCTCGGTTTATCTCACCACACAAAAATGGACTCAAACCGATATCGGCCTTGTCCTGACGGTCGGCGCCATCGTCGGCTTGGTCGGTCAGATTCCGGGCGGCGCCATCGTCGACGCCGCGCGCTCGGAGCGCTGGGTGGCTGCTGTAGCCGTCGCAGCTGTCGGAGTCAGCGCGTTCGCGCTCGCGCTGTCGCCGATCTTCGCGGTCGTCTTCGCCTCTCGGATCCTGCAAGCAGGCGCAAGCTGCGTGCTCGGCCCCGCGATCGCGGCGATCAGCCTCGGCCTTGTCGGCCAGAGACTTATCAGCGTCCGCCTGGGCCGCAACGCTTCGTTCGCTTCAGTCGGCTCAGGCCTCGCCGCGGCGGGCATGGGCGCCATCGCATACTACATTTCCGACCGCGCGGCCTTCATCCTCGTCGCGAGCATGTCCGTGCCGGCGCTGTTCGCCCTCTTCCAAATACGGACCCAGGAAATCGATGCGACGAGGGCTCATGGCGGCGTCGCGAAGCCTGAGCATAAAAATCCGATATCCGGCCTGCTCAGCCTGTTTGAGATCCGCCCGCTCCTTATCTTCGCCGGCTGCGTCGCTCTGTTCCAACTCGCCAACGCGGCCATGCTGCCGTTGGCCGCGAGCATGATGACATTGCGTTCGGCCAAGTTCGCCACCATTCTGGTCGCCACCTCGATTGTCGCGCCTCAACTCATTGTCGCTGTGCTTTCCCCCTGGGTCGGGCGCAAGGCCGAGCTATGGGGCCGGCGCCCATTGCTTGTTCTTTGCTTCGCCGCCTTGGCGATCCGCGGCCTGTTGTTTGCGTCGCTGGTCGACCCTTATCTCCTGATGGCGGCGCAACTCCTTGATGGCGTCTCAGGCGCGGCGCTCGCGGTGCTGGTTCCCCTGATCGTCGCCGACGTTTCCGGAAACACGGGTCATTTCAACCTGGCCCAGGGCGCGGTCGGCTGCGCGGTCGGCGTCGGCGCGTCGATCAGCACCACGCTTGCGGGATACGTCAGCGATCGCTTCGACAGCCAGACGGCTTTTCTGATGATGGCGGGATTCAGCTTGATGGGTCTGGCGGCCGTGGCGCTGGCGATGCCCGAAACACGGCCGCATGCAGACGAAGAGAGTTGACTCGTCAGCCGGAGACTGATGCGATTCTCGGGCGGCGCGCCGCGGCGCCGAGCAAGCCTCGGTAAAGCTCCAGATAGTCTTTCGCCATGCGGCGGGCAGCGAATCGTTCTTCGAAGCGGCTTCTGATCATTGTACGTGACAAACGCGAGATGTGGCGCACAGCTCCGACGGCGCTCATTTCGTCTTCGACGACGAAACCAGTGACCCCCTCCTCGATCAATTCAGGCGCCGCGCCGCGGTTGAATGCGATGACCGGCGCGCCGCAGGCCATGGCCTCGATCATGACCAGTCCAAAAGGCTCCGGCCAGTCGATCGGCACGAGCAGCGCGAACGCGTTGCTCAAAAACTCGGACTTCTGCGCGTCGGAGATCTCCCCGATGAATTCGACATGCCGTTTGGCGAGCAGCGGACGAACCACTTCCTCGAAATAATCATGATCGACCGCGTCGACTTTCGCCGCGATCTTGAGCGGCAGGCCGCAGCGCTCGGCGATGTGAATGGCGCGGTCGACCCGTTTCTCTGGCGAAATGCGACCCAAAAAAGCGAGATAGGACGGGTTCGCCGGCACGGGCTTCAGGAGATCCAACGGCATCCCGTGATGAACCGTGCCAATCCAATTCGCATCCGGCGCCGGCCGTCGCTGCGCGTTTGAAATCGACACCAACGGAACATTGGGGAAGGTCGAGAAGACTGGCTCATGTTCAGGCAAATCGAGACGCCCGTGCAGAGTCGTGAGAAAGGGCGTCGACTGCCGGGACATTACCGAAAAAGGGTAATAGTCGAGATGAAAGTGAATGAGATCGAACTCCTTCGCCCGTCGTGCGACCTGTTCGATCATGCTTATATGAAGCGCGTTGGGATCGCGCACCGACCCGTCGAGTCTGACCGCGGTCGGCCACATCGCTTCGAGCCGCGCGCTGGTTACAGAATCCCCGCTTGCAAACAGCGTGACCTCATGGCCAAGCGCGACCAGCTCTTCCGTGAGCCACGAGATGACACGTTCGGTTCCGCCGTAGAGCTTCGGCGGCACGGCTTCAGTCAACGGAGATATCTGGGCAATCCGCAATTTTCCCTCCAGTCGGCGTGACAACACCGGCGCTATGCAACGAACGATTTCAGGAGTTGGCACACGCCCGTAACGATCCTAAACGCCTTGCGCGGAAATAAGTTCCAAAGATAAATTCTCTTTGCGAGCGCGACGCGGATGTGAGACTTTGGACAAGTGCGTGCTCCGCCAAACTTTGACCCATTTTTGCCCAAACATTTGTTTGCCGATGAACGAAGGCGACGACTTCACCAAGTATGGACATCGGACGCTCGCGTTTCTCGGCCGCTATGTGCGGGCCCGCGCGGCGCCTCACGCCGCAATCGCCGGCGCCGTGCTTGCGGCGGTGATCTGTTCGGTCAGCACCCAATACGGCGTCAAGAGACTGGTCGACGCGCTGTCGGCGCCGTCGAAAAGCGGAAGTCCCTGGCTCGCCTTTGGCCTTGTGCTGTTCTTCATTGCGGCGGACAACCTGTTCTGGCGCGTGGCGGGGCTCGTCGGCAGTTACACCTTCGTGCGCGTGACAGGTGACATCCGCGCCGATCTTTTCAGACATCTGACAGGTCACGCGCCAGGCTACTTCGCCGAGCGGATGCCCGGCATGTTGACGAGCCGGGTGACAGCGACGTCGAACGCGGTTTTCACGATTGAGAACATGTTCGTCTGGAATGTCGCGCCGCCGTGCTTGGCGACCATCGCCGCAGTTGCATATCTCGCCATCGTCAACGGATGGATGGCTGGCGTGCTCGCCGTTGGCTCCTGCGGCATGATTGTCGTTATTTTCCACATCGCGGCCGCCGGCAAGCCGTTGCATCATGATTTCGCCGACAAAGCGGCGGCTGTCGATGGAGAAATGATCGACGTCATCGGCAATATCTCGCTGGTGAAGGCGTTCGGCGGCCTGTCGCGCGAGCAACGCCGCTTCGACGCGACCGTGGCGCAGGAGCTAAAGGCTCGCAGCCGCAGCCTGCTCTATCTGGAGAGGCTGAGACTGACGCACGCTGGCGTCACCGTCATTTTGATTGTCGGTTTGCTTGCGTGGGTGATCCGTCTCTGGCAACGCCACGAGGCGACGGTTGGCGACGTCGTGCTGGTCTGCACGCTGGGCGTCTCGGTGCTCAGCGCGACGCGGGATTTCGCTGTCGCGCTCGTCGACGTCACGCAACACTTCGCTCGTCTGTCCGAGGCGCTCGTTACCTTGCTCTCGCCGCACGAACTCACGGATCATCCGCAAGCCGCCGCGCTCACGCCGAATGGCGGGGCGCACATCGTCTTCGAGCGGATCAGCTTCGCCTATCCCGGGAATCGACAAGTATTCGATGCGTTCACTCTCGCTGTCGAACCTGGTCAAAAGGTCGGCCTGGTCGGACCGTCGGGAGCCGGCAAGTCCACCCTCATCGCGCTCCTGCAGAGATTTTACGATTTGCCCGGCGGCCGGATCCTGATTGATGGACACGACATTTCGCGCGCTACGCAGGAGAGCCTCAGAGACGCGGTCGCTGTCGTGCCGCAAGACGCGCCCCTGCTCAACCGTTCGCTGATGGAGAACATCCGCTACGGCCGTCCTGAAGCGAGCGACGCCGAGGTCTGGGAGGCGGCGATCGCGGCTCGATGCAGCGAATTCATCGAGAACCTGCCTGCGGGCCTCGACACCATGGTGGGCGACCGAGGCGCTCAATTGTCCGGCGGTCAGCGCCAACGCGTCGCGATCGCGCGAGCCTTCCTGAAAAATTCACCTATCCTTCTCTTGGACGAAGCCACATCGGCCCTCGACAGCGAAGCCGAGGAGGCGATCCGCGACGCGCTTTCGCGCCTCATGCAAGGACGGACCGTCATCGCCGCTGCGCATCGGCTCTCGACACTGCGGAATTTTGATCGGATCGTTCTCTTGAAGAGGGGAAAGATCATGCAAGACGGCGAACCCGAGCGCTTGATGCAAGTTGACGGGCCGTATCGAACGCTCATCATGCAGGAAGTCAAACGTCTCTCTCGGCATGCGGCGTAGGGCCTCGTGCTACGCTGCGCGCTCGAGGAGAGCGCCACCGTCTTGCTTACACAGGCTATTGCAGAAGCCTAACCGGCGCCCGCTTGATTGCATCGAGGCGTGCGTTAGGTTCGGCGCGAGCTCGCAGGTCGAACGGATAGCCGAGACTATCCCGCCATTTGCAGCAGCTGCCGTGCGATTCCGGCGTAGGCGGTTTGAGGGCGGCGGCATGAGATGCAGAGGATCCGAGTATGCAAAGGGCAGGAGCCGAACCGATCGCCGATGCGCCCGCAGCGTTGGATGCGCCCGCGGCGCAGTTCTCAGTTCCAGCGGCCGTCTCGCTCCAGGAGCGGCGGCCTCGGACGCTCAAGCACGGTGACACCTTCGCTGTCTTCGACCACAACGGCGACGTCTTGTCAGGGCCGGGCGTCGCGGATGGCTTGTTCCACCGCGATACGCGCTACCTCTCTTATCTCTATTTGACAGTCAACGGCCAACGGCCGCTGCTGCTGTCGTCCACCGTGCGAGACGACAATGCGGCTTTCACCTCCGACCTGACGAATCCCGATCTGTCCGATTCAGGAGGGAAGTTGGTCCTGGAGCACGACCTCCTCCATCTGCGCCGCTCCCGCTTTTTGTGGAATGGCGCATGCTACGAGCGGCTCTCGGTGCGCAATTTCGACGAGCGGCCACGACAAATCAGGATCGACATCGCTTTCGCGGCCGATTTCGCGGACCTGTTCGAGGTGCGCGGCGCGCGCCGGCTTCGACGCGGGACGATGCAGGCGCCTGACGTCGGCGCCGACTGCGTCACGCTCGCCTATTGCGGGCTCGATGATCGGCGCCGAGCCACAACGCTGCGCTTCGAACCGTCGCCGAACCGGTTGAGCTCGAATCTGGCGACCTTTTTTTTCGACCTCGATCCGAAGCATGCGAAGACTTTTCTGCTCGAGGTGAGCTGCGATGGCGCCGGCGGCGGCGAACCGCTGCACGGCGCCGTTTTTCGCGCGATCCGCGAGGCGCGGCGGGCGCTGCGGACATCGTCCTCCCGGGCCGCGGCGATGGTGACCTCCAATGACATCTTCAACGAGACCCTTCGCCGCTCGATATCGGACCTTTACACGCTGATTACGGATACGCCTGAGGGACCTTTCCCCTACGCCGGAATTCCGTGGTTCAGCACGGTGTTTGGCCGCGATGCGCTGATCACCTCCCTGGAGACTCTCTGGCTCGACCCTGCGATTTCACGCGGCGTGCTTCTCCATCTCGCCGCCAACCAGGCGACGACCTTCGATCCTGCGAGCGACGCCGAACCCGGCAAGATCCTCCATGAGGTGCGCTGCGGCGAGATGGCGGAACTGGGGGAAGTGCCGTTTCGCAGGTATTACGGAAGCGTCGATTCGACGCCGCTCTTCATCATGCTGGCGGGCGCCTATTTGGAGCGCACGCGCGACCTGACGACGCTCCGGCGGCTGTGGCCCAACATCGAGGCGGCGCTTTCGTGGCTTGAGAAATACGGCGATCGCGACGGCGACGGCTTTATCGAATATGGCCGTCGGAGCAGCGACGGGCTCGCCAATCAGGGCTGGAAGGATAGTCGCGATTCCGTTTTCCACTCCGACGGAGCGCTTGCGAAGGGACCGATCGCGCTCGTTGAGGTCCAGGCCTACGCCTTCGGCGCCTGGCGCGCGGCCGCCGTAATCGCTCGGGCTGTGGGTCGCCCGGAGCGCGCCGTCGCGTTCGACGAGCGCGCCCAGGCGTTGCGCACGGCCTTCGACGCGGCGTTCTTCGACCCGGCCCTCGACAGCTACGTGCTCGCGCTGGACGGCGAAAAACGTCCCTGCCGGGTGCGCGCCTCCAACGCAGGCCACGCCCTTCTGACCAGCCTCGCTCTGCCGGAGCGCGCCGAGGCGGTGGTGAGGACGCTCATGGGGCCGGCTTCCTTTTGCGGCTGGGGCGTGCGCACGGTCGCCGCGACGGAGGCGCGCTATAATCCGATGAGCTACCACAACGGCTCGGTCTGGCCACATGACAATGCGCTGATCGCCGCAGGCTTCGCTCGCTACGGCTTCAAGCGCGAGGCGGCGCGCATCTTTGAGGGGATTTTCGCCGCTTCGACCTATATCGACTTGCGGCGGTTGCCCGAACTGTTCTGCGGTTTCGTGCGCCGTCGCACGCGAGGTCCGACCTTCTATCCGGTCGCCTGCATGCCTCAGGCCTGGGCGGCGGCGGCCCCGTTTTTCATGCTCCAATCCTGTCTCGGGCTCGGCTTCGATCTCAACAGGCTTCACATCACTTTCGAGGGACCCATGCTGCCTGACTTCGTTGGAGAGGTCACGCTGCTCAACCTTGCCCTTGACGGCGCGACGGTCGATGTCGCCTTGCGCCGCTCAGGGTTGCAGGTCGTGGTCGACGTTCTTGACCGACGCGGCTCCGTGCGGGTCGTGACGACAAACTAGGCGCCCGCGATCTCCCTTCCTACCCCTTGGATTCGGGAGCGGGATCGTGAATGGCGCCGGTCAGGAAATCGGGCCAGTCGCGCTCGAAGAACGGCTTGTCCTCGCGATCGCGGCGACGGATCGGGCGCGCCTCGCAGACGAACCTCTCCGAGTCGAATCGCACATGAATCTGCTCGGCCCGGTCCGCGGCGCGCTCGGACACGAAACGGACGTCTTCAAGCACGCCGATTCGCGCTTCCGGGACGCGATCGCCGTCCGGCGCGCAGATGGCCCGAGCCCCGCGGCTGCCGCCGCCCCGGCCGATGTAGAGCGCAAGCGCGGTCAGGACCGCCTCCGACAGGAGCGCAATCTGCCGCCATTGCAGCGCCTTCAAGGCTTCAGGCGCGCCGGAACAGGCGATTCCTTGCTGGCGAATGGTCTCGTTCAGCTCCCGCGCCGCCGCCAACGCCTGTTTCACGTCGGCCGCATTGCAGAGTATGGCTGCATGATCGCTCATGCGATCCTGGACATCCTTCCGGATCGCTTTGACAGTCAGCGGACTGTCGGCCTTGAGGATATCGAGGATGCGCGCGACCGCCTCGTCGATAAGGCCGGGTGCGAGGGCGCTCATAGCGCGCGCGCCGCGGCGGGCGGCCACGTGCTCGGCGCAGCGTGTGCCGAAGACCTGGCCGGCGTTGAGCGCCGCCCCGCCGGGCCGGGTCACGCCGTGCGTTCCGGCCGCCTCGCCGACGGCGTAGCACCCTTCGAGGCTCGTCGCGCCCCAGCTATCGACGGCGAGGCCGCCATTCATGTGCTGATTTAAGACCGCGAATTCGAGCGGATCGCGCGTGATGTCGTATTTGTAGCGTTTGTAGAGCTCGATCGAGAGCGGATTCATCTTGCGCAGCCGGTCGAGCGGCTCTTCCATCAGCGCTCCAGCGTTCTGAAGATAGGCCCGCACGTCCGGGTCGAGCCGGTCGAGATTGAATTCGGCGTCGCCCGGAACGGCAAGCGGATTGCGGTTGAAATCCATGAACACTTTGCGCCCCGCGCGCGTCTCCTTGACGATGGCGAGGTCGACGAGGCTCGAGCCGAAGTCGAGCATGCGGGTCGAATGGAACGGCCACTGGTAGCCTTTGCGGAACACATTCGACGCCAGTTCCTGCGTCGTCCGGTAAGTGTCGGCGAGAAAATTGCGCTCGTTCCCGCGTGGATCGCGCGAGAAGATGTAGGGCATCGCCTGCACGTAAGTGCCGGAGAGGTTCCACGGGAAGCCGTCGCGAGACGTCCCGATTCCGAACTGGCTCTCGGTGAGGTTGACCGCTTCGAGCCCAGCCTCTATCGCCAACGCCAGCGATCCGAAGCAATGCCTCGGATAGACGCTGTCGCGATAGAGCTCGCCGGGCCCTCCGGTCGCAATGACGACGGACTTGCTCGAGAACAACGCGAGCCCCAGGGGATTGTCCTCGGACCGGCGCCTAGGGGAGATCGCGAGCACCCCGACGCAGCGGAGCTGTGCGCCCGGTTCCACCAGGAGCCGGACGGCGGTCATATGATTGAAGATCGGCACGTTCAGCCGGATCGCCTCTTTCGCCAGCGCCTGCACCATGAGCCGCGACGTACGCGGGCCACAGCTCGTCGCACGCCCGACCTCGTCATGGTCGGTCTGATAGCGCAGCGCGCCCCCGAGGCGGTCCTGCGGGACCGGCAGCCCCATGAACTGCAGGGACGACAGCGCGCGGAGCGAACCCACCGCTTCGATATAGGCCGTGTCCTCGTCCATCGCGCCGCCTGCGCCAAGCGCGTCGGCCATCGCCGCGAAGTCGTCGCCCCGCCCGGCGCCGTTGGCGGTATGGAGGGTCTGCTTGTCCGAGCCAGAGCAGGCGGACGTGCCGCCGAACGCGCTCTGGGTCACGACCACGACGTCGAGGTCTCGCCGCTTCATTTCGACCGCGGCCCGCAGTCCGGCGGCGCCGCTGCCGAGCACCAGCGCTTCGCTGCGATGGAGGGGAATTGAGAAGCCCCGGGCGGCGACGGTTTCTTTCGCCGGCCTCTCGGTCGTGAGGCGCGGCATCTCGATATCGGTCAGGGCGTCGAGGATGGTTTGAGGGATCGTCGCGCTCAAGGGCGTGGCCTGAGAGAGGGGTTGACGGGACGACAGAGGCCCGCTACTGATATTAGCACGTTCCAAATGCAGCGACAATGACCCATGTTTCTCCGCGCTTATGGGGAAGGGTCGAAAGCCGCAATGTTGGAACGTGCCAAGGTGACAATGAACAACGGGACACACAGGGAGATGGAGGGTCGGGAGGGACGCGCGACCATTGTCGACGTCGCCCGCCGCGCCGGCGTCTCAAAATCGACTGTTTCTCTGGTCCTCGGCGGCAGCTCCCTCGTTGCGGAGACGACACGCGAACGCGTCTCAGACGCCATGAACGAGCTCGGCTACATCTATCATCGCGGCGCGGCGACTCTGCGCGGCGCCAAGTCCGGCGTGATCGGCATGGTCATCAACGACCTATCGAACCCCTTCTATGTCGAGCTAGCGATCGGTATCGAGCAGGCGTGCCAGGGCGGCGCCTATATCCCCTTCCTCGCCAACACCGCGGAAAACCCGGTCCGCCAGCAGCAGGTGATCCGTTCGATGCGCGAGCATGGCGCCGCGGGGCTCGTGCTCGCGCCCGCGATGGGCGCGTCGGCGAACGACCTGAAGCCCCTTCTTGCGGGATTGCCTGTGGTCCAGGTGATGCGCCGCCTCCCGGGGCTCAAGGCGTCCTTCGTCGCTCCGGAGAACAAGGAGGGCGCGCGCAAAGCCGCAGCCCATCTCATCTCCAGCGGACACAGGCGCATCGCCTTTGTCGGCGGCGTATCGTCTATGCTGGTGCGTGAGGAGAGGCTTGCGGGCTACCGACTCGCCCTGGAAGAGGCGAAAATTCCGTTCGACCTGTCGCTGGTCGTGGAAACGATGACCAACTACACCGGCGGCGCGACCGCGACTCCGAGGCTCTTCAGCCTTCCCAACCCCGCCACCGCCGCGCTCTGTTTCAACGACGTTGTGGCAATCGGGCTCACGCGCGCGCTGATGGAAAGCGGCGTCTCGGTCGGGGTCGAGTTCGACGTCATCGGTTTCGACGACATCGAGGAAGCCAGACACACGCTTCCCGCCTTGAGCAGCGTCGCCGTCAACGCTCGCGATCTCGGGTCGCGCGCCGCCCAACTCCTGATGCGGCATATCGCGAGCGGAGACTTCGAGCCGGAAACGGTGCTCTGTCCGACGACCCTGGCGCTTCGCAAATCCTGCCGGGCGGCGAACCCTGACGAGCGAGAAAATTGATGGCGAAACTCCGTTGGGGGTTGATCGGCGCGAGCACGATCGCCGCACAGCACATGATCGGCGCCTTTCGGGCCAACGGCGGCGAAGCCGTCGCCGTCATGAGCACGAACGCGGACCGGGCGGGAGCTTACGCAAAAAAGCACGGAATCGCGCATGCGACGACAAGCCTGAAGGACCTCGTCGAATCCGATGACGTGGACGCCGTCTACGTCTCCACCACCAACGAGCTTCACCGCGACCAGGTCTTCGCCGCGGCTGCCGCTGGAAAGCATGTCCTGTGCGAGAAGCCGCTCGCGCTGACGCTCAAGGACGCGCGCGCGATGGTCGCCGAATGCCGCAAGCGCGGCATTGTCATGGGGACCAATCATCACCTTCGCAACGCGGCGACGCACCGCGCAATGCGGGAAGCGATCAAGCAGGGCAGGATCGGCAAGCCGCTGTTCGCGCGGGTGTTCCACCCGGTCTATTTGCCCGCCCATCTGCAGAGCTGGCGGGTCGAGCGTCCCGACGCGGGCGGCGGAGTCATTCTGGACATCACGGTCCATGACGCCGACACGCTTCGATTTGTCCTCGATGACGAGCCCCAGTCCGTTATTGCGATGACCTCCCAGGGCGGCATGGGCCGCGAAGGGCTCGAGGACGGCGCCATGGGCGTCATCCGCTTCTCGGGCGGCGTGCTCGCGCAATTCCACGATGGGTTCACAACCCAATATGCGACGACCGGGTTCGAAGTGCATGGCGAGGCAGGATCGCTGATCGGCCGCGACTGCATGACCCAGGCGCCGAAGGGCGATGTGCTCCTGCGAACCGCCGCGGGCGAGGAGCCGCTCAAACTCGATCACGAGGACTTGTATGCGCGCTCGGTCCGTCTGTTCCAGAACGCCGCTCAAGGGCGAGGCGCTCCCTCGGCGACCGGCGAGGACGGCGTCAAGTCGTTGAGCGTCGCGATCTCGGCCGCCGCCGCAGCGCGCACGGGCGCCGAGACGCCTGTCGATCTGACAGTCTGAGGACGCGATGGCCAGGCCAAAGGTGATTTCCGCCGCCGACGCCGCCCGTCTCATTCCCGACGGCGCCATCGTCACGATTTCCTCCTCGTCCGGGCTCGGCTGTCCTGATGCGACGCTGGCGGCGATCGGCGCCCGCTTCGACGCCGAGGGGCGCCCGCGCAATATCACCACCCTGCATCCGATCGCCGCCGGGGACATGTGGGGCGTCAAGGGCGTCGATCACCTCGCCAAGCCCGGATGCCTCGCGCGCGTTCTGGCCGGGTCTTATCCGTCGGGCCCCTCCTCGGCCGAACCGCCGGAGATCTGGAAGATGATCACAGGCGACGTCATCCCGGCCTATAACGTGCCGTCCGGGATCCTGTTCGACATCCATCGCGAGGCCGCGGCCAAGCGGCCGGGCGTGCTGACCAAAGTCGGTATGGACACGTTCGTCGATCCAGTCCACGAAGGCTGCGCGATGAATACAAAGGCGACGGCCGATCCGATCGTCAAGCGCGTCAATTTCGCCGGCGAGGAATGGCTGTTCTTCCCGACGATCACGCCGCAAGTCGCGATTATCCGCGCAACGACGGCCGACGAGCGGGGAAACCTTTCCTACGAACACGAGGGCGCCATCCTCGGGCCGCTCGACCAGGCGCTCGCCGTGCGCAACAACGGCGGAATCGTCATCGCGCAGGTCAAGAGGCTGGCCGCGGCGGGCACGCTTAAGCCCCATGACGTCGTGGTCCCCGGTGTCCTCGTCGACTACATCGTGGTCGCGCCCGAGCAGCTGCAGACCACGCATACGGCTTACGAGCCGGCGATATCCGGCGAGGTCTTTCGACCGCTGTCATCGTTCGAGACGCCGAAGTTCGACATCGCCAAGGTCATCGCGCGGCGCGTCGCGCAGGAGCTGCGCGAGGGCGACGCGGTCAACATCGGCTTCGGCATCTCGGCCAACGTGCCGCGGATCCTCATCGAAGAAGGCAGGCACGGAGCGGTGACGTGGGTGATTGAGCAGGGCGCCGTCGGCGGCGTGCCGCTGCTCGACTTTCAGTTCGGCTGCGCCTCCAACGCCGAGGCGATCGTCCAGTCGCCGCATCAATTCACCTATTTTCAGGGGGCGGGCTTCGACATGTCGCTGCTCTCGTTCCTGCAGATCGACCGCGGCGGCTCCGTGAACGTCTCGAAGCTCGGCGTCCGTCCGCATGTCACCGCAGGCGCCGGCGGCTTCGTCGACATCACGGCGCGCGCCAAGAAGATCGTCTTCTCCGGATACTTCACAGCCGGGGCGAAGCTCGAGGTCCACGACGGCGCGGTCAGAATCGCCAAGGAAGGCAAAGTCAAGAAGCTCGTCGAAGCCGTCGAGCAGATCTCATTCTCCGGGCCGCGCGCTGTCGCTCAAGGGCAGGAAATCGTCTACGTCACCGAACGCTGCGTGATGCGGCTCGAGAAGGACGGCGTCACGGTTACGGAGCTCGCACCCGGCGTGGATCTCGAGCGCGACGTCCTCGCCCAGGCCGAGTTTCCGCTGCGCGTCGCCAAGCACGTTCGCAAGATGGACCCGGCGTTGTTCCATGCCGCGCCGATCAATCTTCAGCTGCGTACGGCGGAGGAGATGGCTCTGTGAGCGCCTTTGTCGAACTTGCTTTCGAGGGACCGCTTGCGCGGCTGACGCTGAAGCGCGCCGAGAAGCTGAACGCCCTTGACCGCGCGATGATCGACGCCCTCGCCGACGCCGCGCGCTCGATCGACGCTTCATCGGAAGCGCGGGTCGCGATCCTCTCCGGCGAGGGCAAGGCGTTCTGCGCCGGCGGCGACATCGCCGCGTGGGGCGGTCTCCCGCCGCTTGAAATGTGGCGCGACTGGACGCGGGCAGGGCATCGCGCTTTCGAGGCGCTCGCCCGCCTGCGCGTTCCACTCATCGCGGCGCTGACCGGGCACGCCTTCGGCGGCGGGCTCGAACTCGCGGCCGTCGCGGACATTCGCATCGCCGAGAGCGGAATCAAGCTTGGCCTTCCGGAGTCCGGTCTCGGCATGGCGCCGGGCTGGTCGGGCACGCAGAGACTGGTCCGTCGCTTTGGCGCTTCGATCGTGCGCCGCATGGCTCTGGCCGGGGCGCTGTTCTCAGCCGAAGAGGGCTTGACGCTCGGCCTCGTCGACGAGGTTGCCGCGAAGGGCGAAGGGGTCGCGCGAGCTGAGGCGCTCGCCGCCGATATCGCCAGGCGCGGTCCGCTTGCGGTGCAAATGGTCAAGGCGATGATCAACTCGGCCGAGGGAGAGGACAGCGACGCGCCGATCGAGGGTCTCGCCGGGGCGCTCACCGCATTCACCGAAGATCTCGCCGAAGGGGTCGCCGCCTTCAGGGCCAAGCGCCCGCCGGCCTTTTCCGGTCGATAAGTCTTGCGGGAGGATAGGGACATTGACAATCGGGAGCCGATCGACGGTTTCTGGATCCGGCGCCGGACCGCTTCCGGCGGGAGAAACGCGTAGGAAGGGTAGACGAATGAGGCTGACAGCAATCTTGATGAGTGGAGCAGCCGTCGCGTTTGCGATCGGCCTCTCCGGCGGCGCGCGCGCCGCGGACACCAAGGAAGTGCAGATGCTGCACTGGTGGACGTCGGGCGGCGAGGCGGCCGCCCTGAACGTCATCAAGCAGGCGATGGCCAAGCAGGGTTTCGGTTGGAAGGACGTCCCGGTCGCCGGCGGCGGCGGCGGCGCCGCGATGACCACTTTGAAGGCCATGGTCGCCGCGGGCAATCCCCCCACAGCCTCCCAGATTCTCGGCTATTACGCGCTCGATTACGCCGACGCGGGCAAGCTCGCCGACATCACTCCTCTGGCGGCCAAGGGGGACTGGGCCAAGGTCATTCCGACCGCGCTGCAGAAGTTCACCACGGTCGACGGCAAGTGGGGCGCCGTTCCGGTCAACATCCATTCCGTGAACTGGATCTGGGTCAACAAGGCCTTGATGGAGAAGATCGGCGGCACGGAGCCCAAGACCTTCGACGAGCTGATTGCGCTGCTCGACAAGGCCAAGAAGGCCGGCGTAATCCCCCTCGCGCTCGGTGGACAGCCCTGGCAAGAGGCAACGATGTTCGACTTTGTCGTCGCCTCGACCGGCGGCATCGACTTCTACAAGAAGGCCTTCATCGATCTCGACGAGAGCGCTCTCAAGTCGGATACGATGAAGAAGAGCTTCGACAATCTGGCGAAGCTTCGCGACTACCTCGATCCCAACTATGCCGGCCGCGACTGGAATCTTGCGACGGCGATGGTCATCAAGGGCGACGCCCTTATGCAGGTGATGGGGGACTGGGCCAAGGGCGAGTTCAAGAACGCCAACAAGGAAGCCGGCAAGGATTATCTCTGCTACCGCTTCCCCGGCACGGACGGATCCGTGCTTTACAACACCGACATGTTCGCCTTCTTCCAGGTCTCGGCCGACCGGCAGGCGGCGCAGACGGCGCTTGCCGATACGACGATGAACCCGGAGGTCCAGATCGACTTCAACGTCATCAAGGGCTCAGCCCCGGCGCGCATGGACGTTTCGGACGCCAAATTTGACGTCTGCGGCAAGAAAGCGATCGCCGACATCAAGGCGGCCAACGCCAAGGGCACGTTTTTAGGCTCGATGGCCCAGAACTACGCCCAGCCGCCCGCAATCGCGACCGCCTATTACGACGTCGTGACCAAGTTCCTGCATGGCGAGATCAAGACCTCCGATGAGGCCGTGAAACAGCTCGTCATGGCGATCAACGGCGCGAAATGACGAGGCCGCCCTTCCCCGCCGGCGGCGGGGAGGGGCGATCCGTTTCGCGTGAGCGCAGAGGACATGCGCATGACCACGACCACCCAGCCCATTGCCGCGCCGATCGTGCGCAGCCCTCCTGGCGGCATCCGCGACCGCGCGCGCGACCTCCTGCCGCGGCTTGTGCTCGCGCCGTCGTTTCTGCTGATTCTCATCTTCGTCTACGGGTTCAATTTCTGGACCCTCCTGCTTTCATTCACCAACTCGAAAGCGTTCACCAACCTGAACTTCATCGGGTGGGCGAACTATGAGAAGCTCTGGAACTGGACGTTCCAGAGCGATCCGCCGTCGAACTGGTACACGGCGATTGTCAACATGGGCCTGTTCGGCAGCCTCTATGTGATCTTCTGTCTGGCGCTTGGCCTGCTGCTGGCGATCCTGCTCGACCAGAAGATTCGCGGCGAAGGAATCTTGAGGCCGATCTATCTCTATCCGCTGGCGCTGTCTTTCATCGTCACCGGCACGGCATGGAAGCTGTTCCTCGACCCGGGCATCGGCCTTGAGAAGGCGATGCACGATCTCGGCTGGACAAGCTTCCATTTCGACTGGGTCGTGAACCCCAGCATGATGATCTATTGCGTCGCCATCGCCGGTGTCTGGCAGACCTCGGGCTTCGTCATGGCGATGTTTCTTGCGGCGCTGCGCGGCATCGACAGCGAGATACTCAAAGCCGCGCAGATCGACGGCGCGTCCGCTTACGCGACATACCGGCGAATTGTCATTCCGATCATACGCCCGGCCTTCATGTCGGCTCTGATCATCCTGACGCACATGGCGATCAAGTCCTACGATCTCGTACTCTCGGTTACGGGCAAGAACCCCGGCGGCGCCGCGGAGCTACCTTCGACATTCATGTATTCCTATACGTTCACCCGAAACCAGATGGGGGTCGGCTCGGCCAGCGCGGTCATCATGCTCATGACGATCGCTGCGATCATGGTGCCCTACCTTTATTCCGAGCTGAGGGAGAAGCGCTGATGAGCGCAGCGGACGCCCTCGCGGTCACCCCCTCGCGCGAACCGGCGCGACATTCAATGACGACTCGCGTCGTGATCTACGGCCTGCTCGTCCTGTTTG
Organism: uncultured Alphaproteobacteria bacterium; assembly: GCA_963764955.1. Classification (GTDB taxonomy): domain Bacteria; phylum Pseudomonadota; class Alphaproteobacteria; order Rhizobiales; family Beijerinckiaceae; genus Roseiarcus. The sequence continues at coordinate 170,640 of CAVXVE010000015.1, read as the reverse complement.
CGATCGTCTACCTCATGCCGCTCGTCGTCATGGTGATGACGTCGCTGAAACCGCTCAGCGAGATCACGGGCGGGAACATGTTCTACTTCCCGCACGACCTGACCTTCGAGCCGTGGAAGAAAGCCTGGGGCACGACCTGCGTCGGTCTGACCTGCGGAGGCATCAAGGGCTATGTCTGGAACTCGGTGAAGATGGTCGTTCCGGCCGTCCTCATCTCGACTCTCCTCGGCGCGCTCAACGGCTACGTGCTGACCAAGTGGCAATTCCCCGGCCATAAGCTCGTGTTCGGCATGATGCTGTTCGCCTGCTTCATTCCATTCCAGTCCGTGCTCATTCCGATGGCCACGATCCTCGGCAGGCTCGGCCAAATAGGGCTGGCGCTGACCAATGCGACCGGGTTCTCCTGGGGGTTCGGCAACCCGACCGTCAACCTCGTGCTCGTGCACGTGGTCTACGGGCTCGGCTTCACGACCCTCTTCTTCCGCAACTACTACGAGACCTTTCCGACCGAGCTGATCAAGGCGGCGCAGATCGACGGCGCGAGCTTCTTCCAGATCTTCCGCCGGATCCTCCTGCCCAACTCCGCGCCGATCTTCATCGTGACGGTGATCTATCAGTTCACCAACATCTGGAACGACTTCCTGTTCGGCTCAACCTTCGCCGCAGGCAACTTCGAGCCCGATGACCGTCGCGCTCTACAACATCGTCAACACCTCGACTGGCGTCATCGAATACAACGTCAATATGGCTGCCGCGATCATCGCCGCCGCCCCGACTCTCCTCGTCTACATCCTCGCCGGACGCTATTTCGTGCGCGGCCTGATGGCCGGCGCGGTGAAAGGATAGAGCAAATGGCCACTCTCGAAATCCGTGCGCTCCGCAAGCGGTTCGGCAGCCTCGAGATCCTCAAGGGCATCGACATCTCGCTCGAGCAAGGCGGCTTTCTCGTGCTGGTCGGCCCGTCCGGCTGCGGCAAGTCCACCCTGCTCAACACGATTGCGGGGCTCGAGTTCGATTACTTCCGGCGAGATCCTGATCGGCGGTCACGTGGTCAACGACCTGCACCCATCGAAGCGCGACATCGCCATGGTCTTCCAGTCTTATGCGCTCTATCCGAACATGTCGGTCGCCGAGAACATTGCGTTCGGGATGGAAATGCGCGGTGTTCCAAAGCCCGAGCGCGCCAAGGCGGTCGCATCGGTCGCCAAGACGCTGCAGATCGAACACTTGCTTAGCCGGCGGCCGAGCCAGCTCTCGGGCGGTCAGCGTCAGCGCGTGGCGATGGGCCGGGCGCTGGTGCGTCAGCCGCGGGTGTTCCTGTTCGACGAGCCGCTCTCCAATCTCGACGCCAAGCTGCGCGTCGACATGCGTGTCGAGATCAAGCGGCTCCATCAGCAGACGGGGACAACGATCGTCTATGTCACCCACGACCAGATCGAGGCGATGACGCTCGCGACGAAGATCGCGGTTCTGAAGGATGGCGAACTGCAACAGGTCGGGACGCCTGCGGAGATTTACAATTCGCCCTCCAACCTCTTCGTCGCCGACTTCATGGGTTCGCCAGCGATGAACCTTCTCGAAGGCACGGTCAGGGGCGTGAACGGAGCACGGCGGATCGTGCTCGAACGCCCCGGAGATCCGCCCATTGTTCTTCCAATTCCCGCAAGCGCCGATGAGACAAGACTGTCCGACGGCGCCAAGGTCATTTTTGGCATCCGTCCGGAGGCGGTCAACGACAAGGAGGGCGTTGATCGCGGCGCAAAGTCGGTCGCCACCTTCGAGGCTCGGGTGGAAATTGTCGAGCCGGCGGGGTCGGACACGTTTGTCGTCACGCGCGCTGCCGGCAAGGAGCTCACCGCGCGAATGCGCGCAGACACTCAGCTGCGCATCGGGGAGAACCACACCTTCGCCTTCAACCTCGACAAGGCGGTGCTGTTCGATCCGCAGACGTCGCGCCGGATCTGAAAAACCCGACCCATGGCGAACTCGGACACAGTCGACGTCCTGATCATCGGATCAGGCATGGGCGGGGCCACATGCGCCGCCGGCCTTGCGCCGACCGGGGCGCGGATTCTCGTCCTCGAACGAGGCGCCCGTCTGCGCGACAGCGCCGATGCGCGCGACGCGCGCGCGATCTTCCAGCGCGGCGTCTTCCGCCCGCAGGAGACATGGCTCGACGGCGCCGGTCAGCCCTTCAATCCCGGCAACTACTACTATGTCGGCGGCAATTCGAAGCTCTACGGCGCTGTCCTCCTTCGATACCGGGAGCGGGATTTCGAGCCCGTCGTCTATCGCGACGGCGCGACGCCCGGCTGGCCCTTTTCCTACGATGAGCTCGAGCCGTGGTATTGTCTCGCCGAGAAGCTCTACAACGTGCGCGGCGCGGTCGGTTTTGATCCGACCGAGCCGACGCGCTCCGCGCCCTATCCGTTCGGCCCTGTCCCTGACGAGCCGGCGATCGCCAAAGTCCGCGAGCGCTTGAAGCGAGTCGGGCTGCACCCCTTTCCGCTACCGCTCGGCGTCGACGTCGAGAAGTGGCTTAAGCGCGCGAAAACGCCTTGGGACGCCTTCCCCGACACGGGAACCGGCAAGATGGATGCGGAAACCTGCGGTCTGAGCAAAGCTCTTGCGCACCCCAATGTCGAACTGCGTGAGAACGCTCGCGTCGAAAGGCTGCTTCTGGGTCCGGACGGCCAGCGTGTCACGGGCGCGGAAGCTTTGATTTCCGGGGAGCGCAGAAGGATATCCGCTCAGATCGTGATCCTTGCCGCGGGGGCGGTGAATTCGGCCGCTTTGCTTCTTGCCTCGCGCGAGGGTGGGATCGCCAACCGCTCCGACTTGGTTGGCCGGCATTTCATGAACCACAATTGCTCGGCGGTGCTGGCGATCGACCCGCGTACGGTCAACGACTCTGTCTACCAGAAGACGCTAGGGATCAACGACTTCTACCTCGACGACGGCCGTGGCGGGCCGCCGCTCGGCAACATCCAGCTGCTTGGCCGGGTGACCGCGCCAATCCTGAAGTCAAGCCTTTCGAAAGCGCCGGAGTGGGCGCTCCATCTCATGAGCAGACGTTCAGTCGACTGGTACGCGATGAGCGAGGACGTGCCGAATCCGGCAAGCCGCGTGACGGTGGACGGCGACCAGATCCGGCTCGACTGGCGGCGCAGCAATTGGAGCGCACATGAAGGGCTCGTCAAGGCCTTTAAGGAGCGGTTGCGCGCCGCGGGCTATCCGATCGTGCCCACGAAACCTTTCGACCGGCGGACTCCGTCGCACCAGTGCGGCACCGTGCGCATCGGGTCAAATCCCGCGACCTCGCCGCTCGATCCCTATTGCCGCGCCTTTGACCATCCGAACCTTTTCGTGGTCGACGCTTCGTTCCTTCCGACCTCGGCGGCCGTCAATCCCTCGCTGACCATCGCCGCCCAGGCGCTTCGCGTCGCCGATCATATCGCCAGCACAGACCTGCGAGCGGCTTGAGGATTTGGACGATGGCGTACGACTACATCATTGTCGGCGGCGGTTCGGCGGGATGCGTGCTCGCCAACCGTTTGAGCGCCGATCCGTCGATCAAGGTTCTTCTCCTCGAGGCGGGCGGCTCTGATTGGAATCCCCTGTTCCGAATGCCGGCGGGCTTCGCCAAAATGACCAAGGGCGTCGCCAGTTGGGGCTGGAGCACGGTCCCGCAGAAGCATCTCAACGGCCGTGTCGTCTGGTACACCCAAGCCAAGGTGATCGGCGGCGGCTCCACGATCAACGCTCAAATTTACGCGCGCGGCAACGCCAAAGACTACGACGCCTGGGCGAGCGACGCAGGCGCTGCGGGCTGGAGTTATCGCGAAGTCCTCCCGTACTTCAAACGGAGCGAGGACAACCAGAAGCTCCACAACGCCTATCACAGCTATGGCGGCCCGCTCGGTGTTTCCTACCCGGTCAATCCGCCGCCCATCAGCTACGCTTTCCTGCGCGCCGCGCAGGAGCTCGGCATTCCCTTCAACGACGATTTCAACGGCGCCGTGCAAGACGGCATCGGCCACTACCAGTTGTCCACCCGCAACGCTGAGCGATCTTCAGCATCGTCGGCTTTCGTGAAGCCAGTCGAGGGCAGGAAGAACCTGACAATTCGCCTCGACGCGCAGACGCTGAAGCTCGAAGTCCAGAACGGGCGCGCGATCGGCGTGACGGTCGCCGCGGGGACCGGGACTGAGACTCTGAACGCCGACCGCGAGATTATCATCAGCTGCGGCGCGATCGGTTCGCCGCGCCTACTCCAATTGTCCGGCATCGGGCCCGCCGACGCTTTGAAGGCGGCCGGCGTGAACGTCGTGCACGACCTGCCCGGGGTCGGCTCGAACATGCAGGATCATCTCGATCTCTACGCGATCTCCGAATGCACGGGGGAGCACACGTACGACCGGGTCGCCCGGCCGCACCGCACCGCTTGGGCGGGTCTGCAATATCTCGCCTTCAAGACAGGGCCCGTGACCTCGACGCTCTTCGAGACCGGCGGCTTCTGGTACGCGGACAGGCAAGCGCGGTCGCCCGACATCCAGTTTCATCTTGGTCTCGGCTCGGGCATCGAGGCTGGCGTGGCCGCGATGAAGAATCCAGGCGTCACGCTGAATTCCGCCTTCCTTCGTCCTCGTTCTCGCGGGACCGTGCGGATCGCCAGCGCCGATCCGAAGGCTGCGCCGCTCATCGATCCGAATTACTGGGCCGATCCTTACGATCGCGAGTGCGCGATCAAGGGCCTGCGGCTCGCCCGCGAAATCCTGCGTCAGCCGGCGCTGAAGCCGTTCGTGATGGCGGAACGAATGCCAGGCGACGATATTCGCACCGACGATGAGCTCGCCGAATACGCCTATCGCACCTGCAAGACGGACCATCATCCCGCGGGCACTTGCGCCATGGGTTCGGGCGAAAACGCCGTTGTGACGCCCGATCTCAAGCTGCGCGGACTCCTCGGCATCCGCGTCGTCGATGCTTCGGTCATGCCGTTCGTTCCATCGAGCAACACCAACGCGCCGACAATCATGGTCGCCGAGAAGGCCTCCGAGCTCATTATTGGCAAGGCGGCGCCGCCGCCCGTGGAGATTGAGGAAAAGAGGCCAGCGTTCGTTCGGTCTCAATAAGTTGGGCGAGAAGCGGGATTCTCGGGCGATTCGTGTCGACGCGGCTTGTCCCGTGGTTCTCTGGGGCTCATCGGGACGATGATTGGCCGATGTCGCTTGCTCGCCTTGCGCCGCGGAGCGCGGACCCGCGCGCCCGCGCAAACTCAGACATGGCCTTCAGGCCCGACCGTGAGCCAAGGCGGCGGACAGATCCGCCTCCTTCGGCTTACTCGCGTCCAGGCGCATCTTCAGATAGTCGGCGGCCACAATCGGCGGATAACGGGTGAATTCCCCTTCTCGTACGCAGCTCGGAATCGTCTCGACCGTCGCGTCCGGATTCGGGTCGTAGAAAAAGGCGATCGAATAGCGCTCCTTCAGGCTGCGATTGACGACACGATGCGGCGTCGAGACATAGACGTCGTTCGTCCAGCGCATCAGGCAGTCGCCGATATTGACGATGAAGGCGCCGCGGACGACCGGCGCTTCGATCCATTGTCCGGCGCGGGTGCGCACCTCGAGGCCGCCGACGTCGTCCGTCGCGAGCAAGGTGAGGGCGCCGTAATCCGTATGCTCGCCGGCGCCCGTCCGTGGATCGGAGCCGCGGGGCGGCGCCGGATAATGCAGAAGCCGCAGCGTCGCCATGGGGCGATCGAATTTGTCGTCGAAGAAATCGGGTCTAAGGCCGAGGTCACGGGCGAAGGCCCGATGCAATCGCCCGCCGAGCGCCGCGCAGGCGTTGAAGTAGGCGAGCGTCGTTTCACGAAACCCCGGCAGGCCGGGCCAGGCGTTGAGCGAGCGAAAGGGTTGACCCGAGATAAGCTCCGGATCGTCCGCCGCGAGGTCAAGTCCGACGTTGAAGGCCTCCTTCATGTCCGGTCCTCGCGCCGGGTCGAGCGCCTCATGCAGGAGGCCGGAATAGCCGCGATTGCCGCCGACCGTTTCGATCGCGAGGTTCCGCTTCTCGGCGACCGGCAGCGCGAAGAAGTCGCGCGATCGGGCGAAGGCCTCGGCGATAAGGCTCGCCTCGACCCCATGGTTGGCGACGTAAAAGAAGCCCACGTCGCGGCAGGCGGCGCCGACATCGGCTGCGATCCGGCTGAGCGAGTGGCTATCGTTATCGCCCAATGATTCGAGATCGATGATAGGCAACGAGTCCGCCATGATGCGCTACTCTCCTTGAGCTTTCAGCAGCAGCCGAGGCCGCTTCGATAATATTGTGCGACCGCAGGCTCAAGCGCATCCCAGGCCGCCAGAAACGGCGCCCGCGACGGCGTATTCGCGCGATATTGGCGCCCCAACTCCGCTTCTGTCGCCTCAAGATCGACGCGTGCGAGCCGTCCGTCGCGGACCACTTGCTCACCGCCGACGATAAGCTCGGCGACATGCGCGGCGGTCGCGCGCGCGAATACCAGGTCGATCGGCTCCACGCGGCATGACCGCATCGCGGTCGAGAGAGTCGAGATCGAGCACGAGAATGTCGGCGGGCTCACCGACGGCGAGCGCGCCTGAGCCTGGCGCGCCGTTGGCGAAGCGGCCATTGCCGACGATCGCCGAAAGCCACTGGCCGCGCTCGATGACGCTGTCGAAGCCCCAGCCGCCGTGAAGAAAATGGCCGAGGCGCATCTCGCGCAAAATGTCGTCGTCCTCGTCGAGGGCGGAAGCGTCGACGCCGAGCGCCACGCGGCAGCCGCGCTTGAGCGCCTCCGAGATCGGAGCAACGCCGCTGCGCAGTTGCAGATTCGAGCTCGGATTGGTGGCGATGATCGCGCCCGAGGCGCCGATCAGGTCGAGCTCTTCGGGGCGCGCGTGGACGCAATGGGCGAGCGTCAGGCGCGGCGACAGAAGGCCAAGCGCCGTCAGGCGCTGCACAACGCCGTCCGGATAGGCGCGGTCGGCGAAGGCCCGCTGATAGCGCGTCTCCAACAAATGCATATGCACGCGCCGCCCGGACCGGCCAGACGCTTCCGCGATTGCGGCAAGCAGCGCGTCCGAGCACCATTGCGGACCGCTGGGTCCGAACTGAACAGAAAATGTGGCGCTCTCGGTCGCCGCCGCGATTGCTTCGACACGAGCCACCTGCTCCTGCGTGCTGAGGGCCGGGCCGAGGAATTGCGCTTCGACCGTTGCGCGCGCTTCTACGGGGATCTGCTCAAGAACCTTCTCGTCGTCGCCGTAAACGAGCGGGTTGCGGTCGCGCATGAATACGGCAAGCGTCACGCGCACCCCCACGTCCGCGGCGGCGCGGGCGATCGCCTTCGCTTCCTCGACCGGCGGCATGGGCCCGTGAAAGCGGGTGTAGTGCGCCATCACCGAGCCTGCGCCCCCGCGCGCCGCGCGTCCAAAGGCGGCGAGCGCGCCGAGATAGGGGTCGATCGCGGGCATCGCGGCGAGGCGGAGAAGCCAGGTCTCGAGCGGCTTAGCGGCGCCGCCGAACGACGTTGGCGACAGCGGGCGGGCGTGATCATGCGCGTTGACCAGCGCGGGCATCGCCAGAAGTCGTCGCGCGCTCTTTACGCCCGTCGGCTTGATCGCAGCGATGCGGCCGTCGCCAATCAGGACATCGACAGGCGAACCCGCCGGACCGCCGTCGGTCGGCAGAAGGACGACCCCGGAAAGCGCGACGACCGTTAGACCGACGCCGCAGGCGCGACGCGCCTGCGCCTTCGACCGCCTTCTCCGCTCGCCGCCTTGCGCGCAGGCAAGTCGACCCGCTGCGCCAGGTTCGGGAAGGCGTTCTCCTTGTTGGGGAACGCCATCGCGGCGACGAAATGGCGCTGGAAGTCGGGTTCGATCGCCGTCTCGACCTTCTCGATGCGCCTCACGACGCCCTCGATCTCCGCCCGCGCGGCGAGGTTGAGGAGCGCGATGCGGGCGCCTGTCCCCGCCGCGTTGCCCGCGCTCGCCACTTTCGAGAGATCGCAGTCGGGAATGAGGCCAAGCGTCATCGCATAGAGCGGGTCGATGTGGCTGCCGAAGGCGCCGGCGAGGGTGACGCGCTGAGGCGCGGCGCCAGCGCGCTCCATGAGCAGCTTTGCGCCGGCGTAGAGCGCGGCCTTGGCAAGCTGGATCGCGCGCACGTCGGTCTGATAGATGAGAAGGCGCGGCGCGCCTTCGTGCAGCACATAAGCGAAGGTTCGGCCGACCGATTCGATGCGCTTCGTCCGCCCCGCGAGCTCGCCGTCGATCACGCCGTCCTCTGACACGATCCCGGCCAAAAACATCTCGGCGATGACCTCGATGATCCCCGAGCCGCAGACGCCGGTGACGCCGATATTGGCGATTCCCGCCTTAAAGCCCGGCTCGTCGGACCAAAGATCGCAGCCGATCACCTTGAATCGCGGCTCGAGCGACGCGCGGTCGATACGCACCCGCTCGATCGCGCCAGGCGCGGCGCGCTGGCCACAGGAGATTTGAGCCCCCTCGAAGGCCGGGCCGGTTGGCGAAGAGCAGGCGAACAGCCGCTCGCGACTGCCGAACACAATCTCGGCGTTGGTGCCGACGTCCACAAGAAGCGTCAATTCGTCCTTGAGGTGCGGGCCCTCGGCCAGCACGACGCCCGCCGCGTCGGCGCCGACGTGTCCAGCGATGCAGGGCAGCGCGTAGACGAACGCGCCCGGCGCGATGTCGAGACCCAGCTCGCGGGCGCGGGCTTCGTAAGCCGCGTCTAGGGCAAGCGCGAACGGCGCTCCGCCAAGCTCGGTCGGATCGAGGCCGAGAACGAGGTGGTGCATGATCGGATTGCCGACCAGGGTCACCTCCAGAATTTCGTCGCGTTTGACGCCGGCCTCGCTCGCGGCCTCGCCGATCAGCGCGTCCATCGCCTCGCGCACCGCGCGCGTCAACTCCTTGTCGCCGCCCGGGTTCATCATCACGTAGGAGACGCGGCTCATGAGATCCTCGCCGAAGCGGATCTGCGGGTTCATCGCCCCGCAGGCGGCGACGACCTCGCCGGTCATGAGATCGGTGAGGTGCGTGGCAATGGTGGTCGAGCCCACGTCGATGGCGACGCCAAACGCGCGCTCGGCGAACCCCGGCATGATCGCGACAATGTCGCCGCCCTTGCGCAATGCGACGGTGACCTTCCATTGGCCCGCGCGCAACGTCTTCTGCAAACCGGCGAGCGTCGCAAGGTCGGCGGTCGCGTCCGCCAGGCCCCATTGCTCGCGCAAAGCCTGTTGCAGACGCCTCAGATCGCTTGACGGCTCGTGCATGTCCGGCTCAGCGACCTCGACATAATAGAGGCGCACGACCGGATCGATTTCGATCGGATGCGTCTCCGCGCGCTTGCGGATGACCTGCCGGTGGACTTGGCTTTCGGCCGGCACGTCGACGACGAGATCGCCGCAAATCCTGGCCTGGCATCCGAGTCTCCGGCCGGCGACGAGCGCCCCGCGTTTCGCGGCATAGCGGGCCTCGACCTCTCCCCATGGGCTCACATGATCGGCGCGCGAATGAATTGCATGTTTGGCGAAATCGCCCTCGGCGACGTCGACCTGACAGCGGCCGCAGATGCCCCTCCCGCCGCAGACCGAATCGAGATCGACGCCGAGCGCCCGCGCAGCTTCGAGCAGGCTTACGCCTTCGGCGAACTCGCCGCGCTTGCCGGAGGGCGTGAAGACGACGCGATGGGTCAAAAGATCAAACGGTCCAATATCATTCAGTCGAGCGCTGGCCCGGTTGTCGTGTCATGCCTGCGGAAGCGGGCGTCCATGAGCGCGACGTTCTGTCCGGAAAAACCTTCGCGACAGACTGGGACCCCCCGCTTTCGCGGGGGTGACACATGGCCAGCCGGCGCGCAACTCGCGCGTCAAGGTGGGGCCTCGCGCCCGTCGTGCTTGGCCAGCACCGCCAGACGGTGCGTATCGTAATCCTTCTCCAGCCGCTCGGCGGCGGCCTGAGCTTCGTTTTCCAGATCGTCGCCGCAAGGAATGGGCTCGCCGCGCCGCCATTCGGCAAGGTAAGCGTCGTCGCTTTTCGCGCCGGCGTGCATCGCCGCCGCGTCGATCGCGCGAATGAACCGCTCCGACAATTGACGCTTGGCCGACGAACGGCCGGCTTTCACGATGACCTGGCTCGGAATGTCGCGCCAGTAAAGGATGGTCAGACTGGCCACGGCGCTTCCTTCTCTCGCGTCGACGGGTCGAGGAAGGCGCGGATTCCCGTAAGGCCGGTGAAACGGCGCTCATAGGCGAGGCCAAGCCTTTCGGCCGCACCCCTGGCCGCCGTCTCCAGATCCGGTTCGTCGAACTGCGCGAGATGCACCACGCGACGGTAATTGCCGAAGTAATCGTCGCGCAGCTCAGGATGGCGGTCGAGGCCGAGGCCCCGAATGACAAGCGCGTCGAAATGGCGGACGAGAAAATCGGTGAGGTAGAACGTGCCCGGCTCTTCCTCGGAGAGGGCGGCGAAAGCCTCCTCGCCGGCATAGAAGGCGTAGCAATGCGCGCCTTCGATGCGGCTAACGCCCTCTTCCTTAAGCACACGATCGAGCTCGCCGCCGGTCCCGCAATCGCCATAGAGGCAGAGGATCTCGTCATAAGACGCACGATTGGCGCGGATCTTCGCCCGCATCGCATCCGGAATCTTCTTAGGATGATTGTGAAGCTGCGCCGGCAGGCAGGCGACATCGATATTGTCGAGCTTGAGCGCCAGCGCCTCGCGCGCCAACGCGCCGCAGGCGATGACGAGGATCTTGCGCGCGCCCTTGCGCTGCCCGGAAAATTGCGTCTCGGCAAAAATGTGATCGACTGCGAGCGTCATGTCACTGTCGCGAAGTAAGCCTTGAAGCCGTCGAATATCCCCCGGTAGATTGCGTCGTAGCGCGCCGCCGCGACCGCCGCTTCCTGCTCGGCGTCGAACCATGACAGGATATGAAGTCGCGATCGTCGATCGGCGAGTTCGTCGACATAACTACTCGCGAGATATCCCCTTGTTCCGAACCCGTCGGTCTTGCGGTAGTAGATGCGCCTCGTTTCATCGTTCTGATAGAAGAGCTCTTCTTCGACGGCCGCGCCCGAGGAAAGAATCATCCGCCTCGTGCGAGGAACTTTATGAGCTTCGCCAATCAGTTCGCATCTGACGAGCGATCCCAGGGCGCCCTCCCGCTTGGCGCTCAAACTCCAGCGCATCATGCCGGCCCAGTCGGTCAGTAGCGCCCAGACTTCATCTGCCGACGCCGGGATTTCTTCAGACCTGTGCAGATCCACTCTTTGGTCGCCCATGGCGCTCACGCTCCTCGCAAGGGAGTGCTCTCCCAAGGCCAGTCCTCCAACCGGCTCGCCGTTCGAAAGCTGAGGCATGGGCTAAACCTTCTCGTGTGCCTGCGCGGTCCCCTGCCGGCGCGCGAGCAAGGCCCTTGCGGTTTCGACCGCGACAGCCGCGTCGCGGCAATAGGCGTCGGCGCCGATCGCCTCGGCGAAAGATTCATTGAGTGGGGCGCCGCCGACCAGCACGATGTGATCGTTGCGTATGCCCTTCTCCTTCAGCGTGTCGATGATGACCTTCATATAGGGCATGGTCGTGGTCAAAAGCGCCGACATGCCCACGATCTCCGGCTGATGCTTCTCGATCGCGTCGAGATATTTATCGACGCCATTGTTGACGCCGAGGTCGAACACTTCGAAGCCCGCGCCTTCCATCATCATGCAGACCAGGTTCTTGCCGATGTCGTGGATGTCGCCCTTGACGGTCCCAATCACCATCTTGCCCATTTTCGGCGCGCCGGTCGCCGCGAGAAGGGGCCGCAGGATCGCCATGCCGGCCTTCATCGCATTGGCCGACATCAGCACTTCCGGCACGAACAAAATGCCGTCGCGGAAGTCGATGCCGACGATGCGCATGCCCTCGACTAGGGCCTCGGTCAAGACCTTGTAAGGCGCCCAGCCGCGGTCGAGCAGAATCCTGACCCCGTCCTCGATCTCCTCTTTGAGGCCGTCGTAGAGGTCGTCGTGCATCTGCGCGACGAGCTCGTCGTCGGCGAGCGATTTAAGATCGAGCTCGTCATCCGCCATTGGCGCTTGCCCCGCTAAACGTCTGTTCGCACGCGGTCCAACGCGCCCGTCAACGCTCTTGGCCTCTGAAAGGTTAAAGGAAAGCGCCTACGGCCCAGTCCCTCGCACATTATCCCGCGCAAATGCTTGGCGGCCAACCACAATTATCGGTGGTGCACGTTCAATTTTGTGGCCCGTCTCGTTCCGGCGGCCCGACGGGTTGCGGTCAGCCGGCCTTCGGGACGAAGCCCAGCCGCCGCAGTTCCTCCTTGAACCCCGGCGCGATGTCGCTGCGGTCGAGCGCGAAGGCGAGATTGGCGCCGAGGAACCCGAGCCGGGAGCCGCAGTCGTAGGTTCGCCCGTCGAACCGCGCGCCGTGAAAGGACTGGGTGCGGGCGAGCTGGATCATGCCGTCGGTGAGCTGGATTTCGCCGCCCGCGCCCTTTTCGATCAATTCCAGGATCTGGAAGATTTCCGGCTGGAGAATGTAGCGTCCTGAAATGATGAGATTGGAGGGCGCCGTCCCCTGCCTGGGCTTTTCCACCATTTTGGTGATCTCGAAGGTCGCGCCGTGGTCGGCCCCGACCCCGACGATCCCGTATTGATGTGTCTCGGCGGGCGAAACCTCTTCGACCGCGATGATGTTGCCGCCGTGGCGCTCGTAAGCCGCGACGCACTGGGCGAGGCAGCGTCCGCCACGTGATCCGCCCCTGGTGACCATGTCCGGCAGCAGGACTGCGAACGGCTCGGCGCCGACGATTTCGCGCGCGCACCAGACGGCGTGGCCAAGCCCAAGCGGCGCCTGCTGGCGGGTGAAGCTGGTCGCGCCGGCGGCGGGAAGATCAGCCATCAGCGCGGCGTATTCGGTCGCTTTCCCGCGTCGCTTGAGGGTGTCCTCGAGCTCATAGGCCGTGTCGAAATGATCCTCGATCACGCCCTTGTTGCGCCCCGTGACGAAGATGAAATGCTCAATTCCCGCCTCGCGCGCCTCGTCGACGACATACTGAAGAATCGGCCGGTCGACGACGGTGAGCATCTCCTTCGGAATCGCCTTGGTGGCGGGAAGGAACCGCGTGCCGAGACCGGCGACGGGCAGCACGGCTTTGCGGATGGGTTTGTCCATGGATGTTCGGTTCCTCAGTCGGCAAGAGAGAAGGAGGCGGCCCCGGCGAATTCCTGATATCCGACTATCAGTTCCGGCCGGGCCGTTCCATGCAGCTTTTCCGGGTGAATTCGCAATCGCTGGATCAAAAGAGGCGCGGCATGAGCGTTCTGGTCACCGGAGGGGCCGGCTATATCGGCGGCCACATGGCGCTCGGCCTTCTCGACGCCGGCGAGACAGTCGTCGTTCTCGACAATCTCTCGACCGGCTTCGCCTGGGCCGTGCCCGAGGGAGCGAAGCTCGTCGTCGGCGACACGGGCGACAAGGATCTGGTCGAGCGCTTGATCCGGGAGCACGGAATTGACGCCATCGCCCATTTCGCCGCCAGGATCGTGGTGCCGGAATCGGTTCGCGACCCGCTCGGCTACTATCTCAACAACGTTTCCAATGCGCGCTCGCTGATCGAGGCGGCGGTGAACGGGGGGGTGAAAACCTTCATCTTTTCCTCGACCGCCGCGGTTTACGGAGAAACGGGCGCGGAGGCGGTCTCTGAAGAAGCCCCGCTCGCGCCGATTTCACCTTATGGCCGATCGAAGCTGATGGTCGAATGGATGCTCGAGGACACGGCCAAAGCGTGCGATCTCCGCTACGTGGCGCTGCGCTATTTCAACGTCGCCGGCGCCGATCCCAAAGGCCGCCTCGGGCAGTCGACCCCCAACGCCACCCATCTCATCAAGCGGGGCGTCCAGACCGCGCTCGGGATCCATCCGAAAATCGAGATCTTCGGTGAGGACTATCCGACCCGCGACGGCACCTGCGTGCGCGACTATATCCAGGTGACGGACCTTATCGACGCGCATTTGAGCGCGCTCGCCTACCTGCGCGCCGGGGGGTCAAGCATCGTCTGCAATTGCGGCTACGGGCACGGAGAGACGGTGAGAGAGGTCATCGAGGTCGTCAAACGTGTGTCGGGGATCGATTTCCCGGTCGTCGTCTCCGGTCGGCGCGCCGGCGACCCGGCGGCCATCGTCGCCAAGGCGGAGCGGGCGAAGGCCGTGCTCGGCTGGAAACCGACCCGTGACAATCTCGACGAGATCGTGCGCCAGGCGCTCGATTGGGAGCGCCGGTTGCACAATCGTCAGACGGAAGGATTGTCGAATCCCTCGGACTAGCGGCGCGCCGGCGGATTTCCGATGCTACGGGCCCGGGGCGGTCGAATTAGACGTTGGTCGAGGCGTTCCCTTTTTAGCTTTACAAGAGACGCTTGAGCGGCTTGATTGATTTCCGCATTCAAGGGGGGAAGCGCATGCCGTTGGCCGACCGGCGAGAATGAGTAATGGACGACGTTCTCGTCACGGAAGGCCTCTGCAAGAGCTTCGGCGATTTCCGCGCGGTCAGCGACGTTTCCCTCCGCATTAAACGCGGCACGATTCACGCGCTCATCGGGCCGAACGGCGCGGGCAAGACCACCTGTTTCAATATGCTGACCAAGTTCGTCGCGCCGACCGGCGGCCGGATCACCTTCAACGGGCGCGACATCACCAATCTCAAACCCGCCGATGTCGCCAGGCTCGGGCTCGTCCGCTCGTTCCAGATTTCCGCCGTATTCCCTCACCTGACGGCGCTCGAGAACGTTCGCATCGCGCTCCAGCGGAAGCGCGGCGATTCGTTTGACTTCTGGCGCTCGAAGGCCGCGCTCAAGCCCCTCAACCAACGGGCTCTGGCGCTGCTCGACGACGTCGGGCTCACGGGCTTCGCCAATTCGAAGGCGGGCGAGATCTCCTATGGCCGCAAGCGGGCGCTCGAGCTGGCGACGACCCTTGCTATCGAACCCGAGATGATGCTGCTCGACGAGCCGATGGCGGGCATGGGACATGAGGACATCGATCGCACCGCCGATCTCATCCGCCGCGTATCCGTTAACCGCACCATCCTCATGGTCGAGCACAATCTCAAGGTAGTCGCCAACCTCTCGCATCGGATCACTGTGCTGACGCGCGGGCGCGTGCTGGCCGAGGGCGACTATCGCGAGGTGTCGGAGAACGAAGAGGTGAGAGAGGCCTATCTCGGAGTGGGGCATGGCTGAGGCGGCTCTTGCGGTGGCGCCTGTCGCGGCGGACAAGACGGTGCTCAGCGTCAAGGGCCTCGAGGCCTGGTACGACGAGTCGCATATTCTGCACGGGGTCGATCTCGACGTGCGCGAGGGCGAGGTCGTCACCCTGCTTGGGCGCAACGGCGCCGGCAAGACGACGACGCTGAAGGCGATCATGGGGATCGTGCGCAAGCGAACTGGTTCGGTCGTGTTCGACAGCAAGGAGCTGATCGGCCTTTCGATCAATCGCATCGCCCGGCACGGCGTCGCTTTCTGCCCGGAGGAACGGGCGATATTCGCCTCCCTCACGGTCAGGGAGAATCTGTTCCTGCCGCCTCAGATCGCGAAAACCGGCGCGATGAGCGCGGAGCACATCTTCGCGCTCTTCCCCAATCTTCGCGAGCGGCTGTCGAGCGGTGGCGGCAAGCTCTCCGGCGGCGAGCAGCAGATGCTCGCGATCGCGCGAATCCTTCGAACCGGGGCGCGTTTTCTGATGCTCGACGAACCGACCGAGGGGCTCGCGCCGGTCATCATCGAGCAGATCGGCCGCACCGTGGCCGAACTCAAGCGGGCGGGGTTCACGATTCTGCTGGTCGAACAGAATTTCCGCTTCGCCTCGACTTTGTCGGATCGGTTTTTCGTCATGGAGCACGGTCGGATCATCGACGCTTTCGCCAATTCGGAGCTGGCGGGCCGCATGGACAGGCTGCACGAAGCCTTGGGGGTGTGATGACGACGATTGAAGGGCGGGGGCGGCCGTGAGTCTCTTCGGCCACACGATCAGCATGCCCGAGCTCTATGGTCAGCTGCTGATCGGCCTCATCAACGGCTCGTTCTATGCGCTGTTGAGCCTCGGGCTCGCGGTCATTTTCGGCATGCTGACCATCGTCAACTTCGCCCACGGCGCCTTCTACATGATGGGGGCCTTCGGCGCTTATTTCCTCCTGCATTACGCCGGGCTCGGCTACTGGCCGGCGTTGATCCTCTCGCCGCTCATCATAGGCGCGGTCGGGGCGATCGTTGAGCGCCTGTTCCTCAAGCGGCTCGCTGGTTTCGATCCGCTCTACGGCCTGCTTCTCACCTTCGGCCTCGCGCTCATCATTCAGGGGCTGTTTCAGAACTATTTCGGCGCGTCCGGCATGCCCTACGCGATCCCAAAGCAGCTGACCGGCGCCTACAATCTGGGCTTCATGTTTTTGCCCGTCTATCGCGGCTGGGTGATCCTCGCTTCCGCCGTCGTCTGCTTCGCGACGTGGCTCATCATCGAGAAGACGAAGCTCGGCGCCTATCTGCGCGCGGCGACCGAGAACCCGACTATGGTGCGCGCCTTCGGCATCAACGTGCCGCGCATGGTCACGCTGACCTATGGCTTCGGCGTCGCGCTTGCGGCCTTCGCGGGCGTGCTCGCCGCGCCGATCAGCCAGGTCCGGCCGGGCATGGGCGCCGACATCATCGCCGTCGTCTTCGCGGTGGTGGTGATCGGCGGCATGGGGTCGATCCTCGGCTCGATCGTGACCGGCTTCGTGCTCGGCGTCGTCGAGGGGCTGACAAAAGTGTTCTACCCCGAGGCCTCGAACACGGTGGTGTTCGTCATCATGGCGATCGTGCTTCTGATCCGGCCGACGGGCCTCTTTGGACGGGCGACCTGACATGGATATCGAGGCCTCCATCACGCCCTCGGATACGATGAGCCAGGATCGCCGCGTCGGCGCTATCGCCTTCGTGGTCATGGTCGCCCTGATCGCGATCGCACCCTTTTTCGCCTATCCGTTCTTCGTCATGCAGGCGATGTGCTTCGCGCTGTTCGCCTGCGCGTTCAATCTCCTGATCGGCTACGCCAACCTCTTGTCGCTCGGGCACGCGATGTTCCTGGGGCTTGCGGCTTATGTCTGCGCTCATGCCGCCAAAGTCTGGGGACTGGAGCCGGTTTCGGCGATCGCGCTCGGCGTCGCCGCTTCGGCCGCGCTTGGCTTTGTCACCGGAGCGCTCGCCATTCGCTCAGCCGGCATCTACTTCGCCATGATCACCGTCGCCTTCTCCCAGATGGTGTTCTTCGTCTGCGTCGAGGCGCCGTTCACCCATGGCGAGGACGGTATCCAGGCGGTGCCGCAGGGGAAAGCGCTCGGCTTCATTGATCTTTCCAATCCATGGATCCTCTATGTCTTCGTCTCCGTGGTGTTCCTGTTCGGCTTTCTCGTCGTGCAGCGCGCGGTCAATTCGCCGTTCGGCGAGATCTTGAAGGCGATTCGGGAGAACGAGCCGCGCGCCGTCTCGCTCGGCTATCGCGCGGTCCAGTACAAGCTCGCGGCCTTCGTGCTCTCGGCGGTGATTGCGGGCCTCGCCGGCGCGACCAAGGCGCTCGTCTCCCAGAACGCTTCGTTGACCGACGTCTCGTTCTCGACCTCGGGCGAGGTGGTCCTGATGACGCTGGTCGGCGGCATGGGCACTTTCTATGGCCCGGTGATCGGCGCGCTCATCGTGGTCTCGATGCAGAACTATCTCGCCCAGTTCGGCGAGTGGGTGACGGTGATCCAGGGCGTGGTTTTCGTCGCCTGCGTGCTGGCCTTCCGCCGCGGCATCGTGGGCGAACTGGCGGCCCTGGCGAAGATCTCGCTCTGACGCCGCGAGAGGCCTCTACCGGCATTTTTACCGGCGCCCTCTCATGTTCTCAAAGGCTTACGACCCGGTTTACCGGCACGCTGAATTTTCGGCCGCTTATCGCCTTGGCTAAAACACTATATCATAGTGTATAATATTCTCACAGCGCCTCCTTCCGGGCCTTGGATCGCAGCGCCGGCGGCCGAACCCGAGCCGGGGCTAAGCAACCGCGCGCAGGAGCGCCAGCAGCTCGCGATGCATGACCTCGTTGCCGCAGCAGATCGAGCCGGTCTTGAGGAAGTCCGCCTCGCCGTCGGCGCCGGTCACGAAGCCGCCGGCTTCGCGAATCAGAAGCGAACCGGCGGCGATATCCCAGGAATTGAGCCCCCGCTCCCAGAAGGCGTCGAACCGGCCGGCGGCGACATAGGCGAGATCGAGCGCGGCGCAGCCGATCCGCCGCACATTGACGACCCGGGTCATGACGGCCTTAAGCTCCGCCATGAACCGGGGGTGCTGCGCCGCCTTGCCGAGGTGGGGAACGCCGCAGCCGAAGATAGCCTGCGACAGGTCGCTACGCCCGGCGACTCTGAGGCGCCGATTGCCGCCGAACGATCCCTGCCCCTTCTCGGTCACATACATCTCGTCGTTGGCTGGATTGTAGACGACGCCGGCGACGATCTGCCCCTCGCGCTCGAGCGCGATCGAGATCGCGAACATCGGAATCGCGTGTAGGAAGTTGGTCGTCGCGTCGAGCGGATCGATATGCCAGGTGTGGCTTTTGTCAGTCCCTTCGACCCGGCCGCTCTCCTCCAGGACGAAGCCGTAGCCCGGACGCGCTTTGGCGAGATCTTCGTAGAGGGTCTTCTCCGCCCGTTTGTCTGCAAGACTGACGAAGTCGCCTGGGCCCTTCATCGAAACCTGCAGTTGGCCGACCTCGCCGAAATCGCGTTTGAGTCCGCGCCCCGCCTTGATCGCGGCGCCGGTCATCACGGTCATCAGGGCGGAGCGGATCATCGGAGGCTTGTCCAGGGGGCGGGAGCGGCGGACGGAGGTTTATGGGAGGCCCGGCGGCGAGGCAAATGCGCGTCGCGGCCCGATCAGTAGACGTAGGGCAAAAGCCGCCAAGTCCAGGCCCGATAGGCGTCGTATTCGGCCCCGAAGGTCTCGCGGAGCAGCCGCTCCTCAGCCCGGATGCGAGCGAGCAGGACGAAAAGCATCAGAACAGCGATGATGACACCGACCCCGGAGCGGAACGCCAGCCCCCAGCCGAACGTGAGGACAAACAGACCGAGATAGCTCGGGTGGCGAATGATTTCGTAAAGCCCGCTCGTGACCAGCCGGTGTCCGGGCTGGATCGCAACCAGGCCGCTGAAGCGCCGGCCGAGCACGAAGACTGGCGCCAGCCGAAGAACGCCGCCGGCCGTATAAAGGAGAGCGCCGAGCCAGCGCACCGCGTCCCCGCCGAAGGTGAGGAAATCGATCCGGTCCGTATAGGCGGGCAGATAGGCGTCGAGGACGCCGAGCAGACCAAGAGCGGCGATCACCCAGCGATTGGAGCGATCCTCCCTGACGCCCGAGCCGATATGGCCCTCGGTGAACAGCCCCGCAATCGCGAGCGCGATCGTGACGACGGTCACCGCGATGAGTGGCGGAAACGAAAAGAATCGCGCCGCGCCGCCTGCGCCGACGATCGCCAGTCCCAGATAGGCGGCCACGCTCAGCGCTGTGAACAGGGCAAGCCACGGCTTTGGCATGGGTCTTTCCTTCGCGCGCGGCGCGTCAGGGGCGCCGACACATCCCGCGCACCTATATAAAAGCTCTCGATCTTCGCGCCTACGTTCGCACTTGCAAAAGGAAGCGTGGCGGACGATTCGTTGGTTCGCGTTCGCGGCCGCTCAGCGGCTGGTCCAGGGGGAAGCATCGACACCATGCCGTCTGACATCGAAATCGCGCGCGCGACGCGCCTGAAGCCGATCGCGGAGATCGCCGCGAAGATCGGCGCGCCCGAATCCGCGCTACGCCCGTTCGGCCGCTTCATCGCCAAGCTCGAGTACGATTTTCTCCGCAGCCTTAAGGACCGCCCGGACGGCAAGCTCATCCTTGTCAGCGCAATCAGCCCGACTCCCGCCGGCGAGGGCAAGACGACGACCACCATCGGCCTCGGCGACGCGCTGAACCGCATCGGCAGGAAGACGATCGTCTGCCTGCGCGAGCCGTCGCTCGGGCCCTGTTTCGGGGTCAAGGGGGGTGCGACCGGCGGCGGCCGCGCCCAGGTCGCGCCGATGGAGGAGATCAACCTCCACTTCACCGGCGACTTTCACGCCATAACGTCGGCGCACAATCTGCTCGCTGCGATGGTCGACAATCACATGTATTGGGGCAACGCGCTTCGCCTCGATCAGCGGCGCGTCGCCTGGCGGCGCGTGCTCGACATGAACGACCGCGCGCTTCGCGAGATCGTCGTCGGCCTCGGACCAGGCAACGGCTTTCCCCGCGAGGACGGTTTCGACATCACCGTCGCCTCGGAGGTGATGGCCGCCTTCTGCCTCGCTTCGAACCTCGAGGAGCTCGAGCAGCAGCTCGGCCGCATGCTGGTGGCTCACGCCAGAGACAGGCGGTCGATCACCGCGTCCGACCTCAATGCGGCCGGGGCGATGACTGCGCTCCTCAAGGAGGCGCTCAAGCCCAATCTCGTGCAGACGCTGGAAGGTTCGCCCGCGCTCGTGCACGGGGGCCCGTTCGCCAATATCGCGCACGGCTGCAACTCGATCATCGCAACGCGAGCGGGGCTCAAACTCGCCGACTACGTCGTCACCGAGGCGGGCTTCGGCGCCGATCTCGGGGCAGAGAAATTCTTCGACATCAAGTGCCGCAAGGCGGGGCTTAAGCCGTCGGCGGCGGTGCTCGTCGCCACGGTGCGCGCGCTCAAGATGCATGGCGGCGTCGCCAAGGACGCGCTCGCGGCGGAGAACCTTCCGGCGCTTGAAGCCGGCCTTGCGAATCTCGCGCGCCACGTCGCCAATCTGCGCAAGTTCGGCCTGCCGGTCACAGTCGCCATAAACCGGTTTGATACCGACACCGCGGCCGAACTCGCATTCGTCGAAAACGCTGTGGCCACAGAGTTCGCAGTCAAGACGATCGTGTGCGATCATTGGGCTCGCGGCGGCGCGGGCGCGGAAGGTCTCGCTCACGTCGTCGCGGCTCTGGCGGACGCCGGCGAGGCGAAGTTCCGGCCGCTCTACCCCGATGACATGAGTTTATGGGACAAGACGCGGACAATCGCGCAGGAAATCTACGGCGCCGCGGACATCGCCGCCGAGGCGTCCGTGCGGGCAAAGTTCAACGAGCTGGAAGCCGCCGGCTGGGGCCGCCTGCCGGTCTGCGTCGCGAAGACCCAATATTCGTTCTCGGACGATCCTTCGCTCCTCGGCGCGCCGAGCGGGCACGTTCCAAGGATCCGTGACGTTCGTCTCCGCGCGGGCGCAGGCTTCGTCGTCGTGCTGATGGGGGACATCCAGACGATGCCGGGATTGCCGCGCACGCCCGCCGCCGAGAGGATTCACGTGGTCGACGGCGAGATCGACGGCCTCTCCTGACCGCCGGCCGGAGATTGGCTGCTCAACGCGGTGTCGGCGCGTCCTCGCGCAGGAGCTTCTCGGCTTTCAGCGCACGCCAGAGCGCAGCCGGCGCCTTTGCGCCCATCATCGCAGCGTTCCGTCTGACTTCGCTCGCGCGCTGCGCGCCGGGTATGACGCTGACGACGGCCGGATGGCCAAGCGGAAAACGCAGCGCGGCTTCCGGCAGCGCGACCTTGAAGCTCTTGCAGACCTGCTGGATTCGGCGCACCCGATCCTTCACCTCGTCCGGCGCGGGCCGATAATTATAGTGAGCGTCGGCCTTGACCCCGGTCGCGAGTATGCCGGAGTTGAAGGGACCGCCGATCACGACGGCGACGTTCTTTTCGACACAGAGCGGCAAGAAGCTCGTCAACGCCTCCTGTTCGAGAAGCGTATAGCGGCCCGCCAGCAGGAAAACGTCGAAGTCGCCGACGCGCGCCAGTCTCTCGGCGATTTCCCATTCATTAAGCCCGGCTCCGATCGCCTTGATCGCACCGCAGGCGCGCAATTCATCCAAGGCGCGATAGCCGCCAGTCATGAATTCCTTGATGCGCGCATCCGCGGCTTCCCGGCTCCCGTGCGTGGTGACGTCGACGTCGTGGCAGTAGACGAGATCGACTTGATCGAGACCGAGACGTTCGAGCGAGAATTCGAGCGAGCGCATGACGCCGTCGTAGGAATAGTCGAAGCGCTCACGTCGCGAGGGCGTCTCAAAGAAAACACCTTGTCCCGAACGCTTTTGCGCAGTCGCAGAGATCGAGCAGTCGGCCGACCTTGGTGGAAATCAGATAGGAGCCGCGCGCCTTCGGACGCAGGAACCCGTTCAGTCGGGTCTCGGAAAGTCCGAGCCCATAGAGCGGCGCGGTGTCGAAATATCGGCAGCCCGTCGCCCAGACGGCCTCCAGCATCACGCGCGCTTCCCTCTCCGCCATCGGTCGATAGAGGTTGCCCAGCGGCGCTCCGCCAAAACCGAGTTCGGTGAATTGCAGCTCCGCGCCGCGGCGCGTAACGAATTTGCGTATTCGCGCGCTCCGCGCAGTCGCGGCCGCCGCCCTCAATTTTCCCCTCCCTGATAGGCGCGAGAACACATCGCGTCGCTCTGGGCGCGCGGCGCCCGACTCTGGCGGCTCGCGCTCAAATGATCCCCCACACGATCAACGCCACGCCAGCGAGAGGAATGGGGGGCATTGCGACGACGCTGTTTGCCAAATGAATCCATAAACGTCAGCATTGCACGGGACAAGTCCAGCGATGCGCAACCCACCACGTCTCCAAGATGTTGATGAAAAGCTTTTGGCCACTCTATCGATTCTTTCGCAGCCATTTGCGATCGTTTGAAGCGATAAAGGCGCGAAGTTGCGGCAGGCTTGGGTGGTCCGGCGCATTTGCCTCGAGATCCGCGAGAATCTTCCGCAAGGCTCTGCGTGCGACTGGCCAATCGTAAGCGCCCTGCCTCAACATTCGCCGCGCGTGGCGGATCGACCGCCGCACGACTTCATCAATAAAGGGGTCCATCGGAGCGCCCGCAGCCCTTTCGTCGCCGACAATTGGAGCGGGCAGTCGCAAACGCGGCGCCATTGACGTCATCGGGCGAGCGTCCCGATTTGGCGCAGAGCGACGTAACGGCGCCCGAGAATGACGGGTGGGGGGCGCTCATCACGCGCGCCAATTTGGGATCGGACCCGTGCTTCAAGCGGCGAGACGGCGCTGATCAATGGGCCGCGACAGCCTCACGCAGGAATGCGCTGGCTGTAGCCAAGCCGTTCATTGAGCCGCTCGATCAGATCCTGCGCGGCCTCGGCGATGACCGTGCCGGGCGGGAATATCGCGTCCGCCCCCGCCTCGCGAAGAGCGGCGAAGTCCTGGGCGGGGATGACGCCGCCGACGGCGACCAGCGCATCGCTGAGCCCGAGCTTGCCGAGCGCGGTCTTCAAGGCCGGCACGAGCGCGAGGTGCCCGGCGGCCAGCGACGACACGCCAACGATATGGACCCGTCCTTTCGCGGCAAGCGCCGCCACTTCCTCTGGCGTCGCGAACAAAGGACCGATCTCGACGTCGAACCCGAGATCCGCGAAGGCCGAGGCGATGATCTTCTGCCCGCGATCGTGCCCATCCTGACCCATCTTGGCGACCAGAATCCGCGGGCGACGGCCCTCGTTCTCGGCGAAGGCGCGCGTCATGGCGATCACGCGGTCGTTGGCCTCATCCCCTGGCCCTGCCTCCGACAGATAGACGCCGGAAATCGCGCGCGCTTCCGCAACGTGACGGCCAAACGCCTTCTCCATGGCGAAGGAGATCTCGCCGACTGTGGCCTTCGCTCGCGCCGCTTCGACGGAGAGCTGCAAGAGATTGGCCTTGGCCCGCGCGCCTTCCGTCAGCGCCGCCAGCGCAGCCTGCGTCGCCTGTTCGTCTCGTTCGGCGCGCAGACGCTCGAAGCTTTTCGATTTGCCGCGTGCGCACCTCGGCGGCGTCGACCTTCAGCACGTTCAGGTCTCGCTCCACCGTCGGCGTGAACATGTTGACGCCGACCACGGTCTGGCGCCTGGCGTCGATGCGCGCCTGCGTTCGCGCCGCCGCCTCTTCAATGCGGCGCTTGGGGACGCCGCTCTCGATCGCCTTCGCCATCCCGCCGAGGCGCTCGACCTCGTCGATATGGCCTTGGGCGCGCGCGGCGAGCTCGGCGGTGAGGCGCTCGACATAATAAGAGCCGCCCCATGCGTCGATGACCTTCGTCGTTCCGGTCTCCTCGATCAGGAAAAGCTGGGTATTGCGCGCGATGCGGGCCGAGAAGGGCGTCGGCAGCGCCAGAGCTTCATCGAGCGCGTTGGTGTGCAGCGACTGCGTATGCCCCTGCGTGGCGGCCATCGCCTCGATCTGCGTGCGCACGATATTGTTGAAAGGGTCCTGCGCGGTCAGAGACCAGCCGGACGTCTGACAATGCGCCCGCAGAGCGAGCGACTTGTCCGACTTTGGCCCGAAGCCCTTGACGATGCCGGCCCAAAGCTTGCGCGCGGCGCGCAGCTTGGCGACTTCCATGAAAAAATTCATGCCCACCGCCCAGAAGAACGACAGCCGCGGAGCAAAGGCGTCGATGCTCAACCCCGCGGCGACGCCGGCGCGCAGATATTCGACGCCGTCAGCGAGCGTGTAGGCGAGCTCGAGATCCTGCGTCGCGCCCGCCTCCTGCATGTGATAGCCGGAGATCGAGATCGAGTTGAATTTCGGCATATTGGCCGCGGTGAAGGCGAAGATATCGGCGACGATCCGCATCGAGGCGGCGGGCGGATAGATATAGGTGTTGCGGACCATGAACTCCTTGAGAATGTCGTTCTGAATGGTCCCCGAAAGCGCCGCCATCGGCACGCCCTGTTCCTCGGCGGCGACAATGAACAACGCCATCACCGGCAGCACGGCGCCATTCATCGTCATCGATACGCTCATCGAATCGAGCGGGATGCCGGCAAAGAGCGCGCGCATGTCATAAATCGAGTTGATCGCGACGCCCGCCATGCCGACGTCGCCCGCCACGCGCGGATGGTCCGAGTCGTAGCCGCGATGCGTCGCCAGATCGAAGGCGACGGAGAGGCCTTTCTGACCCGCGGCGAGATTGGCGCGATAGAAAGCGTTCGATTCCTCGGCGGTCGAGAAGCCGGCGTACTGGCGCAAAGTCCAGGGTTGCGTGACGTACATCGTCGGATAGGGGCCGCGCAGATAGGGCGGCAGCCCGGGCCACTCGCTCGAAAGCTCAATGCCGTTGCGATCGTCCGGTCCGTAGAACGACTTGACTTCGACGCCCTCCGGCGTCGCCCAGGTTCGCAAGGCTTCCTTATCGATCGGATTCGGACGGAGCCGCGAACTGGGACCTTCGAGAAATCGGGGATTTTACTCACGAGGTCATAACCTCCGAGGCCTTCATATCAGCGTCGATGCGGCGATAGAGGCCGCGCAGCGCGGCTATCGCATCCTGCCCGACGAAAATGAAATCGTCGACGCCCGCGGCGCGCCATGCCGGCTCGAATTCGCCCGGCCGGCCCGCAAGCGCGACGCCCTTCGCGCCGGAAGCCTTGAGCGCTCTCGCAAAGGCTTCGGCCTGTCGCGCGTACGCGTCGTCGGTCCCGCACAGGCAGACGAGCGCCGCGCCGGCCGCTCTCAGGCGCTTGACCGCCTCTTCGGCTGTCGCCGCTTCGCCATCATAGACGGCTTCAAAACCGCCTGCCGCGAGCCATTCGCGCGCGAACTCAACGCGCCGTCGATGCCTGGATTCCGGCCCCAGCGCGGCGAGATAGACTTTCGGCCGCGCGCCGCTCCGCTGAAAGAAGGCGTCGGAAAGATCGCGCAAACGCTCGAACGGCTCGGCGAGCCGAATTGGCGCGAGCCCGCCCTCCGCAGAAACGAGCGCCTCGCGCTCCGGCGCGCCAATGGCGACCTCGACCGGCCGCTCGGCAAGATCGGCGTGCGCGCTGACGCCGGTGATCAGCGTCTTCAGTCGGGCGACATCGTGGACCAGCGCCGCCGCGCTGTGGGCGACCTTTCGTTGAAAGTCGCCGTTCGCCAGCGTCGACGGTCAGGCCGCCTCGGCCTTCGATCTCCTGAAACAGGCCCCATGCCTTGTCGCAAAGCGCCTGGGTCAGCGCCTCGAACGCGCCCGCGCCGGCGGCTGGGTCGGCGACAAATCCAAGATTCGATTCCCGCAGGAGGATAAGCTGAGCGTTGCGCGCGATGCGGCGCGCCAGGCTGTCAGGAAGGCCGGCGGCCAGAGTGTGCGGCAGCACGCTGACGCTGTCCGCCCCGCCGAGGCCGGCGGAGAAGGCGGCCGCGGCGCCGCGCATCACATTCACATAAGGATCGCGCGCCGTCATCATGCGCCAGGCGCTCTCCGCCTGCACATGCGCGGCGCGAGGCTCGAGCCCGCACGCCTCCTCGACGCGCGACCAGAGAATCCGCAAGGCGCGGAATTTCGACAGCGTCGCCAACTCGTCCGCGTCGGCCGCGAGCCGGAACGCGATCATCTCGCGCGCTTCGGCAGGCGTCGTCCCGGCCGCCTCGAGCAATCGCAACACGCTGACAGCCGCCGCAAGCGCGAAGGCGAGTTCTTGCGCCGGGCTCCCGCCGGCCGCATGGACGGCGCGCGCGTCAGCGACCAGGAGCGGCCCGCGGAAGCCCCTGCCCCGGATTTCAAGCGCGGTTTCGACATGGCGCGTCGCTTGAGCGCTCCAATCCGCCGGGAACGGTCCGCGCGCCACGGCCGCGAAAGGATCGAGGCCGAACGCGACCGCGCAGTCCTCAGGCTTGGCGCCCGAGCGTTCGATGAGAGCGCCAAGACGAAGCGCGTGGTCAGGGCCATCCGGCCCAAGATCGAGTTCGAAACTCGCGCCTGTATCGAAGCGCACGCCATCGAAGGCCTTGTGAAGCGAGGCCGAATCCGACCGTCTGAGGCCAAATCCATAGGCGCCGATCGCGCCGGAAAATACGATCTGCAGACCGTCCGCCCCATTGGCGAGGTCGTCGAGCGCCTGGGCGCCGGCCTCCTCAGCGTTGGGATGATCGAAGCGCGCGATGACGCGCCAGGGCCCCCCGGGCCGGATCGCCCTTGGGCCTTTCGCCGGCGGATGGACGGGTTCGATCCGAATGCCGTCCGCGGTTTCGGATGCAAGCGTTTCGAGGCTCGCGCCTTTGAGCGCAGCTTCGGCGGCTTTACGCCAGTCGGCTTGTGAATAGGTGGGAAAAAGGCTCGCGACCGCGCCCAACGCCGACCCCGCTAGATGAACTGGGAAAGCCCCGGAATCGAGGCGGAGATTTCACCGACGACCTGATCGCCCGCGACCTCGCGCGCATAGGCGAAGACTTCCTTTCCCAGCGTCTGGATCTGCTCCATGTCGAGGCCCAGAGCTTAACAATTCCGAGCCGAGCGCCATAAGGCCGCCCCCGCCCATCGCCCCAGCGGCCACCCCCATGAGGCCCTTCATGCCGCCGCCCATGCCTTCGCCTCCAGTATGCGTGCTCGAAGCAATGATGGAGGGAAAAGCCGGCGCTTTTTCAAACAACTCCTGGACGGCTTCCTCGGGCGCCTCGCGCTGGATGAAATCACCGATCAGCGCGACCGCCTTGCGCGCGACGTCCGGGCTGATGTCCGCGGCGGTCGCAACGCGGGCTATTAGGTTCTCCATTTGACGCTCCCTCTTCGCGCGGAGAAAAGCCCGCGGAGTTGATTGTTTCCCTGCTTGCGGGACCGAAATCAAGCGCAGTTCGACTGTAAGAGCTCCCTTGAGCCATTGGCGGCCGCTCGGTTCGCTGAGGGGTTCACAAAAACAGAAATCAGAGAAAAGAAATAAGCCGCCACGATGGCTGATCCGCCACTAAAGCCCGAACCCGATCCGTTCTCTCCGGACCCGGAGCGCTCTACCCGCACGGGTGTTTTTACGGCGCCGCACCATTATCAAGCCATGATATGATCACATATATAAACGCTCATTAATAACTTCCTGAGGCCCGGTGTTGAGATAACTCTTTCTCTTTCGGGACTGACGACCCTTGTCCTGGAGCGATACAAGCGACTCAGCGGAACCATGAGGTCATCGACGGAACTAAGAGATGCATTTTTAGCATACCTGTCTTTCCACCGCCGGGTCTACCGCGAACCGATGGCCAGGATTATGTTGCAGCGCGGTAGGACAAGCGCCTGCCGGAATAGGAGTAAAAAATGACGTCTCTCAAGACGATTTCGGAAAAGCTCAGCGCATGGCGCCGATATCGCGACGCGGTGCGTGAATTGTCACAGCTCTCGGACCGTGAGCTGGATGATATCGGCATCCGCCGCGGCGATATCGAATACATCGTGCGCCGCTCCGTCGTGAGCCAGGCTTCGGCCTGATCTCCATATTTTGACAAGCCGGGACGCGCCGCCCTGTGCGGCGCGTCGGCCCAAGGGCGGATGCCGCCTCCAGCGAAACTCATTGACGACGGCGTGACGCTTTGTGACAAGCGCGCCCATGCGTCCCATCCACATCATCGGCGGAGGACTGGCCGGCTCGGAGGCCGCATGGCAGGCGGCGAATTGCGGGGTTCCGGTCGTTGTGCATGAGATGCGGCCTGCCCGGACGACGGCCGCGCACCGCACCGCCCATCTGGCCGAGCTGGTCTGCTCGAATTCGTTCCGCTCCGACGACGCCTCGACCAACGCTGTCGGCGTTCTGCATCGCGAGATGCGCGCCCTCGGATCGATCGTGCTCAAAAGCGCCGACGCGCATCAGGTGCCGGCGGGCGGCGCGCTCGCCGTCGATCGTGACGGCTTCTCGCAAGCCGTTGAAGCGGCCCTTCTCAGCCACCCGCTAATAACACTCGACCGGAGCGAGATCCCGGGCTTGCCGCCCGAAGACTGGGACAATGTGATCATTGCGACCGGGCCGCTCACGTCGCCCTCGCTGGCCGAGGCGATCGCCGGATTGACGGGCGAAGGCGCGCTCGCCTTTTTCGACGCGATCGCGCCGATCGTGCACCGTCATTCGATCGATATGGACGTGGCCTGGATGCAGTCGCGCTACGACAAGGAAGGGCCGGGCGGCTCGGGCGGGGCCTATGTCAATTGCCCGATGAGCCGCGACCAGTACGGCGCCTTCGTCGACGCGCTGCTCGAGGCGGAAAAGACCGAGTTTCGCGAATTCGAGGGCACGCCCTATTTCGACGGCTGCCTGCCGATCGAAGTGATGGCCGAGCGCGGGCGCGAGACCCTGCGTCACGGCCCGATGAAGCCGTTCGGCCTAACGAATGCCCACGATCCGAAGCTCAAGCCCTACGCCGTCGTCCAGCTCAGGCAGGACAATGCGCTCGGCACGCTGTTCAACATGGTCGGCTTCCAGACCAAGCTCAAATATGGCGAGCAGGGGCGCATTTTCCGCATGATTCCGGGGCTGGAAGGGGCGGAGTTCGCGCGGCTCGGCGGCATGCACCGCAACACCTATCTCGATTCGCCGCGCCTCCTCGACGCGCGCCTGCGCCTCAAAGCCGCGCCTCGCCTGCGCTTCGCCGGCCAGATCACCGGCTGCGAGGGCTATGTCGAAAGCGCCGCGGTCGGCCTCATCGCCGGCCGCCTTCGCCGCGGCCGAGCGGCTCGGAGAGGAGCTTGAAACGCCGCCGCCGACGACCGCGATCGGCGCGCTGCTCAATCACATCACCGGGGGCCACATCGAATTGATCGAGTCGGGCCCCCGCTCGTTCCAGCCGATGAACGTCAATTTCGGCCTCTTTCCCTTGATCGTCGAGCCGCGGTTCGACGAGGCGGGCAAACGCCTGGCCGGCCCGGAGCGCGGGCTTGCCCGGAAGCGCGCGCTCTCAGCCCGCGCCGAGCGCGACCTCATGGCTTGGGTGGACAGAGCTCGCGAGCGCACGCCGTTCGTCGAGGCTTGAGGGCGCCGGCCGAATTCGACGCGCCGGCCCGGTGTACGATTCTGCGCGCGACTCAATCTTTTCAGCCGCTTAAGCTCATTTTTCTGCAACTCGAAACGACCCGCCGAAGCGAATAAATACGTCTAGTTTCTGTTATATATGTTGAGGCCAGTCCACCTGCTCCTTCTTCCCGGCTCGCCGTGGACAGCCTGCCCAACCTGACCGATAATCGGCGTCACGCGGGCGGGAAACGCGATTATGGACCTTGGCGAGTGGCTGCGCGGGCTGGGGCTTGGTCAATATGAACCTGTGTTCTACGAGAACGGGGTTGACGATCAAGTCCTGCCTGACCTGACGGAGGCTGATCTCGAAAAGCTCGGCGTCCTTTTGGGGCATCGCAAGCGACTGCTCAAAGCGATCGCCAGACTGACAAGCGCCGAGGATGAACCGGTTCCGGGTCCCCCAGTTGCAAGGACCGACCCGAAGCCTCGCGACGCCGCCGAGCGCCGGCAGCTGACGGTCATGTTTTGCGATCTCGTCGGGTCGACGGCGCTCGCCGCGCGGCTCGATCCCGAGGACATGCGAGGGATTATCAGTGCGTATCACCAGTGCTGCGCACGGCTGATCGAGCGCAATGGAGGCTTCGTCGCCAAATACATGGGCGACGGCGTCCTCGCTTATTTCGGCTATCCGCTGGCGCACGAGCATGACGCCGAGCGCGCGGTCAGGGCGGGACTTGCGATCGTCGACGCCGCCGCGAAGCTGGAGACAGCCGCAGGCGCGCCTTTGCACGTGCGCGTCGGGATTGCGACCGGAATCGTCATCGTCGGCGATCTTCTGGGTTCTGGGGAATCGCAGGAGCGCGGCATCGTCGGCGACACGCCGAACCTCGCCGCGCGGCTGCAGGGGATCGCCGAGCCCGACAGCGTCGTCATCGCCGAAGGCACGCGAAAACTGCTGGGCGACCTGTTCGAGCTTGCCGATCTTGGCCCCCGAGCCCTCAAGGGCGTCGCTGCGCCGATCCGCGCCTACGCGGCGCTGAGGGAGAGTATGCAGGAGAGCCGGTTCGAGGCGCTGCACGCCGGCGGATTGACGGCGCTCGTCGGCCGCGAGGAAGAGGCGGAGCTTTTGCTGCGTCGCTGGGCCAAGGCGAAAGCGGGCGAGGGCCAGGTCGTGCTGCTCTCGGGCGAGGCCGGCATCGGCAAGTCGCGTCTGGCCGCGGCGTTGCTCGAGCGGCTCGTAGGCGAGCCGCATGTGCGTCTGCGCTATTTCTCCTCGCCGCAGCACACCGACAGCGCGTTCCATCCGATCATCGGCCAAATGGAGCGCGCAGCCGGGCTTGCGCGCGAGGATGACGCCAAGACCAGACTCGACAAGCTCGATGCGCTGCTGGCTCTGAGCGCCACATCTCATGAGGGCTCCACACTGATCGCCGAGATGCTGGCGTTGCCGAACGACGGCCGCTATCCTGCGCTGGAGCTCGCGCCGCAGCAGCGCCGGCGCAAAACGATCGACGCGTTGATCGGCCAGATCGAGACCCTCTCGCGCCAGTCTCCGATTCTGATGATCGTTGAGGACGCCCATTGGGCCGATCCTTCGAGTCTGGAAGTGGTCGGCCGGCTTATCGACAAGATCGCGGGCCTGCGCGTTCTGCTGTTCGTAACCTTCCGGCCGGAGTTCGCGGCGCCCTGGATCGGGCGTCCGCATGTCACCGCGCTCACCATCAATCGGCTCGCTCCGGCCGAAGTGATGGCGCTCATCGACCGCGTCGCCAGCGACAAGCCGCTCGCGGCGAATATCCGGCAAGACATCGTTGAGCGGGCCGACGGGATACCCTTATTCGTCGAGGAGATGACCAAGGCGGTGCTCGAGGCGGGCGACGAAGCCGCCAGGGCGCGCGCGGCCGCGGCCATTCCGTCTCCGGCGCTCGCGGTCCCCGCGAGCTTGCACGCCTCGCTGATGGCGCGGCTCGACCGTCTGGGATCGGCCAAGGACGTGGCGCAGATCGGCGCCGCAATCGGGCGGGAATTTTCCTATGCGTTGCTCAGGCCGGTGGCGCGCCTGCCGGAAGCCGAGCTTTTGAATGCGCTCGACCGACTCCTTCAGTCGGGTCTCCTGTCTCGCCAGGGCGCGCCGCCCGACGCGTCTTATCTCTTTAAGCACGCGCTGGTGCAGGACGCGGCTTATGGCACTTTGCTGCGCGAGCCGCGGCGGGCGCTGCACGCGCGCATCGCGGAGGCGCTTGAAGACAACTTCCTCGACATTGTTGAGAACCGGCCGGAAATCCTGGCGCGTCACTGCGCCGAGGCGGGCCAAATCGAAAAGGCGGCGCTCCTATGGGGCAAGGCGGGACAGCGGTCGCTGGCGCGCTCGGCGCTGGTCGAGGCCGAGGCTCAGCTGAGCCGCGCGCTCGCCCAGATCGCCGCCCTGCCGAGTTCGACCGTCCTGCGTAGGGAACAGATAAAGCTCCACGCCGGACTCGCCCACGCTCTCATGCACACAAAGGGCTTTGCGGCGACCGTAACCAAAGCAGCGCTGGAGGAAGCGCGAACGTCGATCGACCGCGCAGAGGCGCTCGGGGACCCCATTGAAGACCCGCTGGTTTTGTTTTTTGTACTGTGGGGCTTCTGGGCCGGCAATTTCGCGGCGTTCAACGGCGACTCCGTGCGCGGGCTTGCGGCGCAGTTTCTTGCGCTCGCCGAGAAGCAAACCGCGGCGGCGCCGCTCATGCTCGGTCATCGCGTCATGGGCGTTTCCCTGCTGTTCACAGGCGACGTCGCCGAAGGAAGACGGCATCAGGATCGCGCGATAGCGCTTTATGATCCCGCAAAGCATCGGTCGCTGGCGATGCAATTTGGTCAGGACTCCAGTGTCACGATCCGTTCCTACAGGTCAGTGTCGATGTGGCTGCTCGGTCATCCCGATGCCGCCAGGACCGATGTCGAGCGAGCGCTCACGGACGCGCGGGAAATCGGCCTCGCAGCCACGCTAATATCTTCGCTGGTCGTCACTGCGTTTACCCAAATCTTCCTGGGCGACTACGCTGCGGCGCGAGCGCAATGTGAGGAAGCCGTCGCCTTGGCCGATAAAAAGGGGGCATTGTTCTGGCAGGCGCTCGGAATGGCGACCCTTGGCGGCGCGTCCGCTCTGGGTGAAAATTCTTCCGCTTCCGTCTCGTCATTCGCCCGGGCGCTCGCCGTCTACAGGTCAAGCGGAGCAACGGTTGGCGCGGTGGGTCTTCAGTCCTGTCTGGGCCGGGCTCATGCGAAGCTTGGGCAATTCGACGAAGCGCGGCATTGCAACGGCGAAGCGATGACATTGGCGGATAAAACGGGAGAGAGATGGTTTGACGCCGAAATCAGCCACGTCTTTGGCGAGATCGCGCTAATGTCGCCGGAGCGGGACACCGCGAAAGCGCAGGCTCATTTCGACCGCGCGCTCGAAATCGCTCGCGCCCAGCAAGCCCGCTCCTGGGAGCTCCGCGCGTCGGCCAGTCTCGCGCGGCTCTGGCGCAGCCAAGGCAAGCGAGCGCAAGCCCATGACCTTCTTGCGCCGTTCTATGGTTGGTTCACGGAAGGCTTCGACACGCTCGACCTAAAGGAGGCCAAGGCGCTGCTCGACGAGCTGGCGCTTTAGGCGAGAAATCCGCTTGCATCGGGAGGGCGAACACGGCAGCCTTGGCCCAAGGGGCGAGGTGGTGCGGCCAGGCTGAACGCCGATCGACGCCAATCGAAATTCGTGGGAGGACCAAAATGACGCCATCGCCAGTCACTGCGGCACGCTCGGCGCCCCTGCGCGGCGCGTTGGGCGCGGCTTCGGCCGCTCTCGCGCTCGCAATCGCGCTGCCGGCCGCAGCCGCAGACCAGGCGCCGATCAAGATCGGCGTGATCGCTGAGGCGCAGGCGGTCGCGGGCTCATCGATTCCGCAGGCCGCCCAGATCGCCGCCGACGAGATCAACGCCAAGGGCGGGATCGACGGACGCAAGATCGAGATCGTCTCCTACGACGACCATTCCTCCTCGGCCGAGGCGGTGCGCGCGTTCCAGCGCGCCGTCAATGAGGATCACGTCAACGCGGTGATCGCGAGCTATATCAGCGAGGTGGTGCTGGCGCTGGAACCGTGGGCCGGGCGCCTGAAGACGGTGATGATCACGCCAGGGGCGGCGTCCGACGTCATCACCCAGAACATCGCCAAGGATTACGAGCGCAACAAATACACTTTCCACGGCTACCTGACCTCGAGCTCCCTCGCGGGGCTCGTGTGCGACGCCGGCAAGGACATGCTGGTCGACGGCCTCAAGATGAAGACGGCCGTGATCATGAGCGAGGATGCGGCCTGGACCACACCGCTCGACGCCGGCTATGCGGAATGCCTGCCGAAGATCGGGCTTAAAGTTCTCGACCACATCCGCTTCTCGCCCGACACCACCGACTTCACCCCGATCTTCAACAAGATCGAGGGCGAGAAGCCGGATGTGATCATCACCGGGATCTCGCATGTCGGCACCCAGCCGACGGTGCAATGGAAGAGCCAGCAGGTGCCGATCCCGATGTTCGGCATCTCCTCGCAGGCGACCAACTCAACCTTCTGGAAGGACACCAACGGCGCGACCGAAGGCGTGATCTACCAGGGCGTTTCGGGTCCGGGCGTGGCGGTTACGCCCAAGACGCTGCCGTTCGTCGACGCGTTCGCGAAGAAATTTGGCAACGATCCGTCCTATGCCGGCTATACCGCCTACGATGACGTCTACATCATCGCCGACGCGATCAAGCGCGCGGGAAGCTCCGATAGCGACAAGCTCGTCGACGCGATGGAGAAGACCGACTACGTCGGCACGATCGGCCGCGTCGAATTCCTGCCGAAAGGCAATCCTCATGTGCATGGGCTGAAAACCGGCAAGGGCTTCATCACCGGGCTCATGCTGCAATGGCAGAACGGCAAGCAGGTCAACATGTGGCCGGCGGCTCTCGCCAACGGCAAGCTCGAGTTCCCGTCCTTCATCAAGATCGCGGGCAAGTGACCGCTGGCGAACCCGCCGCCGTCGAACATTAGCGCCTGAAGGCGGCGGGCGCCGGTGCTCATCTGGCAGATCCTGATCGACGGTTTTGCGATCTCGTCGCTCTATGCGCTGGGCGCGACCGGCTTCACCCTCATTTTCGGCGTGACCGGGGTCCTCAACCTCTCGCATGGCGCGATCATGGTGGCGGCCGCGGTCGCCGCCTGGGCCGCCTCGGGTAACCTGGGGGCGGGCGCCTATCTCGCCGCCGTCTTCGGCGTCGTCGTCGCGCTCCTGCTCTCGCTCGCAACCTATTATATCGTCGTCCGCCGGCTGCAATTGTCGCGCGCGGTGCGCGAAGAGGAGAAGGAGATCTTCATCCTCACCGCGACGCTGCTCTGGGGCATCATGATCCAGGAGGCGATCGCCTATCTCTACACCAACAACGCCAAGACCGTGCTGCCGATCGTCGACGGCGTGGTCACGATCTTAGGCGTGCGCACGCCTAAAAACGAGATCTTCACCGCGCTTGTCTGCTGGGCGACGATCGGGGGCCTATGGCTGTTCGTCAACCGCACGCTGGCCGGCAAGGCGGTGCTCGCCGCATCGATGAATCCGCGCGGCGTCACTCTGCTCGGCGTTGAGCTCTCAACCGTCTATGTTGGGGTGTGGGCGATCTACGGCGCGCTCGCCGGCGTCGCCGGCGTGCTGCTCGGCATGTTCCTCGGCGTCTCCTCCTATAGCGCTGGGCCACTGACCGCGAGCGCGTTCTCGATCGTCGTCCTGGGCGGCCTAGGCAGCGTCTCGGGCTCGCTGATCGCGGCTTATGTCGTCGGCTATCTCGAGACGCTCACCGCTTATCTTATTTCGCCGGCCTATCGCGCCATCCCCGCGCTCCTGCTCCTGGTCGCGGTCATGTATGTGCGGCCGCGCGGCTTGTTGGGTCGGCGCTAGGCCATGGTTCTTCGCGCCCTCGCCGGCCCGCCGGTCCTGATCAGCCTGGTTGTCGTCCTGATCGCCGCGACGCTGCCGCTCTATGTCTCGGGCTACGTGCTGGGGCTGCTCACCATCGCCTATTATTTCGGCGTGTTCTCGATGGCCTGGGATCTCTTGTTCGGCTTCGCCAACGAAGTGAACTTCGGCCCGACGTTCCTGATCGGACTCGGCGCCTATACCGCCGGCATCCTCGACAGCCTCTATCAGCCGCCGATCGCGGTTTCCGTCGCCGCCGGCGTATTGGCGTCGATGATCGGCGGAATGGTGCTCGCGCTGCCGGCGCTGAGGGTGCGCGGACCCTATTTCGGCCTCACCACCCTGGTCGCGGTGCTGATCCTGCAGAACTTCATCGTCGTCGCCGCGAGTTCTCACCGGCGGCGAGATTGGGCTCACGATTCCTGACGTCATTTCGATCGACGACAAGGTCAATTACTGGATCGCCCTCGGCTTCATGGCGGTGAGCGGGGCGATCCTATACGGGCTGACGCGCTCGCCGGTCGGCCTCATCCTGCAGGCGAGCGGCCAGGATCCGGTGCAGGCCGGAGCGCTCGGGTTCAACGTCACCAAGCACAAGCTCGCGGCCTTTCTGGTCAGCGCATTCTTCTCCGGGCTCGCCGGCGCGCTGATGGCGTTCTATCTCGGCGCGGCGTCGGTCGGAACCTTCGTCGACGTCACCGTCGGGGTGCAGGTGATCATCGGCGCCGTCCTTGGCGGACGGCGCACCATCCTGGGCGCCGTGCTCGGGGCGGTGTTTCTGGTGGCGCTCGGCGAGACGCTGCGCCCCCTCGGCGATCTCGCCACCTTCATCGTCTCGGCGGTCGCGCTTGTCGTCATCCTTTTCTTCCCGGCGGGCCTGCTTGGCATGGTCAGCGGCGCGCGGGAGGCGACGTGAACGCGCCAGCGGCCAAGCTCGAAGTCAACGGCCTGCAGAAGCGCTTCGGCGGTCTCACCGCGGTGAGGGACGTGAGCTTCTCGATTCGCGCCGGAGAGATCCTCGGACTCATCGGGCCGAATGGGTCAGGCAAGTCGACGGTGATGAAATCGATCCTCGGCGTAGAGCGTCCGGACGCGGGATCGGTTCGGGTCGACGGGCAGGAGGTTTCGGGCTGGCCGCCTCACCGGATCGCCCGGCTCGGGGTCGGCATGGTGTTTCAGCATTCGCGTCCGCTCTATCGGCAGACGGTGCTCGAGAACATCCTGCTCGGGCTCCTGCCCGATCATTTGCTCGACCTTTTGCCCACCGCCGCGACCGAAGCGCGGGCGCGCGCCATCGCCGAGCGCGTCGGGCTGACGGCGGTGCTCGACCGGCGCCCCGCCACGCTGCCGTTCGCCGATTTGCGCAAGATCGAGATCGCCAAGGCGATCGCCCGCGATCCGCAGGTGGTGCTGATCGACGAGCCGTTCGCGGGCTTAACCGCGCGCGAGACCGCCTCGTTCGCCAGGCTCATCACCGAAATGCGCGACGACGGCCGGGCGGTCCTGATCGTCGACCACAACGTGAAAAGCATGTCGGCGCTGGTCGACCGCGTTTACGCCATGCATGTCGGGGAAAAGATCGCCGAGGGCACGGTCCAAGAGGTGATGGCGAACGAGACCGTGCGCAAGGTCTATCTCGGCGGCGCGCTGGAAACGGCGGCGCGTCCGGAATCGGCTTTTGGCGACGCCCAGACGCCGTTTCTCGAGATCGAGAATTTGAGCGTCGTCTACGGCAAGGCGCAGGCTTTGGAGAATGTCTCGCTCCATGTTCATCAGGGGGAATTCGTCGCCGTCGTCGGATTGAACGGCGCCGGCAAGACGACGCTGTTCAACGCCATCTCGGGCCTCGTCCCCCATGCCGGCGACATCCGCCGGGAAGGCCGGGGCTTGCGCGGCAGAACCGCGGCGATGATCGCGCGCGAAGGGATCGTGCAGTCGCCGGAGGGTCGCGAACTGTTCGGCGCGATGGCTGTCATCGAGAATCTCGACATGGGCGGCCATCGGCTCGGAGACCGCGAGCGTGTCGAGCGCCGCGAATGGCTGTTCAAACTGTTCCCGATCCTGAAGGAGCGGCAGAGCCAGACTGCTTCTACGCTGTCCGGCGGCGAGCAGCAGATGCTGACCATCGCGCGGGCGCTCATGATGAAGCCCGATCTTTTGATCCTCGACGAGCCGACGCTAGGGCTCGCCCCGGTGATCATGGAGCAAATCTCAAAGGCGCTCGAGCGGCTCCGGCAGACGACGGACATCACGGTGCTGCTCGGCGAACAGAACGTGACCTTCGCCCTGCCGCACGCGGACCGCGTCTACGTGCTCGAACATGGCCTGATCGTCTGGGAGGGGGAGCCTGGCCGCTTCGCCGCCGAAGCAGGGGCGCGGTATTTGTAGGGCCTTCAGGAGGTCGAGCGCGATTCCCGCAATCAGCCGAACCCGGCGACCAGCGTTTCGATCGGCAGAAACAGGATGCGGCTGTCGGCCGGATATTCGATGAATTCGGCGCGGGCCAGATAGAAGCGCTTGGCGGCTTCGTCCTTCGCGTGAACGAGCACTGCGGCGATGCCGATGGTCTGTGAGGCTGCAGCGATGCGGCGAAGGGCATCCGCGAGGATGTCGGCGCCCAAGCCTCTCCCCGAGTGATTGCGGTCGACCGCGAGCCGGCCGATTACCGAGACCGGAATCGCATCGGGCGCGTTGCGGCGAATCTTGCCTGGGGCATGAGCGCGCTCCACCGATCCCGCGGAGACACAATAGTAAGCAATGACCCGGTCGTCCTCGCAGGCTACGTAGGTCCTCGAAAACCGGCTTTCGTTCCTGAGCGCCCGGGACTTCAACCACGCGTTGAGCGCTGGCTCGCCGCAATCGAAGCCCGAGAGATCGTGCTCGGGAGTCAAAGGGACAGGCGCCGAAACCACCGATTTCGGCATCCGGGAGCCCTATCGCCTTTCCCAAGCCGGAGTGCGGCGAAGGAGCGCTTTGAGCTTCGGCCCGGGAGCGTGGGGATTGTCGAGGATGCGCATGAATGCATCGAAGCGTTCCGGATCGAGCGCGAAAAGCCGTTGCTCAAGGAGCACGTCAATCGCTACACGCCGAGCGCTCTCGACCATGAATTCGGTGCGTGTCTTTCCGAGGACCGCCGCTGCATCGTCGATGAGCTGACGGGTCTGCGTCTCGATGCGCAGGTTAATGCTGCCCTTTGTGTCGGAAGCTGCGGACGGCTTGACGCGTTCGCCTGCTTCAGCGGCTCCAGAGGCGGTCCGGCTTTTCGACATGGCGCATGATCGCCTCTCGTATACGCAATGTCAATACAACAGCCACTTTGCTCACCACGCTCGCGCCCAGCGCCAGATCGCCCATTGCCGGCGGAGCGGCGAGATTTCGCTTGGCGGATCGAACGGGCGGGCCGCGTTGCGTTCGAGCCGGTCGAGGTCGAGCCGCGCCGGCGCGAGCGGAACGAACGCCGGCAGGATCGACGGCGCCGCGCTTTTCAGCCGGCGCTCCGCCTCGGCGACTTCGTCGCGCGCCAGCCTGCGGAGTTCGGCGCAGGCGGCGATAACGCCCGGGGTCGCCCTGCGGGCGTCGAACTCCGCCAGGCTCGCGCCGTGGCGGGCGGCGACATCGGCGGGGATCAGCGTCGGCGCCGAGCCGGCCCTGAACGGCAGCTCCTTAAGCAGGCGGATAAGCGCGAGCGCCATGCCGGCCGGCGCATGCGCGTCCGCCGAATCGAGATCCTGCCCGCCGGCCGCGATCCGCGCCGCGAGCCTCAGCCGCGCGCCCTCGCTCTCATCGGCGAAAGCGCGAAAGGCGACGAGATTGAAATCGTCCTGCGGCGCGATCGCCTGCAGGCGCGCGTCGAGCATCGCCTCGAGCCACGCTTTTGGCAGCGCGTAGGCGTCGATCGCCGCGCCGAGCGCCAGCGCGACCGGGCTGCCCGCCGCCTCGTCGCGCCGGTCGCCGGCGATCGCTTCGCGCCACCAGGCGAGCCGTATCGCCGCCAGATTGGGATCGCGCGCACGCGTGAGCGCGTGACGGATTTCCGCGTCGAAGCTCGCGAGCGCAAAAAGCGCGTCGCGCGCGCTGGCGTTCGCATAGAGCGCGGCGAGCCATTGATCGCGAGCGTGAGCGCGGGCGAACGCGGCGCAATATCTATTGGCCTCGCCGAGCGCGCCGGCGCCCGGAGGACCGCGCTCGGTCACGGCGCGGCGATCAGCGCCGCGGCGACCCGGCGGCCTTCCGACTGCATGACGTTATAGACCTTAAGCGCCGAGCCGGTCGCCATCGCTTCGAAGCGAAGGCCCGCGCGGCTCAGCGCGGCCCGCAACGTCTGTGAGATCGGCGCCATGCGCTCGCCGGTCCCGACGACAAGAAACTCGATCGAGCCGGGTTTCTCCGCGCATTCGGCGATGAGCGGCGCGAGCGCGCCTGGATCCAGATCCTCGACGCTCGTCGCCTCGATTGGCCGCACCCCGGTCGGCGTCGCCAGGATCGAGCCCGCATGCGACATGCCGGCGAAGGCGAAGGCGCCGCGCCCGTGGGCGGTGATCGGGTGGCTGCCGGGCGCGAAGGGGGGCCGCGGCTCAGCCTCGGTCACGCCTTCTCCTTCGCCTTCACCTCTTTCACATCCGCGCCGGCGATTTCCTTTTCCCGCATCCTGTCGAAAGTGTCGGCGCGCACGCCCATGTAGATGAGCATCGGCGAGCAGATGAAGATTGAAGAATAGGTGGCGACGAAAATACCCCAGATCATCGCCGCCGAGAACGAGCGGATGACATGGCCGCCGAGGAAGAACAGCGCCAGCAGCGCGAGAAAGACTGTCGTCGCCGTCATGATGGTGCGCGGCAGCACCGCGTTGATCGACATGTCGATGATTTCGGCGGTCGACAGGCGCTTGTATTTGCGCATCACCTCGCGGATGCGGTCGAGCACGACGACCGTCTCGTTGAGGGAATAGCCGACAATGGTGAGGATCGCGGCGATCGAAGTCTGGTTGAACTCGAGTTGCGTCACGCAGAAGAAGCCGACGGTCAGCAAGAGATCGTGCATCGTGCCGATGATCGCCCCGACCGCGAACTGCCACTCGAAGCGGAACCACAGATAGGTCAGGACCGCGATGATGGCGACGACCACGCCGAGCGTTCCGCGCTGGACGAGCTCCGAGGAGACGGTCGGGCCGACCGAATCGACGCTTCGGAACTCATAGGCCGCCGAAAAGGCGCCCCTGAGCTTGGCGATGGCGGATTGTTCGCCCTGATCGCCTCCCGGCTGCACGTTCAGCTTGAGGATGACATCGGATTCGCCGCCGATCCGCTGCACTTCGACCGGTCCCACGCCAAGGCCCTCGGCCTTGGCGCGAATGTCGGCCACATTGGCCTCGCCGCTCTTGGCGCGCATGTCGACCTGGGTGCCGCCAGCGAAATCGATGCCGTAATTCATGCCCACGAACAGGAACATGAGGACCGAAACGACCGACAGGAACGCCGATAGCGGATAGCTCACGCGGCGGAACCGCATGAAGCCGAATTTCGTGTTCTCGGGCGCGAGCCGAAGCAGTTTCATGCCGCAAGGTCCGTTGTGTGCTTCGCCCCGCTCATATCGGCAGCCTCTTCGGCCGAGCCCGGTGATACCAGAGCGCGATCATCATGCGCGTCATGGTGACCGCGGTGATGACCGAGGTCAGAATGCCTAAGCCCAGCGAGACGGCGAAGCCGCGCACCGCGCCAGAGCCGAACAGATAGAGGATGAGCGCCGCCACGAACATCGTGACGTTGGAATCAATGATGGTTGCGAAGGCGCGGCGGAAGCCGGCGTCGAGGGCGGATACGACCGAGCGGCCGAGATGCGCCTCCTCGCGGATGCGTTCGTAGATAAGGACGTTCGAATCGACCGCCATGCCGATGGTGAAGACGATGCCGGCGATGCCGGGCAGGGTCAGCGTCGCGCCGAGCAGCACCATCGAGGCGAAGATCAGCAGAATGTGCACCGCGAGCGCGAGATCGGCGAAGACTCCGAAGATGCCGTAGGTCGTGATCATGTAGACGACGACCAGCGCCGCTCCGACATAGGCCGCGCGCTTGCCGGCGTCGATCGAGTCCTGGCCGAGCCCAGGGCCGACCGTGCGTTCCTCGACCACCGTAAGCTTGGCGGGCAGGGCGCCCGCGCGCAACAGAATGGCCAGGCTCGAAGCCTCGTCGAGCGAGAAATTGCCGGTGATCTGCCCGGTCCCGCCGGTGATCGGGGAGCGGATCACCGGAGCGGAAATGACCTTGCCGTCGAGCACGATGGCGAACGGCCGGCCGACATTCTCGGAGGTCACCTGGCCGAACTTCTGGCCGCCGCGCAGGTTGAAGCGGAAGGTGACGTCCGGCTCGCCGGTCTGCTGGTCGAA
Source organism: uncultured Alphaproteobacteria bacterium (assembly GCA_963764955.1). GTDB lineage: Bacteria > Pseudomonadota > Alphaproteobacteria > Rhizobiales > Beijerinckiaceae > Roseiarcus. The sequence continues at coordinate 128,395 of CAVXVE010000015.1, read as the reverse complement.
GCTCTGCTGCGCGTCGATCAGGTCCGCGCCGTCGACCATGACGCGCTTCTGCACCGGAACCGTTCCGCCGCCTTTCTGCATCGGCAGGTTTTCGACTTCATTCGGCGGGTCGCCCGGTTGCGCGACCAGGCGAAATTCGAGCTTGGCGGTCTGGCCAATGATCTCCTTGAGCTTCGTGGTGTCCTGAAGGCCCGGCACTTCAATCAGCACGCGATCGGCGCCTTGCCGCTGGACGATGGTCTCCTTGGTGCCCATGGCGTTGATGCGGCGGTCGAGCACTTCGATCGATTGCCCGACCGCGTGGCGCAGCTTGTCGGCGATGGCCGCGTCGGTCAGCGTCAACAGGACGCCCTCGGAGGTTTGAGTCACATCGAGCGTGCGCCCGTTTCCACCCGCCAGCGGTCCGCCGATCGGCTGGCTCACCGACTGCAGGAGGTCGAACGCCTTGGCGCGCTCGGCCGGGTCGGCCACCCGCACCAGCACGCCGCGCGGCTGGACCGCGATGCCGCCGGAGATCGCAATCCTTCCGTCGCGCAGCTTCTGCCGGACGTCGTCGCGCAAAGCCTCAACCTGGCTCTTGACCACCGAGGCGTGGTCGACTTCCATCAGCATATAGGCGCCGCCCTGCAGATCGAGGCCGAGCACGATCTGGCGTATGGGAATGAAGCCGGGCAGCCGCGCGGCGAGCGCGTCCACGGTCTCAGTTCGCATGAAGCTCGGCACGATGACCAGCAGCGCGGCCGCCACAAGCGCCAGGACGGAGGCCAATTTCCAGTTCGCGAAACGAAGCATCAGGCTTTCTATTCTCAGGAACGAACGTCAATCGCCCGGCATGAAGCCGGGCTCAGGGGTTGGGCGCATCCTTCTTGGTCGGCGGCGACTTGGCGGGCGGCGAATCCTTGACCGGTTCGCCCTTCGCCCGCACTTCAGAGATGCCGGAGCGGGCGAGGCGCACGCGCACGTTGGGAGCTATCTCCAACTCAACCTCGTTGTCGTCGACTGACTTGGTGACCTTGCCGATGAGACCCCCGGAGGTGACGACCACATCGCCGCGCCGCGCCGCCTGCACCATTTCGCGCTGCTCCTTCGCGCGCCGCTGCTGCGGGCGCCAGAGCACGAAATAGACGATCGCGATCATGGCCACGATCGGCACCAGCTGAACCAGCGTGTCGCTGGCCCCAAAGGGTCCAGCGCCGCTGGCTTGTGCGTAGGCTGCGGTAATCAGCACGGGGACGGCAGCTCCGGCGACGCGAAAGCCGCGCCGTTCTTCAAGAGGTCATCGAAAGGCGCCGCATATATAGCCGCAGACCCCGCGAAAGCAACGGCTCGCGGGTGGAAGAACGGCTTTAGCGGCGAACGCCCATCCCGCTTTTCTCACGCCCGAGCCGTAGCTATAAGAGCGTCCCGCCGATTTGGGCGGGACGGGGATGGGGACATGAACAAGCAGGCAGCTGAGTTTATCGGCACTTTCGCCCTGGTGTTTTTCGGCGTGGGAACCGCGGTGATCGGCGGCATGGGATCAGGGGCGACGGCGGTCGACCTTCTCGGCATCGCGAGCGCTTTCGGCTTCGCCATCGTCGCCATGGCCTATGGCATCGGGCCGATCTCCGGCTGCCATGTCAATCCGGCGGTGAGTTTTGGCGTCTATGTCGCCGGCCGCATGAGCGTCGCCGAAATGATCAGTTACTGGATCGCCCAGGTTCTGGGGGCGATCGTCGGCGCTGGCGTGCTCTATCTCATGCTGTCCGGCAAGGCTCACGGCTGGAATGGCGGCCTCGGGCAGAACGGCTGGGGCCCGGGTCATTTCGGCGAATACGGCTTGAGCTCCGCCTTCGTCTTCGAAGTGGTGGGGACGTTCCTGTTCCTGGTGTGCATTCTCGGCGTCACCCACCCGATCGCGCCGACCGGCTTCGCCGGCCTCGCCATCGGGCTTACGCTCGTCGTCATCCATCTTGTCGGCATCAACGTCACCGGCACGTCGGTCAATCCGGCGCGCTCGATCGGCCCGGCGCTGGTCGGGATTGGCTCAGACCCCGGCGCTATCGCGCAACTCTGGCTGTTCATCATCGCGCCGCTGATCGGAGCGGGGCGCTGCAGGCCTTCTGTTCCGCACCGGCGCCATGCTGGACGTTCCGAACAAGCCCTGAGCGAACCGGAATCGTCCGCCGTAGCAAGAGCGTGCGATCCCGGGCTCGCGCCTTCACGCGGCTTCGGCGTTCTCCTCGGGAGGTTTCGCCTCGCCGGAAGGCGGAGCCTTCACGACCCCGGTCGTCTGATTGACGATGACGCTCTTCCAGATGTTGTCGTTGGGCACGATCTTCACCAGCCCATCATCCGTGCGGATGTAGGTGCTGAAGATGGTCACGTGGGTGACCTTGCCCTTGATGCCGCCGCCGACCTCGACCTCGTCGCCGACGTCGAACGGCTTGAAGACCATGATGAGGAGGCCGCTGGCGAAATTGCTGAGCGTGCCCTGCAATGCGAAAGCGACGACGAAGCCTGCCGCGCCGATGACAGCGAGCAGCGGCGCCAGGTTCACCTCGAGCGCCGACAATGCAAGCAGGAAGCCGATCGCGACAATGACCCGCCCCGAGGACGAGATGATGAAATCGCGCAAGAGCTGCGAGGTCACGTGATCCCCGCTCATGACGCGGCGCAGGATCATGCGGACGATCCTGGCGACGATGATCGACCCGATGATGTAGGCGAGAAATGTCCCGACATCGCGCGCCAGCCTGAGGCCGCCCTCGTCGGAGGTCAGCCAGCCGGAAATTCTCGCCAGAGTTGCGGTCCGATCCGAGACGTCGATCTTTATGCCGCCGATCGAGGCGATGTACAGACGATACGGCTTCCCGTCGCCGCCCTTGGCCTCGAATTTGTCGAGGACGAGTTTTAAGCGGTCGGTGAGCGCGGTGCGCTCGCCCATCAATTGGGTGCTGTAATCGACGAGCTGCACCTTGACGTCGGTCTTGGCGGCGGTGGCTTCGTCCGCCTTTTGGGCGAGCTTTTCGGCCTTTTTCGACGTAGCGGCGACCGCGGCGGTGGCCGCTCCGGGCGCGGTTGCGGCTGTCGCCGATCCGGCTGCGGCCGGCGTTGATTCCGCCAGCGTCTTGATTTGGTCCGTGGCCGCGGCTTCTTTCTCGGTCGCTGCGACCACCTTCTCAACCTTTGCGGCGTCGCCAGCGCCGCCGGATTTCTTCGCCGCGGATTCGGCCGCTTTCTGTAACACCTCCTTGTCGCCCGCCGCAGCCGGCATGACCTTCGTGCCTGCTGCTGCGGTCCCGGAATCAACCGTGGCGGCCGGCGGAGGGGCCGCCGCGGCTTGTTTGGCCATCGCGGCCGTGGTCGCCTCGGCCTTCTTATCCTCCTTTGCAGTCTCCTTGCTTGCGGTTTTGACCGTCTGGGCCAGATTTTTCTGCGCTTCCGCGAGGTGCTGGGCGGCCGCCTCCTTGTCCTTGTCGGATGTCGCCGCTTTGACCTCTTCGGTGGCTTTCGCCAGATCCGCCGCGGCCGTCTTCTGTTTCTCCAACTGCGCGATTTCGCGGTTCTTGCGGCGCACATCCAGCTCGGCCACGGTGATTTCGCGCTCTTTCGCCCTCAACAGCGCATACCAACCCTTGGCCTCGGTCTCCGTCTCTTCTTTGGTCATCGGCTCCAGCAGGAGCTCGAGATCATCGAGGGCAATCTGAGGATCTTTGGTGGTGACCGGCTCGGCCTCCTTGGCCGCGGTCTTCGCGTCCGAAGCCGCAGGGGCGGAGGCCGCGTCGTCCTCGGCGCGAGATGCCGACGGCGGTCCGACGCTGAGAGCAAATGAAAGCCCAATCGCCGCGATAAACTGAATTAGCCTTTTGTCCCCAATCAACATTGCGCACTCCCAATCCCGACCAAGCCGCACATTCCAAAGTTTCCGGTAGCCCGCCGGCTCAAATGCAATCCGCCTCGCCGCCCCGCAGCTCGTCAGCTGCGCGGAGGGCCGTGTCCGCTTCATTTGTAGGTTTGTTCGAGGCAGATATCTTAACAATTACACGGCGTCCAATATCATCTGCGATAAGACTCGATACCGAAAAACCATCGCGCACCCCCATTCGTCCGTTTGAATTGGTGCAGGGCCGCGCGACCTCAACACGCCATGCAGCGCCGCCCACGTGAAGCAGCGGCGCGCGGGACGAGACTTGTCGGCGGCGCGGCCGTTCGATCTTGCCAGCGCGGGCGGGCCGCGCGAAAAGCCCGCCCATGCTGCATATCAGCGCCCTCACCTATCGGCTTGGCGAGCGCCTCCTGATCGACAACGCCTCGGCCGCGCTGGCGTCCGGCGCGCATGTCGGGCTTGTGGGGCGCAACGGCGCCGGCAAGACCACGCTCTTCCGCCTGATCCGCGGCGAGCTTTCGCCCGAAAGCGGCGCGGTGATCATCCCCAAAGGCGCGCGCGTCGGCAGCGTCGAGCAGGAAGCCCCGGCCGGCGCGGAAAGCCTGATCGACTTCGTGCTCTCCGCCGATATTGAGCGCGAGACGCTGATGGCCGAAGCGGAGACCGCGAGCGAAGGAGAGCGGATCGCCGAGATCCACACGCGGCTCGTCGATATCGAAGCGCATAACGCCCCGGCGCGGGCGGCGCGAATCCTCAAGGGGCTCGGCTTCGACGAGGCGGCGCAAGCCCGGTCGCTTCAGGAGTTTTCCGGCGGCTGGCGCATGCGGGTCGCGCTCGCGGCGGTGCTGTTCTCGGAGCCCGACCTTTTGCTGCTCGACGAGCCGACCAACTATCTCGACCTCGAAGGCGTGCTGTGGCTCACCGACTATCTGAAGACCTGCCAGGCGACGATTCTCGTCATCAGCCATGACCGCGACCTGCTCGACGACGTCGCCGAGCAGATCCTGCACCTCGACCGCGGCAAGCTCACCTTATGGACCGGGGGCTATTCGAGCTTCGAGCGTCAGCGCCGCGAGCAGCAGATCCTCGCCGGCAAGGCGGCGAAGAAGCAGGAGGAGAAGCGCGCCCATCTGCAGGCCTTCGTCGACCGCTTTCGCGCCAAGGCGTCGAAGGCGGTGCAGGCCCAGTCGCGGCTCAAGATGCTGGCCAAGATGGAGCCGGTCGCGGCGATCGTCGACGAGAGCGTGCAGCCGTTCAAGTGGCCGCCGGTCGTGAAGCGCCTGAGTCCGCCGATCGTGACCATGGAGAAGGTCAGCGCCGGCTATGACGGGCGCGCGGTCATCGCCCGCATCGACCTCACGCTCGCCGACGATGACCGCATCGGGCTTCTCGGCCAGAACGGCAACGGCAAGTCGACCTTCGCCAAGCTGATCGCCGGGCGTCTTGAGCCGATGGCGGGAAAGATGACGCGCGCGAACCGGCTTCAGGTCGGCTATTTCGCCCAGCACCAGATCGACGAGCTCGAGCCGGGCGGAACCGTCTACGACCATGTGGCCGAGCGCATGCGCGGGGAAGCGGTGTCGAAGATCCGCGGCCGCGCGGCGATGATCGGCTTCTCCGGCGCGCGCGCCGACACCAAGGTCGAGTTCCTGTCGGGCGGCGAGAAGGCGCGCCTCATGATGGGCCTCGCCGCGTTCGACGGGCCGCAGCTCCTCATCCTCGACGAGCCGACCAACCATCTCGACATCGACAGCCGCGGCGAACTGATCGAGGCGATCAACGATTATGAAGGCGCCTGCATTCTGGTGTCGCACGACCGTCGTCTGCTGGAAGCCTGCGTCGACCGGCTGTGGCTGGCGGCGAACGGGACGGTCAAGCCGTTCGATGGCGATCTCGCCGATTACAGCCGGTTCGTGCTCGGCGCCGACGAGCGGCCGGAGCAAAGGGGCAAGCGCCAAACGGAGCCGCCCCCGCCGGGAGCGGGACCCCGGCGCGAGCCGCAGCTCAAACGCGAACTCGCCGCGCTCGAGGACAGGATCAACCGCTTCCACGATCTCCTGCGCCGGTTGGACGAAGCGCTGGCGGCAGCAAGCGCGCGCGGCGGCGACGCGGCGAAGATCGCGGAATTGGCGGCGAAGCGCGCCGAACTCGAGCGGGCGCTGATGGCGAGTGAGGAAGCATGGTTCGAATTGTCGGCCGCGGCGGAAGAGATATGAGCGGGGCAAGGTTGCGGGCGATCGGGATTGCGGTCGGGCTCCTCATGACGGCGAGCGCGTCCGCGGCCGGGCTCGCCGCCTCCCCGCCCCTTGGCCGGACAATTTCACCGGCCGTCTCGAAGCGTTGGCGCTGATCGAAAGCCTCAACGCTGACCTTTTGAGTCACGACAGCGCGACGCTGACGCTCGAGCGCTGGTGCGCCGATCACCGCCTCGCGGATCCAGCGCGGATCGTCGCCGAGCGCGTGCGCGACACGATGAAGCCGGCGAGCCCCGAGGTGCGGGCCGCGCTCGACGTCAAGCCGGACGAGAAGCTCGGCTACCGCCGGGTTCGTCTCAAATGCGGTGACCATGTGCTTTCCGAGGCCGACAATTGGTACGTGCCGGCGCGCCTCACGCCCGACATGAACCATGCGCTGGAGACGACTGACACGCCGTTCGGCAAGGCGGTGGCGGCGCTCCATTTCCGCCGCCATACCCTCTCCGCGGACCTGCTCTACCGCCCGCTGCCGAAGGGCTGGGAGATGAGCGCCGCGCCCGCGTCCGACGACAAGGGCGCGCTCGCGATTCCCGATCATGTGCTCGAGCATCGCGCGGTGCTGTCGACGCCGGAAGGCGAGCCGTTCAGCGAGGTGGTGGAGACCTACACCAGCGAGATTCTCGCCTTCCCGCCGCCGAGATGAGCGTGGATGGCGCTCAACCGTATTGTTCGTCGCTGACCTTCTCCATCCAGCTGGTCGGCGCCTCGTTTATGGCGACATGGGTCATGGCGGCGGTCGGCGAGGCGCCGTGCCAGTGCTTTTCGCCTGGCGAGATCAAGACGACGTCGCCGGGGTTAATCTCCTCGATCGGTCCGCCCTCGCTCTGAACGCGACCCGATCCGGCGGTCACCATCAGAATCTGGCCCTTTGGATGGGTGTGCCATGCGGTCCGGGCGCGCGGCTCGAAAGTGACGACTCGCCAATCCGCGCCAGCGGCAGGACCCGGCGCAATCGGCCGATCGATGTGCACCGCGCCGGTGAAGTTGGTGGCGGGCCCGGCTTCGCTCGAGACCCTTCGCTTGATTTCCATGGCGCTATTCCCCCTGTCCGGCCGGCGCGGCGCGTTCGCGCTGCCAGTCTAAGCGCGCCTGAGCGTCGCGACTAGGCGCCTTGCCGTCGCAAGCGCGAGCTTGCGGCGCCTCGCCATTCGAGCCGCACTTTCCGAGCGCCCCCGAAGCGCGTACCGATGAGGGCGATTTGACTGGCGTTTCCGAGCGCGGTCATTGGAACGCCAAACGGGAGAGGAAACCCTGATGTTCGTCGACGGCCTTTTTAAGGGCAAGAAAATCCTCGTCACCGGCGGCGGCACGGGGCTCGGCAAGGCGATGGCCGAGCGTTTCCTCGGCCTCGGCGCCGAGATCGCGATCTGCGGCCGGCGCAAGGGCGTCTGCGACGCGACCGCCGCTGAGCTTATGAAGGCGCATGGCGGACGCGTCGCAAGCTACGGCGTCGACATCCGCGACGCGGCGGCGGTCGAAGCGATGATCGAGGAGATTTTCCGCGACCGGCCCTTGACCGGCCTCGTCAACAACGCCGCCGGCAATTTCATCTCCCGCACCGAGGACCTGTCGCCGCGCGGCTTCGACGCCATCGCCAATATCGTCATGCATGGCACCTTCTATGTGACGCAGGCGGTGGGCAAGCGCTGGATCGCGGCGAAGCAGAAGGGAAGCGTCGTCTCGATCGCGGTGACCTGGGTGCGCAACGGCGGCCCGTTCGTCGTGCCCTCGGCGATGAGCAAGGCGGCGATCCAGGCGATGACCATGTCGCTCGCGCAGGAATGGGGCCGCTACGGCATTCGCCTCAACGCCATCGCGCCTGGCGAAATCCCGACCGAGGGCATGAGCAAGCGTTTGATGCCTGGCGCCGAGCCCGGCGCATCCGCCGCACGCAATCCGATGGGTCGGGTCGGCCGGATGGAGGAATTGCAGAATCTCGCGACGTTTCTCATGTCCGACGGCTGCGAGTGGCTGAACGGCGAGACGATCGCGATGGACGGCGCCGAAGCGCTCGCGACCGGAGGCAATTTCTATGAATTGCGCCGCTGGGGCGACACGGAGTGGAAGGCGGCGCGCGAGGCGATCCAGGCGTTGAACGCGCGCGACAAGGCTGAGCGCGGCTGACGCTTGCGATCAGGCCGAAGCGGCTTCACTCTCGCGGGCGAATCAGAGGAGAAGGTCTTGGGTAAAATATTGGTGATCGGGGCCGCCGGGCTTATAGGGGCGGAGGTTGTCAAGGCGCTCGGCGAAAGCGCGTGCATCCGCGCGTCGCGCAGTTCGGACGAGCGGGTCGACATCTCCGATCCAAAGTCGATCGCATCGCTGTTCGGCCGGATTGGGATGGTCGATGGAATCATCTGCACGGGCGGCGCGGCGCGTTTCAAGCCGTGGGATCAGCTGACCGACGAGGACTGGACCTTCTCACTCGCCAACAAATTGCTGGGACAGGTAAACGTCGTCCGCTACGGGGCAAAGAACGTCCGCGCCGGCGGCGCGATCACGCTCACGACGGGTCTCGCGTCGCAATATCCCGCTCCCGGCAGCGCGATCATCACCACCGTCAACGCCGCCGTGGACGCGTTCGTGCGCGCAGCCGCCGTCGAGCCGTCGATTTCCATTCGGGTCAACGCCGTTTCGCCGGGTTGGGTCGCGGAGACCCTGAAGGCGATCGGCCGCAATCCGGCCGACGGCATTCCGGCGGCCGACGTGGGCGCGATCATTGCCCGGCAGTTTCGTGACGGTGCATCGGGCTCTGTGGCTCCGGCGGCGGTCAGGGTCTAACAGCCGCTGAGAGCCATTTATCACGCGCCGAGTCGCCCCCCAGCGCGGCCGCGCTTTGACAGGTGGCGAAGCTTCGCCTAGCCCTTCGGGTCATGCAACGAACGTGGCTAGAGGAGCCCCTGGCGTCGCGGTGGGTAGCGGATCGGACCGGCGGCGCCGATTGGGCGATTGTCGCCTTCGGCCTGTTCCTGTTCTGGATCTCGGGCGCCCACCCATCGCTGATGCCGGTCTGGGGCCCTTGGGATTTCTCGCCGCTCATCTATCTGGCGACGGCGCTCACGCTGCTCTGGTTTTTTCGCGGCGTCGCGCTCGCGCCGCCGAAGGAGCGGCCCCCGGTCTGGCGGCGCGTAGTTTTCGTGATCGGGCTGCTCGGCGCCTATGCCGTGCTGCAGACCCGGTTCGAATATTGGTCGCAGCACATGTTTTTCCTGAACCGCGTCCAGCACGTCGCGATGCATCACTTAAGCCCCTTCCTGATCGCGCTGAGCTGGGTGGGCGCCTCGGTCAAGCGCGGCATGCCGCGCTGGGCGCGCCGGCTGGTCGAGAGCCGTATCGCCGGCGCGACGATCCATGTGTTGCAGCAGCCTGTGCTCGCGGCGTTCCTGTTCGTGGGACTGTTCTATTTCTGGCTGATCCCTGCGGTCCATTTTCGCGCGATGATCGACGCGCGGCTTTACGCGATCATGAACTGGAGCATGGTTCTGGACGGAATCCTGTTCTGGTGCCTGGTTCTCGACCCGCGACCCTCGCCGCCGGCGCGCGTGTCCTTCGGCGCCCGGGCGGCCCTCTCGCTTGCCGTCATGTTCCCGCAGATCCTGCTCGGCGCGATCATCGTCTTCTCGTCGCGCGACCTTTATCCCTATTACGATCTCTGCGGCCGTCTCTTCCCCTCGATCAGCGCGCTCGACGATCAGCAGTTCGGGGGCCTCATAATCTGGATTCCCCCCGCGATGATGAGCGTGGCCGGAGTGCTCGTGGTCATGAACGCGATGAGGCTCAGCGATGAAACGATTGCGGAGACCGACAAGGACGCCGCCGCCCTCGCCGCGCTCTCACGCCGCTGGACTGGCTAGACCGGCGCTCTGCGCTCTGGCGATGGCGCTCTCGTATTCGGCGGTGCAGGCGGAGGAGCCGGGCCTCGCAATAAGCCAGCCGTGGCTGCGCCTCATCATCCCGTCGCGCCCGGCGGCTGGATATTTCGTCCTGTCGAACCCTACCGGCCGGACTCGCACGCTCGTCGGCGCCGCATCTCCCGGATGCGGCGCCCTTATGCTCCACCGTAGCGTCAACGACAACGGCCAGGAACGGATGGAGATGGTCGACAGCGTGGCCGTGCCGGCCCATGGCGAAGTGAGGTTCGAGCCGGGCGGATATCATCTCATGTGCATGTCGCCGACCGCCGAAACGGCGCGCGGACGCTCGGTTCCCGTCACCCTGCGCTTTCAGGACGGCGGTTCGCTCGTGGCGAGCTTTCCGGTGCGCGGCGCGACCGGCGATTGAGCGTGAGCTCAGATGAACTGCATGAGCCGCGCGAACAGGCCGGGCGAATTATCGTGCTCGACCAGACGCCGGAGATCGGCCGTGACGCCAGCGATGTCGCCCGCCGTGGAGCCAAGCGAGGGAATAAGCAGGCGCGCCGCGCCCGTGGCGTCGAAGACATAGATGGCCGAGCCGTGCGTCACCTCATAGGCGTGTGTCGCGGTCGCGGGCGAGACGGAATAGGCGATCCGGTAGCGGCGCGCGAGCGCTGCGATCTGATCGGGATCGCCGCGCAATCCGTCGATCTCAGGCGCGAAATTCTTCACATAGTCGGCCAGCACCGGAAGCGTATCGCGGTCGGGGTCGACCGTCACGAACAGCAGTCGCACGCGCTCGGCGTCCGGGCCGAGCCGCTTGAGAACGTCGGCGACGTTCGCAAGCGTCGTGGGACAGACGTCCGGGCAGAAGGTGTAGCCGAAATAGAGCATGACGATGTCGCCGCGATAATCGGCTTCGGTCACCCGCTTTCCGTCCGACGCCCGCGTCAGGGTGAACTCGAGCGCCGGCGAATTGCCGGATATGTCGATGGCGCTCCGATCATCGCCGCTTCGGCAGCCGCCGACGAGCGCCGCGCCAAGCGCCGCGGCCGTCAGCGCGATCGCGCGTCGCCGGGTCGCCAAAAGAGCGGGCCGCGCGACTAGGGTGGTTTTCTCAAATGACGCCCGCGAACGCATCGAGGACTGGACCTTCTCCCTCGCCAACAAATTGCTAGGCCAGGTCAACGTCGTCCGCTACGGAACGAGGTCCGTACGGCCCGGCGGCGCGATTACCCTGACGACTGGTCTTGCGGCGCAATATCCGTCTCCCGGCAGCGCGATCATCACCACCGTCAATGCCGCTGTCGAGGGGTTCGTTCGCGCAGTAACCGCGGAGCCGTCGATTTCCGTTCGGGTCAACGCCGTTTCGCCAGGCTGGGTCTCCGAAACGCTACAGGCCATAGGTCGCGATCCTGCCGAGGGCATTCCGGCGGCCGAGGTGGCCGAGATCACCGTCCGGCAATTTCGCGAGGGCGCGACGGGTTGGTGGCGCCCGCCGCTAAGGCCTGAAACGAGCTTCGCCACCCGCGTGGCGTCGGTCCGACCGGGAGGCGGCTCCGCTGAGCCGTTCTAAAGGAATCGGACGTCGTCCGGCGCCCGGTCGAAACGGTCGTGCCGGCCGTCGACGTAGCGGACCGGCGCGGCGGCGAGCTCGTTGGGATCAAGGTCGTCGAGCAACGAAACTTGGACCGCGTAAAAAGCGCCGCCCATTGCTTCGAGATCACCTCGGCCCGGGGTGCGAATCCCGCACCTCTTGCAGAAGTGGAATTGGACAGAAGGATTCGCGCGGCCCGGCGGCGTCCACTCATATTCCGCCTGGGAGTCCTCGCCTTGGACGACGCGAAACCGGCTGGCCGGCGCAACAATGAGCCAGGAGCGCGCCTTCGCGCAGCTGGTGCAGTTGCACTTGAACGTTCCGTCGGCGAAGTCGAGTTCGGCCTGAAAGCGAATGTCGCCGCAATGGCAACTTCCGGAATAAGTTTTCATCGACACTGGTTGAGCCCTCAGAGTGGTTGAGACTCACAATTACGAAAGAGGCGCCCGCCGAGATACGTCGGAATCAAAGTTTTTTGCCCGCGCCGCGTCCGCAGTTTCGCCGAGAGCCGCCTAAGCCGGCGCAAGCGTGAGGGAAGCCGTCTCCAAGATCCACGAGCACTTGATGTAGTCGGCGATGCTGGTGATGCGGCCCCCGGAAATTCCAACGCGAATCGCGGAGAACGGAACTGCGCCCTGCGGGTCTTCGCGCAGAATAACGATGACGGTTTCTCCGTCCGCGTCTCCGAGCGCCATGCGCCAGGCGACAATGGGGCGCTCGTATTCAACAAAATAGGGCGAGTCAGCCAAGCGTCCGGTGAAGCAATCGGCGACCGTCAACCGTGCGTCGGCACTGGCGAGCTCGCGCACGCCTTGCCAATCGCGCCGGTTGAATTGATCGATATAAAGGCGAAGAAGCGCCAGTTCCGCTTCGTTTGCCTTCCGCTTCGGGGAGTGCGCATCGGTTAGCGTCGCCAGTTTGCCGCGGCCGCGGCTCAAGGCCGCCTTGACGCCGCCGGTCGTCGATTCCACGAGGTCAGCAATGTCTTCGAGCGAATAGTCGAAGACGTCTTTGAGGAGAACGCACGCTCTTTCTTTCGGAGGAAGGGCGATCACCAATCGTTCGATCGCGCGGTCGATCGCTCTGCCCGCGACCTCCGGCGGGTCAACCCACGCGAGGGGTTCGACCGCCGCCTCGGCCTCGCGCTGCGCCTGCCGCCGGCGCAGAAAATCGATACAGCGATTGTGCGCGATCCTGAAGAGCCAGGGGCCGAGTGGACGAGAGGCGTCGAACGAGCCAAGCTTGAGGTAGGCCTCGAAAATCGTCTCCTGCATCACGTCTTCGCCGTCCAAAGCCGAGCCGGTCATGCGCGCGCAGTAGCGGTGCATGCGCGGACGAAGGTCCGCAATGCTCTCGATGAAGGCGAGCCGTCGCGGGTCGAACAGCCCGGCTTCTTCCTCCGCCTCGTCAGCAGCCTCAAGGCTCATGACGTCCTCTCTCCGTGGGTTTCACCACTCCGGCGCGCCGCGCGCGGCCTCGGCGAGCGACGCGGCGAGCCAGGGCGCAAACGAACGCCAGACTTCGATATGGAATGTCGCCTCGGCGCGGCGCCAGAGCACGATCTCCACTTTGTCGAACAATGTGCGCGTCGCGAAGCCGACCGGAAACGCGTTCAGGCTAAGATCAAGCGGACAGCCTGGCGTTGAGGACGCGCGCCGCGGCAGGCCCGCTGGCGACAAGGCCGATCTGCCGGTGCGACACGTCGACGAGACTATGCGCAGTTCCCTCGAGCACCGACTCGAGCGTTTCGCCAATGTTCGGCGCGTCGGCGCCGTCGGCGATCAACAGCCATTCATCGGGCCCAAGCCACAGCGCCGCGCGTCCGCCGGCCTCGCTCGCCGCGCCAAGCTGCGATGGAGGCTCGGCGCCGAACGCCATGCCGCATGCGACGCGCACCGCCTCGCCGCCCCGCAGGATGAAGCGCGCGGCCGGCGGCGCTTCCGACAAGGCGAAGCGCGGGCCTTGGGCAAGCGCAAGACCTTCGAGCGGCGAGCGGGGTTTCAGCGCGGCGTCAGCCATTGAGCCGCGCTCCCTCTTTGTCATAGAAGACAGGGTCCACCACCGTCACGCCGATCGCCCCGACCGGCATGGGCACATGGAGCCTCGCGCCCATCCGCGAGCGCCCCGCGGCGACGAGCGCGAGCGCGATCGAACGGCCCAGAGTCGCGCTCATGTAGGACGACGTGACGTGGCCGAGCGCGGACGAGCCTATCGGCGGGTTCATGCTTTCCGTCACCTGCGCGCCTTCTTCGAGCATCGATCGCCGGATTGTCCGTAAGCAGCCCGACGAGCTGCTTGCGATTGCCCAGGAGCATGTCGGGCCGCGTAAGCGAGCGTTTGCCGACGAAGTCTTTCTTTGCTTTGCCGATCGCCCGGTCGAGCCCGAGGTCGGCCAGCGTCACCGTGCCGTCGGTCTCCTGGCCGACGATGACATAACCCTTCTCGGCCCGCATCACGTGCATGGCCTCGGTTCCGTAAGCGCAGCCGTCGCGCTTCTGAACCTCGCGCCACGCCGCCTCCCACACGGCGCGGCCGAAATGCGAGGGGACGTTGATCTCATAGCCGAGTTCGCCGGTGAAGCTCACCCGCGCGAGCCGCGCCGGAACGCCGCAGACGCGAGCCTCGCGCGCGCTCATATGCGGAAAGGCGCCGTTCGACAGACCGAGTCCCTCGACAAGCGGGGCGACGCATTCGCGCGCTTTCGGACCCTGCAAAGCGATGGTCGCCCATTGCTCGGTGGTCGAAGTGAGCCAGACCTTGAGACCGGTGAACTCGGTCTGCAGGTAGTCCTCCATATGCGCGAGCACGCGCGGCGCGCCGCCAGTGGTCGTCGTCACATGGAAGCGGTCGGGCGCAAGGCGCGCGATGACGCCGTCGTCCATGAGGAAGCCGGCCTCGCTCAGCATCAGGCCGTAGCGGCAGCGCCCGACCTCGAGCTTCTGGAAGGCGTTTGCGTACATGCGTTCGAGGAACGTCGCCGCGTCGGGACCGACGACCTCGATCTTGCCGAGCGTCGAGCCGTCGAACAATCCGACGCTTGCGCGCGTCGTGCGGCATTCGCGCGCAACGGCGTCGTGCATTGTCTCGCGAGCTTGCGGAAAATACCAGGCGCGCTTCCATTGGCTGACATCCTCGAACGCGGCGCCGTTCTCGGCCGCCCATTCGTGAATGGGCGTGCGGCGGATGGGATCGAACGCGTCGCCGCGCGCAGGCCCTGCGAAGGCGCCGAAAGTCACCGGCGTATAAGGGCGGGCGGAAGGTCGTTAAACCCACTTCGGGAATAGGCTTTCCGAGCGCGGCGGCGGCGATGCCGAGCGCGTTCATGTTCGAAAGCTTGCCCTGGTCGGTCGCCATTCCCGTGGTGGTGTAGCGCTTGATGTGCTCGATCGAGCGCATGCCTTCCTGCACCGCGAGGCTCACATCCTTGGCGCAGACGTCGTTCTGGAAATCGACGAAGGCTTTCGCGCGACGGTCGGCGGCGATGGGCGAGGCGGCCCTGATCACTTTCTGCATTTGGGTGGAATTGATGCCGTTAGCACCCCCGCCCCCTCTGGTGGGGGCGGGGCGGGGTGGGGGGTCGCGCGGACCGTCGAGATTGTCGAATGCGCCGCCCGCTAGTCCCGCAGAACGGCGCGGCCGCCCTCCTTGGTCCTCCTCCACAAGGGGGGAGGAAAAAAGGCCCAGCGCCCGAAGCGGCGCGGCGAAGCCCCGCGGCCGCGCCGCCGCGCGCCCGGCCGCTTCGCCTTCCGCGAGCACGGCCGCAAGATCGAAGGCCGCGTTGCAGGCGCCGGCCGACCGCTCGCGCTGCGCGGATGCTCCCGGCTTGAACAGTTGCAGCGCCTCGTCGAAAGCGAGCTTGCCGCGCGATTGCGAGAAGAGATGCACGGACGGCGTCCATCCGCCCGACATCAGGAGCGCGTCGCAGGCGACGGTCCGGTCCTTGCCCATCTGCCTGACGCGAACGGCCTTCACCCGCAGGCGCCCGTCGACGCCAAGAATCTCGGCCCCCGCCGCGACCTCGATTCCGGCGGCGCGCGCTGCGTCAGGCAGAGGCCCGCTGACCTCGGGCCGAAGATCGGCGATCAGCTCGACATGGACGCCTGCTTTGTTGAGATCGAGCGCGGCGCGGTAGGCGCTGTCATGCGCCGTCGCGACGACGATCCGCTCGCCAACCTTGGCGCCATATTGATTGCAATAACGCCGCGCGGCGCCTGCGAGCATCACGGCCGGCCGGTCGTTGTCCGGAAAGACCAGCGGACGCTCGATCGCGCCAGTCGCCAGCACCACCTCGCGCGCGCGCATCTGCCATAAGCGTTCGCGCGGCAACTCGGGATCGGCGATGAGGTCGGGTTCCGCGATGCGCTCGTTGAGTCCGACGAAATTCTGCGCGTAATAGCCGAACGCCTGGGTGCGCGGCATGAGCCGCACGTTGGGCGCGGACCGCAGCGCCACGAGCGCGTCCGCAAGCCAATCGCGCGCGCCTTTGCCCTCGATCTGAACTTCAGTTTCGGCGAGCAGCGAGCCCCCGAACGCGGGATTTTCGTCGCAGACGACCACCCGCGCGCCGCTTGCGCTCGCGGAGAGCGCCGCCGCAAGCCCCGCAGGTCCGGCGCCGACGACGAGCACGTCGCAATGGCCGAATGTGCGCTGATAGCGGTCAGGATCGGGCTCGCGCGGAGGGCGACCGAGACCGGCGGCGCGACGGATCATCGGCTCATACACATGGCGCCAGGCCCAGCTCGGCCCCATGAAGGTCTTGTAATAGAAGCCGGCGCCGAACAGCGGCGAGAGGAGATCGTTGACGGCGCCGAAATCGGACTTGAGCGACGGCCAGCGATTCTGGCTCGAGACGCGGAGCCCACCGTAAAGCTCGATCTGGGTTGCGCGCAGGTTGGGAGTCACACGGCCGGCTCCGCGCTCGAGCGTCACCAGCGCGTTCGGCTCCTCGGCGCCCGCGGTGAGGAGCCCGCGCGGCCGGTGATATTTGAACGAGCGCCCGACGAGATGTACGCCATTGGCGATCAGCGCGGAAGCGAGCGTGTCGCCGGCGTATCCCTGGTAGTCGAGGCCGTCGAAGGTGAAGACGAGAGGGCGCGAACGATCGATCGAACCGACGCCAGCGAGACGAAACGGCTGGCTCATTCGCGCCGCCCGGCGCGTTCGCCTGCGATGTCCGGACGCGGCTCGCCCGCTTTGTAAGTCGCGAGGATCCTGTCGCTCAATGTGTCGCGCAGGCAATTGAAGAAGCGTCCGCATCCGTGCGTGTGGCGCCAGCGCTCCGCGAGCACGCCTTTCGGGTTCGCACGGAAATAGAGGAAGTTCGCCCATTCCTCATCACTGAGCGCGCTGGGGTCGGTGGGGCGCGCGACATGCGCTTCGCCGCCGTAGGCGAACTCGATCTCCGGGCGCGCCATGCCGCAATAGGGGCAATCGATCAGCAGCATGGGGTGCTCAATGCGCCACCGCCGCCGCTGCGGCTTCGTCGATGAGACGGCCGGAGCGAAAGCGATCAAGCGTGAAGGGCGCGGCGATGGGATGCGGTTCGCCGCGGGCGATCGTGTGCGCGAACACATGGCCCGAGCCTGGCGTCGCCTTGAAGCCGCCGGTGCCCCAGCCGCAATTGACGAACAGGCCCGGAACCGGGGTCAGGCCGATGATTGGTGAGCGATCAGGCGTCACGTCGACGATGCCGCCCCAGTTGCGCAGCATGCGCATGCGGCGCACGGTGGGAAAGAGCTCGCAGATCGCCTCCAGCGTATGATTGGCGATGTGCAGGCCGCCGGTCTGCGAATAGGACATATAGGCGTCGGTGCCGGCGCCGATGACAAGTTCGCCCTTGTCCGATTGCGACATATAGGCGTGGATGGTGTTCGACATCACGACGCAGGGCATCATCGGCTTGACCGGCTCCGACACCAGCGCCTGCAAGGGATAGCTCTCGAGCGGCATGCGGACCCCGGCCATCGCCATCACGACCGACGTGTGCCCGGCGGCGACGACCCCAAGCTTTTTGGTCGCGATTGGCCCGCGCGTCGTCTCGACGCCCGAGACCGCGCCCGATGCGTCGCGCCGGATCGCGGTCACTTCGCAATTCTGGATGATGTCGATTCCGCGCGCCGACGCCGCGCGCGCATAGCCCCAGGCGACCGCATCGTGACGCGCCGTCCCGCCGCGCCGCTGCAACGCCGCGCCGACGATTGGATAGCGGACGTCGCGGGCGATGTTTAGGATCGGGCAGAAGGTCTTGGCTTCTTCCGGCGTCAGCCATTCGTTGTCGACGCCCGCCAGGCGATTGGCGTGGACATGGCGCTTTCCGACCTGCACGTCATGCGTGTTGTGCGCCAGCATCAGCACGCCGCGGGGCGAGTACATGACGTTGTAGTTGAGGTCGCGAGACAGGCCCTCCCAGAGCTTCAGCGCGTGATCATAGAGGGCGGCCGATTCCTCCCAGAGATAGTTCGAGCGGATGATCGTGGTGTTGCGTCCTGTGTTGCCGCCGCCGAGCCAGCCCTTCTCAAGCACCGCGACTTTGCTAAGGCCATGCTCCTTGGCGAGGTAATAGGCGGTCGCGAGGCCGTGGCCGCCCGCCCCGATGATGATTGCGTCATAGGCCGGCTTCGGCTCGGGGTTGCGCCACTGCTCCGGCCAGCCGGAATTATGCGCGAGCGCCTGCAACGCGACATTGAGGAAGGAGAATCGCACCTGATGGGCCTTGAGATGTTCCGGATACGACGATTGCCCGCTTCAACAGGCGATTGCGAGAATAATTTCGTGGCGGCGGCGAAACTTTGTTGTGCGACCTCGCGGCGCCCCGGCGAGCGCCTCTACTTCGAGCAGCCGACGAGATCCTTCTCCTCGATGGAGAACACCTTGCCCGCCTCGATGTGGACGCCTTTGGCCATGCACGCGCGTCCGTCGGCGAGCTTGAGCCGCGCGTCGTAGGCGCCTGTCTTCACGCCGGTCACTTTCACCCGCTCGTCATGTTCGACCGTGCCGTCGGGGTCGTTCTTGGTCTGATTGGGGCCGAAGGCGGAGGTTCCGGCGGGCGCAAGTTCGAGCGACTCCACCGTCGACGAGGTCAGGTTCCAGAAGCGGGTGTCTTTCGCCATCGCCGGTCCCGCGATGAGGATCACGAGGAGGCCAAGCGGAATTGCGGGTTTCATCATTCCTCCCTGAAGCCGGCTCGGGCCGCGCGCCCGAGGCTCGACGTTTTGATGATCCTGGCGCCGTGAACGCGACCGCACAACGCCTGTCACGCCGCGCGGCTTCCCGTTTCGCGCCGCCTGAACTCGAGCGCGCCGTCATCGATCGCGCTGAAGCGCAAGGCCATGACGTCGAGCGCGTAATTCTGATTCATGCGCCAGGGCTTCGTCTTTCCCTGCTTGAACAGGAGATCCTTGGCCCTCTCGACATAGCCCGAGGTCAGCGGCAGCGTCGGTTCATCCGCGATCGCCGTGTCGACCCGGCGCGGCGTGCAGATCGCGTAGCCGCGGCGATCCATATGATTCAGAAGGCGGCAGACATAGTCGGCGATCAAATCGGATTTGAGCGTCCAGGAGGCGTTCGTATAGCCAAAGATCGACGCCAGATTGGGGATGTCGCTGAACATCACGCTTTTGTAGGTGGTGGCAGCCGCAATATCGACCGGCGCGCCATCGACTTCAATCGCGACCCCGCCGATCAGGCGCACCTTGAGTCCAGTTGCGGTGACGATGATGTCGGCCGCGAGCTCCTGGCCCGACGCAAGCCGCAGCCCGGCGGCGGTGAAGGTTTCGATCTCGCCGTTGACGATCGACGCCTTGCCCGCGCGCATCGCGGCGAACAGGTCCCCGTCCGGCACGAGACACATGCGCTGGTCCCAGGGTTCGTAACGGGGGTTGAAGCACTCGGCGGCGTCGAACTCCGGCCCGACCTCGGCTTGCGCAAGCTTGATGATCTGCGCTCGCACCGCCGCCGGCTTGCGCCGCGAGAGGCGATAGAGGTACATCTGCAGGAGGATGTTCTTCCAGCGCACGACGGCGTGCGTGAGCCGCGGCGGAAGCCATCGCCCGAGCCGTTTGGCGATCGCCTCCTCGGACGGCCGGGCGACAACGTAAGTCGGCGACCGTTGCAGCATCACGACATGCGCCGCCCGTTCCGCCATCGCCGGAACGATCGTCACCGCCGTCGCCCCGCTCCCGATCACCACCACCCGCTTTCCGTCGTAGCGCAAGTCTTCCGGCCACGTCTGCGGATGCACGATGGGTCCGGCGAAACGCTCCATGCCAGGCCAGCCCGGCATGTAGCCTTGCGGGTATTCGTAATAGCCGGTGCACAGGAAAAGAAAGTTGCACGAGAACCGGAGCGCCTCGCCTTCTGGGCCGACAACCTCGAGCCGCCATTGAGCGTCGGCCGACCGCCACGAAGCGCGCACGACCTTGCAGCCGAAACGAATGCGGCGGTCGACGCCGTATTCTTTCGCGGTTTCGGCCAGATAGCGCAGAATCGAGGGGCCATCGGCGATCGCCCTTGTATCGTCCCACGGACGAAAGGCGTAGCCGAATGTCGACATATCCGAGTCTGAGCGGACGCCCGGGTAGCGGAAGAGGTCCCAGGTGCCTCCGATCGCGTTTCGCGCTTCGAGGATGGCCAAGGTCGTCCCTGGGCGCTTTTGAATCAGGCGGCAGGCGGCTCCAATTCCCGAAAGACCTGCGCCGACGATAAGAACATCGTAATGCGCGCCCGCGGCCCCGGCCGTCGAGGCGTCGTCATGGAGGCGCGCCGCCAGTAGCGGATGGCTCATGCCGCTTTTTACGCCGTCCCGTTCTCTGGCCGCAATGCCAAGAATGTCTCGAGCCCGCTACTCTCGCGGGCCGCTCCGCCATGAAGGCGACGCGTTGCGGCGCCACCTCGAGTCATGAGCCGGGGCGAATCGCCCCCGATGCTTCTTTCTGTTAGGGCTTTCCCGATGAACCTCCCCGCCTTCGCAACGCTGACCATTTGTGGACTTGACGAACTCGACGGCCACCAAGGCCGGCGCGTCACTCATGTTCTGTCGATCCTTGATCCCGAATGGCCCGAGCCATCGGCGTTTCAGGCCTTCGATCCGCACTTTCGCACCACATTGCGCTTTCACGATGCAATCGAGCCGGGCCCGCGCGTCCTGTTGCCTGAGAAGGCCGACGTCGAAACGATCCTGGCGTTCGGCCGCGACGCGGGCGACGGTCCACGCCTGCTGGTCCACTGCCACGCCGGAATCTCGCGCTCGACGGCCGCCACGATGATGATCCTGGCGCAGGCTCATCCTCACGAAGCGGAGGATACGATCGCCGAGCGGCTGATGGGGATCAGGCCGCAGGCGTGGCCCAACTCGCGGATGATCGCCTTCGCCGATGCGCTGCTCGACCGTGGCGGCCGTCTCATGGCTGCGACCGCCGGCATCTACGCGCAGCAGCTCGCGAAACGCCCCGAGCTTGGCGAGATCATGCGCCGTGGAAATCGCGCGCGCGAGGTTGAATTCGGCCTGGGCGGGCCGCAAACCGGCCTGTTTCAGCAGGCGAAACGCGCCGTGGCGCGGTTCGCCGCGAACGAGGATTCGGACGGCGGCTGATTTCGGGGCTGTTATTCCCGCCGCTCCCTCAACGTCTCTCGCGGCGCGGGAAGGGAGCGGTTCCCTCCACCTCTCCGCCCCACCAGGTGATGAGCCGCGCGCTGCGCTGGTCGCGCGCGTAGATCCACAGCCAGTTGAGCGCGACGCTGAGCCGGTTGCGGACGCCGATCAGAAAGTAGATGTGGGCGAAACCCCACAGCCACCAGGCGATCGGCCCGCGCAGCTTGATCCAGCCAAAGTCGATCACCGCGCGCCGCTTGCCGATCGTCGCCAAATCGCCCGCGTGCTTGTAGCGGAAGGGCGGCGGCGCGGGCGCGCCACGGAGCCGGGCGCGGATGACATTGGCGACATAGGCGCCCTCCTGCTTGGCGGCCGGCGCGATACCGGGAACCGGGCGCCCATCCGGGCGAAGGACAATCGCCGCGTCGCCGATCGCGAAAATCTCCGGATGTCCTGGAACGGTGAGATCGGGCTCGACCTTGAGGCGTCCAGCCTTGTCGGCCGGGGCGTCGAGCCATAGCGCCGCCGGCGAGGATTGAACGCCGGCGGCCCAGATGATCGTCGCCGCAGCCAACCGCCTGTCGCCGAAGACGACGCCTTCGGCGCTGCACTCCGACACCGCCCGCCCGAGCACGACTTCGACGCCGAGCCCCTCCAGCGAGCGCTTTGCATAGAGGGACAGGTCCTCTGCGAAAGCGGGCAGCACGCGCGGACCGGCCTCGATCAGGACGATGCGCGCCTCACGCGTGTCGATGCTGCGGAACTCGGAAGGCAGCGTGGCGCGCGCCAGTTCGGCGATCGTGCCGGCAAGCTCGACCCCCGTCGGACCAGCGCCGACAATGACGAAGGTCAGAAGCGCCGCCCGCTTCTGTTCATCGGGTTGGCGCTCGGCCTGTTCGAAGGCGAGGAGTATGCGGCCGCGAATGGTCGTCGCGTCCTCGAGCGTCTTCAAGCCCGGCGCGAACGGCTCCCAATTGTCGTGGCCGAAATAGGCGTGCCGGGCGCCGGTCGCCAGCACGAGCGTGTCGTAGCGCAGCGTCGAGCCGGCGTCGAGGTGAAGCGCGCGAGCTTGCTTGTCGATGGACTCGACGGAAGCGAGCAAAGTCGTGACATCCAAACGCCGGCGAAAGAGGTGGCGGATCGGCCAGGCGATCTCGGAGGGCGCGAGCGACGCTGTCGCCGCCTGATAGAGCAGCGGCTGAAACAGATGATGGTTGCGGCGGTCGACAATGGTGATCCGGACCGGCGCGCCTCCAAGCCGCTGGACGGTCTCGAGACCGCCGAACCCGGCGCCGACCACGACCACATGATGAGCGTCCGTCATTTCGTTCGCCTGACCAGTCAACGACATGCCCTCATATATCATCCGCGCGCCAGGCGGGGCCGTCGGGGGCCGCCCGCCCCATGCCCGCGCATCCTCACGAGCGCCGCGCGAGCGGCGTCCCTAGGTATAAATACGAACTTGACGTGGGGGAATAATCTCCTTGTGCTCGCACTTTGGACGCATTCGGCGTCATCAAGGGGGGGAGCTATGAAGCGCGTCCTGTTCATCGTCGCGGCATGTGCGCTGGCGATCGGGTCCCCTGCGGCGGCCGATGTCGTTAACGGCGGCTTCGAGCAGGGCGTGTTCGGCGACGGAAGCGTCCGGCAAGTTTCGCCGAGCGACAGCACGACCCTTCCCGGCTGGACGGTCAGGGGCGATTCCCTCGCCTGGTACAAGGACGGCTTCATCCTCGAAGGCAATTCGCTGTCGCCGCATGAAGGGAATCTGGCCCTCAACCTGTGCGACGGCAGCGTGCGGACCTGCGACGGCAGCGTCAGGATCGTGAGCCAGGCGATCCCGACCGTGCCCGGTCAGCAATACCGGCTCAGCTATTGGGTCGGGAACTATAGCGCCAACGGCGGACCCGCGGCGATTCTGGTGGAGATCAGGGACGGAACCAGCAATACGCTCATCCTGTCCGAGACGGGGACGGCGCGCCCCACGGACCTGCCCTCGACCTGGCGGCAATTCGCTTTCAACTTCATCGCCGACGGAACCTCGAACACCATCACCTTCGGCGACGTCGTCGACCCCTATTACACGGGACGGGGCGGCCCGACCTACACCGGCCTCGACGACGTGAGCATCGCCGCCGTGCCGGAGGCCTCGACCTGGGGTCTCATGCTGCTCGGCTTCGCCGGCCTTGGCGCGCTTGGCCTTCGCCGCAGGCGATTCGCCGGGGCTTGAGGCGGCCCACGCCGGCGGCGAACGCGCGACAGGAATCGTCGCCCGTGATACGGCGGAGCGCCGGCCCGCGAGGCCGGTCTCCTCACCCGTTCGGAATCAATCCATGCGGCGCTATCGGATCGCGGTCATTCCCGGCGACGGGATCGGCAAGGAGGTCATTCCGGCCGGCCTCGAAGTCATGAAGGCGCTCGCCGAGCGCGAGGGCGCGCTCGAATTCGCCTTCGACTCGTTCGACTGGGGCTCGGACCTTTATCGCGCGACCGGCCTGATGATGCCGGACGACGGCCGCGAGCAAATCAAGGATCACGATGCAATCTATTTCGGCGCTGTCGGCTCGCCCGACGTGCCGGACCATATCAGCCTCTGGGGCCTCAGGCTCGCGATCTGCCAGCCGTTCGACCAATACGCCAACGTCCGCCCCGCCCGCGTCCTGCCGGGGATAACGAGCCCGTTGCGCAAGGTGACCGGGCCCGAGCTCGACTGGGTGATCGTGCGCGAGAACTCCGAGGGCGAATATGCCGGCGTCGGCGGGCGCGTTCATCGCGGCCTGCCGATCGAGGTCGCGACCGACGTCTCGATCATGACCCGCGCCGGCGTCGAGCGCATCTTCCGTTTCGCTTTCGCACTCGCCCGCTCGCGCCCGCGCAAGCTCCTCACCGTCGTCACCAAGTCGAACGCGCAGCGCCACGCCATGGTGATGTGGGACGAGATCGGCGCCGAGGTCGCGCGCGAGTTCCCCGATGTGGCATGGGACAAGATGCTGGTCGACGCGATGACCATGCGGATGACGATCAAGCCCGAGAGCCTCGACACGATCGTCGCCTCGAACCTGCACGCCGACATCCTGTCGGATCTGGCGGCTGCGCTCGCCGGCTCGCTCGGCATCGCGCCGACCGCCAATCTCAATCCCGAGCGCGTCTTCCCCTCGATGTTCGAGCCGATCCACGGCTCGGCCTTCGACATCATGGGCAAGGGGATCGCCAATCCGGTCGGCTCGTTCTGGACCGGGGCGATGATGCTCGAACATCTCGGCGAGAAGGCTGCGGCGGATCGGCTTGATGCGGGCGATCGAGCGCGTCACTGCCGACCCGTCGCTGCACACGCCCGATCTCGGCGGCAAGGCCACGACACGCGCGGTGACCGACGCGACGATCGCGGCGATCCACGGCGACAACGTCTGAGCTCAGGGCGCCTTGACGCAGCTTTGGACGGGAAACACGCATTCCTGGCCGAGCGGAAACTTGCCGCCGTCGACCGCGGTGTAGCCGACCTCGCTGACATGGCCGTTGGTCATCACCATGACGACATCGCAGCTTCCGCCCGGCGTGAAGGGAACCAGATTCGTGTTGAGCAGAAGCGCCCATTGCGGTCCGTAGCCGCGCATCTGGCCGCCGACATAGGTCCAGATCTCGGTCGCCTGGCCGGATGGAACGCGTTGGGCCGGAGCGCCCATGCAAGCGAGAATGTCGCGCTTCGAAAGGCCGATCATCGATTGTTGCGCCACCTGATCCACTTCGAGCGGCTGGCAGCCGGCGAGCGCCATCGCAACGATCAGGCCGGCGGCCGCCACGTATGCCCTCACCTGCTGCCCCCGGAGTTCGCGACGCGGTCGGTCTCGCCGACGTTGGCGCAACCGCAACCCGTTTGACAATGCGGACCAAATCAAATCGCCGTCGGGGCCATCGCCTGAAAGATCGCGATCTTTGTATCGCCGTAGATCCGCTCGTCGACGCGGGCGAGGCCGATCGGCGCGCCGATGTCCGCCTTGGCGTCCTCCTCGACGACGCAAAGCGCGTTGGGCTCGAGCCAGCCGCCAGCGACAAGCGAGGCGAGCGCCGGCTCGGCAAGCCCCTGGCCGTAGGGCGGGTCGAGGAAGGCGAGCGCGAACGGGCCGCCGGCGGGCGCCGAGCCGAGCCTGGTCGCGTCGGCGCGCCAGATGCGCGTCACGCCGCCGAGCGCCAGCGCTTCGACATTGGCGCGCAGAAGCGCGCGCGCCTCGGCGCCACTGTCGACAAAGAGCGCGAAGCGCGCGCCGCGGGAGAGAGCCTCGATCGCGAGCGCCCCCGTGCCGGCGAAGAGGTCTACGGCGCGCGCGCCCTCGATGTGGCCGGGGAACCGGTGCTCGAGAATGTCGAAGATCGACTCGCGCAGGCGCTCCGAGGTCGGACGGATGGCCCGCGACGATGGCGCCGACAGCACGCGGCCCTTGAGACGGCCGCCGATAATGCGCATCAGCGCTTGCGCGGCGGCGGGCGCGACCCGCCGGCTCCTTTCGGCGGTCCTTTCCTTGGGGGAGGGCGCCCCCCTGGTGATGAGGAGCGACCGCGCGGCGGTCCGCCTTTGCCGCTCGCGCCGCGGCCAGGGCCCTGCTGCCGATCTCCGTCACGCGCTCCTGTACGCGGCGGTCTTGATTTGAAGTCTGAGCGCGGGCCACGGCTCTTGTCGTCCGATCGCGGCGGTCGGCCCTCGCCAGCAGGGGGACGCGTTCGGCCCTGAGGCGGATCAAACTTGCGTTCGCGCGCCGGATCGCCCGCGCCCCGTGTCGATAACGGCCGTTCTCGACGATCACCGTCGCGCTTTGCTTCGGAACGGTCGAAGCGACGCTCGCGCGGCCCGCTCTTGTCATCGGATCGCAGGGGTCGGCCTTCGCTCGCCGGGGGACGCGTCCGGCCTTGAGGCCGGTCAAACTTGCGTTCGCGCGTCGGATCCCCGGTATTGTGCGTTCGCGGCAGGCCATCTCGGCGGTCGCCGTCCCGCTTCGCTGGAGGACGGTCGAAGCGACGCTCCCGCGGGCCGCCTTCGCCTCTCGCGGCATTGGACCTCCCGAGCCGGCGCCCGGACGCCCTCTGGTCCGAATGCGGCGGCCGCTCGCGCCCTGCCGCGGCGCGCCCTCGCTTGGGGCCGAAGGAATCGCCTCCACCGTTCGGACGTGCGCTGCGCGTCGGCCGCGCCTCGGGCGCGCCGCTTGTGCGCGCCTCTTCGCCAGCGCGGGATATGCGCTCGACGGCGACGGTCCGGCCCTTGCGGTCATGGGTCGCGCCGCGCTCGACGCGCTTGCGCGGCCCCTTGCCGTCGGCGACGTCGGCCACGATCTCGGCCCGCAAGGCCGAGACATGCTTGCGCCGGCGCTCAGGGGTCGAAGGCTTCGGCGGCGCGCGGCGCGCCGGCCCATCGCGTTCGAACCGGCTCTCGGCCCCTCTCGCGCCCCGCTCCGGCCGGCCAGGCTTCGCAGGCCCGCGGCCGCGGGCCTCGCGCGGCCCGCGGCTCTCGCGCGGACGGTCGCCCTGACTCCGCTCGGGCGCGCGGCTCGGCGCGGTCGATCAGGCCTGCGTCGAAATTGGCGTTCGCCTCTTTCGCGAGCTTCACGCCCAGTTGATCGCGCAGCACCCGCGTGCGCACTTCCATGACCTCGCCCTCGGGGAGATCGCCAAGCTCGAACGGCCCGAAGGAAACGCGGATCAGGCGGTTGACCGCCAGACCCAGGTGCTCGAGGATCTTCTTGATCTCCCGGTTTTTCCCTTCCCTGAGGCCCAACGTGAGCCAGGCGTTCGCGCCCTGCTCGCGATCGAGCCTAGCCTCGACGCCCTGGTAATTGACGCCGTCGATCGTGACTCCCTCACTCAAGCGATCGAGCGCCGCCTGGTCGATGCTCCCGTGCACGCGCACCCGGTACCGGCGCAGCCAGCCGGTCGACGGAAGCTCCAAAACCCGCGCGAGGCCGCCGTCGTTGGTGAGCAGCAGAAGCCCTTCGGTGTTGATGTCGAGCCGGCCGATTGCGACGACGCGCGGCAAGTCAGGCGGGAGCACCGCGAAAACCGTGTTCCGCCCCTCCGGGTCGCGCGCGGTGGTGACGAGGCCCCTCGGCTTGTGAAACAGAAAGAGCCGCGTGCGCTCTGGGGCGCCGAGCCGCTTGCCGTCGACGCGCACGTCGTCGGCTTCGCTCACATTGAAGGCGGGGCTTGAGAGCACCTTGCCGTTGACGGTGACCCGCCCCGCGGCGATCCAGGCTTCGGCGTCGCGGCGTGAGCAAACGCCGGCGCGCGCGATGACCTTGGCGATGCGCTGGCCCGCCCGGACCTCGGAGTTTGCGGCTTGCGTTTCGTCGCTCATGGGATTGCTTCGTTCCGGCCGTTCGCTTGGCGCATTGCCGCGCGCGGCCGCTTGTCCTAAGCCCGATCGCCGCGGGCCGCCACACGAAAACGTTGCGACGAGTCAAGGGCGGACTTCGCACGGGGAGCTCGATTTGACTGAAGAGAGCAACGGCCGCGATCCGATGAGCCTCGCCTTCGCCGAGGCGCGCGCGGCCGAGGCGCGCGGCGAAACGCCGGTCGGCGCGGCGCTCGTTCGCGACGGGACCGTGATCGCCAGCGCCGGAAATCGGCGCCCGCGAACTGAACGATCCGACCGCGCATGCGGAAATGCTGGTCATCCGCGAGGCTGCGGCGAAGCTTGGCGCCGAACGGCTCGTTGGCTCCGATCTCTATGTGACCCTCGAGCCTTGCGCGATGTGCGCCGGCGCGATCTCGCATGCCCGCCTGCGCCGCCTCTATTACGCCGCCCCGGACCCCAAGGGCGGCGCTGTCGACAACGGCCCGCGCTTCTTCCGTTCGCCCACCTGCCACCATGCGCCGGAGGTCTACGGGGGATTGCGCGAGAGCGAGGCGGCGGCGATGCTAAAGAAGTTTTTCGCCGCGCGGCGGTGAGGCCCCCCTCTCCTTTCGGGAGAGGGGTCGGGGTGGGAGCCGGTTGCCAAGACTCCGTCCGGCGTGAGAGCATCGGCCCAAAGCCATATTGCGCGCCTCTAGGGAGGATCCATGTCTCCGCCGTTTCGAGCCGACCATGTCGGCAGCTATCTCCGCCCAGAGCGGCTCAGGCAAGCGCGCGAGCGCTTCGCCGCTGGTCACTTGCCCGCGGCCGAACTGCACGGAATCGAGGACGAGTGCATCCGCGAGGTCGTGCGCGCTCAGGAGAATGTGGGCCTCAAGGGGATCACCGACGGTGAGTTCCGCCGCACCTTCTTTCACGTCGATTTTCTCGAACGGCTCGAGGGCGTGGAGACGACTTACGGGGAATTCGCCGCGCATTTCAAAAAGGACGACGGCACGAAGGTCGGCTTCGCGCCCCCGACCATGCATGTCGGCAGCAAGGTCAAATGGGTCGGCCCGATTCAGGGGACGGACTTCGATTTCCTCAAGGCGGCGACGACCCGGACGCCGAAGGTCTGCATTCCCGCGCCGTCGATGCTGCATTTCCGCGGCGGGCGGGAGGCGATCAGCGATGCGGTCTATCCGAACCTCGAGGCTTTCTACGATGACCTCACCGCCGCCTATCGCGCCGAGGTCGCCGATCTCGCGGCGCGCGGCCTGCGCTATCTGCAGTTCGACGACACCAATCTCGCCTATCTCTGCGATCCCGACATCCGCGCCCGCACGAAAGCGCGCGGCGACGATCCGGACGCGCTCACGC
This sequence comes from uncultured Alphaproteobacteria bacterium, assembly GCA_963764955.1. GTDB lineage: Bacteria > Pseudomonadota > Alphaproteobacteria > Rhizobiales > Beijerinckiaceae > Roseiarcus. Next base: position 99,536 of record CAVXVE010000015.1, on the reverse strand, counting down.
GTCTCTATTGCCGGCTCGTCAACGATTCGATCCGCGACCGGCCCAAGGACATGACGGTGTGCGTGCATCTCTGCCGCGGCAATTTCAAGAGCGCGTGGGTCGCGCAGGGCGGCTATGAGCCGGTCGCCGAGATCCTGCTCAACGAGATGAAGATCGACGGCTTCTTCCTCGAATATGACGACGAGCGCTCAGGCGACTTCGCCCCCTTACGCTTTGCGCCGAAGAGCGCGACCATCGTGCTCGGCCTCATGAGCTCGAAGAAGGCGCCCGCCGAGCCCAAGGACGAGGTCAAGCGCCGGATCGAGGAGGCGACGAAATACGTGGCGCTCGAGCAATGCGCGCTCTCCCATCAGTGCGGCTTCTCCTCGACCGCGCACGGCAACGACCTCGAGGAAGCCGATCAATGGATCAAGCTCGCGCGCCTGGTCGAGATCGCCGAGGAGGTCTGGGGGAAGGTATAGTCCGTCCACATGAGACGAATGGATTGAAAGAGATGCTGGAACGAGTTCGCACAAGCGCAAATCCAGCCTGGTTCGACACCGACAAGTGCTTCATCGGCGGGCGCTGGGTCGAGCCGCAATCGGGGAAACGCCTGCCGCTGGAAGACCCGTCGCGCGGGGTTGAGATCGGAGAGATCGCGCGCGGCGAGGCTGGGGACATCGACGCCGCCGTCGAGGCGGCCGAACGCGCGCTTGCCGGCGAATGGGGAAAGCTGACCGCGACCGAGCGCGGGCGCCTCATGATGAGGCTCGCCGGGCTGATCAGCGAGAGAGTCGACGAACTCGCCCACATCGAGGCGCTCGATGTCGGCAAACCCTTGAAACAGGGCCGCGCCGACGCGCTGGCGATGGCCCGCTACATGGAGTTCTATGGCGGCGCGGCCGACAAAATGATGGGCGAAACCATCCCCTATCTCGATGGCTACACCGTCTACACCCTGCGCGAGCCGCATGGGGTGACCGGCCATATCGTGCCGTGGAACTATCCGATGCAGATCGCCGGGCGCACCATCGGCGCGGCGCTGGCGATGGGCAACGCCTGCGTGCTGAAGCCCGCCGAGGAGGCCTGCCTGACTTCGCTGGCCCTCGCCGATCTCGCGCGCGAAGCGGGCTTTCCCGCGGGCGCGCTCAACGTCGTGCCTGGCCTCGGCGAAGCAGCCGGCGCGGCGCTCGCCGCCCATCCCGGGGTCAGGCATCTCTCCTTCACCGGCTCGGTCGCAGTCGGCGCGCTCGTGCAGGCGGCGGCGGCGCGACACGTCGCGCCGGTGACGCTCGAACTCGGCGGCAAATCGCCCCAGCTCGTGTTCGCCGACGCCGACCTCGACCGCGCGCTCCCTTTCCTGGTCAATGCGGGCATACAGAATGCGGGCCAGACCTGCTCGGCAGCCTCCCGCATTCTGGTCGCGCGTAAGATTTATGGCGAAGTGGTCGAGCGCATGGCGGCGCGTTACCGGGCCCTCAAGGTCGGCCCGGCGGATGAAGACCTCGACGTCGGCCCGCTCATCTCCGAGCGGCAGAGGGCGATCGTGAGCAAATTCATCGCCGAGGGCGCCGATCTGAAATTGGCCGCGAAGGGCAAGATCGTCGAGAGCGCGCCGGAGGGCGGACATTTTGTCGCCCCGACCCTGTTCGCCGATGTCGCTCCGGGCCATCGCCTCGCTCAGGAGGAAATTTTCGGCCCTGTCCAGGTCGTGATTCCCTTTGATGACGAGGCGGAGGCGATCGCGATCGCCAACGGCGCCGGCTACGGTCTCGTGGCGGGGTTATGGACGTCCGACGGAGGGCGGCAGATGCGGCTCGCCAAGGCGTTGCGCGCCGGGCAGGTGTTCCTCAACAATTACGGCGCGGGCGGCGGCGTCGAACTGCCGTTCGGCGGGGTGGGCAAATCGGGCCACGGCCGCGAGAAGGGTTTCGAGGCGCTTTACGGCTTCTCGGCCCTGAAGACCGTCGCGGCGTGGCACGGCTGAGACGAGCCGGGGGAGCCTGACTTGGGGGCGCGCGCTTGCATCTTTTGTGCGATCGCTCTGACGGCCGCGGGCTGCGCGACGCCGCCCGAGGTCAAGCGCGACGATCTCGACGCGACGGCGTGGCGCGGTTCGGCTCTGACCGCGGTCGGGCGCCAAAGGGTTGTCGACGCCGCCGCCGGCGCCGCGCCGCAAACGGTGACGCTGATCGATGTCAACCAGCGCGCGGAGGTCTTCGGCGATCCGATAGAGCGCGCCCGGATTCTGGACCGCCGGGTCGAGGCGGTGCGGGCGGAGCTCGGGCGCAATGGATTCGCGCCCTTTCAAATCGGCGACTGGCCGGGGGCCGGCTGGGGCGGCGTCCAGACCTATCCCCCGCAGGAATTGCAGGCGAAGCCGATGGTCGTCATCGTCCACTACTGACGGTCGGCATGCGCGGCGAGTCAGGCCATGGTAGGGCGTTCGCTCGGGCAGCCTCTGGACGAGGTCTGCAGTTATGGGGGAGGCCGCGTGAATCCGATCGTCGTCGTCCTGAACGGCCCCAATCTCAACCTCTTGGGAAAACGCGAGCCGGAGATCTACGGCCGCGAGACGCTGGCCGACGTCGAGGTGGACTGCCGCCGCGTCGGCGAGGAGCTCGGGCTTGCGATCGAGTTCCATCAGAGCAATCGGGAATATGAGCTGATCGACCTCATCCACGCCGCCCGCGAGCGCGCAGCCGGGATCGTCATCAATCCTGCCGCCTTCACCCACACGTCCGTCGCCATCCTCGATGCGCTAAACGCCTTCGCGGGACCGATCATCGAAGTGCACATCTCCAATGTGCACAAGCGGGAGTCTTTCCGACATCATTCGTATGTGTCCGGTGTCGCTTCGGGGGTCATCGTGGGCTGCGGAACGCAGGGCTATGCCTTCGCGCTGCAGCGGATCGCGAAACTGATCGGCCAACCGAAGCCGTGATGCTCGCCGACATGAAAACAGAGGAAGCGTTGGCGTGAGAATCAAGGCGTTCGTCGACAGAATTCCGGGCGGGCTGATGCTGGCGCCGCTGTTGCTCGGCGCGCTTTGCAAGACCTTCGCGCCGGGCGCTCCCGCCTATTTCAAGGGCTTCACCCTGGGAATCATGACCGGCGTCATTCCGATCCTCGCCGTGTGGTTCTTCTGCATGGGAGCGTCGATCAAGCTCAGCGCGACCGGGACCGTCCTGCGCAAGTCCGGAACGCTGGTGCTCACCAAGTTCTTCGCCGCCTGGGCGATCGTTCTCGTCGCCTCCCAGTTCATTCCCCCCGCGGGAATTCAGACTGGCTTCTTTGCGGGCCTTTCGATCCTCGCCATCGTCTGCGCCGTCGATATGACGAACGGCGGTCTCTACGCCTCGCTCATGCAAACCTACGGCACGAAGGAAGAAGCCGGCGCATTCGTGCTGACCTCGATCGAGTCTGGACCGCTGATGAGCATGATCATCCTCGGCGCGTCCGGGGTGGCGCATTTCGAGCCGCAGGTCTTTGTCGGCGCCGTGCTGCCGTTCCTGGTCGGCTTCGCGCTCGGCAATCTCGATCCGAAGCTCAGAGAATTCTTCGCCCCCGGCGGCCAGTTGATGATCCCCTTCTTCGCTTTCGCGCTCGGCAACACCATCGATCTGCATACGCTTCTGTCGCCGCTCGCCAGCCTCGGCGTCGTGCTCGCCCTTTCGGTCATTGTGCTGACCGGCGTCCCGCTCATCATCGCCGACAAGATGATCGGACGCGGCACGGGCACGGCCGGGATCGCCGCGTCCTCCACCGCCGGCGCCGCGGCCGCGAATCCTCTGGCGATCGCCGCCGTCGCTCCCCAGTTTGCGCCTGCGGCGCAGGCGGCGACGGTGCTGGTGGCGATCTCGATCGTCGTCACATCGATCGTCGTGCCGATCCTCACTGGTCTTTGGTATCGCCGTTTCGGCGAGGGCATGGCCGAGGGAGCAGACACGGAAAGCCTGGGGCCGGCGGCGCAGCTCCGCCCGGCGGACTAGAGTGTGCTGTGGTTGGATGGAGCCACCGCCGTCATTGCTTCCCCCGGATCAAGTCCGGGGGGAAGCAATCCAGGGGAATGTAAGGCGCCCTTCGTTCTCTGGATTGCTTCGTCGCGATAGCCCGTCGAAAGACGGGCGTCTTTCGACGGGCTATGGCCTCCTCGCAATAACGATTCCATCCGACCGAGCACGCTCTAAAGTGGTTTAAGACGAACGGCGCATTAACTCACAACAGCCAGCGCGAAGCCGTCCCAGCCCTTCGCGCCGACGGTCTGAATCGCGGTCGCGCTGAGCCGAGGCTCGCGCGCCATCAGTTCGAACATGCGGCGCACGCCGACGACGTCCGTGCTGCGGCTCGATGCATCGACCACCTCGCCCTCCCGCACGACATTGTCGACGACGATCGCCGTTCCCGGCCGCGACAGGCGCAACGCCCATTCGAGATAGGCCGCGTTGTTGGTCTTGTCGGCGTCGATGAAGACGAAGTCGAACGGGCCGAGCCCCTCGGCTTCGATCTTGGGCAGTGTCGCGAGCGCTGCGCCGGTCCTGATCTCGACCTTGCTCTCAAGCCCGGCCCGGGCGACGTTTCGGCGGGCGACATCGGCATTCCTGGGGTTGAGTTCGAGCGTGATGATCCGGCCGTCGTCGGGCAAGAGCGCGCGCGAGCCAGATGGTCGAATAGCCGCCGAGCGTTCCGATCTCGAGCGCCTTGCGTGCGCCCATCATGCGCGCAAGGAGATGGATCAGCTTGCCCTGCGGCGCCGAGACGTCGATCGACGGCAGCCCAGCCGCGGAATTGGCGGCGAGCGCCTCGTCGAGCGCTGCGTCCGACCCGATCAGAGTCTTGGCGAAATAGGAATCGACCTCGCTCCAGCGTTTGCTCATCAGCCTTTGTCACCGTTGTATTTGGGTCTTGCCGTGAGCTGTCGCTCACTCCGGCCTAACCAGGTTGGCGTCGCGGGCGATGCGCCAGCGGCCGTCGTCGTCCTTGCGCAGAACGCTCATCGCATATCCCGACATACGCTTCGGCGCCTGGCCCGGCGAAGTCAGCTCGACCCGAATATGGTTGCGGATATAGGCGAGCGCGCCGGAGACTTCGATCTCCTGAACCTCGGCGCGGGCGTCGATCGCGACGCCCTTCATGCGTTCGACGTCCGCTGCGAACTCCGCCTTTCCGAACGGCGCACGGCCCGGCGTCATGAAGACGACGTCATCGGTCATCATGTCCATCAGCGCGGGCAGGTTGCGAGCGTTGCTCGCCGCAATCCAGGCGTCGATGAGCTTGCGGATCTGGCGCGTGTCCTCGTCGGCGCTCAAGGTTCTTCCTTGCCCGCCACGCCCGCTTCCGCGAAGGTCGCCATGCCGTTGTGGCAGGCGACGGCGGCCTTGACGATTCCGACCGCGAGCGCCGCGCCCGAGCCCTCGCCGAGCCGCATCCCGAAATCGAACAGCGGCGTTTTTCCGATGAGCTTCAGCGCATGCCGATGTGCGCGCTCCGCCGAAATGTGGGCGGCGAGGCAATGGTCGAGGGCGGAATCGTCAAGCGCCAGCAGCACGGCGGCCGCCGAGCACACCACGAAGCCGTCGAGCAGCACTGGCGTGCGACGCAGGCGGGCGGCGAGGATCGCGCCCGCGATCGCCGCGGTTTCGCGCCCGCCAAGCCGCGCCAGAATCTGCAGCGGATCGTCGAGATACGCCTTGTGACGCGCGACGGCCGCGCGCACCGCGTCGGCCTTGCGCCTCAGGCCCTCGTCATCGACGCCCGTCCCGCGGCCAACCCAATCCTCCGCCTGGCCGCCATAGAGCGCATGATAGATGGCCGCCGCCGGCGTCGTATTGCCGATGCCCATCTCGCCGAGCACGAGCAGGTCCGGCTCGGAGGCGAGGGCCTCCATTCCGAAGGCCATCGTCGCCGCGCAGGACTTCTCGTCGAGCGCCGGCTCCTGGGTGATGTCGCCGGTCGGCTTCTCCAGCGCCAGTTCATAGACTTTCAGGGAGATGTCGAAGGTCTTGCAGATCTGGTTGATCGCCGCGCCGCCAGCCTGGAAATTCGCCACCATGGCCTCAGTCACCGACGGCGGAAAGGCGGAGACCCCCTGCGCGACAACGCCGTGATTGCCCGCGTACACGGCGACTAGCGGCCGGTCGACATGCGGCCGCGCCGATCCCTGCCAGGCCGCCATCCATTCGGCGATCTCCTCCAGTCGGCCGAGCGAGCCGGCGGGCTTGGTCAGTTGCCCCTCGCGCTCGCGCGCCGCCGCCCGCGCCGCGTCGTCGGCTTTGGGCATTTTGCGCAAAAGGTCGCGGATGTCGTCGAAGGGACGGGAGGTGGACATGGATGGGGCTCGGAAATGGAATTGGAGAACCCCTATAGGAGAAAAATGGGCCGGATGGAAAAGGTGCTGCACATCGTCGCCGAAACCGCCGATCGCGAATTTTTTTACCTTGATAAGGCTGTCAATTTTGAAGGAAGTTGATAGCGTCGAGTTGGTTCGAAATTCGATTTCAAAAGGGGAAGCGATCATGTTTAAGAGCGCATGATCCGGCTGCTTAGTGGCGAAGGACGCCGACCAGCCGCGCAACCTGGCGAAATCGGTGACGGTCGAGTAGGGCAACGAGGCGTTCGTTGAAACGACGTTATCATGTGCTAACGTGCAGTCTCAATTTGACTTCAAGTGAAAGCCGTTTATGGCCGAGTTCGGCCGGCGATTCGATGTGTCTTTGCGCCAGTTATTAGATCAAGCGACAGTTTTGTCTTAGTACACATGTGTCGTATGGGGAGGCTATAATGATGAAGCGGTTTAACACCAGAAAGAATCTTGGCGCAGTCGTCGTCGGGTCGATTGCCCTTGCTATTGGGGTTGCCAGTGTACAACCGTCGTTTGCGGGAAAAGGGGGGCCATGCCGAGCAGGTAGTTCGTGTAGTGCAGGACAAGCGAGGCAAATGTGCAATAGCGCCATGCTTCAAAAAGGCCTGAAAGGCGCTGAGCGTCAAGCTGAATTCGAAAAGTGTAAGAGTGATCCGACTAGCTACAAGTAATGTTGGCGATCACTAGGCGTCGGCAGCGAATATTTTGATAGAAGTTTACTCTGTAATTTAAATTCAGAATGTGGCGGCAAGGCGGGTGCTTTTTGCTTTCTCGAGGCGAATGGCGCTGGTGACGCGATTCATGATCAGAAAAGCGGCGGTTTCCGCGATGCCGAGAGGCGAAGCCCGCTGCTACTCTGCCGCCTCACGCATGGCGGCGTAGCGCGTCAATTGCGCCCGCAAGGGCGCGGGCTTGAGCGGCTTGTTCATCACGACCGCGTCCTCCCGCGCCGCCTCGTCGCGCACCTCGGGGCTCCGATCGGCGGTGGCGAGGATGGCGGAGATGCTGCGGCTGAAGCGCTCGCGCACCGCCCGGATCGCCGCGACGCCGTCGCCCGAATCGAGGTGGTAGTCGGCGATGATGACGTCCGGCGCCCCGAACGTCTCGAGCGCCGCCATCGCCTCGTTGAGGCCGTGGGCGGTCGCGACAAGACAGCCCCAGCGGCCCAGGAGTTCCGCTCAGGCCTTGAAGCGCGCGCGGCTCGTTGTCGATGGCGAGAAGCTTCAGGCCCTCGAGCGGCTCGCCGGCAGGGGGAGGCTCGGGCGCGCCGGGCTCCGCGCGAAGCGTGAGCGCCGTCCTTCCGAGGGGCGCGGTGACAGAGAAGACCGAGCCCTTGCCTGGGCGCGAGCGCAAGCCCACGGTATGCTCGAGCACGCGGCCTAAGCGCTCGACGATCGACAAGCCGAGGCCGAGGCCCCGCGCCACCCGCGCGCCCTGGTCGAGCCGCTTGAACTCGGCGAACACCGCGCGTTCATGCTCGGGCGGAATGCCTAAGCCGGTGTCCCAGACCTCGATGCGGGCCGCGCCGGAGGCGCGGCGGCAACCGACCAGCACCCGGCCTTCAATCGTGTATTTGAGCGCGTTCGAGATGAGGTTCTGCAACAGGCGCCGCAAGAGGCGGCGATCGGTGCGAACGGCGAGACTTGTGGACACGAACACGAGCTTGAGCCCCTTCGCCCGGGCGAGCGCGGCAAACTCGATTTCGAGCGTCCGCATGAGATCCGCGACCGGGACGTCGGAGATTTCCGGACGCGTGGCGCCAGCGTCGAGCCGGGAAATGTCGAGCAGCGCGCCGATGATCTCCTCGACCGCCTCGAGCGAAACATCGACATTGCGCGCGAGATTCTTGCGCTCGTCGGGGTCGATCTGGTTCACGCCCTCGCTCAGCGAGCTCGCATAAAGCCGCGCCGCGTTGAGCGGCTGCAGGATGTCGTGACTGGCTGCGGCGAGGAAGCGCGTCTTGGAGAGATTTGCGGCGTCGGCCTCGTTCTTGGCTCTCTCAAGCTCGGCGTTGAGCCGCTGCAATTCCGCGGTGCGCTCGCCGACGCGCTTCTCGAGCATCTCGTTGGCGGCCTCAAGCGTTTCCTCGGCCAGAACGGTCTCGGTCACGTCGGTGTAGGTGGTGACGATGCCGCCGTCCGGAAGTCGCGCCGAGCGCACCTCGATGACGCGGTTGGTCGAGAGCAGGCGTAAGCGATTCGGCTGATCGTCATAGAGCAGGCGGGCGACCCGCTCGGCCACGAAATCCTCCGAATCCCCGGGACCGTAGGTCCCGCGGCCGGCGTTGAAGCGCACGATCTCGTCAAGCCCTACGCCTTGGCGCAGCATGGCGGGGGGCAGGCCAAAAAGCTCGGCGAATTCGCGGTTCCAGGCCGTCAGCGTCAGATTGGCGTCAAACACGCTGATGCCCTGCTTCGCGTGGTCGAGGGCATGCTGCAACTGATCGCGGCTCGACTGAATCGCCGCCGAGGCTTCGTCGATGAGCTTGAGCGCGGAATGGCCGGACACCGTTCTCGGCCTCAAGAGCAGCGACATGACCTGGCGCGAGGTCGAGGCGCCGATCGCGGGCGAGAGCAGAAACTCGGCGTGGCGAATGAGTTGCGCGCTGGCCTCGAGCGCGGGGTCGTAAACGGCGCCGTGCTCGCGCATGAAGCTTGCGAACGCGCGGCGCGCCCGCCCGGCTCCGAGATAGCGCGCGACAGCCGCCTCGAGTTCGCCCGCGGTCGTCGAGGAGCGCCAGAGACGGAACGCCTGCGGCTTGCCGCCCGCGCCAACCCCGGCGAAGGCGCTTGCCTGCGCGCGTTCGAGCGCGCTCGGCTGGCGGGTGAGCGAAAAGGCGACGAAAGCCGCGACATTCGCAGCGAGCGACAGGACCACCCCGCCGACAAGCGCGTTGGGGGCGAAGGCGACGAGCGCCGCCGGGCTCAGCCAGGCGATCGCCATCGGGCCGTGCGTGAGAAGGCTCGAAAGCGCCTGGTCCGGCCGGATCGACGGCAACAGCAGGAGGTAGAACCAGATCAGCGAACCTACGGCCATGCCCGCGATCGCGCCGCGCGCCGTCCCGCGCCGCCAGAAGAGGCCGCCGAGAAAGGCCGGCGCGATCTGCGCCACCGCCGCGAACGACAGGAGGCCGATGGAGACGAGCCCCGTCTTTCCGGTCATCCGCTCGTAGGCGAAGCCCAGCGCCAGGACGCCGATGATCGCGACGCGGCGCACCCAGAGCACCAGTGCGCCGATGTCGCCTTCCGCGGCCGACGCCGGCGCCCTTCGGCGCCTGAGCAGGAGCGGCATCACGAGGTCGTTGGAAATGGTGATCGACAGCGCGACGCTTTCCACCACCACCATGCCGGTCGCCGCCGACAGGCCGCCGACCATCGTCAGGAGCGCCACGCCATGCGCGCCTGCGCTCAGCGGCAGCGCAAGAACCGTCAGGTCGCGATTGAAAGAGGCCTGCGGGAAAATCTTGAGGCCGGCGATGGCGAGGGGCGCAACAAACAGATTGATCAGCACGAGATAGGCCGGAAAGAGCCAGGCCGCGGTGCGAATGCCCCGCTCGTCGTGGTTCTCGACAACGGCGACGTGGAACTGGCGCGGCAGAAGCACGATTGCGAACGCCGACAACAGCGTGGTCACCACCCAGACCGCGGGATCGGGAGGGGTCTGGATCACCGACGCGATCCGGGGATCGGACTGCGCGATCTCGGTCAGTTCGCCGAGGCCGTTGTTGAGCCTCCAGACGACGAAGGCGCCCAGCCCGAGAAACGCGACCAGCTTGACGATCGATTCGACCGCGATCGCGAGAATGAGGCCGTCCTGGTGCTCCTTGGGGTTGATGCGCCTGGTGCCGAACGCCATGGCGAAGAGGGCGAGCAGCAGGGAGACGGCGAGATAGAACGAGGCCGAGGGCGAATCGGGCGTGAGGCGCCCGTGATCGAAGGATTCGACCACCATCAATATGGTTGGCGCGACGGCTTTGAGCTGGAGCGCCACATAGGGCGCCGAGCCGATCAGCACGACGAGCGCGGCGACGGCGGCCACGCCTTGAGATTTTCCGTAGCGAGCGGAAACGAAATCGGCGACCGTGGTGACGTTCTGCGCGCGAGCGAGATTGGCGACGCGGGCGATGAACGGCGCGCCGAGGCCGATGACGAGAATGGGGCCGATATAGATCGGCAGGAAATCAAGCCCGTGCTCGGAAGCGAGCCCGACCGAGCCATAATAGGTCCAGGAGGTGCAATAGACGGCGAGGCTCAGCGCATAGACGACGGGGCGCGAGCGGCCCAAGGCGAAGCGCCGCCCGGCGCCGTCGCCCCACCAGGCGATGAGGAACAGGAACGAGACGTAGCCGATGGCGGTCAGAAAAACCGTCGTGCCGTTCATCTAGGCCTGAGCGCGCGCCCTTTGCTGAGTGAAGGGCACACTAAACGATGATTGCGCTCCGTGAAATCAACCCCGGTTGCCGAATTGGGGGGCCTGGCTTGCCGATGAGCGCCGGATGCGCAATGTAAATGAATGCGGCGAGACGATCGTCGGCGCGAGGGGGAGGGAGAGCCGGAGATCCTTGGGTCCGAAGCCCAGCCGGGACGTCGGTGGGCGTCAAGTTTCGACAAGACACAGTGCGGGAAGCGACATGAGGGGTTTGATTGCGATCCTCGGAGCGTTGGCCGCTCTCCCGGCATGCGCTCACGACCAGTGGGCGAACGGCGCCCCGATCCCCGAGTGGGTGAAAGCCTCGTGCTGCGGTCCAGCGGACGCGCATCATCTGACGCCTGACCAGGTCCACCGGTATGCCGATTACTACCGCGTGGAGGGGTATCATCGTCCGATCCCGATCGCTGTAGCGCTTCCGAGCCAGGACGGCGATTATTGGATTTTCTATCGGGACAAAGACGGAGCGCCGGGCGCAAACGGCGGGGGAAGCGACGGCCAGTCGGGCGTCTATTGCTTCTTCGTGCCGATGGGGTTTTGAAGCCTTGCGCCGTCGTCGGCAGGTGTTCTGACGTCTACTCATTCCCGCTGAATACTGACCCCGCGCCGCGACGGCGGCGAGGCCGCCGGCACCGGCGATCTATTCAACCAGCGTGCCGCGATTGATTAAGCGCCAGCGTTCGGCGCTCGGCATGGTACGGGCGACGACAATTTCTTGCAGAAAATCAGAAACTACCTTAACCTCACCCCATGAGCAATTCCGCCCTTCCGCATGGCTCCGACCGCACGGCCGCGTCCCGGGCGCCCCTCAACGCCAGGGGAAGGCGAGCGCGAATTTTTTTGCGCGAAAATCGCGCGTAACCCATTGAAAACGCTCATTTCGGACGAGAGAATCCAAGGAAATCCAAGCTTTTCCAACCCCCAAAAACGGGGGTTTCCAAAGCCAAATGGCGAGGCGCCAAGAAAACCCAAATCTGCGCGGACCAACCTTCCGGCCCGACGAGCATGAGCCACCGGCTTCAACCGTCGTAACGGCCCAGGTCGACTTGCGAGAGCGCTGGCGATTCACCGGCCTTATCCTGAGCCGCTCGCAAAGCGAGCGTGTCGAAGGGTGATCCAGAAGGCGGCGGTCAGCGCCTGGATCGCTTCGAGACGCGCCTTCGGCGCTCCTCGAACGAGGCCGAGGGGTGGATTGGATCCCGAAACGGTGGCATGGCGTCCGCAAGGACGCCCTCAGCGCCAGGGATGGGCGGCGGCGGTCTTCTTCTCGTGCGCCTCGATCGCCGACGCCTCGACCAAAGTGAGCCCGATGTCGTCGAGGCCTTCGATGAGGCAGTGCTTGCGGAAGGGGTCGATCTCGAACCTGACGACCCCGCCGTCGGGGCCGCGGATCTCCTGCGCCTCGAGATCGACCGTCAGCGTCGCGTTCGCGCCGCGCTCGGCGTCGTCATGCAGCTTGGCGAGATCCTCGCGCGAGACCTTGATCGGCAGCAGGCCGTTCTTGAAGCAATTGTTGTAGAAGATGTCGGCGAAGTCGGTCGCGATGACGCACCGCACGCCGAAGTCGGTGAGCGCCCAGGGGGCGTGCTCGCGCGACGAGCCGCAGCCGAAATTGTCGCCTGCGACGATGATCGCAGCCTTCCGGTAGGCCGGCTTGTTGAGGACGAAGTCGGGATTCTCGGAGCCGTCCTCGCGATAGCGCATCTCCGAGAAGAGACCCGCGCCGAGCCCGGTGCGCTTGATCGTCTTGAGATATTGCTTGGGGATGATCATGTCCGTGTCGATGTTGTCGATCGGCAGCGGAGCGGCGACCCCGGTCAATGTGGTGAACTTGTCCATCGGTTCCTGTCTCGACGCCCGAACTCGAACGCAAGCCCGGTGAGGGAAATCTGAGGGTAGGCTCTAGCAAAGCCCGCTTCAGCCGGCAACGGCGACGGCGTCGACGATAGCGGCTTCAGCGCGCCTCTTCAAAAGGCTGCGCGGGAAGTCGACGCAAGTCCGCCGCAGATTTCGCGTATGATCCCCAAATCGGGGAGCGATAATTCTGATTCGGGGCGAGGATCGTTTGGCGAGGAGATCGGGCGGTTTTCATGCGGGCCGTCCCGCCGCGCCGGCCCCACCGCCAGCGGGGCTGGCGGCGCGGGTCGCAGCCGCGCGCGCCGTCGCCGAAGCTTTGACCTTGTCGCGACCGCTCGACGAGCGGCTCGGCGCCGATCCAACCCAGCAGAGAGGCGGCCTCGACCCGCGCGACCGGGGGCTGGCGCGCTCGATCGCCACCGTCGCGCTGCGACGGCTCGGCACGATTCGCAAGGCCCTGGCGCAGCGCCTGGAAAAAGGCATGCCGAAGCGCGGCGGGGCGCTCGAATGGACGCTCATCGTCGCCACGGCGCAGATTCTGTTTCTCGATACGCCCGACCATGCGGCGGTGGACCTCGCGGTCAAGGCGACGCGGGCCGATCCCGCCAGCGCCCCGTTCGCCGCCCTCGCCAATGCGGTGTTGCGCGCCATCGCCCGCGATCGCGAGGCCATTCTCGCCGATTCCGATCCGCTCGACGACGATACACCCGCCTGGCTCGCCCAGCGCTGGCGCTCGACCTATGGCGAGAGCGTCGCCCGCGCCATCGCGCTCGCGAACCGATCGGAGCCGACGCTCGACCTCAGCGTCAAAAGCGACGCCGCCGGCTGGGCCGAGCGCCTTCAAGGAATCGTGGCGCCGACCGGCTCCGTGCGCCTCGATACGCATGCGCCGGTTACGGAGCTTGAGGGCTATGCGGATGGCGAATGGTGGGTGCAGGACGCCGCCGCCGCTCTGCCGGCGCGGCTGCTTCGGCCCCGGCCGGGCATGCGGGTCGTCGACCTCTGTGCGGCGCCGGGCGGAAAGGCCGCCGAACTGGCCGCGGCCGGCGCCGATCTGACCACAGTCGACCGCTCGGCGGAGCGGCTCAAACTGCTGGCCGCCAATTTCAAGCGGCTTGCGCCTTAACTCCGAGATCGTGGTCGCCGACGCGCTCGCCGTCGACCTGGCTCCGTTCGACGGTGTGCTGTTGGACGCGCCCTGTCTCGCGACAGGCACCATCCGCCGCCACCCCGACGTCGCGTGGATCAAGCGCCCGGGCGACCTCGCCCCACTGGTCAAGCTCCAGGCCGAATTGCTAGACAAGGCGATTGCGCTCGCGCGGCCGGGGGGCGCCATTGTCTACTGCGTGTGCTCACTCGAGCCGGAGGAGGGCGAAGCGCAGATCGCCGCCGTGCTGCGCCGGAACCCGGACGTGCGGCGCCTGCCCGTCGCGCCGGAAGAGATCGGGGGTCTCGTCGAGTGCGTGACGCCCTCTGGCGACTTACGCACCCTCCCCTGTCACTTATGGGGCGACAATCCGAGACGCTCGGGTCTGGATGGGTTCTTCGCCGCGCGGCTCGTCAAGACGGGCTAGCGAAAGAAGGAACGTGTCGCTTCAGCGGAAGAACGGGAAGGAAAACGGGCTCCTCCCATGCTGGCGAAGCCATTCGGCGCCGTCTTCAGCCTGATACCTGGCCTGGTTGTCGTGGTTCCATGCCCGGTCTCGGGGCGTGAGCGCCTGGGTGGGGATCACCGGCCCCCAGCCGACCGAGCCATAAGACGACGACGTACCCTGTTGCGCGAGAGCTGCGACGGGCGGGAGAGCGAGGGCGAGGCCGATGAAGATGGCGGCTTTGACCATGGTTTGTCCTGTACCGCTCGCAGAGGTCTAGCGGGGTCACTTACCCCCGGTCACGGTCGACCCGTCGGCGCCGTAACGGCTCCCCTGTCAGAAAAAGGAAAACGGGGCCTTCCCATGTTGGCGGAGCCATTCGGCGCTGTCATAGGCCTGGTACTTGGATTGATTGGCGTGGTTCCACGCGCGGTCGAAGCTGGAGAGCGACTGCGTGGGGATCACCGGCCCCCAGCCGACTGTGCCATAGGACGATGAGTTGCCCTGCTCGGCGAGCGCCGGGCCGGCCAAAAGGGCGAGGACGGCGGCGAGGCCGATGAAGGCACTGGCTTTGAACATCGATCTTTCCTTTAAGTTCGAGACGCTTTCAAAGGCTGTATCGGGATGCGCGGGGAAGGTTTCATCCCCTATGACATTCCGCTTCAGAGGGATATTCGGCGTCGGCGGCTTTTTGCTGGCGCCGGCCTCCCGGAGCTTAGTTAGGCTGATGGTGGCCGTAGCCACGGTGACGCCGTAACCAGGCCGCCCCGGCTCTAGCGCGCTCCTTGCTTTCGTTGGCGTGATTCCAGGAACGCTGGAAAGTCGTCAGCGACTGTGTGGGAACAGTGGGGCCGGAACCTTCGGTCCCGTAGGACGATGAATTGCCGTTGACCGCGAAGGCCGAGCCCGAAGAGAGGGCGAAGGCGCCGGCAAGGCCGACTAACGCAATTGTCTTGAGCATGGATTGCTCCTCAACTCTCGATCCCTTGACTGACTGTCAGGTAGGAAACGCCGGCGGCGGGACAATGGTCCAGGGGCCAGGTAAAAGCCATGACATTTTAGTGAACAGAGTTTCCCCCGCCCAATTTCGTGACGGCCCGAGCCGTGCTATTGCGCTGCAGCAAAGCAGCTCAACCGAACTAGGGCATTGATGCTAATGGCCACGGATGTCGTCAAAATCGGGCGGGCGCTTATCTCCGTTTCCGATAAGGCGGGCCTCGTCGACCTTGCGCGCGCGCTGAAGCCGTTCGACGATCGAGCTCGTCTCGACCGGAGGCACGGCGGCCGCGTTGAACGCCGCCGGCTTCGCCGTCGTCGACGTGGCGCAGATCACCGGCTTCCCGGAGATGATGGACGGGCGCTTGAAGACGCTGCACCCCAGGGTGCACGGAGGGCTGCTGGCGATCCGATCCGACCCGGCGCACCAGGCGGCGATGATCGCCAACGACATCGCGCCGATCGACCTCCTCATCGTCAATCTTTATCCGTTCGAAGCGACGCTGAAGCGCGGCTCGTCGTTCGACGAGAAGATCGAGAACATCGACATCGGCGGGCCCGGCGATGATCCGCGCCGCGGCCAAGAACCACGCTGACGTCGCCGTCATCGTCGACGTGGACGACTATTCCGCGCTGATCGACGAACTCAAGCGCAACGAGGGGATGACCAGCTTCGCATTTCGCCGCAGGATGGCGCAGAAAGCCTTCGCGCGCGCCGCGGCTTACGACGCGGCGATCTCCAACTGGCTGGCTCAAGAGATAGAGGAGCCCGCGCCGAAATGGCGGGCCTTCGGCGGCGTCCTGCACCCAAGCTTCGGCGCGCTGCGCTACGGCGAGAATCCGCAGCAGAACGCGGCGCTGTACCTCACCGCCGAGACCCGCCCGGGCGTCGCGACCGCGCGCCAGATCCAGGGCAAGGAGCTCTCTTACAACAACATCAACGACACCGACGCCGCTTACGAGCTTGTCGCCGAATTCGATCCCGCGCAAAGCCCGGCGGTCGCGATCATCAAGCACGCCAATCCTTGCGGCGTCGCGACGGGAGAGACCCTGCTCGAGGCTTACGAGAAGGCGCTGAGTTCGGATCCGGTCTCGGCCTTCGGCGGCGTGGTGGCGCTGAACCGGAGGCTCGACGCGGCCACGGCCCGCAAGATCGTCGAGATCTACACCGAGGTGATCATCGCTCCCGAGGCGGACGATGAGGCGGTGGCGATCATCGCGGCGAAGAAGAACCTGAGGCTCATGCTGGCGGACGCGCTTCCCGATCCGAGGGCGCGGATCCTGACCGTGCGAACGGTCGCGGGCGGACTCCTGGTCCAGGATCGCGACAATGGCATGCTTGAAGAGGCCGCGTTCAAGGTCGTGACCAAGCGCATTCCGACTGCAAGCGAAATGGCCGACCTCAGATTCGCATGGGCGGTCGCCAAGCATGTGAAGTCGAACGCCATCGTCTACGCCAAGGACGGCGCGACGGTGGGAATCGGCGCGGGCCAGATGTCGCGGGTCGATTCCGCGCGCCTCGCCGCGCGCAAGGCGGAGGAAGCCGCCGAGATGGCGGCCTTGCCCGAGCCGCGCACGCGGGGATCGGTCGTCGCCTCTGACGCCTTTTTCCCATTTCCCGATGGCCTGGTCGCGACAATCGAAGCCGGCGCGACTGCGGTCATCCAGCCCGGAGGATCGGTGCGCGACGCCGACGTGATCGCAGTCGCCGACGAAGCGGACGTGTCGATGGTCTTTACCGGAATCCGGCATTTCCGGCATTGACCGATCGTCGCCTCGACGCCGATGCAGTTGCTCGCTCGAGCGAAAGGCGACTGACGGAACGATCGCCGACCGTGATCGCTCCCCATTATTGGTCGGGCGAGACGATAACCGAAATTTGATCGCGCGGAACGCCGCTGAACTGGAGCGCGAGCGGGCGGGACGGCAGGTCGAACTTGACGCTTTTGCGCGCGCCCTCGCAATCCTTGGCCCCGCTGAACCCGATCGGATGCAGGTAGGACCCGCCATCAAGCACGTCGACCCACGCGCCCGAGGACATGGTGAGCCGATAGACGCCAGGCTTCGCCGGCGCGGCTAGGACAAAATGGCCGGCGAAATCCGAGGGGAACTTCGGCGCCCGCTCCGGCGCCTTTGGCAGCCCGGCGGCGGACAGCGGCTCGAGTTGCAGTGTCGTCCCGACATCGTAGGCGAGCGCTCCGCCATTCGGAAGCGAGGGCTTGTCGGGGCGGACGAGCGCCGTGCGGTCGCCCTCGATCGACCATTTGAACGCGTTGCAGCCCGTACCCTCCTGCGCCTGAGCCAAGCCGGGCGCGGCGACAAGCGCGACGGCGGCAAGACGCCAGCGGGCGAAACTCATTTCGAGGTTACGGTCGCCGCCGGATCAGGGCTACGCAGCGTCTCGGCCTTGGCGCCATGCAAAAACGCGACAGCGGCGGCGAGCTGCGTGTCCTTGTCGTGGTCCGGCGGCACGTAGGCGTCAGAACCCTTCTCCTCCTCCTCGCCGCTGGCCTTCAGATGGCCGACCAGCGAGGCTTCGCCCAGGCTCGACACCTTTCCCTTTAGGTCGTCGGGGATATTTTCAACCACCCGGATGTCCGGATCGATGCCGTGCGCCTGGATCGAGCGGCCTGAAGGCGTGTAGTAGCGGGCCGTGGTCAGCTTGAGCGCCCCGTTTTCGCCAAGCGGCAGGATGGTCTGAACCGAGCCCTTGCCGAATGAGCGCGTGCCGATCAGCGTCGCGCGCTTGAGATCCTGCAACGCGCCAGAGACGATTTCCGAAGCCGACGCCGAACCCCCGTTGATCAGCACCACGAGCGGCTTGTCCTGCGACAGATTGACGCCTGGGCGGGCCGAATAGCGCTGACCCTGGTCGGGATTGCGCCCGCGGGTCGAGACGATGTCGCCGCTGTCGACGAAGGCGTTGGTGATCTCGACGGCCTGGTTGAGCAACCCGCCAGGATTATTGCGAAGGTCGAGAATATAGCCCTTCAGCTTCGCGTTCCCGGGGTCGGCGCGGAAATGGTCCAAGGCCTTGCGCACCCCGTCGTACGCCTCCTGGTTGAACTGGGTGACCCGGATGTAGCCGATGTCCCCCTTCTCCAGATGGGCGCGCACCGACTGAACATGGATGATCTCGCGGACGATCGTGAACTCTTTGAGATCGCGGTTCGATCCGCGCTCGACGGTCAGCTTCACCGTCGACTTGGCCGGACCGCGCATCTTGTCGACCGCTTCCTTTAGGGAAAGACCTTGGACGGCGGTGTCGTCGATGCGCGTGACCAGATCTCCCGACAACATGCCCGCGCGCGCCGCGGGCGTATCGTCGATCGGGCTCACGACCTTGACCAGGCCGTTCTCCATCATCACCTCAAGGCCAAGGCCACCGAATTCCTCGCCCTTCATGCTGGTCTGGAAGTCCTGGAGAGCCTTGGGGTCGAAATAGTTCGAATGCGGGTCGAGCGACGCCAGCATGCCGTCGATCGCCGACTTGATCATTTTCTCGTCGTCAGGCTTCTCGGCATAGTTGTCGCGCACTTTGTTGAACACTTCGGCGAAGAGCGCGAGCTTATCGTTCGTGCTCGAGGCGGCGGCGCTCAGCACGCCATTGGAGGCGCCGACCAAGACAACGCCGGCCGCGACTCCATACGCGAGGTAGGAGAGACCTTTTCTCATCGAGATACGCTCGGCTCCCCGCATCAGTTCGGCTTGGCGGGGGCCGTCTGGCCCGGATCAGAGGGCGCGGCGGACGCCGCCGGCGCCGCGGGCGGATCGGTTTTAACTGGCGCCGCATCCGCCTTCACAGCGGGCTCCGGATACTTGACCCCGTGGAGGAGGTCGATCGCGGCGATCAGTTGCTTGTCGTTCTTCTCGTCCGGCGGGACATAGGCCTGTGACGCGCTCGTATCCTCCTTGCCATTGGCGAGATGGCCCTTGAGCGAGGCTTCGCCCTTCATGTCGTCCTTGCCTTTGAGGTCGTCAGGCACGTCTTCCAGCACCCTGATGTCAGGCTCGATCCCCTTGGCCTGGATCGATCGACCCGACGGCGTGTAGTAGCGCGCCGTCGTGAGCCTGAGCGCGCCGTTCTCGCCGAGCGGCATGATCGTCTGCACTGAGCCCTTACCGAACGACCGGGTGCCGATCAGCGTCGCGCGCTTGTGATCCTGCAGCGCGCCCGACACGATTTCCGACGCCGAGGCGGAGCCGCCATTGATGAGCACAACCAGGGGTTTGCCTCCGGACAGGTCGCCGCCCGGCTTGGCGTCGAACCGCTGCGTCTCGTCGGCGGTGCGGCCCCGGGTGGAAACGATCTCGCCTCGGTCGATGAAGGAGTTGACCACATCGATCGACTGGTCGAGCAAGCCGCCGGGATTGTTGCGAAGATCCAGGATGTAGCCTTTGAACTTGTCGGCCGGAATCTCGCTATGCAGCTTGTCCATCGCGCTCTTCAGCCCGTCTTCGGTCTGCTCGGTGAACTGAGTGATCCGGATATAGCCAATGTCGTTGTCCTCGACCTTCGAGCGCACCGACTGGACGTGGATGAGATCGCGGACGATGGTGAAATCCTTGGCCTCCTTCTTGGGGCCGCGAACGATCTTGAGCTTCACGGCAGAATTGATCGAGCCGCGCATTTTCTCGACCGCCTGATCGAGCGTCAGCCCCTGCGTCGGCTGGTCGTCGATCGCGGTGATGATGTCGCCCGAGAGGACACCCGCCTTGGCCGCCGGCGTATCGTCGATCGGGGTCACGACCTTGATGAGGCCGTCCTCCTGCGTCACCTCGATACCCAGGCCGCCGAACTCGCCCTTCGTCTGGACCTGCATGTCGCGGAACTGCTTTGCGTCCATATAGCTCGAATGGGGGTCGAGCGAGGACAACATGCCGTTGATCGCGGCGTCGATCAGCTTGGATTCGTCAGGCTTCTCGACATAGTCGTTGCGGATCTTGTCGAACACGTCGCCGAACAGGTTGAGTTGCCGATAGGTGTCCGCGGCCGCGGCGTAAGCGGCCGGACTGACGAACATCAACGCCTGCGGCGCCGTGGCGGCGGCCGCCGCTCCCAATACGACTCCAAGTCCCAGGTAACCAGCTTTACGAATCATCCGCGCGCCTTCTCGATGTCTGACTTCACCCACCACGGCCCCGGATCAATCGCAGTTCCGTCCCTGCGCAGCTCGATATAGAGCACCGGCCGCGCGGCGCCAACTGCCGCCGCCGTCGCCATGCGAACAGATCCATCGCCCATGGCGCCGACCGGTTCTCCCGCGAGGACGAACTCGCCGGACACAACATTGATTCGTTCCATTCCGGCGAGCAGCACATAATATCCTCCGCCGGCGTCGATTATCAAGAGTTGGCCATAACTTCGATACCCGCCGGCGAAAAGGACCGCGCCGTCCGCCGGCGCGGAGATGGTCGCCCCGGCAGGCGTCGCCAGGGAGACGCCCCGCTCTGTCCCTCCGTGGTCGTCCGGCGAGCCGAATGTCTTTAGGATCGCCCCCGCCGCCGGCAACGGCACCCGTCCCTTGGCGTCGGCGAAGGCGATTTCGGGCTTGAGCCGCGCCGGATCGCTCCCGCGCGCGGTTTGCGCCCGCGCCTCGATCTCATTCGCAGTCGCAACCTGAGCCGCGTGCGCTGCGGCTGCGGCGGCCTTTTGCGCGGCGGCTTCGCTGTCGAGCCGGGCGATGAGATCCTTGAGCGAGGTCGCGCGTCTGGCGAGTTCGTCCGCCCGCTCATGCTGAGAGCCGAGCGCGTCCTGCGCCGAGGCCAGAGATTGCTGGCGGGCGTCGATGAGCGCGGCAAGGCGCGTTTTGTCGGCGGCAAGCGCGCGGCCCTTCTCGGCAAGTTCATCGCGCCCGCGCGCAATCGACTCCCGGGTCTTGGCGAGGGCGTCCAGGTCGCGGCGCGCCGCTTCGATCTCCGATTTCAATTGCGGTATGAGGGAACTCAGAACCGTGGCCGCGCGCACCGCCTGCGCCATGTCGTCAGGCTTGACGAGAATGGCGGGAGGGGGGTTGCTGCCCATCCGCTGCAGGGCCGCAAGCACATCCGCGATCACGCCGCGCCGGCGCTCAAGCGAGGCCGAGAGTTCGTCGGCCGTGGCGTTCAGGCTCGCCAACCTGTCGGTGGCCTCGGCGGCCCCGCGCTCGGCGTCCTGCACCTTGGCCGTGGTTTCAATGAGCGCGGCGGAAAGGCGCGCGCGGTCAGCGCCAATAGACTCGATTTCGGCCTCGATCGCCTGGTGCTGTTCCTCCGACTGGCGCAAAGTGTCCTCGACGCCGCGCAACTCGATTGCTTTGTCCGTGCGCTGTTGGTCGGTCGGCGTGGGGGGCGGCGGGGCGGCGGGATCGGCAAGCGCGCCGCGAGCCAAGGCGAACGAAGCGGCCAATGCGACCGTCCCCGGACAACTCAACCACCTTCGTCGTCGCCGCATCGCCCGCAAGGATCACCAAATCTAGCCAATATCGGGGCGATCGAACCGTTCCGCCCCAGGCCGCCCCGCCACTGACGGACGAGGCCGCCCGTGTAACGAAAATATGATCGAGCCTTCCGGAAATCTCAGGCGCGATGATAGGGGTGTCCGGCGAGGATCGTCGTGAGCCGATAAAGTTGTTCGGCGGCCATCACCCGGACCAGCTGGTGCGGCCAGGTCATTGCGCCGAAGCTCAGGACCCGGTGCGCCTGGGCGGCGAGCGAGCGGTCCAGGCCGTCCGGTCCGCCGATCGCCACCGCATAGGCCGCTCGCGACGCGTCTCGCGCCCGCGCGACGTCCGCCGCCCATTCCTCGCTGGTCGCCGACGCCCCTCGCTCGTCGAGCAGGACCAGAACGGCGTCCTTGGGCGCGGCGGCGAGGATCGCGGCGCCCTCTTCCCCGCGTCGATCGTCGGGCCGGCGGGCCCGGGATTCGCCGATCTCGCGCAGATCGACCCCGGTGAGGCCGGCGCCCCGAGCGCCCTCGGCCAGCCGCTTGAAGTAGCGATCGAACAGCAAACGCTCCGGCCCGGCCCTGAGCTTGCCGACGCAAACCAGCGCCAGGCGCAAGGTCAGCTCCTCGCTGACTTCCTCCTGGCCGATCGGCGCTCCACATCTTCTCGAGATTATAGAACCGCCGAACGTCGGGGCGGAAGATGTGCACGATGGCGTTCTGCGCGTCGAGCAGGACCCAGTCGCAAAGCGGCGTCCCCTCGACTTTCGGCGAAGGATAGCCGGCGGCGCGGCAGGCTTTGACGACCCGGTCCGCGATCGCGCCGACGTGCACGCTCGAGCGGCCGGAGGCGATGATCATGCGATCGGCGAGGGTCGTCCGGCCGGACAGATCGATCGAGACGATCTCCTCGGCCTTGGCGTCCTCGAGTCCTTCAACGATGATCTGCGACAAAGGGTCGGCCGCCAGCGCGTTCGCGGGGGCGGCGGGGCTGCGGGCGGAGGCCACAGCGGATCGAGGCGTGAGGTTCAGCGTCGCATTCCTCTCCGCGCGGGGTCGATTCGCGCCCGCGCAGGCAAAACATGCGACCTCCGACGATGCATTTCAAGTTCACTATTCGGCGGGGACGTTCACATCGTCAACACGACCTTGCCGAAATGCTCCGCGCTTTCGATCCGCTCATGCGCCTTTATGACCTCCGAGAGGGGAAAGACCGTGTCGATGACCGGCCGGCAGCGCCCCGCCTCCAGGAGCGGCCAAACCTTGGCCCGCAGAGCTTCGGCGATCACGGCCTTCTCCGCCGGCGAGCGCGGACGCAAGGTCGAACCGGTGTGGGTGAGGCGCTTCACCATGATCGGTCTGAGATCGACGGTCGCCTTTTGGCCTTTCAGAAAGGCGATTTGCACGATACGTCCGTCCAGCGCCGCCGCAGCGTAGTTGCGCTCCACATAGTCGCCGCCGACCATATCCAAGATAACGTCAGCGCCGCGTCCGCCGGTCAAGCGAAGCGTCTCGGCGACGAAGTCGTCCTTGCGGTAATTAACCGCGAGATCGGCGCCGAGGCGCTCGCATTGCGCGGCTTTCTCGTCCGATCCGGCAGTGGCGACGACGCGCGCCCCGAACGCCTTTGCGAGCGTGATCGCAGTCGTGCCGATGCCGGAGGCCCCGCCGTGAACCAGCAAGGTTTCGCCGGCTTTCAGCGCCCCGCGGCCGAAGACATTCGTCCAGACGGTGAAATGGGTCTCCGGGATCGCCGACGCCTCGATCGCGGTGAGGCCGGCGGGAATTGGCAACGCATTGGTTTCATGGGCTATGCAATAGTCGGCGTATCCGCCGCCCGGGACCAACGCGGTCACCCGCGCGCCGAGACGGTGAACGCTGGCGTCGGGTCCCAGCGCCGCCACTTCGCCGGCGATCTCCAGGCCGAGGACGTCGGTCACGCCGACGGGCGGCGGGTAGTGACCCTGGCGCTGATGGACGTCGGGCCGGTTGACGCCGGCGGCTTTGACACGGACCAGAACCTCGCCCTCCGCCGGGACCGGACGCGGGCGCAATTGGATTTCGAGCGCCTCCGGACCGCCCGGGCGGGGCGCGACCACGGCGCGCATCCTCTCGCTTTGATCAGCCACGTGACCCTCTCCCTGTTCCGGCCCGACTCCTCGGCGCTCGGCCGCGGTTCGTCAATCGCCGAGGGCCGAGGCCGTCGCCCCGTCCTCCGGCGGCGCGGCGCGAAACGCCGGAAGTGCTTCGGCGCGGGCGCAGAACGCCCTCAGATTGGGATAGCGGCTGGTCTCCACGATGTCGGCCAGGACGGACT
Source organism: uncultured Alphaproteobacteria bacterium (assembly GCA_963764955.1). Classification (GTDB taxonomy): domain Bacteria; phylum Pseudomonadota; class Alphaproteobacteria; order Rhizobiales; family Beijerinckiaceae; genus Roseiarcus. Next base: position 75,582 of record CAVXVE010000015.1, on the reverse strand, counting down.
GGGTGAAGCCGAACGCGCAGACTGCGGTAATGTCGGCAATGCCGAGTTCCCCGCCAATCCATCCCGATCCGGGCAGTTCGCCGTCCAATGCATCCAACCCCACCGTCAGCTGGCCCATGACCCGGTCGACCCATGGCCCGTGCTGCTTTTCAGCCGGGCGCAACATCCGTTCATAGTGGCGCTGCACCGCCTTTTCCATGACCGTCAGCGCAACGCCGGTCGCCCGCAGCGCCGCGAGCCATTCAGGCGCCTTCGCAGGCGTCAGCGCGGCGATGCGCGGATCGACCCCGGCGAGATAATCGAGAATGACGTTCGAATCCACCAACGCCACTCCGTCGTCGGTTAGGAGGGTCGGCGCCTTCAAGAGCGGATTGAGCTTTGAGAATTGATCGATGTGCCGGAAGAGGGAGATTGGCCGATGTATAAACGGAGTTTTGCTCATGATCAGCGCAATCGCGACCCGGCGGACGTAAGGCGAATCAAGCATTCCTATGAGCTGCATAAGGTCACCTTGCCGACGAACCGCCGTAGTTAAGGAAAAGAAGCAGGCAAAAAGCAAGAGCGAAGCGGAGAAATCCGGCTGAGCGGACAAGCTTGCGTGCGCCCGCCACGCGCGGTAACTAGCATGGCAGCGCGTCCGACCGAATCGGGGGCGCCGAATGCGGGCGGAATACCAGTTTCAAAAGCGAGCTAAGCAAGAATTTTGACGACCCTCGCGGCTGCCTTTCCGCGGCTGGGCTCCCGCGGCGACCGCTCGACGGTCGGCCCCGACCTTGGAGTTGAGCCGCCGATTCGATTGGGTGAAGATCGGCTCGACCGCAACGAGCGGCGCACTGCGTCGTTGCGTTGGCTCGCTGGGGCGTCGCTGGCTGGTCTCTGCGGCGTGACGTTGATCGGCGCTGCGCTCTATCTCGATTTTGACAGCCAATACGATTTCGCCGAAGCGCCGGAGTTCGCCGCACCGGCAAGCCCCGCCGACTCGCAGCAAGGCGGAATCAATCCCAGCAAGGGCGACCGGCTCCTTCGGCCTGTCGACATCGTTTCTGACAAACAGACATTCAAAGCCCCGACGATCATCAAGGTTGGGGACCGGGAAGTGGTGAAGGCGCGTCCTTTCACTCGCCTCGAAACCACTTTGACCATGACTCCGACCGGTTTCGCCGACGCGGTGCCGCCATTCAACCCCCTCAAGATTACGAATGGCGGAACAGACGTCGCCGATGCGCCGCCCGATCCCGGCCCCGTTCAAGATAACGCGGAGGTGACGTTTCGCGTCGAAGACCTCACACCGAGCGATGCGGAACATATCGCGGGCGAACTGACGCAAGCAGAGGCCGAAGCTCAAGTCGTCGAAACGCTGAAAGCGCCCCCCGACGTCCAAAAGGCGGCCTCTCAATCGTTGCCGCCGCAGCTCCTGTTGATGCGGACGAGCCGGGCGGGCGAAGCTTTGCGCGAACTCTCGGCCTATGCGACCGTGGGGAGCGTCAGTCCCAGCACGCCCTTCGCTTCGATCGAAGTGCGCATGATTCCCGAGAATGTGAGCAATGTCGTCAAGGCTAGCCCCGACGATGCGTCTCCAAGCGAGAAGCTCGTTCAAATGCGCAATGGCCAGAGCTTTGAAGACGTGCTCAAGGCGAATGGCGCAAGCCCTGAGGCTGTACAGGCCATCCTGGCTGCGTTCGGCGTCAAGCACGGGGAATCGCCGGTCGGCGAAGGGCAGAAGATCATTATCCTGCCCGAGGAGCCGGCCGTCCGGGGGGAGAAGGCGGGAATAGCGCGGATCTCAGTGTACGCAGACGACCAGCTTAAGGCGACTGTCGCGGTGACCGATCGCGGCGGCTACAGGCCGGTGGCGCTGCAGACCGCACAGGCGCCGCGGAAGCCCAAAGCCGGCGAGGAAGACAATTCGGGAGGCGGGATGAGCCTCTACGAAAGCCTCTATGAGACGTCGCTCAAACAGGGGCTGCCCCGATCGATTATCGATGTGATGACAAGGGTTTTCGCCAACGACGTCGATTTCCAGCGGGCGACGGCGCCCGGCGACTCGATCGAAGCGTTCTACTCCGATCCCGACGACATCAATCCGAGGCCGGAGCTGCTCTGCGCTTCGATGACGGTCCGAGACCAGACATTCAAATATTACCGCTTCCAGACGCCCGACGACAACAAGGTCGACTTCTACGACGAAAACGGCCGCTCGATGCGCAAGTTCCTGGTGCGCAAGCCGATCGCGGAGGGTGAGATGACCTCGCCGTTCGGGATGCGCTATCACCCGATTCTGCATTATGCGCGCATGCACACAGGCGTCGACTGGGCGGCGCCGATCGGCACGCCGATCTTCGCCGCGGGCAACGGCGTCATCATTAAGGCGGGATGGGACGGCGGCTACGGACGGCGGGTCGAGATCCAGCACGCCAACGGCTATGTGACCGCCTACAATCACATGTCAGGCTTCGGCCGCGGGATCGTCGAAGGCGCGCACGTCCTCCAGGGGCAAACCGTGGGCTACCTCGGGGATTCGGGACTGGCGACCGGCCCGCACCTGCATTACGAGGTTATCATCAACGGCAACTTCGTCGATCCGATGGCGATCAAACTGCCGCGCACCCGCGAGTTTGACGGCAAGATGCTTGCAGCGTTCAAGCGGGAACGCGACCGTATCGATCAGCTCATGGGCGAAGCCCCCTCCGCCGTGGCGATGTCGGCGGATAAGCCCGCCTCCGCGCCAGTCGCCGCTACGGCTGAATTTCAGCCGAGTTCAACCGAGAGCCTGCCCCCGGCGCCTGAACCGAACCCCAACGCCGCGCGAACTTCGCCCGGGCCTAAGCCTGCCCTGCGAAGTTCGGCGAGCGACACGGATTGACGGCTTTTCGACAGTTTCGCTCCGCCTAAGTCGAGAACGAGCCGATGGTGCCGATAACGAGGCCCGGCAAGGCCGAGAAGCGTCTGCAGCAGACGATGGACCGCGGTCGCGGAGATGAGGTCACGCCCGCGCGCGATGTCCGTCACACACTGCAGCCCGTCGTCGACCACCACCGCCAGGTGATAGCTCGCAGCCAGATCGCGACCCTTGAGGACAATATCGCCCCAAACCTCTGGCGTCGCCCGATGCTGCGCGGGAACGGGGCTCTCGCCATATTCAGTCCAGCAAAGATCCGCCGGCGCAACGTCGAGCGCACGCCGCATATCGAGGCGGAACGCGGCCCTATCGCCGCGGGCGAGGCGGTCGCGCGCATGCGTCCGGGAGAGCGCGCGGCAGGTTCCGGGGTAAAGCGGCGCGCCATCCGGGTCGCGCCGTCCGTTCGAGGCTCGCGCAATCTCCGAGTGGCTGCAAAAACAGGGATAGACAAGGCCGCGCTCATCAAGGCGCGCGAGCGCCGCCGCATAGTCGTCGCCATGCTCGCTCTGCCGGCGCGGCGGCGCGGAAAAGCGAAGTCCAAGCCACGCCAGATCGTCTCTGATGGCGGTCTCGAATCGCGGCTTGCAGCGCGTATGGTCCAGGTCCTCAATGCGCAGTAGTGCGCGTCCGCCCAGTTCGCTGGCGAGGCGTTCGTTGACGAGGGCGGAATAGGCGTGGCCGAGATGGAGCGCGCCATTTGGCGAAGGCGCGAAACGCAGGACCGCCGCGCCGGCCGGGATGTCATCGCTCATGGCGGTTAAGCGCCTGAACGGGCGGAAGCGCGCTTCGCGACGCGCGCGGCCGGCGAAGACAAGGGTCTACCATCCCGGGCCCCCGATCGCCGACGAGGAGACGCTTCGCGAAGCGGCCGAGCGCCTGAGAGCCAAGGACCCGGAGTTCGTCGAGCGCCTGATCGCGATCGGCGGCCCGCCGCCGCTCCGCCTGAGGGAGGCGGGCTTCGCCGGCTTGGCTGCGATCATCGTGGCGCAGCAGGTGTCGACCGCCAGCGCGACCGCCATTTTCGGCCGGTTGCAGGCTCGCATCGTCCCGCTCGAGGCGGCCGAACTCGCCAAGGCGACGGAGGACGACCTGCGCGCCTGCGGATTGTCGAACGCCAAGATCCGCGCGTTGCGGGCGGTCGCCCAGGCCATCGCCGAGGGCGGCCTTGATCTTAAGGGTCTGGGCAGCATCGACGCAGAGGACGCCCACAAGGCGCTTGTCGCGGTCAAAGGAGTGGGTCCCTGGACGGCCGACATCTTTCTCCTGTTCTGCCTCGGTCACCCGGACGCCTTCCCCGCTGGCGACCTCGCGCTGCAGGAAGCCGCCAGGCTCGCCCTGAACCTGAAGCGGCGGCCCGACGTGGCGAGGCTCGAGCGGATCGCCGAGCGCTGGCGACCCTTGAGAGGCGTCGCCGCGCGCATGCTCTGGGCTTACTATCGGGGCGTCAAGGCGCGCTCGGGGATGGCCCTCGCCGACAGTTCGCGATAAGCCAGACCCGCATCATCCCTGGAGCGAATGTCCGCATGAGCGCCGCCCTGGACGGGCCCCGAATCCCGGCGGCCGCCGGCCGAACCAGCCAGCTGGTGGTGTTCCTGCACGGCTATGGCGCCGACGGCAATGACCTTATCGAGCTTGGCCGTCAATGGCGCGCGCTCATGCCCGAGATTGGGTTCGTTTCGCCAAACGCGCCCGAGCGCAGTCCCGGGTCGATGGGCCGGCAGTGGTTCGCGCTCTCCAACCGGCCGCCTGACGATCCCGGCGGGGGCGCGGAGCGCTGGAACGGCGCGGTCAAGGCGCGGGGCGCGATCGACGCCTTCCTTGACGCAGAACTCGAGCGGCTTGGGCTCGACGATTCGAAGCTCGCGCTGGTCGGTTTCAGCCAGGGCGCGATGATGGCGCTGCATGTCGGCCTCCGGCGTCCGCGCGCGCCGGCCGCGATCCTCGGATTTTCCGGCCTCCTGGTCGGTCCCGAGCACTTAAGCGAAGCGACGGCCCGCGACGCGCATGGGCGCCCGCCGCCCATCCTGCTCGTCCATGGCGATCAGGACCCGATGATCCCGTTCGAGGCCATGTTCATGGCGACGGAAGCGCTTGCGCAAGCGTCGATCCCGACGCAGTGGCATCTCTCGCTCGGAATCGGCCACGGGATCGACGGCGAGGGTCTGCGCCACGGCGGTCTCTTTCTCGCCAAGGCGTTCGCGAACCGGAAGCGTTAAGGGTTCCGCCTCGGGCGCCTGAAGGCATAGCGAAAGGCGGCGGGCCGGGGCTCACGTGCTTTTGCGCCCGAATGTGCTTTTTCAAGACCTTAAGACCTCCCTTGCGCGGCGCCCGCAGGCCCGGCAGGGCGTTCCGGCGGCCAGATCCCCGCGGCCTCGGCTCGCCGCGGGAGCGCTCCAGAAGGCATGAGCGCCGGCCCTCGCCCCGTCCGTATGACGGGGCGCGCGTTTCACTCGCCCTATCGCGCGATGCCCTGTTCGGAGTGTGATCTGGATCACAGCGGACGCAACGGCACAGCGTTAACAACAAATTAACATGTTGGAAGGAATTGGGTCATGAAGAGGATCCTGGTCGCAGCGGCCTGCCTCATCCCGTTTGCGCTGGCCGCCGAGGCGAGCATCAACCGAAATTCTCCCGAAGCCGCCGTCAAGGCTGCTTACGCGGCCGATGAAACGGCTATCCAGGGCCGCGGCGCCGGGGTCATGGGCGACAACACGCTGCGGGCGCGTTTCTTCTCGCGTTCGCTATTACGCTCGATCGCGGCCAACGAACTCATCGGCGACGCGTCATCCGCCGCCATTCGCGAGCCGTTCAGTGACCAGGCGCCGCACATGGTGGCGCTCAAGGTCGCGCCGGTCTCGGAAACTGGCGACCAGGCGAGAGTGACGGCCGAGTTCGCCCGGGGCGACGGCGCGCGTGAGCGGGTGACCTACGCCATGGTGTTCGAACGCGGCGAGTGGCGCATCAACGACATTTTTTACACCCTGCTGGATGGCGAGTCCCACTCGCTGAGGGGGATGCTCGCGGCGAACTAAGCGCAGGCGATTGCGTGCGGCCGCCGCGAAACGAACGCGCGAGAGGAGATCTAAATCAAGGATGCGTCATAAGGCGACGTAAGTTCCCATCCTTAGGGACGGGCTGCGGACGCACCGCTCGGCGGCGACCCTTTTCGGGTCGTCCTTGATTTAGACCTCTCCTCGCGTTTTCTTCTCACGGCAGACCGGCGAGCCGATGACGGCGAATCCACCATTCCTCGACTTCATCTCGAACGAGAGCGAAATTGCCGCCGCTATTGGAGGCCCTGCGGACCCCAAGGTCAAAGCGAAAGTCGTGAACGCACTCGACGGGATATGTGAATCGTTCATCGCCAGATCGCCATTCATCGTGGTTTGCTCCTCCGATGCTGAGGGGCGAGTTGACGTTTCCCCGAAGGGGGATCCGGCCGGCTTCGTGCAAGTGCTGGACGCGCGCACCATTGCGATCCCCGAGCGGCTGGGAAATCGCCGCGCCGACACGTTCCGGAACGTGCTGCAGAACCCAAAAGTAGGCTTGATTTTTATCATCCCCGGCAAAGGCGAGACGCTCAGGGTGAGCGGGTCCGCGCGCATTGTTCGCGATGCTTGGCTTCTTGGGCGCATGGCCATTGCCGGTCGCCTGCCAAGTCTGGCGTTGGTGGTCACCGTTGAGGAGGCTTTTCTCCACTGCACCAAATGCATGGTTCGGTCTGGCATTTGGCGTCAAGACACGTGGAACCCTAGTGGGTTGGCGTCTATTGGAGAGGCTATGGTCGCGCACGGCCGGCTCGATATGACGATCGCCGAGATGGAGTCCCTTGCGGAAAACGACGCGCGCGAACGGCTGTATTGAGCGCTTTGCGCGTGACGAGTAGCGCCGGACTCAAACTCCTTCCGGTTTCCGCCTGACGCCGGTAAGCTCGGCTAGGCGGGGCGAAGGAGGGTTTGATGCGCATTGGCTTGCGGATCGATCTCGCGCCCTGCGCCGCCGTCATGCTTGCGCTCATGGCTCTCCATGCGCCGCGGGCCAGGGCGGCGGGCGCGCCTGTTGCGGTCGACGCTGCGATCGTACTGGCCACGGACGTCTCGCGCAGCATTGACGACGATGAGTTCGCGCTCGAGCGGCGCGGCTATGCGGACGCGATCCAGAGCCAGCAGCTGATCGACGCCATCTCCACCGGCCCGCATGGCGCAATCGCTCTATCCTATGTCGAATGGGCGGGCGACGGCGAAGAGCGGGTCGTTGTCGACTGGGCGGTGATCCGCAATCAGGCCGACGCGCGCGCCTTCGCCGCCGCGATGACCGCGGCGCCGCGCTCCTATCTCGGGCGGACCGCGATCGGCGCGGCCATCGATTTTTCCTTCGCCCTGTTCGCCGAGAGCGCCTTTGACGCCAGCCGGCGGGTCATCGACGTCGCCGGCGACGGAACCAGTAACCAGGGCCGCCTCGCAACCGAAGCGCGCGACGCGGCGGTCGGGGCTGGCGCGGTGATCAACGGGCTCGCCATTTACAACAAGAAGGCGGCGATGATGGGCGGCTATCTCGCCATGCACACCAATCCGCCGGGCGGCCTCGCCCAGTATTACCGCGAAAACGTGATCGGCGGTCCTGGCGCGTTCGTGGTGCAGATCGACGACTTCAGGACCTTTGGCGAAGCGATGATGCGCAAGCTCGTCAACGAGGTCGCCGACGCGCGTCCGCCGCGCGGCTGAGCGAAGCCATGCGGATCGCGCCTCGTTAAAGTCAGAGCCGGCTCGACGCGCCTTCCCGGACGCGCGGAGGTCGAATTCAGAGGCCGCTGCCTTCGTGGTTGATTTTCGCGGTCGCCACGTCGTCCATCATGCTGAGCAACTTATCGGGAACCGGCATCGGCGTGCAGGCCTTGTCGCCGTCGATGAAGAAAACGAGGCCGCCGGAATCGCCGTCGACCTTGGCGAGCGCCGCCTTGTCGCCGTAGGGCAACCCGGGCGGGGTCAAAGGATTCATGGCGTAGATGCCGCGCAGGAACTCCCACTGCTCCGGCGTCAGCTCGATCCATTTGCCATTGTGCGCCTCGATCGCCTTCTTCGGCACGGAGATGTCGACGCAGTGGCTGGCTTCGCCAGCGAGCGCCAATTGGGGCAGGACCGCCAGGGCGGCAGACAGGGCCATAATACGCTTGTCCAACATGAGGACCTCCTTCTTCGGACGCCCCCGCGGGTTGTTTTCCTCTCCTGAACGGACCTACCGATCGTCCTTTCGCCGACCGACGCGCTACAAGCAAAGAACATAGCCGCAATTCTTTACTCAAGAATTATGCCACTCGCAGCGGTCCAAAAAACACCAGCAAACCGGTTAACGCGGACGCCCATTGCTGTCGGCTGATGATTTTTCAGTCACATGCTCGCCTCGTAGGCGAAGCGCCGCCAAGGTCTCACGCCGGCGCGACGCCGAAGCGCGCAGTATAGAGCGACGCCCGCTCCCGTTCGCACTCCGGATCGATCCCGAATTCTTCCGGGCGATAGCGGTTCGCGCCGTAGCCGCCGTTTGGCACCGCGCCAACTTTCGCCGCCATCGCCGCGCGCGCCTGTTGCGACAGCTCGAACCCGAACGCATCGTAGATTGCAGCGACGGTTCCAACCAGATCGGCGATGTGCGCGCGATAGCGCACATGCGCGACCCGAGGGCGAAGCGGGAAGGACGGATCATCGGCGATTCTGACCATGCGCCCCATCCCGTCCTGTCAGTAATCGGCGACCTGACGGCCGATCTCGCGCCGGTCGATCGCGGTCGTGAACGGCGCGCGCAAAAGCTCGGTCAGGCGCGCGGCGGAGGCGAGCACGTGACCGGGATCGCGGTGCGCAAGCACCAGCATCGCGTCAGGGAAAACACGGGCGAGCGCATCGAACGAGAACACGTGCTCCGGCGATTTGAGGATCCAGCGTCGCGGCGTCGCGCCCGGACCCTGCAGGTGACGGAGGAAGCGCCCCAGGAATTGATAACCCTCGTCATAGCCTGACGCGTCGAGCCAGGCGCGGTAGGAGGGCGCGCGATAGACGTCGTTGAAGCGAGGGCTGCGGAACACCTGGCTCGTGAACTCGATACATTCCTCCGGCGCGCCCGCCTCGATCGATGCGCACCACCTGACGCGCGAATTTGGTTTGTCCAATCCCGCGACTACGCCCTCGTCGCCGTCCGGGACATCCTCTCGTTTATCGTTTACTTCGCGAGCTTCTGGTCGACTCGGATCCGCTGGCGCGGGCAGGATTTCGCGGTCGCGCGCGACGGAACGCTGGCGGCGGCCGAGCCCGAGCGGGCGTTCGACCTCGATGGAAAGGCAATGACTTGATGCGGACGCTGTTTCGCGCGAGCTCGGCAAGCTCGGAATCGTCTGGTCGTGCAACGCCAAGGCCAATGTGCCGCGCGCCACGCTCAAGGTCATGCGCGATAACGGCTTGAGACTCCTGCTGGTCGGCTATGAGAGCGGCAACCAGCAGATCCTGCACAACATCAAGAAAGGCATGCGCGTCGAGGTCGCGAAGCGTTTCGCCAAGGATTGCCGCGAGCTCGGCATCCGGATCCATGGCATGTTCATCTTAGGGTTGCCCGGCGAGACGAAGGAGACGATCAAGGAGACGATCGAGTTCGCCAAGGAGGTGAATCCGCATACTCTCCAAGTGTCGCTGGCCGCGCCCTATCCGGGGACATTCCTTTATAAGCAGGCGCTGGAGAACGGCTGGCTCGAGGACGTCGACATGGACCTGGTGAACGAGGACGGCCGGCAGATCGCGCCCTTGAGCTATCCCGGTTTGAGCCACACCGAGATTTTCGATTCCGTCGACACCTTCTACCGCAGCTTCTATTTCCGCCCGGGCAAGATCGCCTCGATCATGGGCGAGATGGTGAGGAGTCCCCAGGTGATGAAGCGGCGCCTGCGCGATGGCGTGGAGTTCTTCCGCTTCTTACGCGAGCGGCACGAGACGGCACACTGAAATATCTGATCGTCACGGCCGACGACTTCGGTCTCGCCGACGAAGTCAACCAGGGGATCGAGCGCGCGCACGTCGAGGGAATCCTCACCGCGGCGAGCCTGATGGTCGGTGCGCCGGCCACGGCAGGCGCGGTCGAACTCGCGCGCCGACTGCCGCGGCTTAAGATCGGGTTGCACCTCACGCTGACCGACGCGAGGCCGGTTCTGCCGGCGGCCACCGTGCCTGACCTCGTCGACAGTCGCGGCCGGTTTCGAACGAATATGGCGCGCTCTGGCGCCGCGATGTTCTTCCTCCCCCATGTGCGCAGGCAAATGCGGGCGGAGATCCGCGCTCAGTTCGAGGCCTTCCGTGCGACCGGTCTCAAGCTCGATCACGCCAACGCGCACAAGCATTTTCATCTGCATCCCTCGATTCTTGCGGCGATCCTGGAGCTGGCGGAGGAATTCGGGGTCCGGGCGGTTCGGGCGCCTTTCGAGCCGGCGCCGATCCTGGCGCGGATCGAGCCCCAACGTCTGCGTCCTTCGGCCTTTGCGGCTCTGGCGCGCCGCCAGCGCGCGCGTCTCAGACAAGCCTGCGTCGCAGCGCCCGATCAGGTTTTCGGACTTGCCTAGGAGTGGCGCGATGACCGGCTCGCGACTGAGCGGGCTGATCGCGCATCTGCCGGACGGGATCACCGAAATATACACTCACCCCGCGACCGCCTCGGACTTCGCCGGAGCGGCGCCGGGCTATCGCTATCAGGAGGAACTGGCCGCGCTGACCTCGCCCGGCCTCCGCCGTAAGATCGCTGAGGCCGGGGTTGCTTCCGGCGGCTTCCTGGACGCGATAGAGTTCGGCCGCGCATGAACGAAGGGGGCGGCGATGGCGGTTGCTCAGACAGAAATCGTGCTTGACGCGAGAGCGCCGGATTTCCGGCTGCCGGCGACCGACGGCCGATCCTATGCGCTGAAGGATGTGGCGGGCGCCAAGGGGACCGTCATCGTCTTCATCTGCAACCACTGCCCTTATGTGAAGGCGGTGATCGACCGGCTCGTCGCCGACGCGCGCCTGCTCATGGGCGAGGGCGTGGGCTTCGCCGCCATCTCATCGAACGACGCGGCAAGCTATCCTGAGGATTCCTTTCCGAAGATGGGCGAGTTCGCGAAAAGGCACGGCTTCCCGTTTCCCTATCTGCACGACGAGACGCAGACCGTCGCGCGCGCCTATGGCGCCGTCTGTACGCCCGATTTCTTCGGCTTCGACCGGGAGCTCAAGCTCAAATATCGCGGCCGGCTGGACGAGGGCCGCGCCTCGCCGCCTCCGTCGAACGCGCGCCGCGAGCTTCTGGAAGCGATGCGCGCGATCGCCGAGGGCGCGCGAGCGCCGGAGAACCAGGCGCCCTCGATCGGCTGCTCGATCAAGTGGAAGGGGCCGGGATGAGGGATGGCGGCTTCGCGGCGCCGCGGCGTTTGGGGGTCGGACGCCCCGCCGCTTGCGGCCATGTCCACGAAAAGCCGGCCTCCGCTTTTCGGGAGCCCATGCTCTATTCACGTCCGGGCGGTCCTGCTCGCGCGCGACGAGGGTCTTTTTTTGAGCGTGACGCCGAGACGGCGCAAGAAGCGGCTCATCAGCGAGGTGTCGGCCTTGACGCCGCGCTCGGACAAAAGCCGATCGCACAGCGCCTGCAGCGTGATGTCGGATTTCTCCGCCCACAAGCCTTCGAGGAAGGCGCGGTGCGGCTCCAACCTCACCCGTTTGTAGCCGCCCATTTTTGCGGCCGTGCGCGAGCCGCTTCGCTCGACCCGCTCCACCCATTTAATGGCCGATGACCCGCTGACCCCGAACCGTGCCGCCGCCGCGCGGCGACTCATCCCCTCGACCACGACCGCGTTGATCACCCGGTCGCGCAAATCCTGCGAATAAGCTCCGGCCATCCCTGCTGGCCTCCACCCAGCCAGCAGGTTGAATCAGATCAAGCCCGATTCGGGAATCCTCTTCGATTCAGCCTAAATGCGGAGCGCTCTAACCGCCATTTTACCGGCGCGCCCCAACGTTTTCAGTGGGTTGGGACCCCGTTTACCGGCACGCATCAGGATCGCGCGCGACAGCCCTCGGGGAGAGGCTATATGAACACGAATTTTATGTATTAAATATCAAACAGTAGCGCTCCGTTCGACAATGGCCGCCCGGGGGCTGACAGACCGGGGAAGACCCGCCGCCCGCTCCCCGGCAAGGCTCCGCGGCGTTCAGCTCGCGATCGGGCCCTGCATCGTCTTCAGGGCCGCTTCGACTTGGCGCCAGGTCTTCGCCTCGTCCTTGTCGTCCAGGCGTTCGCATGTGGCGGCGCGCTGGGCGGCTTCGGCGATGGCGCGATCGCCATGCGCGTCCAAAAGCCCGCGCGCATAGTCGTTGATCAGAGTCTCTTCCATGGAACAATCTCCTCGATCGAGACGCATCGCGCGCCCTATGAAGGATTCCTCCCGGCGCGCGACTGTTCCAAAAGGAAAGCAAAAGATCACGGCAGGAGCGCGTCGGGCCGGGGGCGTTTGTTCGAAATGCGTTTGTACGAGCGCAGTGATGGGTTAATCTTGCAGCGGCGCAAGGAAGAGATCGAAGCCTATGAAGGCGCGTGATTTCGACGAGAAATTCGACTCCGGCGCTGACGTCTCCGGCGCTGTCGACTGGGGAAAGGCGCGCCGTTCCAATCTCACGCTCAAGCGCGTCAATGTCGACTTTCCCGCCTGGGTCGTTGAGGCGCTCGACCGCGAGGCTCGGCGCCTCGGCGTAACCCGGCAGGCCTTGGTCAAGCTGTGGATCGCCGAGCGGCTTGAGCGGGCGGCGTAACCGGCGGATACCCCGCCCGGAGAAGCGTTCTCGATCCCGTTTGGGCGCCCGCCTGGCCGGGATACTTGCGTCCGGCGGGGCGGCGGTCGGCGCCGGCGGGATCGAGGCCTGCCAGGAACGCCCATGCCTCTCTCGTCCAGCGGGCGTCGGCGAGCGCGTGGTGGCGGCTTTCCTTCTGGCGCGGAAGCTCGGGATCGCCAAGCTCGATCGCCCATTGCTTGATGTCGAGGCAGAGCTGGGGAAAGTGGAACGGCAATTCCTCGAGGGCGCCGAAAAGCCCGACGAACGCGACCCAGTCGAAGGCCGGAAAATATCCCCAGAACACCGGATGCTCGTCGCCGTCGGCGAAATTGCGCAACGCGTAGCTGATGTTTTCGCGGCTCATCTCCTTGCCGTTGAGTTGCGGGCGCACCTTGGCGAGCGTCCACGGGTTCGCTTTCGACCAGTCGACCTCGCTGCTCTCCGCGTAAAATTCCCGCCCGTCCTCGGCGACGACGCCGATGCTGATGAGATCGATCGTGAAGGGATGCGCGATGAACTCGGTGTCGAGCCAGTATTTCACGGGAGTCTCAGTGGAGCCGGTGGACGTTCACGAGACAAATTGCCAATCGGTCGAGCCGAGATCGTCATGGATGGACGGGCTCCGTTTCGCAAGGGGGTTTTGGAGGCTTCGGCGACTGGACTGGAGCGGTCATGTATTCGGCCTTTGGGCGCCGTTCCACGACCGCGGGCCACGCGCCGCAGGCCTCGAGCGCCATCAGGCGCGGCGGAAGCTGGGCGGAAAACGTCATCATCCCCTTTCGCCCGAGCCGCTTCTGTATGACGATCCTGCCTTCGGCGTCCTCGCCCGTGAACCTGAAAGACGCTCTTGGCGATATCGAGCCCAATCGTGATAGCGTTCATGACGGACGGTCTCCTCGCTGGGTTTTCAGCACCCGCAAGCTGGGCGCAGCAGATGCCGTCGGGGCCGTCCACCCAGCATTGCGAGGAGCCATTGGGGCGCCGAGGACGCCCGTCCTTCCGGACGCGCTAAGGGCGTCGAGAGACGCCCGTCATTGCGAGGAGCGAAGCGACGAAGCAATCCAGCGGAGTCATTGGGCGCCCTACGGCCTTCTGGATCGCCTGGTCCCCGCGGATCAAGCCCGCGGATCCTCGCGATGACGATCATGGTTTGAGAAGGGGATCTCGATGGCCATCCAGTTTATCAGCGTCGTCCCGATCCTGCGCATCTTCGACGTCGCCAAGGCTGACGAGTTCTATCTGGGCTTTCTCGGCTTCAAGGTCGATTGGGATCATCGCTTCGACGACAACGCGCCGCTCTACCGGCAGGTGTCGCGCGGCGACCTCGTTCTCCACCTGAGCGAGCATCACGGAGATGGCTCGCCCGGCGCGCGGCTGCGGGTGATGATGCGCGGCGTCGAGGAATTCCATCGCGAGATCAGCGCTAAGGCCTATCGCTACATGCGCCCCGGTCTCGAAAGGACACCGTGGGGGACGCTGGAGACGGGCGCAATCGATCCATTCGGGAATCTGATCCGCTTTTGCGAGCCGATCGACAAACGGTGACGCGCGGCGTTGCGGTTGCGAGACGCGGCGGCCGACGAAGGCGAATGGCCTAGTCCAGGGCGCCTCTGGCTTCCAGAGCCGATGGGCGTGAGCCCGCCGCCTCCTGATAGATTGAGGCGGCAGGATCGCGAAACGCCGCCACAGCCCCGTCGCGCAAGGCCGCCGTATCAAACTCGCCGTTCTCCCGCGCGAGGCGGATAATGAACTGCGCGACCGCCTGGCGTTTTATTTCGTCGGCGCCGATCTCAAGAGTCTCCACCGCGGCCGTGAACGCTTCGCTCATTTTTGACAGCGTCTGGGGTGTAAAAATTATTCCATGTTCCATGTAGCGCCTGATCGGCATTTTCGTCGCTCCCTTATGCCGCCGCCTAAGCACGTCACGAAAAATCGTATTGCAGCGCGAGCGCGTCAAGCCCTTGCAAACCTTAAAATTGAGAGTTGGACCGAGGGGGGCGCGCTTCGAGATTTCCAAACGGAGTGCTCCTGCTTGACCAGGCGGCGCTGGGAGCGTCGTCGCGGCGGGAACCATGACGGCCATCACTGGTTATTCCTCGATGAGCCGCGGCGCAGCACGACGCCTATTCAGGATCGGAATAACAATTATTCATCCCGCACCCTCCCTAACGGCGAGAAGTCTCCCATATGCGGCGCTCGCTGCGAGCTGGGCGCTCCCATGAACGGAGGGACTGCATGCGTGTCTTAAGGCCCCAAGGTGCCCCGGACAGAAATATCCAACTTCGCAAGCTCTATCAAACGGTTCGCGAAGCCACCACGCGACTCGGCGCGCCGCTGTCCGACGCCGATGCGACCGTGCAGTCGATGCCGGACGCGAGCCCGGCGAAATGGCATCTCGCGCATACGACCTGGTTCTTCGAGCGGATGATCCTCGAACAGAATCTCTCGCGGCTACCGTGCGTTCGACCCTCAGTTCAATTTCCTGTTCAACTCGTATTACGAGAGCATCGGCGCGCGTCAGCCGCGTCCGAGGCGCGGCATGATCACGCGCCCGTCGCTCGACACGGTCACCGCCTATCGCGACCATGTCGACCGCGCGATGGCGTCGCTCATGCAGGATGATCTTCCGCGTGGCGTCGCGGATCTGATCGAGCTCGGCTGCAACCACGAGCAGCAGCATCAGGAGCTTCTGCTCACCGACATCCTTCACCTGTTCGCGCAGAACCCTCTGCACCCGGCCTACAGGGATCCCGGCCCGATCGCGGTCGCCAGGACCGACAGCGCGCCTCCGGGCTATCGCAAGTTCGATGGCGGGGTGGTGGAGATCGGGCACGACGGCGCGGGCTTCGCCTTCGATTGCGAGGGCCCGCGGCATCGCGCGCTTGTCGAGCCCTACGAGCTGGCGGACCGGCTCGTCACCAACGCCGAATGGATGGCGTTCATCGCCGACGGCGGCTATCGCACGCCGCTGCTCTGGCTCTCGGCCGGATGGGCGACGGTGCAGGCGCAGGGCTGGACGGCCCCGCTTTACTGGGACGAGCGCGAGGACGGCTTCTGGTCGATGACCTTGCGCGGCGCGCAGCCCGTCGATCCCGCGGCGCCGGTCTACCATGTCAGCTATTTCGAGGCGGACGCCTTCGCCACCTGGGCCGGCCGAAGGCTGCCGAGCGAGTTCGAGTGGGAGCACGCGGCTTCTGCCGAGCCGCTCAGCGGCAATTTCGTCGAGTCCGGACGCCTGCGCCCCGCCGCGGCCCAGGTCGGACAGCCAGGCTTGCGCCAGATCTACGGCGATGTGTGGGAATGGACGCGCAGCGCCTTCGCTCCCTATCCGCGCTTTAAGCCGGCGGAAGGCGCGGTCGGCGAATACAACGGCAAGTTCATGTGCGGGCAGTTCGTGCTGCGCGGCGGCTCGTGCGCGACGCCCATGAGCCACATGCGTCCCGCTTATCGCAACTTCTTCCCACCCGACGCGCGCTGGCAGTTCTCGGGGCTGAGACTCTGCGGGAGACGCCTGATATGCTCGACCTCGTCGAAGAGAAGCTTGGCCAGCACGAGGCCTTTCGCGCCGACGTGCTGGCTGGTCTTGCGCAACGGCAAAAGACGCTCCCCAGCCGCTGGCTCTACGACCAGCGCGGCTCGGAATTGTTCGAGGAGATCACCCGCCTCGACGAATATTACCTGACGCGGACCGAGACCGCGATTCTGCGCCAGCACGCCGGAGAGATGGCCGGGCTTTTGGGCGAAGACGTCGCGCTGCTCGAATACGGAGCCGGTGCGGCGATCAAGACCGAGATCCTCATCGACGCGCTTCAGCGGCCCAGGATCTACGCGCCGATCGACATTGCGGCTGATTTTCTCAGCCAGACGATGGAGCGCATCGGCGATCGGTTCCCCGAGCTTCCGACACGGCCGATCATTGCCGACTTTACCGCCGACTTCGACATTCCCGCCGATGTACCCGCTCGCCGGCGCGCGGCGTTCTTTCCTGGCTCGACCATGGGCAATCTGAGGCAGCCCGAAGCCGCCGCTCTGATGCGCCGGATGCGCAGGCATGTCGGAGAGCGCGGCAAGGCGATCATCGGCGTCGATTTGCGCAAGGACGTCGAAACGCTGATCGCGGCCTACGACGACAAGCGAGGCGTTACCGCCGCGTTCAATCTCAATCTTCTCGCCCGCATCAATCGCGAACTCGAAGGCGACTTTGCGCTCGGCGGCTTCGCGCACGAGGCGCGATGGGACGAGAGCGAGTTGGCGATCGAGATGCGCCTTGTCAGCCTGAAGCCTCAGGTCGTTTCGGTGGCTGGCCGCAGTTTCGCCTTCGCGCAAGGCGAAACGATCCATACCGAGACGTGCCGGAAGTTCGAGGTTCAGGGCCTCAGCGAGGCGGCGCGGCGGAGCGGCTGGCGGGTGGACAGGATCTGGAGCGATCCGGCGCGGCTCTTCGCGGTCATCGGCCTCCACGCGGACACGCTGGCGCCGCGCGCCTCGGCGTAAAAGCGCCGCTCGCGAAAGGTTTTCGCCAAAACACGCACGCCGGCTCGTAAGCCAGCGCGCATCCTCACGAGGAGCGATGGCAGCGAGCGTCGGCGCTTGACTTTTATATCTCCTTGCAGCTATATAGCTACATGGAGATTCATACCCGACCCGCCGATCCGCTGAGCTTCGCCTTTCGCGCCCTTGGCGACCCGACCCGGCGGGCGATCCTCGCCCGCCTCGCCAAGGGCGAAGCGAGCGTCTCGGAGCTGATGGAGCCGTTCAGCCTCAGCCAGCCGGCGATTTCGAAGCATCTCAAGGTGCTCGAAAAGGCGGGCCTGATCGAGGGCGGGCGCGACGCGCAGAAACGTCCGCGCAGGCTCGCTCCGCGGGCGATGAAGGACGTCGCGGACTGGATCGAGCCCTTCCGACAGCAGTGGGAGAGCCGGCTGAACAATCTCGACGCCCACCTCAAAAAAATGAGAAAACAGGAGAAGTGACATGCCATCCACCTTACGCGCTGCGCCCAAGACCGGCCTCGACATCGATCGCAAGTCTCACACGATCAGGTTCACCCGCGATGTCGACGCGACGCCGGCCGAAATCTTCGCGGCCTGGACAAGCCCGGAGCATGTGAGCGCGTGGTGGGACCCCGCAGGCGAGCCGCTGGCCGAGTGCCTGATCGATCTGAGGCCCGGCGGCGCTTTCAGATTCGTCGCGCGGAGCCATCCCGAGGCGGCCTTCGCCGGCGTCTATCGTGAGATCGCCCCGTCGGGCCGGTTGGTGTTCGAAGCGATGGGCGCCACGGGCAGGGTCATCCTGCGGGAGGGCTGACGGCCGCACGCACATGACGGTCGAGATCGCGTGCCGGTCCGAGGCCGAGCTCGACCAGTTTCTCAAGATGGGCGTCGACGTCGGCACGGCCCGGACGCTCGACAATCTTGTGGTCTATGCGCGGCGCTGGGCCAGCGCTGCATGACCTCGCGACCGGCCTCGCCTCAAGCGCTCGCGCTCACCACTTCTCCTTGAACGGGCGCGCCTCGACCTCGAAACTCCAGGCGGAGCGATCCTGGCTGACGAGGCCGGCGCCGATCGCCGCGACACCGTCCGGGGCGATGTAGAAGTCGTCCGGGCGGTCGGCGAAGCGGGAGCGCGTGACCGGCCCGCCGACCACGCCGTCGACCACGATCAGCGCGACATGGATTCCGGCAGGCCAGAGATGGCGGGCCATCGATTCGGCGAGCGCGCGCTGCGCCATCTTGCCTTGCGCGAAGGCCGCCGCGCCGGCCGCGCCCCGCCGCGTGGCGGTTGCGCCAACGACGATGATCGAGCCCGCGCCCTCGCGGCGCATGGCCGGAATCGCCTGCCGGCCGGTCAGGAATAGACCGAGCGTGTTGACGCGCCACGAGCGCTCGAGATCCTCGGCCTTGACCTCCTCGACATTCCCCCACACGCCCGAGCCGGCGTTGTAGATGAGGACGTCGGCGTCGCCGAGGTCGGCGCGCATCGCGGAGAACGCGGCCTCGACCGAGGCCTCGTCGGCGACGTCGCACGCGTAAGACCTGGCGCCAGGCAGTTCGCCGGCGAGCTTGGCCGTAAGCTCCGTGCGCCGCGCCATCAGCGCGACCGCATAGCCGTCGGCGGCGAAGCGGCGGGCGAACGCTTCGCCGTTGCCGGGCCCGACCCCGACCACCGCGCACACAGGGCGCTTGCTTCCGTCCGCCATGGCTGAGTTCCTTCGCGAATGGTGGCGCGCTACCGAGCGCGCGCCTCCAGATTGAGCCCAACCCTGCGCCCCTCGGCCCCGGCGCGCAACGATCGTTTTCCCGCCGTGCTTGACGGTTCGCCCCGAACGCGCCAACTGAGCTTAAACGTGTCGCCGGCGGCCCGCCGGACAAGGGACCCGATGAGGAAACGCGAGGATATGGCGATGACCATTCAACCGTGGGTGAAGTCCTATCCGCCGAACGTGCGCCGGGACGCGCCGCTCGATCTCTCCTCGGTGCAGAGCGTGCTCGAGACGGCAGCAGGGCGCTTCGGCCCGCAGCCGGCGCTCGACTTCATGGGCAAGCGCACAACCTACGCGGAACTGGACGCGCTCGCGAACCGCGCCGCGGCCGGCTTCCAGAAGCTCGGCGTCAAGCCCGGCGTTCACGTCGGCCTCTATCTGCCCAACACGCCGCACTATGTCATCGCGTTTTTCGGCGTGCTGAAAGCCGGCGGGACGGTCGTCAACTACTCGCCCCTGGACGCGCTGCGGACGCTCGAGCTCAAGGTCAACGACAGCGAGACCGACATCCTTGTCAGTCTCGACCTCGCCTCGCTCTATCCGCAGGCCGAGAAGCTGCTCGCTTCGACGCGTCTCAAGACGCTGGTCATTGGCGAATTCGCCGAGATGACGCCGGCGCCCGCTCTCGTCAAGGCGCAGATGGCCGCAGGAAAGATGCTCTCCGAGGCGGCATACGACGAGCGCCATATCGCGTTCCGCGATCTCATCGACAACGACGGCCGCTATCAGGCCCACCCGCTTGGGGCGCTCACAGATGAAGTGGCCGCGATTCAATATACCGGCGGCACGACCGGTTCGCCCAAGGGCGCGATGCTGACGCACGCCAATCTGACCGCGGCCTGCTCGCTCTATACCGAGGTGATGACCCGCAGCGAAGAGGGCCTGCGCGTCGGCGAAGAGCGCTTCCTCTGCATCCTGCCGCTGTTCCACATCTATTCGCTGACCGTCGTCATGCTGCTCGGCTTCCGGCTGGGGGCCGAACTCGTCCTTCATCCGCGCTTCGATCCCGCGGCGGCGCTCAAGGACATCGTGGAGAAGAAGATCACCGTCTACATGGGCGTGCCGACGATGCATGTCGCGATGCTGAGCGTGCCCGGCGTCGAGACAATGGATTTTTCGTCGCTGCGCCTGTGCGCGTCGGGCGGCGCGCCGCTGCCGGTTGCCGTGCAGGAGCGGTTCGAAAGCGTCACCGGCCGCAGGCTGACCGAAGGCTGGGGCATGACAGAGACCGCGCCGATCGGCACGTTCACGCCGCGTGAAGGGCGCAGACGGCCTGGATCCTGCGGCGTTCCCTATCCCGGCACCGAGATGAAGTTCATCGACGTCGCCGATCCGGAGCGCGAGGTGATGCCTGGCGAGCGCGGCGAGATCTGCGTCAAGGGCCCGAACATCATGAAGGGCTATTGGAAGAAGCCGGACGCGACTGCGAGTTCGATGACGGCGGACGGGTTCTTCCGCACCGGCGACGTCGGCTATATGGACGAGGACGGTTTCGTCTATATCGTCGACCGGACCAAGGACATGCTGCTCTGCGGCGGGTTCAACGTCTATCCGCGCAACATCGAGGAGGCGATCTATCAGCACCCCTCGGTCGAGGAGGTGAGCGTGATCGGGATTCCGGACGACTATCGCGGCGAGACGCCCAAGGCCTTCGTCAAGCTGAAGGCCGGCGCGCCGCCGCTCACGCTCGAGGCGATGAAAGCGTTCCTGAAGGACCGGCTGGGAAAGCACGAAATGATCGGCGCCATGGAGATCCGCGACGAATTGCCCAAGACGCCGGTCGGAAAAATCTCGAAGAAGGACCTGCGCGAATACGAAGCGCGGGCGCACGCGACCGCGTGAACGCTGAGACTGAGAGAGAGCACATGCGTGTAGCCAAGTGGGGCGACGATATCGCCATCCGCCTCCCCGCCGCCGTAGTGGAAGTGTTGCGGCTTAAGGAAGGCGATGAAATTGAAATTCACGCCACCGGCGCCCGCGAGTTCGCCGTGGCGCGAAAGCCGAGCCGACAGGATTTCCTGAACCGGCTGCGCGCCTATCGCGGGCGGCTGCCGCCGGACTTCAAGTTTGAGCGCGATGAGGCTACAGATCGGTAGATGTGCGAGCACCCTATCGGATTTTGTAAATGAAACCCGCCGAAAGCGCCTCCGCGCTGAAAGTTCAGGCCGCGCTCGGCGACCGTTTCGAGGTCATGGAGTTCGACGCCAGCACCCGCACCGCCGCCGACGCAGCAGCGGCGATCGGCTGCGAGGTGGCTGAGATCGCCAAGTCGCTGATCTTCCGCGGCGCCAATAGCGGGCGAGCGGTCTTGATCATCGCCTCGGGCGCCGATCGCGTGGACGAGAAGAAAGCGGCTGCGGCGGTGGGCGAGCCGATCGCCCGCGCCGACGCGGACTTCGTGCGCGAGCAGACCGGCTTCGCCATCGGCGGCGTGCCGCCGGTCGGCCATAAACAGCAGCCGATCGTGCTGATCGAGGAATTGCTCATGCGCTTCGCCGAAATCTGGGCGGCGGCCGGCACGCCGAACTCGGTCTTTCGCCTGACGCCCGCCGAGCTTGTCGAGCTGACCGGCGGCCGCACGGTCGCGGTCGCGCGCGGATAGGAACGCGGCTATGAAAGGAAACGCAGCGGGGAAGATCAGGATCGGCGTCGGCGGCTGGACATACGAGCCGTGGCGCGGCGCGTTCTTTCCCAAAGGTCTGCCGCAGGCGAAAGAGCTCGCGTATGCGGGCTCGAAACTGACCTCGATCGAGATCAACGGCACCTATTACGGCTCGCAGAAGCCGGCGAGCTTCATCAAATGGCGCGACGAGACGCCGGACGATTTCGTCTTCGCGGTCAAGGGCCCGCGCTTCGCCACCAACCGCCGCGTTCTTGGCGAAGCGGGCGAATCGATCGAACGCTTCTTCAAGTCCGGCGTGACCGAGCTCAAGACAAAGCTTGGCCCGGTCAACTGGCAGTTCGCGACCACGAAGCGTTTCGACGCCGACGATTTCGCCGCGTTCCTGAAGCTGCTTCCCAGGTCGGTCGACGGCCTCGCCATTCGCCATGTCGTGGAAGTGCGCCACGAGAGTTTCAAACATCCCGACTTCATCGCGCTCGCGCGCGAGCACGGCGTCGCCGTGGTGATCGGCCGGCGACTCCGACTATCCGCAGATCGCCGACGTGACCGCGCCATTCGTCTACGCGCGCATCATGGGAACGACGGAAAACGAGGAGCGCGGATATTCCGACGCCGCGCTCGATCAATGGGCGACCCGCGCGAAAACATGGGCCGCCGGCGGCTCGCCAAAAGATCTCGCAACCGTCGTGCCGGCGCCGAAGTCCGACGCCGAGGGCCGCGAGGTGTTTCTCTATGTCATCAGCGGCCACAAGGAGCGAAACCCGGCCGCTGCGATGGCGCTGATCGAGCGCCTCAGCTCTTGAGGAAGGCGAGGAGGTCCGCGTTGATCGTCTCGGCATGGGTGGTCGGCATGCCATGCGGAAGGTCCTTGTAGGTTTTGAGCGTTCCGTGTTTGAGCAGCTTCGCCGACAGCGGACCCGCAGCGACATAAGGCACGATCTGATCGTCCTCGCTGTGCATCACCAGCACCGGCACATTGATCTTTTTCAGGTCCTCGGTGAAGTCGGTCTGCGAGAAGGCGACGATGCCGTCGTAATGCGCCTTGGCGCCGCCCATCATGCCCTGGCGCCACCAGTTCCAGACCACCGGCTCCATCGTTTTCACGCCTGGCCTGTTGAAGTCGTAGAACGGTCCGGCCGCCAGATCCCAGTAGAACTGCGTGCGGTTGGCGGCCAGAGCTGCGCTGGCAGATCGTCGAAAACCTTCTTCGGCAGGCCGTTGGGATTCGCCTCGGTTTTCACCATCAGCGGCGGCACCGCGCTGATGATCGCCGCCTTCGCCACCCCCTGCTCGCCGCGCCGCGCCAGGTAATGCACCACTTCGCCGCCGCCGGTCGAATGGCCGACATGGATCGCGTCTTTCAGGTTGAGATGCGCGGTCACCGCGGCGAGGTCGTCGGCGTAATGATCCATGTCATGGCCGCCGCCGGTCTGGGTCGACCGGCCATGGCCGCGCCGGTCGTGGGCGATGACGCGATAGCCATGGCCGAGAAAGAACAGCATCTGCGCGTCCCAATCGTCCGCCGAGAGCGGCCAGCCGTGGCTGAACACGATCGGTTGGCCGCTTCCCCAATCCTTGTAATAAATCTCGACGCCGTCCTTGGTGGTGACCGTCGGCATAATTCCTCCCTAGCGGAAATCTGAAAACGGAGCTCCCAGGCGCGGGACGGTAGCGGATGGACCGCGCGAAAGCGACCGGCAAAATGACGGCCCAACGCCTCAATCCGAGATGAACGAAATCAGGGCGATCAGACAGCTTCGCAGTTGCGGGCGCCACCCGCACAAGAGCGGGCGCGCAGCGGGCTCTTGATGCCGCTCACAAGCGCGCGAACGCCGTCCGTCATGGCGAACCTCACAGCGCCGACGCCATAGCGGTCGAGCGGCGCAAGCTGCGCGCGGAGATCGTCAATTTTGAGCCGCACCGCCAGCGGCGCGTTCCCTCGACGGAGGTTCGGCGAGCCGAGCATGACCTGTCTCCAAAAAATTCGTTCGATTCGCACGATACAGACCGGGTCTGACCCCAATATGACGGTCGCGGCCTCAAATACGATGGGAGCAGGGCGAGTCGCTCGAAGGCGCGAGCCGGCAGAGCGCAGGCGTTCGCTTACGCCCACTCGCCTTTGCGGAACACCGGCGTGCGGGCGCCGTTCGCATCGAGGCCGTCGATGTCGATTCGGTCCGACCCGATCATCCAGTCGATATGGATCATGCTCTTGTTGCCGCCCTGCTTCGCGATCTGCTCTGGGCTGAGCTTTCCGCCGTCGACGAAGCATTTCGCGTAGCATTGCCCGAGCGCGATGTGACAGGCGGCGTTCTCGTCGAACAGCGTGTTGAAGAACAGAAGGCCGCTCTTCGAGATGGGCGAGGAGTTCGGCACCAGCGCGACCTCGCCGAGGCGGCGCGCGCCCTCGTCGCTGTCCAGCACTTTCTTGCAGCACGTCCTCGCCGCGCGAGGCCTTCGCTTCGACAATGCGGCCGCCTTCGAAGCGGACCGCGATGCCGTCGATCAGCGTGCCCTGGTAGGAGAGCGGCTTGGTGCTGACGACATGGCCGTCGACCCGGCGCGCGTGCGGCGTGGTGAACACCTCCTCGGTCGGGATGTTCGGGTTGCAGGTGATTCCGTTCTTCGCCGTCGCCGCGCCGCCCTGCCACGTCATGGCCGTCGGCGAGCCCGATGGTGAGATCCGTGCCGGGACCGGAATAATGGAGAGCGTGAAACTTTCTGGCGTTCAGCCATTCCGTGCGGCGGCTGAGCGCCGCGTTGTGCGTGGCCCAGGCCGGAACCGGATCGTCATTGTCGACGCGCGAAGCGGAGAAGATCGCCTCCGCCAGTCGGCCGGCGGCGATGTCCTCCTCGTCTCCCGGAAAGACCCGCTTCGCCCACGAGGCGGTCGGGTAGGCGACGATGTTCCAGTTGATGTCGAAGCCGGTGATCTTCTCCAGCGCTGGCTGGTAGGCGATCGAATTGGCCTTGTTGGCGCGCGCGACCTTGGCCGGGTCCTCGTGCGAGAGCAGCATCGGATCGTCGCCGACGATGGCGAGCCGCGCGGTGTTGGCGGCGAAGGCCTTGCCGACGCCCTCGTAGAGCCAGGCTGGCGCGCGGTCGAAACTTGCGTCGGGGGCGAAGCGATAGCGCGACGAGCGTGATCTCCTCGTCGGAGAGGATCGGCGTCACCAGGCCGGCGCCGGCCTTGTAGGCCTCGGCTACGATGCGCCGCGCCAGAGGCAGCGCCGCGACCGGCGCGGTCAGGAACAGGTCCTGCCCCGGTTGAAGCCTCAATCCCACCTTGATCGCCGTCGCGGCCAGCCGCTCGAGCTTCTGCGGGATCGATCGACGGGAAATTGCGCTGATGCGTGGTCATGGAAGGCTCCGGGGATTCGCTCTTGTCCCGCAAAGAAAAGATGCGCCAAGTCCCGCCAGGGATCGGCTGGCGAGGGCGCGCTGACGGCGGCTTCTATCAGATCGGGAAAAGTCGCGCGAGCCGTCCTGCGGTTCGCGCGCGCGCGTTCATTGACGGGTGGCGGTCTGAACTGCTCTTGGCGAGGGGCGCGGATGATGCGCGGTTCTCCTCGGGCGCAGCTTTTGAATGGACGCCACCGAAGGCGGGGCCACGGACGGGGTCTGCTTCGGGTCCATGAGCGCGACGCGGATCACCTTGGCGCCATAGAGGCTCGCCGCCATGTCGTCGGAATTGTCTTCCGATCGGCTGGAGGCGTCCGCCTCGCGAACGTCATAGCCCTTGCCGCGCAAAAGGACGACAAGCCCCTTTGCGTCTTTGCAAGTCTCGGCGCCATAGCACGCGACCTTGCTCCCGCCGATCTGCGCTGGATCGCTCTTCTCCCGGCTGACGACCGTCATCCCTACGTTCCGCAATTCCCTTTCGAGCGCCTCCCCGGCCGCGACACCGGCGTTGGTCGTCGTCGTGGTGATGAAAACCTGAGGCGCCATGCCTTTGAGTTCGGCCTTGAGGTCGTCGGCGACAGCGCCGCCGTACTGCAGGACATCGCGGATGCTGCGAAACGCCATCGCGTGCGCGCTTGCGTCCTGTTGCGCCAAGGCAGCGCGCAACAAATTGCGATAGATCGCAAATTCGATGCGGTCGTGCTTCACGCCTTCCGCCGCCCACTCCAGAGCCGATGCTGGGCTCTTCCACACCAGGTCAGACACGCTCGCCGGTTTCAGAGGCGAGGTCTCACCCGTTCCAGGGGCGCCGCCCGCCCCATCCCCTCTGGCCGTAGCGGTGGGCTCACTGGCTCCGGGTCCAGCAAAGAGGCCTCCGGGCTTGTACGGCGCCAGCCTCGCGTTGTCCTGTCTGGACCATTCGTCGGTTACCAGGGCGCCGCCGAGAAGAAAGGACGCCCCCATGCCGAAGATCCCGAGCGAGAGCCAAACCGGCGTCCAGAAATGGCGGGAACGACGCTGCCCGTGCTTGAATTCGTTAGACATTGAACGCCCTCCTGTATTCCTGAAGCGCAATCCGCGCGAGCCCGATACGATTGTCCAGCGCCGCATATTTCGCGTTGGGCCTCTCGAAAATATCCATGAATGTCTTTGTGGCGGACTCGACCATCGAGGTTCCTTTGACGGCGTTCAGGCTCGGCTTTTGCGGTCCACGCAATTCGTAGAGCAGGTAGCCGTAATTGGCCTCGTCGTCGCGGTAATTGTCCCCCCATCCATTGTCCTTTAGCCAATTCACGAAGGAGGTCCGCCGCGCCGCGGTCCATTGGCACCAGCCGAGGCCGCCGATCCCGCCCATGCGGGGCTTCACTTCTTGAAGCGCCTTGAACCCCCCGCATTCCCAGCCGATGTTGCCGAGCATGGCCGCCGCCTGAACCTCGGATACGCTGAGGTCGTGCATGAGACGGCGCATGACGACGGGCGCTTTTTGACGGAATAGCCCGTAGGCTCCGGACGGCGGCGAACCAGCCGGCCACCGCGGAGTGGAGCGGTCATCGGTTTGTTTCGCGGGTCCAGTGGGCGTCTGCGGCGGCGGGGGGCCTGGGTCGTCGGCCTCCGGGTCGGGGGCGATGGCGCCGGATGCGATGTTGGTGTTGGTCGTCAGGCGCCCGGACTGTATCGCCGCATCCTTCTTGCTCGAGCTGAGCGACGACCCGAAATAGAACGCAACGACGGTCGTGAACGCCGTGACCAGCGCCCCGAGCACGACGTTGAACACGTCCTTGTTGATGAAGACGTTGCGCGCCGTCATGATGCCGTGCAGCAGGTACCAAATCATCGCCACGAGCAGGAAGGCGAGGATCGGCGCGACCCAGGCGAGCGGGTTGTGCTCCTCGGCCAGCGTCATTTGCGACGAGCGCGCGAGCTGCCGATCCTGGAAGTCGAGCAATTGTCGCTGAACTTCCTCCGCTCGAACGCGCTCGCGCTCCTCGGCGTCCAGGCGATAGCGCTCGAACTCGATCCGCTGCGCTTCCTCTTTGGTGCGGTCCCGCTCTTTCAATTCGTCCAGCGCGATCTGCTGCAGGTCCTTGTCCAGTTGGGCGTTCGCCGCTGGTTTCGTCATCTCGGCCTCGACGACCTTTGGGTCGAGCGTCTCCGGATTCGGCAGGCCAGTCGCCTTCTTTATCGCCTCGAGGACTTGATCCTGAAGAGATCCCGACTGTTCGCGAAAGGGCGCGCCCAACTGTTCGACGATGTGTGGGAAAAGGTTGCCGACAACTCCGAGCAGAGGAAGCAGAGGAAGCATGGGAAGCCCCAGGTTAAAAACTTTGGTTCAAAAATCCCTGTGTACGCAACACCAGTGCTGCGTGCTTACGTGACGTCACGACTTTGTGATGTGAGCGACGTCACACCTCAGTCATCAAGGGCCGGCCCGCGGCCACCGCCAACGTGTTGAGGCTCGCTGTCCCTGAAAAAAGCGCCGTCCTGGGAAAGGCTCAAAGCCGTGACCGCTTATCCGTATGGAGGCGCAAGCCGACGCAAGGCAACCTATATCAACAGCGCAGTGCAAGGTTAGGACAACGATATGGCGCGCGTCTTCATCACCGGTTCGTCCGACGGTCTCGGATTGATGGTCGGCCAGGTTCTCGCCGATCAGGGCCGTAAGGTCGTGCTGCACGCACGCAACGACGCCCGCGCCGCGGACGCGAAGAAAGCCGCACCCAAGGCGGAAGCGGTGGCGGTCGGCGAACTCGGCGACGTCGCCGCGGCAAAAGGCCTCGCCGCGAAGGTCAACGCGCTCGGGCGCTTCGATGCGGTCATTCATAACGCCGCCGTCGGCTTCGGCGAAAGTCGTCGCGTGACCAAGGACGGCGCGCCCCATGTCTTCGCCATCAACATGCTCGCGCCCTATATCCTCACCGCGCTGATCGAACGGCCGAAGCGGCTCATTTATCTGAGTTCGGGTATGCACGGGCGGGCGAGCGCAAATCTCGACGACGTCCTGTGGCGCAAGCGAGCCTGGGACGGATCATCGGCTTACGCCGAGAGCAAGTTGCACGACGTCATCCTGGCTTTCGCCGTCGCGCGCCTTTGGCCCGATGTGCTCTCGAACGCGATGACGCCCGGCTGGGTCCCGACCAAGATGGGCGGAGCAGGTGCGCCCGACGACATCGGCCAAGCGCATCTCACGCAGGCGTGGCTCGCGACCAGTGACGATCCCGCTGCGCTGACCACCGGCGGTTATTTCTACCACCTCAAGCGGCGCGAGCCGAACCCGCAAGCCGGCGACGTCGCCTTGCAGGACAGGCTCATCGACATCTGCCGGGAGATTTCCGGGGTCGGATTGCCGTCTTGAGAGGCGGCGGATCTCGCCGCGCTCCCCGAGCATGGGGCCTCAACGCCTTCCCTCGCGCGAACCGCTTAGCGCATGCGCGCGATGCCTGTATGGTGTGTCCCGCTATAGCCGTTCGAAAGCAGTTCGTCGTATAGCTTGTCGACCTCCTGCGCCTGGCCGCGCGAGAATTCCCCTCCGACCGCGCCCCGGGTCGGCTGGTGCTTGACCCCGTTCTGAATTGGCCAGCCACCGCCGTGGACTGGCGGATTCTGGGCGACCGCTGCCTGCGCCAGGCAGGACAGCGCCCCGGCAAGGGCGGCGACGATGGGCATTCTATGGAACATCGTGAGACTTCCCGATCTCGGTTGAGATGCGATTGCAGGGTGGCTTGGGAGCGACAACGAGACTTCGACTGTCGGCAAATATATAATCGTTATCATCTCAAACCGAAGCCCCTGCTATCCTCGCGAAGGCCCTTCGTCGACCGGGCCGGGCCTGGAAATTTCGGCGTCGTCGCGGGTGGCGCCGCCGGCGAGAGGTTACGATCTCGCGGGCGCCACGAACTCTCAATCAGCGGGAGCGGCAAAATTTCGTACATCCGCCGGCGCGGTTCGGAACGCCAAACGCGGCTCTGATCGCGGACTTCAACAACAAGAATCTAGGCATCCAAGCGAACTGTGACGTCGGCTCCCGCGGAAGATTCCAGGCAAAAATCCAGGTCGCGCCTGCCCGGACGGCAGCCTCTAATCGGCGCGAGATGGCCGAATCTTGGCTCACCAAAGCAAGCCGGGGCGCCGGAGACGCCTTATCAACGCTCCTCAACTAAGGAGGGGTGTCATGAATTTAAGGTTCTGGGTCGCTTGTGCGGCCGTCGCAGGGGCTCTCGTCGCGCCTGGCGCAGCGAACGCAGCCACGCACTACGTGGATTTCACCACCGACCAGGAGTATGGGGCGATCTTTGGCCAGATGATTCTGGACGTCGACGGTTCCGGGAACGTGACAAGCGGAAGCGCGTCGATGCACGGGGCAGGACTTCTCGGGACTGTGGCCTTCAACGTCGTCACGACGCATGACTATGGCGGCACGACCGGCTGGCGCGCAGGCGATGGCACTGATCTCTTTGGGGGCGACACAAGCTTCCCGATTGACGCGAACGGGCTCGTTTTCAACTCCGGCCCATGGGGATCGGGTTACGTGTTCGGCGTTTATTCCGACGGCGCCGGCGGCTACCAGAACGCGCTGTTCGGGCAAGGCGGCGCTGGCAATTTCTATTCATACAACGTGCCGATCGCCTTGCGTGAGTTCACCGCACAGGCGAGCGGCGTGCCTGAGCCGTCCACGTGGGCGATGCTCATGATCGGGTTCGCCGGGCTGGGCTATGCGGCGTTCCGTCATCGCCGGAGTGAAAGTTTGTCGCGTTCGATCGCGTAGCACGATCCAATCCTCCTGCAGGTCAAGGAGGCTTGGAGGGTCTGCACTGTCGCTCGCCGAAGTGGCTCAAAAAATCGCCTCTCGGGGAGCTTGTCGACGCCATGGACGGTGGGTTCGCCTGCGCCTCCGACGGCTCTCGCCGAGAGGATTACAGGTGGAACCCTGTGCGTCGACGGCGGGCGCGGACTTGATCGCTGAGCGACGACGCGGCGGGCGCATGCCATCCGCGAGACCCACAGAATGTTGGCGATGTCGAAACATGCGCATCAGGGCCATCCTGCTGG
Source organism: uncultured Alphaproteobacteria bacterium (assembly GCA_963764955.1). Classification (GTDB taxonomy): domain Bacteria; phylum Pseudomonadota; class Alphaproteobacteria; order Rhizobiales; family Beijerinckiaceae; genus Roseiarcus. The sequence continues at coordinate 45,523 of CAVXVE010000015.1, read as the reverse complement.
CGGCGCCGGCCTGAAATTTGCGCTGGGCGAACTCGTGTTCTGATACAAGGGCGTGCGCGATCCGCGCTGCGTCCTCGGCTAGTGGGCCATTGGACGGCGCCGCAGAAGGCTGGACACAATGACGCGCATCGCAACACTCGTAACGGTCGTTGCTTTGATCGCATGCTGGGCGCCCGTGTCTCCAGCAGCCGCGCAGACCGTCTCGCACACGCCCGTCAAGCCAAAGAGCGGGCAAGGTCACAAGGTCCCGATGCGACATGACCAGCTCACGCTCTATCCCCACGGTCGGCCCGCGCGGCGAGAACCGGCGCATAGCTATACACGTCACCGGTTCGATCAGCCGAGCGCGATCCACAACACGTTTATGGGCGTGCAACGGTGGTGAAAGCGCAACCTATCTGACGCGCCCGATCTGAGATCGCGTGCTCGAGGGCTCGGAGAGTTCCGCAGGGCTAACTCGCGGGCCATTCCAGTTCTGGCACCACCTTGTAGGGATAGTCGGGCTCGACGTAGCCGTGAGCCTTCTGCCTCTTCGGCAATGTTGGCTTCTTCCGCGGCAGCTTGTCGTAAGGAATCTGTGACAAGAGGTGGGAGATGACGTTGAGCCGGGCGCGCCGCTTGTCGTCGGAGCGCACCATATGCCAGGGCGCCCAGGCGGTGTCGGTCGCCTGGAACATATCGTCGCGCGCCCGCGAATAGTCGTACCAGCGGCTATAGGATTTCAAATCCATCGGCGACAGTTTCCAGATCTTGCGGGGATCGTCGATCCGCGCCTTGAGCCGGCTCGTCTGTTCCTCCTCGCTCACCTCGAGCCAATATTTGATCAGGATGATCCCCGACTCGATAATCGCCTTCTCCACCGCCGGCGTGAGCTCGAGAAAGCGTTTCACTTGCTCAGGCGTGCAGAATTCCATCACCCGTTCGACGCCGGCGCGGTTGTACCAGCTGCGATCAAAGATGACGATCTCGCCGGCCGCCGGCAGATGGCGCATGTAGCGTTGAACGTACATCTGCGACTTCTCGCGCTCGGTCGGCGCGGGCAGCGCCACGACCCGATAGACGCGCGGGCTGACCCGCTCGGTGATCGCCTTGATGACCCCGCCTTTGCCGGCGCCGTCGCGGCCTTCGAACAGGACCACGACCTTCAGTCCCTTGGCGACGACCCAGAGCTGTAGCTTGACCAGTTCGCCATGCAGCCGGGCGAGTTCGCGCTCATAGTCTTTTGCACCGAGCTTGTCCTGGCCTTCAGAAGCGTTCTCGCTCCTGGCCTTTTTGGCCTTGTTCAGACGTTTTGTCCCAGCCATTCCTTCCTCCCGTTCATTCTCTAACGCCGATCCATCGACGGAGCGGGTTTGCGCCCGATCTCGATCCTGCTCTTCCGGAGATCTGCAGCTCTCATGATTGCCCGGCCAATCAACGCACCAAGCTGCGTCCCTCAGCCGCCGAAGATCACCTTGCGGAAGCGGACGCTGGCAATCGTGAAATAGACCACCCCGATCGCGAACATCGCGACGAGCGGGCGCCAAAGGAGCATGATGTCAGCGCCGCGGAACAGCACCGCCTGGGCGAAAGCGACGAAATGCGGCGTCGGGCTGATCGTCTGAATGAAATACTGCAGCCAGACCGGCATGCTTTCCATCGGCGTGCTCGAGCCTGAGAGGAGCTGCGTCACCATCAGCACCGGCATGGCGAGCAGGCCGAATTGGCCCATTGTCGTCGCGAGCGTGCCAAGCATGATGCCGAGCGCCGCCACGACGAGCGCATAGATCGCTGCGCCGAAGCAGGAACAGAAGCAAAGACCCGTTGATCGGCGAGCCGATCCACCAGTGCACCACGAATTGCAGCGACAGCATCGCCGCGACCAGGATGACGAGGCCGTTGGCGATCATCTTGGCGAGCATGATCTCCGACGGACACGACCGGCATGACCAGCAGGTGCTCGACCGTGCCCTGTTCGCGCTCGCGGATCAGCGCCGCGCCGGTGAGGATGACCGTCAGAAGCGTGATCTGGTTGATGACCTGGGTCATCGCCGAGAACCACGCCGTCTTGAGGTTCGGATTGAAGGCGGCGCGCACAACGAGATTGATCAAGCCCGCGGTCGCGCTCTCTCGCCCGGAGATGAACCGCTGGATTTCGGTGGCGATGGCGTTGCGCAGAGAACTTGCGCCGTTGCCGGCCTGGGCGACCGCGGTGGCGTCGACATTGATCTGGAGGCCGGTCTTGCGCTGCGCGCGAACGTCGGCTTCGAAATTCGGCGGGATCTCGACGACGAACAGGAGTTTGCCCTGGTCCATCATCGGGTCGATCTCGGAAGCAGTGATGTGCACCGGCGGCTGAAAGGTCGGCAGCCGAAGCCCCTCGGCGATCCGCCGCGACAGGTCCGAGCCGTCCTCGTCGACGATGCCGACCGAGAGATTGGTCGCTTCGGTTACGGCGCCCGTCGCCACCGTATTGACCGAGATGCTGAAGGCGTAGACGACCAGGATCAGCATCGTCGGGTCAGCCCGGATGCTCCTCAGTTCCTTGATGACCAGATGGAAGATGTTGACGACATGGTCGACGAAGGTCAGTGGCTTGGCTTCGACGAGATGGGGGGCCTTGGGTGAGGGAGCCTCGGTCATCTCACGCCTCCTGCTTGCGAAGCAGGGCCAGCGAAATGCGCCAGGAAGACAAGGGCAATCAGCGCAATCGCCGCGATGTCGCGCCACAGGGCGACGATGCCGAGCGCCTTGGCGAACACGCCGACCGAGATCTGCTGGTACCAGGACGAGGGGAACGACAGGCCGATCACCCTCGCCCCGCCGGAAAGCGAGGAGACCGGCGCGAGCATGCCGGAGAAATTGACCGCCGGCACGATCGAAAGAATCGCGGTCGCGAAAACGGCTGCGACCTGCGTCCGCGTGAAGGAGGAGATCAGAACGCCGAAGCCCACGGTCGCGACGACATAGACGATCGTTCCCAGGAGCAGGACGAGGACCGGCCCCTTCGGCGGCACGCGGAAAATGAAAATCGCGATCAGGAGCAGGACGAAGAAGGCGATCATCGCGACCGCGATATAGGGAAGCTGCTTGCCGATCAGGTATTCGAGGCGGGTGATCGGCGTCGAGCGGAAGTTGGCGATCGAGCCGGTCTCCTTCTCACGCACGACCGCGATCGCCGACATGATCGCCGGAATCAGGCAGAGCAGCAGCATGAAAATGCTGGGCACCATCGCATTCACGCTCAGAAAGGCCTGATTATAGCGAAAGCGAGTCTGTATATCGTCGTCCGTCCAGGCGTTTGCGCTCCCGGCGCGACGCTGGCTCCGCAGCGATTCCTCACCCTGCTTCCTGATGACGCCTGTCACGTAATTCTTGGACGTCTCGCCTCGGAACGTCATCGCGCCATCGACCGTCGCGTCGACTTCCGGCGTGCGGTCGTTGAGAAGGTCTCGGCCGAATCCGGGCGGCACTTCGACGACGATCTGGGTGTTCCCGCTCCTGAGCCGCCTCTCAGCTTCGCCCGCCGAGGTGATCGGCGGCTGGACGGAGAAATAGCGCGATCCCTCGAAACCCTGAAGCAAGTCGCGGCTCTGGGGCGTATCGTCCTGGTCGAATGACGCGGTCGCCAGGTTCTCGATGTCGAACGAGATGCCATAGCCGAAGGCGAACATGAGAATGATGGGACCGACGAGCGCGAAAGCCAGCCGGATCGGATCGCGCAGCAGTTCGACCGTCTCGCGCCGCGCGTAGGCCCAAAGCCGGCCGACTTTGAAGCGCTTCGGCCGCTCGGGCGCCTCGACTTCGGCGGCGGCAGGCGCAAGCGCCTCGGCCTTTTTCGACATGTCGATGCCCGCGGCTTCCGCGAGATAGCCGACGAAGCAGTCCTCAAGCGATGAGCTTCCGCGCTCCTTAACCAGCTCCTGCGGCGCGCCGACGGCGAGCACCTTGCCCGCGTGCATGAGCGAGATGCGGTCGCAGCGGTCGGCCTCGTTCATGAAATGGGTGGTGACGAAAATCGTCACCCCGTCGTCGCGCGAGAGATCGATCAGCGTGCGCCAGAACGAATCGCGCGCAATCGGGTCGACGCCGGACGTCGGCTCGTCGAGGATGAGAATGGAGGGTTCGTGCAGCACCGCCACGGCGAGCTGAAGCCGCTGCTTCATGCCGAGCGGCAGGCTGTCGGGGCGCGAATTGACGACCGACTTCAGGTCGTAGCGCTCGAGCAGATCCTCGATCCGGCCTGCGACCTTTTCCGGCGGCAGGTGATAGAGTTGGGCGTGGAGCTCGAGATTCTGCGCGACCGTCAATTCGCCGTAGAGCGAAAAGGCCTGGGTCATGTATCCGACGTTGCGCCGGGCCTGCATGTCGTTCGAGCCCATCGGCTCGCCGAACAGCTTGCATGTGCCGCTGCTCGCCGGCAGGAAGCCGACCAGCATTTTCATCGTCGTCGACTTGCCGCAGCCGTTCGAACCGAGAAAGCCGAAGATTTCACCGCGCGCAATCTTGAAGCTGACATGGTCGACCGCGACGAAATCGCCGAACTGGCGCGTCAGCCCCTCCGCCTCGATCGCCGGCGTCTCGTCCGGTGAGGCGACGCGCGGGCGCACGACCACTTTCTTGTGCAGGGCGCGCTTGGCCTCAGGCATCATGGCGATGAAGGCCTCGTCGAGATTGGGCTCACCCGTCTTGGCGAGTAGCTCCTTCAGCGTTCCGGTGGCGATGATCTTGCCGTCGTCCATCGCCATCAGCCAGTCGAAGCGCTCGGCTTCGTCCATATAGGCGGTGGCGACCATTACGCTCATCTGCGGCCGGCGCGCGCGGATCGTGTTGATTAGGTCCCAGAACTGGCCGCGCGACAGTGGATCGACGCCCGTCGTCGGCTCGTCGAGAATGAGCAGGTCGGGATCGTTGATCAGCGCGCAGCAGAGGCTGAGCTTCTGCTTCATGCCGCCGGAAAGCTTGCCGGCGGGACGGGCTTCGAACTTCTCCAGGCTCGTCGCCGTGAGAAGCTCGGTGATCTTGGAGCGACGCTCCGTCGCCGACAATCCGAACAATCGGCCGAAGAAATCGATGTTCTCGAAGACGGAGAGCGTCGGGTAGAGGTTGCGGCCGAGGCCCTGCGGCATATAGGCGATGCGGCCACGCATCTCGCGCAAGGTCTCCTGGTCGGCAATGCTCTTGTCGAAGACGACGACCTCGCCGTGTCTGAATCTTCTTCACCCCCGCGATGAGCCCCAGCAGAGTCGACTTGCCGACGCCGTCCGGCCCGATCACGCCGACCATGATGCGCGAGGGAATGTCGATGGAGACGTCCGCAAGCGAAACCGTCGCGCCATAACGGTGCGATACGGCCTTGACCCGCGCGACGGGCTCCCCGGTCATTTTGCGTCGGGCGTCTTGGTTTCGGTTGCGTTGCCGTCGGGAGTTTTCGCCTGAGGCGCTGCGCTGTCGGGCGGAGCGGCAGAGGCTTTATTCGCCGGAGGTTTGGGCAACTTGATCTGAAGGTCGGCTGGCCACTCCACATCGGGCTTGGTGCGCACGAAGCCCAAACCCCGGACACCGGTCTTCACCCGCGTGTAGAACTGCTGAAGAACCTGCGGATCGATCTTCAGCTTGATGCGAAACATCAGTTTCGCCCGCTCGTCCGTGGTCTCGACGGTCTTCGGGGTGAACTGCGCGTCGGCGGCGACGAAGCTGACGCTCGCCGGAATGACGTAGTCGGGGACCGGATCGAGGATGATGCGAGCCTCGTCTCCGACCGAGAGGCGTCCTGCGTCCGCCGCGGGCAGGAAGATCGTCATGTAGACGTCGGTGAGATCGAGGATCGTCACGATCGGCGCTCCGGCGGCGACGACCTCGCCCGCCCGCGCCAGCTGGTATTGGACGCGGCCCAACCGCGGCGACACCAGCGTCAGATCGTCGATGATCGACTGGATGCGATCGACCTCCGCCTCCGAGTTCGCAATCTGCGAGAGCGCCTGATCGCGCTGTGAGGTGAAACTCTGCACCGCGGCCACGGCCGAATCGAAGTTGCGCTTGCGCTGTTCGAACACCTGCTTGGTGATGAAGCCTGTCTTCATCAGTTCCTTCCCGCGCTCGAAATCGGACTTGGCGAATTCGAGCGCGCTCTGGCGAGACGTGATCTCCGCCTCCGCCGCCGCCAGCGCGTCGTTGGCCTTCTGCACGTCGGCCTTGGCGGCGCGCAACTGAGCCTCGTATTCCGGCGAGGTGATCCGGGCGATTGCCTGGCCCTTGGTGACGCTCGAGCCTTCCTCGACCGTCACGTCGGTCAGTCGACCTGGATATTTCGACGACACGTCGACCTGGGTCGCCTCGATGCGGCCGTTCGACTTCACGATGCCGTCAGGCAAGGTCTGCCCGCGCAGCCGCGCGATCAGATTGCGAATGATCCCCTGAGCGTGCGCCGAAGGGGTGAATGAAACGCCCTGCTTCGGCGCCGCGCTCACGGAGAGAGCGCACGCCCCGGCGCCCAACAAAAGAGCTGATGTCGCAACGCGCCGACGAAAGGTCATCTTGGGTTTCCTGCGGGCCAATCAAAAACGGCGGCGCCGCTCCCGCCGAGCCTCGTGGGGCAATTTCCACCGAGCATAGCCGGGGTATCCTCCCTAAGTTAGCAGTTGATTAAACCATGCTTATGGACATGAGTCACGTGAACGAGCGGCGGCACTTCTACTGTGACGTGGAGCATCAGATACTGTTGTTTGACCTATTCGACATGTCCAGCCCGGCCCATGTAACTCCAAGTGGCCCTGCAGCTTTCGATATCGATCAGCGCTCCCGCCGGAATGATGGTCTTGACCCGATGGTGCGTACCCGGTCCTGCTCGCGGGTTCACGTCCGAGGTGGTGGGGGGTTATGGCCGCTCTGGCGGGTAGAGCCGAAAAGACAAAACCCGCTGCTAGTCTAGTGATTATCGTCAACGAGCGGCTGGAGTCATCCCCTGTCTGGTGTGTGCCTCGCCCGTTCCTGCGCGAAGCACGTGGCAGTTTACGCTTCCAGGACGCGATACCCGACGCCAGGCTCTGTCTTGATGATTGTCGGCGAAGTCGGGTCGCGCTCTATCTTGGCTCGAAGCAGCCCGATGAAGACCCGCAGATATTGCGTGTCCTGGACATGCGCCGGTCCCCAGACCGTCCGAAGAATCTGCGCGTGCGTGACTACCCTGCCGGCATTACGGAGAAGGACGGCGAGAAGGTCGTATTCCTTCGGCGTCAGCCGGATCGGGACGCCGTCGCGGGTCACAAGGCGACGCTCGAAGTCCATGACAACGCCATCGACTTCCACACTCTTCACGCCCTTTGCCTGTCCGGCCCTGCGCCGCAGCGCGGTCCGCATCCTCGCGGTCAATTCGCCGATCCCAAAGGGTTTCTCAACATAATCATCGGCGCCGAGGTCGAGCGCTTCGATCTTCTCCGCCTCCCGGTCGCGGGCGGAAAGGATGATAACCGGCGCATCGGAGAACAGTCGCATCGCCCGCAGCACGTCTTTACCGTCGCGGTCCGGCAGGCCGAGGTCGAGGACAATTAGATCCGGCGCTCCGGTGGCGGCGAGCTTCAGAGCCACTGCGCCGGATGCCGCGGTGATCGACTCGTAACCTGCGGCGTTGAGCGCAACCGTCAGGAGCCGCAGGATTTGCGGCTCGTCGTCGACGATGAGAATGCGCGGGCCCTTCATGAGCGGGGCGCGTTCGAGACTCGGTCCGGCTCAGCCAACGGCATGCGTATCACGATGCGCGTCCCGCGCCGCCGCACCGCAGGGCTCTGCGCGGCAATCGAGCCGCCCATCGCTTCGATCAGGCCGTGACAGATCGAAAGGCCGAGTCCCGTCCCCGGCTTGCGGCCGTCGGAACGGCCGCCGCGGTAGAATTTCTCGAAGATCTTTTCGAGGTCGGCTGGCTTGACCCCCGGTCCCTCGTCGGTGACGGAGATGACCACCTGGCCGCCCTCCTTGCGCGCATGCAGGGCCGCGCCGCCGTCGCCGCCATATTTGTGAGCGTTGTCGAGCAGGTTGAACAGCACCTGTTCGATGAGCTTGTCGTCGCCGCGGACGAAAGGCAGATCGGGCGCCACATTGACCTTGACCGGCATCGCGGGAAAAGCCTTGCGGCTGCGCTCCGCCGCGCGCTGGACGACGTCGCCGACCTCGACCCATTCGCGATTGACTTTGAGGCCGCCCGCCTCGATGCGCGACATATCGAGGAGGTTGGCGACGAAGCGGGCAAGGCGGCCCGTCTCGTCCTCGATCGACGTGAGGAGCTCCACCCGCTCCTCCGCGCTCATTCTTTCGCCGAGCGACCGGAGCGAAGAGGCGGCGCCGGCGATGGTGGCGAGCGGAGTGCGCAGATCGTGCGACAGCGAGGCGAGGAGCGCGTCGCGGACCTTCTCGTTCTCCTGCATCGCCGCCGCCTTCACCGCGTCGCGGGCGAGCAGCGCCCGATCGAGGGCGATGGCGGTCTGGTCGAGCACGGCGGTCAGCGCCCGCTCGTCTTCCGGCGGAATAGGCTGGTCGCGCGCCGGCGGCTCGAGGCCGCAGACCGCGATGGCGCCACGCGCGGCGACCATCGGGCGGAACTGGAACGCGACGCTGGGCAGCGTGCCCGTCCCCCAACCCGATGGCTCGCGCTTCTCCTGCGCCCAGCGCGCGGCGCTGAACGCCGCCGGATCGAGCTGCGCGTCGGGCGGCCATGCCGCGCGCAGCGCGAGGTCCGGCCCCTCCGCAACCAGCACGACGACCCGCCCTCGGAACAGCGCGTGAAGATGCGAGGCCGCGGCCCACAGAATGTCGTCGGCGCTCGAAGCGCCCGACAGCTTGCGCGAATAGTCGTAGAGCGACCGGGTGGCGGAGGCGTTGCGGGTCGCTTGCTCGCGCTGGTCGCGCAACCGCCCAGCCAATGAGCCGGTCAGCACCGCTACGCACATGAATATGAGGAGTGCGAACAGCTCCTGCGGCTGGGCGACGGTGAAGGTGTAGATCGGCTCGATAAAGAAAAAATTATAAGCCGCGAAGGATGCAAGCGAAGCCAGCACCGCCGCGCGGGTGCCGAAGCGCACGCCGCAGAACAAAACCGCGGTCAGGAACACCATGGAAAGATTAGGCAGCTTGATAAGCTCGCTCAGCGCCTCGCCAAGCAGCACCGCCGCCGCGACCGCGCCAAGCGCGGCGGCGATCTCGGCGCCAAGCCCCCTCGAATCAAATCTCCACCGCTCTCGCAGCGGAGACGCGGGCGCGGTCTCACGAGGAACGACATGGACCTCGATCCCGCCCGCGCGGCGCACGATCTCGTCCTGCAGGGAGCGGCCGATGAGCCTGCGCCAGAGCCCGACATGCGACTGGCCAAGCACGATCTGCGTCACGTTTTCCCGCCGTGCGAAGCGAAGGATCTCTCCTGGCAAGTCGGGGCCTTGCAGCCTGATCGCGTCGCCACCCAGCCGTTCGACGAGATCAAAGGTCCTGGCGACGCGGCTCGCCGCGTCGGTCCCGCCGCTGCGCCCTGCTCTTTCGACCGTCACGGCGCTCCAGGTCGCGTTGAGGGCCGTGGCGAGCTGGGCGGTGCGGCGGGCGACCCTCTCCGACACATCATCCGCCGCGACGCAAGCGAGAAGCCGCTCGGAGGCGCCCCAGGGGCCCTCGATCGACTTTTCGCGCAGATAGTCGACGACTTCGTCGTCGACACGGTCGGCGGTGCGGCGCAAGGCAAGCTCGCGAAGCGCCGTCAGGTTGCTGAGCGTGAAGAAGTTCTGGGCCGCCCGCCGCGCCGTATCCGGCAGATAGACCTTGCCCTCTTTGAGGCGCTGGACGAGTTCGTCGGGCGTGATGTCGACCAGCACGACATCCGTCGCCTCCTGAATCACGCGATCCGGCACAGTCTCGCGGACGAGCACGCCAGCAATGCGCGAGACGACATCGGACAGGCTTTCAAGATGCTGGATGTTGAGCGCGGTCCAGACGTCGATGCCGGCCTCGAGCAGCTCCTGCACGTCCTGCCAGCGCTTGGGATGGCGGCTCTCCGGCGCATTGGCGTGGGCGAGTTCGTCCACGACAATCAGCCGGGGCTTGCGCGCCAGCGCGGCGTCGAGATCGAATTCCTCGATCGTACGGCCGCGATATTCGACATGGCGGCGCGGCAGCGCCTCGAGCCCTTCCAGCAAGGCCGCGGTCTCGGCGCGGCCATGCGTCTCGACAAGGCCAATAACGACGTCGACGCCCTCGGCCTTTAGCCGCCGGGCGCCCTGCAACATGGCGAAGGTCTTCCCGACGCCGGGCGCGGCGCCAAGGAAGACCTTCAGTTTCCCGGCGCTCTCCTGTCGATACGCGGCAAGGAGCGCGTCAGGGTCGGGCCGGCCGTCGCCTGCTTGGTTACGCTGGACCATCAAGCCTCGCGGCTGAATTCTGCCCCGACTTTAGCCGATCCAGCGCGAGATTGAGCCGCAAAATATTGACGCGAGGCTCGCCGATGAATCCGAGGACGGGCCTCTCGATCGCCGCCTCCGCCAACGCTCGCACCTGCCCCTCCGGCAGCCCTCGCGCCTTCGCGACGGCAGGAACTTGCCCGAGCGCGGTCGCCGGCGAGACGTCCGGATCGAGGCCGGAGGCGGAGGTCGTGACTGCGTCAGCGGGCGCGGGCCCGGCGCCGGCCAGCGCGCGCCAAGCCGCGACGCCGGCCTTCACGCGATCGACCAGCTTCTGCGAGGTCGGCCCCAGATTCGAGCCGGACGAATTGGTCGCATTGTAGGGCGCGTCGATCGTCTTTGAGGAGTCGTTCGGATCCGTGTCGGTCGTGGCCGACGGACGCGGGTGGAAATAGCGCTCGCTCTTGAAGTTCTGCCCGATCAGGGCCGAGCCGACAACGACCCCGTCCTTCTCGATCAGGCTGCCATTCGCCTGGCGCGGCAAGGCCACCTGGGCGATGCCGGTCACGGCGAGCGGATAGACGAGCCCGGTCAGAAGAGTGAACAGAGCGAGCATCACGATGGCGGGGCGGACGTGCTGGAGCATGGGACGAGCCTCTTACGCGAGATGCAATGTGGCGACGATCATGTCGATCGCCTTGATGCCGACGAACGGGAGGATGATGCCGCCGAGGCCGTAGACCAGCAGGTTGCGCCGTAGCAGGGCGGCGGCGCCGACCGGACGATAGGCCACGCCCTTCAGGGCAAGCGGAATCAGCGCGATGATGATCAACGCATTGAAGATCACCGCCGAGAGGATCGCCGATTGTGACGAGGCAAGCCGCATCACATTGAGCGCGCCGAGCGCCGGATAGGTCGCGAGGAACAGGGCCGGCAGGATGGCGAAATATTTGGCGACGTCGTTGGCGATGGAGAATGTGGTCAGCGAACCGCGCGTCATCAGGAGCTGCTTGCCGATCTCGACGATCTCGATGAGCTTGGTCGGATTGGAGTCGAGGTCGACCATGTTGCCCGCCTCGCGCGCCGCCTGGGTGCCGGTCTGCATCGCGACCCCGACATCGGCCTGGGCCAGCGCCGGCGCATCGTTCGTCCCGTCGCCGCACATGGCGATGAGCCGGCCGCCGGACTGTTCCTTGCGGATATAGGCGAGCTTGTCCTCTGGGGTCGCCTCGGCGAGGAAGTCGTCGACGCCCGCCTCCGACGCGATGGCGGCGGCGGTGATCGGATTGTCGCCTGTGACCATCACCGTGCGGATGCCCATGGCGCGGAGCGCCGCGAATCGATCCTTGATGCCAGGCTTCACGACGTCCTTGAGGTGGATGATTCCGAGCAGCCGCTCGCCGTCCGAGACGGCGAGTGGCGTGCCGCCTGAAGTCGCGACTCGATCGACCGCCTGGCGGAATTCCGCCGGAGTCTGATCGAAACGCGGGGCTAGGCGCTTTAAAATTGCGTCGACCGCGCCTTTCCGGACTGCGCGGCCGTCGATGTCGACGCCGGAGACGCGGGTTTGGGCGGCGAAGGGAATGACGGTCGAACGCGCCGCGTCAAGCTTCGGCTCGGCGATTCCATAGTCGTCCTTGGCGAGGGCGACGATCGAACGGCCTTCCGGCGTCTCGTCGGCGAGGCTCGACACGAGCGCCGCCTTGGCGAGCTCCTCGGAAGTCACGCCGGCCACGGGCAGGAACTCGGTCGCCATGCGATTGCCGAATGTGATCGTGCCCGTCTTGTCGAGCAGCAGCGTGTCGACGTCGCCTGCCGCCTCGACCGCGCGACCAGACGTCGCGATCACGTTGAAGCGGATCAGCCGGTCCATGCCCGCTATGCCAATGGCGGACAGGAGGCCGCCGATTGTCGTCGGAATCAGGCAGACGAGCAGCGCGATCAGCACCGTCGCCGAGAGCGCGGCGCCGGAATAACGCGCCAGCGGCCATAGCGTGACGCAGACGATAAGGAAGATCAGCGTCAGGCCCGAGAGCAGGATCGACAGCGCCAGCTCGTTCGGCGTCTTCTGCCGCGTTGCGCCTTCGACCAGCGCGATCATCCGGTCGATGAAGGTCGACCCCGGGGCGGCGGTGATCCGCACTTTTATATAATCGGACAACACTGTCGTCCCCCCCGTCACCGCCGACCTGTCGCCCCCCGCTTCGCGGATGACGGGGGCGGATTCGCCGGTGATCGCGGATTCGTTCACCGACGCCACGCCCTCGATGATTTCGCCGTCGCCGGGGATGATCTCGCCGGCTTCGACCAGGACGACGTCGCCGACCCGCAGGTCGAGCGCGTTGACGCCTTCGACGAGGCCGCTCAAATTCTCCGGGTGGATGTAGCGCTTCGCGTGGGTGTCGCTGCGGGTGCGCCGCAGGGCGTCCGCTTGCGCCTTGCCTCGGCCTTCCGCGACCGCTTCGGCGAAATTGGCGAATAGCACTGTGAACCACAGCCAGGCGGCGATCTGGCCCGAGAAAGCCGCCTGGCCGTTATGGGCGGCGAGGTCGCGCAGGAAGAGCGCGGTGACGAGCGCCGACACGACTTCGGTCACGAAAATGACCGGGTTCTTCATCAGCGCGCGCGGATCGAGTTTGCGCAGCGCGTCGACAGCGGCGGCGGCGATGATCCCGCCATCGAACAGGCTTCGGGTTTGGGCTTCCGCGGGCATGAGAGCGGCTCCGATCAGTAGGTTTTGCCGCCGAGCATCTGGAAGTGCTCGACGACCGGACCAAGCGACAAAGCGGGGAAATATTGCAGGAGATAGAGGATGACGATCACCCCGACGAGCAGCCCGACGAAGAGTGGGCCGTCGGTCGGGAAGGTGCCGGCGGATGCCGGGATCTTCTTCTTCGCCGCAAGCGACCCTGCAAGCGCCAGCACCGGGATCACATAGGCGAAGCGGCCGAGCAGCATGGCGAGGCCGCCCGTCGTGTTGAACCAGGGCGTGTTGCCGTTGATCCCTGCGAAAGCCGAGCCGTTGTTGGCGTTGCTCGAGGCGAAGCAGATAGATGATTTCGGAGAGCCCATGCGGGCCGCTATTGCCGAGGCTGTCGAGCGCGGTCTTGAGCAGTACGGACGCGCCGGTGAAGCCGAGCACGATCAGCGGATAGATGAGCACCGCCAGCATCGCGTATTTCATCTCGCGCGTCTCGATCTTCTTGCCGAGATATTCGGGCGTGCGGCCGACCATGAGCCCGGCGATGAACACCGCGATGACCGCAACGACGAGGAAGCCGTAGAGTCCCGCGCCGACGCCGCCCGGCCAGATGCAGCCCGCGAGAAGGTTGAACATCGGGACCATCCCGCCGAGCGGAGTGAAAGAATTGATCATCGAATTGACGGCGCCGGTGCTGGTGCCAGTCGTGCCGGTGATGAACAAGGCCGACAGCGCCTGGCCGAAGCGGACCTCCTTGCCCTCGAAATTGCCCATCGACGGATCGACCCCGAGCGAGGTCAGTATTGGATTGCCCGCCGCCTCCGCCCAGTAGACGACGATGATCCCGACGATGAGAAAAACGGCCATGGCGGACAGGATCGCGCGTCCCTGGCGAATGTCGCCTACCGCGCGGCCGAAGAAGAGAACCGAGGCGGTCGGGATGACGAGGAGCGCCCAGATCTCCAGGATGTTGGTCCAGACGTTCGGGTTCTCGAACGGATGGGCGGAATTGGCGTTGAAGAAGCCGCCGCCGTTGGTGCCGAGCTCCTTGATGATTTCCTGGCTCGCCACCGGCCCGATGGCGATCGTCTGCTTCGCCCCTTCGAGCGTGGTCGCATCGACTGCGCCGGCAAGCGTCTGCGGAACGCCGAGGGCGAGCAGGACAAAGGCGCCAACGAACGAAATCGGCAGCAGGATGTAAAGCGTCACGCGGGTCATATCGACCCAGAAATTGCCGACCGTCGTGGCGGACGAGCGGGCGAATCCGCGCACCAGCGCGAACGCCATCGCGAGGCCGGTCGCCGCCGACAGGAAGTTGTGCACGGTGAGGCCGAGCATCTGAGTGAGATTGCTCATCGTCGTCTCGCCGCTGTAGTTCTGCCAGTTGGTGTTGGTGATGAAGCTGCTCGAGGTGTTGAAGGCGAGCTCGGGCGGCACGGCGTCGAAGCCGCGCGGATTCAGCGGCAGAAAGTTCTGCAGCCGCTGCAAGGCGTAGAGCGACAGGAAGCCCACGATCGAAAAGGCGATCATCGCCATCGCGTAGGCGAACCAGTCCTGCTCACGCTCCGGATCGACGCCGGCCAGGCGGTAAAACCCCCGCTCGACAGGCGCGAAAACGGGGCTCAAAATATTGCGCTCGCCCTTGAAGACGCGCGTCAGAAAGCCGCTCAGCGGGATCGACGCGACCACGACGAGCACAAGCACGAGCGCGATCTGCGCCCAGCCGGTCAGCGACATAAGGATGTCCCCGGATCAGAATTTTTCGGGATGGATGAGGGTGTAGAGCAGGTACAGGCCGAGGCAGACGGCCACGACCAGCCCGACAATTGGTTCGGTCATGGGCCCGGCCTTCTCAAATCCGCTGCAGCGCAGCGGCGTAGAGCGCCGTCAGGGCCAGGATACCGACTCCTAGAAGGACGAATGCCAAGTCAATCATGGAAGCCTCCGTTCGAGGCCTTTAAACTTGGCGATGCTCGTGCAAAGTCTCGATAAGGAATCGTACGCTGAAGCGCAAAGATTCCATAAAGCTGCTGAACTTCACCCAATCGATGTTGAGCATGTCGCCGGGAGGCTGCGCCCCAGCGTCTCCCGATTCTGCCGCGCCGGATCCTGCGTTCACGTGTCGACCTCGACGGCGACCCTCTCGCGAGGGCTCGTGCGCAATAGTCCCTCTTCCGACATGCGAAAGTGAGGAAATTCCGCGGCCGCGAAAGCAAACTCAAGCTTGAGCAGCGGATCGTTGATATTACAGCCGATGGCGCGCGCCGCCTGGGCGATTTCCTTGCGTTTGGCGAGAACCTCCGAGAAAGGACGATCCGAGAACAGGCCCAGGACCGGCATCGGGAAGGCGGCGATCACCTCGCCGTCGCGCACGATGACCTGTCCGCCGCCCATCTCCCGCAGCTTCTCCGCGGCGAAGGCCATGTCGGCGCCGTTCATGCCGACGATCGCCAGATTCTCGCAGACCGCGTTGTGCGTCGACGCCATCGCTCCCTCCTTCAGGCCGAAGCCGTGCGCGAAAGCCGTCGCCATCCCCGATTTCTTGTCGAGGCGGTCGACCATCGCGATCATGGCGACGTTCTGCGCGGGGTCAGGCTTGATGACGCCGTCCTTGGCCTGAAGAACGATCTGGCGCTCGTCGGTCGCAAGCAGCGTGTCAGACACGCCGACGCAGCGCACCTTGACCGGGCCGTCGGGACGGGCGGTCTTGACACTGAAATCCGCCGCGCGCGGCATGACGGGCGGCCGGACAGTCTTGATCATGAAATCCGGATAGGTTGGGCGGGGAAAGTCGATCCGCATTTCGCCGTCTTCCGCGACAAGCTTTCCGCCAAAGATGACCTTGCGGATCGACAGAGCGGTCAGATCGTCGATCAGGATCATGTCGGCGAAGCGGCCGGGGCTGATCGAGCCCATGTCGAAATCGGCCCTGAAGGCCTCGGCGACATTGACGGTCGCCATGGCGATCGCCTCCAGCGGGCGAACGCCGGCCGCGATGATCCGGCGCACGGCGACGTCGAGACCGCCTTCCGCCAGCGTCTCGGGCAGCAGGACATCGGTGCAGACCGCGAGCTGCCGAGCCGAAACGCCGGCCTCGGTGTAGGCGCCGATCAGGTTCGGCAGGTCAGGAACGCCAGAGCCGAAGCGCATGAGCACCTTCATGCCCGCGCGGGCGCGGTCGATCGCCTCGGTGACGTTGACCGCTTCGTGATCGACCATGCCGCCCACGGCGACGAACGCCTGCACCTCCTTCTCGCTTGCGCCGGAAACATGGCCAGTCGGAACTTTGCCCGCCGCGAGCGCGGCCTCGAAAAGCTCAAGCATGCCCTCGTCCTCGTCGAGGACGACGCTCGAGAAGGGCGTTTCATCGAGGCCGTAGCAGCCCTGCCAGCCCAGCATCTCCTTGAGGTCGTCGACGCTCACTCCCACCGCGGGCTTTAACCCGAACATGCGGTTCTGAAGGTATGCTTGGCTCGGCGCGAGGAAGATGAGCCGGATTGGGACGCGTGCGAGGCCATCCTTGATGGCGCGCACCGCCTCGATGCCGCCGACAATCGCCTCGCCGTAGAAACCGTCAGCCGTGCCAGTGACGCCGCGGCGCAGCAGCAGCTTCGCTGCTTCCGCCGGATCGAGATAGGTGTGGTGATAATGGAGATGGCTGTCGATGAGTCCCGGCGCGACGAAATATCCCGAGGCGTCGATCACCTCGGTGCGCGGGCCTTCGGCCGCGGCGGGGATGGCGCCGACATAGGCGATGCGCCCCGCCGCCACAGCGATGTCAGCGGGCCGAATCTCTCCCGTGTGGACATCGACGATCCGTCCGCCGCGAACAATGCAATCCGCGGGCGCGCGCCCCAATGCGACCTTAATTAGCCTTCGCCGATCCATCTCCATAAATCCTCCCTTGGCTGGAAACGGCGCCCTCGCGATCTCTTCGGCGGGAGCGCATGGCGCCGGCTAGCTAGCGCGATGACGTCAGACTCGCGACCCGCGCTGCGGACGGCGGAGCGGCGACTACGGCGAGATTTCGGCTAGCTCGTCTTGTAGCGATCCATCACCACCGCGAACATGAGTACGACGCCGAGGATGACCATTTGGATGCTGGAGCCGAGGCGTAGCATGTCCATGCCGTTTGCGAGGATAGTCACGAAGACCACCCCGAGGACAACGCCGGCGACCGTGCCCTGTCCGCCGCGCAGAGAGCAGCCTCCGATGACCGCCGCGGTAATCGAGCGCAACGGAAATTCGCCGCCGAGCAGGGGTTCGCCTGACGAAACCCGCGCGGTCAGGAGATAGCCCGCGATCGCCGCAAGAATCGCGCAAAGGGTGTAGGTGACGGCCAGCGTCAGGCTCACAGAAACGCCGGCGATCAGCGCGGCGCGCGGATTGGAGCCGGTCGCATAGAGATTGCGGCCGAACCGCGTCCAGCTGACCAAGAGGTAGATCAGGAGCACGATCGGGATTGTGAGCAGCAGCACGATTGGGACATTGCCGACGAAGCCGGAGCCCAAGGTGTAGATGAAAGGCTCGGGCAGGCCATCCACTTGCGTGCCCTCGCTCGCAATCAGGGTCGCGCCCTGAAAGATGGATGTCGTCGCCAAGGTGACGATGAACGGGTTTATGCGGAGCACGCCGACGCCGAAAGCGTTCAGGGCGCCGGTCGCTATGCCGATGCCGAGCGTCGCGACGAAGCCGGCCCCGACGGCGAGCCAGGGAGTGTCGGGGAAGGCGGCGAGCACCGCGACCATCGCTTTGGCGCTGATGATGCTCGTCAGCGCCATATTCGCTCCAACGGAGAGATCGAATCCGCCCGCGATCAGGACCAGCATCTGCGCGAGCGCGACGATCAGGAGATAGACGCCCTGCTGCGAGACATTGATGATGTTGTCCTCGCTCAGGAACCGCGGGTTGCCCCAGGCAAAGACGATAATCGCGATCGCAACCAGGATCGGGAGAGAACCGATGCGAGCGAGCCGCGCGCTTACGCCCGAGATATTCCTCGGCAGACCTTGTGGACGCGCCGCCTCGCTGCGTGAGTTCGAGCTGGTCACGGCGGCGCTTCTCTCACCTGTTCCGGAGCAGAGGACAGTCCAAACGATAGCCGCGTGACTTCTTCTTCCGTGCGGGCCTCGCCGCAAAGCTCACCGACCGTGCGCCCCTCGCGCATAACGTAGATTCGGTGCGACAAGTGGACAAGTTCCTGCAGGTCTGAAGTGATGAGCAGGACGGCCGCGCCCTCGCGGCAGAGCGTTACGAGCTGTCGGTAGAGCTCGAGACGGGTCCCGACGTCGATCCCGGCGGTCGGCTCGCAGAAAATGTAGATGTGACGCGGCCGGCTGAGCGCCCTCGCCACCACGAGTTTCTGCTGGTTTCCGCCCGAGAACCGCTGCGCCTCTGTGGCGCTGGACTTCGGCCGGACGTCCAGAATCTGCATGAGCCGCTCGACCTCGCTCCGCAGCCAGCGCTTGCGAAGGAACCCGCGGGTTGCGCCCGCTGGCGCCCGGATCATTTCGAGCGAAATGTTTTCATGTGCGGGGCGGTTGAGGGCAAGCGCTTCGCCGCGCCGGTCCTGCGGCAGGTAGACGATTCCATATGTCAGCGCTTCGCGCGGCCCCGAGAACTCCCGCCGTTCTCCAAAGACTTCGACGTGGCCCGCGTCGAGCGACAAAAGGCCAAACGCCGCTTGGCCGACATGCCCTTTGCCGCTTCCGATCAGGCCGCCAAGGCCAACGATCTCGCCCGTGCGCACATGGAGCGAGGCCTCCCGCAGACCGCCTTCGCGACTGGCGATCCCAACGAGCGAAAGCGCAGTCTCGCCAGGTTCCGCAGCGATGTCAGGATAGAAGCTCTCGAGGGGACGCCCCACCATGTCGCGGATGAGGCGCTCGTCGGAGAGTCCCTCGACGAGATAGTGGGCGACGCGCTGCCCGTCGCGTAGCACCGTTATGCAATCGCCAAGCGCGCGGACCTCTTCGAACCGGTGCGTGATATAGAGAATGGCCCAGCCTTCGCGGCGAAGTCTGCGGACGATGGTGAAAAGGAGTTCGGTTTCCTCGTGTGTGAGCGTCGCCGTCGGCTCATCGAGGATTATCGCGCCGGGTTTGCCGCCGAGCGCCCGCAGGATCTCCAGCAATTGCTGCTCGGGGCGGGAAAGCTTCTCAACCCGGGCGTCGACGTCCAACCTGACGTTGAGATCGGCGAAGACGCTGGCGACGTGCGAACGCATCGCCGGCTTGCGCAAAAAGACGCCCCGCGTCTCCTCGCGGCCGAGAAAATAGTTCTCGGCGACCGTCATCGACGGCGCCAGGCTGAAATCCTGCATCACGGCGTTTATGCCAGCGCGGCGCGCCTCCGCGGGCTTGAGACCGGCGATCTTTTTGCCCCGCAGATAAAGCGAGCCCGCATCGGCCGCGTGGGCTCCGACCATGAGGCCGACCAGCGTCGACTTGCCCGCGCCGTTTTCGCCCAGAAGCATGTGGACCTGCCCCTGGCGCAGATCAATGCTGACGTCCTTGAGGACGGACAGGGAGCCGTAACTCTTCCACACGCCGGCGAGCGCGATCACGCTATCCGGCGCGGGAAGTTCGCCTGGATTCATTTCTTAGCGTCTACGGAGAAGGTCGCCTCGAAGTCCTTCGGCGCGAACATCGTCGTCCACTCGAAGTCCTTCATGTTTTCCTTGGTCAAAAAGACGGGCGCAGGCCCGGCGGCCTTGGATGGCAGATCCTGCTTCTCCAGGAGGCGAACGGCCATGTCGACCGCGAGCTTCGCCTGGATGACGGTGAAGTCGACACCCGACCCTTCCGTCACGCCCTCGGCGATATTCTGATAGACAGGAGGGATGATGTTGATCGACGCGACTTTGATCTTGTCGAGCTTGCGGCTATTGCGCAGAACGGTGACCGCGCCTTGCGCGCCCGGGTCGATGGCGACGATGTAGTTGATCTCTGGATAAGCCTGCAGGGCGTTCTGCACGAGATCGAGCTGCACGTCGAGGCTCGAGCTGCCCCTTCGATTGACGGCGATCTTGAAGCCGGCCGGCTTGACCACCTCCTCGAAGCCTTTGACCGCGTCGTCGGAGAAGTTGGCGCCCTGCGGACCGGGAAAGAAGCCGATCACCGTCTTGGCTGGATCGGCGGTCTTCTTCAGAAATTCGCCGACCAGATGTCCAAGATCGATGAAGCTGACATTGGCGTGCGCCGAGGTCGACGGCTCGTTGATGCCATTGGCGTAGTCGATGACCGGGATGCCCGCCGCAACCGCCTTCTTGACCAGGGGTCCGACGCCGTCCGCGCTGATCGCTGCGATGATGATCGCGTCGTATTTGTTGGCGATGCAATTGTCGAACTGGTTGAGCTGGGTCGACAGGTTCTGGTACCCGCCAGCCTCAAAGAGCTGCATGCTAAGTCCGTCGCGCTTCGTCTCCTGGACCATTCCATAGTCGCCGGCGACCCAGTATGAGTTCTTCATCAGCGGTAAGAGGACGCAAATCTTCCAGTGTTTTGTAATCTTGCTCGTGGATATGTTGCTCCACTTTATACTCTTATTTGTCCCGGCATCGCGCGCAAGAACGTTGAAGGTCCAGTCGCCATCGGCCTTTGCCGGCGCCGTGGACAGCATGACGGCGCCCGCGCAACACAGCATAAATCTTGAGAATGTTAACATGATCGCCTTCCTCCCTTGCTTTATACTTACTGGCCGGAAGCTTAGTTCCGCCCTCTTCAGCTCGATATTTTTGTTTTGATTAAAGTCTTGGGCCGGCAGTATTTAGAAAAGCAGTCCGACGGACCCGGCAATGTTTCACGAACGCTCGTCCAGCCGCCTCGCCGCGATATCGACTCCCATTGGCCGCGACTGCCGCGTTGGGAATCCTACCTCGAAGCGCCGCCCCGAACTGGAACGGCGCCTCGCGCGTCGCGCTCCGCGCCCATATACCGGCTTCTCCGGGAACTCCGGCTGACAGTAGGCTAGGCGGGTCCGGCCATTTGGTGAAATAATTATTTATGATGTAAACCATCACGATTTCTAATCTGCTGAATGGTTGCAAAACTTACTGAGTGTACAGGCCTAATTGACTACAATAGAGATTGTAATATCTGTCTATTATCACGCCTCGCGCAGCTTTTATTTCCTTCGCAGGTGAGCTTTACCAGTCGACAAACCATACTGGCAATTTCAGGAAACTCGCCATATTTCTCGTCCATTGGCGATTGCGGTGATAAATGTGGCTCGCACCGCATCAGAGTCCGAGGCCCCTCGCCAGATCCTCTATGTCATTCGCAACCGCGTCCCAATCCTCTTCAGGCTCAAGGTCGGTGGTCTGATGCGGCCCATGCTCCGTCGGCCGCGGGATGAATGCCGTACGAAATCCGCAACGCCGCGCGGCCGCCAGGTCACTATTATGCGCGGCGACGAGACAAACGTTTTCAGGCTCAAGCATCAGCGCTTCGGCGTTGCGCAGATACGCATTCGGGCTTGGCTTATAGGCCTGAGCAATCTCGGCCCCGAGGATGGCGTCCCAGGGCAGGGCGGCCCGCTTCGCCAAGTCCAGCATCAGCCGGATGTTGCCGTTTGAGAGGGGCGCGATGATGAAGCGGCGCTTCAATCGCGTGAGGCCGGAAACCGAGTTCGGCCATGGGTCCAGCTTGCGCCAGGCCAAGTTCAGGGCCTCCAGCTCGGAAGGGGGAATTGCGGCAGGGTCTATGCCGAATTCGGGCAGCGTCGCGACGAGGTTCTCGAGATGCAAAACGTCCAGACGCGTGAAGGGGCGACGCGCCGAACGCACTTCCTCCATCGCCGGCGCATAGCGGCGCCGCCATGCGTCTGCGAAAGCGGCGGGATTGGCGCTCGGCGCATAGCGCGCGAGGAAAGGCGCCGACTCCCGCGCAACGCCGCCGCGCCAGTCGACGACAGTGCCGAAAACATCGAAAACGAGAGCCTGAACGTCGATGAAGGACCCCATGTTCTCCCTTTCAGCAAACTGGCTTGGCGCTACCCGTGATGTTGGCGACATGATCCAGCCGGCTGCGGCTTGGTCGTGTCGCCGGGGTTGAGGGCGTCGCCTCGGCGGCCCCATTTGGACCGCGGACAACGTTATGGGCGGAATTGTCCACGCTGCGCCATAACAGCAATGCAAAAGATGCATATTGAATCGTCGATTTGGTCAAGATTCAGCATGTCATGCCCTCATGAGCGTGCGAATCCACCCGTAATGATGCGGCTGCAGATTCCCGCCATGCGAATCACGCATTTGTTACTGCGATGCATCATTGATTTGTGCGGCGCACAAGCCCACCTTCGACGCCGTACCAAAAGAGCGTTCTGAAGCTCGCGGGCGTCCAAGGGGCGCGGGGCCGTTCCGCAGGCCGCCCCTGATCTTTGCTGCGCCCGGAGCATGCGTCCCGGGGTCGAAGCCAGAGATCACGGGGTGGTCAGTCGGATCGAAGGTTACCTCTGCAGTTCCGGGGAGCGACCTCAAGCTGAGTTCAAACATCGGAATTCGTAGCGCTCGACGAAGGCGCGGCTCGCAAGTGAGCAGCCGCTTCGCAACCGGGACGAGGACACCGAAATGGGCATCGTTCGCTTCGCGCTGAGATTTCCGTACACCTTCTACGTGCTGGCGGCTCTCATTGTGTTTCTGGGCGTCTCGGCCATCACGGTCATGCCGGAGGACATCTTCCCGGAGATCAACATTCCGGTGGTGTCGGTGATCTGGCAGTACACCGGCCTCAGCGCGCCGGAGATGGAGCAGCGCGTCACGACCTACAGCCAGTACTCGATCAGCTCGAACGTGACCGGCATCAAAAACATGGAGGCGCAGACCCTCAACGGCATCTCGGTGCAGAAGATTTACTTTCAGCCCGACGTCAACCTCGACCTCGCCATCTCGCAGATCGTCTCGGCGACGAATTCGATCCGCGCGCTGATGCCGGCCGGCATCCAGCCGCCGACCGTGGTGGCGTACAACGCCTCGAGCGTTCCGGTGCTGCAGCTCAGCCTAAGCTCCGACCGACTCAGCGAGCAGCAGCTCTACGACTACGGGATCTACAACCTGCGCCAGCAGCTCGCGCCGGTGCCGGGCGTGACGTTTCCGACTCCGGACGGCGGCAAGTACCGGCAGATCATGGTCGACATCGACCCGGTCAAGCTTCAGGCCAAAGGGCTGACGCCGGCGGACGTGGTGAACGCGGTCAATGCTCAGAACCTGACCTTGCCGTCGGGTCTCGCCAAGATCGGCGACACCCAATACACGGTGCGCACCAATGCGATGCCCACGACCATCGCCGACCTCAACGACATTCCGATCAAATACGTCAACGGGCAGACGGTCTTCATAAGAGACGTCGGCCAGGTGCACGACGGCTGGGCGGTGCAGCAGAACATCGTCCGCAACGACGGCCGGCGCTCCGTGTTGCTGAGCGTCATCAAGAACGGCAACGCCTCGACCGTCGCGGTCGTCAACGGGAGTTCGCAAGGTCCTGCGAGATCGCGCGCGCGGCCGCGCCGCCGGGCCTCAGCATCAACGAGCTGTTCGATCAATCGAAGCTCGTCACCGCGTCGATCGCGGGCGTGCTCCGCGAGGGGGCGATCGCGGCCGGGCTCACCGGGCTCATGATCCTGCTGTTTCTCGGCTCATGGCGGTCGACCCTGATCGTCCTGATCTCGATTCCGCTGTCGATCCTGACGTCGATCGTCGTCCTCTACTTCATGGGCGACACGCTCAACACCATGACGCTCGGCGGAATGGCGCTTGCGGTCGGCATCCTGGTCGACGATTCGACGGTGACGATCGAGAACACCCACCGGCTGCGCGGCGAAGGCATGAGCCTCGCCGCGGCGACCCTGCACGGCTCCGCCGGCATCGCGGTCCCGACCATGGTCTCGACGCTCGCGATCAGCTGCGTGTTCACCTCGGTCGTGTTCCTCGAAGGGCCGGCGAAATTCCTCTTCACCCCGCTCGGGCTCGCGGTCGTGTTCGCGATGCTGGCGTCTTATACGCTCTCGCGAACGCTGACGCCGGTCATCATCGGCCTCTTGCTCAAGGGCGAGCACCACGGCGACGGGCTCTGACGGCTTGTTCGCGCGGTTTCACCCCGGGTTCGAGCGCGGCTTCGAGCGCTTTCGCCAGGGGCTACGTCCGCGTGCTCGCGATGCTGCTCAAGCGGCGCTTTATCGTCCCGGTCGTCGCCGCGCTGATGCTCGCGCTCGGAGGCGTGATGCTGACCGTGGTCGGCCGCGACTTCTTCCCCGCGATCGACGGCGGACAGATCAAGCTTCACGTCCGCGCGCCGGCGGCGACCCGCATCGAAGCCACCGAGCGCATCTTCCAGGAGGTCGAGGACAAGATCCGCGAGGTCATTCCGGCGCGTGATCGCGACCTCATCGTCGACGACATCGGCGTGCCGCAGCGGACGTACAACCTCGCCTTCACCGACGGCTCGACCATCAACGTCAACGACGGCGTGATCCTGATCTCGCTCAAGGAGGGACACGCGCCGACCGCCGACTACGTGCGCCGGCTCCGCGAGGCGCTGCCGGCCGCCTTTCCGTCGGTGACCTTCTATTTCCAGGCCGCCGACATGATCACCCAAATCCTCAATTTCGGATTGCCGGCGCAGATCGACGTTCGCGTCGTCGGTCGCGATCGCGCCGACCAATCTGCGCGTGGCGCATGAGCTGCGGCGCCGCATCGCGGGCATTCCGGGCATCGCCGACGCCCATCTTCAGCAGGAGCTCGATGCGCCGGCCTTCATGGTGAACATCGATCGGTCGCGGGCGCTTGCAGCTCGGTCTCAACGCGCAGGCGGTCGCCAATGATCGTCAACATCAGCCTCAGCTCCTCGGAACAGGTCGCGCCCAATTTCTGGACCGATCCGGCAAACGGAATTCCCTATTACATCGCGGTCCAGACGCCGGAGCATCTGGTGAGCTCGCTCGGCGAGCTCGGCAACACCCCGGTGTCCACCCCGATCGCCTGCCAACGGCCCGCCGATACCGGGGCTGCTCGAGCAACGTGGCGACGTTGCAGCGCGACAGCGTTCCCACCAATCTGAACCAGACCAATATCCAGCCGGTCTACGACATCTACGCCAGCGTGCAGGGCCGCGATCTCGGCAGCATCTCGGATGACATCGGCAAGATCGTCGCCGAGCTGCAGAAGGAGCTCAAGCCCGGCAACACGATTCAGGTTCTCGGCCAGATCCAGAGCATGCACGATTCCTTCCGGGATCTGGGCATCGGGCTCCTGTTCGCGGCCGTGTTCGTCTATCTGCTCATGGTCGTCAACTACCAGAATTTCGGCGATCCGTTCGTCGTGATCCTGGCGCTGCCGGCGACCTTGTGCGGCATCGTCACGATGCTGTTCATCACCGGCACGACGCTCAACGTCCCCTCGCTGATGGGCGCGATCATGGCGGTCGGCGTCGCCTCGGCGAACTCCATCCTCCTGGTCACCTTCGCGCGCGAGCAGCAGCTCAAAGGGAGGAGCGCGTTCCGGGCCGCCCTTGACGCGGGCCATACCCGCATCCGCCCCGTGCTGATGACGGCGGCGGCCATGATCGTCGGCATGATCCCGATGGCGATCGGCGGCGCCGGCGAGGAGCAGAACGCGGCGCTGGCGCGCGCGGTGATCGGCGGCCTCCTGTTCGCGACCCCAACCACCCTGCTCATCGTCCCTTATCTCTTTGCCATGCTGCGCAAGCGCAACGACGGCGTCGCGGCCTATGGCGTGTTCGAGGACCTCCCCGATGAATGATCTTGGCGCCTCCAATTGGAATAACGTGATCGAGCTCGATCGGCAGGAACGCCCTGCCGGTCGAACGCGAGACCCGGGAACTCGCCGAAGCAGCGCCGGGAGCGGCGCCGATGGGGCGGGCGTCTGTTCGCGCTTGGGCGGATTCTTGGCGCTCGCCGGCGGCCTCGTGCTGGGCGCGTGGGGACACTATTCGCAGCAGCAACAGGTCATGGCGACCGCCGAGCAGGAGCGTGATTTCGTGCCCGGCGTGCGCGTCGCGACGGTCGAGCCGAGCCCGGCCGTCATGTCGGTCACCTTGCCGGGCACGACGGCCGCATTCGCGGAGGCGAACATCTATGCCCGCGCGACCGGCTACATCGCCAAGCGCAACGTCGACATCGGCGATCGCGTCAAGGCAGGAGAACTGCTGGCGGAGCTGGCGGTGCCGGAGCTCGATGACCAGATTTCGCAGAACGAGGCGACGCTCAATCAGCTCAAGGCGGCGCTGGAGCAGGCGGAGGCCAACCTCAAGCTCGCGCAGGTGACCTGGGACCGCGACCGACCCCTGGTCAATCGAAGGCTGGGCGACCCAGCAGCAGGGCACGGTCGACGTCCAGACCGTGAAGGCGCGACGAAGCCGCGGTCGCCGTCGCGCAACAGAACGTCACGGCTCAGGAGAACCTGCTCAAGCAGCTGCGTCAGAACCGGGACTATGCCTTGGTCGTCGCGCCGTTCGACGGCGTCATCACCCAGCGCAACGTCGATGTCGGCAGTCTGGTGCAGGGCAACGCCACGAGCGGCACCTTCATGTTCGAGATCATGCAGAAGGACGTGATCCGCGTCTGGGTCTACGTGCCGCAGGACGCGGCCTTCGGCGTGGCGCCGGGCGTTGACGCCATCGTGCGCGTACCCGAACTCCCCGATCGCGAGTTCCCGGGCAAGGTGACCCGGATCGCCGACGCGCTGCAGAGCGGCACGCGCACGCTTCTGACCGAGATCGACATTCCCAATCCGGACGGCGCGCTGCGCTCCGGGGTCTACTGCACGGTCGAACTCAAGATTCCGCGCAAGACGCCGTCCTTCGTCGTGCCCGCCGAGGCGATCATCTTCAACCGCAACGGCCTGCAGGTCGCGGTCGTCAACGACGGCAAGGCGGAGATCCGCAAGGTGAGAGTGACGCGCGACCTCGGCACGCAGGTGGAAGTGGACGCGGGGGTCAAGGCGGGCGATCAGGTCATCCTCAATCCGCCGGTCAACCTTGGCGAGGGGAGCAACGTGCATCTGGCCGCGCAATCAACCGGCCAGACCGGCGGTTGATTGCACGGCTGGCGTTGGTCCGCCTCACCGACGCGTTTGAGTCCGGTTAACTGCCACTTGACCGCGGTCGGGGGACGCCTCGCCGCCTCCGGTCTCGACTTTTGCCGCATAACATAGTTCCATCCCTGCCGATCGGCTGCGCAGACATGCCCCTGTTCCAATCGGGAGAAAGGCATAGGAGTGGATGGTTGGATTTTGCCGTTCGATCGCGTGAGTGTGCGTTTCGTCGTTGCGTTGACCGCGGTCCTAGTCGCGTGCTGCCCCGAGGATAGCGCCCAGGCTTTCGACTTCTTCGGGCTGTGGAGCTGGGGTGAAACCCCGCCGCCCGTCTCGCGGACGGCGATCTCCTACGCCGTCACCATCAATGTCGAGGGCGATGGGTCGCTCAAGAACGCCGTCCAGGACGCTTCGTCACTGTACAAACTGCGCAAGGACGCGCCCCCCGACGGCGACGCGCTGGCGCGGCGCGCGCAAAGCGATTTCGGCCCGATCATCGACGCCATGTGGGGCGCTGGCTACTACGACGCCACCGTCACGATCTCGATCGACGGCGCCAGTCTCAGCATCCTCTCCAACGACATCGGGCCCCTTTCGCGCGTTGCGGAGAGCTACCGCAACCGCGCCGTCGCGCCCGTGTCCATCAACGTCAATCCGGGACCGCTATTCCATCTCCGCTCGCTCCGCGTGCTGGGGCCGGGCGGCGCGGAGCTTTCGGAAGCCGAACTTCCCGCGCGGATCGTCCGCCTCGAGCCTGGCGACCCCGCGGCGGCCGCCGATCTGCGCGCCGCTGAAGGCGCGGATCATCGACTATTTCCGCAAAGAAGGGCGGCCGTTCGCCAAGGTCGCGTCGATCGTCCCCGTGGTCGATCACGCATCCCATGTGATGGACGTGACGTTGACGGTCGCTCCGGGGCCGATCGCCCCGTTCGGCGAAGCGACGTTGAAGGGGCCGCATGACTTCAATCCGGCCATCGCGCGCTCCTTCCTCTATATCCAGCCCGGCGACCCCTACTCGCCGCAGGCGCTCGAAGACGCGCGCAACACGATCCGCCAGATCCCGGCCGTCGGCGGCGTGCGGATCACCGAGGGAACAACGCTCGACGCCTATGGCCGCCTGCCCTACACGGTCGATGTCGAGGACCGGCTGCCTTACGCGATCGGCGCCTCGGCGAAATATTCGACCACCAATGGTCCCGCGGGCCAGGTCTATTGGGAGGACCGAAACGTCTTCGGCGGCGCGGAGCGCCTGCGCCTTCAGGCCGACGTCTTCTATGCGCCGCCCTGGTATATCACCTCGCAGGACATCAGCAGCTTCTCGATGCACGATCTTGGATGGCGATTCTCCGCGAGCTTCCTCAAGCCGGCTTTGTGGGGGACGCCGAACGACCTCCTCGTCGACGCGCTGGACGAGCGCGTGAGCACCAGCGGGGCCGGCTTCTTCGGCTACGAGGTGGAGGACGCCGACGCGACCGTCGCCTTGCGGCATCGATTCGGCCAGAACTTCTGGGTGCAGGCGGGAATCCAGGCGCAGACCGGCGTCGCAACGGACTTCCTCGGGCAAGTCAATTACACGCTGGTCGGCGTGCCCGTTTCCGCCAACTACGACACGACCGACAGCAAGCTCGATCCGACGCGTGGCGTGCGGCTCAACGCCTCGGTGGCCGGATTTCCGACAGCGCTTGGCTCGAGCGTGGATCTTGTGCAGGGGAAAGCGCGCGCTTCAGCCTACTATTCGCTCGATCCGGACTCGCGCTTCGTGCTTGCGGGCCTCGTCGGGGTCGGCGCCATGGGCGGCGCGGACCTCGCCGACATCCCGGCGAACTGGCGCTTCTACGCCGGCGGCGGCGGCTCGGTGCGCGGCTATGCCTTTAACAGCCTCGGGCCGACCGGTCCGTTCGGCCTCGCGGTGATCGGCGGGCGCAGCCTGCTCTACACGTCGGCGGAAGTGCGGGTGAGGGTGACGGACACGATCGGGATCGTGCCGTTCTTCGACGCGGGCAACGCCTTCACGACGAGCTTTCCGAATTTCAGCGCGCCGCTCGCGACGGCGGTGGGCGTCGGCCTGCGCTATTATACGGCGATCGGGCCGATCCGCGCCGATGTCGCCTTTCCGCTCGAACGGACCGCGGGCGCCAGCAGGCCGGTGGCGCTCTATGTCAGCATCGGGCAGGCTTTCTGATGATGCAGCGTCTCCTCCCTCAATTCAGGCTGATGGCGCTGCTCGTCGCGCTTATCGCGCTTATACCGCAGGCGCGCGCCACCGAGGCGGACAAGGGGATGCTCGCCAATCTTCTTTCGCGGGCGCTGTCCTCGGAAACGACCAGCGTCTCGATCGGCGCGGTCGACGGCGTGCTGTCCTCCGACGCCTCGATCAGCGACATCGTCCTTTCTGATCGCGATGGCCCCTGGCTCAAAATCGACAAGGTCCGGCTCATCTGGAACCGGCTGGCGCTGTTCAGCCGCCGGCTCGAGGTCGATCAACTCACCATCGGACATATGCAGGTCCTGCGTCGGCCGCTTGGCCCGGAAACGCCGCCGCCGAACGGCGGTCCGGGGTCGATCCTGCCGGAGCTTCCGCTCAAGGTTATCGTCAAGCAATTCAGCTTGCAGGAGCTGTCCCTCGGCGAGCCGGTCGCCGGCGTCGCGGCGCGCCTTGAGATCGACGGCAAAGCCACCCTGGGGCCGCCCTCCGAGGGCCTCGATCTCAACCTGACCTCGAAGCGCCTCGACGCGCCGGGCGAGTTCAAGGCCGTCATGACCTATGTGCCCGCCACCGACAAGCTCACGCTCGCTGTCAATTCCGAGGAGCCCGCCGGCGGGATCTTCGCTCATCTCATGAACCTTCCCGGCCTGCCGCCGGTGAAGCTCGCCTTCAACGGCGCGGGCGCGCTCGACAATTTCGACGCCAAGCTGGACTTCGCGGCCGGGCCGGACGTCTGGGCGCGCGGCGACGTCGTTGTCGCGCGCCAAGGCGCGGGACGGAAGCTCACGCTCGACCTCAATTCCCGGCTTGAGGGCATGGCGCCGCCGATCGTCCGCCCGGTCTTCGCGGGCGAGACGACACTCAAAGGGGATGTCTTCTTCGGCGACGATTCGACGATCGCAACGCCGGGACTGCACCTTGTCTCGGCCAACGCCCGGCTCGATTTCGTAGGCGGCCGGTCGGCGGACAACACCGTAGGCGTCAAGATCCACGCCGGTGCGATCCCGGGCGCGACCGAGATCGGCAAGCTCGATCTCAACGCCTCGATCGCCGGGCCTGCCTTGAGCCCGACGATCGAAGGCTCATTCGACGCGGGCGACATTCACGTCGAGCAAGGCTCGCTGGACCGTGTCTCGGCGACGTTCCGCGCCGTCCCGAACGGGTCGCTCGCCGAGGCCTCGACGCGCATCGCCTTCGAGGGCCAAGGCGCGATGAGCGGCCTTAAGCTCGCCGATCCGACGCTTGCCAGCGCCGTCGGCAGCGAGGCGAAGGTGTCGCTGCGTGGGTCGGCTTCGACCGGAGGCGACATCGCCTTCGACGCGTTCGACCTTTCGTCGCACGACCTCGATGCGCATTATTCCGGCCTGCTGTCGCCGACGAAGGTGCATGGGCGCCTCGAGGTCACGGCGCGCGAATCTCAGCCGCTTCGCGGCTCTCGCCGGCGGCGCGCTCAAGGGCGAAGCGCGCCTGACCGCCGACCTCGACGGCGCGCCACGCTACGGCGCGCTCACCGCGACGGTCGACGCGCACGCGACGAATCTCACCACCGCCTTTCCGATGCTCGACCGCGTGACCGGCGGAGATCTCCGCCTGACCGGCGCCGCGCGCACGACGCCCGGCGGCGGCTTCGGCTTCACCGACCTCATGGCGAGCGGAGCGCATGGCTCGGCCCGGCTCAACGGCGATTTCGGGCGCGACAAGGTAGACCTGAACGCCGCCATCGACGTGCCGCAGGCCAGCGTTCTCGATCCCCGCGTCTCGGGCAAGGCCGAGATCGTCGCCGACGCTCACGGGCGTCCCAGACGATCTCAACGCCGCGCTGAAAGCCACCCTGGGCGAGGGGCGTCTGCTCGACCGCAAGACGTCCGGCGTCACCCTCGAGGCGCAGGCGACCCACATCACCGGGCAGATCGAGGCGAACGCCTCGGCCTCGGGCGACATCGACGGCCACCCGCTGCAAGGCTCGGCCCATGTCGCTGAAGACCGCCGACGGCGGCTGGCGCGTCGACAATCTCGCGCTCAGCGCTCGCTTCGGCGAAGCTCGCGGGCAATGTCGCGATCGGCTCCGATCAGCTGGCGAATGGCGAGCTCAGCTTCAGCGCGGCGAACCTGGACGACCTCTCGCCGCTCGTGCTCACCAAGATGAGCGGCGCGCTCCAGGCGAAGGTGAGCGCTTCGGCTGCCGGCGGCCGGCAGGCGGTCGCGATCGTCGCGAGCAGCGACCGGATGACCTTCGGCGCGAACAGACTGGAAGGCCTCAAGGTCGACCTCAACATCGGCGATCTCTGGGGCGCCCGGAGCGTCTCCGGCGTCGCCCGGCTCGGCTCGAGCCGAAGTCGCCGGCCAAACGATCTCAAACGCCAAGCTGACCGCGACGGGCCAAGGCGATTTGAGCGACCTCGATTTCACCGGCTCAGTGTTCGGCTTTGCGCTGACGGCGCATGGCCGGCTGACGGGCGGGCCGCCGATCCGGCTCGACCTTGACGCCTTCACCGCGCAACGCAGCGGTCGAAAGATCGCTCTCGCCGGGCCGGCTGCGATCACTTATGGCGAGGACGGACTCGACATCGCGAACCTCGACCTGCGCGTCGATTCCGGCCGCCTGTCGCTCTCGGGCCACGCCGGGTCCACGCTTGACCTCCGCGCAAGCGCAACTGCGTTGCCGCTCGCGGCGCTCGATCTCGTTTCGCCGGGCCTCGGCGCTTCGGGAACCGCCGACGGCGAGGCGACGATCCGCGGAACGCCGGCCGATCCGTCCGGCGACTGGCGCATCCGGCTGAAGCAGGTCAGCCTTGCCGCAGACCCGCGCCAACGCGCTGCCGCCGCTCGACATGACGGCTTCGGGCCGGCTCGCCGGAGGGCGGACCTCGGTCGAGGTCACGGCGAATGCGGGCGGCGCCAATTCCCTTCACGTGACCGGATCGGCGCCGCTCGCGAGCGATGGCGCGCTCGACTTGAGGATCGACGGCCGTATCGACGCCGGGCTCGCCAACAACGCTTTGTCTCTTTCCGGCCGCCGGATGACAGGCGCGCTTACGCTTGCGCTTCAGTTGCGCG
The DNA here is from genome assembly GCA_963764955.1 of uncultured Alphaproteobacteria bacterium. Lineage (GTDB taxonomy): Bacteria > Pseudomonadota > Alphaproteobacteria > Rhizobiales > Beijerinckiaceae > Roseiarcus. Next base: position 13,160 of record CAVXVE010000015.1, on the reverse strand, counting down.
GGACCATCGCCAAACCCCAGGCGCTAGGGTCGGTCCGTCTGGCGAATGGCGAGTTCCGTGACGACCAGACGGGTTTCAGGCTCACCGGAATCGCCGGAATTCTCGTCGCGAACGGCGATACGATCCGCATCGATCGGCTGAGCGGCGCGACGCCCGACGGCGGGACGATCGCGGCGACCGGCGACATGCGGCTCGACCCGGCCGCCGGCTTCCCCGGCTCGATTCGCGTGACCGGCAGGCACGCGCAGGTCGTGGCCAACACCGTCGTGGCGGCGACCGCAGATCTGGCGCTGACCGTCAGCGGCAGGCTGGCTCAGAAGCCCAATGTCGACGGCCGCATTACGATCGTCTCGATGGACATCACCGTGCCGGAGCGCTTCAGCAGCGTCTCCGCTCCCATTCCTGGCACGAAGCATGTCAATCCCACGCCGACCGCGCGCGCTCGGCTCGCTGAGATCGACAGGGCCAAGGCGGCGCAGCGGTCGAGCGCCTTTGTTCGATGCGACGCTCAACATGACGATTTCGGCGGCCAATCGCATTTTCGTCCGTGGCCGCGGCATCTATGCGGAAGTGGGCGGAAATCTGCATGTGGCCGGCTCGGCGCGCGATCCCGCAGGTGAAAGGCGGCTTCGACCTCTTGCGGGGCTCGCTCACGCTTATCGGCCAGCGGCTCGTCTTCACCCGGGGGCAAGTCCGGTTTCACGGCGACGTGATCCCCGACCTCGATCTTGTCGCCGAGACGAACGCAGCGGACATCACCGCGCGCATCGCAGTGACTGGCCCCGCGACCCAACCAGCCTTTGCGATCACTTCGCAGCCAAGCCTGCCGCAGGACGAAATCCTGTCGCGCATTCTCTTCCAGCGGCCGTCAGGCAGTCTGTCCGGCTTCCAGGCGCTGGAGCTGGCCAACGCCGTCGCGACTCTTTCCGGGAGCTTTGACGCTTTCGAGGGGCTGCGCAAGACGCTCGGCGTCGACAGCCTGGACATTTCCACGAGCGCAACCGGAGGGGCCCTGGTCGGCGCGTTACCCGCGCGATCAATGACAGGATCAGCGTCGGCGTGACGACCGGAGCGCGGCCGTGGGACAACGGCGTCAATGTCAATCTCGACGTCACCCGCCATCTGCGGCTTCAGGCCGGCGTCGACGCCAGCGGCGGATCGAGCGCGGGGGTCGGCGCGGAATGGGAATACAAATAGCGGCGCGGCGCTCACGCCAACGCCGGCCGTGCGACGGCGCGCCTGGGCTGGTCGGCCGGCGCGCTTGCGACGCTCCCGCCAATCCCCTAAGGACCCCAATGAAACAAGCAGCGCAGCGCCGAGAGCGCCGCCCTCGCATCTTCCTCATTGCAGGCTGAATGACCTCAGGACACCAACCCCGCCGCCTGACGACTCCTGAAGCTCTCGTGGAGGCGGGACTTGCCGCGCCGGAGCGGCTTCAAGAGCTCGAAGCCGTCGCCCGACGCTACGCGATCGGGCTCACCCCGGCGCTGGCCGAGCTCATCGAGCCCGAAGATCCCGCCGATCCGATTGCGCGTCAGTTCGTGCCCGATCCGCGTGAGCTCATCCGCGATCCCGCGGAGCGCGACGATCCGATCGGCGACGACGCCAGGAGCCCGGTCAACGGGCTCGTGCATCGCTATCCCGACCGGGTGCTGATCAAGCTCGTCGCCGTTTGCGCGGTCTATTGCCGCTTCTGCTTTCGCCGCGAGCGTGTGGGCCCGGGCTCGGGGTCGCTCAGCGAGGCCGACTTTGCCGCGGCGCTCGGATATGTTCGCGCGCGTCCAGCGATCTGGGAGGTCATACTGACCGGCGGCGATCCGCTGACGCTGTCGCCCCGCCGCATCGCAGAGGCGACCCGGGCGCTCGCCGTGATCAGCCACGTCAAGGTGCTGCGCTGGCATACGCGCCTGCCTGTCGCCGCGCCCGAGCGGGTGACGAGAGCGATGGCGCGTGCACTGATCGCCGAAGGCAAGACGACGGTCGTCGCCGTGCACGCCAACCATCCGCGCGAGCTGACTGAAGCCGCGCGCCACGCCTGCCGGCGCCTGGCGGCCGAAGGCGCGATGCTGGTCAGCCAGAGTGTGCTTCTGAAGGACGTCAACGACGACGCGGAGACGCTCATCGACCTGATGCGAGCCTTCGTCGAGGCGCGGGTGAAGCCTTATTATCTGCATCATGGCGACCTTGCGCCTGGCACCGCGCATTGGCGCGTGCCGATCGCCAAAGGCCAGGAACTGATGCGGGTCCTGCGCGCCCGTCTCTCCGGATTGGCGACGCCGACCTACATGCTCGACATTCCAGGCGGCCATGGCAAGGCGCCGATCGGGCCGCAATGGATCCGCTGCGGCGAAGACGGAACACACATCGTCACAGACCCTCATGGCGTCGAACACGTCTATGCGGATCGGCTGGGCGGATAGCTTTGGCCGCAATCTTCGGGTTCGCGCTGCAAGCGCGCCGGAGCTATGGCCTCGCGCGTGGGGCTCAGGGCATTTGTCCAAACGTGAAAGAAATGCCGCCGAGGATCTGCAGGCCCGGTCCGGTCACGTCGCCTTTCGCAAAATCGAAGCTCCGTACCTGGTCGGCGGCGCCATCCGCGCCGCCGGGGAAGTTTATCCGTCGCCGACTTGATCTTGACAAAATCCGAAGTATGCCACATCATGTTCGTGATTGCGGAATCCGCTCTCACGCTCAGGCTCAGCCAGGCGAGGAGCGGCCCGTGGCTGTTTGACAAGCGGGCTCAAGCACAACCGGCGAGCGAATCAGGAGGTCGAGGAGAATTTTTTTATTCCAACCGCTCGCAACCCATTGAAAAGGCCCGATTCCGAAAAATAAACGCTAGTAAATTGGAGTCATTTTACTAGCGTTTATGCGCGTTTAGTGGCGTTTACGCGCGTTTATTTGCGTTTGCCTGTCGGAGAACTCGCGCCCTGGTTGTCGAAGCTGGTGATCAATGAGGTCATGCGCCACGCGTGGCGTCTGCTCTTGAGCATCTCCTCCTGAGCATCTCCTCTGAACCGCGAGGCCCCCAATAAGCCGGAGCCTCACGCTATGCCGGCGAGCCGGGCGTCCTCAGGGACCGACAAATGATGTTTCGGCAGGAACCTTGTCCTGCGGAACTGTCGCGTCGGGGCCTTGGAACAGAATCGCCGAGCCAAGAACATAGATGGCCAGCGCCAGGACGAGCCCGACGCAAATGCTGGTCACCGGAGACATTTCCCAGTCCCCGGCGAGATCATCGACGTCGTGCGCGGCGGACCGCTTTTCGACAATGCTCATCACCAAACCCTATCGGTAAGCCGCGGACCCTCGCTTCGCATCTGGACTCGGAGGGTCCGCTCAAACCCCATGGGTTAACCATCGGCGCCGCGTGATGCTGTGACGCGTCACAGGGTCGATTCGGCAAGCGGGCGCAAATGCGCATGCGAAGACGAGGATTGAACCAGTCGCGCGCTCAAGCCTGTTGGGGCGCAATTGCCGCTGCCGGCGGAAACTCAACCGCTGCGCGGCCTGCCCGCCGACAGCGCGGCGATGACCTGCTCGACGCCGTCGGGCGATCCTTAGGCTTGGTGCCCCTAGCCGGAATCGAACCAGCACTCCTTGCGGAATCCGATTTTGAGTTCGGACGCGTCTACCAGTTCCGCCATAGGGGCCCGCCATGAGCGGACGGGCGCCGATATAGAACGCGCTTCGCGCCACGACAAGCGCGCCTTTTCGCCTCGCGCCAGGACAAGAGCGGCCGCAACGGCCTCGACCGCGCTCTCAGGCTGCCTCGCATGGACGCCGCTATCCGGCTCGCGTATATGTTGCGGCGCACAAGCTGGACTTTGGACATGACCGCTTCGCTATACGCCCGAGTCCGATGGCTCGCCGAGGGTCCATACGCCGAGAGCGCGCTGGCCGCGGTCTCATTCGCGGAGAGTTCGTTCTTTCCCATCCCACCCGACGTGCTTCTCGCCCCGATGGCGCTCGCCAACCCAAAGCGCGCATGGCGATATGCGCTCATCGCCACCGTGGCCTCGGTGATTGGCGGCATGCTCGGCTACGCAATCGGCGCCTTGCTGTTCAACACGGTCGGGCAGTGGCTGATCAACCTCTACGGCTATGGCGCGAAGGTCGACGCCCTGAAACAGACATACGCCCAGTGGGGCTGGCTGGTGATCCTGGTCAAGGGCGTGACGCCCATCCCATACAAGCTGGTGACGATCACGAGCGGCCTGCTCGGCTATAACTTTCCTCTGTTCGTCGCCCTGTCGGTCTTGACGCGGGGCGCGCGGTTCTTTCTCGTTGCCGGCGTGCTGCACTGGTTCGGCGAACCGTTGCGTACAGCGCTCGAGCGGAATTTCGCCGCGGCGCTGGCCGGATTCGTCGCGCTGGTCGTCGCCGGCTTCGTGATCGCGATCAAGGTCTTCTGATGACGCCAGCCGAGATCGTCATGGCCCCCTCCCTGGGCGTGAGGGCGCTTTGGATCGCCGTCGCGTCGGCCGTCATCCTCGCGGCGGTGTGGATCTTTCAGGGGCTCGGCTATGCGCCCTGCGAGCTCTGCCTCACCCAGCGCTATGCCTTCTATGCCGCCGTTCCCATTGCGCTCCTGACGGCGTTCGCCAGCCGTTCGGCGCATGGCCTGGCGCGGGCCGGCTTCGCGCTTCTCGCTCTCGTGTTCGCCGCCAGCACGGTCCTCGCCGCCTATCACGTCGGGGTCGAACAGCATTGGTGGGCGGGCCCCACGGCTTGCACCGGCGGCCCAGGATCCCTCGACGTCAACGACCTCGTGAAAGCGCTCGATTCGGTCAAGGTCGTGCGCTGCGACGAGGTGCAACTCAGGATCGCCGGATTGTCGCTCGCCGGCTGGAATGTCGTCGCGAGCGCGATTCTCGCGGCCTATGCGGCGCTCGCCGCGCGGCTTTAGAGCCTGACGCCCGGCGTCGAGCCGATCTGCGGCGCATCGACACCCCAGGCGCGATCATGTAAGCACTCCTTACATGAGCTGGAGCAAGGACAAATCCGGCGATCCGGATGCGCCGCGCGGCTATCACCACGGCAATCTGCGCGAGGCGCTGATCCGCGCGGCGCTGGAGCTGATCGCGCGAAAGGGAACGGCGGGTTTCACCTTCGCGGAGGCCGCCCGCTTCGCCGGGGTGAGCCCCGCGGCGCCATACCGGCACTTCCGCGACCGCGACGAACTGATGGCGAGCGTGGCGCTGCGCGGCTTCGAGCAGTTCGAGGCGGCGCTCAGGCGCGCCTGGGACGGCGGGCGCCCCGACGCTTTCTCCGCCTTGGACCGGATCGGCAAGGCCTATCTCGAATTCGCCCGCGGCCAGCCCGCGTTCTACTCGGCGATGTTCGAAGGCGGCGTTCCCGTTGGCATCAATCCTTCGCTGCGCGAAGCAGGGGAACGGGCTTTCGCCACGCTGCGCGAGGCCGCTGACGCGATCTGCGCCGCGATGCCCGTTGCGGCGCGCCCGCCAGCCTTGATGGTCGCGCTCCACATCTGGGCCAGCGCGCACGGCGTCGCTTCCCTGTTTGGCCGTGGCGATGGCGCGCAACGCGCGCTGCCGATGTCTCCGGAGGAGCTTCTGGAGGCGCATATGCTGGTCTATCTGCGCGGGCTCGGGGTGAATGCGGGACGGCCCTAAGGCGCTAGCCATCGTTGCGGTCGGCCGAGCCGGGAAAAGGAGGCCGCAATCGAGTTCGACCGGCGGCGCGCCAAGAGTGGGGCAGGGGGGCTTGACAAGCGCGCCCGTGCGAAAGTAAATGTTCATTACATTCACACGAGAGGACGTGCGCCATGCCTATCCTTGTTACGGTCCTGGGGTTCCTGTGGTGGTGGCCGCTTGGCCTGCTGCTTCTCGCCCTCTTTATCGGGCGGGGGAGGTTCGGTTGCCGGCGTCATTGGCTTCACGCGGGAGAGGCGCCGATGTTCGAGGGCGGCGACCGTTGGGAGCGTGGGGGCGACCGTTGGGCGCGAAAGATGACCCGCTTGCAGGACAAAATGGATAAAATGCGCAACCGGATGGACCGGTTCACCAGCGGCGGCGACTGGTTCGGCGCGTCGTCGAGCGGAAACCGCGCCTTCGATGATTACCGTTCGGAGACGCTGAAGCGGCTGGAGGAGGAGCAGCGCGAGTTCAAGGATTTCCTCGCCCGGCTGCGCTTCGCCAGGGACCGCGCCGAGTTCGATCAGTTCATGGCCGAGCGGCGCAGCCGTCCTTTTGACCAGGGCACGCAATCCGGGCCGCCGGTCGAACCGCACGACTGACGTCCGGCGGGCTCCGCCGTCCATGGCGGGGCTTGCGCAGCACAAGGCTGGCCACGGAGCGCTCTTCCAAAAACGGATACCATAAGCGACGGGCGCCAAACGCCGAAAGCGATTGGCGCCGCTAACGCTTCCCCACTCCATCTCCCACCGCGCCGGACGCAAGACGTCCGGCGCTCCGCTTAGAACTCGAACCAGAACACGGGTTGTCTAGTATCGATCGTAGGGATGGTAGTAGTGGTGATGGTGGTAATAAGCGTAGTGATGGTGGTAATAACGGTGATTGGTCATCGAGTTGCCGATAGCGGCGCCCCCGACCCCACCGACGATCGCCCCCACTGGACCGCCAACCGCAGCCCCGCCGACGGCGCCCGCCACCCCTCCCCCGATGGCGCCGGTTTCGTTCGCCAGAGCCTGTCCACATGAGAAGGAAATCAAGGTCGCCGCGCTGAGGCCGAGCAAAAGTCGAGACATAATACAATCCTCCGGTTTTGCGAACGTGGCTTAGTTCGCTACCGGCCAACAACGCCCCAAGCGCCAGAAGGTTCCCCTCGCTCCTCGAGCGATATTACTGACGTTAGTCAACCCGTATGCTTGCCTTTATCCGCTCTTCTGGAGCGGATCTTCGCGCGCATCCCACGGATGTGGCGAACTCAGTGCGCCCTCAACAATTCGCCGCGCCGCTCCGGGCTGAAGCGAATGACGACAACGATCGCGACCGCCACCACACCCGCCACCAGCGCCAGCGCGAAGGCGTAATTGCCGCCGTTCGCCTGAGCGATCTGAGCCTGGAACGGGCCGTTGTAGGAGGCGAGGAAATTGCCGGCCTGGTAGACGAAGGCCGGGATGGTCGCGCGCGCCGCGCCCGGCGCAAGCTCGTTGAGATGGGCCGGAATCACGCCCCACGCCCCTTGCACCGCGACCTGCATGATGAACGCGCCGACCGCGAGCAGGACGGGGGTCGAGGCGAAGGCCCATAGTGGAATGGCCGGCAGCGCGATGAACGCGGCGATCGTGATCGCGTTGACCCGGCCGATCTTCTCCGACAGGTGGCCGAACAGGAGGCCCCCGGCGATCGCGCCGAGATTGGCGACAATGACGATCCAGCTCACCGTACCCGGATCGAAATTGTGCTGCTTTTGCAGGAAGGTCGGATAAAGGTCCTGCGTGCCGTGGCTGAACAGGTTGAAGCACATCATCAGCACGACCATGTAGATGGCCAACCCCCGGTGCTCGGTGATCGTCGCCCACAGGTGCGGCTTCTCATGCGCCTTCGACGCCTCGAAGGCTGGCGATTTGGGAACGCCGCTGCGGATGAACAGCACCACGAAGGCCGGCAGAACACTGAGCAGGAACATCGCCCGCCAGCCGATCGTGTAGTCGCCGAATGTACGGCCGAAGAGCAGGCCATAGGCGATCGCGGCGACCAGGAAGCCGGTCGGATAGCCGCATTGCAGAATCCCCGACACTATCCCGCGCGCCTGCGGCGGAATGGATTCCATCGCGAGCGAACTGCCAAGGCCCCACTCGCCGCCCATGGCGACGCCAAACAGCGCGCGCAGGATCAGAAAGACCGTGAGATTCGGCGAGAAGGCGGCGAGCGCCCCGAGGATCGAATAGCAGAGAATGTCGAGCATGAGCGCCGGCTTGCGGCCCCACCGGTCGCCGAGGCGCCCAAAGATGAACGCGCCAACGAACCGCATCGCTAGCGTCAGAAAGAGCGCGTAGGCGACCGCCGGCACGTCGACGCCGAATTCCTTGGCGATGTCCTTGAGCAGGAAGGTCAGGAGGAAGAAATCGAAGGCGTCAAGCATCCAGCCGAGAAAGGCGGCGGCGATCGTCTTCTTCTGGTCGCTTGTCAGATCCATTCGGCCCTCCCGCATCGCGTCGACTGGTTGCGAGCTTAACTGGTTGTGACCTTAAAGCCCGCGTCGATTTGCCGAAACCGAATCCTTCGCGGCCCGTGCCCGAAATGGCCTGGGTTACCCGTAGCCATCAGTCGTCTTTTCCGCGCCATGCGCTTTTTCATGCTTGCGTTCGGTCCTGCGATTGGGAAAGGTATAGCATCTGTTTGGATTCCCACCAGCAAATGCATCGGCCGTCACTAGCCAGCCTGCCTGGACAAGCGATGGCCAGGCGCTAAGCCATCGGCCCACGCCGATCACGTGAGCCTCGACAGGCGCCGCGCAGCGCACTAAGAGCGCTGTTCAGGACGGGGCCTTGGGGGAACGGCCGGCTTAGGCATGATTATCGCCATCGACGGGCCTGCGGCCTCGGGGAAAGGCACCATTGCGCGCCGAGTGGCCGCGCATTACCGGCTGCCGCATCTCGACACCGGGCTGCTCTACCGCGCTGTCGCCGCGGCGCTCATCGCAGAGGACCGCGATCTTTACGATGAACCCGCTGGCGTCGCGGCCGCCCGAGGGCTCGGCCTCACGGATTTCGACGAAGCAACTTTACGCACGCGCCAAATGGGCGAGGCGGCATCGGTGGTCGCCGCCATGCCCGGAGTTCGGGCGGCCCTGATCGAGGCGCAGCGCGCTTTCGCGAGCAGGCCGGGCGGCGCGGTGCTTGACGGGCGGGACATCGGCACCGTCATTTGTCCCGTGGCCGAGGTGAAGATCTTTGTCACCGCGAGCCCCGCGGCTCGAGCGCAGCGGCGGGCGCTCGAATTGATCCAGCGAGGCGAGAAGGCGGACTACCAGGCGATCCTGGCGGACATCGTCCGCCGCGACGCCCGCGATTCCAACCGCGCCGCAGCCCCGCTGCGACCGGCTGACAACGCCGTGGTGTTGGACACAACCAATCTCGGAATTGACGCCGCCTCCGCCGAAGCGATGCGGATCGTCGAGGCGGCGCGGATCAGGGTTTAGCCGGACCCGGCGCCGCTGTCCCGTCAACGGTCGCCGCCGATCAGGCGGCGGCGCCCTGGGCGACGAGACGGCTTTGCGTCGCCCGCAGCCTCTCAATCGCCCCATCAATCTCGCTGCGCTGCCGCTCCAGATGGCTGATCTGGGTGACGACCTGCTGCGGATTCAGCTGGTCTTCGAGATCCGTCGTCTCCGTTGCGCCCTTGCCGCCGATCAGATCCTGGATTTCGGTCAGGGTGAAGCCGAGCTTCTTGCCCTTCAGGATCATCTCCATCCGGATGCGGTCGGTCGTGCGATAGTAACGTGCGTTGCCTTCGCGGCGGGGCTTGATGAGCCCGCGGTCCTCATAAAACCGCAAAGTGCGCAGGCTGACGCCGAACAGGCGCGACATCTGGCTAATGGTCATCTCCGGCTGCGTGGAATCAAGCGCAATGCGCGCTGCGTTCTCGAGCAACGCGCCCGAAACCCCAGCGGAAGGCTGAGATAAAGACGATATCGTGTTCATAGCCTCTCCTTTCGTCGGCGCCGTTGCGTTCGCGCCCCGTGACTCGCGCGGCACTTGCGCGAATCGAATCACTATCGCCTAACGCCGGGAAAGTGCAACTGATAGTTGCCGCAACTAGATATGCAACTTTGGGGAGGGATCGGCCGGCCGGCGCCGGAGCGTGTCCTTTAACCGTTTCTTCACCACGACCGCCGACAGAATTGGGGTGCGACGTCGCCCCCGATTCCCGGGGGCGATTCCCGCCCCCGAGCGATGGTCGAGGACATGAATAGAGCCATGGCGTGGAATATCGCGGGCGTAAGCCGGCGGACCCGCGACGCCGCTGTGGAGGCCGCCCGCCGCGCCGGCATGGGCCTGGAGGATTGGCTCGACGACGTGATCGCCGACCACGCGGGATTGGACCTGCGCGCGCGGTCCGACCAGGACTATCACCCCGACGATCGGCTCGACGCGGCTCTCGGACGTCTCGAACGCATCGCGCGACGGAACGCCCCCGTAAAAGAGCCTCGCGCGGCCGGAATGCCGGGCGCCTTCGATACGGTGATCGAGCGCTTCGAAGTGAGGCTCGCGCGTGCCGAAGCCCAGGCCGCGCGCGCCTTTGAATTGGTCGCGCAAATCCTGGAGCGGGACGACGCGGCGCGGGACGGCGACCGCCGCGCGCTGATCGACGCGGTGCGGCGGCTCGAATTGATCCGGGCGAGCCTGACGGGCGCCGCCCAGGCCGGCGGGACGCGCGGCGATGGTTCCGCTCAAGCTTCCGCTCCTGACCCCAAGGCGCCATTCGATCTCATGGCCGCCGTGTCGCAAATCGCCATGCGCCGCCACGAGCTCGAGGCCCGCGCCGGCGGGACCGCCCCCACGGCTTCGGAAGCGCAGACGGGCGCTTTTGGCGACGGCGCGGCGGCGCAGGCGAGGGGTAAGGGCAATCCGGGCGCCCTGGACGCCCGTCCAGAAGCAGAAGCCAGCTCGTATGCGGCGCCTGGCGCCGTCGAAGCCGACGCCGCGGCGCAGCTCACGCAATTGCTGCTCGATGACGTTCGCGCCCTCGGCCGCAAGCTCGACGACATGCGCCGCGAGCGCGCCGAGCCGAGCGCCTCGGCGGTCGACCTCAGCGCGATGCGCGCCGAAATCGCGGCGATGAACCGGAGCCTCGCCGATCTTGCGCCGCGCAACGCCGTGGTCGCGCTCGAGGGCGCCATCCGCGATCTCGTGCAGCGCGTCGAGGTGCTGCGGCAGAGCGGTCACGGCGAATTGATGCTCGCTCCGCTCGAGGCGATGGCCACGGAATTCCGCGCGGCGCTGAAAGCGCATGACCCGCAAGCGGCGGCGATCGGGCTCGAACGCGAGATCCGCGCGATCGGCGGCAGGATCGACAGCCTTGCGGCCTCGGCGATCGATCCCGAAACTTTCGAGCGCATCCGCCAGCAGACCGAGGAGGTGCGCAATCTCCTGGCTTCCGCGGCGCTGCGCTCGCCGCCGCTGGAGCGGCTGGAGCGGCAGATCGGGGAGCTGGCCGACCGCGTCGAGCGGCTTGGCGCGAGCCCCGCTCCGCATTTCGAATTGGCCGAGATGGCCGCGCGGCTTGCGGAAGCCTGCCGACAGATCGAACGCTCCACCCCGCCGGCAGCGCTCGCCTCGATCGAGCTGCGGCTGGAACAGATCGCGGCGCGGCTCGATCAGGAGATGGCCCGCCCGAGCGCTTCCGTCGCGATCGACCCCGCCCCGTTCGACGACCTGGCGCGCCGCATCGACAGCGTGCGGCAGTCGCTGGAGACCATCCCGCCCGCAACGATCGACACCGGTCCGATCGAAATGCTGCTGCGCGAGTTCGACGCCAAGCTGGACGCCGCGGGGGCCGCCGACGGCGATGCGAAGGCGCTTCAGTCGATGTTCGTCGAAATCAGGGACAAGCTCGACAGCCTCGCGGACGGCGAGGCCGGCGCGCGCCAGTTGGAGCCGGCGCTCCGCGAGCTTGGCGCGCGAATCGACACGGTCGCATCCCCGTTCGATTTCAATTCGATCGAGACGCTGCTGCGCTCGCTCGAAGCGAAGTTCGAGACCACCGCCAATACGCCCGTCGAGCGGGAGGTCGTCGAGCACGTCGCCGACGAGGTGGCCCGCAGGCTTCGCGATATGAGCCCCCGCCAGGGCGAGCTGGAATTCTCGCGCAACAGATCGACACGATTTACGATCGCATCGACGCGCTGGCGGCAAAGACGACGGCCAACGATCCAGGACCGGTCGTCCGGGAGCTCCTTGAAAAATTGCGCGACGCCGAGAAGGCGGAAGGCTCTTCGGCGCTCGAGACCTCGGCCGCCGTCCACGCCGCGCTCGACACGCATCTGGCCGAGCTGAAGGTGGAACAGGCGAGCGCGGACCGGCGCACGCAATCGCGCCTCGCCGATCTGCAGAGCGTTCTCGAGACTTTGACCGAGCGCCTCGCCGGCATCGAGAGCGAGCTGGCCGGCGATGACGTCGAGGAGGAAGTGCGGCCAGCGGCCAGAAACCCTGCCGCCCTGTCTGTCAGTTCTACGCCGACAGGCGTCGAGGCGCTTGCCCCGGAAGTGGCGCCGCAACCCAAGACTGCGGGTAGCCGCGACGATCCGGCGTCTGACGCCGCCGACGGCGAGGACTTCCTGATCGAGCCAGGCGCGGGCGGCCCGCAGCGCGCACGCGAAGCGCGCGAACTCGCGCAAATGATCGGGTCCAAGACCAATCCGGCAGTCAGCGTCCACATCGCCGCCGCACGGCGCGCCGCGCAGGCGGCGTTGGCGGAAAGCAGCGCCGCCTCCAACGCCGGCATTGTGAAGACCCTTGCCGGTTCGGGACGGACGCAGTTCGCCGCGCGCGGGGTGCAGAACGCGAGGGCCTTCTACGCCACTCACAAGCGCTCCGTTCTGCTCGGCGTTGCGGTCGCGATCGCGGCGACGCTCGCGGTGCGAATGGCCGGCCTGCGGGCGCCGTTTCTGCAACGCTCCCAAGTGGGCGAGCAAGCGGTCAATACTGCGAAGCTCGACGCGCCGAAGGGCAAGCCGGCGGAAGTCGCCGGCGCGGCCAAATCGGGCGGCGAAACGATCGATGTCGCCCCGACCGCCTCGATCGGCCAGCCGCCGGCCAAGCCCGGCGCGCTGGACCTTGCGCCGGGGAAAGGGCCATCGGCGAGCGAACTCATGGCGGCGATTCCGCCCGGGATTCCCCAGTCCTTGCGCGACGCGGTCGCGGCCGGCCAGCCCAACGCGCAATACGAACTCGCGATGCGCCTGTTCGAAGGCAGGGGGCTGTCGAAGGATCAAGTGGCGGCGGCCCGATGGTTCGAACGCGCCGCCTCGCTCGGGCTTGCGCCTGCGCAATATCGCCTCGGCTCGATGTACCAGAAGGGAATTGGCGTGCCGGCCGACCCCGCCGCCGCGAAGCGCTGGTATCTCAAGGCGGCCGAGGCGGGGAACGCGCGCGCGGCGCACAATCTTGCGGTCATGAACGCCGACCCCGGCGGCGGGGGTGAGCCGAACTACGTCGAAGCGGCGAAATG